>JARSSP010000037.1 GCA_029624675.1 Candidatus Contendibacter sp.
ACGCCTGATTTTCGGCACCAAACAGGGCCGGCTGAAGTATCTTGCTAATCAGGTGGCGCGATGACCAAGGCCCCGCTGGGCGGGGAAAAAAACCGGCCCCAATCCGACGGATCGCGGCAAGGCCAGAGTCAAGCGCAGCCTGCTGACCGAGGGGCACGGCGTGCCCGTTGGCTTGGCGGTGGCCGGCGCCAACCGGCATGACATGAAGCTGACTCGCGAAACCCTGGAAAGCGTGGTGGTGCCGCGCCCCGAACCCACCGCCGAACACCCCCAGGGGCTGTGTTTGGACAAAGGCTACGACTACCAGGAAGTGCGCGACATCGTGGCCGAGTTCGGCTTCACCGCCCACATCCGCGCCCGGGGTGAAGAAGCGATCGCGCTCAAACGCGAAGCGGGCTTCCGCGCCCGCCGCTGGGTGGTGGAGCGCGCGCACAGTTGGATGAACCGCTTTCGTCGCCTCCTCGTCCGTTGGGAGAAAAAGCCCCAGAACTACATCGCCTTCTTGCATTTCGCCTGTGGCCTCATCGCCTTCCGCGCTGCCGGGTTATTCGGATAGGCTCTAAGAACAGGGTCCACCTCACTTGCCTGCCATCGTCAATGCCTCTTGCTTCGCTGGCATAGAGTGTTTTGGCGCTCTGCAAGTCAATAATGCCGTAGCTGGGCTGAGGCTCGCAGCCCTGTTTCTTTTGGCCAAGAGCGTTCAATGCATCTAGCGCCATTTCCCAAGCACCCCGCCGATTTCACCGGCTGAAATGATCGTACCCCGTTTACCAGGGTGGAAAGTCTTTCGGCAACAGCCGCCACGGGATACCACCTTCGACTACGTACAAAATGACATCGACAATCGGCTTGCGAGGATGCTTGCTGGCACTACCGCGCCGGTCTGCCGCCTGGAAGCAAGGTTCAATCAATAATCATTCTTTTTCCTTCAAATCGCTCGAATAGCCCAACGTCAATGCCTCGAAAAATGCTTGACTTTATCCGATTTTCTTTTTCCAGATAGCCTCTTAGCGGTTCCTTGCCGCGCGCTAGTTGGAGAGAGCGAATTACATTTTCCAGCACCGTGTACTTGCGCGGAATAATAGCCCGTAGCGTCAACACCAAAGCAGTCGCCCAAAGCAGAAAAGCGATCAATACACCTTTCCAGTTAATGGCTTGCTGATCGACCAAACGCAGAACGGCGGCATAAACCCCCAGAATCACCAGTTCCAGCTTGAACAATTCCTTGGCCAGGTCGGCAAAGTGTTCCGCCTGCTTGACCGGTTCCTGATAATAGGCGTCGAGCAACACTCGATCGCCCGGTTTGCTGAACGGTTTACCGTCGATGGGTTCTTGTTGCATCAAGACAATCCTCCAAATACTTCGATCATCCTACTGCACCATAACGCCATCCAGGAGGTCACCACCCCATGCCCAAGATGCGCGCCAGCTTTCAAGGTCTGGTCCGATTGCTGGCCCAAAGCCTGTACCCGGAACCGGATGTGTTCGTGCGCGAACTGCTGCAAAACGCCCACGACAGCATTCAGTTGCGCCGAGTCCACGAACCGGAACCGGCCGGCGAGATTCGCATCGACGTGGACGAAGCCAACCGCGCGCTGAGTTTCAGCGACAACGGCACCGGCATGGACCGGCGGGACATCGAGGAATTCTTGAGCGTCATCGGCAGCACCGGCACCGGCCGCCGCGCCCGCGAACTGGCTTCCCACGACGTGGCGGTCGCCACCATCGGCCAATTCGGCATCGGCCTGCTGTCGGCGTTCGTGGTCGCGGAACGGATCGAGGTCCACACCCGCAAATCGATGGCGTCGCAGACCTGGCGCTGGGTCAACCACGGCGGCGAGGATTACGAACTGGACGCCCTGCCGGCGAACGCGCAACCGCCGGGGACTCGCGTCGTCGTCACGCTGGCGTCCGACCGAACCGACTTTCTCGACGGTCGCCGCATCCGGCAAACCGCGCGGCGTTACGCCGATTTCCTGCCGTTTCCGATCCTGCTCGACGGCTTCGGGCCGATCAACGCCGTCAATGCCCCCTGGCACGAACCGAGCTGGCGCGATCCCAGCGAGCGGGAACGGTTGCTGAGCGCCTTTTTGAGCCAGCGGTACGCCGATCCGCCGCTGCTGGTCATCCCGGTCGATCTGTCGAATCCGCAGGCATTGGGCGGGTTGTTCATTCCCAGCCGCTACGCGCCCGGCGGTCAAGCCGGCGGAACAGTCGATCTCTTCCAGACCCGGATGAGCATTCGCCCGAACGATGCCGAATTGCTGCCGGAATGGGCGCGGTTCGTACGCGGGGTGGTGGATTGTCCGGCTTTGCAACCGACCGCCGCTCGCGACAATGTGGTGCGGGACGGGGTCTATCACGCCTTGCGCGAAGCTTTGGGCGAAATCATTGTCGCCGCCCTCCTTGACCTCGCCGCGCGCGACCGGCCACGGTTCCTGCAACTCTGCGACTGGCATCACGACGCCATCAAGGGCATGGCGGCGCGACACGCCGATTTCGGGGCGGCGGTCCTCGATCATCTCCCCTTCGAAACCCATCAGGGGCAGTTGACCTTGCCCGATTATCTGAGCCGCCAAGTGGCGACGAGCGACGGCCAGCGACCACTCTACTTCTTCACCCACGCCGCCGACGCCAACCAGTTCTACACGCTCTGTCAGGCGCGCGGCCTGCTGGCGATCAACGCCGGGCGCCCCTTCGACGAAACGCTGTTGCGCCGTTATGCCGAACAGCATCCGAAAACGGTGGAGATCAAACCGTTGGACCGGCTGGACGATCCGGCCTGGTACGAACGGCTGGACGCGGCGGAACAGGCCGAATACGCCCGCTTGGAACGCGCGATGGACCGGGCATTGGCCGAGATGGAAACGCGGGTCAAAACTCAGGTGCGCCGGTTTCGACCGGACGATTTGAGCGCGGTATTGCTGGCGGGCCAGCGCATCGCCGCCTTCGACGCGATGGAACAAACGCTGGAGAAACCGTTTCTGCTGGACGGCCTGGCGGAACTGGCCGGCGAAGTGCGCGATCGCTTGCGTCGTCAGCCGTTGACCTTGCTGCTGAACGCGGCGCATCCGCTGGTGCGGCGCCTCGGCGAAGTGGCCAATCCCGCCGAGACGCACTATCGGCCATTGCTGACCGGGCTATATCACACCGCCCTGCTCAACGCCCAGCATCGGCTGACGCCCGCCGCCGCTCGCCGCTTTCATGCCGATTTACAGGCATTGTTGCTGGAACATTTGGAATTGCAAGTCCGCGACAGTGCGGCCAGCATCCGCAATTGACCGGGATCATGGCGGGAAGGGCGCGGCCTTCACTCCTGGCGGTTCACTCCCCAGTCGGTGGCTGATAATCGGGCGCCCGGTTGCGAATCGGCGGCAGGGTTTGCAAGTACCGAAACATCGCCCGCAGGTCGTCCTCGCTCAGGCGCGACATGGCCGGCCAAGGCATCGGCGGCATGATCGGCCGACCAACCCCGGCGTGCTTGCCGGTCTTGATCGCCTGCACGAAATCCTCCTCTCGCCAGTTGCCCAACCCGGTTTCCTTGTCGGGGGTCAGGTTGATCGCATAACTGATTCCCCAGGGCCCGGCATAGGCGGTATTGGTCGCGGACCCGAACCAGATCCAGGTCCCATCGGCCTTGGGGGGCGGAGATAACTTCAGATTTTCCGGATGACCTGACAGTTGACGGGACGAATCCGGCTCCGGACCCTTCGGCCCCATCTTCATGGGCGTGTGGCAGTCGGCGCAACCCAGCCCCGCCACCAGATAAGCGCCGCGCGCGGTGAGATCGTCACCGCTCGCTGCCAGGGCGGACCCATTGGCGACGGCCCAACACCTAATGCCAGAAAACCGGCGGCTCGTAACGCTTTCCGGGAAGACCGAACGGCTTCCAAGTGGGACGGAACCATCACTTGTCTCATCATGCACCTCGTCGTCAGATAGAGCTTTTAATCAGACTGCATTCCTCGGAAATTAAGTATAGATCGTGGACAGGCTACACTTGCAAGGACGAATGAAAAGAATTGCATTGATAACTGATTGATAGTGCTATGTAAACAGGGCTCACCGGAGCCACTGTGGTTCCATCGTGGGTGATGGCTTTCGGCGTGGCTCTGGTAACCGTGAAAGCGCGCCATCCAAGCCTGGTGGTCTGCCAGCCGACCTTGAAAGTCGTATAATTGATGGGGTCTTGATTCATCCGTCAGCGTCGGGCGGAAATCGTTTTCCGCCCGACGCCATCAACCGGTGCGATGAGGGGGAATCATGTCATTCAAGTCGTCTAACTATCTTGGGCCTCAACTCATACTGGCTGGCGCCGCTTTACTGATCGTGGCGTCTTGCAGTTCAACCGGTGAATCGGCGCGGCGCCCGTCGGAATCGTTGGGCTTCAGCACAACCGTCACCCAGGCCAGCAACCCATTAACCCGGTATCAGCTTGACCACGACACGCAAGGCGTGATGGAAACCATCAGCAATATCGTCAACGTCAGCATCGTGTCGAACGACCCCAACGTCTACAAAGCCGAATACGAGGCCGGTTTCATCCAAGGCAAGCTGCAAGGGCAGAAGATCATCGCGGCCCGCGACAACTCCTGGGACAACGCCTATCTGACCAACCCCAAGCATAGCTATCCCCAGCAGATTCCGCCCTCGCCAGCGGAATTGGCGCTGGCGCAACAGACTCTGGCGCTGAATCTTCAATACACCCTCGATTACGTCCAGCGAGCCAAGGCTACGGACACCGGTCAGAAAATGCGGCGGTTGCTGTACCGCCTGGTCGGCATTCACCACGGCGCGACCCAGGACCAGCCAGCGGCGCTGGCGTTTACCGACGCCTGGTCGCCGACCCTGAGCGCCGCCGATCTGCAAATTGGCTACCAGACACCCACGCTGAGCTTCATGGACGTGTATTTCGTCAACGCCTTTCAGGATCTGCTCGATGTGCTGCCCGATCACCCGCCGCAAGCAGCCCGCGGCCGACCCAGCAAGTGTTCCGCCTTCGTCAAGAAGACCCCGAATGACATCCTGATCGCGCATAACAGTTGGTCCGGCTTTCTGAGTCAGACTCAGGCGATGAGCTTGTGGGTCAATGGCGATTTCATGACCTTCAATCCGATTGCACCCGGTTATCTGGGTTCAAGCTCGGATTTTGGTTACAACAACCATGGCATTCTGTTTAACGAAACCACCCATCACGCTACCTATACCGAACCCAAGGTCGAAGCGCTGTGGATGTTCTGGCGGGCGACACTGGCCGAGCAGTTCTCCCATTCGCTGGATGAATTTTTCAAATACCTTGCGCTGGAACCGTCCGGCACCTACATGAACGGCTACATGGTGATCGACGCCAAGACCGGGGACATCGGGCTGGTGGAGATGTCGTACAAGAGCTTCGTGTTCTATAAGGCGAACGGCAAGGGCGGTTACACGGTGACCACCCAGCCGGCAGGGCTGGACAAACATTACGACCGCCAGATGGTGGCCAGCGACTACCTCCTCGGCATTAACTATCCAGCGTCCTACCAGATTCGCCGCGATCTCAAGGCGCTGGACACCCGGCCGGCTCGCAAGCGGCAGTTCCTGGCGCGGATCGGCACGGTAAGCGACCTGGAGACGGCCAAGCAACTGATCACCTACACCGCGCCTCAAAATCCGCTATCCATTTTCGGACGCTGGGACCTTGGCTATGGTGAGACGCCCACACCCAAGACCATTCCCGATGGCTCGCTCGACGCCAAGGTGGGCTCCGCGACCATGGCCCGGCGGATGATGCGGCTACAGGGGGTGCTGGACGTGGAGTCTCCGGTCCAGGGTTTCTGGATGAAATTCGGTGCGCCTTACGTCAAAGGCACGCCATTCATTTGGAGCCAGTCGCAATGGAAGGAATGGAAACTGCGCGACGTGCCGGATCGGTTGGATGGCGACTATACCCTGCTGAACACCTATGTTCGGTAGCCAGGCGGCGGAGCTCCTCAAATCGGCTGGCTGCAAAGCGAGGTATAGGAGGGCGGGTTACACTCCGCTAACCCGCCGAAACCACAGCCAAATCCCCTAACCCACCCCACGACTTTGCACAAAACCTATCGAGAAGCGGCATTCGGCCAGGCGGCGGGGCTTCTCAAGCCGGCTGGCTGCAAAGGGCGCTGTCACCCCGGCGGCCAGCTCAGTTCCCGGCCCGCCAGCAGGTGCATGTGGACATGAAAGACGATCTGGCCGGCATCGCGGTTGCAATTGATCACTGTCCGGTAGCCGCGCTCCGCCACGCCCAGTTCCGCCGCGACGCGCTGGCCCGCCAGATACAGCCGGCCGATCAGCGTGGCGTCGGCCTCGGTCAAATCGTTGAGGGTGGGAATGTGCCGCCGCGGGATGATGAGCAGATGAATGGGCGCCTCGGGATTGATATCCCTGAAGACCACCACCTCGCCGTCGTCGTAGAGCTTGGCGGCGGGAATTTCGCCAGCGGCGATCTTGCAGAAAATGCAGTCGGTCATGCCATTGCTCCGGATAAACCTTACAAATCCCGGCGGCCGGCGAAAGCGTGCGCCAGGGTGCCACCGTCCACGGATTCCAATTCCCCGCCCAGCGGCACACCGTGGGCGATGCGGGTGGCGCGGATGCCGCGCTCGCGAGCCAGTTCGGCGATGTAATGGGCGGTGGCCTCGCCTTCCACGGTTGGGTTGGTGGCTAGGATGATCTCGCGAACCTCGCCGGCGTCCAGCCGTGCCTCCAGCGCGTCCAGCCCCAGTTCCGCCGGGCCGATGCCGTCCAGCGGCGATAGATGCCCCATCAACACGAAATACACGCCTTGGAAGCCAGTGGCTTGCTCCACCGCCAGCACGTCGGCGGGGGTTTCGATCACGCACAGCAACGCGCGGTCGCGACGCGGACTGGCGCACAGGGCGCACAGTTCGGTTTCGCTCAGGTCACGGCACAACCGGCAATGGCCGATGCCATCCAGCGCCGCTCGCAAAGACTCGACCAGCCGGCCCGCGCCGTCGCGATCCCGTTCCAACAGGTGCAACGCCATCCGCTGGGCGGATTTCGGTCCCACTCCCGGCAGGCAGCGCAGCGCCGTGATCAGTCGATTCAGCAACGGCGAGGCGGCCATGGCGAACGGTCAGAACGGCATCTTGAAATCGCCCAGCATCCCCGGTGGTAGACCCATGCCGGCGGTGAGGCTGCCCATTTTCTCCTGCGAGGCGCGCTCGACCTTGTGAACGGCGTCGTTGAACGCGGCCGCCACCAGATCTTCCAGCATGTCCTTGTCGTCTCCCACCAGACTGTCATCGATTCGGATCCGTTTGACTTCGTAGCGGCCGGTCATGACCACGCTGACCAGGCTGCCGCCGGATTCACCGACGATTTCCATCGCCGCGATTTCCGCCTGCGCCTTTTGCAGGTTCTCCTGCATCTTCTGCGCCTGCTTCATGATGTTGCCCAAAGCGCCTTTCATCGTTTCCTCGCTGTCCTTCAGTCTTACCCCAACCCCTCTCCCGCTGGCGGGCGAGGGGAACGAATCGTCAGCCGTCGATGTCATCGAGCGGATGGATTGCCGCGATCCGGGCGTCGAACATTTCCTGCATGTCCCGCACATGCGAATCCTGGGCGATCCGCTCGGCGGCGGTCTGCTGGCGTTCGGCCTGTTGCTGTTTTTGCTGGTCGGCGGGTGTCATCGCCGTGACGTTGCCAATCTGGAACTTCAGGCGGGCAGGCTGGCCCAGATGCTGTTCCAGCGCCGCCCGGATTCGATCCTCGACGGTTTTGGTGAGCATCTGGGCGTGACCGGGTTCCAGCGTCAACTGGAAAAAATCGCCCTCCCGCGCCGTCAGCGCGCAATGCAGCGCCACCTGCTTGGCCATGCCCATCAATCCCAATTGTTCGACCAGCGCGCCCCATTCCGAGACTGGCGCAATCGGAGTCGGCGCCATGGCCGGAGTCAGGGGCGGGTGGGAAGCGGGGGCGGCTGGAACCGATCTCGGCGCGGGAGCCATCGCCGTCCCAGTGGACGTCGACGCGGTGGTTTCCAGCGTCGCCGGCCGGAAACACAGCATCCGCAACAACACCATCTCGAATCCACCGCGCGGCTCCGGCATCAGCGGTAGATCGCGCCGGCCCAGCAGGGCAATCTGATGAAACAGTTGCACATCTTCCGGCGCCAGCATCCCAGCCAACCGCCGCGCGTCTCCCGGATCGCCCCCATCGTCGTCCGGGACAGCATTGGGCACGACCTGCGCCAGTGCCACCCGTTGCAACAACGACAGCAGTTCGGCCAGCACCGCCGCGTAATCGGGCGATAGTTCATCCAATTCCGCCACTTGGCGCAAGACCGCCGCCGCATCGTCGGCCGCCAGCGCCTCTAGCAATCCCACCACCCGGCGCCGGTCGATGCCGCCGAGCATGGCGCCGACCGCCGCCGTCTCCACCCGGTCACCGCCAAACGCAATGGCCTGATCCAGCAGGCTCAGGGCGTCGCGCATACTGCCGTCGCCGGCGCGAGCGATCAGCCGAACCGCTTCTTCCTCACGGGGAACGCCCTCCGCTTCCAGCACCCGATGCAAATACTGGGCGATCAAGGCCATCGGCAACCGCTTGAGGTTGAATTGCAGGCAGCGCGACAGGACGGTGACCGGCAATTTCCGTGGGTCAGTGGTCGCCAGCAGAAATTTGACGTGGGGCGGCGGCTCTTCCAGCGTCTTAAGCAAGGCGTTGAAGCTGTGGGTGGAGAGCATGTGGACTTCGTCGATCAAATACACCTTGAAGCGGCCCCGGCTGGGGGCGTACTGCACGTTCTCCAGCAGTTCGCGGGTATCCTCAACCTTGGTGCGGGACGCGGCGTCCACCTCGATCAGATCCACGAAGCGACCGGCATCGATCTCCAGACAGGCGGAACACTGGCCACAGGGACGGGAGGAGATGCCGACCTCGCAATTAAGCGATTTGGCGAAAATTCGGGCGATGGTGGTCTTGCCCACCCCGCGGGTGCCGGTGAACAAAAACGCGTGATGCAGGCGCTGCCGATCGAGGGCGTTGGTCAGGGCGCGGACCACGTGCTCCTGGCCCGCCAGTTCGTGAAAGGTGCGCGGCCGCCACTTGCGGGCCAGAACCTGATAGCTCATGCGGCGTCCCGAAAGTAGGAAAGGGCCACGATCCCCTGATCTTCAACCTTTCGCCTTTCGCCTTGCGGCCTGGGAAGGGTGGCGGTCCCTACCGGCCACACCCCGGCGCCCGAGGCCACTGCTGCCGCTGCTCCCTTCCGGGCCTGACGGGGTTCACAGCTTGTCGTCGCGGGGGGACCGATACGGACCGCCATTGCAACCGGCGGATGGGGCGGCGCTGCCGCCGATGATCCGATCCTGGAAAATCGAGTGGAGAGAGAAACCATCGAAACCCACAGCCAAGGGATTGTTTCAAGCCGCAATTGGCTCCGGGTGTCGCGGCGGTTCTCCCTGATGGTCACTCCGGACCGTTTCGCCATGCCTGTATTTTCATGATAATCCATCGCCGCTCGGATTGTCATCCTCAACCGGTCGGGAACGGACTTCGGTACAACGCGGTTAAGTTGGAGCGAACGCGGGAGACGAGAATGAGTTTGTGGTTCAAGGGGATACTGATTGGCTTGGCGATCGCCGCGCCTGTGGGGCCAATCGGCCTGTTGTGCATTCAGCGCACCCTGGCGCGTGGGCGCTGGGCGGGGGTGTTGTCGGGGCTGGGCGCGGCCAGCGCCGACGCGGTTTACGGGTGCGTCGCCGGTTTCGGGTTGGCGTCGGCGGCAAACCTGCTGCTGGCTTGGCAGGCGCCGTTGCAGCGGTTGGGCGGTCTGTTCCTGCTCTATCTGGCCTGGCGAACCTGGCAAGCCCCACCCGCCGCCGAGCAGGCCCCGGCCCAACCGACCCGAACCGGGCTATTGGGGGATTACCTTTCGACCTTGGTCCTGACCCTGACCAATCCGGTGACGATCCTGGCGTTTCTGGGCATTTTCGCTGGCCTGGGCCTGGTGGCCGAGGGACGGGATTGGGCGGCGGCTGGAACGCTGGTGCTGGGCGTGTTCGCCGGCTCGCTGCTATGGTGGCTGCTGCTGGCCGGCGGCGTGGGGCTGCTGCGGGGACGGCTGACGCCAACCGCGCTGCGCGGGATCAATCGCGCCTCGGGATTGCTGATCGCCGGTTTTGGCATTTGGGCGTTGGCAACGACCATCGGGGGTTGATGCGCGCCAATCGGGTAAGATCGGGCGATCTTTTGGCCCGCTCGCGCGTTATCCACCAGGGAACCATCGGCCGATGAGGAACTCAGGAAGGACAGATCCTCGTTCGCGCCCTGTTTGCCCGGAGTTCGCCATGTCCGAATCCCAGCGTCTCAATCGCCTGATTCACGAAACCAGTCCCTACCTGCGTCAACACGCCCATAATCCGGTGGATTGGTATCCCTGGAGCGAGGAGGCATTGGACCAGGCTCACCGCTCGGGCAAGCCGATCCTGCTGTCCATCGGTTACTCGGCCTGCCACTGGTGCCACGTCATGGCCCATGAATCCTTCGAGGACGAAGCCACCGCCCAGGTGATGAACGAGTTGTTCGTCAACATCAAGGTGGATCGCGAGGAGCGGCCCGATCTCGATAAGATCTACCAGAACGCTTTCCAGTTGCTCCACCGCCGGGCCGGCGGTTGGCCGTTGACGATGTTCCTGACCCACGACGACCAGATTCCTTTTGTCGGCGGCACTTATTTCCCCAAGACACCTCGCTACGGCATGCCGGCTTTTACCGAAATTCTGCGCCGGGTCAGCGATCACTATCGCCAGCACTCGGGGGAGTTGCGCAAACAGAACCAGGCGCTGTTGGAGGCGCTGCGCGCCGAGATGGCGGCTCCGTCCGGGACCGTCACCCTGACCCCCGCGCCACTCCAGGCCGGGCGTGATCAGCTCGTGCGCAGCCTCGATCCGGTCCACGGTGGCTTTGGCGACGCCCCCAAGTTCCCCAATTCCGGGGGGTTGGAGCGCTTGCTGCGGTGCTGGGTCGCCAGTACTCAAGGCGGCCAGCCGGACCAGCCGGCGGAAGCCGCTGTGTTGCTCACATTGCGACGGATGGCGCGAGGCGGGATTTACGATCATTTGGGCGGCGGTTTCTTCCGCTATTCGGTGGACGCGGAATGGGGTATTCCGCACTTCGAGAAGATGCTGTACGACAATGGCCCGTTGCTGGCGCTTTATAGCCAAGCCTGGCAGGTAACCGCCGATCCGTCGTTTCGCGGGGTCGCCGAAGAAACGGCCGAGTGGGCGATCCGGGAGATGCAGGCCCCGGACGGTGGCTATTACGCCACGCTCGACGCCGACTCCGAGGGTGAAGAGGGCAAGTTCTATCAATGGACGCCCGACCAGGCTCGGGCATTGCTGAACACCGAGGAATACCTCGCCTTCGCTGTTTGTTACGGATTGGAGCAGCCACCCAATTTCGAGAATCACGCCTGGCACTTGCGGCTGACCGTGGAACCCGCCGAACTGGCCGGTCGGTTGGGCGTGGAACCGGCGCAAATCGCCACCTGGCTGGCCAGCGCCCGTCGCGCGTTGTTTGAGGTCCGGGCGCGGCGGGTCTGGCCCGGCCGGGACGAGAAAATCCTGACCGCCTGGAACGGTCTGATGATCAAGGGCATGGCGGCCGCCGGCCGCCATCTGGGCCGGGCGGATTTCGTGGCTTCGGCCGAACGCGCCCTGGATTTCATCCGTGCCCACCTGTGGCGGGATGGGCGCCTTCTGGCGGTTTTCACGGAGGGTCGGGCGCGGTTGAATGCCTATCTGGACGATTACGCTTTCCTGATCGACGGCATCCTGGAGTTGCTGCAATGCCGCTGGCGCGACGGGGATCTGGATTTTGCCCTGGCCTTGGCCGAGGTGTTGCGCGACCAGTTCGAGGATCGCGAGGCGGGCGGCTTTTTCTTCACCGCTCACGATCACGAATCGCTGATTCACCGACCCAAATCAGCGTATGACGATGCCCTGCCGGCTGGCAACGGCGTCGCCGCGCAGGTATTGCTGAAACTTGGGCATGTTACCGGCCAAACCACATGGCTGGACGCGGCGGAACGAACCTTGCGCTGGGCCTGGCCGATGCTCCAGCGGGTGCCGACTGCCTGCAACGCCCTGCTGACGGCCTTGGAGGAATTTCTGGAACCCGCTCAGATCGTCGTGCTGCGCGGCGAGGGGACGGCGCTGGAAACGTGGCGGGCTCGGTGCGCTCAACCGTATGCGCCGCGCCGGCTGACGTTGGCCATTCCCACCCAAGCCTCGCTGTCGGCGGGACTGCTAGCCGAGCGGCGAGCCGAGACCGCTCCGGTGACCGCTTACGTTTGTAGTGGGTTACAATGCTTGTCGCCGATCACGGTACTGGCCGAGTTGGAGTCCGAGTTGGCTCAAACCGAAGCGACCAGGCCATGAACCGTTGGCATGCCGACCTCCATCCGGTGACCTGATCGGCTGCTTGCGAATTTTTCACCAGCATCGTCCGCGAGCTACCATAATTGCCTTATGGTTTACGAACCGTCGATGCCCGGTAGTCAGGGCGCCATGGTATTATGGGTATTATTCCCGGCAGCAAGCTATTGCAAATCCAGCGTCCTTGACGGAAGCATGTGTTCCGTCTAGGGCTTGTAGCAAACCGTTCCCCTACCCTGGAGAAGGCACGCCATTATGACCGTTCATCTGTATTTCTCGTTGATTCCCGAGGCGCTGATCGCTTCCATGCTCACGCCGGAGCAGTTCGGGCAGTACTACGCCACTGGCCCCAAGTACAAGTCCAAGGGACAGGCGATTTTTTTCGAGGTGGACCCGGCGTTCCGCCACGACTTTTTTGAGATCGACGAAGGCCTCAAGCGTTGTGTGCCCCACCCGGACGGCACGCCGAAAAATTCGGTCTACATCTCGGTCTATCGGGTGCTGGAACACATCCCGGTCAGTGCGCTGGGCAAGCTTTATCTAAGCACGGCCTACGGCCACACCCTGGGATTGGACGGGGGCACGATCACGCCACGGGAAGCGCCGGGACTGCACATGTACCAGGATTTGGTGCCGGTCAACAGCCTGGTGGTCAGCAACCTCGATCCGATTGGCTTTTATCAGGGCGTCACCAGTCAGCCAGCCAAGTTCATCCGGTTTCCCGGCCTGTGCTTCGCCGAGCTGGGCCTGGGCGCGCTGGCGACCGATCCGGCGAACGGGCCGGTGGGGGATCTGCCGTACTCGTTCATCCATCACCTGCGCGAGACCTTGCTTGAGCTTGATCCCAACGGCAAGGAGAGCAAGATGGTGCATCGGGTGCATTCGCTGGAATTCCCCTACCGGATGATCAAGAGCGGTTTCTATATCGGTAACGGCCCTGATCTGGGGTTCTATCCGATGCCTTCGCACGAGGCCCTGCGCCGCGAGCACAACCAGTGGTGGCGTTCGGCTAATCTCTAAAGCGTCCAGTCTCGCTGGACCATTTTCCTCGGATCGAGGGACTGTGGGAGCACGACGGGTGCGCGCTCCCACGCCCTTTGCTAATCCCAACATCCGCCGTTTTCTGGCATTTCGATTGTTGTTCGGGGTGCGTTTTTACTACCCCGTATTCGCGGTGCTGTTTCTCGATTTTGGCCTGAGCGTGGGCCAGTTCGCCATGCTGAACGCGGTCTGGGCCGCAACCATCGTACTCTGCGAAGTACCGTCCGGAGCCCTGGCCGATGCGGTGGGTCGGCGGACGCTGGTGGTCGCGGCCGGGGCGATCATGGTGGTGGAAATCGCCCTGCTAAGTTTCGTCCCGCTAGGCAATCCCTCCCTGGTCTTCGCGGCGTTTCTGCTCAACCGTTTTCTGAGCGGTCTGGCCGAGGCGCTGGCCAGCGGCGCCGACGAGGCGCTGGCCTACGACAGCCTGAAAGCCACTGGACACGCGGCGGACTGGCCACGGGTGCTCGCCACGCTGATGCGTTGGAACGCGCTGGCCTTCGTGGCGGCGCTGGGGCTGGGCGCCCTGGTCTACGATGCCGCGGCCCTGCAAGGATTACTGCGGGGATTGGGCTGGGAGGTGACGCTCGATCCCCAAACCACGATGCGCTTTCCCCTGTATTTGACGCTGGTCACCGCGCTCGGCGCGTGGTGGGCGGCGCTGGGAATGACGGAACCGGAGCCACGGCCAGCGCACGCCAGTGGCTTGCCGTCGTCCATCCTGGCGGCGTTGCGATTGACCCTGGACACCGGCCGCTGGATTCTGGCCACGCCGTTCGCCTTGGCGGTCATCGTCGGCGGAATGCTGTTCGATCACTTGTGCCGGCTGTTCGTGACCCTGAACAGCACCTATTTCCGTCTGATCGGCTTGCCAGACGCCAGCTTCGGTCTGATCGGCGCCGGCATCGCCTTGTTGGGTGTCGGCATCGCCCGATTGGCCCCGGCGCTGGGTCGGCGGTCGTCGCGCTTCAACTTCGTGCTGCTGGCCTTGTTGAGTCTGTTGGGCTTGGCCGGGGCGGCACTGGCGTTGCCGCTTGGTCTGGGACTGCCGCCGGTCGTGCTGCTGCAAGCGGTGCTTCTGTTGACTGGTTATCTGGTCAGCCACTACCTGAACGCCATCACCGATTCCGCTCGACGGGCGACGGTGCTCAGCTTCAAGGGGCTGGTGTTCAATCTTGGCTATGGTGTGCTGGGCTTGCTGTACGCCAGCTTGCTGATCCTGTTGCGCGACAGAGCCGGTTTGCCCGCGAATGAGCTGGTGGTATTCCAAGCCTCTCTACCGTGGTTGCTGGGATATGGCGTGTTCGTTGGCCTGTTGTTTATCGCCTTCGCGGCGGCGCGGATACCCACCGGTGGGTTCAAAAGTCTGGTGGTGATGAGCTTGGCCTGGTGGAGCTTGGGGATGATCGTATGTGGTCGGATAGTTTGAGTATCCTGGAAGGGGAAGAATGAGGAGTAATTTCCCAGCGCAAGATGTCTAAACTGATGAGTTGTCTAGGTTTGGGGACTAGCCGTAACTAAAGTGGACCCCTCAGTCAAGACCAGGGGCCGGGCCATTTAAGATAGAAGC
>JARSSP010000038.1 GCA_029624675.1 Candidatus Contendibacter sp.
TAAGTACGAGGTTCAGTGCAATTATACTATGAATAACTTTTTCAAGACAGCTTCTGAAGATTTGAGAAGATAAAGATCGATCTAGGGTTTCTTGCGGTGAGATTCTCCGGGAATAATCAGGTAACCAGATACTGGGTCGATGGAAAATCGCGGAGACCATGAACGATGACTGATGTGAACTTGCAGGACTGGGTGGGCAGAAAGGAAGAAATCCGAGATCGTGTTTATCCGACGCCGGCCAGGGCGCTGGCTCTTACCTTGGACTATCCGGATTTTACGGCCAAGGAAGGGGATTCCTTGCCTGATCTTTGGTACTGGCTGTATTTTCTGCCCTTGGTCGCCAGGGCGGGAATAGGCTCCGATGGCCATCCCAAACGCGGCGGCTTTTTACCACCAGTCACCTTGGAACGGCGGATGTGGGCCAGTGGCAGATTGGCCTTTCATCAGGATTTGTTCATCGGGGAGGAGATTGGCAAGATCTCGGAAATTCTCAAGGTATCGGAAAAGGAAGGGAAAGCGGGTCGCATGGTCTTCGTCACCATCAGGCACTCGATCCACTCCGCGCGGGGACTTGCGGTCGAGGAAGAACAGGATATCGCTTATCTGCCAATGCCTGAAGCGTTTGTCCCCGCGGCACCCAATCCGATTCCCAACGATCTACAATGGAAAGAGGCGTACTCTGTCGATCCGATACTGTTGTTCCGGTTCTCCGCTCTAACCTTCAATTCCCACCGAATTCATTACGACCTTCAATACGCCACCCAGGTGGAAAAATATCCGGGCCTCGTGATGCATGGCCCGTTGCAGGCGTTGCTGCTGCTCGAATCGGCGAAGCGCAACAATCCAGGCCGAAAGCCGGCTAACTACAGCTTCCGGGCCATGCGACCCTTGTTCGATTTCGATCAAGCGTCCGTTTGTGGCCGACCCAGGCCGGACGGTGGCCACGAATTGTATACGGCCAACAGCGACGGCAATATCGCCATGCAGGCGACGATTTCCTGGAGATGAACCGATGAGTGAAAGACTGGAACGTTCAGTACTGCTGGCGCCGGCCTCCAATTGGGGGATGATTCAAAAAACCGCCGCCGCCCGCGCGGATGCCGTGTGCATCGATCTGGAAGATGCCGTGGCGCCCGATGAAAAGGAAGCCAGTCGAGCCAACGTGGTCCGGGCTTACCGGGAACTGGATTTCGGCAATAAACTCCGGATGTTCCGAATGAATGGGCTGGATACCCATTTTGCTTACCGGGACCTGATTGAGATCGTGGAGGTAGCCGGCGACCGGATCGATTTGATCGTCATTCCCAAGGTGAATCGTCCCGAGGATGTCTATGTAGTGGAAACCCTGCTCGGGCAGATCGAAAGCTATAAAAACTATTCGCGCCCGATCGGGATCGAGGCTCTGATTGAAACCGCGCTGGGCTGCGTCAACATCCGGGAAATCGCGGCCTGCTCCGAGCGATTGGAAGGTTTTGTCTACGGACCCGGCGACTATGCGGCGTCGGTACGCATGCCGATGGAGTCGATTGGCGAACTGGACGAAAACGACCGCATTTATCCCGGCCATCGCTGGCACCATATCATGCATTCGATCGTCAGTGCCGCCAAGGCTTATAACAAGCGGGCGATTGACGGTCCTTTCGCCGGTATCAAGAACGCCGAGGGCTTGGCGCAAGCCTGTAGGATCGGACGAGCGATGGGTTTCGACGGCAAATGGTGCATTCATCCGAGTCAGATCGAAACGGTGAATCAGACCTTTGTTCCGTCGGAAAAAGAGCTTGACTGGGCGCGAACGGTTCTGAACGAATACGAGGCCGCGCTGCGGGAGGGCAGGGGGGCCATCAGCGTCAAGGGCAAGATGATCGACGTGGCCTCGCTCAGGATGTGCCGCACCATCGTCGAAAGAGCCCAATTGGCTGGATTGTTTGACTGAGAGATTGCAATGGTAAAGATTTTGGAAGGCTTGCGGGTGGTCGAGGGTACCGCGTTTGTCGCGGCGCCTCTGGCGGGGATGACGCTGGCGCAAATGGGCGCGGAAGTGATTCGTTTCGACCGCATCCGAGGCGGACTTGACTATCACCGCTGGCCGGTTACCCACGATAACAAGAGTCTGTTCTGGGCGGGTTTGAACAAGGGTAAACGTTCCCTCGCCGTGGATGTGAGCACTCCCCGCGGCCAGGAAATCGTGACGCAATTGATCTGCGCGCCGGGACCCAACACGGGTATTTTTCTGACCAATCTCCGGGTCCGGGGCTGGATGGACTACGAACATCTGAAGCAGCACCGGGAGGATTTGATCATGTTGACCGTGCTAGGCACTCGCGACGGTGGGCCAGCGGTGGATTACACGGTCAATCCCGGCGTGGGTTTTCCCTATGCCACTGGCCCGGAAGGTTCTGGCGACCCGGTCTGCCACGTGCTGCCGGCCTGGGATTGCATCACCGGCCAGATGGCGGCGCTCGGTCTGCTGGCGGCGGAGCGGCACCGCCGGCTGACCGGGCAGGGCCAGTCGGTGGAGATCGCCCTGAAGGATGTAGCTTTGGCCATGCTGGGCAATCTGGGGATCATTGGCGAAGTGATGGTCAACGACTTCGACCGCCCCAAGTACGGCAACTATCTGTACGGCGCTTACGGCAATGAATTCGCTACCGCCGATGGCCGGAAAGTGATGCTGGTGGGACTGACCCGGCGCCAGTGGGACGGACTGTGCGAGGTGACGGGATTGAAGCCGGAATTCGATGCGCTGGGGGCGCGCCTGGGTTTGGATTTAAACCGGGAAGGCGACCGGTTCAAGGCCCGCCAGGAAATCACCGCGCTGCTGGAACCCTGGTTTCGGGCGAGAAAGGTGGAAGATTTCGCCGAGTCCTTCGACGACAACGGCGTGACGTGGTCGGTGTTTCGCACCTTCAAGCAGGCGATTCAGGAAGATCCCGATCTGTCATTGCAACATCCGATGTTCGACATGATTCAGCAACCGGGGATTGGGGAATATCTAGTTCCGGGTTCTCCGTTCGAATTTAGCGAATTCGAGCGTTCTCCGCCCCAACGGGCTTCGGTGCTGGGTGAGCATACCGACGAAATCCTGTCGGGCATTCTGGGCTTGAGCGATCACGAAATATCCAAACTGCACGAAGCTAAGATCGTGGCCGGACCACGTCGTTGAGGGCTGACGTGGCAGTTTCGCTCTTGTCCACCAGCCGTAGAAACAGTTCTTCCAGCCGATTGGCCTTGTTGCGCAGGCTGGAAACCTCGATGTCGCGCGCTGACAGTTGCGGGAACAGGGCGTTGAGGCCCTGCTCCCTGGCCACATCCACTTCCAGGGTATACTCATCGAGCCGGCGAAGTGGATAACCGGAGATGTCCGGCAACTCCGCCAGCGGTTGGCGCAGATTGAGCACGAAGGTTTCCAGATGTAGCCGGCCCAGCAGGGTCTGCATCCGGGTGTTTTCGATGATCTCGCCCCGGTCGATGATGGCGATGTGCCGGCACAGGTTTTCCGCCTCTTCCAGGTAGTGCGTGGTCAGGATGATGGTCACGCCCCGGCCGTTGATTTCGCGCAGGAAATCCCACATCGACCGGCGAATCTCGATATCCACCCCAGCGGTTGGTTCGTCCAGAATCAGCAGTTTCGGTTCGTGCACCAGCGCGCGGGCAATCATCAGCCGCCGCTTCATTCCGCCGGACAACTGACGAGCCATCTCGTGTCGTTTCTCCCACAGGCCGAGTTGTTTGAGGTAGGTTTCGGCGCGCTGGTGGGCCAGGGGGCGGGGAATGCCGTAGTAGCCGGCCTGATTGACCACGATCTCAACTACCGGCTCGAACTGATTGAAGTTGAATTCCTGCGGCACCAGTCCGATGCGGGATTTGGCCAGGCTCAGCTCGCGATCCAGATCATGGCCGAATACCCGAACCTCACCGTGGGTCTTGCGCACCAGCGAGCACACGATGCCGATGGTGGTCGATTTGCCAGCGCCGTTGGGGCCAAGCAGGGCGAAGAATTCACCCTCGGCCACGTCCAGGTCGATACCGCGCAAGGCTTCCAGACCATTGGCGTACACTTTTCGCAGATTGCGGAGCGCGAGGGCGGGCGTTGTCATGCGGGTTTCGGAGGCGCGGAGCGCGGGAGCTAGGGCTGCTGAGGCAGCAGAAAGGATTCGAACTCGGGGGTGTAGCGTTCCTGGAAGCTTTTTCCGTCCGGACTAGCCAGGATGAAGAAAGCGGCCAGATGGTGGTCGGTGGCGAGTTGAAAGCCAGAGTCCGCGCCAGCGGCCATCAACGCCGTGTCGATGGCGTCGGCTTGCAGGTCCAGCTTGCTGATGACCGTTACCGACGCCAGGGTTTGGAGCACAGGTCGACCGGTGCGTGGATTGATGATGTGCGAATAGCGTTGGCCGTTTTGTTCGAAGTAATTTCGATAGTCGCCGGCTGTGGAAACGGCGTAATCGCTGATACGAATCAGACGTTCGACCGCGCGCTGGCCGGGTACGGGTCGCTCGATGGCGATGGTCCAGGGCTGCCCCTTGCCGTTGAGGCCCCTGGCGCGCAGATCGCCGCTGATCGAGACGAGATAGTTGTGGATCCCCCGCGCTTCGACCAAATCGGCCAGTTGGTCTACCCCATAGCCTTTGGCGAGCGCGGATAAATCCACGTAAAGGTCGGGGCGGTCCTTTTTCAGCGCCGGCGGATCGGCGCGGGCATGTAGCCGCCAGTAGCCGACCCGTTCGCGCGCTTGAGCGATGGCCTGGTCCGATGGCACTTGATCGCGGCGCGGTTCCGGTCCGAAACCCCACAGATTGACCAGCGGTCCCACGGTGATGTCGAAGGCGCCGTTGCTCAAGTCGCTGATGCGCAGCCCCTCGGCAACCACCTGTTGCAACTCAGGCGAAACCGCGATCCAGTCGGTACTGGGATTGCGGTTGAAGCGGGACAGTTCCGAATCTGGGTCGTAGGTGGACATCCGCCGATTGACCTGGGCCAGCAGCGCGTCGACCTGGGTTTTCAGATCGGCGGGGAGGGTCTGCCCCGGCGCGGGGACCAGCTTAAGCTCGTAACTGGTGCCCATGGTGGAGCCGGCGAGGCGGACGGTCGGGTCGGGCGGTGTTGGCTCGCAGGCAGTCAGCGCCAGGCAGGCTAGCAACAGGATCGGCAGGTGGAGGCAAGAGGGGCGCATGGAAGGAGTAGTGACCACCGACTCGACCCCTCTCCCGCTGGAACGAGGAGTCGGGTTGGGGCGGGTGGGAGCGAACGGTTACCCGTTCCTTAGGCGTTGGCCGCTTCCATCGCGGCGATGGCGTCGGCCATGCTGACGATGCGGCGAGCGCTTTCGACGTGGAGGTTTTCGACCAGCCGGCCATCGACCACGACCACGCCTTCGCCGCGCGCCGTCGCCGCCGCGTGGGCCTCGATGATGCGCCGCGACCAGGCGACGTCCTGCGGCTTGGGGGTGAACACCTTGTTGCAGGGGCCGACTTGCTTCGGATGGATGAGGGTCTTGCCGTCGAAACCGAGTTCCTGACCCTGCTTGCAGGCCGCTTCGAAGCCAACCTCGTCGTTCAGGTCGAGATAGACGCCATCGAGAATGGCCAGCCCGGCGGCGCGAGCGGCCAGCAGGCACAGGCCGAGCGAGACGATGAACGGCAGGCGTTCGTGGGTGTGGGCGCAATCCAGTTCCTTGGCCAGGTCGGAGGTGCCCATCACCAAGCCCTCCATGCGCGGCGTCGACTCGGCGATCCGCTGCGATTCCAGGATGCTGCGCGGGGTTTCCATCATCGCCCATATCCGCATGGACTCGGGGGCGCCGTTGGCGCGCATGATCGCTTCCATGTGGCGGATGGCGTCGGCGCTTTCGACCTTGGGCAGGAGCAGCCCGTTGGCGCCGGATTTGGAGGCCATGGCGATGTCCTCGTAGCCCCACTTGGTCGACAGGGCGTTGACGCGAATCAGCACTTCGCGCATGCCGAAACCGCCGGCGGCCACGGCTTCACAGACTTGCTTGCGGGCAAGTTCCTTGGCGTCTGGAGCGACGGCGTCTTCCAGATCAAGGATTAGACTATCGGCGGGCAGGGCGCGGGCTTTTTCCAGGGCGCGGGCGTTGGAACCGGGCATGTACAGCATGCTGCGGCGGGGACGGGCGGATTTGGGCATGGATACATCTCCTTGGAACTTTGAAGTTATGGAACTGCAAACCATGGAAAGCCAGATGCGGGGGTCCGCGTTGTTTTGCGAACCGAGGGCGGCTAATCATACACCCATGGTCTTGATGGAAGGAGGGGCTTAAGGCACTTGTCGCCTACCGGTTCCTCGTGGTCGACCCGCGCTGGTCCCCCTATTTCTCGATCAGGATCACCCGCGTGGTCCGCTCCCCCGCCCGAGCGCGCCGCCAGTGAAACGCCACCAGCGCATCGTCGGGATAGCGGGCGCGCAAGGTGGCGAGACGCTCCAGCGCCCGTTCGTCGCCAGCCTCCAGCAGCGCATACGCCTCGGCGTACTCCTGGATCAACCCGACGGACTCCTCTTCGGCGAACGACGGAGCGAACACCGGCAACGCCTCCGACTTTCCCTTGACGACCACGTCGCCCATCGGACGGAACGCCAGCTCCCCGGCGTCGGGCCCACGTAAAGCCCACGCCTGGGTCGCGCCGCTGACCGCGACGCGGGTCCTGAAGAAACGGTTCAGTCCCTCCAGTCGCGCCGCCGCGTTCACCACGTCGCCGATGGCGGTGTACTCCAGCTTGGTCGCCGAGCTGAAATTACCCACCGTCGCCTCGCCGGTGTGAATCCCGATCCGGGTTTGGTCGAACTTGATCGGTCGACCCTCGGCATCGGTCGCCGTCCGCCGGAATGCCTCGGCGAAGGCGTCGAGCGCCAGGGCGCAGCGCACCGCGCGCGCGGCGTGATCGGTCTGCGCCACCGGTGCCCCGAACAACGCCATGATCCCGTCACCCAGATATTTGTTCACCGATCCGCCGTGGGCGACGATCCGGTCGGTCATGCCCTCCAGATAGCGGCCCACCACCCGAACCAGCTCGGTGGGCGGCAAGGTCTCGGCCAAGGTGGTGAACCCGGCCACGTCGCTGAACGGTTGAGCTGAGCGGCGCGCGCGCCGACGTTTGAGCTGGGCACTTTATATTTCACGCGTCCGCTTCAGCGAGGTGTTAGGCCGACACACGCTACTTCGGCTCGACACGCCTAAAGTACTCACGCACATGGCTATCCAAAGTGCTGACGTATATCCATGCCTTGTCGCTCGCTACGAAGTTGTACACCACGACAACTGGCTCGTGCGACACCGGTTCGATTGTGCGAATCGCTACTGAGTTCGGCGTTGTCGCTACAACCGTGTAGGGATGTGCCTCCGAGTACCCCGTGATGGGATATTCCGTCTCCCCAATCTTCGTCGTGAAGTTTGGCAATTCGTACGAAACCTGCTCCGCACTGAAAGTGACGACGAGACGCCCCATCGAATCTCTGAGGAATGCGGCAGTCTTCGCCTGTAGTTGCGCGTGCTGCTCGTTAAATGCGGCACTGGCATCTCGATCTGAAACCCATTGGCCGATCAGCGTGGGGTCGGCTGAGGCTGCTGGAGCCCAAGCGAGAAACGGCACGAGTGCAAGAAGACGTTTCATGGCGGCCTAACGCCAGCTTAAACGGCAGCCCACAACGCAAAACCTTCCGAGCACAGCTGCGCGAGAACGGGCTGTCCGTTTGAAGCGATAGTTAGCTGGCATCTTGCGAGCCTGAACGAAACCCACCCAACCATTCGCTGTTTGGTCTTGCAAGAAGCCGTGCGTGTCGATACGCCCAATCCGGATACAAAACAGTGGCTGCTCGATACCAATCACCGTGCCGCTCAAGCGTTAGTGCTAAATCAGGCTTCTCGGAGTCACGCAGATACAGCGGCAGAAGAAGCTGAATCTTTTTGTGATGAAATTGAGGGACGGCTATTCGATAACTCCGCTGTGCCAAGCGAATGCTATGTTTCATCGCTCCCTCTAACGCGTTGCGTGTGGTGAGAGGAATTGGCTTTTGCGGCACACCCACTTCAACGTCTTCTTCCACCTCCTCATGAGTTATAACTGAATCTGGTGTACGGGCGCCGCCTACCTGACATTGCCGAATGCCTGGCGTGAGCGGCTTGGAAAGCTCACTGAACTCGACACTGTTGAAGTCGAAACAGCCAACCAAAGCGTCATTCAAGGGTTAATCTGTGGTCCAGCGTTGTTGCGTATGGCGCGCTTCCGTCCGATTCTAACCGAAGTATTGTTCATTGATATGCAACCCGAAGATGGAACTTACGAACCGTTGGTCGGTTACATTCCTCTAAAACAGGCGCAGGCGGCGGTTGATATGGTGGGTCATCGCCTGATCAAGGTTAGCCGGGTCGATTTGAAGCGCGTAGCGCGTAGCGCGTAGTGCATAGCCGGGGGATTCTCCATAGCCGCTGCGCGGAGGGCCAAGCCACGTCGACGAAGCGCACGAAGCCGCCGCCGCTTGCTTCGGGCTCCAGCACGGCGGGATAACGAATGTCCATCGAGCGTCCTTTATTTGAGCTTGACCCCGGTTTGTCGCGCGATGCCGGCGATCAAGCTGATGCCTCTGCTTTTGAAGCGCAATCTCACTCGTCCCAGCGCCGACCCTCCGACAAGGGCGGGAATTCGGGATGGGAAGAGTCCTGTTGTCGCACGGCAGGGTTGTAGTGGAGGCAGTTGGGCACGCAGGCACACTCGAAAGCAATCTTCATCGGCGCGATCCGGCCCTCGTTCTTGAGCTGGAACAGCCTCGGCACCACCCGGTCGCGCAAGCTCTCGGGATCGATGGTATTGACGTAAATCTTGGTGCCGCCCTCGAACCCGGCCGGCGTCGATACCCGCCACTTGAGCAGCACCCGCCACGGCATGGGCACATCCACGTCCGGTGGTTTGTAGTACCACTCCTCGTTGCAAGGAATCTCGGACCCGCTGGCGGCGTGGCAGGCATGAACCAGATCGGACATGCCGCGCAGTTCGTCCGCGGAGTGATTCCAGGGCTGGCTGCGCTCGCTCTTGGAAAAGATTTCCAGGGTGGGAAACCGATGGCCGAACCCGGCGAAGGCGATGGCGTAATCGTTCTCGGCCACCACCAGGTTGCGATAGCCGGCGAAGTTGACCGCCGCCTCGTTGTAAAAGTTGGGATTGGCCCGAACCCGCTCCAACTCCACCTCGTTCTGGACTCCACGCTCGTCGATGGCCACCAATTGCTTGTGGAGGTGATCGAAGGACGCGCCGGCCGGCTTCAGCCAGTTCTGAAACACCGCCACGTAGCGGATGTAGCGGTTGTTGATGTAGAGGTCGCGCATGGCGTCGATGGTGAAGCGCAGATACTGGTAATGCTCTTCCGGGGTCAGGGCACCGGAGGACGCCAGTTGATGATCGTGGGTGGCGCCGTCGACGAAATGGCGCCGGGCCACGATCACTTCGTGGCCGCCGCCGAAGAAGGCGTTGGCGAACTGAAGCCGCTCGTCCAGGGACATCCGGTCCCAGACGGCCTCATCCACCCCGGCAGCCTTCAAGCGTTGTTCCACCACCTTGAGAACATGGTAGCGGCCCGCTTCCGAAGCTAGATAGTTACGCTTGTGCGCTTCGAGCGCGTCCGGCAGCTTATAGCCGAAATTCTTCTGCCAATAATCGAAGGAGACGATCTCGAACAGATTGGGGATACGGCGAAATTCGGCCACCGTGTCGAACAACGCGTCGAAGGGGAGATGGCGCAACGTGGTAAATTTGTCGTCGATCCTGACCAGCCGCGCCTTCTCAGGCGGCGTCTCCAGATAGCGCCGGGCGCAAAACGCGCAATGCGCGTCCTGCCGGGCCGGGTCGAGGGGAACGGGAGCGTGCGAGCTGACCCCCAGCGGTCGGTTGCCCCGGCCCGGAACGGTCCACACTTCCGTGCCGGTGAACGGATTGACCTGCTTGATGGTCCCATCGGCCATCCGCATCAGATAACTGGATTCGGGAATGGTCCGCAGCGACATGTCGAAGTTCACCTCGATTCACAAACGAAGATTAGGCGGAGCGATAGGCCATGATTTCCGGGCATACCGCCGGTCTGTCGAACACAGCGAACGGTGGTTCGTCTCGCGGAAATAGAGTATCGTCAAAAAAACGGCAAAGGTGAAATACCCCTCACCCTGTCGCGCCGCCGGTCTTCGCTTTCCACTGCTTTCTTTGACACCGTTTGGATCAGGATCGTACCGATGAACCATCCCCCCGTCTCCCGCGCGCTGTTCGATCAAATCATGGTGCCCAACTACGCTCCGGCGGCGATCATCCCGGTGCGCGGCGAAGGCTCCCGCCTATGGGATCAGGACGGGCGCGAGTACATCGACTTCGCCAGCGGCATCGCCGTCACTGGCCTGGGTCACGCCCATCCCAAACTGGTCGCGGCGCTGGCCGAACAGGCGCAAAAGCTCTGGCATGTCAGCAATGTGCTGACCAACGAGCCGGCCTTGAAGCTCGCCCGCCGGCTGTGCGAACTGACCTTCGCCGAACGGGTGTTCTTCGCCAATTCCGGCGCGGAGGCCAACGAAGCCGCGCTCAAGCTGGCGCGCAAATATTCCGCCGACCATTTCGGCCCGGACCAGCGCGAGATCATCGCCTTTACCCCCTCGTTCCATGGTCGCACGCTATTCACCGTCACCGTCGGCGGCCAGCCCAAATACACCGAGGGTTTCGAACCGCTGCCGCCGGGCATCACTCACGTTCCGTTCAACGATCTGGCCGCTTTCGCCGAGGCGATTTCCGACCAGACCTGCGCGGTGATCGTGGAGCCGGTGCTGGGCGAAAGCGGCGTGATCAGCGCCACCCCGACATTCCTACAGGGGGTGCGCGAATTGTGCGACCGCCACAAGGCGCTGCTGATCTTCGACGAAGTGCAGTGCGGCAACGGTCGCTCTGGGCATCTCTACGCCTACATGGGTTATGGCGTCACCCCCGACATCCTGACCACCGCCAAGGGACTCGGCGGCGGTTTTCCGATCAGCGCCATGTTGACCACCACCGCGATTGCCGCCAGCCTCAACGTGGGCAGTCACGGCACGACCTACGGCGGCAATCCGCTGGGCTGCGCGGTTGCCAACGCGGCGCTGGAACTGTTCAGCGCCCCCGAGCTGCTGGCTGACGTGCGCCGCAAGCACGCGGTTTTCATGGCCGGCCTGCGTCGGATCAATGAACGCTTTGGCGTCTTTCGGGAATTGCGCGGCATGGGTCTACTGCTTGGCTGCGAGTTGGCCGAAACCTGGCGCGGGCGCAGCCGGGAGTTCATCAAGGCCGCCCTGGACGAGTGCCTGCTGGTGCTGGTGGCCGGACCGGATGTGATCCGACTGGCCCCAGCGTTGATCATCCCCGACGAACTGATCGAGGAGGGTCTAAGCCGGTTCGAACGGGCCATCGCCCGGCTCTGTGCCCAACCCACCCCCTAGGCGAGGAATTGGCTGATGAAACGCGACAAGGCGGAACCCGTGCAGGTCGAATGCCCGAAGTGCCGGCATACCGAGATTATCTACATCCCCATCGAAGAGATGCCGCGCTGCCCCAAGTGTGGCATCCGCATGGTGATCCGGGAACTGCTGGACGAAGGCAAATCGACTTGAGCGGCTCGTCAAGCCCGCTATCCCCGCTGGAAATGAAACGGTAATATTTTATGACGACCACGTTCCGCGCCGTGAGAACGGCATGGAACGCCACTACACTTAAATTTCAATAATCGTCGCCATCCCAAGGAGAATCTCCGCATGAAAACTCGCCTGGTTGCGCTGGCCGCCCTTGCCCTGTTCAGCCTGAATCTGTCGCCCGCCTGGGCGGGCAAGCTGGAGCAAATCAAGAAGGATGGTCTGCGGGTGTGCCTGGAGCCGGCCTACATGCCGTTTGAAATGACGGATAAGCGCGGACAGATCATCGGCTTCGACCCGGACTTGGCCGCGCTGATGCAAAAGGACTTGGGCGCGGCCAAGCTGGAACTGGTCAGCACGGCGTGGGATGGCATTATCCCCGCCCTGCTCACCAACAAGTGCGACATCATCATGAGCGGCATGACCATCACCGACGAGCGCAAGCAGACGGTGGATTTCTCCGAGCCTTACATGCTGGTGGGCCAGACGATTCTGCTGCGCAAGGATCTAGCCGGCAAGGTCAAGTCCTACAAGGATCTCAACAAGCCCGAGTACAAGACCGCCTCCAAACTGGGCACCACCGGGGAAATCGCCGCCAAGAAATACATCCCCAAGGCGCAATATTTCTCCTATGAAACCGAGGCCGAGGGAGTGATGGAAACGGTCAACGGCAAGGTGGACGCCTTCGTTTACGATGGTCCCTACAACCTGGTCGCCAACGTCCAGCGCGGCGAGGGCAAGCTGGTATTCCTGGATCAGCCCTTCACCGACGAACCGATCGGCTGGGCCATCGCTAAGGGTGATCCCGCATTTTTGAAGGCGCTCAACGGCTTCCTGGCCAAGATCAAGAAGGATGGAACCCACGACAAGCTGCACCAGAAATGGTTTAAGAACACCGATTGGCTGAAAGACGTGCAGTAGCCGTGCCGCTGAAACGACATGCTGTCCAGTGGCCCTGGCATGGGCTGCTGGTCATGATCCTGCTGGTGCTGGCGGTCGGTCTGTGGTTCGCCACCCAGCGGATTCATTACGAATGGCGCTGGGAGCGGGTGCCGCAATACTTCGCCTATCGGGCGGAGGTTTCGCAAGACACTCCGGTCGCTGGTCGGGTTAGCGCGATCACGCCCGAGGGCCGCTCGAACCGCATCGAGATTACGCCCGAAGGCGGCGGCCAGCCAGTCACGGTCACGGTGGAACAAGCCCAGGTCAAGGTCGGTGACGCCGTCGCCGAAAACGATACGGTCGGCGTCAATTTCCAGTGGCGCGTCGGGCCGCTGACCCAGGGACTGTGGGTCACGATCTGGATTTCCTTCGTTTCCGGCTTCATCGGCCTGGCCATCGGTCTGGTCACCGGCCTGTGTCGCATCTCGAAAAACCCCACCCTGCGCGGCCTAGCGATCATTTACATCGAACTGATCCGGGGCACGCCGTTGCTGGTGCAGATTTTCATCTTCTACTTCTTCATCGGCACCGTGCTGAACTTGGATCGCATCGTGGCCGGCGTCGGCGCGCTGGCGCTGTTCGTCGGGGCCTACACCGCCGAGATCATCCGCGCCGGCATCCAATCCATCGCCAAGGGGCAGACCGAGGCGGCCCGGTCGCTGGGGATGAGCGCCACGCAGACCATGATTTACATCGTGCTGCCGCAGGCGTTCAAACGGGTGCTGCCACCCCTGGCCGGGCAGTTCATCAGCCTGATCAAGGATTCCTCGCTGGTATCGGTCATCGCCATCACCGATCTGACCAAGAGCGGGCGGGAGATCATCACCTCCAGCTTCGCCACCTTCGAAATCTGGTTTACGGTCGCTCTGCTCTATCTACTGGTCACCGCCGTGCTGTCGCAACTGCTCTTTTGGCTGGAACGGAGGTTCGCGCGCAGTGATTGAGGTCAAAAATCTGATCAAGACGTTCGAGGGCCGCGGCCAGGTCGTGCGGGCGGTGGACGATGTCTCCACCCAGGTCGCCAAGGGCGAGGTGGTGGTCATCATCGGCCCGTCCGGCTCCGGCAAATCCACCTTCCTGCGTTGCCTGAACGGGTTGGAGGAATTCAACGACGGTCAGGTCATCATCGACGGCATCGACCTGACGGAGAGCAAGACCAATCTCAACGCGGTGCGCCGCGAGGTTGGGATGGTGTTCCAGCACTTCAATCTCTTTCCCCACAAGACCGTGCTGGAGAACGTGACGCTGGCGCAACGGGTGGTGCGCCAGCGCAAGCCCGCCGAGGCCAACGAGAGGGCGATGAAATTGTTGACCAAGGTCGGTATCGCCGAGAAGGCGAACGAATACCCGTCCCGGCTATCCGGTGGCCAGCAACAGCGGGTGGCCATCGCCCGCGCCCTGGCGATGGACCCCAAGGTGATGCTGTTCGACGAGCCGACCAGCGCGCTGGACCCGGAAATGGTCGGCGAAGTGCTGGACGTGATGAAGCAACTGGCGCGGGAAGGGATGACCATGGCGGTGGTGACCCACGAAATGGGCTTCGCTCGCGAGGTTGCGGATCGGGTGATGTTCATGGATGCGGGGCGAATTTTGGAAGACGCCCCGCCCGCGCGGTTCTTTACCGCGCCCAAGGAACCGCGGGCACAGGCGTTTCTCAAGCAGGTGCTTTGACGCGCGTGGTTTGGTTCACACCGAATCGGGATCGATGCCCAGCCGTCGCAACTGCTCCGTTAACCGCGCCGCGCGTGCCATCGCCAGCGCGGCTTCCTGTTCGGCGTCATCCGCCTTGCGTTGCGCGTCATCCGCCTTGCGTTGCGCGTCATCCGCCT
>JARSSP010000039.1 GCA_029624675.1 Candidatus Contendibacter sp.
AGGGAATGCCGTTGGGCAAGTCCAAAAAGCCCCGCAACCCGGCTTCCTTCTCCTCGGCAAACGCTTCCATCCCCACCCAATCCTCGACGCCGCTGAGTACCGCGCACCGCACAATCATCAAAATGTCATGCAGTTTATGGAGCTTGTTTTGGGTCTCGCGGCGTGGATCGGGCAGATCGGCGAAATACGGGCGCGGGTCGAGCAGTTGGGGCAACAGCAGTTCTCTCCAGCTAATCACCGGGTAACCGGATTCCGTTACCTTGGCGATTCGCCTCCTGTCAAGCCCCTACATAGCGCGATTGCCCTGCCCGATCTGGCCGTACAGCGCGTCCGGCTCAGTCCCGTCCTCCACCCGCCGCCGGCCCCGCTTGCGCTCGAACAGCACCTTGAGGCCGTCCTGGGCCTCGCGTTTCCAACTGGCCACCTGATGCGGATGCACCGCGTAAGTCCCCGCGATCTCGTTGACCGTCTTGCGGCCAGCCAGCGCTTCCAGCGCCACTTTCGCCTTGAACTCCGCACTGAATACTTTCCTCTGCATCGCTCGTCTCCACGTCGTCTTGCGATCCTACCCGTGCAGAGTACTACCTTAATTAGCTGTCCGAAATTTGGGGACCATTATAATGAGCTGGGATTTGATATCAGTTCCCGCTGCTCGTTAATAAGGTATTTGGCCACGACGGTGTTTAGCGAGCAGGCTGCCTTCTTGCCCGCCATGATCGACCGCAAGGCTTCCAGATCCGACTGCCACGCCACGTCGCCGGGCGCCATGATGCAGGCGCTGCCGGGTTCATGGCTGGTGAAAAGCCGGCCACCCTTGAAATAGTAATGCTCGTCGCTCTCGGCGGTCTCGAACTCGCGCATGGCCGGCGGGATATCGTAGGGCGCGAACCAGAGCTTGATTTCCCGCTCGGCGTCGGCAGGGTTAGCGGAGGCGTGAATGAGGTTATCCATGCGGCTGTCCACCACCGCGCCATTGCCGTCTTCCACCGGGATTACCGTACCCAGGGCGCGAACGCTGCCCGGTTTGCTGTCGCGGGCCTGCTGGGGATTGGTCGGGCCGGCGATGTCGCGGATCTTCTTGATGGCGTCGGGACCCTGGTAAATCAGGGCCACCACCCGACGTTTCCAGGCGTCCTCTTCGCTGTAGTGGATGCGTCCGGTGATGTAGTCGATCAAAGAGGGGAAGAAAGGCTTGCCGCGATGCTCCGCATAGTGCTCCTCGGCGAGCATTTTGTGCACGGTCACGATCTTCGCACCGGCGAATCGGAGTCCAGTATGCACTTCGGAAAGCAGGGAAAGCATGTAGCCGGTCAGCGATTGCTTCAGGGCGTCCGGTTTGATGAGAACGAGAGTCTGTTCGAGTTCGCGCTTGTCCATGATTGTCGGTTTGGTTGTGTCGTGAGGGTGCAGAGACGCGAATTGTACGGGATCGGTCGGCGATCTTCACCGCCCCTTCGACTGCGGGCACTCGTCGACCAGTTCCACCTTCCCGGTTTCGTCCACCGCTTCCAGCCGCACGGTGAAGCCCCACAGTCGGTGCAGGTGCTTGAGCACCTCCCGGGTGCTGTCGGGGTGCAGCGGTCGACGGTGATAGCGGGTGTGGCGCAGAGTCAGCGACCGATCTTGGCGGTGGGCGACGTTCCAGACCTGGATGTTGGGCTCGCGGCTGCCCAGGTTGTACTGATCGGCCAGCGCCAGCCGCAGCCGCCGGTAGCCGGCGTCGTCGTGGATGGCGGTGATTTCCAACTCGTCCTGGACATCGTCGTCCAGCACCGCGAACAGCTTGAAATCGCGCATCACCTTGGGTGACAGGTATTGGGCGATGAAGCTCTCGTCCTTGAAATTGCGCATGGCGAAGTCCAGCACCTTGATCCAGTCCTGGCCGGCGATATTCGGGAACCAGTGGCGATCTTCCGCCGTCGGCGCTTCGCAAATACGCTGGATGTCGCTCATCATCGCAAAGCCCAGCGCATAGGGATTGATCCCGGAGTAGTAGGGATGGTCGAACGGCAGTTGATGCACGACGCTGGTGTGCGATTGCAAAAACTCGATCATGAAACCGTCGTTGACATAGCCCTGGTCGTAGAGTTGGTTCATCAGCGTGTAATGCCAGAATGTGGCCCAGCCTTCATTCATGACCTGCGTCTGCCGTTGCGGGTAGAAATACTGGGCGATCTTGCGGACGATGCGCACGATCTCGCGTTGCCAGGGTTCCAGCAACGGCGCGTTCTTTTCGATGAAATACAGCAAGTTTTCCTGCGGTTCGGGGGGATAACGCCGAGCTTCCTCGGCGGCGGCCTCGGCCGGCTTGACCGGGACGGTGCGCCACAGGTCATTGATTTGCGATTGCAGGTATTCCTCCCGCTCGTGCTGGCGCTGTTTTTCCTCGCCCAGCGACAGCGGGGCCGGATGCTTGTAGCGATCCACGCCGTAGTTCATCAGCGCATGGCAGGAATCCAGGAACAACTCCACGGTTTCCTCGCCGTAGCGCTCCTCGCATTCGGCCACGTAGTTCCGGGCGAACAACAGATAATCGATGATGGCGTCGGCGCTGGTCCAGGTGCGGAACAGGTAGTTGCCCTTGAAAAAGGAGTTGTGGCCATAGGCGGCGTGGGCGATCACCAGCGCCTGCATCATGGCCGTGTTTTCCTCCATCAGATAGGCGATGCAGGGGTTGGAATTGATGACGATTTCGTAGGCCAGCCCCATCTGGCCGCGCCGGTAGTTCTTCTCGGTCAGCACGAACTGCTTGCCGTAGGACCAGTGCTTGTAGCCGAGCGGCATCCCCACCGAGGAATAGGCATCCATCATCTGCTCGGCGGTGATGATCTCGATCTGATTGGGATAGGTGTCCAACCCGAAGTCGCTGTCGGCAATTTGGCCGATGACTTCGTTGTAACGCTCCAGCATCGGAAAGGTCCATTCGGACGATTCGGCGATCAGCCGCGACGAACTCATGACACGCGCCTCTTGAACAAGTCCCGGAACACCGGATAAATGTCGGCCAGCCCGTCGATCTGGCGCATGGCGAAGTGCGGATACGCGGCCTTCACTTCCTCATACGCTTCCCACAGGCTCTGGTGCCGATCCGGGGTGATTTCGATATAGGCGTAATAGCGAACATACGGCATGACCCGCTGCAAGAGAATATCCCGGCAAGTCGGCGAGTCGTGGTGCCAGTTGTCGCCGTCCGAGGCTTGGGCGACGTATAGATTCCAACTGGCGATCGGGTAACGCTCGCGCATGATATCGGCGGTCAGTTGCAGGGCGCTGGATACCACCGTGCCGCCAGTTTCCCGCGAGTAGAAAAACTCCTGTTCGTCCACTTCCTTGGCCACCGTGTGGTGGCGGATGAACACCACCTCGATCTTCTCGTAATTGCGCTTCAGAAACAGATACAGCAGAGTGAAGAAGCGCTTGGCCAGGTCCTTGCGCGCCCGATCCATGGAGCCGGACACGTCCATGATGCAGAACATCACCGCCTGGGTGGTCGGTTGTGGCTGCTTGATCCGGTTGCTGTAGCGCAGATCGAAGGTGTCGATGAACGGCACCGCCCGCGTCCGCGCCCGCTGGTGCTCGATCTCCTCGACCAGCGCCTTGGCGCGTGCTTCATCCACTGGCGTTTCGGCCAGCACTCGTTCCAGTTCCGCCTCGGCCTCGCGCAAGCGGCGGGTGTAGGGCGCGGCCAACGCCATCCGCCGTGCCAGCGCGCCCTTGAGCGAGCGCACCACATCGATGTTGGCCGGGTTACCGGCGGTGCTGAAACCCGCTCGCACCGACTTGAACTCGGTGGCCTTGGCCAACTGGGTGCGCACCAGATTGGGCAGTTCCAGATCCTCGAAAAACAGCTCCAAAAACTCTTCCCGCGATAACTCGAAGACGAAATCGTCCTCGCCCTCGCCGCTATTGCTGGCTTGACCGCCGCCGCCGCCGCCACCACCCGCGCCACCCGGCGGTCGCGCCACCCGGTCGCCGGAAACGAATTCCTTGTTACCCGGATGGATCGCCTCACGCCGCCCGCCCGGCCCGTGGCCGAACACCGGCTCGGACAGGTCGCGGGCCGGAATGTTGACCTTGTCGCCGTTGTCGATGTCGGTAATGCTGCGGCCGTTCATGGACTCGGTCACGGCCTTCTTGATCTGGTTCTTGAAGCGCCGGATGAAGCGTTGGCGGTTGACCGAACTCTTGTTCTTGCCATCCAGCCGCCGGTCGATGAACGTGGCCATTGGAAGTTTCCTCCGCTCAGGATGCCTTACGAACCCGCAGATACCAGTCGGACAGCAGCCGCACTTGCTTGGGGGTGTAGCCCTTGGCCACCATCCGGTCCACGAACTCGGCGTGCTTCTTCTGCTCATCGGCACTGGCCTTGGCGTTGAAGCTGATCACTGGCAGCAGGTCTTCCGTGGTCGAGAACATCTTCTTCTCGATCACCGCCCGCAGTTTCTCGTAGCTGGTCCAGGCCGGATTCTTGCCGGCATTGTTGGCCCGCGCCCGCAGCACGAAGTTGACGATCTCGTTGCGAAAATCCTTCGGGTTACTGATACCGGCTGGCTTCTCGATCTTCTCCAGTTCGGTGTTGAGCGCCGCCCGATCAAACGACTCGCCGGTGTCGGGATCGCGGTATTCCTGGTCCTGAATCCAGAAGTCGGCATAGGTGACGTAGCGGTCGAAGATGTTCTGGCCGTACTCGGAATAGGATTCCAGGTAAGCCTGTTGCAGCTCCTTGCCGATGAATTCGGCGTAACGCGGCGCCAAAAAGCCCTTTAAATAGGACAGGTACTTTTCTTCAACTTCCGGCGCGAACTGCTCGCGCTCGATTTGCCGCTCCAGGACGTACAGCAAGTGCACTGGGTTGGCGGCCACCTCGGCATGGTCGAAGTTGAACACCTGGCTGAGAATCTTAAAGGCGAACCGGGTCGAGATGCCGGTCATGCCCTCGTCCACCCCGGCATAGTCGCGGTATTCCTGGATCGACTTGGCCTTGGGGTCGGTATCCTTCAGATTCTCGCCGTCGTAAACCCGCATCTTGGAGAAGATATTGGAATTCTCCGGCTCCTTGAGCCGGGTCAGCACCGAGAATCGGGCCAGCATCTCCAACGTGCCGGGGGCGCAGGGCGCGGTGGACAGCGAACTGTGGGTCAACAGCTTCTGATAGATATTCACCTCGTCCGATACCCGCAGGCAGTAGGGCACCTTGACGATGTAGACCCGATCCAGAAACGCCTCGTTGTTCTTGTTGTTCTTGAACGACTGCCATTCCGATTCATTGGAGTGGGCCAAAATGATCCCCTCGAACGGGATGGCCGACAACCCCTCGGTGCTGTTGTAGTTGCCCTCCTGGGTGGCGGTCAGCAACGGGTGCAGCACCTTGATCGGCGCCTTGAACATCTCGACGAATTCCATCAGGCCGCGATTGGCGCGGCACAGGGCGCCGGAGAAGCTGTAGGCGTCCGGGTCGTTCTGGGCGAAATGTTCCAACCGGCGGATGTCGACCTTGCCCACCAGCGAGGAAATGTCCTGGTTGTTCTCGTCCCCCGGCTCGGTCTTGGCCACCGCGATCTGATGCAGGATGGACGGCCGCAGCTTGACCACCCGGAACTTGGTGATGTCGCCGTTGAATTCGCGCAGCCGCTTGGCCGCCCACGGCGACATGATGTGGCGCAGGTAGCGGCGCGGGATACCAAAATCCTCTTCCAGGATTGGGCCGTCCTCGTCGGGGTTGAACAGCCCCAGGGGCGACTCGAACACCGGCGAACCCTCGATGGCGTAGAACGGTACTCTCTCCATCAATTGCTTGAGCCGTTCAGCCAGGGACGACTTGCCTCCTCCCACCGGACCCAGCAGGTAAAGAATCTGTTTCTTTTCCTCCAGCCCCTGAGCGGCGTGGCGAAGATAGGACACCATTTGCTCGATGGCGTCTTCCATCCCGTAAAACTCCTCGAAAGCGGGATAGATCTTGAGCACCTTGTTTTGAAAGATGCGCGATAGCCGGGGATCGTTGCGTGTATCCACCAGTTCCGGTTCGCCGATGGCTTTCAACAACCGCTCGGGGCCGCTGGCGTAGGCGAGCGGGTCCTCCTTGCACAGTTCCAGGTATTCCTGAAGCGAAAGATTCTCTTCGCGGCTCTCTTCGTAGCGCGACAGGTAGCGTTTGAAAATGGTCATGGTCATAACCTCTCTGTGGTCGCGAAAGCGCGGCGGCTTTCGGTCGCAAACCGGCCCGAACAAATCCTGGCGAATTTTCCGTCAATCCTGCATTACCCCTGCCGATCCACAGGCCGGTGGATGCTTTCGAGGAAAGTGGAAGCAATTAGTGGACCAATCCAGATTTTGGAAATGACGGCCAAGATCGGATACGGCAGGATACGGAAGCTCGGTAAAAGAACGCAAAGCAATAAAAACGCAAAGTAATATATGGGTATGAGTTCCCGGTTGGTCCAAACTGGAACCGCTTGTCCCTTTAGACCGGGGATCGGCCGATGAATTCGGGATTCGTTCCGGGTCGCGAACGGAATGGTGTGCGCTGTTTAGGTGCAATGCACTAATTGCGAGCATCACGCGCTGGAATTGGGTTGCAAAGGCCAATGGACCACGACCGGCGGCGGCGGTTCAAGCAGCGGCGGCGTGCGGTTGGGATTGGGAAGGCTTTGTTGCTAACATGCGGGCGCGCGGCTGAACAAACGCAAGGTTCCTCATGAAAATTGTCAGTGACTGGTTTCAACGGCTGTTCAACGATCCCCAGGCGGTCATTCTGACCGTCGTGCTGGTGTTGGTCACCAGCGTAATCCTGATCATGGGGCGGGATCTGGCGCCGGTGCTGGCGAGCATGGTGATCGCTTATCTGCTGGAAGGCGTCGTGCAACTGCTGCAATGCCGGGCGCGGTCGCCGCGACTGTTGGCTGTCGTCGTGGTGTTCGTGTCGTTCATCGCCTTCGTGCTGTTCCTGTTGCTGGGGTTGTTGCCGGTGACCTCGCTTCAGTTGACCCAACTGGTGCAGCAGTTTCCCAACATGCTGATCAAGGGCCAGAACTTGTTGTTGAGCCTGCCGGTCCTGTATCCGGAATTCGTCACCGAGGGGCAAATTCTTGAAGTGATCAACGCGCTGAAGGCCGAAATCGCCACCTGGGGCCAGAAGGCGCTGTCCTGGTCACTAGCGGCCGGCATGGGGTTTATCACCATCACCGTCTATCTCGTGCTGGTGCCCTTGCTGGTGTTCTTTTTTCTGAAGGACAAGGAGTTGATCCTGGACTGGCTGCGCGGGTTCCTGCCGCGCGATCACAGTCTGGCGCAGCAAGTCTGGAGCGAGGTGGACCAGCAGATGGGCAATTACGTGCGCGGCAAGTTCCTTGAAATCCTGGTGGTTTGGGTGGGGACATATGTAGCGTTCGCCACCATGGGCTTGCAGTTCGCCATGTTGCTGGCTCTGATGGTGGGGCTGTCGGTCATCGTGCCCTATATTGGGGCGGTGGTGGTGACGGTGCCGGTGGCGCTGGTGGCGTTCTTCCAGTGGGGCTGGAGTTCGGAGTTCCTGTGGTTGTTGGGGGTCTATCTGATCGTGCAGGGACTAGATGGTTATCTACTGGTTCCACTGTTGTTTTCGGAAGTGGTGAACTTGCATCCGATTGCGATCATGACGGCGGTTCTGGTGTTCGGCGGGCTATGGGGATTCTGGGGAGTGTTCTTCGCCATCCCGCTGGCGACCGTGGTGCAATCCATTCTCAAGGCGTGGCCGCGGCCAGCGATAAGCTTGACGGCGGGATAGTGGGCGACGCTTCGCAAAAACCTGACAAAACCCATTTTAGATCATCAGCTTCGATAAACCTGATGCCGGAACATGAGCCATCACCCTGATTGCGTATCCCCCACCGAAAATTCCCCGCCTCCAGGGTCCGACCGCCGCTTGTTCGTACTCGACACCAACGTGTTGATGCACGATCCGACCGCCCTGTTCCGCTTCAAGGAACACGACATCCACCTGCCGATGATGGTGCTGGAGGAACTGGATCGGGCCAAGAAGGGTGTCTCCGAGGTGGCCCGCAATGTGCGCCAGGTCAGCCGGTTTCTGGATGACCTGATCGCGGGAGCGAGCAAGGAGGAAATCGACCGGGGCTTACCCCTGCCTGGTCCGTTGAACTCACACGGCGGGTTGGCCAGCGGGCGGTTGTTCTTTCAGGTCCGCCCCAACCGGATCGCCCCGCCCGCCAGCCTGCCGGGCAATGCGCCCGACAACGATATCCTGAGCATGGCCCTGACCTTGCAACAGGACCATCCGCGTCGTCCGGTCACCCTGGTCTCCAAGGACATCAACCTGCGGATCAAGGCCGCCATCCTGGGCATTCACGCCGAGGACTACTACAACGATCAGACCCTCGACGATGTCAACCTGCTGTACGCCGGCACCCGCGAACTGCCGGCGGATTTCTGGGACAGCCACGGCCAGATGCTGGATTCCTGGAAGGAGAGCGGGCGCACCTTTTACCGAGTCCACGGCCCGGACGTGGCCCACTGGCATCCGAATCAGGGCTTGTTTCCGGACGGCGATCAAGCGGCTTTCATCGTCCGCCAATTGCGCGACGGCGAGGCGGTGATCGAAATCCTCAAGGATCGTACCGCGTCCAACCACGCGGTCTGGGGCATCACCGCCCGCAACCGCGAACAGAATTTCGCCCTCAACCTGTTGCTGGATCCCGAGATCGACTTCGTTTCCCTGCTGGGCGTCGCCGGCACCGGCAAGACCCTGCTGGCCCTGGCCGCTGGCCTGGCGCAGACCTTGGACGCCAAGCGTTACCGGGAAATCATCATGACCCGGGTCACCGTGCCAGTCGGCGAGGACATCGGCTTCCTACCCGGCACCGAGGAGGAGAAAATGACGCCGTGGATGGGCGCGCTGATGGACAACCTGGAAGTGCTCGCTCCCAAGGAAGGCGGCGAATGGGGTCGCGCCGCCACCGCCGATCTGCTAAGCAGCAAGATCAAGATTCGCTCGCTCAATTTCATGCGCGGGCGCACGTTTCAGAGCAAGTACCTGATCATCGACGAGGCGCAAAATTTGACCGCCAAGCAGATGAAAACCCTGATCACCCGCGCCGGTCCTGGTACCAAGGTGATCTGTCTGGGCAACATCGCCCAGATCGACACGCCCTATCTGTCCGAGACCACCTCCGGCCTAACCTACGTGGTGGATCGGTTCAAGGACTGGCCGCACGGCGGGCATGTCACCCTGCGGCGCGGCGAACGTTCGCGGCTAGCGGAATTCGCCTCCGAGCGACTTTAGGCGGTCCTGACTGTTGATCGCCGAACACCTGACCGCCCTGCTGTCGCTGGCCTGGTTGCTGTGGATTGCCCTGGTCGCGGTCGGGCTGATTTTAGAGCGCCGCTCGCCGGCGGCGACGCTGGCCTGGCTGCTGGCGCTGCTGTTCATGCCCTATTTCGGCTTCCTGGTGTACCTGCTGTTCGGGCCGCGCCGGTTGCGCCGCCGCCGGCTGCGTTATGGCCGCGCCCGCGACCGCCTGATCCAATCCACCCACCGCCTGCGCCAGGACCAGCCCATTCCGTCCAACTTCCCCAACGCCGACCTGGAGCGGCAACTGGCGCGGTTGTTGGAACGGGTTGGCCAGGGTCCGCCCGCACCCGCTACCGCTGTCACCCTGCTGGAAACCGGCGACGCTTGCTTCACGGCGCTGGAGACGGCCATCGTCGCCGCCACTCACCATGTCCACCTGGAGTATTATCTGTGGCAGCCGGATCGGGTGGGGACGCGGCTGCGTGATTTGCTGGTGGAAAAAGTCCGAGACGGAATACAGGTTCGCTTGCTGCTCGACTCTATCGGCTCCGACCGGATCACCAACCGCTTTTTGCGTCCCCTGCAAGATGCGGGCGGCGAAACCGCCTGGTTCAATCCCCTCAGCCTGCGCCGGCTGCGACCCAACCACGTCAATTTTCGCACCCACCGCAAGATCGTGGTTTGCGACGGCCGGGTCGGCTTCACCGGCGGCATCAATGTCAGCGACGATCACAGCGGCGCGCGGCGCGGCCCGGACGCCTGGCGTGACATCCATCTGCGCATTGAGGGCGAACCGATTCACCGGCTCCAGTTCATCTTTCTGGAAGACTGGTATTTCGCCACCGACCAGGCGCCGTTCGACCCCGAATTTTTTCCCTCCTGCGCGGGACAACCCGTCGGTCCCTGGCTGCACATCGTCGAATCCGGTCCCGACAACGACCACCACGCCATTGCCAAGCTGTTCTTCGCCGTCATCGTCGGCGCTCAGCGGCGGATTCTGTTGGCGACGCCTTACTTTGTCCCCAACGAGGCGCTTACCGAAGCCTTGATCACGGCCGCGCTGCGTGGGGTGGAGGTGCGGGTGCTAGCGCCCCAGCGCAGCGACTCGCGCCTGGTGACCGCCGCCGCGCGCAGTTATTACGACGAACTGGTCCGGGCCGGTGTCACGATTCACGAATACGGTCCGCCGATGTTGCACGCCAAGCTGCTGGTGGTGGACGAACGGATCGCGGCGGTGGGCAGCGCCAATTTCGACAACCGCAGTCTGACCTTGAATTTCGAGGCGATGGCGGTGCTTTACGATGCCGATCTCGCCGCGCGATTGAGCCGAAGCTTCGAGGCCGATCTGAACTTGGCCCGTCGCTACGTCAAGCCGGGCCGGCGGGCCACGCTCGGCCAGCGGTTGGGCGAGGCCACCGCCCGGTTGTTGTCGCCGTTGTTGTGAGAGCAGCTTATGACGGCTTTGACCACTGTCAGCTTATGACGGCTTTGACCGCTGTCAGCGGTGAACTCTCAGTATACACCTGTCCACATAGCGACCATCACTTGCCTTGACAGGTTGCCAAGCGGAGTTATGCTGTCACGCCAAGGCCACAGTGACCTTGCCACCCACGGCGGAACCCGTGACCCTTGACGAGATACCGCAGAGTGTTAATGGCTTCTATTGCCGCATATCCTGCCGTAACGCAAGATATGCGGAATCGGGGCTGCGGAAGAACCAGGAGATCGAGCGGACTTGCTGGGCTCCGCCGCTCATCTCCTCGTTAGGCGTCACCACAGTCAACGGAAGAACGCACATGCCCCAACTCAAAAGCGGCCGCCATGTAGCACTTAGCGCTAGCCCCTACCTCGATGCGCTCATATCCGGCCCAGACGAATCGAAGTATTTCGCCATCGTCGCCTTGTGTCTCAACGTACCCACACCGGACGCACTGCGTGATCACCTTGTAGTCGGTTATTTCGTGGAAGGCGAAGGTACGCCACCCGATGCCCAGTCATACAATTCCGGCTATTGTGTGGCCGATGTTTTGGAAGGCCGCTCTGATTGGAGTCCGGAAGAAGTCGAGGAATTTCGCGCATTCCTGACCGAGCCGCGTTTAGGCCCTTGGCTGCAAGCCCAGTTCGACGAGATCAACCAAGCCATTCAGGGCAACCCAGTCTGGGCGTCGAAACTACTGGAAAACGAGCTGGCGTCGAGCGACATTGATGTACCGATGATCAAGCGCGCCATCATTCAGAAATCCGCGATGGAACCGAATGCAATGGCGCAATTGCGCGCATCAAAGCGCGCAGATCCTGATCAATAACACGGACTTCGCTAGTGACGCCTAACATCGCTTCCAGCCGACCGCCCACTCGTTACGCTCGCGGGCGTCGGCGATTCGGGAATTGAACGCCCTGATGGCATCGCCTGGATGCGGTCGAAGCCGACCTGCGCCGGGAACGGAACCGGCCGGAAAAAGCGGAGGCGGTCCCGCTGCCCGCACTGGTTGCGGAGTCGCTTCAGCAGCACATTGACTTTCTGGAACAGGAAGCGACTCGCCTGCAAGCGGCCCTACGCTAACTGGCATGGCTGGCTCGGGTTGTTATAGCGGTAGTGGATCGCAACCCTTCTTGAACGTCCAGTCTTCCTCCTACTCCGCCTTCTACTGGTCGTCCACAACGGACGTGCCCTATCCCAGCCGCGCGTGGTACGCAAGCCTCATCAGCGGCATCGTGTCCCCGGACCCTAAGACCAGCGCCTTCGATCTGTGGCCGGTGCGCGGCGGACGATGAGAGGCTTTGGTGATTAGAGTCTTCGGCTCTTTGGGGGTGCAGGGGGCTTGCCCCCTGCCACCATTTATCGCCGGGCTGCGGAAACCCGCTTGAAGCAAGAATGCTTTACATGTTCGGATAATTCGGCCCACCGCCGCCCTGCGGCGTTACCCAGTTGATGTTCTGGGTCGGGTCCTTAATGTCGCAGGTCTTGCAATGGACGCAGTTTTGGGCGTTGATCTGCAAACGAGGGTTGTTCCCATCGTTGTCCCGGACGATTTCATAGACCCCCGCCGGGCAGTAACGCTGCTCCGGCGCGTCGTACAGCGCCAGATTGACCTGGATCGGAACGGTCGGATCCTTCAAAGTCAAATGACAGGGCTGATCTTCTTCGTGATTGGTGTTGGAGATGAACACCGAGGACAACCGGTCGAAACTGACGACTCCATCGGGCTTGGGATAGTCGATTCTTGGGCATTCACTGGCCTTCTTGAGCTTGGCGTGATCCGGCTTGTGGTGGAAAGTCCACGGCGCCTTGCCCCGGAACACGTAGGTGTCGAGCGCCGAATAGGCGATGGCCGCCCACAATCCCCAACTGAACGACGGCTTGATGTTGCGGACCTGATAGAGTTCCTCCCACAACCAGCTGTGCCGCAGCGCCTCGGGATACTCCGCCACCTCGTCCGCGCCGCGCCCGGCCGCGACCGCCGCGAACATGGCCTCCGCCGCCACCATCCCAGACTTCATCGCGGTGTGGGTGCCCTTGATCTTGGGCATATTGAGGAAACCGGCGGTGTCGCCGACCAGCGCGCCACCGGGAAAGACCAGCTTGGGAATGGACTGGATACCGCCGGCCGAGATGGCGCGCGCGCCGTAGGCGATGCGCCGGCCGCCCTCGAAGGTGGGACGAATATCGGGATGGGTCTTGAAACGCTGGAATTCCTCGAACGGCGACAGGTGCGGGTTCTCGTAGCCCAGGCCGACCACGAATCCCACCGCGACCTGATGGTTTTCCAGATGGTAGAGGAAAGAACCGCCATAGGTGCTGGCGTCCAGCGGCCAGCCGACAGTGTGAATAATCTTGCCCGGATCATGCTGAGCCGGGTCGACTTCCCATAATTCCTTGATACCAATGCCGTAGGTCTGCGGGTCCACGCCCTCACGCAGCTTGAACCGGTCGAGCAGGGTTTTGGTCAGCGAGCCACGGCAGCCCTCGGCGAACAGCGTGTAACGGGCGCGTAGCTCCATCCCCGGCGTGAACTGGTCGGTGGGATTGCCTTCCCGGTCGACGCCCATGTCGCCGGTCGCTACCCCAACCACCGCGCCGTCATCGTTGTAGAGCACCTCGGCGGCGGCGAAGCCGGGGTAAATCTCCACGCCCAGTTCCTCGGCTTGCGTGGCCAGCCAGCGGCACAGGTTGCCCAGACTGATGATGTAGTTGCCGTGATTGTTCATCTGCGGCGGGGTGGGTAGCTTGTACGAGGTTTCGCGGGTCAGGAACAGAAAGCGGTCCGCCGTGGCCGGAGTATTCAACGGCGCGCCCCGTTCCTTCCAGTCCGGGATCAGTTCGTTCAGGGCGCGCGGCTCCACCACCGCGCCGGACAGGATATGCGCGCCGACCTCGGAGCCTTTCTCGATGACGCAGACGTTCACCTCCTGGCCGTTCTCCGCCGCCAGTTGCTTCAGACGGATGGCCGCCGACAGGCCGGATGGGCCGGCGCCGACGATAACCACGTCATATTCCATACTTTCGCGTTCCACCGGGCACTCCTTCGATTCGTCTTCGGGTTGGAGGAGGCGGGCGACGCCGTCGCGTCCCCGCGATAATTTTGGATTTTAGGGAGGGTCGCCGTGATCGGGCTAGCCTGAATCGGCTGCGGCTCTAAACCCAACCACCTATCTAGACTAGTTAACACTTAGTGGAATTTTTGCTACAATGACAAAGTTTACTGATTCATTTTATTACTTGGCACTGGGCTCAAACCATTGGTAAGCCACCGTTCTGAATAAGGCGGGAAGGGA
>JARSSP010000040.1 GCA_029624675.1 Candidatus Contendibacter sp.
CCCGGTTGCCCCAGCCGCCGCCCCGGTTGCCCCAGCCGCCGCCCCGGTTGCCCCAACTGCCGCCCCGGTTGCCCCAACCGCCGCCTCGATAGTACCAATCGCGCTCTCCAGGGGGGACCACCATGCCACCCCCCCCGTTGTACCATGCCTCGGCGGGCTTGGGCGTGGTCAGGGCGCCACCCACCACGACTCCGCCGATCACCGCCTGCGACCATTTGCCTAAACTGCGCAGAAACTCACGGCGCTCTTCCTGGGTTGATTCCTCATCAAGGGGGGCTGTCGTCGCGTCGTAGGGTTGTTCGCCATCTTGGTCTGTCATTTCGATTCTCCGCTACTTTCATCTCTGGATCGATCCAGGAACAGGTCACATGGCCATTCGCACATATTTCGGGGCCGCGGACTGATAGTTCTCATCCTGGCGTTTTATTCCACGTGGAATATTTTGGGAAGACCAGGCGGTCGGGATGACTCAGGCGGCCAAGCCGCGCGCCGTGACCGCCGCGCGCGCCAGTTCCCGCGCTGCCCGCTCCATCCGTCCAAATACAGTCTTGTAAAGTTCGCAATAGGGGTCTTTCTCGAACAGCGTGCCGTGCACAGTATAGGTTCGCACTGGACAGCCGCCATGGCATAGCGACAGATGGTCGCAACTCAGGCAGTCGCGTTGGATAAGCTGGATGGGCCGCTCGTTGAACTGTTTCCGCGCCGGACTGTTTTTCAGTAATTCCCCCAGGTTGTCGCATTCGAAGATGTTGCCGTAGTGGTAATCGGGGTAGCTGGTGACCCAGCAATCGCATTGGGCCACGTAACCTCGGGCGTCGATTGAAACCAGGGCGCTGGCGCAGTTATCGCCCCAGATGCAGGGCAGGGTGGTCGGCTCGTGGCTGAAATGCCGGAGCAGGGCGTCGAAGGGGCCGACCCGCACGCCGTGGCCATGGCCACGCTCCAGCCAAACCTCGGCCAGATCGGCGTAGAAGCGGCTGAGTTTTTCCACTTCCGCCACCGGCAATTCCCGCTTGGCGGCGGTCGCCTCGCCCCCCGGAAAAGGCGTGTTGACCTGGAACTCAGTGATGCCGAGTTCGTCCGCAAAATAACTGTAAAACCGCTCGGCGCCGATCTCCAGCGTGGCCTGGTTGGGTACGGCGATGACTTGCACCTCGATGCCGGCTGCTCGCGCCTCCCGTACCCGCCGGCTCCAGATTTCGTTGTAGTTGTCCGGCGTCTGCCCCAGCAATTTGCGGTGCAGGTTGGGATAATCCAGCGAGGTGCCGATGGAATTGCCGAACATTTCGGCCACGACCTTGTTCCAGCGGGAGCCATAGGCCAGCATGTTGCTTTGCAGGCTGTGGAACACCTGCTTGCCGCGCGCCTCGGCCTCGCGCTGGATCAGTGCGTTGGCCTGCTCGTACCAACTCGGCGGCAACAGCATCGCCTCGCCGCCTTGCCAGTAGATGGTCAGCGAGGTCAACGATTTTTCCACCATGTAGTCCAACACCTTGCGGATCATCTCGCTCAGACGGTCGAGCGTCAGCCGATCAGCCGTCTTGATCTCGAAGCAGTACTCGCAGTCGGCGTTGCATTGCAGGGTGGACAGCAGGATCAGCGACAAGTGGCTTTTCATGAGAGTGGTAACCTTGATAACCTTCGGCCTTGAACCTTGATTCGCGCCCAAATAGGTTGGGCCGCCTGATGAGGAGTGAATTATGAAATTATGGCTGAATGTTGCCTTAACCGCTGCACTAGGCTTGGGAATCGGCGCCTGCACCGTGGTTACCGATCCCAGCTCCGGCGCCAGCGCCACCACTGGCGGTTCGAGCAGCGCCGCGTTCATGAATCGCCAGCAACAGACCGCTGAGTTCGCCAAGGTCAATCTGGAGCGGTTGCGGAACGACATGGCGGCCGGCCAGGGTGAATACCTCGGTTCACTGGCGACCTTGCTGAACATCGAACCCGGTCGCCAACCGACGTTCTTCGCCTTCACCCAGGACAAGTTCGCCGTGCTGTTCCCGACCGACCAGACCACCGCCGCCGAAATGCTGGCGACGCTGGAGCGGGAACTGCGGACCGATCCCCGGTTTGGCCAGCGCCTGACCTTGAACTGAACCGTCCATCGTTCCGCTCCCACGCCTGACGGGCGTCCTGCTGCTCGCTCTGTTGATTGGAGCAGCGGACGCCCGCGCCGACGCTCATTACCTTGCCGAACTGCTGGACCGGGCCGAGACCGCCGGTCTGGCCGCGCGGCGCGAGTGGCAAACGCTGGTGCATTACCGCTCCCTGGTCGATGGCGAGGGCGTGGTCAGCGACGCCGACGATCCGCGCTTTTTCCTCGCGCCGACCGGCAAGACCGATCCCCGCGCCGAACTTACCGCGACCCTGCGCGCCTTTTTCAGCGCCGATCCAGTGGGCGGCGACCCGCAGCCGGCCCAGTGTGCCTTCATCGCCCGCTACCGCTGGCTGAAAGGCGAGTTGCGCTTCGACGACGGTCGCCTGCGACCGCAGGACTGCGCGCGGTTCCAGCAATGGTTCCGCGAACTGAACGCCGAAGCGGCAACGCTGGTGTTCGCCTCGGCTTATCTCAACAATCCCGCTTCGCTGTTCGGCCATACCCTGCTGCGGCTGGACCAACGCGGCCAGACCGACCAAACCCGACTGCTGGCCTACGCCATCAACTACGCCGCCGACGATACCGACAGTAACCCGCTGACGTATGCGCTAGATGGCATCGCTGGCGGCTTCAAGGGCAAGTTCGATATCGAGCCCTATTACAAGCTGGTGCGCGCCTACAGTGATTTGGAAAGCCGCGATCTTTGGGAATACCGGCTGAATTTGTCCGAGAGCCAGTTGCAACGCCTGTTGGAACACGTTTGGGAGCTGCGTGGCATCGAATTCGATTATTACTTTTTTCGGGAAAATTGCGCCTGGCAGTTGTTGACGCTGCTGGAAGTCGCCGACCCGGAGCTGCGGCTGAGCGATGAATACCTGCTCTGGACCCTGCCGGCCGACACGATTCGGCTGCTGGCCCGGCAACCGGGGCTGATCGGCGCGGTGACCGCCCGTCCGGCGCGCGGCACGCGCATCAACCGCCGTTACCAGGCGCTGACCGCGGACGAGCGGCGACTGGCGCGGCGCTTGCGCAACGATCCGGCGGCGACCGACACGCCCGATTTCGTCCGACTGGCCCCGGAACGACAGGCGCTATTGCTGGAACTTGCCCTGGACGAACGCCAGCACCGCCGCGCGGACCAGGTCAAGCCGACCGGGGCGGTTAAGCCGCCCGACGCCATCACACATCGATGGTTGACCGCCCGCACCCGATTGCCGGTCGCCGCCGCGCCGGTCGCGGTCGAACCCTACGCCACTCGCCCGGAAACCGGCCACGCTTCGCGGCGGATGGGCGTCGGAATCGGGCAACGAGACGGGGCGACGTTCGTGGAGTTGAACGCCAGGGCCAGCACCCACGATCTGCTGGAGCCGGACATCGGTTACACGCCCAATGCCCAGATTGAGTTGCTGAGCGTCGCCATGCGCTACTATCCGGACCACGGCGGATTGAAGCTCGACCGGTTGACGCTGCTCGATATCACCTCGTTGCCGCCGGTCGATGCGTTGACGCCGCGCCCGGCCTGGCGGATTCACGCGGGTTGGGAAGCGGTTCCCCAGCCGGATTGCCCAACCTGCATGGCTTTCAATCTCGGCGGTGGATTGGGGATGGCGGCGGAAACCGGCTGGCCGTGGCGAACGGTCTGGTTCGCTCTGCCGGGGCTGGAGTTTGACGCCAGCGATGAATTCACCGCCGGTTATCGAGCTGGACTGGCGCTGACCGCCGGGGCGCTGCTGCAACCGATGGCGGGCTGGAAGGTGCTGGCCGGCGCAAGCTGGCTGGATTATCGACTGGGCGAAACAGGTACGGCGGTGCAAGCGATGTTGCGGCAGAATTGGGCGTTGAACCGGGACATATCGCTCGGGATCGATTGGCACCATTGGGAAGGCATCGACGAATTCGAGATCGGGTTGCGGATGTATTTTTGAGCGCGGCTCGAAGCTCGATTTACCCACCCCCGCCCAGGGACTCGCGCAAACCCGCCGCCAGGGTTCGCGCCGCCGGCCCGGCGTCCGCCTCGTCCGCGATCACCAAATACAGCGTCCGGCGATAGCGGGCTCCGCAAGCCAACGACAGGGGAACCAGTCCCCCCGTTGCCAGCAAGTCTTCAATCCGGTGGCGCGGCAGCCAACCGAACGCCAGGCCGGCGCCCACTAGCGCCACCGCCGTGTCCGGGTTGCCGACCGTCCAGCGTCGGGTGGAACCCAGCCAACCTTCGTCGCGCGGTTGGCGGAGGCCGGAATCGCGCACCACCACTTGGGTGAAATCTTCCAGATCGGCGACGGTTAGGGCAGAACCCCGCTGATGCAGCGGGTGGTCGGGCGCGGCCACCGCCACGAATTCGGCCTCGGCCACCTCATCGCCCAGAAAACCCGGCGGTACCCGGGTAACCAGCGCCAGATCGACCTCGCCACGCATCAGCGCCTCCTCGGCGCCCGACAGAACTTCTTCGTGCAGGTGCAGGCGAGTCGCCGGACAGCGCGCCGCGAACGCCGCCAGTGCTTCCAGCAGCGGCGCGGTCGGGCACAACCCATCCACCGCCAGCCGCACCTCGGGTTCCCAGTCCTGCTGGAGCGCCCGCGCGCGTCGTTCCAGGCGCAAGGCGGCGTCCAGCAATGGCCGGGCATCGCGCAGCAGCGCTTCGCCGACCGGGGTCAGGACCATGCGGCGGCCTTCGGGCGCCAGCAGCTCCACCCCCAATTGTTCCCGCAGGCGAGCCACGGCATAGCTGATGGCGGACTGGCTGCGATGCAGGGCGGCCGCGGCCTGCGCGAAGCCGCCTTGTTCCACGATGGCCTGCAAGACTTGCCATTGTTCCAGCGTGGTTCGCGGAAAGGTCATGAGGGAATTATCGAAAAAGTAGATGGATAAAAGCAAAATATCGCGCTTTTTTATCGATATGGCAAGTACGACAATAGCCTCCAGACCCCGCCCACCAGGCGGACCAAACCCTCCCCAATCTTCTGGAGACCCGAACATGAACCCGAACGTGAACCCGATGCGCATGCCATCCGAAACCATCCCGCGCAGCCGCGAAGTCGAGCGGCGGGTGACCGGTCAGCCGGTGTCCGATGGCGCCGGAGTGAAGCTGTTGCGAGTGCTGACCGCCGAGTTGCAACGGCGACTGGACCCTTTCCTGATGTTGGACGAGTTTCGCTCGGACAATCCGGACGATTATCTGGCTGGCTTTCCCGACCATCCGCACCGGGGCTTCGAAACCGTGACCTACATGCTGGCCGGGCGGATGCGCCACCGCGACAGCGCCGGTCACGAAGGCTTGCTGACCGCCGGCGGGGTGCAGTGGATGACCGCCGGGCGCGGCATCGTCCATTCCGAATTGCCCGAACAGGAGGATGGCCTGATGCACGGCTTCCAGCTCTGGGTCAATCTGCCGGCGCGGGACAAGCTGACCACGCCGGCTTACCGGGATATTCCCGCCGGGGACATTCCGGTTTACCGCGCCGCCAGCGGCGCCACGATCAAAGTGATCGCGGGAGAGAGCGAGGGCGTGGCGGGCGCGGTGCGACGCGCGGCGACCGCGCCGCTCTATCTGGATATCGAGTTGCCGGCGGGTGTCGTCCACGCGGTGACGCTTCCACCCGGTCACAACGCCTTTCTCTACGTGTATGCCGGGCAGGTCGAGGTGGGAACCCGTGGCGACGTGGTGACGGCCCGTCAATTGGCGGTGCTGACTAATGCCGCCGAGGCGGATGGCGTCCTGTTGCGGGGCACGGGCGACGCACGGTTGTTGCTGATCGCGGGCCAGCCGCTGCACGAACCCATCGCGCAATGGGGGCCGTTCGTGATGAACCGGCGTGAGGAGATCGAACAGGCCCTGGCCGATTACCGCGCCGGACGGTTTTGACCGTGGCGACGATGGAGGGAGATACCATGCGGTTTCCCAGCGTCTTTGTGTCTCACGGCGCTCCCAGCCTGTTGCTGGAACCGGCCCAACCCGCGCACCAGTTCCTGCGGGCCTTCGGCGCGGAACTGGGTCGACCGACGGCCATTCTGATCGTTTCGGCCCATTGGGAAACGCCGACGCCGACGCTGACCGCCGCCCCGCGCCTGGAGACGATCCATGATTTTGGCGGGTTCGATCCGGCGCTTTACGCCATCCGCTATGCCCCGCCCGGCGCGGGCGCGGTTGGCGAGCGCGCGCGAGGTTTGCTGGAAGCGGCCGGCTTCGCGCCGCGCCTCGACCCCCACCGTGGCATCGACCACGGCGGTTGGGCGCCGCTGTTCCTGATGTACCCGGACGCCGATATCCCGGTGGCGCAGTTGAGCGTGCAATCCCGACTCGGCGCCGATCATCACTGGCGCCTGGGCCAGGCGCTGCGGCCCCTGCGCGAGGAGGGGGTGTTGATCCTGGCCTCGGGCAGCCTCACCCATAACCTGCGGGAAGCGTTCCGTTTCGTTCCCGGCGCGTCCACGCCGCCGTGGGTGGGCGAATTCAGCGCATGGGTGGCGGACGCCTTGAGTGCATCCCGCCTGGACGATCTGTTGGACTACGAGCGGCGGGCGCCCCACGCCCGCTTGAACCATCCCACCCCGGAGCATTTTTTACCGTTGTTCGTGGTGTTGGGGGCGGGCACGCCGGGCGTCGCGCCGCGCCGGGTTCACGCTAGCGTTACCTGGGGGGTGTTGGCCATGGATGCCTATGTCTTCGCCTAAAACTCGACGCCGTCGAATGAAGGCCGAGCTAAGCCGAAGCCTGGCGAAATCCGACCGACTGGGGAGTGGACCCTGGTTGCGACCAGCATGGCGGCGGGCGCGGCGCTGGGTGGAACCCTCAGGCCGGATTGTCGGGCACCTTGGACGGATCAAGCCGCGCCGCCGCCTCGGCGGCGGTTTCGTAGAGGCGAGGCGCGAGATCGCGTTCGCGCAGCGCGTCGCCCAGACGGGCGCGCAGGAATGCGCTGGTGGTGTAGCGGGTCACGCCGACGTAATAACGCCGTACCACCTCGCTCACCATATCCATGTAGTCCCGTAATAGTTCCGGGCTGATCGAGAAATTGTCGTAGTTGACGATGGCGAACACTTTTTTGCCGAGCGGTTCCAGCTTGCCGCTGACCGCGGCCCGGATGTTTTCGATATCCTCGTGACTGCGCACCACCAATCCTTCGAAATTCAGGAAAAACAGATTCTTGGCCGGATCGTAGGATAGTCGTTGCTCCAGCGGTTGCGCCAGCAGGATGTCGCGCAGACCCATCGGTCCCTCGCCGAAGATGCGGGCGTCCATCAACTGGAGCTGGGAACTGACGCGGGGCCGGAAGCTCATCCGCGCTAGTACGTCGCGTGCCAGATCGATGCCCGGCGCGATCTCGACCAATTCCAGCCCCTCCGCCGTCAGCCTGAACACCGCCCGCTCGGTGACGTATAACACCGGCTGATTCCGGCGGCTGGCAACTTCGCCGCTGAAGGTACGCTGCTCGACCGCCTCGACGAACTTGGCGGTTTTCCCCTCACGCCGAATGCGTAACTGGCCCTGTTCCACCGCGAGGTCCAGACCACCGGCGGTGAAGGTCCCAGTGAACACCACCTTCCGGGAATTCTGACTGATGTTGATGAATCCGCCGGCGCCAGCGATCTTGGGGCCAAATTTCGAGACGTTGAGATTGCCGTGCCGATCCACCTCGGCCATGCCCAGCACCGCGATGTCCAGGCCACCGCCGTCGTAGAAATCGAACTGGTTGGGCTGGTCGATGATGGCCTGCACGTTGGTGGAGGCGCCGAAATCCAGTCCGCCGGCGGGGATGCCGCCCACCACTCCCGGTTCGGCGGTGAGAGTGAGCAGGTCGATGATCTTTTCCTCGGCGGCGACATTGGCCACGCTCTCCGGCATGCCGATGCCCAGATTCACGATGGCGTTGGGTGTCAGTTCCAGCGCCGCCCGGCGGGCGATGATCTTGCGCTCGCTGAGCGGGATCGGCGGAATCGAGGCCAGTGGTATCTTGATTTCGCCGGAAAAGGCCGGGTTGTACGGGGTGGCGAAAGTCTGCCAGTGGTGTTCCGGTGGCGCGACCACGATGCAATCCACCAAGATCCCCGGCACCCGCACGTCCTTGGGCCGCACGAAACCGCGCTCGGCCACCCGCTCCACCTGGACGATGACGATGCCACCCGAATTGCGGACCGCCGTGGCGATGGCGAGCGATTCCAGGGTCAGCGCCTCCTTTTCCATGGTCAGGTTGCCGTCGATGTCGGCGGTGGTGGCCCGGATGATGCCGACATTGATTGGGAACGCTTTGTAAAGCAGATATTCGTGACCGCCGACCACCATCAGTTCGACCAAATCGTCTCGGGTGATGGCGTTGAGCTTGCCGCCGCCGTAGCGTGGGTCCACGAAGGTGCCCAGTCCGACCCGGGTCAGGGTGCCCGGCTTGCCGGCGGCGATGTCGCGGTACAGGTGGGTGATCACACCCTGCGGCAGGTTGTAGGCTTCGATCTGGTTCGCCACCGCCAGTTCTTGCAGTCGCGGCACCAGACCCCAATGGCCGCCAATCACCCGCTTGACCAATCCCTCGTGACCCAGATGGTTCAACCCCCGAGTCTTGCCGTCGCCCTGGCCAGCCGCGTAGACCAGGGTCAAATCACGCGGCTTGTCGAGCACCGGACCGTCCGGACCGATGTCTGGGGTCAGGAAAAGCTCTTCGATGGCGATGGCGATGTGCTCGGCAAAACCGGTACCGACGAAGCCGCTGGTGGCGACCGTGTCGCCGGGGCGGATCAGGCTGACGGCTTCGCGGGCGCTGACGACTTTGCCCCTTTCGGGAATGCGTAACAAGGCAAGCAAGGGATGCTGCATGGTGATTTCCTCTTGGCCGATCCGTTTGGGTCTGGGCGTCCGCCACTGGGTCGAGGCTGACCGGCGCCTTGTCCATCACTGAACAAGCGTGTAGCCCATAGTAATTATTGATCGACCGCATAGAACATATAAATTCTTAATTTTCGTCGGGCGCGCATATAGTTAAACGGCACATTGTGTTCCCACCAAACGGAGACCTGCAATGCGTAATAAAAGAATCCCGTTACTTGCGGCTTTAGTGGTAGCCCTATCGCCGGTCGCGACAATCAGCGTTGCCCATGCTCAAAGTAAACCGATGTCGAACCAGGAATGGTGGCCCGAGCAACTGAACCTGCAACCGCTTCGCCAACACAACGCCACGTCCAACCCGATGGGGAAGGATTTCAATTACGCCGAAGAGTTTAAAAAGCTCGATCTCGCTGCCGTGAAGAAGGACATCGCGGCGCTGATGACCGCATCGCAGGACTGGTGGCCGGCGGATTATGGTCACTATGGACCCTTCTTCATTCGCATGGCCTGGCACAGCGCGGGCACCTACCGCGTGGCCGACGGTCGCGGCGGCGCCGATGGCGGCCAACAACGTTTCGAACCGCTCAACAGTTGGCCCGACAACGCAAGCTTGGACAAAGCGCGCCGCCTGCTGTGGCCGATCAAGCAAAAGTACGGCAGCAAGATTTCGTGGGCCGATCTGATGGTTCTGACCGGCAACGTCGCGCTGGAATCGATGGGCTTCAAGACCTTTGGCTTTGCCGGCGGCCGTCAAGACGACTGGGAGGCCGACCTGGTCTATTGGGGTCCCGAAAAAAAGTGGCTTGACGACAAGCGCTACAGCGGTGATCGCAAACTCGAAAATCCCCTCGCCGCCGTGCAGATGGGTCTCATCTACGTGAATCCGGAAGGGCCGAACGGCAACCCGGACCCGCTTTTGGCAGCCAAGGATATTCGCGAAACCTTCGCTCGCATGGCGATGAACGACGAAGAGACCGTCGCGCTGATCGCGGGCGGTCACACCTTCGGTAAAGCGCACGGCGCGCACAAGCCAGCCGACTGCGTGGGTCCGGAGCCTGCGGCCACAGGCGTCGAGGAACAAGGTTTCGGCTGGAAGAACAAGTGCGGCAAGGGCAATGCGGAAGACACCGTCACCAGCGGTCTGGAAGGCGCGTGGACCGTCAATCCGGTCGCCTGGACCACGCAGTATTTAGACAACCTGTTCGCCTTCGATTGGGTGCAGACCAAGAGCCCCGCCGGCGCGATTCAATGGATTCCCGCGAATGGTCAGGCGGCCAACGCCGTCCCGGACGCGCACGACAAGACCAAGCGGCATGCGCCGTTCATGCTCACCACCGACCTGTCGCTGAAGTTCGACCCGAGCTATCGCCAGATTGCGGAGCGCTTCAGGAAAGACCCGAAGCAATTCGAGCTGGCGTTCGCCAAGGCGTGGTTCAAGCTGACGCATCGCGATTTGGGTCCACGGGCGCGCTACATCGGCGCCGAAGCTCCCAAGGAAGCGTTGATTTGGCAAGATCCGGTGCCTGCGGTCGATTACCCCTTGATCGACGCGAACGACATCGCGGCGCTCAAGGCCAAGATTCTCGCTTCCGGCTTGACCCCCTCCGAACTGGTGAGAACCGCTTGGGCGTCGGCCGCTTCTTTCCGCGGCTCCGACCTGCGCGGCGGCACGAACGGTGCTCGCGTCCGCCTTGCGCCGCAAAAGGACTGGGCGGCCAACAACCCGGCAGAGCTGGCCAAGGTGCTGAAGAGCTTGGAAGATATTCAACGGAACTTTAACGGCGCGCAATCCGGCGGGAAGAAAGTGTCGCTCGCCGACGTGATCGTGTTGGGCGGCGCGGCGGCCATCGAGCAGGCCGCGAAGCAGGCCGGATATGAGGTCAAGGTTCCCTTCACGCCAGGACGGACGGATGCGTCGCAGGAACAAACCGATGTGGCTTCGTTTGCCGTGCTCGAACCGACCGCCGACGGTTTCCGCAACTACTTCGGCAGCAATAACCCGCACTCGCCGGCGGAAATGCTGGTCGATCGGGCCAGCCTGCTGAATCTCACCGTTCCGGAAATGACCGTTCTGGTGGGCGGGATGCGCGCCTTGAACGCGAACACGGGGCAGTCCGCGCACGGCGTGTTCACCGACCGGCCCGGCACGCTGAGCAACGACTTCTTCGTGAACCTGCTCGACATGTCGACGCAGTGGTCCAAGTCGGCCAAGACCGAGGGCCTTTACGAGGGTCGCGATCGCAAGACGGGCAACGTCAAATGGACGGCTACCCCCGTCGATCTGGTGTTTGGTTCAAATTCCGAGCTGCGCGCGGTTGCGGAATTTTATGCGACCAACGACGCAAGCGAGAAGTTTGTGCAGGACTTTGTCGCGGCCTGGACGAAGGTCATGAACCTCGACCGGTTTGACCTGTGATGCGGGCGGAATAAGGTGCTCGAACGCCGCTGAAAGTCAGCTCGATTCGAGCGCCGAAGCCTTCGGACAAAAAGGGCCGTCCAATCGGGCGGCCCTTTTTCGTTTGGCGGCGCGTACTGGTCTGTACGCCTCCGGTGATCTTCTTCAAAATAAGCTACGCTGTAATGCCAAAGCTTCGGCGGGTTTTGGCTGTACCATCTGGCCTTATATAGCGATGGGCTAAATTTAGAGGAACGGCGAACATATCGGAATTTCAGGCTCAAAGAGCTTGTGATGGAGTTATGCCGCTGGCAAAAGCTAACGAAATCAAATGATTCTTGTCAATGATATTGGATTGTGGTAGATGGGTAGAACCACATAATCACTTGTTGTCGCGGACGCTTCGCGCCCGTTCCGTTAGACCTCATCAAAGACTATGAGCAGGCATTACTACTCAGTGCGAACAGGAAAAAATCCGAACGGGTCCAATATCACCCTTCCGGTTTTGGCATCGCTGTTCTACACGGCCTATAAACAACTCGACGAAGCTGGATTCTTTCAGGAGCACTTCGGCTATTGGTGTGTTGACTCTGGCGAGGTGGCCGGGAAGCTCGGGAGTGATGTTGCGGCTACGCTACTGCTCTACCTTCGAAAAGAGGTGGAGTGGCCATTTCCGGAGAAATTTATCGGGTTGGGTGAGGATGATCTGTTCGACATCATCGAGTTCTTGCACGATCACGTTTCAAAGCCGACAGACGGGTACTACCATAGCTTCTCTCAGTGCGGCTGGCACTATCACACCTTTGATGGCAAGGCTGGCCGCACGGAATATCGTGATCGAGTGAATTTTCTGCTTGAGAGCTACAAAGGCGGTTACGAGCTTTCTGAAACCGGCGAAATCCTTGAGATCCCGCAGCCGGGAACGGGGCCATTGCTCGCTGCGAATCTCCCGTGTACTGACGAAAAGGTTACAGAAAGGGTTGCGTCCGCGATAATGAAATTTCGGCGCTACCGCTCGACGCTCGCCGAGCGTCGCGACGCGATTCGGGACCTTGCGGACGTCCTTGAATACCTCAGGCCAAGACTCAAAGAAGTGTTAACCCGGCAAGATGAAGCCGACCTTTTTAACATCGCCAACAATTTCGGAATCCGACACCATAACCAGCAGCAGAAATCTGACTATGACGCATCCATCTGGCTAAGCTGGATGTTCTACTATTATTTGGCAACCATTCATGCAGCACTCCGAATGGTGGAGAAGAAAACAGGTGAGGTCTAACAACGCCATAACCGGCGGTCGCTTCGCGCCCGCGACAACGGGGCGGCGGATAAGTATCCGCGCGGTTGTGCGGCGCTTCGCACCAAGCAACCACGCGGATCAAGCCGGCTCCAGGCGAAAAAGCCTGCGGCTTTCTCGCCTTTCGCGGCTTATCCGCCGCCCCGTTAGGCTAATGGCGATGCCTTTGAATCGCCAAAACTCTTGAGAGGTAGTCATATGAAGAAATTATTGATTGTTTCCGTAGGCGCCGTGCTGTTGGCAAATACTCCCGCCCATGCAATCGACGCAAAGTACCGCGAGAAGCTTGAGCGCTCCGGTTGCACGCAAGTGACCGAAATGCAAGGCTGTGACATTAACAAGACGAAGGCTGAGAATGCGAAAGCGGGATTTGGTGCATCGAGTCACGCGAAGCCCACTCCAGCCCCGCGTTACAAGGATCTTGCTGGCAAGAAGTCGATCAGGGCCATCGACATCATGGCCAATCGTGGTTTTAAAGATGTCGACTCTATCGAGAGCGGCAACACGCAGTACGGCATCTTCTACCATCCGGGAAGCCGGCTTTGTATTCAGCTCACAATGGCAGACGGCAAGGTAGTTTCCGCGGACGATATCAAAACCCACCCCAAGTGTCGTTGACGGAGCGTCGGTTCCTGCAGATGGGATAAGCCTAACGATTCATTCAAGCCGACGCCGCTTCGCGGCGCGGCTTGATTCAGGCGTGTGTGCCGGGCATGGCACGAAGCGAGTCGGGTGCAAGTCCCGACACCAGGTGTACGCAGAGCCGAAGGTTAGCCGAAGGGCAAGGGCGTCGCCGCGAGGCGAGGTCTGGAGGAAGTCCAAGGCAAAATCGCGGGGCGATGAACAAAAACCGGATAGGAGGCGTGGTGCATCCGGGGCGAGCGGGCACGTGACCGCGAAGCCCTCCATCTGCGATTGGGATGCACTTTGTAAATCCGGCGTCTACGCGAGGACCGTTTCGTGTCTTACCCCGGGAGGTCTCTCCGGGGCCTCGGCAACGAGGCTGGGCGTTGGGTGACTGGCGCTGAATACCGTGGAGAAATCAGCAGAGGGCAGATTAGGCGGCAGCCCCCGCCGAAGGCCCGAACGATGGAAGACCAAGGACCATGACGAAGAGCAACGAGAACGCACCGGA
>JARSSP010000041.1 GCA_029624675.1 Candidatus Contendibacter sp.
CCTTCCTGGCGGCCTTCCTGGCGGCCTTCCTGGCGGCCTTCCTGGCGGCCTTCCTCCAAGCCCTCGGCGAACACTTCCTGATAAAAGCGGGTCTGTTTCAGTTCCACATTGAAAATATCCAACATTTTCCGAATCTCCTCCCGCGACAGGCGCGGCAATTTGTACACCAGCAAGGTCTCCACCCAATCCACGAGCACCATTCCAGTTAGACCGCCATCCGCTGTCGGTTCCGTCAATAGCGCCCTGGCTTCGGCCACCACCGTCGCCGGCGGGGCCAGAATCAGACCCAATAGCCGGATACCCCAACTCGGCGTCGCTTCCTGAAGCGCCTCCTCCAAATAGACCCGCTTAACCCATGGATGGGCCAGCAGCACCTCGTAGGCCGGCTCCGTCGTTCCCTCCGCCGCTCGGTTTGGGAACAGCGCCACTGCCCGCCAGACCCGGCGCGGAGGATGCCGATACAAATACAGGAACAGCTCCGCGAACCAGCGGGCATGAAAATCGGGATCGTGCTGAAACTGTGTCTCGACAAACACCAGCGGCCAATCCGGCTGGTCGTTTGGCGGCGCCAACACCCCGTCCAGTCGAAACCCGGTTTGCTTGATCTCCTCGGCACGCAGCGTATAGCCCGTGGTCGTCGTTTCCAATCCCGCCAGTTCCAAGACCAGCTCTGGCCACTCCTGAAACAACCGGTAAAACAGGCTATCCGTTTTCATCGATGCGTTCCGCCATCGCCAATTCCCGCAACGCCGCATCCTGCAAGGTCGGCTGCAACGGTTGGGTATCCAGGTCGGGGTCGAGCGTGCGTAATTGCTCCCGAAACTCGGTCAACGAACCGCCTGCGTCAAGCCAGACTCGTAATTGCTGCCCGACGGGGAATACCAACTGGACCATCGGCCACGCCAACAAGGCCGTGCGTTGCCGCCGCGCGGTCGGCCCGACCACGCCAACCAGCACCGCATCGCCGCCCGTCGTCAACTCCAGCGGCGTCCCCTGCCGATCCAACCGGCCGGCGTGTAGTAGACCCACCCGGTCGCACCGCTCCGCCTCGTCCATGTTCGCGGTGGCGTACAGAATCGCCACGCCCTCGGCCCGTACCCCATTCAACAGCCGCCAGAATGCCCGCCGCGACACTGGGTCCACGCCGGTGGTCGGTTCATCCAGGAACATTGCCCGTGGTTGGCTGATCAAGGCGCAGGCCAGCGCCAGTTTTTGCGCCATCCCACCGGACAGGTTATTGGCGCGACGCGCCTCGAATCCCGCCAGGCCAGTACGTTGCAACAGCTCGACGATGCGTTCGCGCGCCACCGCGCGGGGTAAGCCGTGCAGATCGGCGAAGAAAGCAAGGTTTTCTTGCACCGTCAGGTCGGGATATAAACCAAAGCCCTGGGGCATATACGCGATCTCGTCGCGCAAGGCTGGATCGATGGCGTCCCGCCCCAGCACGCGGATTTGCCCCTTCCGCGGCGGCAGTTGACCGACCGCCAGTTGCAACAAGGTGGTTTTGCCCGCGCCGTCCGCGCCCACGACTCCATAAATCTCGCCCGGCGCGACGCGCAGCGTTACGCCGCCCAACACGGGGTCCTCGCCGTAGGCAAAGTGCAAGTCGGCAATTTCCATTGCCGGCTCGATCATGGCGTGGTCGCCTTGAGCACGACGTCAGCCGGTTGACCCAGTTTCAGCGCGCTGCCGGGATTGTCGATCTCAACCTTGGCGCGATAGACCAGATCGACCCGCAGCGCGCGCGTTTCCACCGTCTTCGGGGTAAATTCGGCGGCGGGGGAAATGAACGCAAGCCGGCCGATCAACATCTTGCCGGGCAGGCTGTCCACCCGAACTTCCGCCGACTGTCCGAGCCGCACCCGGGACAAATCGGTTTCGCTCAGATAAACGCGCACCCAGGGTCGACCCAGTTCGGCGATGCGCAACACCGGTTTGCCTGAACTCACAACTTCCCCAACCTCGGCCAGTCGCACCGTCGCCACACCCGCGACCGGACTGCGCGATTCGGTGTAATCCAATTGCCGCTGGGCGGTTTCGACCGCGGCTTGCCGGGTGCGAAGCGTGGCGGCGGCCTGATCGATATCCTCCTGGCGTGGTCCTTCTCGCAGTAACGCCAAGCTTTGCCGGGCTTGCTCGACTCCGGCCAGGGCGACGTTTTGCCGTTGCCGCGCCTGGTCGAGTTGGCTTTGAGCCGCTAGCTTTTTAGGAACCAGTTCGGCGACCCGCTGGAATTCGGCGCGGGCGTATTCCAGATCGGCTTGCGTCTGCGTCAGTTTCGCCTCGGCGGCGCGCAACTCCTGGGCGCGAGTTCCGGCCTGCAACGCCGCCAGGGCCGCTCGCGCCGCTTCCATCTGGGCGGTGGCGGCGCGCAGCGTGAGTTCGTAATCGGCGGCGTCCAACGTGGCGATCAGTTGCCCGGCCTGAACAGCGTCGCCCTCATCCGCCAGCAGCCTGGCGATGCGTCCGCTCACTTGGAAGGCCAGTTCCACCTCGCGCGCCTCCACCGTGCCGGACAGTTCGATGCGTTCGGGGTCGCCGACGCTCTGCCAAGGCCAGCGAAACGCGGTCAACAACGCCAACAGAGGTAGGATCAGCAGCCAAGCAAATGCGCGTTTCACGGGGATTCCCCAGTTGGGAAATGTGGCGATGAGCGGCTCAGCCCTGTCGTACCCGCCAGACCGGCCGCTCTTCCAGGTCGATCAAACCGTTTTGTAGCAGCCAGTGTCGGGCGTCCTCGGCGTCCTGGTCGAACCAGGCGCGGGCCGAGCCCAGGCGAAAAGTATAACCCCAGGCGTCCATGTCGGCGCACATCCGCGCTCGCCCGACGCCCGGCAATTCGTCCGCCAACAGGATTTGCAGGTAGCAGACACTATTTTCCTCGATCACCTCACCGCCGGCGTCGGTATGCAATCGCGCGCGCCGGTCCGCATCCATGCAGATGTAATGACAGGCTTCGTGAAGGGCGGAATGCACGGGCGTATCGTCGCGTAAGAACAGACGATAGCCAATCAACCCCGCCTCGCTCTCGCCCCAATAGCTGCCGGGAATTTCAGTGTCCGGTGGTACCTGTTCGACAGCCACGCCGTAGCGTGCTAGCAGCATCGCCAACGGTTCGTGGCCTAACTCGATGCAAGTCAGTACCATGATGTTCGTCACTGGATTCATTCACAGGGTCCAAACTTAAAAATTGAAATTTTGATAACAAAATAGAATAAACGTCTAAGGTGCAAATACGGTATTTTATGAGTAGACTGATTATTATTGCGTGACCGTTACTCTTTTGGTGCACGTAATTTCCCCGCCGTAACTGTCGTTCGAGGAACGCCATCCCATGAGCCGTACCTATCTGTTCACTTCCGAATCCGTTTCCGAAGGGCATCCGGACAAGATCGCCGACCAGATTTCCGATGCCGTGCTGGACGCCATTATCGCCGAGGATCCCAAGGCCCGCGTGGCTTGCGAAACCTTGATCAAGACTGGCGTCGTCGTCCTAGCCGGGGAGATCACCACGGCGGCGTGGGTGGACTTCGACCAGATTGTGCGCGATACCGTCGTTGGCATCGGCTACGACAATTCCCACGTTGGCTTTGACGGCGCCACCTGCGCGGTATTGTCCTGCATCGGCAAGCAATCGCCCAACATCGCCCAGGGCGTGAACCGCGACAAGCCGGAAGAGCAGGGTGCCGGCGATCAGGGGTTGATGTTCGGTTACGCCTGCAACGAAACCGACGTGCTGATGCCCGCGCCCATCACCTACGCCCATCGACTGGTGCAACGGCAGGCGGAGATGCGCAAGAGCGGCGTGCTGCCCTGGCTGCGGCCCGACGCCAAGAGCCAGATCACGTTTCGCTACCAGGGCAACAAGGCGGTGGGCGTCGAGGCGGTGGTGCTGTCCACCCAGCACGACCCGGACATCGGCTACAAGCTGCTGTGCGAGGCGGTGATGGAAAACATTATCCTGCCGGTGCTGCCGGCGGAATGGCTGGACAAGCATACCCAGTATCACATCAACCCAACCGGCAGTTTCGTCATCGGCGGGCCGGTCGGCGACTGCGGTTTGACCGGGCGCAAGATCATCGTCGATAGCTACGGTGGCTCCGCGCATCACGGCGGGGGGGCTTTCTCCGGCAAGGATCCGTCCAAGGTGGACCGTTCCGCCGCTTACGCCGGCCGTTACGTGGCCAAGAACATCGTGGCCGCCGGCCTGGCGGAACGTTGCGAAATTCAGGTGTCTTATGCGATTGGCGTGGCCGAGCCGACCTCGATCAGCGTCAACACCTTCGGCACCGGCAAGGTGGACGAGGACCGGCTGGTCGACATCATTCGCGGCCACTTCGACCTGCGGCCCTACGGTCTGGTCAAGATGTTGAACCTGATCCGGCCGATCTATCGCAAGACCGCCGCCTACGGCCATTTTGGGCGCGAGGAGCCGGAGTTCACCTGGGAGTACACCGACAAGGCCGACGCGCTGCGGGACGCGGCGGGGTTGTAACACCTTTTCAATTTTCGCCCCCATGCCGAGGGGCGCTGCAACGGTCTTCACCGTCAGGCTCGGCATGGCGCGGCTTTCCCAAGCCAACGGCGCCCGTTCAACCGTATGGAGTACGTTATGAACGCCGTCGTGCGCGAAATCCCTTTTCCCGATTACCACGTTGCCGACCTGTCGCTGGCCGACTGGGGCCGCAAGGAAATCGCCATCGCCGAGACCGAAATGCCCGGCCTGATGGCGATCCGGGCCGAATATCGGGACCGGCAACCGCTCAAGGGCGCCCGCATCGCCGGGTCGCTGCACATGACCATCCAGACCGCCGTGCTGATCGAAACGCTGGCGGCGCTGGGCGCCGACATCCGCTGGGCGTCCTGCAACATCTTCTCGACCCAGGATCACGCCGCCGCCGCCATCGCCGCGGACGGTATTTCGGTGTTCGCCTACAAGGGCGAGTCGCTGGAGGAATACTGGGATTTTACCCACCGCATTCTGCAATGGCGCGACGGCGGCACGCCCAACATGATCCTGGACGACGGTGGCGACGCGACCCTGCTGGTCACACTAGGCACACGGGCGGAGCGGGATCGCGCGCTGATCGCCAACCCGACCTGTGAAGAGGAACAGGTGTTGTTCGCCGCCATTCGCCAGCGTTTGGACCGCGACCCCACGTTCTATTCCCGGATTCAGGCCAATATCAAGGGCGTGACCGAGGAGACGACGACCGGCGTCCATCGCCTGTATGTCATGGAAAAGGAAGGCCGGCTGCCGTTCCCCGCCATCAACGTCAACGACTCGGTGACCAAGTCCAAGTTCGATAATCTCTACGGCTGCCGCGAGTCGCTGGTGGACGGCATCAAGCGCGCCACCGACGTGATGATCGCCGGCAAGATCGCGGTGGTGCTGGGCTACGGCGACGTGGGCAAGGGTTGCGCGCAGTCGCTCAAAGGTCTGGGCGCGACGGTGTGGATCACCGAAATCGATCCGATCTGCGCCTTGCAGGCGGCGATGGAGGGTTATCGGGTGGTCACGATGGACGACGCGGCGGACAAGGCGGATATTTTCGTCACCGCCACCGGCAACGTCGGCGTCATCACCCACGACCACATGGCGCGGATGAAGAATCAGGCCATTGTCTGCAATATCGGCCATTTCGATTCCGAAATCGCGGTCGCCAGCCTCAAGCAATATCGCTGGGAAAACATCAAGCCGCAGGTGGATCACATCATTTTCCCCGACGGCAAGCGCATTATCCTGCTGGCCGAGGGGCGGTTGGTGAATCTGGGCTGCGCCACTGGCCATCCCAGCTTCGTGATGTCCAACTCCTTCACCAATCAGGTACTGGCGCAGATCGAGCTGTTCACCCGTGGTGGGCAGTACGAAAACAAGGTCTATGTGCTGCCCAAGCATCTGGACGAAAAGGTCGCCCGGCTGCATTTGGATCGGATCGGCGCCCGGCTGACCGCGCTGACCCCGGAGCAGGCCGCGTATATCGGCGTCGCGGTGGATGGGCCGTATAAGGCGGAGAATTATCGCTACTAAGATGCGTTTAGGGGCGGTATGATTTGCAAACCGCCCCTTCAGGCATTCCAGCCATGGCAAATGCAGATATATTGATTGGACTCGTAAAAGCCGGAGTTTCAGGTGATGCCGTGTTATTCCGGCGTCACGCTGAAGCCCTGATTGCTGATGAACGAGCTAAGAAACATAACATTCTCGCTGACCGCCTGGTTTCTGTTGTTCAAAATGCTTCAACCAGTGCATCCCAAGCACGGCGAACTCCCATTGAAAATGGGGCGCATCCTTTTGTTTTAGAACAAACTCCTGAGCGCCCGTTGAATATGCTGGTGCTCGCTCCAGAAACGGAAGCTCTTTGTCGCGAACTGATTGCGGAACAGCACCGCAGTGATCTCCTGAAAACCTATGGTCTATCGCCTCGCCATAAACTTCTGGTGGCAGGTCCTCCAGGCAATGGTAAAACAACACTTGCCGAAGCGATTGCTTATGAGCTTGCAGTACCACTGCTCGTGGTCCGCTATGAAAGTCTCATCGGTAGCTTCCTTGGGGAAACGGGAAGTCGTTTGCAAAAAGTATTCGATTATGCCCGAACACAACATTGTGTTTTATTCTTCGATGAGTTTGAAATTCTCGGAAAGGAACGCGGCGATAATCGGGAGACCGGTGAAATCAAGCGAGTCGTTGGTACGCTACTTACGCAAATTGATCGCCTGCCCGACTATGTAGTGACCATCGCCGCCAGCAATCACCCAGAATTGCTGGATAGAGCGGCGTGGCGTCGCTTCGAGTTACGGATAATTCTCCCAGCGCCGACCCGGAGCCAGATTTCCCGATTCGTTGAATCCTTTGCGGAACGACGCCGTTTCCAATTCAACCTAGCATCTGGGACCATTGCCGAAAAGCTTTTGGGACACAGTTTTGCCGAGGTTGAAGAATTTTGCGTGGATGTTTTTCGACAAGCCATTCTGACAGGGAAAACCGATCATCCACACGAACTGACTCAACTCAAACTCAGACAGTGGCAAAATCGGGCGACAGTAAAAGCCAACTCGGAAGTGAACGAATAAAGCAAACAGGAGAGTAGTCCATGGCGTCGGAACAGCCGTTGTTAATTTTCCCATCTTTTCAACGAGTCGAGCGCGATAAGGGATCTGGTAGAGGAAAGCTGCCTCATGCGCCGGACAAATCAGAGCAAATAAAACGCCTTGGCCCCCAATTCAAGCGCCTGCAACAAGCCTTTGAGGCCGAACGGCTGTCACTTCAAACAGATTCACAAGGTCTTTTTCCCGAGTTCGTTCTGGTTATCGAAACTCGTGGGCGCATTGAAGATTTTTACCGTGCAACCCAAGCTATCGGAATAGGCTGGTTGGGGGAAGTCGACCTGGATGATTTGGAGCCAGACGACGATTTTTATTATCTTGACAAAAACGGCCAGCGTGCTGAAAAACACCTGGATGGGCGACTTTATCTGGGAATGACTGATCAACGAGCACTAGAGGAACTTCTAAAACTCTGGGAGCGTTTTAAGAAGGAACAACCTCTCGGTCAAGGGAATGTCAAATGGCGAGGTATTTTCAGCCATGCTAAACAAATTCGCCGTTGGAGCGCCAAAGATCGGTTACTTGACTCTGGTATCCTGGATGATTGGGCGCAGAGTATAAAAGACGATCCGAATGCTCCTGTCGCTTTCCGTGCAGAACTTTGTTATCCCGAAAAATCGGATGACTCCAGTCGCCAAGCCTATCAACAAGACGAAGAACACACTGTCCGCCAAGCGATTATTGCCGCTGGCGGAGAAATTTTGGCGAATATACGGATAGATGAAATTCATTTTCATGCTTTGAAAGGCCGAATCCCCGTATCTATAGCACATTCCGCATTCCTAGTACTGGAATCGGAAGATGAAACTGGCCTAGCTACCTTATTTCGTAATAATGCCATCAGAACCTTTCTGCCGATAGCTCAAGGCGTCGTGGCTTTACCTGGAGATAGCAAGCCCTACGAGTTTTCCGGACCTCCACCAAGCGACATTCCACCGGTTGTAGCCCTCCTTGATGGCTACCCCTTGACTGAACACGATGCTTTGAATGGCAGGATCATTCTCTACGATCCCGACAATCTGCTTTCCAAGTATCTGCTACAAGAAATGCGCCACGGCACTGCCATGTCTTCGTTGATTTTGCATGGTGAATTGGATGCTGATGGACCGCCGCTAAACCGACGCATATTCTGTCGCCCGATTCTCGAACCTGATTTAGCAAATCGTTATTGGAACGGGAATTCTGCCGATCAAGAACATATTCCAAAAGATGCCTTTGCCGAGGACCGAGTACACCGTGCCATTGTCGAAATGTTTGAGGGAACCGAACCGAGTGCCCCCAATATCTTTATTGTAAATCTTTCCGTTGGCGAACAACCATTTGACCGGCAAATGAGTTCTTGGGCACGACTGATCGACTGGTTAGCATGGAAATATAAGCTGCTTTTTTGTGTCAGCGCTGGAAATCAAAAAAGCAACATAAACCTAGATATTGATGAATCATCATTTTCCACTAAATCGGACGAGGAAAAGATTAAAGCCTTACTCAGTCACCATCAAAACACCTTGTTTGATAGACGGTTATTAAATCCTGGTGAAGCAGTCAACGCGCTTACGATTGGAGCACAACATAAAGATTATTCAACTATTGCCTATCCTGCAAGCCGACTAGATTTACTTCCTTCAAACAATCTTCCTAATCCGGCAAGCTGTTTAGGGCCAGGATTTCGCCAAGCTATTAAACCTGAAATCTTGCTACCAGGAGGAAGACAACTCTATCGTTACTACCGTACCTCAAAGGGGGCTTATTCCATCGATAAATCTGGAATTCCTCCAGGACAAAAGGCTGCTGCACCAGATAATACGGGAACAGGAGCAACGGATCGTTATAGTTGGACCCGTGGTACCAGCAATGCCACTGCACTAGCAACTCGCGCTGCCGCTAAGCTTTACGAAATTTTGGAAGAGCTGAAAAGCTTACCCGGTGGTGATTGCATTAATCGAGAGACCACTACTCCATTATTAAAGGCATTACTTATTCATAGCGCTACTTGGCCAGATGAAGCCATAAATGTACTGAAAACAGTCGTTCCAATAGGCAAAAAGCAAAAACGAGGAATGGCCCGATTTCTTGGCTATGGTATTGCTGACCCAGCACGAGTAGAAGCCTGCGCCGCCCAGCGTGCTACGGTACTGGGAGCCGGATTATTGCAGCAGGATGAAGCTCATGAATACGAATTTCCACTTCCCGTTGAGTTAAGCAATACCACGGAATGGCGCCGGCTGATTATCACGCTAGCTTGGCTCACTCCAGTCAATCCCGCCCATCGAGTGTATCGCAAAGCCAAATTGAGCTTTCAGCCACCCAAAAACCTCTTGGCAGTCGATAGACAACACGCTGACTGGCAACAAACTCAAAAGGGCACGGTTCAGCACGAAGTACTGGAAGGGAAAAAAGCCTGCGTTTTCCAAGACGGTGACAGCCTGCGAATAAAAATCGCCGCGCAAGGCGACACCGGCCAAAAATTTGATGAAGCAATCCCTTACGGCCTTGCTGTTACCTTGGAGGTAGCAGAGAAAAGTGACATTCCGATTTATGAGCGGGTTCGAGAAAAATTAGCCGTTCGGATTATCGCTTCGGCCTAGCCATATAATTGTTCCCTGATGATCACCCAGATTCCGTACAAAACCATCGAAGAGCAAAAATCTCAATCCAGAATGGCTTGAACCTTCTGCAAGTAGTAACCGGCGACAGGCTTGGCCAGTTTGCTCTCGCGCATGGCTAAATTCCATCTCGCAATACAGCTAATGATCGAGCTGGAATCATTTGATGCTTCAACTCGCCGCTTGATATCCGCGCCTAGCAAACCTAAATATTCATCTATCGTGTCCAGAATGACTTTTTTGACCAGCGCAATGTCCTCAGGTGGGTATTCTGTTCGCTTCGGTCTTGGCATAGGTGGGGAGGGTGATGCGGATTCAGCCAAGACGGGAGCGAGCGCTTCTGAAGCCTGGATAGTTTGCGCATCACGTGGCGCGATAAAGCCGCCGTCGAGCAGCAACTTCAATAACGGTTGGATTTCCTTACCAACACCCGCTGCCACCGACAGATCGGCCTCCGTTTTCTGGGCATCAACCAGGATCAGAACCCTGCGCCCCTTTGCGGATAGACCGTATACACGACCTTCAATCTCTTTCCGACCCTTGTCGGTTTTTGCATAAATGGGTTGGAGCATTTTGCATCTAAGGCGTTTAATAAAACTTCATACTACATTGAGCGGATTACATCCACATGACACCTTAATGACTCAACAAAGTCAGGCGATCTACATATTGCCATCTTATAGAAAATACCGGATATTCAAGCTGGTGAATATTTCAATCGTAATGAGGGCGCCATGGGTTTGATTTATGCTGATCTTGAATTATTCAACAGCGATGATCTTGCGCTGCAACGGCGGGACTATCTGCAATCCGATCAGGTTCGACATATTCCGATCAAAGCCCTGGTCGATAGCGGCGCTTACATGCTGGCGATCAACGAAGATATCGCCATTCAGTTAGGCTTGCCCAAACTGGACGAACAATTGGCGGAGATGGCTGATGTCAGACGGATCAAACTGGACATGGTAGGCCCCGTGGATGTCCGCTTCGTCAACCGTGCCACGACGGTGCAGGCAATGGTATTGCCTGGCGATACCGAACCCCTGCTGGGAGTCATTCCTTTGGAATGATATGGACGTGGTTATCAATCCCCGTCAACAAACCTTGGTCGTCAATCCACAGACGCCTTACATTCCCAAGAAGCCCCTCAAATAATGCCTCAGTCAAACTGGCCTCAAATCTTTAGTTGCGAATTTTTCCCTCCCAACACCGACGAAGGCATGCGCAAGCTGTTTGCCGCCCGCGAGGAGTTGATGCGGATGCGGCCGGCGTTCTTTTCGGTGACCTACGGGGCGGGAGGCTCCACCCGCGAACGCACCTTCCAGGCGATCCAAGCGATTCAGGCCCACAGCGGCGTGGACGCTGCCCCGCATCTGACCTGTGTGGCCTCGACCCGCGCGGGAATCCGGGAGATTCTGGATCACTACCGCGCCCAGGGCATTCACCGCCTGGTCGCCCTGCGCGGCGATTTGCCGTCCGGGATGCGGGAATTCGGCGAATTCCGTTACGCCAACGAACTGGTGGAATTCATCCGCGCCGAGACCGGCAACCGCTTTCACATCGAAGTGGCTGCCTATCCGGAATTCCATCCGCAAGCCCCGAACACCGATCGGGATTTGCTGAATTTCAAACGCAAGGTTGAAGCTGGCGCCAACGGGGCCATCACCCAATATTTCTACAATCCGGATTCCTATTTCCGCTTCGTGGACGACTGCGAAAAGCTAGGGCTGAATTTGCCCATCGTGCCCGGCATCATGCCGATCACCAACTTCACCCAACTGGCGCGATTCTCGGACAACTGCGGGGCGGAGATTCCGCGCTGGATTCGCAAGCGGCTGGAAAGCTTCGGCGACGACCGCGACGCGATCCGCGCCTATGGGGTGGAAGTGGTCGCCGACCTGTGCCGGCGCCTGCTGGCGGGCGGTGCGCCGGGCCTGCATTTCTATACCATGAATCAGGCCGGCCCGACGCTGGCGATCTGCGAGCGGCTGGGATTAACCATTACCGCCTAGACATTGCTTTCCACTCCAAACTAAAACGCCCTTCCCCCGCGCGGGGAAAGGGCGTTTTAGCGAGGATTCAAATTGGCGGTTATTGCTGTGCGGCGACCAGGGCCTTGGCATCCGGTCCATACGGCAGCACGTAGTCATACGCGGCCAGCACCAAGTTGTCGGTGGCGCGGATCAGGCGGGCGGTGACATATACCGATTGCCGCGCAACCGCGTAGGTGCCGGTGATGACCGCCGCCGCGTTGTGCGACTGACTAATCTCACGGACCGAACGCGACAACATCAACTCTCCGGTCCCCTCGGCCACGAAGATATTGTTGCGCATCTTGATCTCGATCACCGTGAAACCCTCCTGGGTGAACCGGGAACCGACCTGCTCGCCGATGACGCGGCCCAGCGCGGACGAGGTTTCGAGATTGTTAATGTCGACAAAGGTAGTGGCCAGCAACGGCTCGCGCCGCTCCTTGAGCCAGGGCGCCCGCGCCAGCAGAGCGTCGGCGGCGGCGTGGCTGGCGTCGACCAGGTTGGCGTCGCGAACGACCGGTCGGGTCGAGGTGGCAGTATCGTCATTTCCCCAGGATGCACACCCCAGGATACCCAAGTTGAGCGCGACCAACAGCGCGGCAACCCCGCGTAAGCCTATTACGTTCCAATTCATGGCCTTAATCACCCCTCTATTCAAGTTGAGCCATGGTCCCGTCATGGACACTGGGTGCCTGAGACGCATCCAACTATTTCCACCATGCGGGTAGTGACCGGGGCCGGCCCCTTGGCGATATATTGGTCTACATTATTATCGCTGACGTAATAGATATCACGTAAACGGGATACATAACGATCCCCGTTCATCACCGAGGTCGTCACGATGATTTCGCTGTTTGGAGTATCGGTGACGAAGCCGCTCGCCACGTCCAGGACAACCGCTCCCAGCATGGTCGCCGCCGCGGCTGACTGGCTGTCCGCCACATCGCGGATTACCAGCACGGTGCCCGTCAACGCCGTGAAGAGGCCTGGCGTCGGTCGGATAAACCCGCGATCCTTATGGGTCACCACCTGAATGTCGTAATTGACCGGCAAGCCAGCGGACGGGTTCTCGCTCATGACGAACCCCTGCTCCAGCAGATGGGTGATCAGCAGGTTGTGGAAAGCCATGCCAAATTGGCTGTTGTATCGCGGCTGTTGAACATTCAGGGCAATTGGGCGGCCCTGCGGTTCGCCGGAACCGATCAGGTGATCGTGCAACCGTTTCGCCACGTCGGCGGTGAGGACGTCCCAATGGTGGGCGGCCTGCATCTTCTTTTGGAAGTTTACGGGATAGGTGGTCGCGACGGGCACTTGGGACATACACGCCCCCAGCCCAAGGCAGAGTATTGCAAGAGGGGCATACGAGATCTTCATGGGTTCTCCCTCGGTTTTTGTGTCCGATTATCAGCGGTACCCCGCAAAGTTTAGCCGGTTATACCATCGGCGCCACCCCTTGACAACCAAGTTTCCATCAACCTGTCAACGAAGTTTCGAACAACTTTTTCGACTGCGCCGATCATGAGCGGAAACAAGGTGTTGGTTTCACACTTCAACACATTATGTTGTGTTATCTTTTCTTCAATCCACATCATATAGAAATCTCACCTGGAAATTTTCTCGATATCTTCTAGAATCCGCTGGCCTGAAGCAAAGCCACCGCCAGCCTCCCGGAGATCGGCTTATGAAAACCGCGCACCTGCAACCCGTCGACTGTTCGACCGTCACCGCCGACGTTCCCCTGCAGCCCGCTTCCTGGGATATCTGGGACAAGAAATATCGGCTGAAGGCCAAGGACGGGCGACCCATCGACGAGACCATCGATGGCACCCATCAGCGGGTGGCCCGGGCGCTGGCCGAAGTCGAGGCCACGCCGGAATTGCGCGAACTTTGGTATGAGCGCTTCTTGTGGGCGTTGCGCCACGGCGCCGTCCCGGCGGGACGTATCATTTCCAATGCCGGCGCTTGGGAGCACAAGCCGGCCACCTCCACCATCAACTGCACGGTGTCCGGCACGATTCTGGATTCGATGGACGACATCCTGCGCAAGGTGCATGAAGCGGGGCTGACGTTGAAAGCCGGTTGTGGGATCGGCTATGAATTTTCCACGCTCCGCCCGCGCGGTGCCTACGTCTCCGGGGCTGGCGCCTACACCTCCGGACCGCTGTCGTTCATGGACATCTACGACAAGATGTGTTTCACCGTGTCGTCGGCGGGCGGGCGGCGGGGGGCGCAGATGGGCACCTTCGACATCGGTCATCCAGATATTCTGGAATTTATCCGCGCCAAACGTGAATCTGGTCGGTTGCGGCAATTCAATCTGTCCCTACTGATCACCCGCGAGTTCATGGAAGCGGTCAAGCACGATGCCGACTGGCGGCTGGCCTTCCCACTCCTGGCCAAGGAGGCCGAGCAGGATCAGCTTGATCTCAATGATCCCGACCAAATTCTCTGGCGCGAATGGCCGACGCACCAAGGCTTGATCGTCAACGACAGTGGCCAGGTCGCCTGCAAGATTTACCGGAAAATTCGCGCCCAGCGGCTGTGGGATCTGATCATGGCCTCCACCTACGATTACGCCGAGCCGGGGTTCATCCTTATTGACGAAGTGAATGAGATGAATAACAACTGGTTCTGTGAAAATATCAGGGCCAGCAACCCTTGCGGCGAACAAATGCTCCCACCCTATGGGTCGTGCCTGTTAGGCTCGGTCAACCTGACGCCGTTTGTCCAGAACCCATTCACCGACCGGGCCAGGTTCGATTGGGACACCTACCGTGAAGTGGTCGCCATCTTTACCCGGATGCTGGATAACGTGGTGGAAATCAACGGCTTACCGCTGGAACCGCAACGCCGGGAAATTCTCGGCAAGCGCCGCCATGGCATGGGCTATCTGGGACTCGGTTCCACGCTGACGATGCTGGGGATGAAATACGGCTCGCCGGAATCGCTGACCTTCACCGAGGAGGTGACGCGGGAGATGGCGCTGACCGGTTGGCGCGTGGCGCTGGAACTGGCGCAAGAAAAAGGCCCGGCGCCGATTCTTGAGCAGGAGTTCGCCGTGACCGCCGAAATGCTGCATCGGCGTCCAGAACTGGCCCGCGATGGCTACCGAGAAGGCAACCGGGTCAAGGGCAAGGTGCTGCACGCCCGCTACAGCCGCTATATGCAGCGCATCGCTGAAATCAATCCCCAACTGGTTGAGGAATTGGCCCAGATTGGCGCTCGCTTCACCCATCACACGTCCATTGCCCCCACCGGCACCATCGCGCTGTCACTGGCCAACAACGCCAGTAACGGCATCGAACCCAGTTTCGCCCATCACTACTTCCGCAACGTTATCCGACCCGGCAAGAAATCCAAGGAGAAAGTGGATGTGTTCTCCTTCGAGCTACTGGCCTACCGACATCTGGTCAATCCCCAGGCGATGCCCGATGCCGAGACCGCCGAGGAGCGGTTGCCGGAGTATTTCATTACCGCCGACGCCGTGACTCCAAAACAGCATGTGGATATTCAGGCCGCCGCGCAGAAATGGGTGGATTCCAGCATCTCCAAAACGGCGAATGTCCCCACCGATTTTCCCTACGAGGATTTCAAGGAAATTTACCTTTACGCCTACGAGCAGGGACTCAAGGGTTGCACCACCTTCCGTTTCAATCCCGAGGCATTCCAGGGCGTGCTCGTCAAGGAACAGGATTTGGCCAATACCCGTTATCGGTTCGTGCTGGAAGATGGTTCGGAAATCGAGGTCAAGGGCAACGAGGAAATCGAATACGACGGTGAAACCCACACCGCTGCTAATTTATTCGATGCCCTGAAGGAGGGTTATTATGGGAAGTGGTAATCGGATGCGGCGCCTTGCGTTACTGGGCGCGCGAGGGACGCTGGCCGAACCGTGTCCGACTCGCGTCGCGCGCTCAGTGGATCTGTTTGCCGGGTATCGCTGTCGGAACGACAGCGTGGGTCATCAGTGGCTTATCGCGAGCCGCCAAGTATTATTTCATGTCCGATGACGACCTCTGGTCGTTTGCCATAACCCGCGCCATACCGCCTTTTCCAGTTCCACCAGCAGCAGCACCGCTACCCCCGCCAGGAGCACGATGCCCCAGTCCGCGACGCCGATCGGCTCGGTGCCCATCAGGCGTTGTAAGGGCGGGAAATAGGTGAACGCCAGTTGCAACAGCAACATCAGGCCGATGCTGATCAGCACCGGGCGACTGCCCAGCAGTCCGGCGCGCGACAGGACCGAACCGTGGATATAGCGGCTGTTGAACAAATAGAAAATCTCGCCCACCACCAGCGCGTTCACCGCCAGGGTGCGGGCTTCCTCGTGGGAGCGACCCTGCGCGGCTTCCCACAGAAACAGCCCCAGTGGCGTGACGACCAGGAGCACCGACACCGCGCTAATTCGCCACAGCATGATGCCTGACAGCAGCGGTTCGCCGGGATCACGCGGCGGTCGTTGCATCACGTTGGCCTCGGCCGGTTCGAACGCCAGCGCCAGCGCCAGGGTGACCGCCGTCACCATGTTGACCCACAGGATTTGCACCGGCGTGATCGGCAGCGTCACTCCCAATAAAATGGCGGCCACGATCACCAGCGCCTGGGCGCCGTTGGTCGGCAAGATGAACAAGAGCGCCTTGCGCAGGTTGTCGTAGACGGTGCGGCCTTCCTCCACCGCGTGCGCGATGGAGGCGAAATTGTCGTCGGCGAGCACCATGGCGGCGGCTTCCTTGGCGGCCTCGGTGCCGTTGATACCCATCGCCACCCCGATGTCGGCGCGCTTGAGGGCGGGCGCGTCGTTGACCCCGTCGCCGGTCATCGCCACCACCTGATGGTTGGCCTGCAACGCCGCCACCAGCCGCAGCTTGTGTGCGGGGCTGGCGCGGGCGTAGACATCCGTGTCCATGACCACCGCCCGCAGCGCCTCGTCGTCCAGCACTTCCAGTTCCGGTCCGGTCAGTACCTTTTGCCCGTCGCCGATGCCGATCTGGGCGGCAATGGCTTGCGCCGTCACGCCGTGGTCGCCGGTGATCATCTTGACCCGAATACCGGCTTGCTGGGTTTGCCGCACCGCCCGAATGGCTTCCTCGCGCGGGGGATCGCTGATACCCAGCAATCCCAACAGGGTCAACCCTTCCTCAACGTCCTCGAAGGTCAATTCACCGCGGGTCTCGGCGGTGGCGCGGAACGCGACCGCCAGCACCCGCTGGCCCAGGGTCGCCAGTTCCTCGATCCGGTCCCGCCAGTGGTTCGGGCGCAGGGGTTGCGGCCCGGTGTCGCCCAACTCGCGCGCGCACATCGCCAGCACCCGTTCCGGTGCCCCCTTGGCGTAAACGAAGCCGTGACCGTGATGGTCGTGATGCAGGGTGGCCATGAATCGATGCTCGGACTCAAAGGGAATGCTGTCCACGCGGTGAAAGCGTTCGCGTTCGCTGCTGGGATCGAGGCCGGCCTTGTGGGCCAGGGTCAGCAGCGCGCCCTCGGTCGGATCGCCTTCCATCCGCCATTCGCCGTCCTGTTCGCGCAGCACCGCTTCGTTGCACAGATGCGCGGCGCGGGCGATGGTCTGCAAGTCCGGCGCGGCGTTGGGCAGGATCGGAATGTCGTCCAGGCTGAATCCGCCGGTTGGGGCGTAGCCGACGCCGCTGACCGCGAAGGTCCGGTCGGCGGTCACGATCCGTTGCACGGTCATTTCGTTGCGGGTCAAGGTGCCGGTCTTGTCGGAGCAGATCACCGTGACCGCGCCCAGGGTTTCCACCGCCGGCAGCCGGCGGACGATGGCGTTGCGCCCAGCCATGCGCTGGACGCCGATGGCCAGGATGATGGTCATGATCGCCGGCAGTCCTTCGGGAATCGCCGCCACCGCCAGCGCGACCGCCGCCATGAACATGTCGTCCTTGGGCAAGCCGCGCCAGTACGCGCCGAGCGCGAAGGTTGCCACCGCCGCCAGCACGATGGCGGCGCTCAGCCAGCGCCCGAACTGGGCCATCTGCCGCAACAGGGGAGTGGCGATTTCCTCCACCTGCTCCAACAGAGTGCTGATGCGGCCGATTTCGGTCCGCTCGCCGGTCGCGACCACCACGCCGGTGGCCTGGCCGTGGCTGACCAGCGTGCCGGAATAGGCCATGTTGGCGCGGTCGCCGATGGCCGCCTCGGCGGACACGGGCGCGACCGTTTTTTCGACCGCTTCCGCCTCGCCGGTCAGCACTGCTTCCTGAATCCGCAGATTCTTGACCTCGACCAGACGCAGATCGGCGGGCACCTTGTCGCCGGATTGCAGCACCACCCAGTCGCCCGGCACCAGTTCCTCGGCCAGTATTTCCCGGCGTTGCCCGTCGCGCAGCACCAGGGCGTGCAACGACAGCATCTTGCGGATGGCGGCCAGCGCCGATTCCGCCTTGCCTTCCTGCACGAAACCGACGATGGCGTTGATGATCGTCACCCCCAGAATGACCCCGGTGTCCACCGTATGACCGAGCGCGGCGGTGATGGCGGCCGAAGCCAGCAGCACGTAGATCAGGACGTTGTGGAACTGGAGCAGGAAGCGGGCCATCGGCCCGCGTTGCTTGGGGGGACGCAACCGGTTGGGACCGTGAATCGCCAGTCGTCGGGCGGCTTCGGTCTCGCTCAGCCCGCCCGGCGCGGTGTTCAGTTCCCGCAAGACCTGCTCGGCGGCCAGGGCATGCCATGCGGGAGATGGAGGAGAGTAGGGCGCTTTCATGATCGTGTCCCCTATTGCGGCAAGCGATTGAGCATCGCCCGCGCGCAAAGCCCGTTTTCCCTATGGACTCCATGGGATAGGGGCGGTTCCTGGTGATCCGCTGATTTGAAAAGGCTGCGTGGACTATCAGCGAGTGATGCCGCGCGGCCAAACCGCCCGCGCGACAAGGCGTCGGTGGGTTAGAGCAAACGCCGGACGGGGAATTTGGAACCGGAAGTGGCTGTCTCAACGATCAGAACCGCCTCGTGAAGCGCTCGATCCGCCTTGGTGGGACCTTCGTATTCACACAGAGCGACATACGCCAGATTGACGATCCGGGTGAGTACGGTTGTGGGAATGGGCGTGGCGATCGGTTGCTGTTGACTCAGCCAGGCGCGAATGGCGTTCAGGATCGGCTCGGGTTGTTTCAACTGTTTCAGATGATCGAGCAGGTATCGGCGGACGCCAGCGCCCTCGTCGTGGGGCAGGCGGTGGATCAGGGTATCCACCAACAGGAAGCAGACGTGAATGGCGTCGTCATGACTTTCCTCGATGATAGTGGGATGGACGGTTTGGCCATGAGCCTTGGAGAGCGGGTCAGGTAACTTATTGAGGGCGCGAATCAAGCTTTGCAATACCTTGGTACGCGGGGCCGTCAAGCCGGCGCTTTCGTAAAGCTCGTTGACGAAGCGCACCAGGGCGAAGATCGGGTCGCCAGCGTACTTCAACTCCCACAGACGCAGGGCGTATCCCAACGGCTCGCCGCTGAGAAAGGGCGTCAACCCTTGCTCGATGGCCATTTTCTTCTGCTCGAATTCCATGCTTGCTTCCAATGGATTGTCATGCGCCCGGTTCAGGAACGACTGTTTCGATGCACCCGCGCAGCCACCGATGAACCGCCGGGAATGGATATCCTAGCGATGCAAACTGTCCGGGTTGAAGGTCTGCATGTGTTGAAATTCGGGGTAGCCGATCTCCGCGTGCTCGGTAAAGTCCAGTCCTCGCTGTTCGTGCAGAGTGGTGGAACGGATGCCGATGGTGCGGGCGATCAGCACATAGGTGAGCCAGGCGGCGCCCAATCCCCAGACGAAGGCGGCGAGGACGCCAACGGCTTGCACGACGATCCGATTTGGGTTGAACAAATCGCCGTTGTAGAACAGGCCGGCCGCCAAAGTGCCCCAGACGCCGCAGAAGGCATGGACGGAAACCGCGTCCACAACGTCGTCCCAGCGCATTTTGGCCAACAGCGCCGGTCCGAGGGTGGCGATGACGCCGGCGACGAGACCGGTGAGAATGGCGTAGCCGGGTTCCATCGTGGCGCAACCGGCGGTGATCGCCACCAATCCGCCGATGCTGGCGTTCACGGTGGCGGTCAACAACACGCGTTGCCCCAGGGCGGTGCTGAACAACGCCGCCCCCACCGCGCCGGCGCAGGCGCCAAGGTGCGTGTTGACCAGAATTTTGCCGATGTCTCCGTCGGCGGTCAGCGTGGAGCCGCCGTTGAAACCGAACCAGCTGAACCAGAGGATGAAACCACCCAACGCCACCAGGCTCAGGTTGTGGCCGGGCATGGGGCGCGATTCGCCCCGTGGCCCGAACCGACCCAGACGCGGCCCCAGGACGATGATGCCGGCCAGCGCGCACCAGCCGCCGATGGAATGCACCACCGTGGAGCCGGCGAAATCGATGAAGCCCAGCGCCTTGAGCCAGCCGTCGCCGCCGCCATGACTACCCCAGGCCCAACTGCCGAAGACGGGGTAAATCAGCCCGGAAATCACACAGGCGCCGATCAGATAGGCGCGGAAATGAATGCGCTCCGCCATGGCGCCGGAGGCGATGGTGGTCGAGGTTGCGGCGAACATCATCTGGAAGAACAGAAACGTCCAGTCCCAGGGAGTGGCGCTGTTCGGGGCGAAGTGGCTGGCGCCGAACCAGCCGGTGACGTTGTGACCGAACATCAGGCCGAATCCAACCAGCCAGAAAATGAGGCCGCCCACGCAGGCGTCCATGTAATTTTTCATGAGTACGTTGACGGCGTTCTTGCTACGCGCCATGCCGCCTTCCAGCAGGGCAAAACCCGCTTGCATGAAAAACACCAGCGCGGCGCTGATCGCTACCCAAAGAGTATCGGCGGCGGTGTGCGCTGGAGCGTCGGCGGCCAGCGCGATGGGGCCGATCAACGCTGACGCGGCTATGAACGGAAATCGCCAACGGTGGAAGGGGCGCGACGCCATGGCTTGATCTCCTCGGTGAACGGTGGTTTGAGCGAGCTGGATTCAGCAAAATTCAAGCCAGGGTGTTCGTGGGGAGTTTTGGGCTTGCCCAGAAACGGGCTGATGCGGCGCAACATAGGCAATCGCACGCTCAATGTCCAAATATCATTACAAATGGTGAGTGCCAGGAAAGTGCAAAAGAATTGCTGTTGCGCGATTTTAGGGCAGGCGCCGCGATTGGCGCTGGAAAAAGTCGAAGCCCCATGGTGGTTCGCCACGGGGCCTCGTTCAGGCAGGTCGACAGTGGGTGCTTACTTCTTCAGCGCCATGATGCTTTGATTCAGAGCCTCGACGCGCTTGGCCAATTCCTGAATGTCTTCCTGGGTCGGCACGCCCAGCCGGCCCAGCACCTGGGCCACCCGCTCCTGGAACAGTTCTTCCAGCCGGTCGAACTGCTCATTGGCCTTGCCGCGAAATTCGACGACCTTGCCCCTGGCTTCCTCAAAACGGGCTTCGGCCGTGGCCTTGGCGCGCTTCTCGACGGCCTCGCCTTCCTTGATCAGGGACTGGAACAGCTTTTCGCCTTCTTCCTGGGTTTTGGCGAAGGCGCCCAGTCCGGCCAACCAGATGCGATTGGCCGATTCGCGGATGTTGGCGGCCATGGGGGCTTCGATGATGTTTTTCAGCGCAACGTTTGCCATGATGACTTTCCTCAACTCAAGATGTTGATCGAAATGCCGGTTTTCATCTGACCCGGCGGTTTTTCCACCTTTGTTGAGGCGCACTGTAGCAACGAAAATTAGAGTGAACACACTACCCGGTGTTTATGGTAACCGTTCAGATCCCCTGATGGTTTCGCCCCGTATCGATGGGTTTCGCTACGCTCAACCTATCCTACAACCCAATGTTTATTTTTTTCGTAGGATGGGTTGAGCGTAGCGAAACCCATCGCCGTGCGGAACGAGGGGTGCTTGAACACTTACCGTTTATGTTTCCATCCGCCAGCCCAGCATTTCCCCGGCCCGCAACGGGATCAATTCATCGTCGCCAAACGGGAAGGATTCTGGAACGGGGGTCGGTTGGCGGTTTAGGGTGACCGTTCCCACGTTGCGCGGCAGGCCATAAAGATCCGCGCCGTGGAAGCTGGCAAAGGCTTCCAGCTTATCCAGCGCTCCGGCGGCGTCGAACGCCTCGGCGTACAGTTCCAGCGCGGCGTGGGCGGTGTAGCAGCCGGCGCAGCCACAAGCGGTTTCCTTGCCCCGGCGCGGGTGCGGGGCGCTGTCGGTGCCGAGGAAGAATTTGGGATTGCCGCTGGTGGCGGCTTGAATCAACGCCTGGCGGTGGCGCTCGCGCTTGAGGATCGGCAGGCAGTAGTGATGCGGACGAAGGCCACCCTGAAAAATCGCGTTGCGGTTGTAGAGCAGATGATGGGCGGTGATCGTCGCCGCGACCGTGACCGGTGCTTCCCGCACGTAGTCCACGGCGTCCTCGGTGGTGATGTGTTCCAGCACGATTTTCAATTCCGGAAAATCCCAGATCAGGGGAGTGAGGACCTGGTCGATGAAAACCGCCTCGCGGTCGAAGACATCGACCGTCGGGTCGGTGACCTCGCCGTGAATCAACAAAGGCAGGCCCCGCGCCTGCATCGCCTCCAACACCGAATAAATTTCCTCGATGGCGGTTACGCCGGAGTCGGCATTCGTCGTCGCGCCAGCCGGGTAGAGCTTGCAGGCGACGACGTGGCTGGATTCCCTGACGCGGGCGATTTCGTCCGGTGGGGTGTTGTTGGTCAGGTACAGCGTCATCAGCGGTTGGAACGCCCATCCCTCCGGCACGGCGGCTAGGATGCGCTCCCGGTAGGCCAGCGCCTGTTCGGTGGTGGTCACCGGTGGGCGCAGATTGGGCATGATGATGGCGCGGGCGAACTGGCGGGCGCTGTGTGGGACGACCGCGCGCATGGCCGCGCCGTCGCGGACGTGCAGGTGCCAGTCGTCGGGTCGGGTGAGGGTGAGGGTGTCCATGGGCGGATTCCGCGTCGCGTAGGCAAGGGTTTAACGAGGGATTATAAACCTCCAGGATGGCGCGTACTTCATTCAAGGTGACTAGCAAAACCTGGCGGGCGCGGATGAACGTAGCTCTCAATAAAGTGGATCGCGCGGCGTTCGGCGTGGCCGTCGTCTGCCGGGACCATGAGAGATTGGCGCCGCTGCTGGATTGGTTGCAGACGCCACTTTCCACAACTTCATCCTCCATCAATCAAGTGCCCCGCTGGTCGCCGGACGGCACTCAAATCGTATTTGCCAGTTACCAGAGCGGCAAATACCAGATCTACGTGAGGAAATCAGACGGGACAGTTCAGAATATCTCCGGGGGTTCGTTTAATGATTTTTATCCCGACTGGCAGCCATTAGCAAAATTTGTACGCCGGACGCACTTTGACTTAGGGGTAAAGCTGCCCGCTGGATGTGGTCGTCTCAACACTTTCCGCCGCGCCTTGACGCATGGGGGTAAAACCTTAAGCTAGCGGTCTATGACGGCTCGGGCCGAAGGGTGTCCGGGTCGTTCTCGTTGCTCAAACATTGGTGTTCGTGGGGAGTGTTATGTCCGACGTGAAGAAAGTCGTGTTGGCCTATTCGGGTGGCCTGGATACTTCGGTGATCCTGAAGTGGTTGCAGGACGTGTATCAATGCGAGGTGGTGACCTTCACCGCCGACCTGGGGCAGGGCGAGGAACTGGAGCCGGCGCGCGCCAAGGCGCTCAAGCTGGGCATCAAGCCGGAGAATATCTTCATCGATGATCTGCGCGAGGAATTCGTGCGCGATTTCGTGTTCCCCATGTTCCGGGCCAACGCCATCTACGAAGGCGAATATTTGCTCGGCACCTCCATCGCCCGGCCGCTGATCGCCAAGCGTCAGATCGAGATCGCGGTAGCGACCGGGGCCGACGCCGTCTCACATGGCGCCACCGGCAAGGGCAACGATCAGGTCCGCTTCGAACTGGGCGCTTACGCCTTGAAGCCCGACATCAAGATCATTGCGCCGTGGCGAGAGTGGGATCTGCTGTCGCGGGAGAAGCTGCTGGCCTACGCCGAGCAGCACGGCATTCCGGTCGAGATGAAGCGCGGGACGAAATCGCCGTACTCGATGGACGCCAACCTGCTACACATTTCCTATGAAGGCGGCGTGCTGGAAGACCCGTGGAACGAGCCGGACGAGGATATGTGGCGCTGGTCGGTGTCCCCGGAGAAAGCGCCCGATCAGCCGCGCTACATTGAGATGGAATACCGCAACGGCGATATCGTGGCGATTGACGGCGAGGCGCTCAGTCCCGCCGCCGTGCTGACCCGGCTGAATCGACTGGGCGGCGAGCACGGCATCGGTCGGCTGGACCTGGTGGAAAACCGCTATGTCGGGATGAAGTCGCGCGGCTGCTACGAAACCCCCGGCGGCACCATCATGCTTAAGGCGCATCGGGCGATGGAATCGCTGACCCTGGATCGGGAAGTCGCCCATCTCAAGGACGATCTGATGCCACGCTACGCCAGCTTGGTTTACAACGGCTACTGGTGGAGCCCCGAGCGGAAGATGTTGCAGACGATGATCGATGCCTCGCAGGCTCCGGTGAACGGTACGGTGCGGACGAAGCTGTACAAGGGCAACGTGATCGTAGTGGGCCGCAAGTCGGATGACAGCTTGTTCGACATGAACATCGCCACGTTCGAGGATGATGCTGGCGCCTACAATCAGAAGGACGCCGAGGGCTTTATCAAGCTCAACGCCTTGCGGATGCGCATCGCGGCGTTGAGGGGACGGCGGTAATCGATCCGCAAGCCGGCGCGTTTTTCCAGCCGCGCCGGTTTCGATATCGCCCGCGATTCACTTGACGCCGGTCGCCACGGGCCGGGCCGAATCGCGGATCCACTCGCTCCAGGAACCGGCGTACAGCCGCGAGCCGCGCAGACCCGCGGTTTCCATCGCCAGCAGGTTGTGGCAGGCGGTCACGCCGGAACCGCAACTGTGCGCCACCGTGGTCGGCGGCCGTTCGCCCAGTGCCGCCGCGAACCGCGCTCGTAGCTCGGCGACCGACAGAAAGTGAACTTCGGCGGTTAAATTGCCCTCGGTCGGCAGGTTGACCGCGCCCGGAATGTGGCCGGCGACCGGATCGATGGGCTCCATCTCGCCTCGAAACCGCGCCGCCGCCCGCGCGTCCAGCACCACATTCTCCGGGGGCAGCGTCAGGACCTGCGCCGTGGTCAACCAAAGCCGATCATCCGGTTGGCCATGGAATAGGGTCGGCTGCACGGTGGGCAATGCGGCGGTGAGTGGTAATCCGGCTCTTTGCCAGGCGGGAAAGCCGCCGTCCAGCACCGCCACCGCTTCGTGTCCCAGCCAGCGCAGCAGCCACCACAGCCGCGCCGCCGCTAGCATCCCGCCCATGTCGTCATAGGCCACGACTTGGGTTCCGGGACCGATGCCCCATTCGCCCAGCTTGCGCGCCAGTCGCGCTGGATCGGGCAGCGGATGGCGACCGGTCGCTGGCGTAATCGGGCTGGACAAATCCTCGTCAAGATGGGCGTAGCGGGCGCCGGGTAGATGGCTTTCCCGGTACGCGCGGCGGCCGGCTTCGGTGTCCATCAGGCTGAAGCGGCAATCCATGATCACCCATTGGGGATCGTTGAGATGGGTGTGCAAAGTGGGGGCGTCGATCAGGGTGTCGTAATTCATCAATGTTCCAGAAATGGGGGATCGAGGATCAGGGTGCCGGAGTCAGCCATTCCAGCCGGATTTGGCCATGCTCGCCAACGCGCAACCAGTGCAGCAGCTCGGGCAACAGACGGCCCAGCGTTTCGTCCAGTTTCCACGGCGGATTGACGAGGATCATGCCACATCCATGCAGACCCGGTGGACCGTCGTAAGGATACAGCCCCAGTTCCGCGCACAGCATCGCTGGAATCTTCGCCTGTTGCAGGGTCCGTTGAAAGCGCAGACTGGGTGCGCGGTTGAGAATGGGGTACCAGAGAGCGACGATCCCGGCCGCCCAGCGGCGGTGAATGATCTGGATCGCTTCAAGCAAACGGTCGAATTCATCCTTCAACTCGTAAGCCGGGTCGATCAGGATCAGTCCGCGCCGTTCCGGCGGCGGTAGCAATGCCTTGAGCGCGGCGTAGCCGTCCTGGTGGTGAACCGCGACTTGGCGGTCGCCGACGAATTCAGCTTTCAGCGCGGCGTGGTCGGCTGGATGAAGTTCGGTCAGGATTAGCCGGTCGCTGGGGCGCAGCAGCGCGCGGGCAATGCGTGGCGAGCCAGGGTAGTACCGCAACCGTCCATCCGGGCTCACCTCTTGAACCCGCGCCACATAGTCGGCCAGTTCCGAACTCAGCCCAGGCTGATTCCACAACCGGCCAATACCATCGGCGAATTCACGGTTCTTTTGCACCGACGGCGAATCCAGATCGTAACGGCCAGCGCCGGCGTGGGTGTCGAACAGGCAGAACGGTTTGTCTTTGCGCCGCAGGGCGCGGATGAGCTGAATTAGCAGGACATGTTTGAACACGTCGGCGAAATTGCCAGCGTGAAAGGTGTGGCGGTAGCTTAACATCGCGCTTGCTTGATCTCCCATCTCTCCTTAGTGGGAGAGAAATTGGGATTGAGAAGTCAATGCAGCGGACCGGTCGGCGCGTTAGTCGGCGTACTGTCGAAGGCGCACCGGGCGCCGCCGGGCGCCCCAGGTTCCCGGTCGGGTTTCAAACACGCCGGCGCAGGGTGTTCCACAGGATTTGCAGCGCCCGTCAGCGGTCAGGTTCCATTCGCCGAGCGTATACCAGTCGCGGCCGATCAGCTTTTGTCCGCATTGGTGGCAGTAGGTGCTACCACCTTTCTCGTCGTTGACGTTGCCGGTGTAGGCGTAATGGATGCCGTTCTTCAGCGCGATCCGCCGCGCCCGGCTCAAGGTCGAGGGTGGGGTGGGGGAGTGGTTCAGCATCTTCCAGTCGGGGTGGAAGGCGGTGAAGTGAATCGGTACATCCGGACCCAGATTTTCCACCACCCACTGGGTCAGCGCCTCCAGTTCCTCATCCGAATCGTTCTCGCCGGGAATCAGCAGCGTGGTGATTTCGAACCAGACATTGGTTTCGCGCTTCAGATATACCAGGGTATCGAGTACCGGTTGCAGGTGGCCGCCGCAGATCTTCCAGTAGAAATCCTCGGTAAACGCCTTGAGGTCCACGTTGGCGGCATCCATGTATTTGTAAAATTCTCGGCGCGGTTCGTCGCACATGTAGCCGGCGGTGACCGCCACCGACTTGATGCCGTAGTCGCGGCAGGCGATGGCGACATCCATGGCGTACTCCATGAAGATCACCGGATCGTTGTAGGTGTAGGCCATGCTGCGACAGCCCAGTTCGTGGGCCACCCGCGCCAGCTTGTCCGGCGAGGCGGCGTCGGCCAGGGTATCCATCTCGCGTGACTTACTCATATCCCAGTTCTGGCAGAACTTGCAGGCCAGATTGCAGCCGGCGGTGCCGAACGACAGCACCGAGGTGCCAGGCAGAAAGTGGTTGAGGGGTTTCTTTTCGATCGGATCGATGCAGAAGCCGCTGGACCGACCATAGCTGGTCAGCACGATCTGGCCGTCGTGATAGCCACGCACGAAGCACAGACCTTGTTGACCTTCGTGCAGCTTGCAGAAGCGCGGACAGACATCGCATTGGATCCGGCCGTCGTCGAGGACATGCCAGTAGCGGGTAGGGAAAAACTCGGTGACTTGATTCATATGGCCTCCTGGATAAAGGCTCTCGTCGTTGTTCAGCCAGCGGAAATGCAAGCTGCCGTAGGTTTAGACCACAATTTGAGCTTCGCCAAATGAATTTAGACCCTATACTCTAACTGATCGATATTGGCAAACTCATCGGGAGGGCGTCGTTATGCAAACCGTGCGCACACCCGCCGTGGCGGGATTGTTCTATCCAGCGGACGCCACGGAGCTGCACGCTCAGGTGCGGCATTTTCTCAGTCAGGTCAAACCTTCGACCGAACCACCACCAAAAGCGATCATCGCCCCTCACGCGGGTTATATCTACTCCGGACCCATCGCCGCCTCGGCTTATGCCCGGCTGCGGGCGGTCCGCGATGTCATCACCCGGGTGGTCTTGCTGGGGCCCAGCCACCGGGTCGGATTCCGGGGCATCGCGGTCAGCGGGATGAAGGTATTCGCCACCCCGCTCGGCCAGATTTCGGTGGACCAGGAAGCGGTCGAGCAGGTTCGGGATCTGCCGGAAGTGGGTTTTCTGGAACAGGCCCACGCCCACGAGCACAGCCTGGAGGTGCATCTGCCATTCCTGCAAGAGGTGCTGGGCGACTTCAAGCTGGTTCCGCTGGTGGTCGGCGACGCCCGGCCAGCGGAGGTCGGGGCGGTGCTGGAAGCGCTGTGGGGTGGGCCGGAAACCCTGGTCGTCATCAGTTCCGATCTCAGTCACTATCAGGACTACCAGACCGCCCGCGACCTGGACAGCGCCACCTCCCAAGCCATCGAGGCGCTGCGCTACGAGAACATCGGCTACGACCAGGCTTGCGGGCGTAATCCAGTCAATGGCCTGCTTTGGGTGGCGCGACGCAAGGGTCTGCGCGGTGAAACCATCGACTTGCGCAATTCCGGCGATACCGCTGGCTCGCGCGATCAGGTGGTCGGGTATGGCGCGTATGTGTTCCACTGACCCGAGGTGGAACCTTCATGTCCATCGATAACACGTCTAACACGCTGTCGGCGGCGGATCGAGCCACATTGCTGGAGGTGGCCGGCGCCTCGATCCAGCACGGCCTGCGGCACGGGCGGGCGTTGGCGGTGAACCCGGCCGACTATCCCGAAACCCTGCGGCCGTTGCGGGCCACCTTCGTGACCCTGGAGATCGATGGCCAGTTGCGCGGCTGCATCGGCGCGCTGATCGCCTATTTGCCGCTGGTTCAGGATGCCGCCGCCCACGCCTACGCGGCGGCGTTCGAGGATCCCCGCTTTCCCGAACTGCGGCCGGACGAGTTTCTCAATCTGGAGATTTTCATCTCGGTATTGTCGCCGCCGGAGCCGATGCATTTCGCTTCCGAGGAGGATTTGCTGGCGCAGGTACGGCCAGGGGTGGACGGACTGATCCTCCAGTTTCGTCACCACCGCGCCACCTTCCTGCCAGCGGTGTGGGAGAGTTTGCCCGACCCCTACGTCTTTCTGGCGCAACTCAAGCACAAGGCTGGGCTGCCGCTCGATTTCTGGTCGCCGGAGCTACGGGTCGAACGTTACACGACCGAGTATTTCAGCGCTGGCGATGCAGGGTAATGGAACGGCTCGACCCGCTCTACGCGCCACTGAACGGCCTCAACCTGATCGAGGCCAGCGCCGGAACCGGCAAGACCTATACCCTGGCCACGCTATATCTACGTCTGGTGATGGAGGCGGCGATTCCGGTCAACCGGATTCTGGTTGTCACCTACACCAACGCCGCGACCAAGGAACTGCGTGACCGCATCCGCGAGCGGCTGGGGCAAATCCGGCGGGCGTTCCAGCGTGGCCGGGCCGAGGAGGACGATGAGTTCAGCCTTCGGATGCTGGATGCGCTGCCCGACCGCGATCTCGCCATCCGCCGGCTGAACAACGCGGTGCGCGGCTTCGACGAGGCCGCCATTTTCACCATTCACGGTTTTTGCCAGCGGGCGCTGAGCGACAGCGCCTTTGAAACCGGATTGTCGTTCGAGACCGAGTTACTGGCCGACACCGGCGATCTGCTCCTGGAAATCGTCGAGGATTTCTGGCGACGAGAGTTTTACCCGGCCTCGCCGATGGTGGCGCAATACTTTCTGGATAAAAAATACAGTCCGGCGAAGTTACTGGCCAACATCAGCCCGTATCTGGGCAAGCCCTACCTCCAGGTGGTCACGCCGGAAGGCAATGCTGACGGGTCGGCCCTTGAGCAGGCGTTTCTTCTGGCTTACCGGCAGGCACGGGAAATTTGGGAGAGCCATCGCGCCGAGATCGAGGATCTCTTGCTCAAGGCTCCCGGTCTGAATCGACAAAAGTACAGCTTGAAATCGCTCCCCGGCTGGCTCAGCGACATGGATGGTTATCTGGCCGCCGAAATTCCGAAACTTGAACTGTTCCCAAAGTTTGCACAGTTCACCACCGCCAAACTGCAAGAGTCGCGCAAAGGCAATCAGCCCGCGCCCCGTCATCCGTTCTTCGACGCCTGCGAGACGCTCAAGACCGCTTGCGAAACCCTGGCCGATTACTGTCGGCATCGGATTCCGGTCAAGCTGCTGGCGTACTGCAACGCCGAGCTGGCGACGCGTAAACGGCGGCAACAGCTTCAATCCTACGACGATCTGCTGCTCGACCTGCGCGAAGCCCTGGCTGATCCCCGACGGGGCGCGGCCCTGGTCGATACTCTGCGCCGCCGTTACGCCGCCGCGCTGATCGACGAATTCCAGGACACCGATCCGGTGCAGTACGACATTTTTCGCCGCCTCTACGCCGACGCGAGTCAACCGGTGTTTCTGGTCGGCGATCCCAAGCAGGCGATCTACAGCTTTCGCGGGGCGGACGTCTTCGCGTACCTGGCCGCCCGCCAGGACGCCACCCGCGGCTATACCCTCGATGTGAACTGGCGTTCCGACCCGCGCCTGCTGACGGCGTTGAACGCGGTGTTCGGCGCGGGTCGAAAACAACCCTTCCTGTTCGACGCCATTGGGTTCCAGCCAGCGGTTCCAGTGGAAAAGAAGCGCCATGAGCCACTCTGGATCCAAGGCCGGAACGAACCGCCGCTGCAACTGTGGTGGTTGGAGCCGGACGGCGATCAACCGCTGGCCAAGGGTATTGCCAGCGAACGGGCGGCCCAGGCGACCGCCGCCGAGATTGCCCGTCTGCTGAATCTGGGCGCGCGCGGCCAGGCGGGCATCGGCGACCGGCCGCTGGCCGGCGGCGACATCGCGGTGCTGGTGCGCAGCCATCGGCAGGGTCGGATGATCCGCGACCAGTTGCTGCGCTTGCGCGTGCCTTGCGTTCAACAGGTGGACGACAGCGTATTCGCCTCCGCCGAGGCGCGACAACTGGAAGGATTGCTGGCGGCGGTGCTGGAGCCGGGCGACGAAGGCCAGGTACGCGCGGTTCTGGCCGACGACGGGTTCGGACTGAGCGGCGAGGCGCTGTACCGGCTGCGCGATGACGAGCAAGCCTGGGCGCGCTGGCTGGAAACCTTTCAGGGCTACCGGCAACAGTGGCGAGACGAGGGTTTCATCCACTTTTTCCGCGCCTGGTTGAACGAACAGACGGTGGCGCCCCGGTTGTTGGCGTTTCAGGACGGCGAGCGGCGACTGACCAACCTGCTGCACCTGGCCGAACTGCTGCATATCGCCAGTCGCGGTCATCCGGGCATGGCCGGCCTGCTCAAATGGCTGGGAGACCATCGCCGCGCGCCGGCCAACCGGGACGAGGAGCAACAAGTGCGGCTGGAAAGCGACGAGAATCTGGTGCGAGTCGTCACGGTGCACAAGAGCAAGGGGCTGGAATATCCGGTGGTGTTCTGTCCGTTTCCGTGGGATGGCAAGCTGCGCGCCGACGAGAACGATCTGCTGCTGTACCACGATCCCGCGTCTCCGGCTCGAACCGTGCTCGCCGTCGGCGCGGCCGAGGACGCTCCCGCCCGACAGTTCGCCCGCCGCGAGGAAATGGCCGAGAACCTGCGGCTGTTCTATGTGGCCCTGACCCGCGCCAAGCAACGCTGCACGCTGGTTTGGGGTAAGTATCAGGTCCGTGGCAAGGCGGACGAAAGCGGAACCGCGCCGCCCGCTTGGCTGCTGCATCGGCCGCCGGTGATCGGACCGTCCCAGGATGCGCTGGCCGTCACCCAGGAACGGTTCAAGACCTTGGATCCGGCGGTATTGCGAGCCGAACTGCAAGCCGCGTTCGCGCCGGTGAGCGAGACCGTCGCTATTATCCCCCTGCCGCGCGAGTCGGGCCGGGTTTACCAGCCGCCCGCCGTGGCCGAGCCGGAATTGCGTGCGCGCGCCTTTGTCGGACCCCTGCCGGAATCCTGGCGGGTGGGCAGTTTCACCGCGCTGACCGCCGGTCATACGGTCGAGGCGCCCGATTACGACGCGACCGTCGCCGTTCCCGTCGTTGAAATCGAACCGGTCGTGGGTATGTTCCGCGATGGGTTCGCCTTTCCGCGCGGCGCGCGCGCGGGCGTCTGCCTCCATGCCATTTTCGAGCGGCTGGATTTCACCCGGCGGGATCGGGAATGGCTGGAGACCCTGGTCAGCCGGACGCTGGCGGGACACGGGCTGGATGCGGGGGAGTGGACGCCGACGGTGGCGGACTGGATGGAACGGGTGTTGGCGACGCCGCTGGACGAGAGTGGTTTGACGCTGGCGACCGTCGCGCCGGAGCGGCGACTCAATGAACTGGAGTTCACCTATCCGGTGAGAGCCTTGCGCGCCGAGGCGTTGCGGCGGGTGCTGGAGCAGCACGGCTACGCCGCTGGCCCGTTCCGGGAACGGATCGGGAATCTGGAATTCAGCCCGTTGCGCGGTTACATGAAGGGTTTCATCGACCTGGTGTTCGAGGCGGACGGGCGGTTCTACCTGGTGGATTACAAGTCGAACTGGCTGGGGCCGGGACCGGCGGCCTATCGCCGCCCCTGCCTGGAACAGGCCATGGCCCGCGAATCCTACCTGCTGCAATACCTGATCTACACTGTGGCGCTGCATCGCTATCTGCGGCTGCGCGTGCCGGATTACGACTACCAGCGCCACTTCGGCGGTGTGTTCTATCTGTTTCTGCGCGGCATGGACCCAGCCCTGGGGCCAGCCCACGGCGTGTTCCACGACCGGCCCGCGCTGGCTTTGGTGGCGGCGTTGGATGAATTGATGGCAACCGGCCCCTTGGTATGAACGACCCGCTGCCGATTCTGTACGAACGCGGTCTGCTGACCGACCTGGACCTGCATTTTGCCCGGTTCATGAACCGGTTGGCCGGCGCAGGCTCCCCTCTCCCGCCGGGAGAAGGGTTGGGGATGAGGGTAGCCTTGGAACTGGCGGCGGCCCTGGCCAGTCATGCCACCGGCCAGGGCGACATCTGCGTCAACCTGCGGCAATGGGCGCGGCGCTGGACCGTCATGGCGGGGGAGGCGCCCGCGTTCACGCCTCCATCGATCGGCGACTGGCTGGGAATCCTGCGCGCTAGCCCAGTGGTCGGGCGACCGGGCGTGCGTCAACCCCTGATTCTCGACCGGCGCGGTCGACTGTACCTGTACCGCTACTGGGAATACGAGCACCGGCTGGCAGAGAACTTGTCGCGGCGGGCTGGAGAACCCGTGGCGACCGTGGACGAGGCGCGGCTGCGAGCCGATCTCGACCGACTGTTTCCCCGCCATCCGCAACTGACCGGGCCAGACTGGCAGAAAGTGGCGGCGGCGGTGGCGGCGCTGAAGCGGATTTGCATCATCTCCGGCGGGCCAGGCACCGGCAAGACCAGCACCGTCCTGAAAATTCTGGCGCTGCTGACCGGCCAGACCGACGGTCGGCCGTTGCGCATCGCCTTGGCCGCGCCCACCGGCAAGGCGGCGGCGCGCTTACAGGAAGCGATCCGCGCGGCCAAGCCGACGTTGGGACTGGAACCAGAGCGGCTGGCGCAAATTCCCGAGGAAGCATCCACCCTGCATCGCCTGCTTGGGGCCCGACCCGACTCGGTGTATTTCCGTCACGACCGCGACAATCCGTTGCCAGTGGACGTGCTGGTGGTGGACGAAGTGTCCATGGTGGGATTGGCGCTGATGACCAAGACCGTCGATGCGCTGCCGCCCACCGCCCGGCTGATCCTGCTGGGCGACAAGGATCAACTGGCCTCGGTGGAGGCGGGGGCGGTGCTGGGTGACCTTTGTTTTGGCGGTGGCCGATTTTCGCCGGAGTTTCGGGCACGGCTAGCAACATTGACCGGCGAGGCGTTGCCACGCGGCCGGATCACGCCTCCGCCCCTGGCCGACGCCATCGTGTTGTTGCGACACAGCTACCGCTTCAGCGCGGCCAGCGGCATCGGCGCGTTGGCCCGGGCGGTGAACAGCGGCAAGGGAGCGGCGGCGGTGGCGTTGCTGACTGGTTCGCTCCGCGAGGACATCGCTTGGCGGACCTTGACCGATCCCGCCGAGCTGCCGGAGCAACTGGCGAAATCGGTCGGAGAGGGCTTCGCGCCCTATCTGCGAGCGGTGCGAGAGGGAGCCGGGCCGACGACCGTGTTTGAGCTTTTCAGCCAGTTCCGGGTGTTGAGCGCCCTACGCGCTGGCCCGTTCGGAGTGGAAGCGCTGAACGGATGGTGCGAAGCCGCGTTGCGTGACCAAGGTTTGATTCAGACTCGCCGGGATTGGTACCTGGGCCGCCCAGTGATGATCGTTCGCAACGACTACAACTTGCGACTGTTCAACGGCGACATCGGCATTACCTTGCCGGACCCGGACGATCCGGAACGGACGCGGGTGTTTTTCCTGGGTAGCGATGGCGCGTTGCGAAGTTTCGCCCCGGCGCGCCTGCCGGAGCATGAGACCGTCTACGCGATGACGGTGCATAAGAGCCAGGGATCCGAGTTCGACCGAATTGTGATGGTTATGCCGACCGAATCGTCGCCCGTGTTAAGCCGCGAACTGGTGTACACGGCGCTGACTCGCGCCAGGCAACGGGCGGCGTTTCACGGGCTGCCGGCGGTGCTCGCCGGCGCGGTCGAACGGCGGCTTCGACGGTCGTCGGGTCTGCGCGACCGGTTGTGGGTGGAGCCGAGGGTCGGAATCGGCTGATGGAAGGTTTCGGTGGAAAGGGGCTTGGATCGGCAGCGAGGTTATTGAGCGGGAGAACCGAGTCGAATGGACTTGACCTCGAAATATTCGCTCATGCACTGATTCTTGAAATCTCCAGGGTCGGTTTCAAGGTAAGCGGCGAATAAGGTCAGCGGTGGCTTTGAGATACCGCCGACGATGATCTCCGCCTCTCCCCGGTTCTTGGCGGCTTGGATCGCGTCAAACCGAACACGCAATTCCTTGGCGTAGCGGTAGCCCCGATAAACGTCCTTGTAAGCTTCGAAGATATTGGGCGATCCCAACAGGCTAATCATGAGCAGCACGATGGCTGGCTGGATCAGGCGAGGGTCATCGAGCGGGATTTTTTGGCCCACCGTAAAATGCGCCAGGATGATGAAGGAAGGGTACCAGCCAAGCAGAAAGAGCAGCCAAACCACGCTTTCCGCTCGATCTGGTAGTGGATATCGATTGATCATAAATCCAATCCCATTCAATACGAAGATCATGATCAGCCAAAAAACCGGAAAGATCAGGAATGAACGTTTGAAATTTCCATCGGAGTAGAGCCAAGTTTTGGCGACGGGAAATGTAATAACCAAAACAATGAACGCCGATGCCCATAGTCCCAGGTTCGAAAGCCAGTATAACAGCCGCAATATCACCCAGGGTGGATAAAGTAGCATGGCCAGCCCAGGCGTGAGCCGCAACTGGGTTACGCTATCGAGGCTGGCGTAGCGCTCGTAATTGCCCGGTGCCGACACGCTGACTAGTGCGGCCCCGATCGCGATCAACAACAGTCCTACCCAGAACGCGCGTGAATTCCGTCGCATCCACAGCGCGTGGACAGTGCCGCAGAAAAGAATCGCGCCCGTCAATAACAGGGAAATTTCATTCGCGCCGATGATGATGATCGCTAATAGGCTGGAAAGGGAGAAAATCAGTATCCGCGTATACTTGCCAATTGCGGTCGTTTCACGCCAGATTAGCAATCCCAAAAGAAAAAGCAGGAGAACATTGGGTATCTGGTAAGTAAAGCTTCCGCCTGGCCAATAGAAGGTCTGGGCAATATTTGGAGTGCCGGATATAAATAATACCGTACATATTCCCCCTGTAAGAAAAATAAATGATTTTGAGATTTTACTTTGGGATACCTTCGCCACCATAAAGCAGAATCCGAGCCAAGTCGATAGTAGGAGAATAATGGGTGGAAAATGGTATATTTTAAAAATGTCTCCTAATAGCGAGAATGCGGTGTAGGCAAAATTCAGGGTGTATCGGCCCGACCAGTTTTCGTACCAAAATGCCTGGGCACCAAAAAATCCCAATTGCCTGGCTTTGACGGCGTAGCAGAAATCATCGGCGGATGGATAATCAAAAAAGGACAGTGCAATGAAAAGGGCGATTACGGCCGCTACTATGAAAACCAGTATGCCAATCGACATCTTGCCAACAAAAGATTGCTTGGAATTATTCATCCACATTAGGTTCCTAGACTTTATTGAGACTAAAGCTGGTGGGACGGGTCTCGGGTTTTCGGATTTGGTCAGAGTTTCATAATGAAACACGAGGCAACAAATCTTTTGCAAAATTTCACGCTGGATCGGTTGCTTCCTCTCAGCATAGCTTTTGGATACTTTTTGTACATCACTCTATCCCATTGATTAACCAGCATACCATGGCCTACAAAGGTTCGATCATGCGGGGGATCAGTTTTCTAGGCAGGTTGGTCTATTATTTGCTTAGAATTGTGTTAAGTTGTGTTGATGGGCTATTTCGGTTCGGCCCGTTCCAAAAAACCATAACTAGGAGGAGCAGTCGATGTTTGCACGCAATTTAAGCTTTGCTTTTTTACTGTCGACGGTTATCGCGATTGACGCTATTGCCGCCGAATCCACGCGTGATCATATCAGTATGGCCGGCGCAACCACGATTTACCCATTCGCGACGGCGGTGGGCGAGCGATTCAGCCAGGCCACTCAATTAAAACCTCCGCAGATTCAAGCCATCGGCTCGGGTGCGGGCTTCAAATTGTTTTGCGCGGGAACTGGTCCCGGAACGGTCGATATCGCGGTCGCGGTACGGCCCATGAAGCCGGAGGAGCGGGAATTGTGCGAGAAAAACGGCGTCAAGGATATCGTCGAAATTCAGTTTGGCTTGGTGGCCACCGTCGTCGCTCAATCCAGCGCGGGGGTGAAGTTCAACAATCTGAACCGCAAGGAATTGTTTCTGGCGATGGCCAAGGAGGTTCCCGACCCGAAGGACGGCGCCAAGATGGTGCCCAATCCCTACAAAACCTGGAGTGATATCAATCCTGCCTTGCCCAATACCAAGATTGTGATGTGGGTACCCGCCGAAATGCACGGTATTCACGATATCGTGCTGAAGCAAATCATGCTGGTCGGCTGCAAGGAGGTTGCCGCAATGCAAACCCTGATGGCGAACGAACCCAAGGCGCTTGAGACGGCTTGCCAAAGCCCCCGCGAGGATGGCGCTTATGTTGAGTTCAAGGAATTTAGCACAGCCGTCAAGGAGTTGCAAACGAATCCCAATACTCTGGGCGTCATGTCCCAAACCCACTTCAAGCCAAATTCCGGGTTGTTCTCCATTCCTCTCGATAGCTACGAACCGTCGGTCCTGAGCGTCTCCCATGGAGTTTATCCTGTCGTGGAGCCGTTATTGCTTTATGTCAAGAAAGCCAATCTAGATGTTGCTGCGGGCCTTAAGGAATATCTGACCGAGTTCACATCCGAGGAGGCTATCGGTACGAACCGAGGCTATCTGGGCCCAATGGGCGTGGTGACGTTGCCACTGAACGGTCGTAACGAGGCGCGGGCCCGCGTTGCGGGTCTGGGGGCAAAGTGATTTCATTCCGGGATACGTACCCCGCGGCTTGCCGTGGGGTCGTTTATTGTCCGTGAGCGGTTTCAACCCGATCGAAGGGCGATCGGCTCGTGGTGTAAACCACCGGTTTCCATCAGCCGCTTTCTCTACCCAGTCGGCGGTCTAGTCCGCCGGTGGTCAACCTACCAGCTTTCAGATGGTGGTGATTGAGGGGGCTTGGTATGCGGCCAAGGCGATCAGGTACGATGGGGTTCGAAGTGCTGTTGATTCCATGCCTCTGATCGAAACGGCGATCGCTGGTGTGACTGTCCCCACTACGCCCGCCGATACAATTCCGCGCCGTCGCTAACGAACTCGTCCGCTTTTTCCGCCAGCCCCTTGCTCCGCCGGTACTAACCGGATCAGGTTCCAAGGGTATGTCTCAGCCCCCGTAAGGGAGCACCCCCGCTTCGTACTGGCAAGGATTAGACCACAAGACAGGTCTTGCGGGAATCAGCAACGCATATTTTCGAGCGGGTAGGTTGGCGCATATGCCGCCGGTCCCTGGGTCAGCAGCGTGCCGGTGCGGCCAGGCACGGTTCCGTAATCCACGCGGTGCCGGGGCAAGGCGTCCAGCGCCACTTTACCAGCCAGCGTTCGCAACGCGCCGAGGCGATAGCCCTGGTCGCGCCAGCCCCCAAGCAAGCGATCGAGCACGGGCAGGAATTTCATGCCTTCCAGTTCGGCATGCAGGGTGAACACATGGCCGGTGATCGGCGCCGTTGCCGTCATCGCCAGCAGGTGGTCGGCGACATTGGCCGGCGTGACGCCGTTCAGGCCAATCCGCTCATCCAAGGTCGGCAGCGTGGTCGGGAACTGTGGACAGCGGATCGCCTCGCCGTCCACCACCGGCAGGAAGGGATGGGTTCCACGCGCGTCGGAGCAGCAGGTGAAGCCCAATTCCGCGGTGAGCCGCAGCGCGTGGCTATTCATCTGCCAGCCCGCGGCGCCATGCACGGTCGCCGCCGCGCCGAAAATCTCGGTGTAACGTTCCACCGCCTTGCGCATCTGGTGGACCGTCCACTCGCGGTCGGCTCCAGCGACATGATCTTGCCAATACACGTGATCCCAGCCATGGATGCCGGTCTCGAACCCGGCGGCGCGGACTTGCCGCATCACCTCACCCGTGCGCCGGCCAATGTCCGGTCCGGGTAGCAGCGTTCCGTAAAGCAAAGTTTTGAGCCCGTAGTGTTCGAGGACCGAGGTGCGTTTCACCTTGCCGAGAAAGCCGCGCCGAAACACTCGCCGGAGCGCCCAGCCGGTGTGGTCGGGACCGAGACTGAACAGGAAGGTTGCATCCGTCTGGTGCCGCTGGAACAGCTCGACCAGTCGCGGCACGCCCTCCAGCGTTCCACGTAGGGTGTCGACGTCAACCTTGAGAACGAGCGAGGGCGCGGTCATCCCACGTCAATCAACAAGGGTGCCGGCATCGGCGACATGGGTGCGATAGGCTTCGAAGATTCGCCGCAGCGCGTCGTCCATCGTTACCTTCGGCTCCCAGTCGAGATCGGCGCGGGTATTGGCGATCTTCGGCACCCGTTGCTGGACATCCTGATAGCCTTGGCCGTAGTAGTGCGCCGAGGTGGTTTCGACCAGTCGAACCTTGGCCGCGTTGTCCCGGTATTCCGGATATTCCGCCGCCAGTTCCAACATCCGGGTCGCCAGTTCGCGCACCGACAGGTTGTTGCGTGGATTGCCGATGTTGTAAATCTGGCCGCTGGTCACGCCGCGTTCGTTAGCGATGATCTTGAGCAGTGCGTTGATACCATCATCGATATAGGTGAACGAACGCCGCTGGGCACCGCCGTCCACCAGCTTGATCGGCTCGCCGCGCGCGATCTGGCCCAGAAACTGGGTGATGACCCGGGAGCTGCCTTCCTTCGGCGTGTTGATCGAATCGAGGCCAGCACCGATCCAGTTGAACGGCCGGAACAAGGTGAAATCCAGTCCCTGCTCCATCCCGTAGGCCCAGATCACCCGGTCCATCATCTGCTTGGCGCAGGCATAGATCCAGCGTGGCTTGTTGATCGGCCCGTAGACCAGTGGCGAGGTTTCGGGATCGAACTCCGCGTCGGCGCACATGCCATAAACCTCGGAGGTGGATGGAAATACTAGCCTTTTCATGTACTTGACGCATGATCGCACGATAGGAAGGTTGGCCTCAAAATCGAGTTCGAACACCCGTAGCGGTTCGCGCACGTAGGTGGCGGGTGTGGCGATAGCGACCAGCGGCAGCACCACGTCGCACTTTTTGACATGATATTCGATCCATTCCCGATTGATGGTGATGTCGCCTTCAAAAAAGTGAAAGCGCGGATGGCCGATCAGGTCGCGGACGCGGTCGTCCTGCATGTCCATGCCGTGAATTTCCCAGTCGGTATTCGCGAGGATGCGTTGGGACAAATGGTGGCCGATGAAGCCGTTGACGCCGAGGATCAGGATTCTTTTCATTACGGGAAGGATTCCAGGGTCTGAAGGTAGCGGCCAGCGGCGGTGGCGCCGAGCGATCGGAAGAATTGGATGGGCGGTGTCAGGCGCCCAAGGGCCATGGTCCGGGACCAAGCCGCGCCGCCAGTTGCGTCGGACTAACTACTTCGCCGCCGATTTCCAGCGTGAGGACATGCAACGCACCACCGCCCGCGCAGCGGGCGATCAAGCGACCGTCGGTTAATTCGAGAAAGGGTTCGGGTATCCTGATCGCGTTTGCCGCGATCACCCGCGTTCGCAGGATCCGGGCCGGCTGGTCGGCTACCGTGGTGAACGCGCCTGGATAGGGCGGAGCGACCGCGCGCACCAGGTTGTGAACGCCCATCGCCGATCCGGTCCAGTCAATGCGCCCATCCTCGGGCTTACGGCCGGAGAAATAACTGCCCTGGCGCAGATTCTGCGCGATGCGCGGCGCGGCGCCGGCGATCAGGGCCGGTAAGGCTCGGTGCAGCGTCATTTCGGCGGCGACGGTCACCTTGTCGAGCACTTCCCGCGCGGTGTCGTCGAGCAAGATCGGCACGGCGGTCTGGTCGACAATATCGCCGGCGTCCGGTTTCGCCACCATGTAATGCAGGGTCGCGCCGATTTCGGTCTCGCCATGGATGATCGCCCAGTTGATCGGAACCCGACCGCGATATTTCGGCAGCAGCGAACCGTGCATGTTCAACGCGCCGCGTGGCGCGATTGCCAGCAGTTCGGGCATCAACATTCGCCGGTAATAGAACGAGAACAGAAAATCAGGAGCCAGGTCGCGGAGTCGCTGTAGTTCCTCCGGGGCATTCGGGTTTTCCGGCGCGATCGTCGGAATGCCGTAATCGGCGGCGGTGGCGGCGACGCTGTCGAACCAGATCCGTTCGCGGGGGTCGTCGGCGTGCGTCACGACCAGCGCCACGTCGACGCCATGAGCCAGCAAGACCTTGAGGCAACGAACTCCAACGTTATGATAGGCGAACACGACGGCGCGGGTCATGGGTCAGTCTCCTTCGGCGCGCTGTTCCAGAATCGCCTGGATGGTGAAACGCGGGCGCTCGCGCACTTGTTGATAGATGCGGCCAACGTATTCGCCCAGCAAGCCGATGCCGAACAGCAGGATGCCCATCAGCAGGAAGTTGATGCCAAGCAAGGTGAACAACCCCTCCGCTTCCGGGCCGACGATCAGCCGGCGGATTGCCAGGTACGCCACGAACGCCGCCGAGGCCAATGACAGGCCAATCCCCACCAGCGAGAACATCTGCAAGGGCGCCAGCGAGAAGCCGGTCACCAGATCGAAGTTTAGCCGGATCAGCTTGTACAGTGGATATTTGGACTGACCAGCGGCGCGCTCGGCGTGGGTGACCACGACCTCGGTCGGATGGGCGGCGAAGGTGTAGGCCAGCGCCGGGATGTAGGTGCTGACCTCGCGCGTCGCCACAATCGCCTTGACGATGGACCGGCTGTAGGCCCGCAACATGCAGCCCTGATCGGTCATCTTGATGTGAGTGATTCGCTCCCGTAGCCGGTTCATCAACCGGGAGGCGACATGCCGCCACCAGTGATCCTCGCGCGTTTCCCGGATGCCGCCCACATAGTCATGGCCCTGGTCCATCGCCGCCAGCAGCTTGCCGATTTCCTCGGGGGGATTCTGCAAATCGGCGTCCAGCGTCACCACGCGCTCACCCCGACAATGCTCGAAGCCGGCCATGATCGCCATGTGTTGGCCGTGATTGGCGTTGAACAGGATGACCCGCGTTACATCAGGTCGGGCGAGGAACTGGTCTTTCAGGAGCGCCGCCGAGCGGTCGCGGCTGCCATCGTTGACGAACAGCACTTCGTAGGATACGCCCAGCGCGTCTAGGGCCGGATAGAGCCGGGCGAACAGTGCTGGCAGCGTTTCCTGTTCGTTGTAGACGGGAATGATGACCGAGAGTTGGGGATCGTTCATCGCAACACCTCGCCGACTGTCGCGCACACCCGTTCCACGTCGGCACGGGTCATGGTCGGGAACAAGGGCAGTGTCACCGTTTCGCGAGCGATCCGCTCGGTGTTGGGCAACTCGCCCTCATGGTGGCCCTGGCGACGGAACAACGTGGTGAGATGCGCGGCTTCGTAGGAGATGCCGGTGCCGATGCCGCGCGCTTCCAGCGCGGCGCGGAATTGCTGGCGATCCATCGCCATCCGCTCCAGCGGCAGCAACGGCGCGAACAGATTCCAACTGTGGCCAGTTTCGTCGCCCGGATAGCCGGGGTGTGGCAACAGGCAAGGCGGTTCGGTGGGAAACAGCCGGAAGTAGTCCGCCACGAGTTCGCGACGGCGAGCGTTGAATTCCTCCAGCCGTGCCAATTGCCCGAGACCGATGCGAGCGTTGATATCGGGCAGGTTGAACTTGCCGCCGGGGAAAGCCACGTCGCGCGTGCCGTCGGGCAGGCGGATGATGCCGTGGAAGCGCAGCGTCTCGACCTCGCGTGCTTCCGTCTCGTCGTTCAGGACTAGCGCCCCCCCTTCGATACTAGTCATGTTCTTGTTGGGATGGAAGCTGAACACGGTCAGGTCACCGAAACCGCCGATCCGCCGCCCGCGCCAACTGGAGCCGATGGCCAGGGCCGCGTCCTCGATAACCCGCAACCCATGCTGCTTCGCAAGCGCGTACAACCGCTCCATATCCACCGGCAATCCCGCGAAATGGGTGGGCATGATGGCTTTCACGCGCGGCGTGATGGCCCGCTCCACTGCGTCGAAATCGAGGTTGCGGCTGACCAGATCCACATCCACGAAGATCGGCGTTGCGCCGACCTTGGCAATCATGTTGGGGGCGGCGAAAAAGGTTTGGGATGGGGTGATGACTTCATCGCCGGGGCCGATGCCGCACAGTTGCAGAGCAACTTCCAGCGCGGCGGTAGCCGAGCTCAACGTTCGCACCGGCCGATCACCGAGGTAATCGGATAGCGCCGCTTCGAATTTCTTGACTTGCGGTCCGGTGGTGATCCAACCAGAACGCAGCACTTCGGCGACACCATGGATCGTGTCCTCGTCCAAGGTAGGTCGGGCGAAGGGCAGATAGGGAAGAGATGGCATTACGAATCTCTTAGGAAGATCGGGCAAGTAGATAAACGCCAATGATAATAAATCCGATGCCGAGCCAGCGACCGTTCGTCAGTGCTTCGTCGAATAGATACCATGCGGCAAGTGCATTGACGACATAGCCGATGGATAGCATCGGGTAGGCGATGCTGACCGGGACGCGGGAGAGCGCCAGAATCCACACCAGCACACTGACGCCGTAACAGGCAAAACCACCGAGGAAATGCGGGTTGGTCGCAACCACCCAGGCTAGCGGCAGCGCGTTGGCGACGGTGGGGGTAATGACACCGAGCGTATTTGTACCGGCCTTGAGCAGCAGTTGCGCGGCGGCGTTGAGCAGCACGCCGGTCAGAATCAGGGTAAAGCTGGCGGTGGTCATCGACGGCTCACGATGACCCGGCGGGGATCACGGGCCAACACTCGCATCGGCAGGCCTTTCTTGGTAAAGCGCTCGTACAGTGCTGGAAAGACCGGCAGGATGTAGGAAGGCAGCCTGGAATGCGAGGCGCTGAAGAACAGGAAGATGAACACCGCCCAGATCAGCAAGAATCGCGACGGTTGCAGCGTTCCCGGTTGACCTTTGCGCCGCCAGCCCTCGCGCCGCCGAACGGCGATGAAAGGGGTCCAGGGCATCGCTCCGAACAGCAGGATGGGGACAAAATACCACCAGGCCCCTTCGCGGTGGTGGCCCTTGGTCAGAAAGCGCGCGAAATGCTCGTGAATGAAGAAAAAGCGGGTGAATTCATCGTTGGCCAGCGACACGGCGACGAACCAAGGAACGGCGATCAACAGAAACAGCGCCAACCCCTTGCCGAAGTGCAGGCGGGTCAACAACCGCCAGTCGCGCTCGATCAACACATAGATGGCTAAGACCGCTCCAGGCAACACGATGCCGATCAGGCCCTTGCTCAGGACAGCCAGCGCCATCGCCGCCCAGACCACCAGCATCCCGTTGCGGTTCTCCACTGGCGTCGCGCCAGGACGCTGGGCCAGCAGGAAACCAAGCAAGGCGACGGTGAGAAACGCCGCCAAGCCAGCGTCCAGGGTATTGATGTGAGAGTCGATGACGAAACCGCTACAGCCACCCAGCGCCGCCGCCGCCGATCGCGCGATCTCCCCGTCGCCATACAGCCGGCGGGCCGTCCAGAACATCAGCAACACGCAGGCAAAGGTCGTGGTCGCCGGCCACCAGCGCGCGGTCCAGTGATGCTCGCCGAACAGCCGGAACGCCGCTGCCGTTGCCCAATATTGCAGCGGCGGTTTCTCGAAATACTTAAGATCGTTCAACCGGGGCGTCACCCAGTCGCCCGACAGGGCCATCTCCCGCCCGATTTCGGCATAGCGGCCCTCGTCGGGCCCAATCAGCTTGCGGTACTCAAGATTGCTGAACCAGGTCGCGGTGAAAAGGATCAACAGACCCAACAACAGGGTTTTGGACAACCGGCGCGAGGCTGAAGGGGGCCGAATCAAATCGGACGCCTGAGTGAAAATCGGTGAGGCACCGACATTGGCCCCTGTTTTTTCGTCTTGAGACATGATGTTTCTGGACAAAATATGGTGTGATTTCTTGATCCCATTACGCAGTCGAACGCTTTTCTTTCAGCGCGTCGCGCAATTGTTCCAGCACCATCTCCGGCTTGATAACCTTCAGGCACACGTTGTCGGTGCAGGGGGTCTTGCGATGGTTGGCCGCGCTGACGCAGGGCGAACAGGCGAGGCCCGCGTAAATCGGGGTGCTGTTGCCGAGAGAACCGTAGAGATGGGGCGTTTCCGGGCCAAAAATGACGAAGGTGCGAAGACTCGTGACCGCCGAAAAGTGGCCTGGTCCCGAGTCGTTGGTCAGCATGATTTCGGCCATCGAATATAAGGCGGGCAATTCCTCAAGCTGCTGGCGACCAGCGAAATTGACGCAGCGTTCGTGTCCAACCCGTTGTTTCAGCATCTCCGCTTCCGCGCGCTCCGTCGGGGCCCCGGTTATCAAAATCAGTAAATCTTCATATTCAGCCAGCAATCCATGCATGACCGCCACGAAATAGTCGGGCATCCAACGGCGTTGTGGCAACAGGTCGCTGGCGTTGGGGTTGATCAATACCATCCGGTGGCGCCGTTCGTCATAGGAAGGATATTCATGGCGAATGCGTTCGCGCATCGTGGCGATGGCGTCTTCATTGACTTCGGCGCGGGCCAGTCTGACTTCACTGTCTTCGATTAACGTCTTGGAAAACGGCAGTTCCTTCTGCTCCGCCAGCGCGGCGTTGACCAGCGCGATAAAATTCCTGGCAATATGTGTGTGGGGGTTATAGGCCACCCGATGGGTCAACAGATCGCCCCGATACAGGCCCTCGTTGTGAAAGGCGTGGAACCCAATCCGCTTTGTGGCGCCCGATAAACCCGTCAGCAAGGCGCTGTAGCGCGAAAAAAGTTCCAGATCGATGACGGTGTCGATTTTGCGCTGGCGGACCCAGACGAGAAAGCGCAGGCTATCGACAGCAAGATTTAGGAATCCATTCGCGCGAATGGTGAAAACGTGGGTTTCCGGTATCGTGTTCAACAGGCGCAGGCTGGCTGCGTTGGATTTGAAAATCAGAAAATGCAATTCAGCGTTACCTGTTTTTTGCATCTTCTTCATAGCGGGATCGGCCAGGATGGCGCTACCCATTTCGGATAATTCGATGAACAATACCTTACGAGGCGGCTGAAAGGGTTGCCTGACGAACAGGCCGACGAAACGAATTAGTAGGGTGGCCAGAAAGCACAATGGAATTCCAGCCAGATAATCCACTTTTCGCATGGTGTCGATGTTCATAACAGGTGTTTGCGACTGCTGAGGTAGATGATAAAACCAGGTAAACTCACAATGATCTGCATTAGTCCATAGAGAATGGACATGGCTAAAATAACCGCTTTATCGGCTCCGATCAGGGAGAACAAGGCCACCAGAGTGCCCTCGCGTATACCCCATCCAGCCAAGGAAACGGGGATGATTGTCAACAAGATTGCAGGCGGTACAATAACAAAATAGGTTACTAAACCATAGTGCAATCCCAGGGCTAAACCGATCATGCAGACACTCAGCATGGCCAATACAGGAATCAGCAACGATGATCCGATCAACAGGATGCGATTGTTTAGAAAAGCCTGATGGAGTCTTTCCGATATGGTCCTTATGACCTGCAATTGAGGATAAGCATCAACCCACGGTAGATGCTTTAGATAAGAAACAGTTGCGAAACCGACCAAGCTACCAACCACCACTAATAGGGTTAGATGATAAATTGGGTCTGGAAGTAGATCAGGATCAAATAGATATGCCACGAGATTCAACCACATCAAGGCGGCAAGACCGGTGACTCGATCCAGCATGACGCCATACAGAGCATCTCGTTTGCGAAATCCCTGACCAGCCACGTCAAGCACCTTGAGGGCATCGCCACCAATGCTGGTCGGTAATCCTTGATTGAAGAAGGATGCCTTGAAGTAACTGCGCCAATAAAACGAAATAGATTGACCGAAATTCAGGTTGTGCATGATCAGTTGCCAGCGATAGGCTGATAAGGTGGTACTGCCGAATTGCAGGGGCAATGCCACTAGCAGTAGGTCAAATCTAGCCTGTCTCAGAGTTTTCCATACTTGGCCGATATCAATGGAACGCAGAATCATGGCAAAAATCGAGATAGTTACCACGATTCGAAACAACAACTTGATCGAATGACTTGAAATGGGTGATTTGATCCCGTGATTGAAGGTAAGCATGAAATCTTGATAAGAATTAATCGGTTGTTATGGTTGATGGTGCCTTGTACCCAGGCTGCTGATTTTGATAACCGCTCACTAAGCGATGATAGTAAGTACCCGCTGGTTTGCCATTTTTCCAGAGCGATATTTCTTTGACATCTCCTGCTTGCCGCACGCGTGAAAGAACGTCGTCACTGGTCAAATTAGCAATACTCCGGCTGACCAACAACATAGTCTTGTTGCTCTGTTCCCCAATAGGGAACCAATATTCATACATCAGGCTTTTCCCACCGAATAGGTGCCAACTGGAAGTTTGTAGCACCGATTCATGGCTAACCTTTTCATTCAAGTTTCCAACAGCTTTGGTACGATAGAACGCAAGTCCACTGGCGATTCTATTTCTGTCCATGCCGACCACCAGTATTTTTTCATTGGTTTCTTGCTCGATTTGCTCCACCAATGCTTCAATTTCGCGCCCGAAGCCTTGCCACCCCAGGAGGTATAGGTTTTTTGGATAAGGAAAACCAGGAAATCCTAGAGTTAGATAGTGCAAGGCGGCGCCATAGCAGATCAAGCAGATCAAGATCGTTGTTGGCCATGCGCGTTGGCTCCATTCAGTCAATTGGTTAGCACTGGATTGTGAACTCCGATTGGCGATGGAAGCCATGTAGGGAATAATGCCTAGCCAGCAGGGAGCCGTCCAGTGAAATTTAGTTTCTCGGAACAAGCTCAGGGCTAAAAAAATGGCGACTGGAAATAGAGTGAGCATTAGTAGCAGAAGATAGCTACGGTTCGTGATGCTGGAGGTTGTATCCGTGGATATGACGTCACTTTTAGAAATGGCCATTTTTCTGTATAGGATGATTGCAATCACTGAAAGAAATCCGGTCGGTGTTATGATCAGTATTATGCTGAGTATGAAAAAAGGCAATGAAAATTCAAAACGTTCCGCTACCCTATCACGGCTTTGATAAAAAAATGAGATCCACTCGTGCTCGGCGTTCCAGACGATAACCGGTGAAAATAGGATAATAGCGATGAGGATGGCAAGATAAGGCTCCGGCCGGAATATCCATTTCCTGGAATGGCGATCGGCAATGATGAATAACAGTGCGGCTGGACCCAGCAGGGCAATGGTGTATTTTGAAAGCATCCCCAGTCCGAAGGAAATTCCTATTCCTATCCAAGCTATGCGCCGCTCATGGATCAGTGCCTGATAAAGGTAATAAAGCGCCGCCGCCCAGCAGGCTGTCAACGGGGCATCGGGAGTCATGACCCATCCGATGACGAAATAAACTGGCAACGTCGCGATCAGCAGGACGGCCTGGTTGGCGTTGCATCGACCGTGAGTTTCGCAGGTCAGCTTGAGGGAAAAGTAGGCCGTAATCAACCAGCATGTAAAGGCACCGAACCGAACGGCGAATTCGCTGTCTCCCATTAAATGGGTGAATAGGCCTATGATCCAGGCCACCATCGGCGGATGATCCAGATATCCGATATCCAGATGCTTGGCGTAGTTCCAATAATAAGCTTCTTCGTAAAAAAGCTCTGGTGGCCCTAAATAAAGAAAGCGTAAGGTAACTGAATAGATAATCAAAACTATGGCAAAATGATATTGCTTTAATCCAGATTCTGGAAAACTGGTCTTTGGCGAAAAAATAAAATAATTGTTACTGATGTGGCTGCATATGAAAGAAATAGTGACGCAGAAAATTATAGTCGCTTCGAATGAAATAAATCCCGATTTTATTAAAGATGCCAGAACTCCTCCACGCAGGAACAGTATCAATAAGGTGGCGATGGAGAAATTTAAGAGCCGATTTATGGTGAAAAGTTCTGTGTCTTTGAACGACCAGGTGGCATTCAGCAGGTAGCCGATTCCCGATGCCGTCAGAAAGCTTGCAATATGGCAGGAACTTAATGAAAGACCTTGGCAACAACCGAGATTCAGTATTGACAGATCGGTGACGAGTGTTAGCAAACTGACAATGATATAGCGCTTGCTCAATAAATGGTTTTCTAGCCTTGCTAGCCCCGCTAACCTCTTAAACACACTCATTGACCGATTCAAGGAACTTATTTGGTTACTTAATAAGATCGTAACCGAAGGTGAACATGAGGCCCGCGTCACCAAGTAGGTTCATCTGCACGTTGAAATCTCCAAATTTATAACCCAATCCGGGTACGATGCCTGGTGCGACACCGTTATCGTTGAACGGAATCTTGTCCTCGTAAGGTTCCTTGTAGCCAAGTAGAATACCGCCGGTCAGCTTGAAATACAGGTTCTTGAAATACTCGTTGTCGCTGATGAAATCTAGCGACCAGGATTTGCCGAAGTAGTAATACTGACATTTCTGGTCGAAGCTATTATTGAAGTAGGACGCTCCCACCAACCACCGCGAGGGGGACTGCCACTCCACGCCGACTAGCCATGAATAGTCAGCGTGTTCGGGACTGGGGTTGAAGTGGATGGCGTCGGGGGCCGCTTGTACCATGATGATATCGCCTTCCTCGAAGACGCCGGCCTGGGCGCTGCCTGCCGTCAGCAGGATCAAAGTGACGAACCTAGGTAGCCTACGAAGTTTTGAGTAGCGGAATGGCATCGGAGACCTGCGGGTTGGAGCCAGGGTTGGAGCGGACGGGCCACGCAGCGGGCCGATGATGGCGGTGATCGTGGCGGAAACCCGGCGATTATGCGGGATTGAAGGTGCCTTGACCACGGGTTCAAGCAGGCTGGGCGCGGGTTGCGGCAGATTCGTCCAAGCTTCAACCGAGTTTGGCTTGCCCACACCTAGCGCACGCCCCATATAGCACGATCTCGTGTCGCTCGACACGGAAATCCTGGGGAGCCAGCGCCTCCAGGTCGTGAGCGCAGCCCGGCAGATCGAACACCTGTCGGCAATGTTGGCAGATAAAGTGGTGATGGTGGCCCCGGTCGGTCGGCTCGTAGCAGGGGGACGTGCCTGGAATCTCGACCTGAGCGATGACTCCTTGCACCATGAAAGCCTTCAGGGCGCGATACACTGTCGCCAAGCCGATTCCCGCACTGTCCCGGCTTGCCTGTTCGCGAATGTCCTGCGCCGTCAATGGTCGGCCTGCTTGCCGCAGGATGTTCAAAATCACTTCGCGTTGCCGCGTGGAATAGCTCACGTTCACGCTCCGCTTGACTGAATTCGAGAATTGGTTATCGTATTCGAGAATTGAGAACCCAATCTCGAATCGACCGAGTTGCCGCCGATGCTCACGAACGCCGCCGATCCCCGCATTCCCGTCACGGTGCTGACCGGTTTTCTCGGCGCCGGGAAAACCACCCTGCTCAACCGCATTCTGACCGAACAGCACGGCCAGCGCATCGCCGTGATCGAAAACGAGTTCGGCGAAATCGGCATCGATCAGGCTCTGGTCATCAACGCCGAGGAAGAAATCTTCGAGATGAACAACGGTTGCCTGTGCTGCACCGTGCGCGGCGACCTGATTCGCATTCTCGGCAATTTGATGAAGCGCCGCGACAAATTCGACCGGATTCTGGTCGAAACCACCGGCTTGGCCGACCCCGGTCCGGTGGCTCAGACCTTTTTCATGGACGACGAGATGAAGGACAAGCTGCGGCTGGACGGCATCGTCACCCTGGTCGATTGCAAGCATGTCGCGCAACACCTGGAGGATAGCGCGGAATGCCGCGAGCAGATCGCGTTCGCCGATACCCTGGTGCTCAACAAGGTCGATCTGGTGGATGAGACGGCCGTGGATATGCTGGAAGCCCGCCTGCGGGCGATGAACGGGCTGGCGAAAATCCAGCGCGCCCGGATGGCGCGGGTCGATCTCGGTCAAGTGCTCGATCTCGGCGGTTTCGATCTGAAGCGGGCGCTCGACCTCAATCCGGCTTTTCTGGAACCGGAATATCCCTTCGAGTGGGGCGGCTGGTATGCCCTGCCGACCGGCGAATCGGCGCTGGTGCTGGAAGACGGACCGGACCCCGACATGAGCGCCGTCCTGTTGCCGGTGTCCGAACACGATGCCCTGGTCACGGCGCGAGAAACTGCGGCCCATCTTTTTTCGACGACCGCCGTCGCGGCGCAACCCGGCGACGCGCTGGAACCCGGCGCCCACCACTACCGGTTGCGGTTGGCGGCAAAGCCGGGCTTCAAGCGTTTCCCGCTCCGGCCGAACGCGGCGGGACACGTCGCGCTTTTCACCCAGCATCATCCCGACGAGTTCGCCTTGCGAGTGCTCGACCCGAACGGCCAGCCGCTGCAACCTCTCTACGCACACGCCTATAACGCCGGCCATACCCACGACGATTCGGTGTCCTCGGTCGGCCTTGTCGAGGAGCGCCCCGTCGATCCGTTCAAGTTGAATCGGTGGCTGGGCGATTTGCTGCGCGACAAGGGCGCGGACATTTTCCGCATGAAGGGCGTGCTGCACTTGGCCGACAACGCCAACCGCTTCGTGTTTCAGGGCGTGCACATGCTGTTCGACGGGCAGGCGGACCGGCCCTGGCGAGCCGAGGAGCCGCGCCTGAGCCAGATGATCTTCATCGGCCGCGATCTGGATCGCGCGGATTTGACCGCCGGCTTCCGCGCCTGCCTTGATTGAGACCGGACATGAGCGGCGAGAATACGTCCGCAGCTCGCATCCGCTGGGCGGTCGAACTGGCCGATGGCGTTCAGGACTTGGCATGGTCTCCCGATGGCTGCTGGCTGGCGGCAGCGGCGGTCAGCGGTCCGATCAGCCTGATCGCAACTGCGACCGGCGAAGTTAGCCGGGAGTGGCCGGGACACGTCGGGGGGACGCTGAAACTGGCGTGGTCGCCGGATAGTCGTCGGTTGGCCAGCGGCGGTCAGGATGGGTGCGCCCGCGTCTGGGATCCGAACGATGACGAGGAACGCCAGCGGCTCGCCGCCGGCAGCGACTGGGTCGGCGGCGTCAGTTTCTCGCCCTACGCCGCCCTGCTGATCACGGCTGCCGGGAAAGAGTTGCGCGCCTGGAATCTCGACGGTCAACTGCTGCGCGCCACCCAGCCGCACGCCAGCACGATCACCGATCTGGCCTGGCATCCCCAGCAACCGCTGCTGGCTTCGTCGGCCTTCGGCAAAATCCACTTGTGGGACTGGTGCTCGCCGGAGTCGCCCGAGGAGCGAATTCTGCCGCATCCGTCTCCGCTGCTGAACGCGCGCTGGTCGCCGAACGGCCGCTATTTGGCCTGTGGCTGTCAGGACAACAGCCTGCGCTGTTGGACTTGGCCGGGTGCTGGGGATTTTCAGATGAGCGGGTATGCGAGCAAGGTGCGGGCGCTCGCCTGGGACCGCGCCTCGCGCTGGCTGGCCACGGCGGATCGCGAAATCGTGACGCTCTGGGATTTCGAGCACGGTCCGCCCACGGGCGCTACCCCGCTGAACATCGAGGGTCCGTCCGATGCCGTCCGCGAACTGGCTTTTCAAGCGGTGGGGCATCGGCTGGCGGCGGGCGACCAGGGCGGACATCTTCTCGTCTGGGATTTGGACGAGCGCGGCTATCGGTTGCTGTGGCAGGGCGCGCTGCGCGGTGGATTCCAACGGCTGGCTTGGCATCCCCGGGATCGGCTGTTGGCGGTGGGCGGCGAGGATGGCACGGTCGCGGTGTTCGAGTTCACCCGGTATCCACATTAAGCCGGGACAGTGGGTAATTTCATAGGCTGTACAAAAATCCCCTCTCCCTGCGGGAGCGGCGCGGTCGCTCCGCGAGCGGGGGGCGTCAGCCCCCTGTTTCCCGGAACGCGGCAAGGCGTCGGCGATCTTGGCGGGTGCGGAAACAGCGGACTTACGTCCGCCGCTCGCCAGCGACCCTAAGGGTACACCATCGTTCAACAGCATCAGCATGGAGGCGAATTCCTTGGCGCGATAGGGTGCGCACCCCGCCTCCAACAGGCATTGTTCGAACAGGCGCTGGATGGCGGCGAGATGCTGGCTGGCCCGATCGCTCAGTTCGTCGTCGACTCCGGCCAGTTCCAGAACCGTATTGACCAGCAAACAGCCCAGGCTGGCTTTGTGGCGCCCCGGCCCATTCAGGCGTCTCTCGAAGAAAAATTGCAGGGCATCAAGGGGCGCCTTCTCAGCCCTGGCCCTTAGAAGCACCTGTTGGGTTCGCTCGGCAAACAAATCCAGGCGCGCCAGAAACAAGGCCCGTTTGTCACCGAAGGCGGCATAGAAGCTGCTGCGGCTGATGCCCATCGCTTCAAGCAGATCCACCAGCGAAGCGGCTTGGTAGCCTTTTTGCCAGAAGAGTAGTAGTGCTTTGTCTCGTGCTTTCGCTTGATCAAAGCGTTGCCGCTTGCTTGAAATAGCCCATGTTCGCGCTCCGCTTGACTGAATTCGAGAATTGATTATCGTATTCCGAAACGGAGAACCCAATCTCAACTTGACCGAGCCATCACCCGTGCCCATGAATCCAAACGCCGCGACAAGTTCGCCCCGATGTGGGTCTCCGGCAAACAGCATCACTGTCAACATGACGGATTTACAACCGCTGGCCTGGCGTCCCCGAGAGCGGTTGCTGGCGGTGGGCGGCGAAGACGGCGCGGTCGCCGCCTTTGAGTTGGCCCGATGAAGCGGCCTTTTTCCTTCAGTCTGCTGGCCAGCGGCGCCACGCACAGGCTGCTGGCGGCGGGTCTTTTAGTGATCGGCCTTTGGCTGGCCGTGGCCTGGGCGCTGCGCTGACTCGCCATGAATACCGCCGCCCTCAGTCTGAACAATCTGACGGTCTGCTACGACCGCCATCCGGCGGTCCATCATCTCTCCGGCGCCTTCGCCAGCGGTTCGCTGACGGCCATCGTCGGGCCGAACGGGGCTGGCAAAAGCACCTTGCTCAAAGCCATCATGGGCCTGCTGCCGGCGACCACCGGCCGGATCGATCACGCGGCCCTGGCGCGATCCGACATCGCCTATCTGCCCCAGCAGGCCCAGATCGACCGCCAGTTTCCGATCACCGTCCTGGACGTGGTGCTGCTCGGCCACTGGCGACGCATCGGCGCCCTGCGCGCCGTGACCGCCGAGTTGCGAGCCAAGGCCGTCGCCGCGCTGGCGGCGGTGGAGCTGAACGATTTTCAACGGCGCCCGATCCGCAGCCTGTCGGCGGGGCAGTTTCAGCGCGTGCTGTTCGCGCGGATGCTGTTGCAGGACGCCCGGCTGATTCTGCTGGACGAACCCTTTACCGCCATCGATGCCCGGACCACGGCCGATTTGCTCGACGTGGTGCGCGCCTGGCACGCCGAGCGACGCACCGTGATCGCCGTGCTGCACGACCTGGAACAGGTCCGCGCCCATTTCCCCGAAACCCTGCTGCTGGCCCGCTCCGGCATCGCCTGGGGCCAAACCGCCCAAGTGCTGACGCCGGATAATCTGCGACGCGCTCGCCGGATGGCCGAAGCCTGGGACGAGAGCGCCCCACCGTGCGCGGTCGATCCATGAGCGGGTGGATCGATGGGCTGTTCGCCCCGTTCGTGGAATTCAGCTTCATGCGCCGGGCGCTGGTGGCCTGTCTGGCGCTGGGTTTGGGTTGCGGCCCGGTCGGGGTGCTGTTGACGCTGCGGCGCATGAGCCTGATGGGTGATGCCCTGTCGCACGCGGTGCTGCCGGGCGCGGCCATCGGCTTTCTGATCGCCGGTTTTTCCCTGACCGCCATGAGCCTGGGTGGCTTTGCCGCCGGCTTGACGGTGGCGTTGCTGGCCGGCCTGGTGACCCGCTTCACCGGGCAACGCGAGGACGCCAGCTTCGCGGCGTTTTATCTGATTTCGCTGGCGCTGGGCGTGTTGCTCGTGTCCACCCGGGGCAGCAGCGTGGATCTGCTGCACGTCCTGTTCGGGACCATCCTGGCGGTGGACGACCGCTCGCTGTTGCTGGTGGCCGGCATCGCCAGCCTGACCCTGTTGACCCTGGCGCTGATCTATCGGCCGCTGATCGTGGAGTGTTTCGATCCGGGTTTCCTGCAATCGGTTCGGGGCCGGGGCACGGCTTACCATTTGCTGTTCCTCGTCCTGGTCGTGCTCAACCTGGTGGCCGGCTTTCAAGCCCTCGGCACGCTGATGGCGGTCGGTTTGATGATGCTGCCCGCCGCCGCCGCCCGCTTCTGGGCGCAAGAGGTGTGGAGCATGGCGGCCGTGGCCGCCGGCATCGCCGTGCTGTCCGGTTACGTCGGGCTGTTGCTGTCTTATCACCACGATCTGCCGTCCGGCCCCGCCATCATCCTGACCGCCGGGATGGCCTATCTCCTTTCCATCGTTCTGGGGCATCGGGATGGCCTGATCGTCCGCTTTCTGCCCCGCCGACATCTGCAAACCTGATTTCGGGAGGTTCTCGTGCGCTTCTCATCCCAATGCCTCGTTCTGGCTCTCGTCCTGTTCGTTCCGGTCGCCTGGGCGGAACCCCTGCGGGTGGTCGCCACCTTCAGCATTCTGGCCGACCTGGTGAAAAACGTCGGTGGCGAGGATGTGGCCGTCACCACGCTGGTGAGCGCCGATGGCGACGCTCACGTTTACGAGCCGACGCCGGCGGACGCCAAGGCGGTGGGCAACGCGCAACTGGTGGTGGTCAACGGCCTGCGCTTCGAGGGCTGGATGGATCGTCTCGTCAAATCAGCCGCTTATCAAGGCGAGATCGTGGTCGCCAGCCAGGGCGTCACGCCCCGGCAAATGGCGGAGGACAAGGATGAACAGACCAAGCAGCACCACGGCAAGAATCGCCACGAGGGGCACGATCACGGCGAGATCGACCCCCATGCCTGGCAGGACTTGGCGAATGGTCAAATTTACGTGAACAACATCATGGCCGCCCTCGCCAAGGTCGATCCGACCCATGCCGAGGCCTATAAAAAACGCGGCGAAGCCTATCGGGCGCAGCTTCAGGAAACCGATCAATGGGTGCGGGCGCAACTGGCGACCGTTCCTCCCGCCAAGCGGAAGGTGATCACCTCCCACGATGCCTTCGGCTACTTCGGCGCGGCCTATGGGGTGGAGTTTCTGGCCCCGGTGGGCTGGAACACCGAAAACGAACCGTCCGCCAAACAGATCGCTACCTTGATCCGCCAAATCAAACGGGAAGGGACGCGGGCGCTGTTCGTGGAAAACATGAGCGACCCGCGCCTGATCAAGCGCATCGCCGACGAGGCCGGCGGTGTCGTGGGCGGCACGCTGTACTCCGACGCTCTGGCTCCGGCCGGTCAGCCCGGCGACAGCTACCTCGGCCTGTTCCGCTACAACGTGCCCGCGCTCGCGGCGGCGATGGCGAAAAATTAGCCTTCGCGACAACCCCCGAAAGAGACTGATGTGTATGTGTAATCGACAGCTTTCGTGAAGGAGGTTGGGGATTTCGAACAGGAACAGAGGAATATGCTGGCCTTTCTACGCTTCACACCCGTCCAGCCGGCGCTTTCGGCTCTCCCAGTCGGGCATGCAGCGGCTCAGCAGTTGATAGAACGCCGGGCTGTGGTTGTGAATCCGCAAATGGCAGAGTTCGTGCGCGAGCACGTAATCGATGCAGTGGATCGGCGTCTTGACGAGGTCCAGGTTCAGCACGATGTGGCCTGCCCTGGTGCAACTCCCCCAGCGATGCCTCATGCGGCGGATCATCAGTTTCGGTTCGCGCGGCGGCCGCAACGGCGGGCATCGTTCCAGGCATAGCCGCATACGGTGCTGAAACACGCGCTCGGCGTGCTGGCGATACCAGCCGTCGAGCAGTTGCGCGATGTGGCTTGCCTGGTTGCGGTCGCCGGTCCATACGTGCAGGAATCCGCCGACGAGCTTCACGGTCTCCGGCGACCCCTCGTGGACCTTGAGTCGGTACTGCCGGCCCAGATAGCGGTGGGTCTCGCCGGATACGAAGCGCGGACCGGGGTGTTTGGGTAGAAACTGCTCGAAATACCGCCACTGCCGCAGAATCCACCCCGCGCGCTTCGCCACGCGCGGCAGCACCTGCTCGCTCGTCGTCCCCTCCGGAGCCACGATTTCCAGCCGCAATTCGGGATGCACGGTGATGGCGAGCGTCTTGCGCTGGCGGTATTCGATGCGAAACGGAATCCGCTCGCCGTCGAAATCCAGCACGTAGCCGCCGTCCGGTTGGCCGCTCTCGATCATCCGGGATACCGGCGCCGGGCGATGTCGAGACACTTTTCCAGAATCGCGTCGATCTCGTCGAAACTCAGGTCGAGCCCGGCGCGGCTCTTGAGGTCGAAGAGCGCGTCCTCGATGTCGTTCCGCATCCGGTTCTGCACGTCGGCGTTCGTGGTCCAGTTGACGATTCGCTCGCGGAGAATGGTGTCGTCGATGGCCATTGCCGCCTCGGCGATCTTTTCCATGAAACCACCGTCGGTCCGATGCGCGGCCAGCGCTTCGCGAACGACGCCATGGAACGCCTTGGCGACTTCCCGCTGGCGGATCGACGCCGGCAGATTGTCGTCCTTGCGGGTGCGGATCGCGTCGGCGATCTCGGAGACCTTGGCCAGGTAATCCCGGTCCGCCAGCCGCTGCTCCCGGAAGGCGCGAATTGCGGCTTCGAGCAACTCGGAAAACTTGCGGTAGAACGCGGGGTCTTCATCCATCCGCTCTTCGATGGTCTTTTTCGTGCGGTGGGCGATGGTGTCGGCCCTGGACGCCGTGCCTTCCAGTCGCTCCAGTTCCTGGAGAAAGGCGTCCTGGTCGAAGATGTTCACCAGCGCCGTCACCTTCTCGACGGCGCCGGTCGAGACATGGGTGTCGATCAGCTTCTGAATCTTCGCCTCGTACTCCTTGAAATCGACGACTTCGGCATAGCGCCGGCGGACCGCCGTCCGCAGCTTCATGAAGAACGTCAAGTCCTTGCGGTACTTCACGATTTTCGCGTCGGGCGTCTGCTCCACGAACCGGGTCGAGGACAGGGCGATGGCGAGCGAGCGGCCGAAATCCCGCAGGCGCTCGTAGAACCGCTCGCGGAGGGCGGCGTCGGCCAGTTTCCGTTCGTACTGTTCCTCGTCCTGCTGGTTCTTGATGTCCTGGAACAGATTGAGCAGGTCCGTATGGCGACGCGGCAGCTTGTCGATCTCCTCGGCCACGTCGGTCAGCGTCGCCTCCAGATCGGCCTGGTCGTATTCCTCCATCTTGCCGTACAGGTCGAACGCCTGGTTCAGGTTCTGCAAGACGCCCCGATAGTCGATGATGTAGCCGAAGTCCTTGCCGTCGCAGAGCCGGTTCACGCGGGCGATGGCTTGCAATAGCGTGTGATCCTGAAGCTGCCGGGTCAGGTACAGCACCGTGTTGCGGGGGGCGTCGAAGCCGGTCAGCAGCTTGTCCACGACGATGATGATTTCCGGATCGTCGCCGCTCTTGAAGCCGTTGATGAGGTTTTTGTTGTACTGCTCCTCGCTGCCGTGCCGGGCCATCATTTTCTTCCAGAACTGCTGCACGGCGGGCAGATGCTCCTCGTCCACCTCTTCGTTGCCTTCGCGGTCGTCGGGGCCGGAAATCAGCACGTCCGACGAGACCATGCCGAACTCATTGAGGTATTTCTGGTAGAGCAGGGCCGTCGCTTTGTCCTGCGTCACCAGTTGGGCCTTGTAGGGCGTGCCCTGCCAGTGGTCGCGGAAGTGCAGGCTGATATCGAGCGCGATCTCGCGGACCTTCTGTTCGGCCTTGTTCAGTTGATCGGTCGTGGTGAACTTCTTCTTCAGGTCCGCCTTCTGCTCCTTGGTGAGGTTCGAGGTGATCACGTCGAACCAGCGGTCGATGCTTTGGCGGTCCACGCGCTGCTCGACATCCCGCCCCTCGTAGAGCAGCGGTACGACGGCCCGGTCCTCGACGGCCCGGCGGATCGAGTAGGTCGGCTGGATCAGGCCGCCGAACCGGTTGATCGTGTCCTTTTCCTTCTTCCTCACCGGCGTTCCGGTGAAACCGATGAAGCAGGCGTTCGGGAGGGCCTTCCTCATGCGGCCGTGCATCGCGCCGTACTGGCCGCGATGGCTCTCATCGACGAGGACGAACACGTTGTCGCTCTCGTTGCGCAAGTTAGCCTTGAGCACCGCGTTCTCGAACTTGTCGATGATCGTGGTGACGACGCGACTCTTGGGGCCGGCGACCTGCTTGGCGAGGTCCTTGCCGCTGCGGGCCTGGTGCGGTTCCAGGTCGCAATGGCTGAAGGTCCGGTAAATCTGGTCGTCCAGGTCCACGCGGTCGGTCACGAGGACGATCTTGTAGTCCGGCAAGTTCAGCCGGGCGATGGCCTTGGCGAGCATGACCATCGTCAGCGATTTGCCGCTGCCCTGGGTGTGCCAGACCACGCCGCCGAGCCGTCGGCCGTCGGCGTCCCGCTGCTGGATGCGTTCGAGGATGTTGCGAACCGTGAAGTACTGCTGGTAGCGGGCGATCTTTTTCTCGCCGGCGTCGAACACGATGAAATTGAAGGTCAGGTCCAGTAATCGCTCGGGGCGGCACAAACTGTAGAGGGCGCGGTCTTGCGCCGTGATCTCGCGCGGGCCGCGAAAATAGTCCGCCTGCGCCTCGCTGATCGACTGAAACCGCTGCATCAACCATCCCACATCCTCTTGCTTCGATTTTCGCCGGGAGATCAAGGGGGCTAGTTCGCGATCCACCTCTTCCCGCCAGACCGCCCAGAACTTGGCGGCGGTGCCGGTCGTGGCGTATTGGGCCTCGTTCTTCGACAGGACCAGCAGCAGTTGCGCGTAGAGGAACAGCTTGGGGATTTCGTCGTCCCGCTGGTTGCGCAGGTGCTGGCTGATCGCCTCGGCGATGGGGTCCTTAAGGTCGGGCCGCTTGCACTCGATGACCACGAGCGGAATACCGTTGACGAACAGCACGATGTCGGGTCGCCGGGTCTCGTGGCTGGCGGTTCGTTCGACCTCGAATTCCTCGGTGACGTGGAAGACGTTGGAGGTCAGCCTAGTGTCCGGGTTCCAGTCGATGTAGTGGAGCGGAAAGCTCTTGGTGTCGCCGCAGATCGTCTGTTGCAGGCTCTTGCCGAGAATCAGCAGGTCGTAGATCTTCTCGTTGGTGCGGACGAGTCCGTCGTACAGCACGTCTTTCAGAACCTGCACGGCGGTCTGGATGTTGGCCTCGCTGAACTCGTACTCCTCCCCCTTGAAGCGAATCCGGTTCAGTTTGCGCAGTTGTTCGACGAGCACCGATTCGAGCAGCACGTTGCCCGGCTTTCTCCCCCGCAGCGCGACCGCCTCGCCCGGCGTGAGGTAGCGCCAGCCCAGATTCTGCAAGAGTTGCAGGGCCGGAATTTGCGAGATGTGGTCTTCGAGAAAGGAGGGGAGATCGTCGTTCATGTAAAACCGCCTTGCACTCAAATTCAGCACCCGCCGTGCCTCAACGCAGTCCCGTAACCCCGAAGGGGTTTGACCTCAAAGCCCAGGGTCGCGTAGCACCCTGGGTATTGGGCCGAAAGTTGAAGATGAAAATTGAAAACCGACGAGGACAAACCCCGAAGGGGTTTCATCTAGTCCCATACGTACCGTTCATCCCATTCCAAACCGTATTTCTTCAACAGGCGCCGAAATTCGTCCTGAAATGACTTCTTCTTGTGATGCTCTTCCTGGTTGGCGATATAGATCCGCAGTATCTCCACATGACTGGGGCTAGCCGAGAAGGCGCCGTAACCATTTTGCCAATGAAAATCGTTCAAGGAGACGCCCTTGGTCTTCACCCATTTTGACGATTCACGCTTCAGCTCCTTGACAAGATCGGACACCGCTATCGTCCGGCCCAGCCGACAGAGAATATGCACATGGTCCTCGGGGCCACCGACGCAGAGAACTGGACAGTCGAGCTGATTGCATGCACCGCCAAGATATTTGTGCATTTCCTCGCGAACGGTGCGTTCCAGCAAGAAGGGCTCCCGGTACTTGGTCGAGAACACGATGTGGACGTAAATCTGTGCGAGCGACTGTGGCATGTCGGGTTCTCTTGATTCATTGATGCAACCCCTTCGGGGTAAATTCTTTTTGGTGGCCCGTTTTTTCTTTTCCCAGGGCGTTGCCCAGGGCTTTGCGATCAAACCCCTTCGGGGTCTCAAACAGGGTCCGGCAGTTTCACTCTCACCTGTCCCGTCAGTAGCTTCTGCATCAGGCCCTTTTTCTGCGTTTTGAGGGCGTCCAGCTCCCGTTGAAGGGTTTTGATTTCCGACACAAGCGTGTCAAGCACATCGGCAATTTTGCTCTGTTCATCGAAAGATTCAGGTAGGAGAATTGTCTGCTTGAGGAACTCTGCGGGGTCAAAATTCAAGCGGAGACGCTCGGCAAAGAATCCATTACAGGCGAGATAGGCTTGATGTCGCATCCGCTCCATCTGCGACAAGTAATCGATGTATCGCATGTCGATCCTGCTCTCGTCATTGGGTGTGAGAATCGTGTACATATTGGATACTTTGCCGCCAGCAAACTCCGTTGGGACCAACCCCATCGCTCCATATGCAGCCTGAATATGCGAGATCAGAAAATCTCCTTGGCACAGAGAGTGGAGTTTCTTGACTTTGATCTGTTTGCCGAGAAGCGCTTCTCGCCAAAAGAGTCCGCCGGATTTCCGTCGAATGCTAGCGAGTCGGTACAACTCTTCTTCATCCCATTCGACTGGGCGAAATGTCTCTTTGAGCACATCACCAACGTGATGCTCGTTGAAAGCCGTTACTCTGAACTCCGGAAACCGCCGCCGGCCGGTCAGAAGTTGCTGCATCAGCCCTTGCTTAAAGCGGATCTTGGCGGCGACCAGGTCGCTCAACTGTCGAATGCCGCGATCCCATAGATCCAACAAGCCGGAGATAACAACTTGCTGGTCGGACGGCGGGATTAGGATAGGGAAATCGCAAATTTGCTTAGCTGAGATGTGCGGTACAGCAGTCGCTGTCTGTACCGATTTGACGTATTCAGTGAAATTATGGCTTTCGAGCGTATGGCGAAGAAACTGCGAGGTAACTCCATCTCGACCACGTATGCGTGCCACTCGTTGCACAAGCAGACAAGGGCAATCTCCACGAGTAACCGTCGCTAATTTTAGTCCAGCGTTGACCCAAGTACGGTCCATCGCAAGAACAACATCGCCTTCTTGAAGTAAGTATGCGCGAAGGCTATCCAGTTCTGAAACCGGCCACTTCTTTGCATCGGTCCAGTCGATGTATCCCTGCCGAATATTGTCGCCACGAAGCAGTCGGACGGATACCAAGGAGTCCGTGTACTTCTCGCTGCTGAATGGAAACCCCGTCAGGAGTTGCATGTGGTTACCGAGATAAGAATGTTTCCAGTCATCATTCATCGGACCATCCCCAACTCAACCAAAAACCGCTTCATCTCCTCCCGCGTCTCCGCAAGCTCCACCTCCAGCCCCTCAATCTCCGCTTGCAACGCGGCGATGTCGATTTCCGCCTCTTCCTCCGACGTATCCACATAGCGCGGGATATTGAGATTGAACTCGTTCTCCTCGATCTCCTTCCGCCTGGCCCGGTAGGCGTACTTCAGCACGCTCTCGAACGTCCGATAAACGCCGACGATCTTCTCGATATCCTCCGGGCGCAGCCGACTCTGCTTTTTGTCGTCGGCGAACTCGCGGCTGGCGTCGATAAACAGCACGTCCGTCGTCTTGCGGCCCTTGTGGAAAATCAGTATCGCCGCCGGGATGCCGGTGCCGAAAAAGAGATTCGCCGGCAGGCCGATCACCGCTTCGAGTAGGTTCTCCTCGATCAGCTTTTGCCGGATCAACCCTTCCGAACCGCCCCGGAACAGCACGCCATGCGGCACGATCACTCCGATGCGGCCATCGTCGGCGAGCGCGATTTCGATCATGTGGGTGATGAAAGCGTAATCGCCCTTGCTCTTGGGCGGGATGCCGCGCCAGAACCGCCGATGCGGATCGTGCCCGGCGAAATCGGCGCCCCACTTGTCGAGCGAAAACGGCGGATTGGCGACAACCACGTCGAACTTCATCAGCGAGCGATCCTCGACCAGCTTGGGATTGGTGATCGTGTCGCACCACTCGACGCGGGCGGCGTCCTGCTCGTGCAGGAACAGATTCATCCGGCAGAGCGCCCAGGTGCTGCCGTTCGATTCCTGGCCGAACAGCGAAAAATTCCTGCTCGGCTGGTCGTCCGCGTCCTTCACCTCCCGGGCGACGCGAATCAGCAACGAGCCGGAGCCGCAGGCCGGGTCGCAGATGCGGTCGCCCGCCTTCGGCTGGACCAGCTTCGCCAGCAGCGTCGAGACTTCCGGCGGCGTGTAGAACTCGCCCGCCTTCTTGCCCGCTCCAGCCGCGAACTGGCCGATGAGGTACTCGTACACGTCGCCGATCACGTCGCGGTGCCCGACTCGCGAGGGCCGCAGGTCGAGCCGGGCATCGTTGAAATCTTCCAGCAAATGCTTCAGCCGCCGATTCCGTTCCCGGGTCTGCCCCAAGGCCGGTTCGGAGTTGAAATCCACGTTGCGGAAGACGTTTTCGAGCTTGGCCTTGTTCGCGTCCTCGATCCTCTCCAACGCCACGTTGATGAGTTCGCCGACGTTCGGGGCGTCGCGATGGGCGTAGAGGTAATCGAAATCGCACTCGTCGGGCACGACGAAGCGCTCGCGATTCAGCGCCCGCTTGATGCGCTCCGGGTCGCCCTGATATTTGTCGTGCAATTCCCGCTGCTTGTCCTTCCACAGATCAGACAGGTATTTCAGGAACAGCATGGTGAGAATGTAGTTCTTGTACTCGGACGGATCGACGGCACCCCGGAAGGTATCGCACGCCTTCCAGACAATCGCGTTGATTTCGTCCTGGTTAAAACCGTTAGCCATGTCAATCGTCCTTATTGCATCAACTTCCGGGAAACGGCCTGAGCGAGCAGGCGGCGCTTCTCCAAAATCGCCGCGCACAGGCGGCGTTCGCGATCCAGCAAGCCGTTGAGCGTCAGTATCCGCTGTTGCACGTCGAGCGGCGGCGCCTCGATTCGCAGTTCCTCCACATCGGTGCGGGAGACCATCGGAACGTGGCTGCCCCGGTGAAAGGGCCGCAGCGATTCCTGAAAGTCGGGCTGGTTCAGCGACCACGCGAGATAGGCCGGCAGCACCATGCGGGGATTCGGCCGGAGGATGAAGAAGTAGCCGGTGGCGATGGTGTTCGGTTCCACCTCGGGAACCAGGACGGCGTAAAGCCGATGCCCGCGACTTAGGAACAGCACGTCGTCGGCCTGGATACGGTACGGCTCCGGCCGGTCGAGGGTCACCGTCACCAGGTCCGCCACGCGAATTCGCAAGTCAGGGTCGATGTCCTTGATCTGCACGACCCGAACGGTCCCGGCCGGGTCGGGCTGCACCTTCCCCCGAAATTGATAGCCCGTGCGGAATTCCGCGATGTCGAGCAGTCGCTTTTTCATCCAGCACGCGGGCGAGAAAAAATGCACCATATAAAATACTGCATAAAAAAATGATAGGCCAGATTCTGGTTGCAGTCAAAATGCAGTAGCAACTCCAGGAAACCGACCGATGAGTGCGGGTTGCTCGCGGCAAAGCCGGTTGTTTAGCGAGGCGCGTGTTCGGATAGAATCGGATTCTACGGGAACCAACCCGTCACATTTTCCTCAACCCGCTTAATTTAGGAGGCACGGATGAAAGCCTTAACCACGTTGTTGGTCGTCTTGGCGTTGCTGGCCGGCGGCATCACCACGCGAGCGGTTGCCGGGGATACCGATCCCCTGTTCGTGAACATGACCACCGACGACGCTCACCGCGCCAACATGGCGATCACGTTTGGCAAGGCGCAAATGGAGCGGGGGCACCCGCTGACGATTTTTCTCAACGACAAGGGCGTCTTGGTGGGTTCGAAGGCCCATGCGGCGAAATACGGCGAGCATCAGAAAGCTCTGGGCGAGTTGATGGGCAAAGGCGCCGCCGTCATCGCCTGTCCGATGTGCATGAAACACTACGGCGTGGAAACGGCCGACCTGCTGCCCGGCATTCAGGTGGGCAAACCGGAGCTGACCGGCGGCGCCTTGTTCAAGGACGGCACCAAGACGATGAGCTGGTAGCGATCCGCCGACGTTTTCGGCCTCAAGTCGTTGCGGAGGGATCGGGCCATCTTGCCCGGTCCCTCCGCTTTCTTTCGGGATTGGCGGCTGCTGACCCGCCGCACACCCGCCGGCTTGCTCCGCTAGCGCGTTTCCAGCGTTCGCGCCGCGGTTTGGTCGTTGCTCGTCCGCGATTGCAGGCTAAAGAAGGCGGCCAGATTGGCGATGTCGGCGTCCGAAAGGGGCTTGGCCATCGCCGTCATGGTCGGGTCCTGACGAGTGCCCTCCCGATAGGCGCGCAAAGCCTTTTTGCGGAAGGCGTAAATGGCGAGCGCCGCAGCGCCCAACGTCAACTGCACGAAAGCGATGTGGAAGACCCAGGTAAAAACCATAAGTCCCTGGAACAGCACCGGATGCGCGGGGACGCCGGCGGGGTCGCGCATCGTGTTCATCACGAATCCGATATCCATGGTTTCACTCCTTCTGTCTGCTCGTATCCGCGACCGCGACCGGCGGCGATTCGGCGCGGCTGGCGACGGCCGTGTCCTTGCCCGCGTTGATCGCGGCGATATAGCCGGCGATGGCTCGAATCTCCTCTTCCGGCAAGTCGATGCGCGGCATATAGGGCACGGCGCCATGCTTCAACGGGCCGCGGAGAAAGGCGGCAATCAGATCCTCGTCGGTGGCTCGGTGGAACTTGTCGGGGAGGCTCCGCAGCGGTGCGCCGGGCTCCCCATGCCGTTTCTTCCTATTTGAGGCTTTCCGCGCCGTGAGCGACGACCCGCGCTTCTGGCCGTTCGGAGCAACCCCGATCAATGCTCGTCGGTGACGAATGGAGGATCGAGAAGGGGGTGGCAACCGTTTGGGCGCGTCCCAGCGTGAAGCCCGCCGCCCAGGACAGCCACAGCAGGGCCGCCAGCCCGGCGAGCCACAAGCCGCGCTTGGCGCCTCGGGGCGAGTACCAGCGCTTCATGGCGACTCCTTCTGCGAGGAGATCGCGACCTGGGTATGGGTGGGTACCGCGAGCGCGGACGAGTCGTTCTGCGGCGCGCTGCCGTGATGGGGCCAGAACATCCATGCAACCAGCGCCAGCGTCGCGCCGATATTGATGTGGGTCATCAGCCACATCATCTTGATCGCAGCATTCATTCCTATCTCCCGAACGTGTTTTTTATCGTCCGGCCGCGCGTCCGGTGCCCCGGATAGCGGCCGTATGCCAACACCCGGACCCTGACGGCCCGCGAGGCCGAATCATGTTATAGCGCGCACAAGAGATTGAATATGCGACAAATTGCCGCAATAACCCGGGTTGACATAGGGAAGAAATACAAGTGCTGGTCACGGAAATCAGGAGCGGTCCGCTGTCAACCGCACACCCGCCGGCTGGCCTCGCGATCCAGCGGATCGGGGTCCAGGCCCAGGTAGGTCTGGCGCAGATGGTCCCACAGCGCCAGATGCTCCCAGCGCGGTTCCTTCAAAACCTTCTGTTCGACGGTCAGGTAGGGGCTGGGGAGGAAAACCGTCATCTGCTGTTCGTCCTTGCCGTTGAACAGCCGCAGTCCCCAACTGCTGGGGCAACCGTCCTCGCGCAGACGGCGGTAGAGTTCGGCGCGAGCGGTGCGGCGATGTCGCGCCAGTTCCTCCGATACCGGATGGTTGCGCGGGCCCCGATACTCGCCAATGCACAGATGGAAATGCCAGTGGCCGAAATCCACGGTTAGGTAACCGTCCGACAAGCTAATCCGCTGGGGCGCGTTGGGGGCGCGCACTTCCCAGGCCGCTCCCTGTATCAGTACTCCGAAGTGAATCTGATCCCAGTAGTTCTCAAAGATGTCGGTGATCAACGTGAGCAGGAATTCGGTATCAGTCGGCAGAGTAAACACTTCCAGCGTGCCGTTGCCGGGTTCGGTGATCAATGTGGATCGGGTCATGCGAGTGATTCCTTGGAGGTTGGAAGAAACGGGAAGGGTGCGGTTGCAGGGGTGAACTCGACAGTTATTCCGGCAGTTCCCGCTTGGCGAATGTCATCGGGTTCTCGCCCGTCCGCGCGACCATGTAGCGTCCCAATACGAACAGCAGCGAGGAGAGGCGGTTGAGATAGCCGAGGAGATCGGGGTTTTCGATCATGTCCTCGGCCACCAGCCGCGAGACGCACCGCTCGGCGCGGCGCACCGCCGTGCGCGCCATGTCCAGCGCGGCGTCGGCCAGCGTGTCGCCGGGGATCACAAATTCCCGTGGCATGGTCACGCGCTGGCCGAATCGGTCTGTGATGTCAGCCAGCCAGGCGACCTGCTCGGAACCGATCTGCCGAAACTTGGCCTGCGCGTCCGGGGTCGCCGCCAGCTCGGCCATCAACCCGTAGCAATGCCGCTGAACCTGCACCAGCAGGTCGTTGATTTCACGATCATCGATCAGCGCGCGGGCGAATCCGATCATGGACCCGGCCTCGTCGACCGCGCCAAAGGCTTCCGGTTGCGGGTGGTGTTTGGGTACCCGCCCGGCGCCCAGCAAGCCGGTCGTGCCATCGTCGCCCCGCGCTGTGTGCCAGGGAAATGCCTTGCTCATCGCTCCTCCAGATTTCAAGAATGATGGTTGAATGATTCAGCCGTATTTTTGAACCCATCGCCGATTGCGCTCGATTCGCTCTTTCTCCTCGATCACCGGACAACTGGCGCAAAAATGGCGGTTCTTGCCTTTGAAATACAAACAACAACTGGCGCGAACATGGAAGCAATGGTCTTTTCCCTGTTCGTTGATGAAGTACCAATGCGGTAGCGAGTCGGCCAGCGGCCGCCACTGGTCATAGAAGAAGGTCAGATACCGCCTGATCTGGTCTTCGGGCAGATGGAATCGCTTGCTGATGTTGATGATCTGCCCGACCCAGGACGAACTGACCATCGCCCACAAGGCCTTGCGGGAAAAGCCCGACCATCGGTGCAATGCCTCAACCACGGGTTTCGCATGGCCCGCAAGCTGATCGGCCACCAGACGGATCGCCGCGTTTGGGTCCGAAGAGTTCAAGACGCAATGCGGGTGGGCGCTGAAGCAATGATCCCGGTCGATGATGAAGCCGTCGCTATTCAGGCAAATGGCCTGGAACAAGGTATTGTCCGCAAAACACAGATCGGCCTCTTCAGCGGCATACCAGGGTATCGGCTGGTCCATCAGCAAGGGCGCAATCACCGCGCCAGCCGACCAGCCATAACGCAGCAGAAAAGAAGCGGCGGCAAACCGCCGGCTGGCGATGCCGCTTCTGGTCATCAACGCCTGCAAGAGTTCGGCATAAAGCCCCTCTTGTGGCCGGCGCATGTCGGCGTGGCTCAACCAGAAAAGCGCCGGGAGGGAACGAACCCGCGTCGCTCCGGTTTTCTCTTCTGCCCTCCCCGGAACATCGGATTGATGTCTGACGACAGTCGTATAAATGCCCGAGGCGTTGATCGCCGCGATGGTCGCCAGCAACGGCGTGGGTACATCGTTCTCGGATTGCATCTCAAACATCGCCGATGGGAAAAAAGCTGAAAAGGGTCATGGCTTGCCATGGAAATGGGGCCTTCCTCACCACGGCATCGCCACGCGCAGCGGCGCGAGCGCCAGACCGGCGACCAGAGCCAGCAGGCCGCAGACCAGAACCAGCCGCAACGCCCGGCGCAGATCGGCGCCGCCCAGATCGGCGGGCCAGTCGGGATCGCCCATGAACGCCTCGGTGACCCGTGCGCCGCCGTAGCTGATCGGCCCGATCAACCGCACCCGCAAAGCGCCGGCAAAAGCGGCCTCGCTCCAGCCGGAATTCGGGCTGGCCAGCAAGGCGTGATAGCGCCGCGCGGCGGGCCATACCAGCCGGGGATGCAGGCGCAGGAGAGCCGCCGCCGCTGCAATCAGCGGCACGGACAAGCGCGCGGGCAACCAGTGAACCCCATCGTCCGAGCGGGCGGCGGTCCAGCCGAAGTGCCGGTAACGGTCGTTCTTGTACCCCACCATGGAATCGAGACTGGATACCGCCTTGACCGCGATCAAGCCCGGCAGCCCGAACAGGCACAGCGCCCACAGCGGGGTCAGCACGCCGTCGGTGAGATTCTCCGACAGACTTTCGATGGTCGCGCGCACGACGCCGTCGCGCGGCAAGGTCGCCGTGTCCCGACCGACCAGCATACTCAACCGCTGGCGGGCGGTCGGCAGATCGTCCAGGGCGTCGAGCACTCGCCGGCCGTGGGCCAGCAGGTCGCGCAGACAGAGTAGGCTGTAGGCCAGGAACACGTCCCAGAGCCAGGCTGCCCCCGGATGGATCCGGCCGAGACCCTGACGCACGCCCCACCAGACCGCCAACGCACCGCCGACCACCAGCAGCCAGTGCAGCGCGCCGCCCCCATAGCCGTTCAGGCCGACGGCAAACAGCCGCCGCTCCCACCACAGACTCCAGGCGCCCAAGACCCGGATCGGATGCCAGCGGTAAACCGGATCGCCGAAGACCGCATCGAGCAGGCAGGCGGCCAGAATCAGCGCGAGGTGGGGGATCAGCTCCATTTGCGCGCGAATCCCCAGACCATCGCCAAAGCCGCCAGCGCGCCCGGCCCGGCATCCTGGCGCGATGCGAGCGCCGCGCGGAACTCGGCGAAGTGTTCCGGTCGCACTGCCACCGTCGCCGCCAGCAGGGCCGCCTGATTGAGGGTCGCTTCCCGCGCGACTTCCGGATGCAGGATGCCGGCCCGCGCCAGATCGACGCTCTCCGCCAGACAATACGCGGCGGCGGCGCTCTGCGGGTCGTGGATGAGAGCCAACAGGTTGGCGGTGAACAGTCGCGCCGATTCGGCGTCGAGTTCGGCTTCCGCGCAGGCGCGCAGCGCGGCCTCGTCGCAGCCGTGCCGGCCTAGCGCGCCGCAGACCGTGCGCCGCAATTCGGGGCACAATCCGTTCTGCAACAGCAGGCAGCGGGTCACGGCGTCGTGGGTCGCCCGGCCGAGCAGTTCTCCCAGGGTGTTGTGGCTGCCGGCCCAATGCCGCGCCCAGGCGTCGGCGTTTTCCAGCGGCGCGGCGATGGCCAGTTGGTCGGTGCCGGTGCCGGTGGCCAGCCCCGGCGATTGTAGGCTGGGCATCCGCAAATCGAGCACCGCCGCGCTCTTACCTTCGGTCACCATCGTCGCGGCCTTGACCAGGCAGGCCGGGGTACAGGGCTGGTCGATGAACGCCAGGGTCACGATGGTGCCGGACCCGGCTTCCGGGGGCGGCGCGGTGACCACGGATCGTTCGACCCGCACACTGCCGCCCGGCCGTTCGTGCCAGCCGGCCGGATCGCCGGCGCGGGTGGCGTTGCCGAGCACGCCGGCAGTCGCAACGACCTGCACGGTCAGCTCCGCGTAAGTCCCGCGGGTCACGACCGCGCATTGCATGTTGGCGGCGGTGCTCATCAGCGCGGTGGTGGCAAGCGGCAGATGGGCTTCAGCGCAGGCAGCGGCGTGGCGAACATCCGGCTTCAAACCCATGGACAAGCTGTGAGCGATGCCCTCGCAGCTCTGGTGGTTGGCGATGTGAGTCAAGTCCTCGCGCAACCCGCCGTTGACCGGGCAGGTGCTCAGCACCCGGTGCGGCCGCTTGAACGCGGCGGCGAGGAAACGGCCCCGCCGGCGCAGGGTGTAGTGGTCGGTCTCGTCGAGCAGCATTCCGGGTCTCAATCGCGTGGGCGAGGTTGAACGTCATGATGCCCGCACAGCAGGCATCGGGAAGAATCGATATCCACGCGCGTCACTCTGTCATCGGTAGGGACAGGCACGCTTTCACGCCGCTCATCGCCTGGGATAAGGTCGGAAAGTCCTGCCACGTTTCGACATGGCGAACGCGCCACAGCGTTTGCCCGCATTGTTGATTCAGCACCTCGACCTGCACCGCTGATCGAGGTCCGTCATGACCGTTGACGACGAAGCCTTCCCGCTCCAGAGCACGCCGGGTCCACAGCGTCGGCAAATCGTGGCCGACCAGATCGACTTGACCGACTGGCGGATGGTGGAATTTGAACGCGCCCGCATGAGGATCGAACACGACGCCGTCGCCGTGGAACGCGGCCTGAAACGCGCCATCCAGCACCAGTTCCTCCGGTGCGCCGACCCGGATCGACCCGCCCGGCTGGAACAACCAGAGTTGGTCGGCGCCGCGCAAGGCCAAATCCAGGTCATGGGTGGACAGCAGCACGGCCCGTCCGCTTTCTCGCGCCAGGCGGCGCAAGATGCCCATCAATTCCACCCGGCGCGGCAGGTCCAGAAACGCCGTCGGCTCGTCCAGCAACAACAGCTTCGGCTCCTGCGCCAGCGCGCGGGCGATCATGACCTTTTGCCGCTCGCCGTCGCTCAGTTCGTTGACTGGCCGGGACGCGAACGCCGCGATGCCGACCGCCGCCAGAGCACGGTCGATCACGGTTTCATCCTGCGGTGTCAGGCGGCCCGTCCAATCGGTATACGGATAGCGGCCGAGCGCTGCCAGGGCGCGGACCGACAGCGCGCCGACTTCCACCCGATCAGTCAGGACCACGCCCAACAGCCGCGCCAGCTCGCGCGGCGGCAAGCGGTAAGGATCGGCGCCAGCTACCCGGACGCCGCCGTGCAATGGCGACTGCATTCCGGCGAGGGTGCGCAACAGCGTCGATTTGCCGGCGCCGTTGGGACCCAGTAGACAGACCAGTTCCCCCGGCCATAGCCGGAGAGTGATCGATTCGGCGACGAGGCGCGGCGGGCGACGGCGGGCGGAATAGCCGATGGCCAGATCGTTCGTTTCCAAAATGGGTTCGAGCATGGCGCGGGTCCCTTCAAGTCGCGAAATCCGAACGCGGGCCATCCCGGCGCAACACGATCCACACCACGACCGGCGCACCCAGCAAGGCGGTCACCGCGTTCAGGGGTAGAACGGATCGGCTGCCGGGCACGCCGGCCACCAGATCGGCCAGCAAAGCTGCCAAACCACCCATCAGCATCGTCGCCGGCGCCAGAACCCGGTGATCCGAGGTGCGCAACAGCGCGCGGCACAGGTGAGGAATCGCCACACCGAGAAAGGCGATGGGACCGCAGAACGCCGTGACCGCCCCGGCCAGCACCGACGTGCCGGCGATGAGCCAGAACCGGACGCGCCGGACGTTGACGCCCATGCTGCGCGCGTAGGCTTCGCCCAGCAGCAGGGCGTTGAGCGGCTTGGTCAACAGCCCGGCCAGCAGCAGGCCACCGCCGATCACCGGGGCCAGAATCGCCAATTGCCGCCCGGTGACGCCGCCGAAACTGCCGAAGGTCCAACTGATGTAGGCTTGAATCTGCTCCGGGACGCTGAAATAGATCAGGATGCTGACCACCGCGCCGGTGGCGTAGCCCAGCATCAGGCCGAGAATGAGCAGGGTCATGGCGTGGCGCAGCCAGCGGGCGGCGACGATGACCAGCCCGGTGACGAGGCCGGCGCCGGCGATGGCGGCGGCGATCAGGCTCAGATCGCCCAGCAGGCCGACGTTGGACAGAAAACCGGTGGCGGCGCCGGTGGCCAGCACCACCAGCGCGACACCCAGACTGGCCCCGGCGTTGATGCCGAGGATGTAGGGATCGGCCAGCGGATTGCGAAACAGCGTCTGCATTTGCAGACCGCTGACCGCCAGCGCCGCACCGGCCAGCACGGCGGTGAGCGCCTTGGGCAAGCGGAACTCCAGGACGATGTAGGCCCAACTGGCTTTGCTGGCTTCCCCGCCAGTCAGGACGGCGGCGACATCGCTCAGAGGAATGCGCACCGATCCCAGGGCCAGATTCAGCAAAAACGCGCCGACCAGCGCCAGCACCAAACCGGCGAGAACGGCCAGACGCCAGCCCTCACTGCGCAACTTGACTTCCGTGCCCGTCGGCGGGAGAGCAGCATCCATCACAGCGCTCATGGCAACCACCGGTAATATTTCAGTTGATGCTCGGGCAGGCGGTCGGGATGCAGGATTTTGATCACGTCGGCCAGCACGATGTCGGGTTCGACGATTCCCAATTCCCAGTAATCGTTGGCCTTGTGCTCGTTCAGGCGGGCGTTTTGGTTGTACACCCGGCCGTCGCGAAACGCCTTGAACGCGCCGTAGCGTTCGTTGGCGGCGAGCAAATCCGCGCGCTTGAACCAGTCCAGATCGCTGATAAACCAGACCTCCGCGTCGCCGGCCCGCTCGAACACCGCCTCGAAGCTGAGCGGGATGCTGGCCTGATGGGTATCGTCGGCCCAGAGATAGCGACCGCCGGCATCGGCGACCAGTCGGGCGATGTAGCTGTCACCGCCGGGTACGTACCAGACATCGCGATGGAGAAAGCCACCGAAGACCGAGGGTTTTTGCGCGGCGGGCACATCGCGGACTTGAGCGGCAAGCGCTGCGTAGCGTTCCGCCATCGCGGCGAAACGGCGCTGGGCCAATCCGTCCCGGTTGAGAAAGGCGGCGGTGAATTTCAGCCACTCGCTGCGGCCCAGCAGGGTTGGCTCCACGTACTCGGAATTGATCGCCACATTGACGCCGGCATTCCGCAGGAGCGGATGGGTGTTGTACTGCGGCTGGTCGTGGCCCACGGCGGTGACCAGATCGGGGCGTAGATCGAGAATCCTTTCGAGATTGACGCTGGGGCCGCGCCCGACTTCGGCCACCTTGCCGGCGGTAATCAATTGACGCGCCGCCGGCGAATAGACGTTCTCGTAGGAACTGACGGCGACCAGCCGATCCAGTGCCTCCAATAGCTCTAAATGCGGCAAATGGGTGGTGGACAGGATGGCGATGGAGCGGACAGGAATTTGAATGACTTGGGCGTCGGCGAAACCTTCGGGAGCTGGCGCGCCGCACTGGACCAGCACGTAGCGGAAGCTTTCCCTGGCGTCTGGCCAGGGCGCGGTCACCGTCACGACCTTGTAGTGCTTGAAATACTCCAAGGTAAAGCCCTTGGCGTGAGTCAGCGTGGCTTTTTCCGGGAAGTAGTCGATGGCGGGATCGTAGCGTTCCAGACAATCGCCGGTCCGGCTGGCGGTCGGCGGCGCGGCGGGTTCTCCGGCGCGAGCGGCGCCCGCCAGAATCAGGACGCAGAGCAAGCCGAAAGCGATACGGCGAAGAGCAGGTAAGGTCTGGCGATTCGGGGAGATGATCGGCAGCGGGAGCGTCATGGCATCAACCTTGTTCCTGTAACTTGAAGGTAATCGGTACGTTCAGCGTGGCGTCCACCGGCTGGCCGGCCCGCTGGGCGGGACGAAACCGCCAGCGTTTGATGGTCGCCAGGGCGGCCTCGTCCAACACGGCGTAGCCGCTGCTGCGTTCGATGCTGGCGGCGGCCACCGCGCCCGAGGACAACACCTGAATGCGGATGACGACCCGGCCCTCGTGCCCCAGACGACGCGCGAAAGCGGGATAGGTCGGCTTGGGCTGATACGCGGGCGTCGGCTGACTGTCGCCCGCGTCACGTCCATCTGGCGCGATCCCCTGAAGCCCCGAACCCGACCCGACCTTGGCTTGTGCGGTACCACTATTCGCCCCCATCCCCAGACCGGTTGGACTCATCATCGAACCTTGCGACGATAGGGTCGTCGTCGTTGCGCCCGCTTCGCGCCATTGAGGGGTCGGCGTGGAGCGTGCGAGCGGTTTTGGCGGCGGCTTGGTCGCCAGCGCGGGTTTTGGCCGGGGTTCCGCTTTGGGTTTCGGCTTTGGCTCCGTTTTCGGCTTGGGTTTGGGTTCCGGCTTTGGCTCCGGCTTGGAAGGCGCGAGGGCGACGGCGGCGGGAGGCAACGGCGGCGGGAGCGGCGGCGCGACCTCGGGCGCCATCGCCGGCGCGGCTGCGGGTGGAGCCTCGGACGCCGACGGAGTCCCGGACGCTCCCGGCGCGGCAGCGGCGGCGGATGGCGCTGATCCAGTCGGGATCAGCGTCACGGTCACGGGCAACGGCTTCGGCGGCGTGGGCGGCGATGGTACGGCCAACGCCAGCACTAAACCCGCGACACTCAGATGCGCGAGCGCCGACAAACCCGCCATTACGGTCTGCTGGCTGAAGGTAGGGCGCATGATCGCCGCCGCTCTCAGGGTGTTCTGGATTCGGTGATAAACCCGATCCGGGTGAGGCCGGTGCGCTGCGCGGCGGCCATGACCTCGGCCAAGCGCTGATAGGGCGTGCTTTTGTCGGCGTGCAAATGCAGTTCCGGCTTGGGTTCACCACGCGCCGCTTCCTGCAAGCGCAGTTCGAGATCGGCTTGACTCAAAGGGACGCCATTCCAGAACAGTTGCCCGTCCGCGTTGATACCCAATTCCACCGGCGCGGGGTTCGCCGCCGTCGATGGCGCATTGGCGTCCGTTTCGGGCAGATCGACGGCCAAGCTGTGGGTGATGAGCGGCAAGGTGATCATGAAAATCACCAGCAGCACTAGCATCACGTCGACCAGAGGGGTGGTATTGATCTCGGCCACGGGTTGCGCGTGGCGGCCGTGTTGAAAGCTGCCGAACGCCATCAGCCACGCTCCGTGCAAGTCGCCAATGCCGCCACGGGTTCATCCGCCGGTGGAGGGGCTGGGTGCGGCGGTGGCTGCATCCCGACGAGCAGGAAGGCGTGGAGGTCATAGGCAAACCCATCCAGCTCCAGCAGCCGGAGCCGGTTGGCGCGGGTGAACAGGTTGTAGGCGATCACTGCCGGAATCGCGACCGCCAGTCCCGCGCCGGTCATGATCAGCGCCTCGCCCACCGGTCCCGCCACCTGGTCGAGGGTGGCCTGACCGCTGGTTCCGAGGGCCAGCAGGGCGCGGTGGACGCTCCAAACCGTGCCGAACAGGCCGACGAAGGGCGCGGTGCTGCCGACCGAAGCCAGCACGGTCAAGCCGTATTCCAGCGCGGCGCTTTCCGCGTCGAGACTCTGCCGCAGAGCGCGGGTCACGACGCCGTCCAGATCGCCGGGGCGGGACGACCGGGAACAGTGGCGAGCGATCCCAAGCCCGGCGTTCGCCAGGCGTCCCAACGCATGATCGGGGTGCGCGTCGAGTGTTTCGGCCTGTTCGGGATGCTGCCAGAACCGTTCCAGAAAGCGCCGCTCGGCGTCCCGTTGCCGACGCTTGTATCGGTATTTCAGCAGGATCACCGACCAGGTCATGATCGACATGATCAGCAGGATGGCGGCGGTCGCCAGACTGATAGCGTCCGCCTGATCGAGATAAAGGGCTACAGTTTCCATTCCAGCCCCGCGATGGCGTAAAGACCGGGTTGTTCGTAGCCGATCTCTTCCACGATGTCCTGATCGAACAGGTTTTCGATCCGAGCATAAACCGTGAACTCCTTGTTAAGATTGGCTCGACCGAACACCGAGACGCTGGTGTAGCTGTCGGTTTCCTTGTCGCCATTCCAGCGCAAGCGAGGGCCGACGTAATAGACATTGCCGCCGAGCGAGTAGCGATCCTGTTGATACGTCAAACCCAGGTTGGCCGTGTTGTAGGCCACTTGCACCGTCCGAAATTGCTTGCCGTTTTTCTCGCTCCAAGAGTCGGTGTAGGTGTAGTTGCCGTTCAAACTCCAGTGTTCGTCGATCCAATAATTGCCGACTAATTCCACACCCTGGCTTTGACCCTTGTCCCGGTTGATGTAGGTTCCTCCATAAGTGCCATCCGGATTGACTTGGCCAATGAAAGTGATGATGTCGTCCAGTTGGGTATGCCAATAGGTCAGTTCGAAGTTCAAACGTTTACCGAGAAATGCCTGGCGCAGACCCGCCTCGACGGTGCGACCTTCTTCCGGTTGTACGTCTGGATTGCCGTATTTCGGGTCGAACAGTTGAAAAAAGCTGGGGGCTTTAAAACTCGTGCCGTAATTGGCGTACAGGGTGGTATCGACATCCCTGAAGGTGTAAGACGCCCCGATCTTGCCGGTGGTGTGGTTGCCGTATGCATCGTCCTGGCCGTAGCGCAGGCCGGCGCGCAGGACCAGGGCATCGTCGAACAAGGTCAATACATCATTGACATAAAAGGAATTGGTATGGTTGTCAGCGTCGAGATCACCATACAAGCCCCATTTTTTACCCTGCTGACCGTAATACTCGTAGCCGAACAGGATGGTGTTTTTTCCCACCGACAGTTTTGAATCGAATAGCAGGTTGTAATCGAACTGGAGGTTTTCGTTCTGATTGTAATAGGGTATACCATTGCCCGTGTCGTAGACCGGCACCGGCTCGCCCCGACGGTAAAAGTTCGTGTAATCGAGCGTGAAATCGTCAGTCGGCGCCGGTACGTATCCCAGCAAACCATCGTCGGCGTCTCGATTGGAATTCTTTTTCCGGGTCCAGCCGAGCAGCGCTTTCTGGCGCAGGTTGTCGGTCAACTGGTTCTTGACCGTGAGCGCGCCGATGGTTTGCTGGGTTTGGTTGTACTGGTTGGGATCGGGCAACTGAAACGCCCACCACGGCGTCGCGGGCGAATCCTTGGCATAGGATTCCCGGAGTTCGGCGTAATTGAAATTGGTGTCCATGTAGAGCACGCTGCCTTCCACGGACAGCCAATTGCCCTGTTTGTAGTTCACTTTCAGTTGGGGAGAGAAATTCCGGTAGAACTCGTGATCATGGACCCCATCGCTGTCGATGTAAGCGAGATTGAGCGAGTAGCCAAAATCGCCCTGCGTACCGCGCAGCGAACCATAGCCCTGTTTCCAGTTCAGGGAACCGTACTCCGCTCCGAGCTCAGGTTGCATACCCGGCAGCGGACCTTTGGTGGTGATGACAATCACGCCCGCGACGCTGTCGGCGCCGTATAAATCGGCCTCGGCGCCGCGCAGAATCTCGATCCGTTCGATCAGTTTCGGGTTGATTTGACCGATAAAGTTGCCGACGCCGGACGAGAGTCCCTCATTGATCTTGACCCCGTCCACCACGACCAGGAAATACGCGCTGGGGAGTCCCCGGGCTTTTGGGTAATTGAATTGACCGGGACCGCCCGCTTTCTTGAATTGGACACCACCCAGTTGGCGTAATATCTCGGTGGTATCCGAAAAGTTTCTCTCCCTGATCTGCTCCTCGGTAATGATGGTGACTGACTGAGTCGAATATTGAGCCGGCACATCGATTTTCGTCGAAGTGACCATGACTTCCGGCAGCGTATCGGTTGCGGAATCGGTGTCGAACGCAACGGCCAGCGGCGACGCCAGGCACAGACCGGCTAAGCACAGGCCGGCGCTGTGTCGCGGTAACGTGCCGAGTTTTAACGATTGAAAATGGACGCGGATAAAACTGAGAGACATGGACAGACTCCGTTAGCACTTGTCGGAAACAAATGGAAACAGCGTCTGCTAGGCGCGAGGATAGAAACGGTGGCCCAAAAGGATGGCGAGCGCAGGTTGAGGCCAGCGCGACGGCAGGTTTTGGACATCTGAAAGCAGAAGAATGTCACCGGTCAACGGACTCTACGCATAGCAACGCACGAGGCGTCACCCAAACGGTAGGCCGCACCCTCGAAACACCCCGTTCAAAGGTAGGTGACGCGGTGACGGCAGGTCTCCTGGCTCGCGAGTCAGGGCGTTTCGCTCGGCCTTCCCGGTCGTTCAGCGTGACCAGTGGCGTGTGGTGAGCGTCGGCTCGTCGCGTACAGTTGCGGGGGCAGCCACGGCTTGCGTGCGGGCGTCTCCGAATGGAGGGGTCGCACACCGTGTTCCCTTTTCATCCCACTTGGGGAACCGTCAGATCAAAATGCTACAGTGCAGCAAACCTGATTGCAACTTGGATCGTCCCTAACTCTTCCGAAACTCTCTGGATTTCTCGGAAAGTCTCGAACTCCAAACAGAGTACCCAGAGACAGAGAAAAATGCAATCAAGTTGCATATTATTATCCATTTATGCTTTCATGTCGCTATGAGCGAGGAAGCCGCATCATCCCTCCTGATCACTGAAACCGCCCGGCAGCGCCTGCAAACGCTGGGTCAACGGGTGACGCCGGCGCGTCTGGCCGTGTTGGCCACGCTGCTGGATTCGCCGAACGCGCTCAGCCATCACGAGGTGGCGGCCAAGGTGGCGGTCAGCGGCGAGCGCTGCGACCGCGTGACCCTTTATCGCGTGCTGGAATGGCTGGTCGAGCGGGGATTGGCGCACAAGGTGGCGGGCGAGGATCGATCCTGGCGGTTCGGCGCGATGCTCGACGAGAGCCACGAACACCCGCACTTTCGCTGCCTGTGCTGCGGCAAGGTGCTTTGCCTCGACACCTTGCGCCCCGCGCTGATTCTGGGATTACCGACAGGCTACACCATCCAGCGGGCGGAAATCACGATCCAGGGCACTTGCCCGGACTGTTCGCCTTAGCGATTTTAGCGCAATTCAATTGCATGAAATAATCGATCCGGCCGATGGCGATGGCTGCCCAGATCCAAAACCCACGCACCGGATCACCCAACGAATCGAAGGAGGATGGCGATGAATTTTCCAGAGCGGGGCCGCGTTGCCGAAATCGAGGAAGGCAACCGCTTCATGCCCAAGTTCGACGATGCGGGCCTGATCCCCTGCGTCACGCAAGATGCTGCCACGAGCGAGGTTCTGATGCTCGGCTACATGAATCGGGAAGCGCTGGCGAAGACCATCGAGACCGGATACGCGCATTACTGGTCCCGATCCCGCCAAACGCTCTGGCGCAAGGGCGAGCAATCCGGTCAAGGCCAGCGCGTCAAGCGGTTGCTCATCGACGACGATCAAGATTGCGTCCTCCTCCAAGTCGATCTGACCGGCGGCGCGTCCTGTCACGTCGGTTATCGATCCTGCTTTTTTCGGGAACTGCGATACGATTCCGGCAGGACGGATTTCTCGCTGGAGTTTCTGGAATCGGTGAAAGTCTACGACCCGCTCATCGCTTACGGAACCCCTGTTGGAGAAACCGGACACCCTTCCGATGTCGTTGCCGCTCATCCCGTCGGATGATCGATTTCCTTCGGAAATCTTTGGCGCGCGGCGTCGAGGAAGGTAGAAGCATCGGCAACGATCCATCGCTGATCTCGCAGAGGAAAACGCCATGGCTCAACGCAATCCGTTACCGAATTCCCCAGTTCTGGACGAAACTTCGCTGCTGGCGATGTCGGAAGCCGATTACATGAACGCCGCCCAACTCGCCTTCTTCCGAGCGCGGCTGCTGGCCATGCGCGCGGAACTGGAACGCAACGCCCGGACGACCGAGGAGCATCTGCACGGCGCCATCGCCCTGCCCGATCCCAACGACCGCGCCACCGTTGAGGAGGAGCAGGCGCTCGAACTGCGGGTGCGGGACCGGGAACGGAAGCTGCTCAAAAAGATCGGCGAGGCGCTGGCCCGCATCGAAGACGGCAGCTACGGATTCTGCGAGGAGACCGGCGAGCCGATTGGCCTGCCCCGGCTGCTGGCGCGTCCCACGGCCAGCCTGAGCATCGAGGCGCAGGAACTGCGGGAACGGCTGCAAAGCGTGCAAGCCCTCTGACCACATGATCTCTCCCATCGACCGCCGCATCCCGGTCACCGTGCTCACCGGCTTTCTCGGGACTGGTAAGACGACCGTGCTCAACCATCTCGTCCGGCAACCCAAGCTGCGGCGGACGCTGGTGCTGATCAACGAATTCGGCGAGATCGGGCTCGATCACCTGCTGGTCGCGCAGGGCCGGGACGACGTGATCGTCGAGATGTCGAGCGGCTGCCTGTGCTGCACCATTCGCGGCGACCTGGTGGACACCTTGCGCGACGCGCCGTGGCGCTTTGCTCGTGGCGGCGAGACCTGGTTCGACCGGGTCGTCATCGAAACCACCGGGCTGGCCGATCCCGCGCCGATCCTGCACACCCTGCTGTCGGCTCCCGCGCTCGCGCCGCGCTATCGCTTGAGCGGCGTGATCGCGACGGTGGATGCCGTCAACGGAATCGATACCCTGGATCGCCAGTTCGAGTCGGTCAAGCAAGTCGCGGTTGCCGACCACCTGCTGTTGACCAAAGCTGATCTGGCGGAAACCGACGCGGTCGAGCGCATCGAGCGGCGCTTGCGCGCGTTCAACCCCTCCGCCGCTATCACGCGCGTCCTGCAAGGCGTGGTCGCTCCCGGCATCCTGGACGCCGGATTTTACGATCCCGCCACCAAGGCGGACGATGTCCGACACTGGCTCGGTGCGGAAGCCTTCGACGATGCCGCGCACGATCATCACGATCATCACGATCATCACGATCACTCGGCACCTCATCACCTCAAACACGATGTCAACCGCCACGACGAGCGCATTCGCGCGGTCTGTCTGACGCTCGACCAACCCGTCACCCGCCTGCTGTTTGACCTGTGGCTCGACATCCTGATGCACGTCAAGGGTCCGGATCTGTTGCGGGTCAAGGGCATCGTGCGGATCACCGATATGGCGGGTCCGCTGGTGGTCCATTGCGTCCAGCACGTCTTCCATCCGCCGCTGCTGCTCGATGCGTGGCCGAGCGCCGATCATCGCACCCGCTTGGTGCTCATCACTCGCGATATCGATGCAGGGTGGCTGCGCAACACGTTGAGTCTGTTTGATGTCGACGACATTCGCTCCCAGTAACCGAGGAATCTCCATGATTCGCAAGAACCCGAACGGCCACCTGCCGCAAATTCACGAAAGCGCCTACGTCGCTCAAACCGCCATCCTGTGCGGCAAGGTCATCGTCCAGGAAAACGTCTTTATCGGTCCTTACGCCGTGATCCGCGCCGACGAAGTGAACAAGTTAGGCAAACAAAACGCGCAAAACTGAAGAGGAAGCAATAATGAAAACTCCACAAGACGTTCTCGAAAAATGGATGCAAGCCGTAAATAACGGCGATGTTGAAAGCCTGCTTTGTTTATACGACAGCAAAGCCGTGTTGATTCCAACATTTTCCAATAGATTACTGAATTCACCAGATAAACTGCGGGAGTATTTTGAAAAGCTGGGCAGCCGTGAGGAGCTAAGCATCGCACTCCATGAGAAAACTTTGATTGTCCAAGAGCTAAAGAACCCAATATTTTCGCTGAGCGGCATTTACAACTGGCGTTTTATTGTTGATGGCGAATTGCTCAATTTCGAGGCTCGATTCAGTTATGTCGTTGATCTCTCGAGGCCAAACCCAATCTTGCATCATCATTCCTCTCAAATCCCCCGTATGCTGTAAAGCTTAACATTGCGCTCGAGCCGACCTGCTTCGTTCCAGCGGTCGGCTTGGCGCTACGTTGGGCGACATGGAGCCGATTGTCATTGGCGCCAACTCCAGCATCCAAGATGGCGTGGTCATCCATTCCAAATCCGGCGCGGCGATGACAATCGGCGAGAACACCCCCGTCGCCCACCGCCCCATCGTCCACGAACCCTGCAAGGTGGGTAACGGCGTTTTCATCGGATTCAACAGCGTTTTGTCCAACTGTACGGTGGGCGAGGGGGCGGTCGAGCGCCACAGCTCGGTCGAGAGTTTTAGGTTCCCTTCACCTTGTACAGTTTTCCGCCCCAACTGGATGCTGGTTCGGCCGGGGAGGCTCACCAATGGCCCATCCAAGAGGCTGGCCAAGGTGCAAGTCGACTACCGCCCGGGAATGAAGGTGGGCAGTATCCCGCGACGCACCGTTGCTGAATTCATAGTGACCCAGGCAGAAGCGCCGACCTATCTGCTACAGAAGCCCGCGCTTTCCGCCGGCCGCTGAACCGCAAACGCGAACGGCCGCGTTCTCGACGCGACCCCGGTAAAAACACGACAAATCGATTGTCCATCAGTGGCTTCAGCCCGTCCGAAGGGCGCTTGGACCGTGGTGCAAACCACTAGCTTCCAGCCGCCTGCTCTTCAGTCGGCGGTTTAGTCCGCCGATAGTCAACCCACCAGCTTCCATCTGGTGGTGGTTGAGTATCGTTCTACCTGGCCAGCGCCCGCCGCGCGCGCGCGGCTTGCGCCAGTTGATCGAGCAGGCGCACGGAATCCTCCCAGCCGATGCAGGGGTCGGTGATGCTTTGACCATACACCAGGGGTTGATCGAGGCGCAGATCCTGCCGGCCCTCGACCAGATGGGATTCCACCGCCACCCCCATGATCCGCGCGCTGCCCGCGGCGATTTGCTCGGCGACCGCCGCGCCCGAGACCAATTGCCGCCGGAATCCTCCGGGCGTGTTCCCGTGCGAGAGATCGATCATCAGCCGCTCGGGCAAATTGGTTCGGGCGAGTTCGGCGCAGGCCGCGTCCACGCTGGCCGAATCGTAGTTGGGCTGGGTTCCCCCCCGCAGGATAATGTGGCAGTCGGAATTCCCCAGGGTATCGACGATCGCCACCTGTCCGGACTTATGCACCGACAGGAAGTGATGGCGCTGGCGGGCGGCCAGAATCGCCGCGATGGCGATCCGCACGTTGCCGTCGGTGCCGTTCTTGAATCCCACCGGCGACGACAGCCCGGAGGCAAGCTCGCGATGCACCTGCGATTCGGTGGTCCGCGCCCCGATGGCGCCCCAGGAGACCAGATCGCCGATGTACTGGGGCGAGATCACGTCGAGAAATTCGCAGCCGGCGGGAACGCCCACCTGATTGATGCGCACGAGCAGGTCGCGGGCGATGCGCAGCCCCTCGTTGATCCGGAAGCTGCCGTTCAGATAGGGATCGTTGATCAGGCCCTTCCACCCGACCGTGGTGCGCGGTTTCTCGAAATAGACCCGCATGACGATTTCGAGATCTTCGCCCAACCGGTCGCGCTCCGCCTTCAGGCGCGACGCATAGTCCAGCGCGGAAGCCGGATCGTGAATGGAGCAGGGCCCGATGACCACCAGAAGCCGGTCGGAGACGCCGTGCACGATGGCGCGCACGTTCTGGCGGGTCTCCGAAATGAATGCTTCGGCCGGCGTGTTCTTGATCGGAAAGAACTGAATCAGGTGCATGGGCGGCGGCAACGGCACGATGTTCTCGATGCGCTGGTCATCGGTCGCCGAAGTGCGGTCGGTCAGCGGGGACGCCAACCCGTCGTTGAGAAAATGGGTCATGGTATGAGCATCTCTTGGCAAAAAGAATTCGGTGTTGCGAGTGGGCACTGGGCCATGATATTGCCTTGGAGTTTATTTTTCCCATAGCCTCTAAAACCAGGGACAGGTTCCGCAAGTATCCACCCTGAGCCTGCGCCTTTGAAAACCCCTCGCACGCTTTCCTCGCAACCCTGCCGACCTCGCGAACATTCGCCGACCACCGTTAAGCACAGCTTATTCAGTATGCGGTGTACGCCAACCTGGAGAATGCCCAGGCCGGATACGAAGGTCGTTGCCAGTGGCCACGCCCGCTGAAATCGCCGATTTAGGGTGGGCGCGGTAGTAGCCCGCTGATCAAACGATCAGCCGGCCCAGGACCTCCCAGGCAGCGTTCTATTCTTCGGCCGACCAGGCGCGCGCTCCGCGCACGCTGTCGAAGCCGATAAAACCGGTGAGAGCGCCGCGGGCGCTGTATAGGGCCATGGTGACCAGCGACTGTATGCCTTGCCGCTGACCTTCCGCCTGTTCCGCCGCCGCCTCGAGCGGCGCTCCAGCACATTGCGCACCCGCGCCTGCGCCACCGGCACGATCACCGGCGTGGCGATGAAGTCGTCCACACCCAGCGCGAGGCCGCTCGGCCAGCGCGCGCGCCAAGGTGTTCAGGTTGGCCGGCTGGTCATCGATGGGCAAGAGTTGAGCTTTTGGCGACATCAGGCCAAGGCTCCTGGGGCAGGGGGTGTGGCCGCGAGCCGCGCCAGGGCGTCGCGGGCGTGCTCAAAGCGGAACGCTTGTACGTCGGAGCGGATGGCCGCCAGTGGGTCGGCCAGCGCTGTGCCGGTGCCCCGCGCCTCCAGTTCGGCGAAGCGGTCGAGGGCGTCGAATTTGCCCTGCTCCAGTAAGGGCAGCAGAGCTTGGATCCGGTCGCGAACGGCCGGCCAGTCCAGCGGCCGGGGAGGCGTCTCTGGCGCGGGAACTTCAGGTGGGTCCGGTTTCGGCGACCGGCAACCACTTGGCCAGCGCGGCGACCAGGTCGGCCATGGCCACCGGCTTCGCCAGGTAATCGTCCATGCCGGCGTTCAGGCAGCGGGCGCGGTCTTCGGGAAAGGCGTCCGCCGTCAGGGCGATGATCGGCAGGCGGGGACGCCGCTGGGCCTGCTCCCAGGCGCGGATGTGCGCGGTGGCGGCGTAGCCATCCAGGACCGGCATTTGCAGATCCATCAGGATGGCGTCGATCGGGTCCACCTCGGTTATCACCGCCTCGACCGCCCGCTGGCCGTTTTCAACCGTTCGGGTGGCGAGTCCCCTGTTCCGCAACATGGTCTCAACGATCATCTGATTGACCGTATTGTCCTCGGCGATCAGTACCCGCCCCGTCAGGCGCGGCGACCGCGCCAACTCCGCCGGTGGGGACGCGGCGCGCGACGGCGCGCGGCTGTCGCTCGCGTCCGGCAGCAGTTCGAGCCGTACCCGAAACCAGAAGCGGGAGCCCTGGTCCGGGGCGCTCTCGACCCCGACTGCGCCGCCCATTGCCTGGGCCAAGCTGCGCACGATCGACAGCCCCAGGCCGGTGCCGCCGAACTGGCGAGTGGTGGAGTTATCAAGCTGGCTGAAGGGTTGGAACAGCAGCGCCTGCTGATCCGCCGCGATGCCGATCCCAGTGTCGCGCACGGCGAATTCCAGGAGCGTGTCGACGCCTTGCGTTTCCACTACCCGCGCCTCGATGCACACCTCCCCTTGCGCGGTGAACTTGATGGCGTTATTGACCAAGTTGGTCAGCATTTGCCGCAGCCGGTGTGGATCGCCCAGATAACGAGGTTCGCCGGGATCTTGCCAGCGGGCGCTGAGCTTCAGTCCCTTGGCCCGCGCCATCCCGCCGAACAGTATCTCGGTCTCCCGCAGGATTTCGGTGGGGGCGACGATGTCTGCGTCCAGCTCCAGCTTGCCGGCCTCGATCTTGGACAGATCGAGAATGTCGTTGAGCAAAGCCAGCAGCGATTGCCCGGCATGGAGAATGGTGCGGGCGTAGTCTTGAGTTTGCGCCGCGCTCGGCGGGTCGGACAGCAGCAGTTGCGCCATGCCGAGAATGCCGTTCATCGGGGTGCGCAGCTCGTGACTCATGGTCGCCAGAAAACGGCTCTTTGCCACGCTGGCCGCTTCGGCGGCGGCCTTGGCTTCGGTCAGGGCAGCTTCGACGCGCTTGCGTTCGGTGATGTCTTCCTTGATGGCCAGAAAGCTGGTGGGGCGGTTTTTTTCATCGAGAATGGGCGCGATGGTGGCATGCTCCCAATACGGGGTGCCGTTTTTCCGTTTATTGTGAAATTCCCCACGCCAGATACCGCCGGACTGGATGGTTCTCCAAAGTTCGACATATTCCCGCCCCGTGGTGTGGCCGGATTTCAGAATTCGCGGGTTTTGCCCGATAGCCTCGGCGATGGAATACCCAGTCGTTTCCTCAAATTTCGGATTGGCATACGTAATGTTGCCTTCAAGATCCGTAATGACGATGGTGGTGGGGCTCTGTTCGATGGCCAGCGCGAGTTGGCGAAGCTTGTCTTCCGCCCGCTTGCGGTCGGTGATGTCGATCAGCACTCCACGGGAGTAGATGCCGCCGTCCGGGCGTGGATCAGGCGCGGACTCTTCCAGACGGAAGTAGCGCTGCTCGCCGTCGATCACTCCACGCCCCTCCCAGCGCAGGGGTTGCGGATCGCGAATCGTCGCCAGAATCGCCTCGATCAGACCCTGTCGGTCGTCGGGATGGATCCGCGCCAATAACGCTTCCGTGTGTATCCCGCGCCCACCGTCAGCGGGGGGCGTCATGCCCAGTAGCTCGAAAAGCTTGGGGCTGATATAGTCGAAACGAATACCATCGAGATGCGGGCCGGTAGCGTGGGTGGCATACGTTCCCACCGGAATCAGCCGGGTGAGATTGGCGTAGCGTTCCTCGCTGACCCGCAGCGCGGTGTGCGCCTTGGCCAGCTTGCGGTTCCAGTAGAGCATCATGGCAACGATCAGCAGGCCCCCTGCCACCACCTGCCACAGTAGACGATAGTCCACCTGCTCAGTGAGGGTATGGCGGGTCCAGCGACGGTGAATCTCGTTATGCTCCGCTTGCGTGATCGAGCGCGCCGCTTTGTCCATGCTGGCGAGTAGCTCCGGCCAGTCGTTGCGCACCGCCACCGAGATGGGGTAGGGGTAATCCAGCTTGCCGATCACCTTGAAATTAGGCAGTCGCTCGTTCAAGAACCGCGCCGAATGTTCCAGTGCCACCACAAAGGCGTAGATCTCGCCACGCGCCAAGGCGTCAGCGGCTTGGTTCTCTTCCATCTCCATCAGTCGCATCCGCGGAAAGTCGCGCCGCAACGTGGAGGTGATGGCCGCCCCGGTCAATGTGCCGATGGGCTGGTCCTGAATCGCTTCGATGCCGCTGACAAAGGGTTTGTCGGATCGCGCAATCAAAACCTGAGTCACCTGGAAATAGGGATTGGTGAAGCTGAGATAGGTCTCCCGTTCGGGGGTACGCACCGCACCGGAGATAAAATCGCAGCGCCGTTCGCGAGCGTACTTCAGGGTCTTGACCCAGAGATTTGTGGCATGATCGCTCTCCAACGTGGGCACCGCTTCAAACGCAACCCCCAGGCGAGCGCTGAACAGATCCAGGTAGTCTCGGAAAACGCCTCGGTGTTCGCCCCCCTCCAGGTAATCGAAGGGCGCCCACAACGGATTGAAGCAATAGCGAAGGGTCGGGTGGGACGCCAACCAGGCCCGCTCGGACTCGCTAAGGTCGAGTGTTCCGGCCCGCGCCGAACGCTCATCAAAGAAAAAGCCACGCAACTCGCCTCGGTCAATCAGGCCCTGTTGGCGGCGGATCAGCGCCGCCACCTCCTCGATGGCCTCCGCATAGACCGCGCCCACGGGTAGCGGCATGGGCCGGATCAGGTCGTGGGTGCGTTTGGCCTCGAAAAGTAGCGCCTCGCGCTCCTTGCGCTGGGACCACTGCCTGAGGATCAGATCCACCATCTCTTCCTGGTGCGCCAGGGCGTAGCGCCATCCCTCGCTGGTCGCCTCGATCAGGTTGCGCACCAGGATCGGATCCTGCTCGGCCCGCGCCTTGCTGGTGAAGAAGTAAACATCGCCGGTACTGCGCAGATAGGAGGAAAGGTCGATGAGGTTGTAGTCGAACCCCTTCTGCTCCAGGTAAAAAGGTTCGTTGGAGTAGAAGGCGGCCATCGCATCCACCTCCCCGTTCAGTAGAGGTTCGGCATTGAAACGGTGGGGGATGACGGTGAAATCCTGGCCGGGGCGCAGCCCTTCAACCTCAAAGGCCAGACGCATCAGTGGAGAGCGGAGATCCTTGGTGGAGATCATCAGCCGCCGGCCACGCAAGTCAGCTACCCGTTTGATGCCGGGGCGGGCGAGAATCACCAAGGGCATACGCTTGAAGTAGTTGGCCAGCATGATGACCGGCGCTCCCTCCAGGCGGGCTTGAATCACGCTGGTGTCGGTAACGCCGAAGTCGGCTCGTCCAGCGAGAACCTCCGCGACCACATCGATTCCCTCGCGGTATTCGCGCAGTTCCACCTCAAGGCCGCGCTGGGCGTAAAACCCCTGTTCGATGGCGGCGTAGTAACCCGCGAACTCGAATTGGTGCTTCCAGGGGAGCTGGATCGTTACCCGCTCCGGCTGCGCCTCGGCCCACAGCGGGGCGAGCAGCAGGGTAAATAACAGGAGGCTGGTGCGTCCAACGCTCATCGGGCCGATCATTCGGTTTTGCGGCCTCGCGCACCTCGCGATCATCAGGGTTATCTCCGGGCAATGAATTCAGTGCATTGTCAGTAGCCTAAGACTTACGCACTGACAAAGTAAAAACCGGTGCGACCAGATCGGGACGGTATCACGGTAATATCCTGAAAGGCGACGCATCCGTTCCTTTTGCCCGAGGACCGGCGCCCGTCAAATCAACCCGGTCATGAGGCCGCCGCCGACCAGCGCCATCATGCCCGCCGCGATCCGCTGCACCGCGCGCAACGTGGCCTTTTGGAGCAGGCGCTTGCCGATCACCGCGCCCGCGAACGCGCACAAGACAGCCACCGCGACCGCCGGCATCAGTTCTCGCAACCGGCCGAAGTGGTCGACCAATAAGCTGGTCCCATAGACGATCAGCCGCGAGAAATCGACGATGACCGCCGAGACCGCGCCGGTCGCCACGAAGGCGTCTTTCGACAGGCCGGCCTTGATCAGAAAGGCCGAGCGCAGCGCCCCCTGATGGCCCGACAGTCCGCCGAAAAAGCCGGACAATGCCCCGCCCAGCTGCAAATATCGTGCCGGGATCGCCAGCGCCCGGACGCGCGGTGACAGCTCCAGTCCCACGAAAACGATGATTAGTAGTCCGATCAATGCCTTGACCACCGTAATTTCGTGCGCCGTGCCGGCCAAGTGATACTGGAGTAGGGGAGGCAACCGGTCGAACCCAGCCAGCAGACCCGCGCCGATAAAGGCGGTCAACGCGGCGGGCACGCCGAATCGGGCCACCACCCGCCAGTCCGCCTGGCGGGCCATCAGGCCAAACTTGAACAGGTTGTTGGCGAAATGCACGACCGCCGTGGCCGCGACGGCCAACGGCGTTGGGAAGAACAACGCAAACGCGGGCATCAAGATTGTCCCCAGCCCGAATCCCGAGAACAGCGTCAAACCGGAGGTTAGAAGGGCGATGACGCCAATCAGAATGAGTTCCATGCGACCACCTTTAACCTTTAATCATGCGCAGTTCGTACCTGCCGATTTATCACACTACCACGTTAACGCTACCGCATTCGCTCTTGCCTCGACCGCCGATGCGTTTTTTCAACACCAAAGGTCCGGTCCGCAGCGACAAGCATTAGTGACCCTGGGGATCGAACTCAAGGTCTGGCGCGAGGGCGAACCCGATCTGCTGGCGGAAGGCCTGGAGCAACTGGACGGCGGCTGGCTGGTGCTTTTCGACCGCCGCGCGGGCCAGCCGCCGATTCGGGAACGCACCTCCAGCGTCCAAATCCCAAGCCCCAAGGGGCGAAGGATTACGATGATCCGAGCATGAAGGATCGTCGCGGCTTCCGACACGCGCCACCAACTCGCGCTACATTCTTGCTACATTCCCGTTTCGCTTGACCGAATTCGAGAATTGGTTATCGTATTGCCGCGCTTGCTTGGGGTCGCCAGCGAGCGACGGACGTGAGTCCGCTGTTTCCGCGCCAGCCACTATCGACGACGCCTTGCCGCGTTCCGCGAAACAGGGGGCTGACGCCCCCCGCTCGCGGAACGACCGCGCCGCTCCCACAGGGAGGGGAGTTTTTACAGTCTCTTAATCCTTATCCGAAGATCGCGAAATGAAAAGACTCGTCCCCGTTTTCACGGCGTTCTCACTCGGTATGTTGGGTGGCGGTCCCGACGCTCTGGCCGCCGAACCGCACGTCCACGGCGCCGGGACGCTGCAACTGGTTCTGGAAGGCGGCAGCCTGAACGCCGAATTGCGCCTGCCGGCGATGGATGTGGTGGGCTTCGAGCACGCGCCGCGAGAAGCAAAGCACAAGGAAGCGGTGAAAAAAGCCGTGGCGATGCTGAAGGATTCACGCAAGGTGTTGGCGCTTCCCGACGCCGCTCAATGCACCGCCGCGCCCGGCACGGTGGACAGCGAACTTCTGAAGGACGGGCCCGCGGCGGGCCACGACCACGATAAACACGACGCTGACCACGATCATGCCGACGGCGAAGCGCACGCCGATTTCGAGGTGGTTTACCGTTTCGACTGCCGACGCCCCGAAGCGCTCAAGCAGATCAAGGTTCTCTTGTTCCAACGGTTACCACGATTGGAACGGCTCGATGTCGAAATGGTCACCTCCACCGGGCAACGGAGCCAGCGGTTGATTCCGGGACAGGACACCATCACCCTGCCATGACCGGCTCATCGGCGATCCAGGCGGATGCCATCCCGGCTATCGCCATCGGCGGGCTGCGGTTTCGCTGGCGACCGGATCGGCCCTGGGTGCTGGACATTCCCACCTTCACGCTGGCGGGGAGCGAACGGCTGTTTCTGGCCGGACCGAGCGGTTCCGGCAAAAGCACCTTGCTGGCGCTGATCGCTGGCATCCACCGGGCGACCGAGGGGCAAATTGCCGTGCTCGGTGCCGACCTGACCGCGCTTTCCGGTTCGGCCCGCGACCGCTTTCGCGCTGACCGATTGGGCGTGATTTTCCAGATGTTCAATCTCTTGCCCTATCTCTCGGTGCTGGAAAACGTGACGCTGCCGTGCCGGTTCTCGGCCGCCCGTCGCGCCCGCGCCATCGCCATCGCCGGATCGGTGTCCGCCGAAGCGCGCCGGCTGCTGGCGCATCTGGGCCTCGACGATCCCGGTCTGGAAGGTCGCGCCGCCGCCGAGCTGTCGGTCGGGCAGCAACAGCGGGTGGCGGCGGCCCGCGCCCTGATCGGTCGCCCGGCTTTGATCGTCGCCGACGAGCCCACCTCCGCCCTGGACGCCGACCGTCGCCTGGATTTCGTCCAGCTGCTGCGCGGCGAATGCGAAAGCGCCGGCGCCGCGCTGCTGTTCGTCGGCCACGACCGCTCGCTGGCCAGCCACTTCGACCGGGTGGTGGAACTGCCCGCCCTCAACGCCGCGCCGTCCGTGGGGTGAAGCGTGGCCATCCTGACCCTCGCCGGCAAGAGCCTGTGGAACCGTCGCCTCACCAGCGCGCTGGTGGTCTTTGCCATCGCCCTGAGCGTGATCCTGCTGCTCGGGGTCGAGCGGCTGCGCACCCAAGCCCGCGCCAGCTTCGCCAACACGCTGTCGGGCGCCGACCTGATCGTGGGGGCGCGCGGCGGTCCGATCAACCTGCTGCTGTACAGCGTGTTCCGCATCGGCGATCCGACCAACAACGTCAACTGGACCAGCTATCGGACCCTCGCCGCCCATCCCCAAGTCGCCTGGACGGTGCCGCTGTCGCTGGGTGATTCGCACCGGGGCTTTCGGGTACTGGGTACCAGCCGGGCCTATTTCGAGCATTACCGCCACGGTCGCAACCAGCCCTTGCGACTCGCCGAGGGCCGCGAGTTCGAGGGCGTATTCGATGCCGTGCTGGGCGCCGCAGTCGCCGACCGGCTCGGTTACCGGCTGGATGAGTCCATCGTCATCGCCCACGGCGCCGGCGAGGTCAGTTTCGCGTTGCACGACGACAAGCCGTTTCGCGTGGTCGGCATCCTGGCGCGCACCGGCACGCCGGTGGATCAGACCGTGCACGTCAGCCTGGAGGGCATCGAGGCGATTCACGCCGACTGGCGCGGCGGGGCTCCCGTTCCCGGACTGCGCCTGTCCGCCGAACAGGTGCGCCAGCTCGACCTGACGCCCAAGACCATCACCGCTTTCCTGGTTGGCCTTAAGAGCAAGACCGCCATTTTCCGAATGCAACGCGAGATCAACGAATTCGCCGCCGAACCGCTGCTGGCGATCCTGCCGGGCCTGACCTTGCAACAGCTCTGGGATTTGATGGGTCTGGCGGAAAATGCCCTGCTGATCGTGTCCGGTCTGGTGGTGCTGGTGGGATTGACCGTGATGCTCGCGGCGCTGCTGACCGGCCTCAACGAACGGCGGCGGGAAATGGCCATCCTGCGGGCCGTGGGCGCGCGGCCCGGACAGATCTTCGCGCTGGTGCTCGGCGAGTCGCTGGCGCTGGCGCTGGCCGGCGCGGCGCTCGGCGTGTTGCTGCTCCAAGGGGCGCTGCTGCTGGCCGGGCCGATGCTTCAAGCCCGACTGGGACTGGCCATCGCCGGTTGGCCGCCGTCGAGCCACGAACTGATCCTCCTGGCGGCCGTGCTGGGCTGCGGGTTCCTGGCCGGACTCTTTCCGGCCTGGCGCGCTTATCGTTATTCGGTCGCCGACGGCATGACCATCCGGATCTGACCCATGCACCGCTTCGTTTTCCCCCTTGCCTTGCTGACGCTGCTCGTCGGTTGCGATTCGTCGCCCCAACCGCCCGCATCGGTTCAGCCATCCGACGCGATTCCAACCGTATCCGCTCGCACGGATCGCACCGCCGAAGCGCGCACCCTGGAATGGGACGAATTGATGCCGGCCGATTTCGATCCGGGTGCGCCGTTCAAGGATATCGACATCGCCAGTCTCGCCGATGACGATCCGAAGGCGCGGGAACTCATGGCTCAATTGCGGAAACTTTGGGACGAGGCCCCGGTCGTCGCGGCCTTGGACGGCGCCCGGATTCGTCTGCCCGGCTTCGCCGTTCCCCTGGAAACCGACGGGCAGACCGCTACCCGGTTCCTGCTGGTACCCTACATCGGCGCCTGCATCCATGTTCCACCGCCGCCGCTCAACCAGACGGTGCTGGTGGAAGCACCGACGGGCGCGCGGATTCAACGGGTTTTCGATCCGGTTTGGGTCACGGGGAGGTTGACGGTGCAGCGCGCCACGACCGAACTGGCCAACGCCGGCTACACCCTGACCGCCACCGATGTTCAGCCTTATCGCGAAAAAGCGCGCTGATGCGATAGCGCGCTCGGCTGCGGTCGCCACCGCCCAATCTGCCGGCGATACCGGTCGCGTTCCGCGTGAGCCGACGATCGCGCCTGGGGAACCTTCCGCCACGATGCCCGCCCAAACGGGCGTCTTTTGGTCGCGGTTCGATACGATTCCCCCTACCGCGGCTTTCACTGGAACCGCCCTTCGGGAGCCTTGATGGAACACCAAACATTGACCCGCGCCCACGTCGCCCGCGTCTGGCGTCTGATCTACAGCTACTGGACTTCCGAACAACGGCTGAGCGCCTGGCTGTTGCTGATTGTAGTGCTGTCCGGCAACTTCGCGCTGGTCTACCTCACGGTGCGTCTGAACACCTGGTATCGCGAGTTCTACGACGCCTTGCAGAACTACGACGCCGCCGCGTTCTGGGCGGCGCTGGCGACCTTCGGCATCCTGGCGACGACCTACATCGCCATCGCCGGCGCGCGCTACGTCCTGCGCATGTGGTTGCGCATCCGCTGGCGCGCGTGGTTGACCGCGCGCTATCAGGGAGCCTGGCTGCGCGACAAGGCGTTCTACCGGTTGAAACTGCTGGGAGTCCCGGTCGACAACCCCGACCAGCGCATCGCCGACGACCTCAACAACTTCACCGAGCAGACCATGACTCTGTTCTTCGGCCTGGTAAACGCGGTTTCGACCCTGCTCAGCTTCGCGGTGGTGCTGTGGAATCTCTCCGCGACCTTGCCGCTGACCCTCGGCGACGCGCAATACCAGATTCCCGGCTTCCTGTTCTGGGGCGCGCTGATCTACGCCGTCGTCGGAACCGGGTTGACGCACCTGATCGGCCGCCGGCTGATTCCGCTCAACTTCCAGCAGGAAAAGGTCGAGGCGGACTACCGCTTCAACCTGATGCGCCTGCGCGAAAACCTCGAAGCGGTCGCGCTCTACGGCGGGGAAGAAGTTGAGAATGAACGTTGCCGTGCGCTGTTCGGCCGGGTGATCGAGAACTTTCACCGCATCATCCGCACCGGCTTCAAGGTGGATATGTTCAACGCCGGCTATAGCCAGGTATCGGTGATCGTGCCCTACCTGGTGGTCGCGCCAGTCTATTTCAGCACCCGCATGCCGTTCGGCCAGTTGATGCAGATCGGCAACGCCTTCGGCAAGGTCCAGGATTCGCTCTCGTTCTTCATCGATGCCTACCAGAGCATCGCCGCCTGGCGGGCGGTGACCCTGCGCCTGACCCAGTTCACCGAAGCGGTGGATGACCTGGACGAGCGCGTCGCCGCGATCGCTCAAGTCCGCCGCGAGATCGCGGCCCAACCCGCCACGCGCGATTTGGAGATCGACCGTCCGGATGGCGTGGCGCTGCTGCGAGGGCTGGATCTGTCGCTGGACCGGGGGGATTCGCTGCTGATCGCCGGGTCCTCGGGCGCCGGCAAGAGCACCCTGCTACGCACCCTGGCGGGAGTCTGGCCCTACGCGCGCGGCACGGTGTACCTGCCGGACGCGGAGGTGCTGTTCGTGCCGCAGCGCCCGTACCTGCCGATCGGCACGCTGCGGGACGCGCTGCTGTATCCGCAACGCGCCGCGCTCGACGATGCCGCGCTGCGGCGGGCGCTGTGCGATGTCGGGCTCGGTCGATTCGTGGATGCGCTCGACACGGTCGAGGACTGGGCGCAGACGCTGTCCGGCGGCGAGCAGCAGCGGGTGGCCTTCGCCCGCATTTTGCTGCGCCAGCCGAAATGGCTGTTCCTCGACGAGGCCAGCTCGGCGCTGGACGAGCCGTCCGAGCAGGCGCTCTATCGGCTGATCCGCGAACGCCTGCCGGAAACGGCCCTCGCCAGCGTCGGTCATCGCGGCACGCTTCGCGCCTTTCACGACCGGCAACTGCGACTCGATGGCGGGGGCGGCTGGCAGCTCACGACCATCGCGGTCGCGGCCTGAGCGGCGGCGCGATGTTGCGCCGTTCCAGGATCCGGTGATGAAGCGATTCCCACTCAGAAAGCCTTGGTCACGCCAGCGGTCCGTGCCGCGAATGCGCGAGCATCGGTTCCACGGGACCGGCGGACAACGGCTGGCCCAATCGCTCCCGCAGCAACTCCAGCACCGCCTCGCGGGAACGCGGGGGGGGTACGGTCCAATTTCGACCCGCGCCGAGCACCTCCGCCACTTGCAGCAGCAGCGGTGGGCGCAGTCGCGCCCGATGCAGCAGTTCCCGATCCCCCAGCACCGCCGCCGTCTCGCCCTGACACAACACCATGCCGTCGTGGAACACCGCGACCCGGTCGGCCCAGGCATAGGCCAGTTCCACGTCGTGGGTCGAAAACACCAACGTCGTGCCGGCGTCGTGCAACTGCTGCAAGGCGCCCAGCAGATGCGTGACGCCATGCGGATCGAGACCGGCGGTCGGTTCGTCCAGCACCAAAATTTCCGGGCGCATGGCCAGTACTCCGGCGATGGCCACCCGCTTCTTTTGGCCGAAGCTGAGCGCGTGCGTGGCGCGATCAGCAAGATGGGCCACACGCAGCGCCGCCAGCGCCTCGCGAACCCGCTCGGCGGTCTCCGGTTCGGACAATCCCAGGTTCAGCGGCCCGAACGATACATCCTGGCCGACCGTCGCGGCGAACAACTGATCGTCCGGTTCCTGCAACACCAGCCCGACCCGCCGCCGCCAGTGGTTGAGCGCGCGGCGTTCGTAGCGGCCCGGTTGACCGTCGAGCCGGATTTCGCCGCGCGTGGGTTTGCAAGTGCCGTTGAGGTGCAGTAGCAGAGTGGTCTTGCCGGAACCGTTGGAGCCGAGAATGGCCAGTTTCTGGCCGCGCTCGATGCTCAGATCCAAACCGCGCAGCGCGGTCACGCCGCCTGGGTAGACGTATTCCAGCCCGTGCGCCGCCAGCAGAGGCGCGGTCATGACAGCCCGCGCGCCAGCAGGCTACCCGCCGTTCCGACCAGCCCGACCAGTCCCAGCCCCACCACCAGCCGCATCCGCGACAAAACCCGCTTCGGCGTCAACACCCGCAATTCGCCGGTATAGCCGCGCGCCGCCAGTCCGATCTCCAACCGGTGCGCCTGCGCCAGGGAGCGCTGAAACAGATTGCCGGCCAGCAGGCCCAGCGAGCGCACCGACCGATCCACGCGGGAATACCCCAGCCGCGCCGCTTGGGCTTGGTGGCCGGTCAGGGCGCGTTCGACGAACACGAAAATTAGCCGGTAGGTCAGCAGGCTCAGTTCGACCACGCCGGACGGAACCCCAACCCGCCGCAGTGAAGCCACCCAATCGGTCACCGGCGTGGTCAGGATCAGAAAGGCCAGACAGCTCATCGCCGCCAGTGCGCGAATCGTCATGGTCAGCGCCAGCCGCAACCCATCCTGGGAAGGAAGCAGGGCAAAGCCGTGGGTAAAATCGACCGACACCGCTAAAAAAGGAATGCCCGCCAACAAAAACGCCGTCGGCGCGGCCAATACGCTCAGTAGCGTTGGCAATGGCACGCCGGCGCCGCGCACCGTCGCCAGCGCCATGCCGGCCAACACCAGCGGAGCGGTGGTCAGAGGTGGCAGGATCAGGGTCAGGACGAGCAACCCACTCGCCGGTAACAGCTTTTCAGCGGGATGCCAGCACCGCCAGCGATTGGTCCAGGCGTGATGGTCAATCGCCCGCATCGGTCCGGTTCCGCCGTTCCCGCGCCTGACCGCGCTTGAAGCCCAGGTAGTAGCCCAGTACGCCCGCGCCCAGGGCCGCTTGTAGGGCGAACAGGCCACTGGCGATTTCCGGCGGCGGCTCCCAAAGCAATTTGAACCAGGGCTGATAATCGGGTTGAATCGTGGCGACCGCCACCATCGCCTGACCATCCGACCCGGCGAATTCCGCTCCTTCCCAACGGCTACCGATCAGGACTGAACCGACCACCAGCACCGCCACCAGAATCAGCAGCCCACCATTGCGCGCTTTCATGAGCGGACCTCCGTCGCCAGGGTATTTAACGGGAACTGGAGGATTTTCAATTCGTCGCCGCTGTATTCCCGCAAGAAATTGACGATAACCACAGTCAACAAACCCTCGATCACCGCCAACGGCAACTGGGTCGGAGCGAACACGCCCAAGAATTTGACGAACGATCCCAGGAACCCGCTGGCCGGGTCGGGAAACGCCAGCGCCAGTTGGCTAGCGGTCACGGTGTAGGTGGCCAGGTCGCCCAGCATCGCCGCCAGAAACACGCTCACCGCCAGCGGTGCGTTCAGCCAGCGCGCGCCGCGCAGCAGACCATAGGCGACCCAGGGGCCGACAATCGCCATCGAAATCACGTTCGCACCCAGGGTAGTGATGCCGCCGTGCGCCAGCAGCAACGTCTGAAACAACAACACGATGGTTCCCAGCAGCGCCATCACCGACGGACCGAACAGAATCGCCCCCAATCCGGTGCCGGTGGCGTGGGAGCAACTGCCGGTCACCGACGGCAATTTGAGCGCCGAAATCACGAAGGCGAACGCCCCGGACGCCGCCAACAGCAGCTTGATTTGGGGTTGGTCCCGCATCAGACGGTTGACGCGCCAGGCGCTGACGATCACGAATGGTAGAGAAACCGCGGTCCACGCGGCGGCGTGCAACGGCGGCAGAAAACCTTCGGCGATATGCATGGCGAACCTCCCAGGTTAGGGGCGGAGCATGGGGGAGGTCGTCTGGGAAAGCGGTCACCACAAACGATGTGGTGATAACGTACTGGCTGGAGACGGTTCGCAACCCCGGAACACCCCGCCCGGAATCCAACTGGCAACCGACATCGGCAGGTCTCCTGGCTCACAGGTCTTGGTCGCTGGCCCAGCCTTCCCAGCCGGTTCGGCCAGTGGCGTGCGGGGGGCGCGACTCGCTGTTCACAGTTGCGGGGGCAGCCCTGGCATTGGCGACCTTGGAGCCGCCGCACCAGATTCCCTTTTCATTCCCACCGGCAAACGCCAGCGGGAAAACCTCGTCGTTACTGAGTCGATCATAGCGCCCGATCGGCGGAGGCGTCAATTTTGCCGCTGGCGCCCAACATTCCCCACAGGCGCCGCCGCGCCTAGTCCGGCCGATCCGATGGACCGGCTTGCTTTTTTCAGTGGTTGAGCTTATGGATTCAACCAGCGCCCGACTTGAAGCAGCTCCGCCCGAAACTTGTTCGAACCCCACTGGAACCCAAAGCTGATGCACCCAAAACGGTTGCCGTCTCCTTGCCATGAACCGACCCTTGAAGGGCTTCTCCGCGCCATGGTGTTCGGCCTACTGGTCGCGGGATTCATCGCCCTGGCTCACGGAGCCGAAACCAGCCGGCCGCTCCTCCCCGACGCCGAGACCGACGCCATGCTCGCCGCCGAGATCAATGCCTTCAGCCGCGATCTGGAACGCCTGCGCCGGTTCATGGGCGCACCCAGAGCCAACGATCTGGATATCGGCATTCACGATCTCATGCCCCGCGATCTCTATTTCCAGACGCTGACGCTGTGGGAACAAACTGACCGGCTCTCCTTCGAAATTCTGCGAACCCGCGCCAAACCATTGCCCACCCCCACGGGCGCCATCGGACCGCAAGACGCCTTAAGACGACTCCAGGACGCCCACGAGCACGTGCGGCACATCATGCGACAACTACAAATTACGGATATCGGCGGTTCAGTGGAGGGGGACGGCATGGCCACGCTGGATCGCTTCAACGCCCTTCTGAACCTGAACCGCCAACTGAACTTGCTGTTGGAACGACATATCTCTCCCAGCGACGTTTACCAGCAAGTCACCCTAGCGATTGGCTACTCGGCCCGCCTGCTGGCCCGCTATCCCGACGCGATCCGCATTCCCGAGGAACCGCCTTTCGAACCCGACAAGCTGCCCCGCGACGTCTATGTTCGCTTGAGCGAGTGCCTGCAAGGCATCGTCCGCATCTTTGACCGGCTGGGACTGGCCGTTCTCAAGATCGACACCCGCCAAATCGATCTGGACCGCTTGCAACCGGGCGACGTGTATCTCATCGCCACCTTGATCGTCTCCCAGCTCAACTTTCTCCACACGCATCTAGGCATCACCCAGCCACCGCCCCAACCCATCTATCCAGGGCTGAAATTTCCAGCACATACCTATCAGCGTGCCGCCATCCTGCAAGCCCAGTTGAATCAACTTGAACGCTTTCTGACGCCGGGACAGGCAATGGCACCCTCGCCGGCCTCGCCGTAAATCATCGTGATCACCATGACCGCCTCACCTGTCAAAAACAGTCGTCCGCTTCGTCGCCAATTGCTACTCTCCCACCTCTCGGTGGCGTTGGTCGGGCTGATCATGCTCGGTATCGCGCTGATCGCCACCTATGACCTGCGCGCCAAGGTCATCGGGTTGGCCAGTGAAAGCGGCCCCATGGCGCAGGCCTCGTTCCAGTTACTTACCGGCATCCGGCATTCGCTGGCCAGCCTGCGTGGCTGGATCACGCTCGGCGACCCCCGCTTCCTGGACGGCTGGCGGGAAGCCTGGCAAGAGGAAATTCAGCCCGCGCTCGATCGGCTAAAGAACTGCCCGCGCTTCCACGCGCAAGACTGCGCCGCGCGGTCATCACGGGAGCTTCAGGCGCTGCTCGCCGATCTGCGGGAATCCCAGTGGTGGGTGCAGGACATCGTGCGCACCCCAGGGAACGAACCGGCACGACTCCTCTATAACCGGGATGTTGAACCCAGCGCGGCCAACCTGCATGCCTTGCTGGCCGCCCTGTTTCAGAGCGAGAAGGAACAGCAGGGCGACCCCGAACGCAAGGCGCTGCTTGCCCAGACCGCCGAACTACAAGACGCGGTTTCCACTGCGCGGTTGTCGCTGCGGGAAACTTTGGGCACCGGTGGATCGGATCATGAACACGGCTTCCGCGAATCTCTCGAATTTGTTCGATCTAGGTTGGGAACGCTGGCCGAGAGCCCTCTGCTTGCCGACGAGCAACGCTCCTTGCTGCTCCTGTTTCAGGATGAGCTGGAAGTGTTCGTTACACTAGCGCGGGAGGTGATCCAATTACGCCAATCGGATGGCTGGAATATCGCGCTGCGCACCATGGTGCAAGAGACCGATCCGCTAGCCGATCGGGCCATGGCGCTAGCCGTCGCCACGGCGACGCAAGCCCAGACCCGCCTGGAGCAGGAGATCCTAGCCGCGCAAACAGCCACCGCCATCACGGCCTGGAGTCTGCTGCTGATGATCGCCCTGATGCTGGTGGCCGCCTGCTTCCTGTCCAGACTGCAGGCCAAGGCTATCGCCCTGCCCATCACTTCCCTGGCCGAAGCCACCCAGCAACTGGCGGCGGGGCGTCTGCGCGCCGATATTCCCGTCAGCGCCGACAACGAGATCGGAGAGCTGACCCGTTCGTTCAACACCTTGCGGGCCGCCATGGAGGAAGCGCAGGAAAAATCACGAGAAACCAATATCCTGCTCGAAAAACGGGTCCGCGAGCGCACCATGCAATTGGAGGCGATCAATCGTTCGCTCAGTCGGGAAATCGTGGAGCGCAACCAGACCGATCACGCCCTGCGGGAAAGCGAGGCACGGTTGCGCGCCATGGCCCGGGCCATTCCCGATCTGGTGTTTGTGGTCGACGAGGAGGGGTGCTACCGCGAAATCCTGGCGGCGGGCCAGGATCGGACCGCGGTCGGCAACACCCCCATTCGGGGTAAGTTGCTGAGCGAGATCCATGCGCCGGACATGGCGAGGTTTTTTCTCGACATCATCCACCGGGCCTTGCAGACCCGGCAAATCCAGGTTGCCGAGTACGAGCTTGTGACCGCCTCGGGCCGACGCTGGTTCGAATCGCGCAGCGCGCCACTGGACATTCGCTTCGCCGAACCTTCTCCAATCACCACCCTCCATCCCCAGGGAGATCTGTTTGGCCCACCGGAATTGCGGCGATTCACCGCCAAGTCCGCCGCCATCGTGGTCGCGCGCGACATCACCCAGCGCAAGCACGCCGAGACCCGACTCCGCCAAGCCCAGAAAATGCAGGCCATCGGCCAACTCACCGGCGGCATCGCCCATGATTTCAACAATCTGCTGGCCATCATCATGGGCAATCTGGAATTGTTGAACGAGCAACTGACGACGCAGCCCGAACTGTACGAAATGGCGCAACAGGCCTTGCGCGCCACGGACCGGGGCGCCAAGCTAACTCAGCGGTTGCTGGCGTTCTCACGGCGTCAGCCCTTGCTAGCGCAGGCGACCGACCTGAACAAGCTGATCCTTGGGATGCTTGAGTTGATGCGGCGTACCCTGGGCGCCAACATCCGGATCGAAACCGCGCTGACCAGCGATCTGGACCAGACTCTGGTCGATCCGGCCCAGTTTGAGAATGCCTTGCTCAATCTGGTGATCAACGCCCGCGACGCCATGCCCCAGGGTGGCCGGCTTACCCTGACCACCACCAACACTCTGATCGAAGAAAAAGACGGGGCCGCGACGCCGACCGAAATGCCGCCCGGACCGTATGTCATGCTGGCGGTCACCGACACCGGCGTGGGCATGACGTCCGAGTCGCTGGAACGCGCCTTCGAACCGTTCTTTACCACCAAGGAAACCGGCAAGGGCAGCGGTCTGGGATTGAGCATGGTCTACGGGCTAGTCAAGCAGTCCAACGGCCATATCACCATTCAGAGCGAACCAGGCCGGGGCACCACGATTCGACTCTATCTGCCTCGGATCGCCCAATCGGCGCGAGCGGTCACGGAACCACGCGCCGCCGATGGCTCGATTCAAGGGCGAGACGAGACGATCCTAGTGGTTGAGGATGATGCCGAGGTCCGGCGATTCGCCGTCAGCGCCTTGCGCGGCCTCGGCTATAAGCCCCTGCAAGCAGCCGACGCCGCGACCGCGTTGCGGGTACTGGAAACGACGCCGCGTATCGCCCTGTTGTTCACCGATATCGTCATGCCGGGCGAGATGGATGGAGTCAGACTGGCCACTGAGGCGCAACGCCGCTATCCGGGCCTGCGCGTACTCCTGACCTCGGGCTATACCGAGCATGCCTCCATCGACCAGGCTGAGTTGACGGCGGCCATCGAAATCCTGACCAAGCCTTACCGCAAGGCCGATCTGGGCCGAAAACTGCGGATACTGTTGGATCGAGACGAGAGCCAGAGCTAATTGGCTGATTGGGTGGGCGACACTATAATGGCCCCGGCGAGTGACAAGCATCCCTCGCGCACTTTCAAAACCACAACCTCAAAGCGTAATGACGAGGAGGTTTCCGCAATGCCATTGAGTAATCGTCTCGCCGCCGAGTTCGTCGGTACCCTCTGGCTGGTGTTGGGTGGCTGCGGCAGCGCCGTGCTAGCCGCCGTCTTTTACGGCCCCGACAAATATCCGCTGGGTATTGCCCTAGTGGGCGTGTCGCTGGCCTTCGGTCTGACCGTGCTCACCATGGCCTACGCCATCGGCCACATCTCCGGTTGTCATCTGAACCCGGCGGTTTCGGTCGGCTTGTGGGCCGGCGGCCGCTTCCCAGCTTCCGACCTGGGCCCCTACATCGTCGCCCAGGTACTGGGTGGTCTCGCCGGCGCGGCGATCATCTACCTGATCGCCACGGGAAAACCGGGGTTCGACCTGGTCGCCAGCGGCTTTGCCGCCAACGGCTTCGACGATCACTCGCCGGGCAAGTACGGCATGAGCGCGGCGCTGGTCTGCGAAATCGTGATGACCTTCATGTTCTTGATCGTCATCCTAGGTTCGACGCATAAAAACACCCCGACCGGCTTCGCGCCCATCGCGATTGGCCTGTGTCTGACGTTGATCCATCTGATCAGCATCCCGGTCACCAACACCTCGGTCAACCCGGCGCGCAGCACCAGCCAAGCGATCTTCGTCGGTGGCTGGGCCTTGCAGCAATTGTGGCTGTTCTGGGTCGCGCCCATCGTCGGCGCGGCGGCGGCTGGCTTCTTCCACCGCTGGATGGCAAACGATCATCCCGCCTGACGCTTGACCGCTGGTAAGGGGCGCGTTCCGACGCGCCTTTTTGTTTAGCACGACGCTCAACAATTACAGATTGGATTTGTACAATGCAGCCTCATCGCATTCGCCAACCCCACGCTGCCATCTCCCATGCCCCAGCCGCCGACCTCTCCGCCTGCTGTTCTGCTGATCGGCCACGGTACCCGACTTCCGGCCGGCGTCGCCGAATTCCACGTCCTCGCTGACCGACTGCGACAAGCCCTGCCTAACCGGGCCTGCCTGGCCGGCTTCTTGGAACTGGTCGAACCCGACCTGCCCGACGCGCTGGAGCAACTGCGGCGACAGGGTTTCCGCCGGGTCACCGCACTACCAGCACTGTTGCTAGCCGCTGGCCACATCAAGAACGACATCCCGGCTATTCTTCACACCTTTCAAGCCGAGCATCCCGAGATGCGCATCACGTTCGGCGCCGATCTGGGGATTCATCCCCATCTGCTTCAGGTCGCCCGCGAACGGATCGAGAGCGCCGAAGCCGAATTCGGGACGGATTACGACCGGCGGGACACGCTGCTGATGGTGATCGGGCGGGGTGGTTCCGATCCCGACGCCAATTCCAACGTCAGCAAGATCACCCGGATGCTGTGGGAAGGAATGGGCTTCGGCTGGGCGGAAACCGCCTACACCGCCGTGGCCGCGCCGCTGATGGCCGAGGCCCTGGGGCGGACGCATCGACTGGGCTTTCGGCGGCTGGTGGTCTTTCCATATCTGCTATTCACCGGTCGACTGGTCGAGCAGGTGCGCGCCACGGTCGCCGCCCACCGGGAACGCCATCCCGAGGCGGAAGCGGTGGTCGCGCCTTATCTGAACGCCCATCCCCTGGTGGTAAAGACCTTTCTGGAGCGTCTGGCCGAGGCCGAGGCCGGCGAAGCGCACATGAATTGCCAGTTCTGCCCCTATCGAACACCCATCGTCGGCCGCGAGGAGTGGCGGGGAATGCCGCAAACCGGGCATCATCACGACGATCACGATCACGATCACGATCACGGGCACTAACCCCCCTCACCCCAGCCCCTCTCCTCCAAGGAAAAAGGGGGCAGCTTTGGAGCCGCCATGTCCCGCTTCGACTATCTCCGCGATCCTGATGAAATCGAACGCCAGTCGTTCGCCCAAATCCGCCAACTGACCGATTTATCCAGTTTCGACCTCGACCAGCAACAGGTGGCGATGCGGCTGGTTCATACCTCCGGCGATCCCAACATCGTCCAGGATCTCCGTTTCAGTCCCGGCGCGGTCGAGGCCGGACTCGCCGCATTGGAACAGAGCGCGGACGTGCTCTGCGACATCGAAATGGTCAGTCATGGCATCAGCAAACGCTATCTGCCGGGTCAAATCTACTGTTTCCTCAACGCGCCCACGGTCGCCGAGCGCGCCCGCCAGACGGGTGAAACCCGTGTCATGGCGGCGATGACGGAATGGCCGACCTACCTGGCCGGAAGCATCGTCGCCATCGGCAACGCGCCCACCGCGCTGTTTCGCCTGCTGGAACTGCTGGACGAAGGCGCGCCCTGGCCCGCGCTGATCATTGGGATGCCGGTCGGCTTCATCAACGCCGCCGAATCCAAGCAGGCCCTGTGGGACATCGCGCCGACCGAGTTTCAGACGCCCTGCATCACCTTGCTGGGCCGGCGCGGCGGCAGCAGCCTGGCCGCGGCCACGCTCAACGCCCTGACGCGGATGGTCAGCGGAGTTCGCTTCTGATGACCGCGCCGGTCGCCTGGCCCGGCCCGCCGGTGCAAGTCGTCGGCATGGGCATGGAGATCGGCGCGCTCGGTTTGGCGGCGCGGGCGGCGCTAGCGCAAGCGGAACTCGTCATCGGCGCGTCGGCGCATCTGGCCGCGTTCGCGGAGTTGACCGCCGAAAAGCGCCCATACCCGAGCCCGATGAGTGGTCTGTGGGATTTATTGCAAGCCAACGCCGGGCGGCGCATCGCGTTGCTGGCTTCCGGCGACCCGCTGTTTTTCGGCATCAGCCAGACCCTGCTTCGCCATCTGCCGCCCGAACACCTGGTGTTCCATCCCAACGTGTCCAGCATCCAGGCGGCGTTCGCCCGGTTGGGTCGACCGTGGCAATCGGCGCAATTCGTCAGTCTGCATGGCCGGCCGTTGGCCGGCTTGCGCGCGGTGCTGGGGAGCCATCGGCTGTATGCCCTGCTCACCGACCGCGACAACTCGCCACTGGCTATCGCCCGGCTGTTGATCGAAACCGGCTTTGGTGAGTCCGACCTTTGGGTGGCCGAGGAACTGGGGGCGGCGAACGAACGGTTCCGTCACTTCCGCGCCGCGGATCTGGTGAATGCCGACCCGGAGTTTTACCCCCTCAACATCGTGATTCTGGAGACCCGTGGACCGGGCGGCGTGTTACCCGAATTCCCCGGCATTCCCGACCCGTGGTTCAGCACCGGCGCGGAGCCGGGCAGGGGGCTGCTCAGCAAGCGCGAAGTGCGACTGACGATTCTTTCCCTGCTTGCGCCGCGCGCTGGCGAAATCGGTTGGGACGTGGGCGCGGGCTGCGGCGGCGTGGCGGTGGAATGGGCGCGCTGGAATCCCGGTGGCGAGGTCCACGCGGTCGAGGTTCACCCAGAACGGCTGGAGCATCTGGGCGTCAACCGCGAACGGTTCGGAGTTGTCGCCAATCTCCATATCGTCCCCGGTCATGCCCCAGAGGCGCTGATCGATTTACCCGACCCACAAGCGGTCTTCATCGGCGGTAGCAGCGGCGGTCTGCGCGAGATGCTGGACGCGATCTGGGCGCGGCTGCGACCCAGCGGCCGGCTCGTGGCAAGCGCCGTCACCGAGGACAGCCGGGTGGATTTGCACGCCTTCGTCGGCGACCGTGCGGCGGAATGGACGGAATTGAGCGTCGCCCGTGGCGAACGGCTGGCCGGCCAGCGGGTCATGCGCCCCTATCTGCCGGTGCTACTGATGAAAATGGAGAAACCCGAATGAATGCCACTGGCACCCTGTACGGCGTCGGCGTTGGCCCCGGCGACCCGCAACTGCTGACGCTCAAGGCCGTGCGCATCCTGCAAAGCGTGCCGGTCGTCGCCTACCCCGCCACGCCGCAAGGCAACGCCCAGGCCCGTGATATCGCGGCGGAATGGCTGAGCGGCAAGCGGGAAATTCCAATCACCATGCCCTGCATGTTGGATCGTGGTCCGGTGAACAAAGGCTACGATGAAGCCGCCGTGGTCATCGCCGAGGAATTGACCGCCGGGCGGGATGTGGCGATTCTGTGCGAGGGCGATCCGCTGTTTTATGGCAGTTTCAGTTATCTGCTGCATCGGCTGGGCGACCGTTTCCCCTGCGTGGTGATACCCGGCGTCAATTCGGTCAGCGCCGCCGCCGCCGCCGCCGCGACGCCGCTGATCACCGGCGAGCAGCGGCTGACCGTCATCCCCGCCACCGCCGGTGACGAGGCGTTGCGACAAGCTCTGCTCGGCAGCGACAGCGTCGCGATTCTCAAACCGGGCCGGCATCGGCCGCGTTTGCTGGAACTGCTGCGGGAAACCGGTCGCGCCCAGGAAACTCTCTACATCGAACAGGCCAGCCGGCCAGCAGAGCACGTCATCCGACGCATCGAAGAAATTCCCGCCACGCCGGGGCCATACTTCGCCCTGTTTCTGGTGGTCCGAAACGAGTATCGGCAGGATAGCGGGGATTGAGCAATCCGCCGACGCAACCGTTCAGATCCCCGGGTGGTTTCGCCCCGTATCGATGGGTTTCGTTTCTCAACCCATCCTAATAAAAAACAATGGGCTGTAGGATGGGTTGAGGAACGAAACCCATCGCCGTGCCGGACGAGAGAGGTCTGAACGGCTACCCGCCGACCGGGGTCAACCATGCGCGCACTGGTAATGGATCAGATCGGGATTGTTATCCGCGACCGCCTGCCCCAGACAGATGGTTCCCCGATCGTGCAGGGTGAATTCCTCGCGCCGCACGAAATACCGCGCTCCGTTTTCCAGCAGCAGATAGGTGCCGTTCGTGCTGTGATCCACCAGGATGAATTTGCCCTGGCGAAACTCGATATCGGCATGACTGCGGGACACCAGTTCCCGATCCACCACCAGGTTGCTTCGCTCGCCACGCCCGATCGTGAACGCCTGCGTGGACGGCGTCAGCTCCTGCTTCTTGCCGCGATACTCCAACACCAACCGGGCGAACAGCAGATTGCGTAGTTCTTCCTGATGCTGCCCGGTGGCCATCTGGGTCAGGCTGGTGGTGTCGTGCCAGATCACCTCGCAGATTTCGATCTCCTCCTGTTTACCTCGTACCTGCGATTGCCCGAGGCTGCGCGTCATCCGCGCGACATCGGTCGACAGATAGCCGACCGTTTCACGGTTGGTGATGATCTGATCGGCCTTGGCCAGCGACACCATCCGGGCGGCGACATTGACCGCGTCGCCGAACACATCGTTCTTTTCGACCAGCACCGGCCCGTGATGCAGGCCAATCTTGATCGCGATGTTCAATTGCGCTAGCTCCGGATCGTCCTTGAGCACCTGATGCATCTCGCAGGCGGCGCGCACCGCCGCTTCGGCGTCGGCGAAGCGGCTCATGATCTCATCGCCGATGGTCTTGATCACCTCGCCGCCATGCGCCCTAGTTTCGGCGGTGAGCGCGTCCAGCACTCGCGTCTCGATCTGCCGCGCCCGAACATCGCCGTAGGTCTCAAACAGACGGGTACTGCCGCAGATATCGGCGAACAATACGGTTGCCGCCACCTGCTGGTGCGCCGCTCCTCGATCCGTCAGCCCGGCGATCAGGCTACCCAGTTTCAGTTTCATGTTCCGCTCTCCCACCCTTCGTGACCGCTCGCGTCAGCGGTAACCGCGTGCGCGCAAATTCGCGATGATTCGCGCCAGATTCGCGCGCGCGACCAGTTCGTAGCGTTGCTGAAAAAATGTTGTGCAAAAAAAGGTGGCGCGATCTTGCAGAGTCCGCAGGAATCGCAGGTGACCCGGATAATATTGATCATCGGTAACCCCCGCAAACTCGGCGCGGATTAGACGGCCATCCCGCTCGCAGGTCTCCCACGGCAAGCCGAAACTGGACAGATCAATATCCACCAAAAACTTGGCGTCGCCCTGGTCCGGTGGTTCTTGGTGGGTGGTGGCCATGATCAGATCATCCACCCGTTGCTGGAAAACCGGGTCCGCGCGCGCGCCCGACCATTGGCGGAACAGGTCGGCGCTGCGCCGTTCGTTGTCCTTGGCGCCCGGTTGGTAAATCGCGTCGTGGAACCACAAGGCCATCTCGACCGTGTCGGGATCGGCCATCAGCGCCGCCGCCCGGTCGAATTCACGCAGACAATGGCGAATATGATTCAGGGTATGGTAATGGCGATGCGGCTCGCCATAGAGTTTGGTCAGCCGGTCATAAATCGTTTCGGCCATCACGGATTCGCCCCGCAGGCTTCGCGTCCACAAGGCTGTGAAACGCATTCGCTCCCAGGCGGATTCTTCCACTGGCAAGGCTGAATCCGTCAGCCTGCCGGATCGTTCATTCATCGCCAACCTCCCAAACTGGTTGTTCCCCTCGCCCCAAACCGACACGACCACGGATCGTATCTTACCCCGTTCCCCGGGCCACGAAATCCTGAATCAGCCGCCACGCCATGCTCATCGGGCTGGGCAAGCCCGGCAAGGCGTCGGGCGCGAACCAACCCGCGTCGAGCAATTCCCGCCCATCCACGCGCACCTCGCCCTCGGCGTACTCGGCGGTGAACGCCACCATCAGCGAATGGGGAAACGGCCAGGACTGGCTGGCGAAATAGCGCGGGTTGCGAATCTGGATCCCCACTTCCTCGGCCACCTCCCGCCGTAGCGCCTGCTCCAGCGTCTCACCGGCCTCCACGAACCCCGCCAGCACACTGTACACGCCCGGCGCGAAGCGCGGCGCGCGGGCCAGCAGAATTTGCCCGTCTCGCACCACTCGCGCCATGACCACCGGCGACAGACGCGGATAGGCGGTCAGTCCGCAGGCCGCGCAATGCCGGGCGCGCTCCTCGGCCCGCCGCTGAGTCGGTGTCCCGCACCGCCCGCAGAACTGGTGGGTGCGGTCCCATTCGATCAATTGTAGAGCGTGACTGGCCACGCCGAGCAACGCTTCGTCCAATCGCGTCCACAAGGCTCGCAGGCTTTCGAACTTCATCCCGGGTGGCGAGGGCGCGGTCGGTTCCACCTCGGCGGCATGGCAGGACTGACCGCCCAAGGACCCCAGATACAGCCGGCGCGTCGTGGCCAGCTTGGCGAAAGGCCAGATCGAGGCCGCCGGCAGTTCGACGCCGGCGGCGGTGGGTCGCACCAGCAGATCGCCGCCGGCGAACACAAACCACCAATTCGGCGCGTCGGTTTCACCAGCCGGCAGCAGCGCCGGCTGGAATTCATCGGGCAACATCAGCATGGGGAAGAATTTCTGTTCAGGTGATCTGCTCGGTAAGCACGCGCTGGCCCGTGCTCGACTCTCCCAGATAATAGCGCACTCGCATCAGCGCCTGTGCCAAACTGGCCGACAACAACAGCTTACCGGGTACGTTGCGCAAGCCGGCCCGCCGCATCAGCAGCGCCGGCTGGCCATGAACTCCTGCCACCGCCACTAGAACACCGTCGCTCAGCAAGCGGTCGATGGACGCATCCAGTTCCACCAGTCCCGACACATCCATGACCGAGACCCCTTCGATATCAATGATGACCGCGCGTGGCCGGGCGCCGATGTCATGCAGGGCGCTCATGGCTTTTTCGGCAGCGCCAAAGAACAGGGAGCCGGAGATTTCGTACAGCCGCACTCCTTCCGGCAACGGGCTTTCCAAATGAGGATGTTCAGCCTCGACATGCTTGCCGCCGGTCAGCTCCGCCATGCGGTTGATGAACAGCAGCGCAGCCAGTACCACGCCGACGCTGATCGCGATCACCATGTCGAAAATGACTGTCAACCCGAAGCAGACCAGCAATACCAGGATGTCACTGCCGGGCGCGATCTTGAGAATATGGCGAAAGTGCTTGAGTTCGCTCATGTTCCACGCCACCAGCAGCAACAGCGCCGCTAGGGCGGCCATCGGCAGATACCCCAGCAGCGGCGCCAGCGCCAATAATACCAGCAGGATAAACAGGGCATGGAATACAGCGGCCAGCGGTCCACGGGCGCCGGCGCGGATGTTAGCGGCGGTGCGGGCCAGCGCGCCGGTCGCAGCGATACCACCGAAGAACGGCGCAACCAGGTTGCCGATGCCCTGCCCGATCAGTTCGGCGTCGGGATCGTGTTTGGTTCCGGTCATGCCGTCGGCCACCACCGCGCACAACAGCGACTCAATCGCCCCTAGCAACGCAATCGCCATCGCCGGACCCAGCAGTTCTTTGACCAGTCCCAGCGACAGCCCCAGCGGCCGACCGTCCGGACCGGGCAATTGCCAAGGCCACACAAATTGCGGTAGGAATGGGGGGATGCCCGACAGCGTCTCTCCACCCTGGACATAGCTGAACCGGGAAGCGATGGTGGCGACCTGGAAGCCGTCCACCAATCGGCCGAGCGACCAAGCCAGCGTGGTGGCGGCCACCATGCCGACCAACGGCGCCGGGAAGCCGGTTTTCAGACGCGGCCACGCCAGCAGCAGGGCCAGAGTCAGCGCGCCGATCAGCAGATCGGGTGGATGCAGACCGGGCAGCGCCTGTCCCAACAGCCACAATCGTTCGAGAAAGTGCTCCGGTTGGGTAGCCAACTGCAAGCCGAAGAAATCCTTGAATTGCAGGCTGGCGATGACGACCGCGATGCCGGTGGTAAAGCCGGTGGTCACCGGATAGGGAATAAATTGAATCAGCTTGCCCATCCGCGCCACGCCCATACCGATCAGCATGATGCCGGCCATGCACCCGGCGGTTACCAGCCCGCCGAGGCCGTATTTTTCGGCGATGGGATGCAGAATGACGATGAAGGCGGCGGTCGGGCCGGACACGCTGAAGCGGGAACCACCGGTCAGGGCGATCAGCAGGCCGGCGACGACGGCGGTGTAAAGACCGTACTGCGGCGGTACTCCGCTACCGATGGCCAGCGCCATCGCCAAGGGCACCGCGACGATGCCGACCGTGACGCCGGCCAGCAGATCGGCTCGCAGCTTGCTCAGGTTGTAGCCGCCGCGCAATTTATCGCGCAAGGCGGTAGCAAAGGGGAGATACAGCGGATGTTCGCGGTCGGGTTTCATCAATATTTTCCGCGAGAAATGCCATCCTTTAGGGCTGAGTGTGGATGAGTAAAACGATGGCTTTCTGTATGCTCTTTAGTTTTTTAGATAAGCTGCAAGCGCATCTGGTTCATATCCATGTTCTTGCGCCATTCTTTGCTTTTATATGCCAAAATTCTTGGATAATTTGATCAGTCATCAGTGAATATCCCCATAAGCTTGTAGAGTAAAAATATTGGTTCGGGTAATTCCGGTTCCGGTGAAACTACGCTTCGCTAACCTGCGCTACACGTTGCTGGGTCACTCGACAATCAACAACACTACACAGATTTCTTACACCCGCTTGAGACGGGAGTGGATGGTGGCGGCGATAGCGCGGTTATCACCATAACCTTAAATTGATCTCCAACCAAGTCTTGGTCAACGTCTGGGGCGACAATCACTAAATGATCATTTGCTGGTCTTTTCCAAACATCTTGGCATAAGCTATAGATTGCGTCGAAGTGTGCAATTGAAGGGTATTGGTTCAGTTTTATGTTTCTCGGCACTGAGTTATCTTCTACCGGAAAGCTGACAATCACCAGTACGCCATAAGCTTCGTCGGATTTGAAACCTTGATTGGAGAAATCCTTGACGATTTTTCCAAAAATCTGGTTGGCAGCGATCTCCGGCTGATCTCGCAGACGGGCTGCGGCGCTGGCCAACCGTATCTGCGCTGGCGGCCATTGGAACCCAAACAGTTTATGGTAGTCGTCACCATCAATACCAATGGCATCATCACGCAGAAACCGTAATAAAAAAGCTTCAGCCTTAGAAAAGTCACTTGGATCAGTGATTTCAAACATGGTAAGTCCTTAATAATCTAAGTTGATGTTGATTGATAGGGGATCAAGGAACTGGTTCCTGTGCGCCAGTCTTTTTCAGCAGTGAGATAATTTCTTTTAGATATTGGATTTCCTTATCTTTCTGTTCCAGCAATACTTGGCGCTTTTGCAATTCCATCATCAAGGTCTCCGGTGATGCATTCAGGGCTTGCAGCACATGCTGATTCGTAATTGTGTTGTTGTCTCCACAATAATACAGAATATTCCTCTCACCGAAACTCATCAGTTCCATAAGGTCTATGCCAAAAATCCTAGCGATCTGTTCCAGTCGGGAAATTTGTACATCCGTCTCCCCTCGCTCGATGTTGGCGTAGCCGTTGGGCGACATCTCCAGCTTCTCGGCCATCTCCTCACTGGGACCACCCTTTGAGTTTACGCATAAAACGAATCTTGTCGCTTACATTCATAACAGACACCGTTACTGTGGATATACATAGTCTGGCTGTGTGGTTTACGGCATTGTAAGTCTAGCATAATCTTTTCTGAGCCTGTTGTCCCTAATTAAAGTCTGCTCGAAGTAAGGGCAAGACTTTCCTCGTTCAATGGTAATTCGGAGGATAAACGATGAAAAAGTCACTCGTATTGGTGTCGTTGCTGTTCCTAGCCTCGCTCTCCATCGCAAGAGCGGAATCACCCAATGTTTCAACAGATCAGGTCAATAAACAGGACAGTTTTTTGTTGGCGCAGAATGATAATAATAGAGATACCAGGCTGACTAATTTGTTGATTAATAGGTTTAATCCGCCGATTGCAGCAAGGTGTGGCAGGCCATGCTCGTCTGATTCAGATTGTAGTGAGGATTCAGCGTGCCGCGATTGTAGTACTAAAAAGAAAACATGCGGCATTGGGGATTGATTAAGTAACTGCTGCACCGAAGACCGCGCTATTGATCTGTAGCGCGGCTCCGCAATTACCGAGCAATGAGGCTTACCCTTGAAGGTACGCAAATGGCTGATATCCCAGACGCCGAAATCGCCAGACAAATCAACGTCCGGCTGGAAGCCTTAAAACAAATCAGAGATTACGGTTCGTCTCTTGTTGTCATACAAAGCGGTTTCATCGCAGTGATCGGCTTATTGCTCAAGACCTCATCGCCTTCGGGAGCTATTTATCTAGGCATCCTGTTCGCCGTATTAATTTTTTCCATCTACGTCGGGGCGGTGGCGGTGGCTGGAACCGTCCCGCATGTTGTTCAAAAGATCGCGGATCACCCCGACTGCGATATTTATGAACAAACCGGCGGCATTCCAAAAGGCTGGCTCGCCACTCGACCGCTTGGCAAGTTGTGCCTGTTGCAAGCGCACCTTTTTGTAGGAGTACTCGCGCTGTTCGCTGTTTTTGTACTCCATCTGACTCTCAAAACAGAACCCTCCCCATCACTCATAAAGAGCAGCTGCGTAGAGTATGCACCGCATACCCTTATTCAATCCGGCCAATAGTCGCCGATAATCTGATCAACGGTGAATGGGCATTGTTCGGGAAATGTCGCCAGTGGCAACCGGGTTTCACGCGCTGCTTCTTTGCAGGCGCGACGATATTCAGCCGCCAGCAATGCGGGAATGTGTGGCGCAAGACTAGGACTATATTCCAGTAACCGTTCAGTCTCATTGCGGCTATTGCCGATGCTCTCAATCCAACTGTTGCAGCGTCGTTCGGGCTGAAATTGCCATTTCAGCAAGTGCATCAGGATGTTTTCTAAAAAGCTTCCCAGTGAACGCTTATCGCTTTTACCCATGCTCTCAATTTCCTCAGCAAGGTTTTCAACATCCACGGCTGTTAGCGAACCTTGGCGCAACAGTGCGGCTTGCTGCTGCGTCCACAGATAGAAATCGTGGTCATAACCGGCAACATCCACAACATTCAACTCTTCGATTTCCATTGCGTAAACCTCTCAATCACTTCGCGTTTCTCTATTCCCGGCAGATCATTCCTACTGCGCCTGCAACAACGCCAGCAAGCCTTCCAGCAGTTGCATGGGATTCGGCGGACAGCCGGGAATGTGCAGGTCCACCGGAATAACCGTAGAAATACCGCCGACGCAGGCGTAGCTACCAGCGAACACGCCGCCGTCCCGCCCGCAATCGCCCACCGCCACCACCCATTTCGGATCGGGGGTAGCGACGTAGGTCCGTTCTAGCGCCTCCCGCATGTTGGCGGTGACCGGGCCAGTGACCAACAGCACGTCGGCATGGCGGGGCGAGGCGACGATGTGGAAGCCGAACCGCTCCAGATCGTAAAAAGCGTTGTTCAGGGCATGAATTTCCAGTTCGCAGCCGTTGCAGGAACCCGCGTCCACCTCGCGGATCGCCAGACTGCGACCGAGTCGCCGCCGCGCGGCTCGGTCGACCTTCGCGCCCAGTTCGGCCAGGGCTTGCGCGGAAGGGGAGGGCGCGGCGACCGTCAGCGGCAATCGCAGCAGATTCTGGAACAACAGTTTGCGCATGGCGGTGTCGCCTACAGATCGTGACCCGAATACGAGCAATTGAACGATTTATTGCAAAGCGGGAAGTCCGCCACGATGTTGTTTTCGATGGCGGCTTCCAGCAGCGGCCACTGGAACCAGGACGGATCGCGGGGATGGCAGCGGACCACCGTGCCGTCGGCGGCCAGTCGCAACCAGACCAGCACGTCGCCGCGAAAACCCTCGACCAGCGCCATGCCTTCGCAAGCTTGACCGGGATGATTCAACTCCCCGCGCGCGGGGCCTGGCGGCAATCGCTCCAAAATCTGCTCGACCAGCGTCAAACTCTGCTGCACCTCGCTGATGCGTAGCCATACCCGACCGTTGACGTCGCTGTCGGTCCGCGCCGGCACCTCGTGCTCCAGTTGTTCGTAGGGCGGATAGCCGGGCTGGCGGCGCGCGTCGAACGCCTGGCCGCCAGCCCGGCCGATGACGCCACCGCAGCCAAACTGCTGGATCAAGGCCGGCCGGACGAAACCGGTGCCCACGGTGCGGTCTTGCAACGAGGCGGTGTTGTCGTACAGATCGACCAGCGGCGGAAGCTGGCGGCGGAACTCGGCCAGCAACGCGCGCAAGACGTTGATGCCATCCGTCGGCAAGTCGGTCGCCACACCGCCGGGAATCACGCAGTCCATCAGCAGGCGATGACCGAAACAGGCCGCGCTGGCGCGCAATACCCGCTCGCGCAATACCGCGCAATGGGCGTGCATCAAGGCAAAAGCCGCATCGTTGCAGATGGCGCCGATATCGCCGCAGTGGTTGGCTATTCGCTCCAGTTCGGCCATGAGCGCCCGCAACCCATGCGCACGGTCGGGCACGGTGGTTTCGGTCGCGGCCTCGACGGCGCGGGCGAACGCCAGCGCGTAGGCCACGGTGCTGTCGCCCGACACCCGCCCCACCAGTCGCGCCGCCCGCTCCAGCGTCGCGCCGCTCAGCAGACTTTCGATGCCCTTGTGGACGTAGCCCAGCCGTTCTTCCAACCGGACCACGGCCTCGCCGTTGGCGGTAAAGCGAAAATGGCCGGGCTCGATGATGCCCGCGTGAACCGGCCCCACCGGAATCTGGTGCAGGCTTTCGCCTTCCGCCAGCAGGAAGGGGTACGGCGGCGGCGGTTCGGTGCGTGGTGTCGCCGTGCCCAGCGGATGAGCAACAGGCCAGCGACCATGATCCAGCCAAGGACGAGAATCGGGATTACCGACCGGTTGCAACCCGACCAGATCGGTGATCGTGCGTTCCAGCCGTTGTGCTGGCGGGTGCCGGTGGCCCACGGAGGGAAATTGTCCGTTGGGACAGGGCAAGCTGGCGACACCGATGAATCCGCTGGCGAATTCATGCGCCGCCAGGTGAACCCAACTCACTTCGCCCCACAATCCCAGCAGGGTCCATGCGCCACCGGCCAAGCCTTCAGCCAAGGCATTCCAGGTTTCGGCGGTCACGACGACCCGTGGCCAAGGGCGATGTTCGGCGACCGGCTGGCCGGCGTCCAACACCGCCTGTAAAGAATTGGCGCCCATCATTCGCCCTCAGCCCAGTAATATCGCGACGTGGTGGAACCAGGCGACCAGCGGTCCCGGCAACCAGACTCCCGCCACGAACACCAGCGCCAGATGTGTCATCATCGGCAGGGTGCTGGCCTGCACCGGCGCGGTGGGACCGCTGTCCGGTTTGCCGAACGCCATGCCATTCAACCGCCACAGCAGCGTACCAAACGCCAGCAGCAACCCCAGCACCAGCGGCAGGGCCAGCAGCGGCTGGCGGGCGAAAGTGGAACTCACCACCAGAAACTCGCTCATGAATACGCCGAACGGCGGCATTCCGGCGATGGCGATCACGCCGGCCACCAAGCCCCAGCCGAGCACCGGATGGGTGACGGTCAAGCCGCGAAGGGTGGAAATCCGCTGGGTGCCCTTGACCTGGGAGATATGGCCCACGGCGAAGAAGATCGCCGATTTGGTCAGGCTGTGCATCGTCATGTGCAGCAACCCGGCGAAATTGGCCAGCGGTCCGCCCATGCCGAAGGCGAAGGTGATGATGCCCATGTGTTCGATGGAGGAGTAGGCGAATAACCGTTTGATGTCCCCCCGGCGATAGAGCATCAGCCCAGCGAACAGCAGGGACAACAACCCCAGTCCGACCATCAACGGTCCCGGCGCCAAGGCGGCCGGATTGGCGGCCATCAGCATCTTGAATCGCAACACCGCGTACAGCGCAACGTTCAGCAATAAACCGGACAGGATCGCCGAGATCGGCGTGGGACCCTCGGCGTGGGCGTCGGGCAACCAGGCGTGCAGCGGAACCAGTCCAGCCTTGGTGCCGTAACCGAGCAGCAGGAACACGAACGCCAGATTCAGCAACGCCGGCTCGAAGGCGTCGGCACGGGTCAGCAATCGGTCCCAGGCCATGGCCGGTAACCCTTCCCCCATCGTGGGTTGCGCCGCCAGATAAACCAGGATGGTGCCGAACAACGCCAGAGCGATGCCGAGGCTGCCCAGAATGAAATACTTCCAGGCGGCCTCTAGCGCGGCGCGAGTTCGATAGAGACCGACCATCAGCACCGTAATCAGCGTCGCCAGCTCGATGGCCACCCATAGCAGCCCGATGTTGTTGGCGAGCAGGGCCAGATTCATGGCGAAGATCAGCGCCTGATACATGACGTGATAGAAGCGCAAATAGGTCGGGGTCAGCCGGCCGGTTTCCAGTTCGTGAGCGATGTAGCTGGCGCTGAACAGGCTGGTAGTAAAGCTGACCAGGTTGTTCAGCACGATCAGATAGAGGTTGAAATCGTCCACCCGCAGGTAGAGATTGGCCTCCGGCCGCGCCCCGAACAGGATCGCGGCGGCCAGCAGGCTCAATAGGGACGCTCCGACGTTCAACCGGGCGCCAAGCCGATAACCGGACAGCAACACCAGCAACAATGCGGCGGCGGCCGGAACCGCCAGCAGCGCGGTCACCGCCAGAAAACCCAGATCGTTCATCGCCGCCGTTTCTCGCGAAAGGCATCCATCGCTTGCATGTCCACGCTGTCAAAGCGTTCCCGGATGCGGAACAGGAAGATGCCGATCACGATCAGCGCGATCAGCACCGAGAAGGCGATGCTGATCTCCACCGCCAACGGCATGCCGCGCGCCCCGGCGGCGGCCAGCACCAACCCGTTTTCCAGCGACATGAAACCGATCACCAGGCTCACCGCGTTGTGGCGGATGACCATCAGCAGCAATCCCAACAGCACTACCGCCAGGGCGAACGCCAGATCCTCGCGCGCCAGTGGGTCGGCGGTCGCCGTGACCGGCAGCATCACCAGAATCGCCAGTGCCACCAGCGCCGCGCCCGCCAGCATGTTCAGCCCGACGCCACCCACCACCTCCAGGGTGCGGTGAATACCGAGCCGCCGGATGATGCGATGGAGCGCGGTCGGGATGATGAGGACCTTGAACACCAGCGCGATTCCCGCCGTCACGTAAAGATGGTGAGCCTCCTGGATGAACGCTTGCCAGGCGACCGCCAACACCAGCACCAGCGAGTGCAGGGCAAAGACGTTGATCAGGGCGGACAGACGATCCTGGTACAGCAACAGAAAGCTCGCGATCACCATGCCGCCCGCCAGCAGGTGCGCAACGTCGAATGCCAGGCCATGCAGCATCATCGGCTCCGGGACACGAACAGCAGCAGAGTGCCGAGCAGCCCCAGCATCAGCGCCGCCCCCAGGAATTGATCGACGCGGAACACCCGCATCTTGGCGATGCTGGTCTCGAACAGCGCCAGCAGGACACCGCCGAACGCCAGTTTCGCTACATAGATCGTCATGCCGATCAGATAAGCCGTCAGGCCCGCGCCGGCGGTCGCCATGCCCCAGGGCGCGAAGATGCAGCCGAGCAGCGAGAGATACAGCAGCAGCTTGAGCGAGGCGCTCAGTTCGATCAGGGCCAGATGACGGCCAGAGTATTCCAGCACCATCGCCTCGTGCACCATGGTCAGCTCCAGGTGGGTGGCCGGATTGTCCACGGGAATACGGGCATTCTCGGCGATCGCCACCATCACCAGCGCCAGCAAAGCCAACCCCAGAGATACCCGTAGGCCGACATCGGCGGTCAGAATGAAGCGGGCGATGGAGGACAGTTCGGTGGTGCCCGCCAGCAGCGACAGGGTGAACACCATCATCAACATGGCCGGTTCGGCCAGCGAGGCGATCATCATCTCGCGGCTGGAACCGATGCCGCCGAAGCTGGTGCCGATATCGAGCCCGGCCAGCGCCAGAAAAAAGCGGGCGGTGCCGAGCAGGGCGACGATGGCGATCAAATCCGCCGTCCAACTGAACAACAAGCCACTGGCGAAGGTTGGCACTAGCGCCGCCGCTACCCACAGCGCGGCGAAGATCAGATAGGGCGCCACCCGAAACAACCAGGAGGCGGAGTCGGCCAAGACTACCTCCTTGCGCAGCAGCTTGAGCAGGTCACGGTAGGGTTGCAGCACCGACGGGCCGCGCCGGCGCAGCAACCGCGCCTTGATCATGCGCACCCAGCCGGTCAGCAAGGGCGCCAGCAGCAGAACCAGCAGCATTTGGCAGCCCTGCACCAGAAAGTCGGCGATCAGCGCCATAACACCATCCCCAACAACAGCAGCACCAGCGCGCCGAATACCAGGCTCAGGTAACGGCGGATCGTCAGGTATTGCAGGTAGTTGAAGCGAGTCGAAATCGCCACCACGGCATGAGCGATGGGGGCATAGCCGCGTTCCCAAATCGGGTCGTGCAACTTGACCTCCAGTCTCGCGGGTTGCAAGTCGCCGGGCGGTGGCATCTTCACCCGTTCGCGGGCCTGGAACACCACGCTACCGAACACTCGCCGGATCGGCTGGGCAAAGCTGCCGGCGGTGTATTGAAAGGCGGGATTGGCGTCGGGAAAGCCGCAGTCCCAGGCGGGACCGCGCCGCACCGCGGCGGAGGCCAGTCGGTGAATCAAGAAGGCGGCGGCGAATCCGGACAGCGCCATGAACAACAGCACCAGTAGGCCGTTATAGGTGCTTTTCACATCCACCACCGGTACCAGCGTCAACCAGGGTTGGTGGTGCTGGGGGATCAGCCGGGCACCGCCGTTGAGCAGGCCCACCACTGGGGCCAGTCCGTCCACCACCAGTCCCGGTAGGATGCCGGCCAACAGACACAGCGACGCCAACACGAACATGGCCACCAATGAGTAGCGGTCGGTTTCCCGCGCCTGAGCGACGGCGGGCGAACGGGGCCGACCGAGGAAGGTGATGCCGAACGCCTTGACGAAACAGGCGGCGGCCAGCGCGGCGGACAAGGCCAGCAGCGCGCCGACCGCCGGCACCAAGAACTTGAGCAGCCATTGCGGCAGTTCCGGGCTGATCAGGATGGCCTGAAAGGTCAGCCATTCGGAGACGAAGCCGTTGAGCGGCGGCAACGCCGAAATCGCCGCCGAGCCGATCAGAAATGCCAGCGCGGTCCACGGCATCGAGTGGATCAAACCGCCCAGCCGTTCCATGTCGCGCTCGCCGGTGGCGGTCAACACCGCGCCGGCGCCGAGGAACAGCAGGCTTTTGAACAACGAGTGATTGAAAACGTGAAACAGCGCGGCGGTCAAGGCCAGCGCCGCGCTGGCGTACATCTGGTTCGCCTGAAAGGCCAGCGCCAGACCCAGGCCGATGAAAATGATGCCGATATTCTCCACCGTGTGATAGGCAAGCAGCCGTTTCAGATCGTGCTGCATCAGCGCGTAGAGTACGCCCAGCACGGCGGTGATGCCGCCCAGGGCTAACACCAGTCCGCCCCACCACCACAAGACTGGCTCGCCCAGCAGGTCGAACACGATGCGGATGAAGCCGTACACCGCCACCTTGGTCATCACCCCGCTCATCAGCGCCGAAACGTGGCTGGGCGCGGCGGGATGCGCCAGCGGCAGCCAGACGTGCAGCGGAACCAGACCGGCTTTGGAGCCCGCGCCCAGCAAGGCCAGCGCCAGTACCAGCGCCGCGAACCCAGGGCTCACCGTGCCGGCGCGGATCGCGGCGAAGTCGTAACCGCCATCGGGACCGGCCAGCAGGCCGAACGCCAGCAACAGCGCCAGGGTGCCGAAGCAGGCCATGACCAGATACAGATAGCCAGCGCGAGCGTTGGCGGGTTCCTGATGATGCGCCATGACCAGCGCCCACGAACTCAGCGACATGAATTCCCAGGCGAACAGGAAGGTGAAGGCGTTATCGGCCAGCAAGACTAGGTTCATGCCGGCCAGAAATGCCGGGAAGAACGGCAGCACCCGCTCGGGCGCCCGCTCGTGCTGGCCGTAGCCCAGGGCGAACAGGCTGGCGACCGCACCACCCAGATTGACCACGATCAGGAAAAAGGCCGCCAGCGCGTCCAGCCGGAAATGCGCGCCCAGCCAGGGCAAGCCCAGCGGCAGCGTCAATGTCGCCGGTGCGCGTCCGGTCAGCAGATGCCCGAGCGCCAACCCCAGCAGGACGATACAAACGAACAGGGCGATTCCGTAGACCTGGCGACCACCATCCGGCCGCCGCGCCGCCGCGATCACGTAAGCGCCGACCGCAAGCAGCAGCATCGGTAAACCTAACAGCAGTGGCAACGACATGGTTGCGAAACCCACTCCCGCTGGCACGCGGTAACCCGCGTGGTAATTGAGGGTTCAACGCTTCAACCTGACCCCGCGCCCGCCGCCTTCGCTGGCGGCGCCCTCACCGATCAATTCCACTCCGGCGGCATTGAGCGCGGCGATGAGTTTGACCAGGGAATCGACGTTGCCTCGGATCGTGCCCTCGCTGGCTTCCATCCGCTGGATGGTCGGCAGGGATAAATCGGCGGCTTCCGCCAGCGCGCGCTGGTCCATGCCCAACAACGCTCGCGCCGCTTTCAACTGGGCCGCTGTGATCATTGCCTCAATAGTTACAGATAAATTTTAAAATATCAATTTCAATTGTTGATTTTTGATGTTTAAAACATCACCGCGCTAGATCGCGACGCCGGACCTTGCCGTTGGCGGTGCGCGGTAAGCTATCGGTGAAGATGATCTCGCGGGGACACTTGTAGGCGGCGAGATGCTCGCGAACGAAGGCCAGCAGCGGCGCCGCATCCACGCCCTCGGGCTCGTCGGGATCGCGCGGCACCACGAAGGCAGCGATGACCGTCACGCCCTCGCGCACCGACACCTCGGTCACCGCTACTTCGGCCACGGCGGGATGCTGGCTCAGGCAATGCTCCACCTCCAGCGGTGACACCCGGTAGCCCATGGCGTTCATCACATCGTCGTTACGACCGTGATAGGTCATATAACCGTCGGCGTCGAAGTGAACCAGATCGCCGCCGATGAACCACTCGCCCCGGTAGACCAGATCCTCCTCCGCTGGTCGGTTCCAGTAGCCCAACATCAAGCCCGGATCGCTGCGATGCACCGCCAGCAAACCCGTCTCGCCCGGCGGCAGCGGTTCCTCCCCACCTTCGACCGGCAGCGCCACCACGCAGCGCCCCGTCTGCGGCTTGCCGGGACTACCGGGCCGTACCGGGACACTGGGCGACGAAGACACGTAGGTGGAGCATTCGCTCATTCCCAGCGCCTCGTACAGTTCCTTGCCGGTCGTGGTCCGCCACTGCTCCAGCAACGCGGTGCTCAACGCCTCACCGGCGGTCAGGCCGTGGCGCAGACTGGACAGATCGAACGCGCGGAGGTCGTTGTATTTCAGTATCTGCCGATACAGACCCGGGACCGCCGCGAACAGGGTTGCCCGGAATTTCTCCATCAGCAGCGGCCAGACCGCGACATCGCGGGGACCGTTGTAGAGCACCGCCGTCGCGCTGTTCGCCCAGGGATCCGTCAGTCCCACGCCCAAGGTATAGGTCCAGTTGAACGCTCCGGCGTGCAGGACCACATCGTCCGGGCGGCTGCCATACCAGCCCTGGTACATCGGCCGCCGTCCCCATGCCGAGCGCTGGGCATGCAGAACACCCTTGGGCTGGCCAGTGGTGCCGGAGGTGTAGATAAGAAAGGCCGGATCGGCGGCGGCGGTATCGGCATACTCTAAAGGTTTGTATTGGGTCCGTAGAGCTACCATGTCAGAAGACCTGAGCACGCGCACGCCCGGCGGTGGCGCAATCGCCAGTTCGTCGGACATGGCGAGAACTTGGGCGCCGGAATCGGCCAGCAGGAAATCGGCTTCCTTCTCGGTTAGTTGTGCCGAGGACGGCAACGGCACGCAACCGGCGGCGATGGCGCCGAAGAACAGCAGGGCGTAATCGCTGGTATTGCCCATGCGGATCATCAGCCGCGCGCCCGGCTCCAGACCCATTTGGCGTAAACCCGCCGCGACCCGCCGCACGGCGTCATCCAGTTGCGCGTAGGTCCAGCATTCCGCCGACTCGACTGGCGTGTGGGCGTCGGACACCACAATCAGCGCCACCTTGGCCGGCGTGGTCCGCGCCGCCGCGTCCAGGCAATACCGCGCCATGTTGAATCGCGCCGGCGGCAATTCGCCGGAATAGCCCCACCGTCTTATCGCCATGGGCTTACTTCCAGAAATCGGGCAGGAACAGTAGCAGCAGCGGAAACACTTCCAGCCGCCCGACCAACATCGACAGCGATAACAACCAAGTGGCGGTATCGTTCAGCACGCCAAACCCACCCGCCGTCTCACCTAGGCCAACTCCCATATTGTTTAGGCCAGCCGCCGCCGAGCCGAACGCCGTCACCAAATCCGCGCCGGTCATGGCCAACGCCAGCGCCAAGGCGCAGTAGCTGAAGATATACAGATAATAGAATCCCCACACCGCCTGCATCACCCGGTCGGGAACGGGGTGGTTGCCCAGCTTGACCGCGATCTGCGCCGTGGGCCGGATCAACAACCGGGCCTCACGCACGCTCTGCTTGTACAGCAGCAGGAAGCGAATGGCCTTGATGCCACCGCAGGTCGAGCCGACGCAACCACCGAAGAAGCTGCCCAGCAACAGCAGCAGGGGCACGAAGATCGGCCAGTCGGCCGGATAACCCACCGTGGTCAGACCATTGCTGGTCACGATCGAGAGGCTCTGGAAAAAACCACGATAAATGGATTCCCACCAGGGAAATTTGCCACTGTAGTAAAGATAGCCACAGGTGGCGGCGACGAGCCCGGCCATGACCGCGATAAAAAATTTAAACTCGGCGTCGCGAAAGATTGCCTTGAGGCTACGGGAGCGCCACGCCAGGAAGTACAGGGCGAAATTCACCGCTGCCAGCAAGGTGAAAAAACCGGCGACCAGTTCGATGGTCGAGCTGTCGAAATAGCCGATGCTGGCGTCGTGAGTGGCGAAACCGCCCAGCGCCATAGTAGCGAAGCTGTAACAAAGCGCATCGAAGAAGCTCATCCCCGCCGTCCAGTACGCCAGAGTGCATGCTACATTCAGGGCGACGTAGATGTACCAGAGATTCTTGGCGGTCTCGGTGATGCGCGGCGTGAGTTTTTCGTCCTTCATCGGCCCCGGCGTTTCCGCCTTGTAGAGCTGCATGCCGCCGACACCCAGCATCGGCAGCAAGGCGACCGCCAGCACGATAATACCCATGCCGCCGAGGAAATTCAGTTGCGCCCGGTAATACACGATGGCCTTGGGCATGGTGTCGAGACCGGACAACACGGTGGCGCCGGTGGTGGTCAGGCCGGAAACGGTCTCGAACACCGCGTCCACCAGCGGCATGTGCGGATTATGGGATAGCATGAATGGCAGCGCGCCAAGCAAAGACAGCAGGAACCAGAACGCCACCACCACGATGAAACCGTCCCGGTTGCGCAGATCGACCTTGAATCGGCATACCGGCAACCAGCACAGCAGGCCCAGCCCCAGCATCGTCCCCATCGCTTCCGCGAACGGCAAGACCACGTCATAACCGTCGTACCACCACGCCACTCCCATCGGCGGCAACATCGTGGCGCTGAACAGAATCATCAGCAAGCCGACCATGTGCAGCGCCGTCTTGATCGGCGACCGCTTGATGCGCCGTGGGCCAGGCTTGCCGACCGTGGTCTGACTGACAGGTGGCCGAGTGGTTACCGGTTCCCGTGAACTTGGCGAGGGCGGCGGCTCGGTTCCTAGCCAGTCGTTCGGTTCGGTTTCGGCGGCGCTTCGATCCGGTGGCGCACTTTCCGCGGATCCATGACGCGGGTTTTGATCGCTCGTCACGTGAAGGTTCTCTCTCCCCAGCGATTGATGGGCCAACCATTGGCTCCAGACCGGTTTGGAAACGCCCAAGCGCGACGACAATCGGAGCAATCGGTGGGCTAGCCGCGCGACTTGTCATGGTCTATTGGTTTATCATGGAACACGAAGGTCATGCCTGGTCGTCTAGTATTGTACAGGCGACGGCGATTCCTTGAAAAACGGTAAAAATCGGCCGAGCGATCTCCAGCATCCACCCGCTCATTGGTTCGCCGCGCCGAGAAACCGGTTGGCCGCGAACCTCGACCTCCGTTCCAATCCCTGCCCATTCCGTTCTCGATTCAGGAGAAATCCCATGCGGTTCACCAGCTCCGTCTTGCACGATCAGCAACCCATTTTGGCCGAATACGCCTTCGGTGTTCCCGATCCCGAACTGCATGTCCTGCTCGGCGCCAACCGCAACCCCTCGTTCGAATGGGGCGATCTGCCAACGGGTACGCAATCGCTGGCTCTGATCTGCCACGACCGGGACGTGCCGACCCGTGCCGACGATGTCAATCAGGAAGGACGGCAAGTCCCCGCCGACTTGCCCCGCGCTGATTTCTATCACTGGATTCTGGTGGATCTGCCGCCAGAGCCGGCGCACATCCGGGCCGGCGAGTTTTCCGAGGGCGTGACGCCCGGCGGCAAACCGGGTCCGGTCGGTCCGCGCGGCGTCCGCCAGGGCATCAACAACTATCGGGAATGGTTCGCGGGCGATCCCGCCATGGCGGGTGATTATTTTGGTTATGATGGTCCGTGCCCGCCTTGGAACGATAGCATCGTCCACCATTACGTCTTCACCCTTTACGCGCTTGATGTGGCGCGCTGCCCGGTGGAGGGCAAGTTCACCGGACCGGAAGTGCTGACCGCGATCGCCGGCCATGTTCTCGATCAGGCCAGCATCACCTGCACCTATAGCCTGAACCCGGCCGTCCCGGCCTGAACCACCCTCCGGCCACAGCCCCATCCCTCGAAAAACCGGTGGCAACCGTCGTTCGACGGCCCATGATTCGACACAATCACCCGACTGGTCGTGTGCCGGTCTCCTAACTTTCGCCAGGAGTTTGTCATGAGCGTCGCCGATCCATCCGGCGCCAACAAGCGCCGCCTCAAACGCTGGTATCTGGTCATGTATCTGCGCGTCTTTGATGAGGACACCGGCGAATTGCTGGGTCACATCGTGGACATCAACAAGGAAGGCCTTCGCTTGGTCAGCGACAAGCACATTCCGACCCATGAAACTTTCCGTTTGTGGGTCGATGTCCCCAAGGAAAGTGGCTCGCGTCAGCGCATCCACCTTGAAGCGGAGAGTCTGTGGAGCGGTCAGGACGTCAACCCAGATTTCTACGACACAGGGTTCCGCATCCAAAACATCAGCACTCAAGCGCTGCTGCAACTGCAATTGTTGATTGAGGAATTCAAATTCTAACCGATTTGGGCGCCTTGGCATTCGACGTGCATAAACCCCAGTGGGCGCCATGGCGTCCGTCGGCCCAAGCACGGGGCTTGGGCCGAAACCGATACTTGCACTGGGGAGATGCCGTCATGTCGTTTGCCATCGCCGCCGATCATGCACTGGTATGGGATAGCCAGCAGACCAAAATGGTGCGGAAAATTCGGGTCGAGGTGAGCCTGCTGGGTAATCGCGGCAGCGTGTACCGCGAAGCCGGGCCGCTGTACGTGGAAACCGCGCAGGAAGTATTCGAAGCGGTGCAGTTGCTGCGAAAGCGGCTGATCGATTCACTCTTGTCTGGAGTGGGCTGAGCGCGACGAGGACGCGACATGACCAACCGTCCCTCGCTCCGTTTATCCGCCTCCATCCCCACCCCAACCGACGCAATCCGAAGTATCCGGGTTGCGTCGCTGCTTTTCCGTCCGTTTTGGGCGAAACCGTCCTACTTGGCCAGATTGACGCGCGTCGGCGCTTCCTCAAGCACGTCTCGATAGCTGGCATAGACCGCGCAGACCGTCACCGGTCCCAGGATCAGAAGACCCAGGCCGAACGGGATGGCCGCCACCACCGCCAATACCAGATAGATCAGCCCGAACACCAGCAGCGGCAACACGTTCGCCCAACAGGCGGCAACGCTGTCTCGCGCGGCAGGCCAAGCGTTCTGGCCACCCAGCATCACCAGGGGAACGCCGTAGAACAACGCCATGGTCATCAGCAAACCGATCATCAGGATGACAAGCAACGCGATCAGGCCCGCGCCAACGAAAAGACCACCCATGGCCTCGGGAGGAACCACCGCGCCGGTGCTGTCCATCATCGCGCCCACCATCAAACCGCCGCCCACGAACATCACGGCCACCAGAATCATGAGTACGTAGCCGGCCAGGCTGATCAAACCGAGCAGGACCAGCGGCCCCATCCGCTCCTGATCCTGGAAGCCCCGGAACAGATGCGCGATTTCCAGTGGTTCGCCCCGCGCCTGCGCCGCCGCCCCGTACAGCATCCCGCCCGCCAGCACCGGCGACAACAGCATATAGGCCAGCCCGCCGACGAAGGGAATAAGCGATAGCACCACGCTGATCCCCAGATAAATCAGCAGGATAACGATCCAGATTCCCGGCGCCTGGGCAAACAATTGCCAGCCTTCGACGATCCAGCCCCAGCCGCGCCCGGCGTCTACTCGCATCATGGCCATACTTTTCTCCTCATTATTGGTTTTACCTACTGAATTGATCAACCCGCGTCCAGGGCGTCGGGATCAACGCCCAGCGCACGCAGTCGCTCGGCCAGCCGCTCAGCCCGTTGTCGCTCCGCCTCGGCCCGTTGTCGCTCCGCCTCGGCCCGCTGTTCCAGTTCCAGAAAGGTCTCGAACCGCCGACCGTCAGGCCGGTACAGCACCAGATCACGACCGTCCAGGCTGAAACGCACGCGCAGGCGTGGACTGACCCAGCCTTCCATGTCCGGTATGTCCTCCAGATACTCACCTCGCCGCACCCAGCCATCGAGGCTGCCGCGCTCCGGATCGTAGACGTAATACTCCTCCACGCCGTAGCGTTCGTAGAACCGGAACTTGCGGGTCATCTCGGCCACGGTGTTGCCCGGCGACAGCACTTCGAACACGACTTGCGGCGCCAGACCGTTTTCCTGCCACTGCTGGTAGGAACCCCGGTCGCCGGGCGGCCGGCCGAACACCACCATGACATCGGGCGCGGCCCGAATTTTGTTATTGCCTTCGACTGGATACCAGAGCAGATCGCCGGCCACGAACACGTCGGGCTGGTCGGCGAACAGCGCGGCCAAGCCGCCCTGAATCGTGACGATGTGGCGGAATTGGCGGGTATTGTCGGCCATGGGCTGTCCGTCGCTGTCGGGGTAAACGATCTCGGTGGCTGGCGTGGGAATCGGAGCGGCCGCGCCCGACCCCAACGGTGGCGCGGCGGGCGGTTTCACGGCAGTGGGTGCAACGGCAATCGCGGTCATGGCGACCTCCCAGCGGCGATATCTGCAATCGGTATTCAAGCGTACACGCGGCGTGGCCCGCTGTCATCGGGATACAAAAAAACCCACTGGCGCCAACCAGTGGGTTTGTTTTGAAGAGCGGACGGCGGTCGAACCGCCCCGGTGGTTACAGCGCCTCGAAAATCCCCGCCGCGCCCATGCCGGTGCCGATGCACATGGTCACCATGCCGTATTTGCCGCCGCGCCGCCGCATCCCATGCAGGAGGGTGGCGACGCGGATGGCGCCAGTCGCGCCCAGCGGATGCCCCAGGGCAATCGCGCCGCCCAGCGGATTGACCTTGGCTGGATCGAGGTCCAGATCGCGGATCACCGCCAGACTCTGGGCGGCGAAAGCTTCGTTCAGCTCGAACCAGTCGATGTCGTCCTTGTTCAGCCCGGCCAAACTCAGCGCCCTTGGAATCGCGGCGATGGGGCCGATGCCCATGATCCGCGCCGGGACGCCGGCCACGGCGTAGCTGACGAAGCGGGCCAGCGGCTTCAGGTTCAACTGTTTCACCATTCGCTCGCTCATCAGCACCACCGCTCCGGCGCCATCGCTCATCTGCGAGCTGTTGCCGGCGGTGACGCTGCCCCGCGCCGCGAACACCGGCTTGAGCTTGGCCAGCCCCGCCAGGGTGCTGTCGGGCCGTGGGCCTTCGTCGTTCTCCATCACCCGCTCGCGGAGCTTCACCTGCAGGGTCTTGCTGTCCGGCAGGCGGTCCACCACGGTGTAGGGTAGGATTTCCTGCTTGAATTCGCCGCCGGTCATCGCGGCGATGGCGCGGCGATGGCTCTCCACCGCGAAGGCGTCCTGATCTTCACGCGAGACTTTCCATTCTTGCGCGACCTTCTCCGCCGTCAGGCCCATGCCGTAGGCGATGCCGATATTCTCATCCTTGGCGAACACCTCGGGATTGAGGGCGATCTTGTTGCCGCCCATCGGGATCATGGTCATGGTTTCGGCGCCGGCGGCCAGCATCACGTCCGCCTCGCCTAGCCGGATGCGGTCGGCGGCCTGCGCCACCGCCTGCACGCCGGAGGCGCAGAATCGGTTGATGGTGATACCCGGCACGCCATCCGGCAGCCCGGCGAGCAGCAGGCCGATACGGGCCACGTTCATGCCTTGCTCGCCTTCCGGCATGGCGCAACCGACGATCACGTCGCCGATCAGCTTCGGGTCCAGCCCCGGACATTGATCCACCACCCCGCGCAGCACGTGCGCCAGCAGATCGTCCGGGCGGGTGTTGCGAAACGCGCCGCGCGCCTTGCCCACCGGCGTGCGCGCGGCGGCCACGATATAAGCATCCTGTACTTGCTTGCTCATCACTATTCCTCCCGTCGATCAATTGCGCAGCGGCTTGCCGGTCTTGAGCATCTGCTCGATCCGGGCCTGGGTGAGAGGAGTTTTAGCCAGTTCGACGAACGCCTTGCGCTCCAACCCCAGCAACCATTCCTCGTCCACCATCGTGTTGGGGTCCACGTCGCCGCCGCACAGGGCTTGGGCGATGCACAAGCCCAACCGGTAGTCGTGGGGCGAGATGAAGCCACCGTCGCGCATGTTGACCAGCGCCATCTGACAGGCGGCGACGCCCGTGCGGCCCGCGACGCGGATCTGGCGCGGCTGCGGCGGTCGATAGCCGGTCTCGGCCAGCGCCCGAACCTGGGCCTTGGCGACGTACAGCAACTCGTTGGGGTTGAACACGATCACGTCGGACGATTTGAGATGGCCGAGTTGTTTGGCTTCCTCGGCGCTGCGCGAGACCTTGGCCATCGCCATCGCCTCGAAGTAGCCCCGCAGGAACGGCAGCAAATCGCCGCCCTTGGCTTCGGTCATGGCACGCAGAGCAAATTCCTTGCAACCGCCGCCCGCCGGAATCAGGCCAACGCCGACCTCGACCAGGCCGATGTAGCTTTCCAGCGCCGCCACCACCCGGTCGCAGTGCATCAGGAACTCGCAGCCGCCACCCAGCGCCAGACCCTGCGCGGCCGCCACCACCGGAATCGCCGCATAGCGCAGCGCGGCGGTGGTTTGCTGGAACTTGGCGACGCCCTTCTCAAACGTCTCGAAATCGCCCGCCAACACCACCGGAATCGCCTGTTGCAGATTGGCGCCGGCGCTGAATGGGGCTTCGGTCTGCCAGATCACCAGTCCGCTGAACTTCCGCTCGGCGATCCCAAGCGATTCCAGCACCCCGTCCAGCACATCCTCGCCGATGACGTGCATCTTGCTTTTGAAACTGAGCACGCCGATGTCGTCGCCGGTGGTCCACAGCCGCACGCCGGTATTTTCAAACACCGTCTCGCCGTAGCGGTGCGGCGCTTCACCCAGCACCCGTTCGGGATATGGTTGACGCCGATAAACCGGCAAAGTCGAACGCGGCTTGTAGGCATCCTCGGCCGCCGAGTAGGAACCCTCCGGCCGATGCACGCCGTCCACCTGCTTGACCCACGCTGGCAGCGGAGTCCTGGTCATCGCTTTGCCAGCAACAATGTCTTCCTCGATCCACTCCGCCACCTGTCGCCAGCCGGCGACTTGCCAAATCTCGAACGGCCCCATGCTCCAGCCGAAGCCCCAGCGGATGGCGAAGTCGACATCGCGGGCGGTATCAGCGATTTCGGCCAGCAACACCGCCGCGTAGTGGAAGACGTCGCGCTGGATCGCCCACAGAAATTGCGCCTGAGGATGGTCGCTGGCGCGCAGAGCGGCGATTTTCTCGGCCGGATTCCTGATCTTCAGGAGCGCCTGCACCGCTTCATCGGGCTTGGCCCCCGCGTCCCGATATGCGCCGGTCGCCGTATCCAGCACCTGCTTGCCCTTGTTGGCGTAGATGCCGACCTTGGTTTTCTGGCCCAGCGCGCCCTTCTCGATCAGGGCGTTCAACCAGGCGGGCGGGCTGAAATACTGTCGCCACGGATCGTCGCGCAACGCCAGCGCCGAACCCGTGAACACATGGCCCATGGTATCCAGGCCGACCACGTCGGCGGTGCGGAAGGTGGCGCTCTTGGGCCGGCCGATGGCCGGGCCGGTCAGCGCGTCCACCAGGTCCAAGCCCAGCCCGAACGCCTGGGTATGGTGGATGGTCGCCGCCATCGAAAAGACGCCGATGCGGTTGGCAATGAAATTGGGGGTGTCCTTGGCGCGGACCACGCCCTTGCCCAGGGTGCTGACCAGAAAGGTTTCCAACTGGTCGAGAATGGCCGGATCGGTGGCCTGGCAGGGAATCAGCTCCACCAGCGCCATGTAGCGCGGCGGGTTGAAGAAGTGGATGCCGCAGAACCGGGCGCGAGCGCTCTCGGGCACCGACTCGGCCAGCAGGCTGAGCGGCAGGCCGGAAGTGTTGGTGGCCAGGATTGCCCGGTCATTGAGATAGGGCGCGACGCGCTGGTAAAGATCGGCTTTCCAGTCCGGACGTTCGGCGATGGCCTCGATCAGCAGATCGCAGCTTCGCAATTCCTCCAGGTGCTGGTCGTAGTTGGCGGGCTGGATCAGTTCGGCCCGTTCCCTGGTGGCGAACGGCGCCGGGCTCAGCTTGACCATGCTGGCGATGGCCTTGGTCACGATCCCGTTGGGATCGCCGTCCTTGGCCGGCAGATCGAACAACACCACCGGCACGTCGGCGTTGGCCAGATGGGCGGCGATCTGCGCGCCCATCACGCCCGCGCCCAGAACCGCCACCCGGCGGATGGATGCTGCGTTACTCATAGCGTGAATGTCCTCTCGTCAGGCTGTCGAAACACGCGGCGGAACCGCCGTTCCCTCCATCATGCACTGGCAAAAATAAAGCCGGGGACGGGGCCCCGGCTTTCTCGATTTGGCTAATTGCCGATTTTTTAAGGCTTAAAACTTGTAGCTGGCCTGGATGCCGACCAGATTGCCCGAACCGTTATAGTCCAACATCAAGCGTTGGGTTACCAAACCGGCTGGTATGGGCGCCGGCGCCGGATTGAGCACCTCATCCGTGCTGGCATCGTCGAACGAGATGTACATATAGCCAAAATCCACCGACAGGTTCGAACTGGGGTGGTAGCTGAAACCCAGCGCGAAAGCGTTGCGGTCGCTGTCGGGAATGCTTGGATGTCGGTACTCGGCCGAGCGGATCGGAGTTTGGTCGTAGACGTAACCGGCCCGAAAGGTCCAATCCGGGTTGTAGTCATAGGTGACGCCAAGATTGAACGACCAGCTATCCTTCCAGTTTTCCGGAACACTAGATAGCGGGCCGCTGCCGTCGGCTCTATCAATCTGAAGCTTTTCAAACAGGCTCCAGTTGGTCCAGCGCGTGCTGGCCATGACCGCCCACTGATTATTCAACCGCTTGTAGAAGGCCAGCGCCAGCCAGTCCGGCGCGGTCCAGTCCGCCGTGACTTCCGGATTGAGGTTCCCCAAATAGGTGCTAATGGAGGTGTGTCCCTCCAAGGTATAGTTTACCCGCGACCGGTAACTCAGACCGACCCGGGTTGTGGAATCGAATTCGTAGGTGGCGCCCAGGTTGAAGCCGAAGCCCCAATCATCGCCCTGGGTATCGGCGTAACCGTCAGGTCCACCCGTGAACAGCGCCTTAGTCAAGGTGACGTCGGCGTATTGCGCGCTGACGCCGAAGCCGAGCGATAACTGATCGGTGACCCGGTAAGCAATCCCAGGATTGATGTCGATGGTTTTCAATTCCGACTCGACCGCAGCATAGCGGCCCACCCAGTTCCTGCCGTAGTTGGTGGCCACGGCGAACGGCGCGGTGATGCCCAGGCCAAACCGCATCCGGTCGTTGATGTCCATTGCGAAAAACGCGTTGGGCACCACATTATCGGTGCCGCCATCGTCATTGCACCGCACCGCGCCGCCAGGACGACAATCCGGCACGGAGACAAACACCGGCAAGGTGCCCGGCTTGGTGAGCACGTCGCCCAGATTGGCTGGAAGCCGGGTGGTCGAACCGGCGTCATTCGCCTCGATGCTAATCCCGATGAAGGTAAAGCCTGCCTGCACCTGCATTCCCTTGCTCAGCATCATGTCGGCGGGGTTGTAGTGCACCGCCGACACATCGTCGTTCACCAGGCTACCCCCCGCGAACGCCCGACCCAGGCCGGTGACGCTCTGTTCGCTGATCTGCAAACCCGAGGCGTAAGCCTGGCCGGTGACGGTCAGCAATCCGGCGATGCCCAGGACCCATAGTGAACTGTATGTTTTTGGGTGCAACATTGTTTTAGCCTTTGTCGTTGTCAATCAAGACTTTGTAATGGATTCTCGGCCACCAACGGGAACTGGCCGATGTGTTTTTCAAATCCAGGGCCACATCCTGGCTTTCACGCCGCTTCCTCGGTCTTCTCCCCCACCGGCGGCGCACGCAGGCCGACCGCCAGGAATTGAATTAACTGCCGCAACAACCATTCCTCGTCCCCGGCAACCCGAGCCGCGAACGGCATTTGTGGCAACCGCGCGCCCGCATACGTGAACGAAAGTACCCCCAGCGTGAAATACAGCCGCCACCGCAATTCTTCGGGTTGCAGTTGCGGCAGGGTTCGCCCCAGCGTCCGTTGAAACCGCTCCAGCACTGGGGTGTACTGATCGCGCAGAAAGTCGCGCAACGCCTCCGAGGCATCGATCTGCGCCCGGCCCAGCAGGCGGGTGAACCGTTCGCCCTGAACCCCCGCGCGGCGCAACCGCAACGAGGGCTCGATGAAGGCGGTCAACACCGCTTCCACGGTCACCGGCCCGCCGGTCTCCAACGCCGCCAACCGGGCTAGCCGTTCCTCGTTCAACACCTTTAGCCGGCGGGTAAACACCGCGCGCAGCAGCTCGTCCTTCGAACCAAAATGGTAGTGAACGGCCGCCAGATTGGCCCTGGCCCGCGTTGTGATCGCCCGCAGCGAGGTTTCCACGAAGCCGTGCTCGGCAAACAAGGCTTCGGCGGCATCCAGGAGGCGCTGGCGTGTATCATCTTCCATACCGAAGTGGCCTGTTTCAAACGTTTGTTTGAATTATCCCAAAGTATATTGCAAATAAATGCATAATCTGGCTATTTTTATGAGTGATTCAGCGTCAGGCGTCGCACCGCCGCCGCATCGAAGGGCCAGTCCAGCTCTTCCCCCGTATCCAACTGGCGCAACACCGGAATCCGGACCCCGTAGCGTTCCAGCAAATCCTCATCGTCGACGATCTCCACCGTGCGGAATGGCGCGGCCACCGCGCCGCGAATCAGGTCGGCGGCCCGCTCGCACAGATGGCAGCCGCTGGTGACGTATAGCGCCAGCAATGGCATGCGCTCCTCTTGTTCCACGCAATCCCCCCCGTGTCGAAAATCCCCACCCTGTCAAGGCATCCTGCTCGTGCCCTTCATTGTGGAAGTGATTATCATTAAAATTAAGGTCTTCTCCCACGGTCGCCCCTCCCCACCGCCCCATCCAAGCTCCGAATGGCCAGACTGCTGCACGAACTCATTCTCGAACAGGCGGGCCGTCGTCCCACCGCGACCGCCGTCACGCATCACCAGTCCTCGTTGGATTATGCCGCCCTCGCCAATCAAATCCAGGCCGTGGGGCGCGGGTTGCGAGCCTTGGGTTTGGATCGGGCGGAGCGAATAGCCGTCTATCTGCCGAAACGTTTGGAAACCGTGGCGGCTCTGTTTGGCGCCACGCTAGCTGGTGGCGTGTTCGTCCCGATCAATCCCCTACTGAAGCCTGAACAAGTCGCTTACATCCTGCGTGACTGCAATGTGCGCATCCTGATCACGGCCCGCGACCGGGCGACCCTGCTGGAACCCGCGCTGGCCGATTGTCCCGATCTGCACACCCTGGTCCTGACCGACGCCGCCATATCCCCGCCCGAATCTCCGCGTCACTGGCGCGTCCTCGACTGGCCGGCGCTGCTGGACGCGCCCAACGGTCCTGGACCCGCGCGGGTCATCGATCTGGACATGGCCGCCATTCTCTACACCTCGGGCAGTACCGGCAAACCCAAGGGCGTGGTGTTGTCCCACCGCAACCTGCTGACAGGCGCCCATAGCGTTGCCGAATACCTCGGTAATCGACCCGATGACCGGATTCTGGCGGTGTTGCCGTTCAGCTTCGATTATGGCCTGAGCCAACTCACCACCGCCTTTGTCGCCGGGGCACGGGCGGTGCTGATGGATTATCTGTTGCCGCGCGACGTCATCAACACTGTCGCCCGCGAGGGCATCACCGGGCTGGCGGCGGTGCCGCCGATGTGGGTGCAACTGGCGGCGTTGGAATGGCCAGCGGCGGCGGCCAGTCTACGCTACCTGACCAACTCGGGCGGAGCGATGCCGCGCGCCACCTTGGCGGCCCTGCGCCGCGCCCTGCCCAATACCACGCCTTACCTAATGTACGGATTGACCGAGGCGTTTCGCTCCACCTATCTGCCGCCCGAGGAGATCGACCGTCGGCCGGATTCCATCGGCAAGGCCATCCCAAACGCCGAGATTCTCGTCGTGCGCGAGGACGGCACGCCATGCGCGCCCGGCGAACCGGGTGAACTGGTGCATCGTGGTTCACTGGTGGCGCTCGGTTACTGGAACGATCCGATCAAGACCGCCGAACGATTCCGCCCCGTCCCCGGCCAAAATCCCGGCCTGCCGCTGCCGGAGCTGGCGGTGTGGTCGGGCGATACGGCGCGGATGGATGAGGAAGGTTTCCTGTATTTCATCGGCCGCAAGGATGACATGATCAAAACTTCCGGTTACCGGGTCAGCCCCACCGAAGTCGAGGAAGTCCTGTACGGCAGTGGTCGAGCCGCCGAGGCGGCGGCACTGGGCATTCCCCATCCGGCCCTAGGCCAAGCCATCGTCGCCATGATCAAGCCCGTGCGGGAACCGTTTGACGAAAGCGCGCTGATCGCCCATTGCAAACAGCACTTGCCCAATTTCATGGTTCCGCTGCGCATCATCGCCCGTGCTGGCGACTTGCCGCGCAACCCCAACGGCAAGATCGACCGCAAGGCCTTGGTTGAGGAGTTGCGCGCATTGTTTCCGGAGCCACCGCCATGACCGCCGTTCGGCCCAAGCACTGGCCGACGAGTCAGTTTCCGGTGATCGACGACTGCCTGTGGGTCGGCGGGATGTCGCTAACTCAACTGGCGGCGCGGGTCGGCCAGACCCCATTTTACGCCTATGACCGGCGGGTACTGGATGAACGGGTCGCGTTGTTGCGGCGCGCTCTACCCATGGCTATCGAATTGCATTATGCGGTCAAGGCCAATCCGATGCCGGTGCTGGTTCAGCACATGGCCGGTTTAGTGGACGGACTGGATGTCGCCTCGCTCGGCGAGTTGAAGGTGGCGCTGGATACCAGCATGGAGCCGGCCCGGATCAGTTTCGCCGGGCCGGGAAAACGGCCGCCGGAACTGGCCGCCGCCATCGCCACCGGCATCACGATCAATCTGGAATCCGCCGGTGAACTGGAAACAGTGGCCCGGCTGGGCCGGGAATCGGGCCGGCGTCCCCAGGTCGCGGCGCGGGTCAACCCGGATTTTGAGCTGAAAGCCTCCGGAATGAAGATGGGTGGCGGTCCCAAACCGTTCGGCGTGGACGCCGAACAGACGCCGGCTTTACTGCGGCGGATCGGCCAACTGGAACTGGATTTTCAAGGCTTCCACATTTTTTCTGGCTCGCAGAACCTGCGCGCGGCGGCCATCGTCGAAGCGCACGACCGCACCTTTGAACTGGCGTTGCGGCTGGCGGCGGACGCACCGGGGCCAGTGCGGCTGCTGAACGTCGGCGGTGGCTTCGGCATTCCCTATTTCCCCGGCGACGCCCCACTGGATTTGCAGCCCATCGCCGCCAATCTGGAGCGTTGGCTGCCAAGGGTGAAGGAGCACCTGCCGGAAGCGCGGGTGGTGCTGGAATTAGGCCGATATCTGGTGGGCGAAGCTGGGATTTACGTGGCCGAGGTGGTGGATCGCAAGGTCTCGCGCGGCCATACGTTTCTGATTACCAACGGCGGCTTGCATCATCACCTGGCGGCGTCCGGCAACTTCGGCCAGGTGATCCGCAAGAATTACCCGGTCGTGGTCGGCAACCGGGTGGTGGGCACCGAACGGGAAACGGTGACGGTGGTGGGGCCGCTCTGCACGCCGCTGGACATCCTGGCCGAGCGGATGGAACTGGCCAAGGCGGACATCGGCGATCTGATCGTGGTGTTTCAATCCGGGGCTTATGGGCTAACCGCCAGCCCGACTGGGTTTCTCAGTCATCCAGCTTGCGGGGAGGTGCTGGTCTGATCACTCGGACTATTCTTGGAGCCAAGCCAAATCGGGTGAAGCTTTTCCATGCTCGCAAAAATAAGAGACGGCTTTTTTTACCATGTCCTTATCAACGCACTGATTGGATGGATAACTCCCCAATTGTCCGCCAGCAACCACATCCTGATAGTCAGTGTCGGATTTATCCGGGTCTATAAGCGTATAAAGTTCTTCATCCACTTCAAAAGCAGCAAACACAACAAATTTTTCACCATCCCCACCCACGGTTAAAGTTGCGTCATCACTGACCCAAAACTCGACTGAAGTCCTTTTCTTCCCATCAAGACGATCCAGCGCGGCATAAGCTTGTTCCAAATCGGTACATTGATACTCAATAGTTTCAAGTTGAGCACCGATCCATTCTTCTTCAAAAATTTTCTTTACTTTCATGTAGCATCCTCATGCGGTTGGTTCGAAGGTTTGAGTTCCACTTGGCGAGTGAACCACAAGACGCTTTACCCCTAAATTTCTTGCAAGAGATCGCAGCCCTCCAGCAGGACCACATGCCCGGCACGGATCGCGATCAACGTGTAGTTCAGCTTCTTCCGCCGTGCCCGCCGCCCCATCATTGATCGCCTTTTGAACCGCCTCGGCTTCGGCGTGAGTCTTGGTTTGCGCATTGACTCTAACCAAGGTTATTTTCGTCTTCGGGTTTTGATTTTTTGAGTTGACGCCTTGATATTCCTTTCCATTAATTTTCAGTATGGCAACGGTTGATACATCATCGTGCGAACCCGCCTTGGGAAGCTTGAGCCGCTCACGTACTTTTTCCATCTTTCTAATGGAAGAAAGCGGGCAGCTTTGTTTAACTCCTTTAGCTGGACTACCAGGCTTCTTTTTAGAAGCCTTCTGTTGCAATTCCCTTTTCTTTTTACTCAGACCATTTGGCATCGTCACACTCCCCCGATCACGCCAGCCATTTACCTAAATAATCCAAGGCACCTTTGTGGAGCAACTCGCCTTTTTTTATCGGATCGGTCAATGCCGGATCCTTCAAGATCACTTCCGCCCACGGGCATTGCGGATCCTTGTCAAACCCTCCACCCAACATGAACATCAAGCTGATATAAGTGGTGATTCCTTTTTCATCGGTAAGTCCATAAGTTCTGGCGGACTGATAACCCTGCCGAACCAGTTGCCGAATGGCAACATCGCCCACCGCCTGGTATTTTTCGGGAAACAAGGCGTAGAGCAACTTCAGCATGTAGTCTCCAAAACTCAGTTCCCTATCCTCGCCGGTCCGTGACAGGGCACTGGTCGGCAGTTCGCAAACCTTGCGCAGGGCGCGCTCCTCGTACTGACTTTCCTGGCCCGCCGCTTCATTGAGAAAAGCCATCGCCCGGTCATGAAGCTTGTCGATGCGATCACTGGGATCGACGATATCCTCGTCCTTGAGAATCTTGCCCGCCCAAGGCAATTGGGGATCTTCATCGAAATAGCTGCCCAGCATGAACATCAGGCCCACGTAGAGATGCAAATCGCGCTCCGAAACCACTTCGTATTGTTCCGCCCGTTCGATCCCCAGGCGAATCACTTTGCGTACCTGCTCCTCTCCCAGAATTTCGCAATGCTTGGGAAAAAATTCCTTCAAGTGTTCGAGCAGCCGGTTCTCGAAATTATGGATGGCCGCCTGTTCGAAGGTCGTCATCTGGGCTTCGCGCATCACCAACATGGCTCGTCTCGCTCCGTCGTCCGCCAATCTCAGCCACCGATCAACACGGTCATCTCACCCTTCGCGATCTTGTTGGGTGGACCCACCGCTTCCAAAATCGTGTCCCCCATGCGGCAGGCGGGCAGATTATTGATAAAAACCGTCTTGCTGCCGTCGATGACCACACCGGGACCGTGCGGCGGAATTGGCAGCGGTGTCGTGCACATGTGAATATCCGCGCCCGCCGCCGCGCTGGTGATCATACTGCCCATGGTGGACGCGGCCGTGGCTTTCGCGGTTTCCTCGGCCGCCTTGGCTGCTGGCGCGCCAGGTGTGCCCGCCGCCGCGAGGGTCGCCGCCTCCGCCGTTTTGATTGCCATGTCCGACGTCTGCTTGGCCGCTTGGAGCGCGGGCGCGGCGGCGGCCAGGATGCCTCGCCAAGCGGAAAGGAAACCGATCTTGACATCCAGACTGCCAGGGCCGCCCGTCAACACTGGCGGCAGGGGATGCACCACGGGATCGGTGATGCGCGCGGCTGGTCTACCCGCCATGTCAACCTCCTCTACCTAACGTCCCGCACCGGAAGCGGTGGGGTCAGCACGACTCGCTCTTTCCGGCACTCATCGCCTTCGCGCCAGAATTTCAACAGGGCCACGGGATCCTCGTCCTCGACGATATAGCGCAGCACGGGTCCGAAGACCGTTTGCAATTCCAACTCATTGCAGGTCGGCAAATAAACCCGCAACACCCGGGGATCGTAATAGCGGAAATAGAGCGGGGTCAGGTCCGGCCCGTACACCTTGAGAAAGGTGCGCAGGTGCATTCGCAACTCTCGAAAATTGGCCTTGCTGATGGCGAAAACGCCCCAATGTTGACCCCAGCCTTCCTGGAGCAGCCAATCGGTAAACGGATGACCGAGGGGTTGCACGACCGCTAGATACGGCGCGACCAGCGCCAGTTCCGGGTCCAATTCGCCGCGGAACAGACACTCCGATTCGACCTCCATCTGCTCCAGGGTCTGGGGCAGGCGAGGCACGGAAGCGCCATCGAGAATGGCGTACACCATCGTTTCGGGAATGGCGAACAACTGCTGGGCAATGGCTTGTGGTGAAATTTTGGTGGTCATGCTTCAGGCTCCACCGGCTGCCGCCGCGCAGATTTCGCAGAACGGCGTTCCACTCTGGGCGGCGCTGGTCAGCGCCCGCGCCTGCGGCGCCTGCAAGGCGCTCACGTTGACCGAATCCAGCGACTTGTTCTTTTCCTGGATCGGCGTCGCCTGAGCATCGGTCACCGCGCCGGCCTGGTCGGTGGCGGCTTCCTTGGGCGCCGTTGGGTCGGCGGGCGTACCGGGCGAACTACCGGAACCCGAACCCGCTGAACCGCCGCTATTGATCTTGACCATCGTGCCCTGGATGGTGACTCCGGATGAATCGATCTTAATGAAGCCGCCGCTGGCCTTGATGGTCAACTCCATGCCTGCTTCGATCACCACCTTCATGCCGGCCTTGAGATGAATCTCCTGGCCGGCTTGCAGCGCATATTTTTGCCCGGTTTTTTCCTGAATATCCTGAGTCACGTTAATCGACAGAGCGCCGCTGACCTTTTGGTTATGATCGCCCTTCACCTGCTGGTGCTTGTCGCCCCCGATCTTTTCCTTCTGGCTACCTTTCACCGTCAAGTGCTTGTCGCTATCGACCTGCTCGAACTGACTATTTTTAACGATGAGGTGGCGATCGTTGCCGATCCATTCCAACGAGTCGTTTTCGATGCGGACATCCTGGTTGTACTGGCCATGAATGAAAATCTGTTCCTTATCCTTGGTGTCGTCGAGGCGGATTTCGTTGAAACCGCCGCCGCCTGGAGTGGACAGGCTTTTCAGGGTGGACACCATCTTCTTGTCCGGCAACCCATAGGGCGGCATATTGGCACCATTGTAGAATCGGCCGGTGATGATCGGCTGATCGGGGTCGCCCTCCAGGAAATCGACGATCACCTCCTGGCCGATGCGCGGCAAATTAAAGGAACCCCACTTCTTGCCCGCCCAATTCTGGGCCACCCGAATCCAGCAGGAGCTGTCCTGATCGGCGTTGCCATGGCGATCCCAGTGAAACTGGCATTTCACCCGGCCGTATTGATCGGTGTAAATCTCCTCGCCCTTGGGACCGACCACGATGGCGGTCTGCGGTCCCTGTACCACCGGCTTGGGCGTGATGCGCGGCGCCCGGTAGGGTTGCTTGGCCTCGACGGCGACAATCTCGCCCAGATACGGTTTGCCGGAAATGGCGCCGCCGGAAAAGGATTCGTATTCGTCCGACTCCAGCCGATGGGTCGCCGATACGATCAAGTATTCCCGATTCTGCTCCTCGCGCGGGCATTGGGTCAGGCTGAACAGATACCCCACCGCCAGCCCGGCGGCGTTGCCCCGCCCCTGGGCAATCTCGTGCTGGGCCATTAACTCTTGTAATCGAATCTTGGAGTAGTTGTTGCCATCGCCCGGTTCGACATAAGTACCTGGATAATCGTACATCTCGAAATCGGCCAAGGCATGATTCTTGGGTTGGTTCAACACCGTGCGCAGGTTCTTGCGCGGGGCCTTGAAGTCGAAATCGTTCAGGGCGTAGGCCCCAGGCTGCACCTGCTTGAACGACAGCCATTCCGACAGATGATCGCGCTCGCGATGGTCGTGAATGTCGGGTGGAAAATACGGGAGCTGTTCGTATTGGGGAAACTTGCCGTGCGAACTGTAGCCATCGGCCAATACCACCGTGTTCTTGCCATTCTCATGCTCGAAGTAGTAGTACATGCCCTCCTGTTCCATTAGCCGGCTGATAAAGTTGAAGTCCGTTTCCCGGTACTGCACGCAATATTCCCATTCCCGATAACTGCCGCTCAGCTTATCCTTGAAATCGGTGAAGCCCTGCTCCCGAAAGATCTCCTTGATAATGTCGGGAACCTTCTTGTTCTGGAAGATTCGGCAATCGGAAGTGCGTGTCAGAAACCACAACCAAGGGCTGAGGGTGGCCCGGTAGGCACCGTAACGCAGGCCGCGGGTGCCCAGATAGCCAAACCGCGTGACGAAGCCATTGAAATAGCGGGTACCACGCTTGTTGGGCATCTCCAGCCGGATCGTCATGTTCTTGCCCAACACATCCGTGATCTGGATGTCGGTCTTTTCACTGAACAGTTCGACATCGCACTCGAACAGTCGGCCCAGTTGCTCGGTGACCGTCATCCGGCCGAAGACCAGCACGTCCTCGCCCAGAGGCGTGTTGACCGAGATCATTCGATGTTTTTGCGTAATGGTGGCCATGCCCTCGTTTCTCCATGCCCGCTGCCATCGGATTCAGTGTAGCGTAACCCTATGCGAAAAACCGGCCATCCTCCATCCGTTCCGCCGGATTCGCACTAAACTTTCAGGACCGCCCGCCCCCCGGAGAGCCCATGCCATGCCCGGTCGAATGGAATTTCAGTTGAACCTGCCCCAGTCCGCCCCTACCCCCATCCGCCGGAACCCCGACGCGCCGCCGCGCATCCTGATCATGGCCGACTTCAGCGGGCGCGCTCATCGTGAGCCACTCGCCGCCGAGCCGGATCTCGCCAGCCGACCCCTGCTGGCGGTGGACGCGGACCGTTTCAACACGGTCATGGCCCGACTGGAGCCCAAGTTGCGGTTGCCGCTGGCGGCCGGCGCGGATTTCACGGTCCGCTTCGCCCAACTCGACGATTTTCATCCCGACGCGCTCTACCAGCGGTTGGAACCGTTCCAGGCCTTGCGCCGCGCGCGCGCGCGCCTGCTCGATCCGGCCCATTTTACCCAGGCGGCGGCCGAATTGGTCCCTCTGGCCGCGCCGGGACCGGTTCATTCCGAACCGCCCGCGCCGGTGGAAGGCGACGCGGCCCTGCTCGAACGGTTGCTGGGCCGCGCGCCAGCCGCGCCACCCGCCACCCGGCCCGTCGAGGCAGGCGCGAATATCATGCAAAACTGGCTGCGGACCCTCGTGCAACCACACATCGTCCATACCGATCCGCGCCAATCCGCCTGGGTGGCGGCCATGGACACCGCGATTGGCGACCAGATGCGGGCCATCCTGCATCACCCGGCGTTCCAGGCGTTGGATGCCATCTGGCGCGGCGTCCATGGCCTGGTCGCCGATCTCGACGACGACGGGGCGCGCGTTTTCCTACTCGATGTCACCCAACAGGAATTGCTCCTTGACCTGCGCGCGGCGGGTGGCAAGCCGCAAGCAACTGGCCTGCATACCCTGCTGATCGAACGGGGGGTGCGAATGCCCGACGGCGAACCCTGGACGCTGCTGGTCGGCGACTACGTCTTCGGCGCCGCGCCCGAGGACATCGCGTTGCTGGCGGCCCTGGGTTCGCTGGCCAGTCAGGCGGGCGGCCCGTTCCTGGCGGCGGCCAAGCCGGAACCGCTGGGCTGCGCTTCGATGGCGGCGCTGGCCGATCCCGCGCGCTGGCCGCCGCTGCCGGCCGAAACCGAACAGCGCTGGCTGGCGCTGCGCCGGTGCGATGTCGCGCCCTGGATCGGTCTGGTCCTGCCGCGCGTCCTGCTGCGCCTGCCCTATGGCAAAAAGACCGAGCCGGTCGAAGCGTTCGCCTTCGAGGAAATGCCGGGCGGTCGCGATCCCGAGGCGTACCTCTGGGGCAACCCGGCCCTGGTCTGCGCGCGGCTGATCGCGGCGGCGTTCGCGGAAAACGGCTGGGATTTCAGCCCCGGCGACGTGCTGGAACTTGACGACTGCCCGGCCCATGTGTACGAGGAAGCCGGGGATCGCGCGATGCAGCCCGCCACCGAGGTTCTGCTGAGCGAGCGGGCCATGCTGGAAATCCTGGCGCGCGGGCCGATGCCGCTGCTGGGTCATCGCCAACGCAACACGGTCCGGCTGGCGCGGTTTCAATCGCTGGCCGATCCGCCAGCGGCGCTGGCCGGCGCGTGGCGCTCCTGATGGCGGCAGCATCCTTCATCGCAATTCGCAACCTGCGCAAGCACTACACCGAGGGCGACCGCCAGCGAATCCTCTTCGCCGACCTGAACCTGGACATCGACTCCGGCGAATTCGTCGCCCTGCTGGGCCAGTCCGGTTCCGGCAAATCGACCCTGCTCAACCTGCTGGGTGGCATCGACCTGCCGGACGGGGGTCAGATTCGCATCGGCGACCGGTCGTTGACCGCTCTGTCCGAGGTGGAGCGCACCCGCTTCCGCCGTCGGCATATCGGCTTCGTGTTCCAGTTCTTCAACCTGATCCCGACCCTGACCGTCGCGGAAAACCTGCTGCTGCCGCTGGAACTGAACGGCCTCGCGACCCCGGAACAGCGGGATCGGGCGCTGGAACTGCTGGATCAGGTCGGGCTGGGTAACCGCCGCGACAGCTTCCCGGAACGGCTGTCCGGCGGCGAGCAACAGCGGCTGGCGCTGGTCCGGGCATTGGTCCACAACCCCTGGGTATTACTGGCCGACGAGCCGACCGGCAATCTCGACGCGGCGACCGGCGAGCGTATCCTGGAACTGCTGCTGACTCTGCATCGCCAGGCGCAAACCACTATGGTCGTGGTGACCCACAGCCAGACGGTCGCCGCCCGCGCCGACCGGATTCTGATGCTGGACGCCGGGCACATCCGGGAACAGGCTCGGTGACGCCGCTGCTCTGGCGGGCGCTGCTGCGCCATCCGTTGCGCCACCCCTGGCAACTGGTGCTGGCGATTCTCGGCATCGCGCTGGGAGTGGCGGTGGTGCTGGCGGTGGATCTGGCCAACGCCAGCGCCCGGCGCGGTTTCGATCTGGCTATGAATCGCCTGACCGGTCACGCCACTCATCGCCTGGTCGGCGGACCGCGGGGCGTGCCCGAAAGTGTCTATGTGCAATTGCGATTGGAACGTGGCATCCGCCAAGCGGCCCCAGTCGTGACCGGATACCTGCCGCGCGCCGACCGGCCCGGCCAACTGCTGCAAATCCTTGGCGTCGATCCGTTCGCCGAAGCGCCGTTTCGCGACCCCGCCGCCGATGTCACCGGCGACACTTTCGATCTGCGGGCGTTGCTGCTACAACCGGACGCCGCCCTGCTGCCGGCGGCGCTGGGCGAGCAGGTCACGCTGCGGCGCGGCGAGCAGCGATTCACCTTGCGCCGCGCCGGTACGCTCAATGGACCGGAATTCGACGGCCTGATCATCACCGACATCGCCACCGCGCAAACCTTGCTGGGCCACGCCGGGCGACTCAGCCACATTGATCTGATCCTGCCGGAAGGCGCCGCTGGCGCAATGCTGACCGCTAAACTGCTTGCTGGGTTGCCCTCGGACCTGCGGCTGGAGCGTCCCGCGCAACGTAATCAGGCGACGGCGGACCTCAGCGCCGCCTTTTCGCTGAATCTGACCGCCATGAGTCTGCTGGCGCTGGTGGTGGGCCTGTTCCTGATCCACAATGCCATCAGCTTTTCGGTGGTGCAACGCCGCGCCCTGCTGGGCATGTTGCGGGCGTTGGGCGTCAGTCGCCAGGAACTATTCCTCGGCATCCTGGGCGAGGCGTTGCTGCTTGGGCTGGCGGGGACCTTGCTCGGCGGGTTACTGGGGTTGTGGCTCGGCTCCGGGCTGGTGCATCTGGTCACCCGGACCATCAACGATCTGTACTATGTCCTCAGCGTCCGCGAGTTTTTCATCGATCCCTGGTCGCTGGCCAAGGGCGCGGCGCTGGGCCTGTCGGCGACCCTGGCGGCGGCCTGGCTGCCCGCGCGAGAAGCCGCCCATGTTCCCCCTGGCCTGGCCTTGAGCCGCGCCCATCTGGAAACCCGTTGGCGATCCACCCTACCTTCCCTGGTCCTGGCCGGACTGGTGCTACTGAGCAGCGGTGGACTCGTCCTGGCGTTTTCCCACGCTTTGGCGCTCGGCTTCGCTGGCCTGTTCCTGCTGATTCTCGGCTGCGCCCTGCTGACGCCGCCCGCCGTGATCGGTCTGGCGCGGTTGAACCAGCCGCTGGCCGCCCGGCTGGGCCTGCTGGCGCGAATGGCCAACCGCGATGTCGCCCGCCATCTCAGCCGCACCGGCATCGCGGTCGCGGCGCTGATGGTGGCGTTCGCCACCACGGTCGGCGTCGGGGTGATGGTGGACAGCTTTCGTGGGGGAGTAGCGATCTGGATCAACGATCTGCTCAACGCCGATCTGTATCTCGCTCCGCCCGCCATCGAGGACGGCGGGAATTCGGAACCCGTGCGCTCGGCGACGCTGGCGGCCTTGCGCGCCACGCCCGGCGTGGCGGCGGTTTCCACCTATCGGCGGATCACGGTGGATCTCGACGGCCACCCTGTCCAGGTGATGGCAGTGGACCTCGCGTCCGCCTCCCAGACCGGCTACCACCTGATCGACGGTGACCCCGCGACCGCCTGGCGCGCGTTCCAAACCAGCGAGGTGATCCTGATCTCGGAACCGCTGGCCTACCGGCGCGGATTACGAACCGGCGACGGGCTGGACTTGCCGACCGACCGGGGAATACGGCGCTTCACCGTGGCTGGCGTTTTTCTGGATTACGGCTCGGAACATGGCCGGATTCTGCTGCACCGCGCCGGCTACGAACGGTATTGGCGGGAACCGACGGTCGGCTCGATGGCGGCGTTCGCCGCGCCAGGCGAGAATTTGGCGACCCTGCGCGAACGCTTGCAGAATCGGCTGGGACCGATTCAGCCGCTGCTGATCCGTTCCAATCGCGACATCCAGAGCCGCACGCTGGAGATTTTCGATCGCACGTTCACCATTACCAACGTGCTGCGGCTACTGGCGATTTTGGTGGCGGCGGTCGGCGTGTTGAGCGCGTTGCTGGCTCTGCAATTGGAACGGGCGCGGGAATTCGCGGTGCTGCGCGCCACCGGCATGACGGCGGGCGAAATCGGCGGGCTGGTGTCGTGGCAAACCGGCTTCATGGGAATCGCCGCCGGCCTGCTGGCCCTACCGACCGGCGTGTTGCTGGCGGCGATGCTGATTTTCGTGATCAACCGGCGGGCGTTCGGCTGGAGCCTGCCATTCCAAGTCGATCCCCTGCTGTTGCTGGAAACGTTGGCGTTGGCGGTGATCGCCGCTCTGCTGGCTGGGCTGTACCCGATCTGGCGCATGACCCGCGCCCAGCCCGCCGACGCGCTGCGGACGGAATAGCCCATGATCCGCGTATCCCGGCGATGGGTTGGAGGACTGCTGGTGGCGCTGGTCATCGGCTTGGCGGCTTACCCTTTGCTGCAACCTTCACCCCAGCCATCCAGTGCTGTCACCGTCAGTTCAGCTTTGGGTGGAGACGACAACGCCGGCTATCAGCGCGCCTATCAACCCCGACCCTTCCAGTTCCCCGCCGATCACGGGCCGCATCCAGAATTTCGCAACGAATGGTGGTATGTCACCGGTAACCTGGCGGATGCCACGGGCCGGCCATTCGGCTACCAATTGACGCTTTTTCGCATCGCGCTGTCCTCCAGCGCGCCGCCGGCGGACTCGCCCTGGCGCGCGAATCAGGTCTACATGGGCCATTTCGCGCTGACCGATGTCGTGGATAACCAGCATTACGCTTTCGAGCGTTTCAGCCGAGGCGCGCTGGGCTTGGCGGGCGCGCGGGCGACCCCATTTCGGGTCTGGCTGGAAGACTGGGCGCTGACCGGCGCGGAAACCGACTTTTTTCCGCTGCGAATCCGCGCCCAGGAAGGCGACATCGCCATCGATCTGACGCTGGGCGCCGGCAAGCCCGTCGTGTTGCAGGGGGACCAGGGTCTAAGCCAGAAAAGCGCGGAACCGGGCAATGCTTCCTACTACTACTCCCAGACCCGGATGCCGACTCAGGGGACGGTCCGGGTCGGCGGGCGAAGTTTCACGGTCAGCGGTGCAAGCTGGCTGGACCGGGAATGGAGCACCAGCGCGCTAGGACCGGATCAGAGCGGTTGGGACTGGTTCGCGCTGCAACTGGACGATGGGCGGGACCTGATGTTCTACCGGCTGCGTCGCAAGGATGGCGGCATGGACCCGTTCAGCAAGGGAACGCTGGTCGGACCCGATGGCCAGGCACGGTTGTTGCGCGGGGGCGAGGTGGAGTTACAACCGCTTGGCGAGTGGGTCAGCCCTCATACGGGCGACCGCTATCCCGCCGGCTGGCGGCTGCGCTTGCCCACCGAGAAGCTCGATCTGACCGTGACGCCGAAAGTGGCCGATCAGGAGATGCGGCTAACGGTGCGCTACTGGGAAGGTGCGGTCGCAGTGCGTGGGCAGATCGGCGACCAGACCCTCGGTGGCCAAGGTTATCTGGAAATGACGCGATATCCGCACTGATTCAGAAAGACCTTTTGGAGTCAGTTCGCCAGATGGGGGCGGGCCGAGCAGTGCGCGTATTTGCACGACGAAGCAACTCACCGTTTTTGATGCCTGACCAGCCAAGGCTATGGACGTGGATCGTTGTAATTTCATGCCCGATTAGCAACTTGGCGAAGTCAACCGGGAAGCTTTCATCAAGTAGGATGCGCATCTGCCGTGACCGATTCATAAGCCGCATCAAGTACGGCAATCGCTTGCTCCCGTTTAACTGAGGGGAATTGATGAAGAAACTCTTCCAAAGTATCGCCACCTTCCAGATAGTCGAATAGGGAGCGGACTGGAACGCGAGTGCCTACGAATACGGGTATGCCACTGAGTATCTCAGGATGGCGATGTGTAATACCTTCGAGTGTAGTCATATCCCGCCTTTTGGGGAGATCAACGAATCGGTGGGTTATGCTACGCTAACCCGCCATATCGTGGTGTTATTGAATTTCCACATTGTTCTGATGAACCCATCCGTTCACTTGGCTGCCGTGATCAGTCATACGGACGCGATAGCGAACGAACTCTTGGTTGCCCATCGGTTCAGACCGACGCTCGAAAATCGTTGCATCTGTTCCCTCTGGAACACGAGCAATGATGTCTTTTTCCGTCCAGCTACCGTACCCTTTTGACAGCTCAATTAGCCCACCACGGGGAGCCTTTAAGCGTACAGTTTCTCCAATAGCTATTGGATATTTTGTCGGAGTGAAGTACAGGTCATTCAAGTCCACTGATATTCGCATCGGCGCGGAAGAAGCAGCTTCTTCCCATCTTCCGTTTGGCGCATACACGGCCCGTCTGACACTATACTGACCGGACGGATCGTCCTGAGGCCTGTAAGCAAACACCATAACCGCTTTCGCCCGGGTTTCTTGCGCCAGTTCCCGCGCCGCGCGATCTAGAGTCGCAGTTAGCTGATCTTTTGTGCGACCTAATGGAACAATAATACGCTGAGATACACGCTTGACGTTACCATAACTCACATCTTCTATTTTACTCGGTCGCAAATATGACGTCTGCTCCTTGGAGAATATGGAAGCTGACACCGCAGATCCTGCGGATTCTTCTGCCGCGCGCGAATCTGACCCACATCCTACAACTGCAATTAAGAAATAGCCGATAAGTACAAAAGAAAAACGCCCACACTGAATCATGGCAACTCTCTCCCAATGAGGTGTATTGTCCAAGAGTACGCAACAGAATGGGTCTATAGGGAACTAAACAGCATCGGCGTAATATCTTACGCAGACTATCCGCATAGCATAAATTCCCAGATCATTTTCCCAAATCTGATACGCAGAAGCTAATCCACACTCGGCACCCTGTCAAGTCCTGTTGACGTTGTTCGCCGCTTCTGGAACTGGGGTTTGGAATTGCCGCATAAACCATGAACAAGGCACTGGGTCGGCAACGGAAACGGCACGATCCGGTTGCCGAACTGGGCGTTGGCGATCCGCGCGTACTGCTCCGGCATGGTCAGCAGCCAATCGGTTTGACTGACCACCCGGCAGGCCGCGAAGCGCGATGGGGCGGGTTACGCTTCGCTAACCCGCCGGTTCGTTGACTTCCCTCAAGGCGGGTTACGGCTGGTGCCCTAACCCGCGCTACGCGCTAAAGACCTTTGAAATTTCCGGTGAAGGCAGGTGGGGGTTGTCGTGGAAGCGGGGAACGCCGCCCTGTTGAGGGGCCTGACCCGACTTCAATAGCGTATCATGCCGCACATGGTCATCATCGAAACGCCACTTTTTACCCGAATCATCAGCGAGCTGATGAGCGACGATGTGTACCGCGAGTTGCAAGACGCACTGATCCAACAGCCCGACAAAGGTGATCTTATTCCGGGTAGTGGCGGTTTACGCAAAGTTCGCTGGAAACTCCAAGGTCAGGGGCGACGAGGCGGCGTGCGAGTCATTTACTACTGGATGGTGACTGATGAACAACTGCGAATGCTGTATGCCTACGCCAAAAGCCAGCAGGAGAATCTAACGCCGGATCAACTGGCGATATTGCGCAAGATCGTCGAAAGGTGGACCTCATGAACGAAAAAATGTTTGCCGAACTGCTGACCAGCGTTGAAGAAATGGACAAAATTGTGCGTGGCGAACTGGAGCCAGGACGGGTTACCCAGGTAGCTGATTTATCGGTGCGCACGATCCGCGAAAAAACCGGTCTTTCGCCAAACCGTTTTGCGCATCTGCTGGGCGTTAGCCAGCGAACGCTCAAAAACTGGGAACAGGGTCGGCGGCGTCCGGTGGGACCGGCGCGGGCGCTGCTCAAAATTGTATCGGCGGCGCCAGAAATTGCGCTCAAATCGTTAAACAACGGGTAGCGTGTAGGGCAGGTTAGCGTAGCCGAAACTGGAGCGACGATCTCGTTGGGTTACGGGCTGGCGTCCTAACCCGCCCTCAACTGGCCTAGCCGCTACCCCCCAGCAACGCGATGCACTGTTCCCGTAGCCATTGATTCGCTGGGTCGTGCTCCACATTGGCGTGCCAGTATAGATGCACGTCCAGCGGCGGAGTCGGCAATGGAAACGGCACGATCCGGTTGCCGAACTGAGCGTTGGCGATCCGCGCGTACTGCTCCGGCATGGTCAGCAGCCAATCGGTCTGACTGACCACCCGGCAGGCCGCGAAATAATGCTGGCAGCGCAGGCCGATCCGCCGCCGATACCCCTCCCGGTTCAACTCGAAATCCTCCAGTCCCCGGCCCTGGCGGCGCGACGAGACCAGAATATGCGTCTGATCGAGATAAGCCGCCAGCGTCAATTCCTCCCCAATCGTCGGATGTTCCGCCCGAGCCATGACGATCAGCCGGTCCTGGGAAACCCGGGTCTGGCGAATCGCATCGCCCACCGGCAAGGGGATATCCAGCGCCAGATCGAGCGCGCCGGCCGCCAGATCGGCCTCCAGCGCGCGGCGGTCAGTGCGCACGCTGCACAGTTCGATTCCCGGCGCCTCGTTCTGAATCGTTTGGACCAGCGCCGGCAGGATCGTGGCCTCAAACACGTCGCGCAGCCCCAAATGAAACCGACGCTGCGTCTGGCGGGGATCGAAGGGCTGGCTTTGCCGGGCGCTGAGTTCCAGAGTTTGCAGCGCCTCCCGCACTGGCCCGATCAGGTTGCGGGTCAGCGGGGTCGGGACCATGGCCGAACCCTGGCGCACGAACAGCGGGTCCTTCAGCAACTCGCGCAACCGCCCCAGCGCATGGCTGAGCGCCGGCTGGCTCAGCTTCAACGCCTGGCTGGCGCGGGTGATGTTGCCTTCCCGGTGGATCGCGTCCAGCACCACGAACAGGTTCAGATCGATGCGGCTAATATGCATGAAATGGATTATACCGTATTCAAACTATTCATTGGATTGATCGAAAGGGGTGGGGTAGGCTGCATCCAAGTACCCACCAGAGACCGATTGCATGGACTTCGCCTATTCCGCCAAAGCGCGCGACTACCTCGAACGCCTGACCGCCTTCATGACCGAGGAGGTGCTGCCCGCCGAGCCAATTTACGAACGGCAACTCGTTCACGGCCCGGACTGGACCCAGTGGCGGCAGCCGCCGATCATGGAGGAACTGAAGGCCAAGGCCAGAGCCGCGGGGCTGTGGAACCTGTTCTTGCCGGAAGCGGAGTACGGTCCCGGCCTGAGCAACGCCGATTACGCGCCGCTGGCCGAACTGACCGGCCGCTCGCCGATGGCGCCGGAAATCTTCAACTGCAACGCGCCGGACACCGGCAACATGGAAGTGCTAGTCAAATATGGCTCCCAGGCGCAACAGGAAACCTGGCTCAAGCCGTTGCTGGCCGGCGCGATTCGCTCCGCGTTCTGCATGACCGAGCCGGGCGTGGCCTCCAGCGACGCCACCAACATGCAAGCCACCGCCATGATCGAGGGCGACGAGGTGGTGCTGAACGGCCGCAAGTGGTGGAGTTCCGGCATCGGTCATCCCCATTGCAAGGTAGTGATTTTCATGGGGCTGACCGACCCGAAGGCGGACAAGCACCACCAGCATTCGATGGTGCTCGCGCCACTGGACACGCCGGGCATCCAGATCGAGCGGATGTTGCCGGTGTTTGGGACCTACGACGGGCCGTTCGGCCATGGCGAGGTCAGCTTCACCCACGTGCGCCTGCCGCTGGACGCCATCATCGCCGGGCCGGGCCGGGGCTTCGAGATTGCTCAGGGTCGGTTGGGGCCGGGCCGCATTCACCACTGTATGCGGGTCATCGGTGCGGCGGAACGGGCGCTGGAACTGCTGTGCCAGCGTTCGCTGAGCCGGGTCGCTTTCGGCCAGCCGCTGGCGCGGCTCGGCGGCAATCCCGACGTGGTGGCCGACTGCCGCATGGCCATCGAGCAAGCCCGGCTGTTGACCCTGAAGGCGGCGTGGCTGATGGACACGGTCGGGGTCAAGGGGGCGATGAGCGAGATTTCGCAGATCAAGGTGATCGCGCCCAGCATGGCGCAGCGGGTGATCGACGCCGCGATCCAGATCCACGGCGGCGCCGGCCTGTCCAACGACTTCGCGTTGACCGCGCTGTATGCCTACGCCCGGGTGCTGCGCATCGCCGACGGGCCGGACGAGGTGCACCGCAAGCTGATTGCGAAGCTGGAATACCAGAAGCAGCAAGCCAAATTCAACCGGACCGTCTGAAAATTTTCCCCTCACCCCCAACCTCTCTCCCAAAGGAAGAGGGGAGTGTTTATCCAGTCTTGGAGTAACGATATGGAACAATTGATTGATCAAGCCGGCTCGGTGCGCAAGGGTGAGGAACTCGATGTGGCGAAGGCGGATGCCTTCATCAAGGCCCATCTGCCCGGCTTGAGCGGAACCCCGGAGATTCGCCAGTTCGCCGGCGGAGCGTCGAACCTGACCTATCTACTGCGCTATCCCAGCCGCGATCTGATCCTGCGTCGGCCGCCGTTCGGCCACAAGGCCAAGTCGGCGCACGACATGCTGCGCGAGGCCAGGATCATGAACGCGCTCAAGCCGATCTATCCTTACGCGCCGACCGTGGTGGCTACTTGCGATGATCCGGCGGTGATGGAGGCCGATTTCTACGTGATGGAGCGCATCAACGGCATCATCCTTCGCCAGGATTTGCCGGAGGGTTTGAACCTCGGGGTCGAGGATACCCGCAAGCTGTGCCTGAACGTGATCGACCGGATGATCGAACTGCATCAGGTGGACTACCAGGCCGCCGGGCTGGACAGCCTGGGCAAGGGCGAGGGCTACGTGCGCCGCCAGATCAAGGGCTGGATCGACCGTTATCGCCAGGCCAAGACCGACGACGTGGGCGATTTCGAGGCGGCCATGGCCTGGCTCAAGGATAAGATGCCGGCCAATGACGTAGCCACCTGCCTGATTCACAACGATTTCCGCTTCGACAACGTGGTGCTCGATCCCGCCAACCCGTTTGCGGTGATCGGGGTGCTGGACTGGGAAATGGCCACGCTCGGCGATCCGCTGATGGATTTGGGCAACACCCTGGCCTACTGGGTGCAGGCCGACGACGACGCGCTGTTCCAGCAGGTGCGCCGCCAGCCGACCCATTTGCCGGGGATGCTGACCCGCCAGGAAGTGATCGAGTATTACGGGAGCAAGACCGGCTACCGGGTGGACAACTTCGATTTTTACGCCCTGTATGGCTTGTTCCGGCTGGCGGTGATCGTGCAGCAGATTTACTACCGCTATTTCCACGGTCAGACCCGAAATTCGGCCTTCGCCGGTTTCGGTCACATCAGCCGTTATCTGGAAAAGCGTTGCCAGCGGCTGATCGCCGCGTCAAGGCTTTAAGTTCGGAGCGGTCGGGCATGAGTACGGTGGTTCTGGTGCGTCACGGTCAGGCCAGCTTCGGGGCCGACGATTACGACCGGTTGTCGCCGCTGGGCGAGGAACAGGCGCGGCTGCTGGGCGGCTGGGCCAGGGACTGCGGCTTCGACTTCGGCCAGGTCGCGCTGGGCACGGCCCGCCGCCACCGCCAGAGTGCCGAGCAATGCCTGACCGCCTACGGCGCGGGGCCAGCACCCCAGGACTGGATGGTCGATGCGGGGTTCGACGAGTTCGACCATCACGAAGTCCTGATTCGCTTCCGGCCGGACTTGGACGCCCCGGGCGCACTCGGCCACTTCCTGGCGCAATCCGATCACCCGCATCGCGCTTTTCAACAGATGTTCGCCGCCGCCGTGGCCCGCTGGGTCGGCGGCGCGCACGACGGCGACTATCGCGAATCCTGGCCGACGTTCCGGCGGCGTTGCCAAGCGGGCCTCGACCGGCTGATGGCGATGGTGGACCCCGCGCGGGCGGTGTGGGTGTTCACCTCCGCCGGCACGATCGGCGCTTTGCTGCAAGGCGTGCTGGCTATTCCCGACGCGCGGATTTTCGAGCTCAACTGGGCGCTGGTGAATACCGGCGTCACCCAATTGCACTACCGGCCCGGTCGGGTGAGCCTGGGCACTCTCAACGGCCAGGCGCATCTGGAACGGCAGCGGCGACCCGCGCTGATTACCTACCGCTAACCCGCTCACCCCAGTTCCTCTTCCAGTGGAAGAGGGGAGAGCAGCCTAAGGAAATTGATGATGACGATTCCCAATCCCTTTGATCTGAGAGGCAAAATTGCGGCGGTGACCGGCGCCAGCCGGGGCATCGGCCAGGCGATTGCCCAACTGCTCGCCGCGCAGGGCGCGCGGGTGATCGTGTCCAGCCGCAAGCCGGACGCTTGCCGGAAAGTCGTGGAGGCCATTCAAGCCGCTGGCGGTTCGGCGGAAGCCATCGGTTGCCATATCGGCGAGATGGACCAGATCGGCGCGTTCTTCAAGACTGTGGAGGAGAAGCACGGCCGGCTTGACATCCTGGTCAACAACGCCGCCACCAATCCATATTTGGGTCCCATCATGGACACCGACCTGGATGCTTTCCAGAAAACCGTGGATGTGAACATTCGCGGCTACTTTTTCATGTCGGCGAATGCCATCAAGCTCATGGCGAAAGCTGGCGGCGGCGCGATTGTGAATGTCGCCTCGGTCAACGGCGTGATTCCCGGTCCGCTCCAGGGCATCTATTCGATCACCAAGGCGGCGGTGATTTCGATGACCCACGCCTTCGCCAAGGAGTGTGCGCCGCTGGGGGTGCGCGTCAACGCGCTGCTGCCGGGCGCGACCGACACCCGCTTCGCCGCCGCACTGGTCAACGATCCGGCGCTTCTGAAGCAGGCGCTGGCGCATATTCCCGTGAACCGGTTGGCGCGGCCGGAGGAAATGGCCGGCGCGGTGCTGTATCTGGTCTCGTCGGCGGCCAGCTACACCACCGGCGCCTGCCTGCCGGTGGACGGCGGTTATCTGCTAGGCTAATCGAGGATCGTTTCAATGAAAGAACTACAAGGCAAGGTCGCGGTGATCACCGGCGCGGCGGAAGGCATTGGCCGGGCGATTGCCGAACAGGCGGCGGCCCGGGGGATGAAGCTGGTGCTGGCCGATATTTCCGCCGCCAAGCTCGACGAAGCCGAGGCGGCGTTGCGCGCGGGCGGCGCGGAAGTCGAAGGCGTTCAGGTGGATGTGTCCAGGGCCGAGCAGGTCGAAGTTCTGGCCGCGCGGGCGTTCGAACGCTTCGGCAACGTGCATCTGCTGGTCAACAACGCCGGCGTAGCGCTGGCCAAATCCGCCTGGGAAACGACCCCCGCCGACTGGGACTGGGTGCTGGGGGTGAATCTGTACGGCGTGATTCATGGCATCCAAGCGTTCGTGCCGAGGATGCTGGAGAACGGCGAGGAAGGCCATATCGTCAACACCGCCTCGGTCGCTGGCCTGATCTCGCAGCCAGCGATGGCGGCCTATAACGTCAGCAAGTTTGGCGTGGTGACCCTGACCGAGGGCCTGCATCACGATCTGACTCTGCGCCAGGCCAGGCTCAAGGCGTCGGTGCTGTGTCCGGGCTGGGTCAGAACCCGCATTGCCGAGGCCGAGCGTCATCGCGACGCCGATCAACGCACCGACCCCAGCCAGCTCGATCCGGTTACGGCAAAGACCGGCCTGAGCATGTTTAAGGCGGTCCAGCAGGGCATCGCGCCGGAGCCGGTGGCCGAGGCGGTGTTCGCGGCGGTCGAGGATGGGCGGTTCTACATTTTCACTCACCCGGAAACCAAGGCCGGCGTCGGCGTCCGCATGGAAGATATCTTGCGGGAACGATTGCCGACACTGCTGTCGGTTTGAAGGTGGAGCCATGAGTCCCCGTTCGCTGGCGAATGGGGATGAACAGAGGTAAGTTGATGATTTTTAAATTATAAGATAGCTTTTCAGCGGTTGTCGGGATGGCTAGACTAATGTGCCCCTTGGGAACTGACCAGATGTTGGGCCGGAAAGAACCGATATAATAATGACGATACTTAACCGGATAATTTTCAGCTATGCCATCTAACCTTGGAAATCAGATCAATCTTTTTGCCAGCAATGAATCCAGCGCCACGCTGGGATTTGAAAGGGCGCTATGGCAAATCGCTGATAAACTGCGTGGCCATCTCGATGTTTCTCAGTATAAGTATCTAGTTTTAGGGCTGATTTTCCTGAAGTCACTCGCTGATTTAGTCGATGCGGGACGTGATTCCCCATGGATTCTTCCCGATGGCGCGCTTTGGTCGTCATTGCTCCAACGTACCGACGACAAGGAAATTGCCGCTCGCATCGATGAAGTTTTGGAATTTATCGAGCAACACAATCCAACCTTAAGAGGAGCGTTGCCGAAAGATTTTCAGAGAAGCGGTTTGAAGCCACTACAAATCCAATCACTATTGGATGCGCTTGCAAAAACTGATTTTAGCTCGAGTCATGGGGGGGGTAAGGATATCTTGGGTCGCGTCTACGAGTACTTCCTTGGACAGTTTGCTAGAGCCGAGGGTAACCGTGGTGGAGAATTCTACACGCCTCATTGCGTTGTGAATCTTCTAGTGAAGATGTTGGCTCCCACCCATGGAGTGGTTTACGATCCCTGCTGCGGTTCTGGGGGGATGTTCGTGCAGTCACAACAGTTTGCTGAAGAACATGGTAACGACCAAACCAGTCTTCGCCTTTTTGGACAGGAATCTAATCCTGCCACATGGCGCTTGGCGCGGATGAACATGGCAATCCGGGGACTGAATGCAAATCTGGGTCAGATCAGTGCTGATACTTTCGCCCACAATTTACACGATGGCCTAGTGGCGGACTATATTATCGCTAATCCACCATTCAATCAAAAGGACTGGGGAGGAAAGCGCCTACGGAGTGATAAACGCTGGAAATACGGTACTCCTCCAGAAGGCAACGCCAATTATGCATGGATTCAGCACTTTATATCACACCTTTCTCCAGAAGGTATGGCTGGTTTTGTATTGGCTAATGGCGCATTGACTTCCAATACTTCCGGGGAAGGCCATATTCGAAGGTTGATCATCGAAAATGATCTGATTGATTGCATGGTTGGATTGCCTAGCCAGCTTTTTTACTCAACACAAATCCCGGTATCGCTCTGGTTTATTGCCAAGGATAAAAGTGGAATTGGACAGGGTAGTCATCAACGATTCCGGGACCGACGTGGGGAGTGTTTGTTCGTGGACGCACGATCCTTTGGGGTGATGGTTGATCGTACCCACCGAGAGTTAACTGAAAGAGAAATAAATAAAATTGTTAGCGCCTATCATAATTGGCGAGGAGACGGAGATACGGCTTATAGCGATATTCCGGGCTTCTGTCGATCTGTCAGCGGGGAAGAAGTAGGACGTCATAAATACGCTCTTGTGCCTGGAAGATATGTTGGTTTTGATCGGGCATGTATTGGTGAAGTCGACATAGATAGACTTCGCATCGAGCTGACGGAGATCAAGGGTATGTTGCTTGCGGTAGACCAATCCGCGAAACAGACGCTCAGTTTACTGGAAGAACTTGTCGATGGCTGAACCATTCCTTGAATGTCCTTCTCATTGGCGAAAAGGTACTCTCGAACCTGACTCCAAGGGGGGATTGATCGTTGCGGCCGATACGGGAACGACGCCTAAAACCGAGGTTGAGAGATATTGGGATGGCGATATTCCCTGGCTGACTCCAAAGGAAATATCCCGTCGTCGGGGAGGAATTTTTGTGTCGACAACGGAACGAACGGTTACCCGTGAAGGGTTGGTCGAGTCGTCTCTCAAGTTACACCCAGCAGGGACTGTCATGCTTACCAAGCGTGCGCCTGTCGGAATAGTGGCGGTTAATACAACTCCCATGACTGTGAATCAAGGATTTTTAGCTTTCACTTGTGGACCTCACTTGAGATCAACTTATCTGGCTTACTGGCTGATTGCTAACAGGCCCTATCTTGAACAGGTTGCGAATGGTTCAACTTATCCAGAGCTTTATATCACCGATCTGTTTGAATTTGAAATTTCGGTTCCCCCATTAGAATATCAGGATCGAGTGATGCAAGTCATTAAGGCATTACAGTTTACAGCCATGCTGGCGTTACCCATGGAGCAAGCCTTGGGTGACTCGGCCCAGATTAAGAAAATTCATGCTTATCGGGACCGGATGGAGGATCTGGTTCAAAAAATACTTATTCTTCTGCTTTCTGGAAAACTGGATGTACGGCATGTGGGATCGAAAATATGGATGGGGAGTTTTGAATGAGAAGAATCCTTGAAAATATTCCACTACTTTGTTTGGAAAATGGGTGCCTAAGACTTGTGGGTCACCAGGGGAAATGCTCTACGACTCCGGTCGAAGCATGGGCTTTCATGAAAGAGAAGGATAAAGATAAGCTCAGCAAGGCAGGCTATGCAACTCCACGTGGTGGTGCAAAAGGGGCCTATCAGAATCATGTTTATAGGAATAGCAGAGTCATTATTCCATACGAGAAACTGGCTTTGATTCCAGATATATCCATTTATAAAAACGACTATGTTGTGCGTGTATTGCCAGAGCAGTGTTTTGAAACCGCTGGTGAACTTAAAAATCAATTCAGCTTAGTGGATTCAGAAGCTGCTATTGGTAAAAATGCGTTTGTTTTATACCGAAGCCATGACGTTTTCGAGAAACTTCCACCTCTTGCAGATTGGCATGTGCGATATTTGGAAAAACCCGATGGAACCCGGATAGATCGACGTGTAAAGAATGCTATGGATCGGGGGCATTATATACTTCGGTTGCCTAAGGTTGGAGGTGGGAAAACCATTACCAAACCCGAACTTATTGAAGGCCCCCCGCAGGGAATATTTGCGCCTGAATATGCCGATGCGGATACCAACTTTCTTTGTCAAGTTGTTCTTGCATGGCAAATTATTCATATGGTCGATAGCCCCTATTTGACCAGCCAAGCCGCTCATATTCAGGCAATTTTGAAGTCACTCTCATTACTTGAGTACCAAATCTATGAGAATAGAGGCATCGTAAATAATACCTTCACCTCTTGTCCTTTATGTCTGCGTCCGATTCGTTATAGTGAACTACATGAAATGCTCAGGCTTGAAGAGGAAAGCGGTTTGATGAATGCTGCCGAGCAAATTGAAGGCGCTACTCGTTCCACGATTGTTAACCTGTTTCATTTCCATCCATTGGTCTATGAACAACTTGAGCATATACCTCAACAGGTAGCATGGGGTCATGCGACTTGCAACACCAAGCTCGGTCAGCGGCGTTGTTATACCTTGCAGGAATTGATGAACATGAATAATAAGGTCGGGGTGATCCATGGGGAGCAATTCGAGTCATTTGGGTGGATCAGCGATAACCAGGAAATGATTAGAAGCCCCGGCGGTGCTGTTTGGATTCAAATCACTACAGATGCTTTGACTCTAGGGCCATCCTAACGACAAATGGCCAAAACCCACGCGCGTGCATTCCATAAGTAACCATCGATAGATGAAAGGTGGAGTGATCGGCCGCCTAACCGCCCTTGGTTTTCGCCAGCAGCGCCTGCGCGACTTTCGAGGCGGTCGGTCGGTTCAGCGCCTCGCCGATGAATGCGGCGGCGGCCACCAGGGCGTCGAGATCGACGCCGGTTTCAATCCCCAACCCGTTCAGCAAGTAGATCACGTCCTCGGTGGCGACATTGCCGGAGGCGCCCGCCGCGTAGGGGCAGCCGCCCAGTCCGGCGATGGAAGCGTCGAACGTCGCCAGGCCCAGTTTTAGCGAGGCGTAAATATTGACCAGCGCCTGCCCGTAGGTATCGTGATAGTGGCCGGCCAGGCAATCCATTGGCACCGACCGAGCCACGGTTTCCAGCATCCGCTGGGTCTGGCCGGGCGTGCCGACGCCGAGGGTGTCGCCCAGGGAAATTTCGTAACAGCCCATCGCGTACAACGCGCCGACCACCTCCGCCACCTTCTCCGGCGCGACCGCGCCTTCGTAGGGACAGCCCAGCGCGCAGGACACGTAGCCGCGCGCCTTGACGCCATGTTGCCGCGCCAATTCCACCACCGGGCGGAAACGGTCCAGGGATTCGGCGATGGAGCAGTTGATGTTGCGACGGGAGAAGGTCTCGGACGCTGCGCCGAACACCGCAATCTCGGTCGCGCCCGCTGCCAGCGCCGCTTCCAGCCCTTGTGGGTTGGGAACCAGCACCGGGTAACTGACGCCCGGTCGGCGATGGATGCCGGCCAGCACCGCCGCGCTGTCGGCCATCTGCGGCACCCATTTGGGTGATACGAACGCGCCAGCCTCGATGATTTTCAGCCCGGCATCGGCTAGCCGGTCGATCAGAGCCAGCTTGACCGGGGTCGGGACGATCTCCCGTTCGTTCTGCAAGCCGTCGCGGGGACCGACTTCAACGATCTTGACTTGTCGTGGCAAGGGCATCGGCGGTTCCTCAGTCCGCTTCGGCGGTGACCCGGCTTTGGTCCGGCTCGGCGGCGAAATCCACCAGTTCCACCCCGTCGCCGACTTGATCGCCCACGCCGAAGCGGAAGCCGTTGACCACGCCGGAAGCCGGAGCGGTGAGGGTGTGTTCCATTTTCATGGCCTCCAAAATTAGCAGCGGCTCGCCCTTCGCCACCCGCGCGCCGGGTTGCGTCAGCAGCGCGATGACCGTGCCGGGCATCGGCGCCAGCAGCCCGCCTTCGGGACCGCCGGTTTCTGCATTGAAATGCAGCGGGTCCACCTGGGCCAGCGGCCAGGTGTGGCCGTTGAGGAAGACGTAGCGACGCTCGCCGGCCACGACGCAACTGGCGTCCATGCGGCGGCCGTCTAGTTCCACCCGCAGTGGGCCGCGCGGATTCAGCAACTCGCCCCGGGCCAGCACGGCGCGACCATCCAGAGTCAGGCGGTAGCCGTCGCGCTGGTAGCCGACCTGGATGCCGCGGGAACGGTCGCCCAGCCGGAATCGAAAACTTCGGGTTGCGTTGGCGTTCAGCCGCCAGCCGTCGCGGTGGCGCCAGGGCGACCGGGGATCGGGATCGCCGTGGGCGACGGTTTGGACCTGCCGCGCCTCGCGCAGCAGTTCGGCCAGCGCCGCCACCAGGAACGCTTCGTCGGGTGCCTCCTGTTCCTTGGGGAACAGAAATTCCCGCTCGCGCTCGATCAAACCGGTGTCCAGATGCGCATTGGCGAAGGCGGGGCAGGCCGCCAGCCGGGACAGAAATTCGATGTTGTTGGCCACGCCGACGACCCGGTACTGGGCCAGGGCTTGCAGCAGCCGGGTCAGCGCCCGTTCCCGGTTCACGTCCCAGACGATCAGCTTGGCGATCATCGCGTCGTAGAATGGGGTGATCTCGTCGCCTTCCTCAACGCCGGTGTCCACCCGCACGTGCAGTGATTCCTCGGGCGGCGTCAGGTGAGTCAGTCGGCCAGTGGCGGGCAGAAACCCTTTGGTGGGGTCCTCGGCGTAGACCCGCGCCTCGATGGCGTGGCCGCGCAGCGCCAGTTGCTCCTGGGTCAGCGGCAGCGGCTCGCCCGCCGCGACGCGCAATTGCCATTCCACCAGATCGAGGCCGGTGATCATCTCGGTCACGGGATGCTCAACCTGCAAGCGGGTGTTCATCTCCATGAAATAGAACTGGCCAGCGGGATCGACGATGAATTCCACCGTGCCGGCCCCGACGTAACCCACCGCGCGGGCGGCGTTGACGGCGGCCTGGCCCATGGCGGCGCGGCGCTCCAGGGTCATGCCGGGGGCGGGCGCTTCCTCCAGCACCTTCTGATGGCGGCGCTGCACCGAGCAGTCGCGTTCGAACAGGTGAATGCAGTGGCCGCGCGTATCGCCGAACACCTGAATTTCGATATGGCGCGGGTGGATCACGTATTTCTCCACCAGCACCCGGTCGTTGCCGAAACTGCTGGCGGCCTCGCGCTGGCACGACGCGAGCGCCGCCGCGAAATCATCGGCGTTTTCGACTACCCGCATCCCCTTGCCGCCGCCGCCGGCGCTGGCCTTGATCAGCACCGGATAGCCGATGCGGTCGGCCTCGGCTTGAAGCAGGGCAGGGGTCTGATCGGCGCCGTGATAGCCGGGCGTTAGTGGCACTTCGGCCGACTCCATCAGCGCCTTGGCGGCCGATTTGGAACCCATGGCCCGGATCGCGGCGGGCGGTGGGCCGATGAATACAAGGCCGGCTTGGGCGCAGGCCTCGGCAAAATCCGCGTTCTCGGACAGAAAGCCGTAACCGGGATGGACGGCCTCGGCCCCGGTCTGGCGAGCGGCGGCAATGATCCTGTCCGCCGCCAGGTAGGAATCGCGGGCGGCGGCGGGACCGATCAGCACCGCTTCGTCGGTTAGCCGCACATGCCGGGCCTCGGCGTCGGCCTCGGAATACACCGCCACGGTGGCGATGCCCAGACGGCGGGCGGTCTTGACGATCCGGCAGGCAATTTCGCCCCGGTTGGCGATCAGGATTTTTTTGAACAGGGTCATGGCTCCACCGTCCTTCAAGCCGATGGCGTTTCGTGAGCGACCAACCAAGCCACCAAATCGGTCGGCGTCTGGAAATCCAGAAAAGCCTCCATCAGGGCTTCGGTCTGTTCCAGCGACAGGCGGCGAATCCTCTGCTCGTGCGCGGACGCCAGCGACGCGCCGAACCGCCGCCGCAAGAGCCGTAATACCTGCTGAGTGTCCAGTGGTTCCGCCATTTTTGATTGAGTTGCTCCCTTATCGCCAAACTCCGGGAGAAGGAAAGTCCCTGTCACAGTGTTTCAGGCCTTCTCCCAGCGCACTATCGAACCGGCCCTCAAGCCGATGGCATTTCGTGGGCCACGAGCCAAGCCGTTAAATCGGCGGGGGTCCGAAAATCCAGCAACGCCTCCATCAGTGCCTCGGTCTGCTCCAGGGACAGGCGGCGAATCCGTTGCTCGTGCGCGGACGCCAGCGACGCGCCGAACCGCCGCCGCAAGAGCCGTAATGCCAGTTGCACGCCTTCTTCCTGGCGGCCCTCCTGGCGGCCCTCCTGACGGCCCTCCTGGCGGCCCTCCTGGCGGCCCTCCTGGCGGCCCTCCTGACGGCCCTCCTGGCGGCCCTCCTGGCGGCCCTCGGCAAAGACTTCCTGATAAAACCGGGTTTGCTTGAGATCGGTATCGATCAGTCCCAACATGGTCTGAATCTCCTCGCGGCTGAGTTTCGGTAACTTGTAGACCAGAATGGTCTCGACGAAATCCGCCAGTTGCTCGGGCGGCCAATCCGACCAGGACGCCGTTCGCGCCTGCTCCAACAACCGCGTGGCCCGCGCCAGGCTATCCTCCGGCTCGCCGACGATCAATTGAATCAGTCCGACGCCGGCGCCTGTCACCGGTCGGTCTCGGAAATCCTCCAGATACACCCGTCGGACTTCCGGCAAATCCATCAGCGAGCCGTAATGCCGCCCGTTCAACCGCTCCTCGGCGCGGGTCGGGTAGATCACCACGGCTCGCCACGGGTGCGGTGGGCGATTGCGGTACAGATACAGCAGCAGTTCGGCGAAGAATCGACCGTAAAACTCCGGGTCCGGCCGCGCCTGCACTTCCACGAACACCACGGGCGCTTCCGGCTGGTCGGCGGATGGAACCAGCAACCCGTCCAGCCGAAAGGCGGTTTGCTTGATCTCCTCGGCGCGGAATTGATACGCCCCGGCGGTGGGCGTTGCCAGTCCGGCCAATTCGAATACCAGCGCCGGCGCGCGTTGAAACAGGCGGTAAAACAGGCTATCGGTTTTCATCGGAAATCGCGGTCACCCCAAATACCCATCTCCGTTAGGCAATTTCGCCCCGGTTGGCAATCAGGATTTTCTTGAACGGGGTCATGGCTCCACCGTCCAGTTGGGCAGGCGTTTTTCCAGAAAGGCGCTGAGTCCCTCTTTAGCTTCCAGCGTGGCGCGGATCTGGGCGATGCGTCGGGCGGTGTCTTCGACCAGAGCGTCGTCCACGGGCCGGTCGGCGACGGCGCGGATCAGGTCCTTGGCCGCCGCCTGGGCGTGGGGTCCGCCCGCCCGCAGCAAGTTGACGATGTCCTGGACCCTGGCGTCCAGCGCGTCCGGCTCCGCCAATTCGTGCACCAGCCCCAGTTCCCAGGCCCGGCGGGCATCCAGGCGTTCGGCGGTCAGAAAATAGCGCGCCGCCTGGCGGGCGCCGATGGCCCGCAGCACGTAGGGGCCGATGGTGGCGGGGATGAGACCGAAACGAACTTCGGAGGTGGCGAAGGAGGCGGCGGTGGAGGCGACGCAAAGATCGCAGGCCGCCGCCAGTCCCATGCCGCCGCCCAGAGCCGCGCCATGCACCCGGGCGACGGTGGGCTGGCGCAGTTGGGCCAGGGTGCGCAGCATCGTCGCCAGTTGGCGAGCGTCGGCGAGATTCCGCTCGACCGTGTGGCGGGCGGCGCGCTTCATCCAGTTCAGATCGGCCCCGGCGGAAAAGCTTTTGCCGCGTCCGGCCAGCACCAGCACTCGCACGGAATCATCGGCCTCCAAAGCCTGGAAGGCGGTGGTGAGTTCCCCGATCAGGGTTTCGTCGAAAGCATTGTGCCGGTCGGGGCGGTTCATCCAGATCGTGGCCACACTGGTTTCGCGTTCGATTTCCAGGGTCTGGAACATCTCTAGATCAGCCTTTCTTGGACGGAAACATTTTATTCATCTTATTCGCTTTATGCTGATTCAGGCTTGAACGAACGCGATATTCGATAAAACTTTGGAGATCGCCCCGATCAATGATGCCCAGCTTCCCCAAACCCGATGACTCCTTTTTCCGGCAGCTACCCTCCCGATGATACCGTGTTCCTGCTCAAGCCGATGGCCATGGCGAGGGTGGACGTGGCGACCAAGGAACGTTGGATTCAATCCGGCCAGCGCCATTACAGCGAACTGCTGACGCCCGAGCAGGCGCCGAATCCGCGCTATCTGGCGCTGTTCGAGGCGCTGACCGCGCGCTACGCCCGGCGACTGGCGACGGAAATCATGGCGCTGGCGCGTTATCTGGCGGAGACCCGGCCTCAGCCGATCACCGTGGCGTCGCTGGCGCGGGCCGGGACGCCGGTCGGCGCGTTGCTGGCGCGGGCCTTGCGCGGGTTGGGGCGGGCGGAAGTCCGTCATTACTCGATTTCCATCATCCGCGACCGGGGCATCGACGAGAATGCCTTGAAATTCATCCTGCGGCGAGAGGAGCGGGAGCCGGCGGGACTGGCGTTCGTGGACGGATGGACCGCCAAGGGCGTCATCGCCGGGGAGTTGCGGCGGGCCCTGCGTCGTTGGAATGCGCGGCAGCCGGAACCGCTGGCTGAATCGCTGCACGTGGTTTCGGACATCGGCGGCGTCGCCGACGTAGCGGCGACCGATGACGACTACGCTATTCCCAGCGGTATTCTGAACGCAACCGTGTCCGGGCTGACCAGCCGCTCGATTCTCAACGCCGCCATCGGCCCGGATGATTTCCACGGCTGCGTGTTCTACGCTGAATTCGCGCCGCACGACCGTTCCCGCTGGTTCCTCGATCAGGTGGCCGGGTATTTCGCCGAGGTCGAGCCGAAAGTCGTCCTCCATGATTCCGATCAGCGGTTGGAACGTCGTCGGCTGATGCGGGAGTTTCTGGCGCGCGTCCATGCCCGTTACCGGGTTGCCGACCGCAACTTCATCAAGCCTGGCGTGGCGGAGGCAACGCGGGTTTTGCTGCGCCGATTGCCCGATCGGTTGTTGTTGCGCGATCCCGAGCATCCCGATGTCGAGCATCTGCGGTTGCTGGCCGGGGAGAAACGGGTTCCCGTCGTAGTCGACCCGGCCATGCCCCTCCAGGCCACTGCCCTGATCCAGGATTTGTCATGAGCGTCATTCCCGTCGATTTTCGCGCGTTGCATCACCCGGAGCCAGGTCACGTTCACGGTCCGCACGAATCCCCGTCGGCGCTGTCGGCGTTGCGACTGGGCGTGTCACTGTACGTACCGGCGACCCGGCCAGATTTGGCGGCCATCGCCAGCGGTCGGAAGCTGCCGGAATTGCGCTCGGTGATCTTTTGCACCGAGGATTCGGTGCATGAACGGGATTTGGAAGCGGCGCTGGATCGTCTGGCGGTGTTGCTGCCGGAGCTGGAGCCGGGGCCGCTGCTACGCTTTGTTCGCCCCCGTAATCCGGCGGTGTTACGGCGGTTGCTGCGGATGGACGGCATCGAGCGGATTCAAGGCTTCGTGCTGCCCAAGCTCGATTCGCATACGCTGGGTGACTGGTTGCGGGTCTGGGACGATAGCTACGGCCACTACGTATTGCCAATTCTGGAAACTGCCGAGGCGTTCGATCGACGCCGGATGGAGTTGCTGCGCGACCGGCTGGAGGACAGCGGGCTGAGTGATCGGGTGCTGTGCCTGCGCATCGGTGGCAACGATCTGTTGAATCTGCTCAGCATCCGCCGGGCACGCGGCGCGACGATTTACGACACGCCGCTGCGTGGGGTGATCGCCGATCTGGTGTGCATCTTCCACCCGGCCGGGTATCGTCTGAGCGCGCCGGTGTTCGATTATCTGGATGCGCCGGAGACACTGGCGCGCGAGGTAGAAGCCGATTTGCAGCACGGTTTGGTCGGCAAGACCGCCATTCATCCCTCGCAAATCCCGGTGATCGAGGCGTCCTACCGGGTGCCGCGCGCGGATTACGAGACGGCGGCGGCCGTGCTGGCGGCGGACGCGGCGGTGTTCAGACTGCGCGATGCGTTCTGCGAACCCGCCACCCATCGGCGCTGGGCGGAAGGCGTGCTGGAACGGGCGAGGGTGTTTGGGGTGGGGAGTTGACCTCTCAGGCATGGGAAAGCGGGCTGCTGGCTTTTATTCCCTCTTGTCTTGTTGCCAAGCGGCGAATTCCAGAGGGTGCAGGCCGAAGCGAATGGCGTTGTCGGGATGCAGGGTTTTGAACTCGTTGAGAACCAGCGCCACGAACGGTTCGCGGTCGGCCTCGGCGACGGTGGACGGCACGATGCGCCGCACGGTCCCTTCATTCGCGAGGTCGTTTCCCCGCACGATGGCGCGCACGGCCTCGGCCAACGCTTGGCGATAGCGCAGCCGAAAGGGGTCTGGCGGCGCGAGTTGCTGCCGTATCGCCAGGTATTGCTGGCAGGAACGCTCGTAGGCCCAGACGAACACGTCACGCAACAGCTCGATGCGGTTGAGTTCGTACACGCCGAGGATGGCGTCCACGTAGGCCCGCTCCGGCACGTCGATGAACGATAGCGGACAGAGATTGCGCCGGATCAGCGGAATGTTGGCCGCCAGTCGCGAAACCCGCTTGTTGACATCCTCGAATGGCTGGAGATAAGGCAGATGCACCATGGCAAAAAACGCCTGCTCGAAGGGATCGACAATCTCCGCCGCCATGCCGAGGACGATGGCGAACAGTTCCTCCAGTCGCTGCGGCAGGGCGATGGGCAGGTAGACGCTGCCGCCGATTTCCACGGGCCGGCGACGCAATCGGCCACACGCTTCCGGGTTGGGCAACAGTCCGTCGGAAAGCAGGGCATGGAGGGCGATGATCGCCTCCGGGTTGAATCCTATCCGGTCGGCGTCTTGCACCAGATATTCGATGGCGGCCTTGTGGTTCAGGATCATCTGGGTTTCCAGCGCGTCCTTACCTTCGGCCGCTTGGCCGAATTCGATCAGCCGCTCGGTGTCAAGCCGGCTGTAGGTGTTGCCTTCCAGCCGCGATGAGGCCCAGGAGAGGTCGATCAACAGCCGATTCAGGATGTCGCGCGCAAAGGTTCCCGCAGGGGCGTGGTCCATCGGCGACCGGCCCAGGGCGTGAAGCTGAGCGCGCAACGGTTCGGGGAGGTAGGCGGTTTGGTTGGGGCGGTACGCTTCAAGAAAATCGAAGTTGTAGCTCACCGGACGACGTTGCTGGCGCGGTTGGCGCACGTAGGCTTTGATTCCGGCGCTTTCGGGGGAAAGGGGGACGTAGATTTCGCCAACGGCTTTGAGTGAACGCGGCAGGAGGGTGAGGTGCATTTCGCCGGTTATAGGAGCGAGGCGGTATTTGACCGCACGACCTTTCCCGGTCTTGACGATCCGTCTCGCGGCCGCCAGGTCGGCTAGCCGGCGTTGCAGGGTACGGCGGGTGAAGCGATCACTCAAAGCCTGCATCAAGGTGGGCAGATTAACTCCGTCGGCATGGGCCGCGATCACCTCGATCATTGGGTCAAGGTCTTGAAACTGGGGGGTTTTGGGCATTGTGGGATTCACAATTGGCGCAATAATTCATATTGCGCCACTTTATTTGGCGCGATTCAAGCTTTTTTGGCGCGAGAATCCTCAAGATGCGTGCTACCGGGCGCCGCGCGACGATTACGAAATGGCGATGGCGGTGCTGGCGCCGGACGTGGCGGCGGTGTTCAGTCTGCGCGATTCGTTTTGCGAGCCGGCCACCCATCGGCACTGGGCCGAGGGCGTGCTGGAACGGGCGCGGGTGTTTGGAGTGGCGAACTCACCTTTTTGAGTCGGCGGTACCGCACTGTTAGTTGCTGGCCCACAAGTCATTAATTGACCTCGAACAGTAGCCATTGTGCGAAAAAACCCAATACTGAGATGAGCATTCAATGAAAATGTTCTCGAAAGGCACGTACTCTTTCGGTGCTAGGGATTCAAACAACAGCTTCGCCGCAACGGCTTGATCAAGTGCTGGCAGTGGCCAGTTGTCATACATCAGGAGCCAATTTCGCTCGAACAGCTCGAAATCTTGTTTCTGAGATTTTGCGATCTTTTGCTGTACGAAACTTTTCATGGCGCTGGTCCACTCACGCTCAGCGGAGTCGCCACACCAACCGTTTCCTGGGTCATCTGATGTTGCTTCCCGCCTTAGATCGGCTCCGCGAAGCTTAGCGTCGCCCGGGAGATGGCGCTTCAGAAAGAAAGGCCCATCAATTTCCTTATGTTCCCGATACGCATCGATTGCGGCATCGTTTTCAGGAACGACTTCCGTAATCTCGATACCTACCTTTCTCTCGTTCAGCTCTAAAAGAAAATCTGGCTTGTCACGGTGAATGAGCCTCAAAGGAAACGACAGCAACGCCGAGTCAGTAAAGGAGGCTAGGAAACGACAGATCGACCATCGTTCACAATGTTCCGTGGTCCTACCTTCGGTTCGCAACGGCACCGATATATCGATTTGCTTCAAGATACTGAGCAGTTCCTGACCTGAATTTGTGCGAAAGGACTTCATACGTGAACTCATTAGTCAGCTAACAAATGAATTTCAACTTGGCCTTCTGTTTACCTTGACCAAAACAGAGCGTTCATCCAATTCGAACTGCGCGAGCGGGTTGCCGTTGGTTTCGAGCAGTGCTTGCGCCCGTTGCACGCCATAGCCGAAGCGGTTGACGAAGCCCATGATTTTCATGGCTTCCGCGATGATGGGATTGCGATAGCTGTTGCGAGTGGGAAAATTTTCCCGCGTGGCCTCTCCATACAGGCCACCAGGACTCATGATTTCAACGTGATCGCCGAAGACATAAAATCGAATCGGCGTATTGCTTTCATAATTTCGATGCATGACCGCATTCATCAGCAGTTCGCGCAGCGCCCATTCTGGATAATCGGGAATTATTTTTTCCTGGAAGCCTGAAATTGGTTTAAGACTCTTTTGAATCAATACCTTGGTCCTCAATTCCAGTTCACGCAGCACGGTTCGTAAATCACCCAAAATTTCCGCCTGATCTTCTGGAATTTCAGTAATGTCGTTACCAGGAAATCTTAGGTACTGTACATAGGCGCCAGGTAGAAAATAACGGGGATTTTTCCCGAAAAGCAGGATGCCAGCATAAGTCGGACAGCCCCGCTCAGGATTGAAGAAATGCAACGAGCCGAGTTGTTGCTCGATGGATCTTTGATTAGCGGCTATGGTTTCAGGATCAATGGCTTCATAGCGATAGGCTTCAAATTGTGCCAAGGATAAATCGCTTAAGGTGCTTTCCAGACACGGTCGGGCGTCGAAAGATCGGGCCAGTGCAACGCGCCGTTCGGTCAGAATGCGCTCTTCCTGTTCGTTGGCGATGCCTTTGCGTGGTCCGACTCGAATCCATACCCGTCCCTTGTAGCGCACGGGCGGCAGGTCGGACGGCAAAACCTCGACCACGGCCACATCGCCGTCGTCGAAGCTGAAATGGGTTACATTCATTGCCGGTTGCGGTAGCACATTCCCATCGGAGCGGATAGCGCCAAGATTTTTCAGCAATTCGTCCGTGACCTTAAGTCTAGACCGTTGACCGTTATCCCTTACGCCAACCAGCAGATAACCGGGTTGGCGATGATTGGGCAGATCGTTGGCGAAGGCGCAGATCGCTTCGCCGAATTTGTCGGTGTCCTTAGTCGAAATGGTTCTCTCGACACGATCCAGTTCCAGATCGGCAAGCAGAACGGCAAGCTGATCGTGCGTTAGCATGGCAGTTGGAATCTCCGCCGGATCAATCGAAAATCTTCCCCGGATTCATGATTCCATTCGGGTCGAAAACCTGCTTGATCGCCCGCAAATAGCCGATTTCGGTCTCGTCGCGGGTGTAGTGCAGATACGGCTTCTTGGTTAGGCCGACGCCATGTTCGGCGGAAATGCTGCCGCCGTGGCGTTGCAGCACCGCGAACAGATGCTCGCTCACCGCGCCGCATTGTTGCGCGAACGCCGCCGATTCCAGGTCCGCCGGCTTGAGAATATTGATGTGCAGGTTGCCGTCACCGATGTGGCCATACCACAGCACCTCGAAATCGGGATATTCCCGCGCTAGCAGGTCGTCGATTTCCGCCAGCAGCGCCGGCACCCGCGAAATTCGCACCGCGATGTCGTTCTTGTAGGGCTGATGCTCGGCAATCGATTCGCTGATGTCCTCGCGCAGCCGCCACAACTCCTTGGCCTGGGTTTCGCTCTGGCTGATGACGCCATCAACCAGCCAGCCTTGCTCGGCGCAGTGCTCGAACAGCGCCAAGGCTGCGTCGGTGTGCAGTCCGTCCGGGTTCTCGAACTCGGTCAGAACGTAATAGGGCGTCTCGGTATCGAACGGGCGGTGCAAGCCCTTTTTCAGAACGTGGCGCAGCGCCAGTTCCGAGAAAAACTCGAAGGCGCTCAACTCCAGCTTGCCGCGCAACAGGCCGTAAATCGCCATGATGCCGTTCAGGTCCGACACGCCCAGCACCATCACGCTCGGCTCGCGCAAGGGGCAGGTCAGCTTCAGGGTCGCTTCAACGATGATGCCCAGCGTGCCTTCGCTGCCGACGAACAGATGCCGCAAGTCGTAGCCGCTAGCGTTCTTGATCAATCCCCGATTCAGATCGAGCAGATCGCCGCGCCCGGTGACTACTTTCAAGCCCGTCACCCAATCGCGGGTCAGGCCGTAGCGGACCACTTTGATGCCGCCGGCGTTGGTGGCGATGTTGCCGCCGATCTGGCTGGAGCCGCGCGAGGCGAAATCCACCGGATAGTACAAACCCCGTTCGCGGGCGAAATTTTGCACGGCTTCGGTGACCGCACCGGCTTGGCAGGTGACGCTGCGGTCTACGGGATCGAAATCCAAAATCCGATTCATCCGCTCCAGCGAAACGACGACTTCGCCCTGACAGGCTACCGCCGCGCCGCTGAGTCCGGTGCGTCCGCCCGAAGGCACCAGCGCCAACCGATGTTCGTTGGCGTAGCGAACCAGTCGTTGTACCTGTTCGACCGTTCCCGGCAGCACCACCGCCAGCGGATTCGGCGTATGGAGTCGCGTCCAGTCGCGGCCGTAATTTAGACAACTGTCCGGGTCGGCGCGGACGTGGGCCGGTTCGACGAAGGCGCGGATGCCGTCGAGCAGGGTGGCGGTTTCGCTTGGGTTGTGTAGGGTCATCGGCAAGGTCGCTTGGAGAGAAAAGGGGATGGTTGCCAGCCCCGGCCGGAGAGATAATGTTCGACCTCATTCTATCACCGGCGAAGCGGGCGCACCCATGAGCAAGACCTCACTCGACAAGAGCAAGATCAAGATCCTGCTGCTGGAAGGCATTCACCCCAGCGCCGTGGAAGCCTTCCAGGCGGACGGCTACACCAACATCGAGTCTCACCCGAAAGCGTTGGCCGAGCCGAAGCTGCTGGACGCCATCGCCGACAGCTATTTCGTCGGGATTCGCTCCGCGACCCAGTTGACCGCCCGGATTTTCGAGAACGCGCCCCGTCTGATCGGGGTCGGCTGTTTCTGCATCGGCACCAATCAGGTCGATCTCGACGCCGCGCAGGAACGGGGCGTGCCGGTGTTCAACGCGCCGTTTTCCAACACTCGCAGCGTAGCGGAATTGGTGCTGGCGGAAATCGTTCTCCTGCTGCGCGGCATTCCCCAACGCAACGCCATAGTCCATCGCGGCGGTTGGGTCAAGACCGCCACCGGCTCCCACGAGGTCCGAGGTAAATGTCTGGGCATCGTCGGCTACGGCCACATCGGCACGCAGGTCGGGCTGCTGGCCGAGGCACTGGGGATGCGGGTGGTGTACTACGACATCGAAACCAAGCTGACGCTGGGCAATGCCCAGCCGCTGCCATCGCTCGATTCGCTACTGGAAGTCGCCGACATGGTGACGCTGCACGTCCCGGAAACCCCGCAAACCTATCGCATGATCGGAGCCGAGCAACTGGCGCGGATGAAGCCGGGCGCCGGGCTGATCAACGCCGCCCGTGGGACGGTGGTGGACGTCGATGCCCTGGTGGACGCTCTGGAATCCAAACATCTGGCGGGGGCGGCCATCGACGTGTTCCCGACCGAGCCGAAGGGCAACGACGATGAGTTCGTGTCGCCGCTGCGGCGCTTCGACAACGTGTTGCTGACGCCCCACGTCGGCGGCAGCACCGAGGAAGCGCAGCAGAACATCGGCCTCGAAGTCGCCGGCAAGCTGCTGAAATACAGCAACAACGGCTCGACCGTCAGCTCGGTCAACTTCCCGGAAGTCGCCCTGCCCGAACATCCCGGCAAGCATCGCCTGCTGCACATCCACCGCAATCAGCCCGGCGTGCTGTCCCAGATCAACGCGATCTTCTCCGAGCTGCACATCAACATCGCCGGCCAGTACTTGCAGACCAATCCCCGAATCGGCTACGTGGTGATCGACGTGGACGGCGGCGAGCGTGCCGAATCCCGCGAGATCAAGCGGCGACTCGGCGAAGTGGCCGGCACGATTCGCACCCGGATTTTGTACTGAAGCGCCAGAGCGCGAGGTGACGAACCATGTCGCTGCGGGATGAATTGCTGAAAGCCGGGCTGGTGTCGGCGGATAAGGCCAAGAAGCTGGATTCCGATGGCCGTAAGCACGATCACCAGCGTAAGAAGAACCAGGCGCTGGCGGCGGAGGACGCGGCGCGACAAGCGGAAGCGCGCCGCCAGGCCGAAGCGGAGGCCGCCCGCAAGCGCGAACAGGATCGCCGACTGAATCTGGAACGCGAGGCGGAGAAGAAACAGCGGGAATGGGTTGCCCGTGCCCGTCAATTGATCGACAGTCACCGGCTGAATGATTCCGAGGCCGAAATCCTCTACAACTTTCTCGATAGCGATGGCCGCTGGATCCGCGCCATCCGAGTCACCCCGGCCCAGCGCAAGGCATTGGCCATGGGGCGGTTGGCCATCGTTCGGGGGAACCGCAACGAGTTCGATTTTGCGCTGATTCCCCGTGAGACCGCGTTAAAACTGGCCGAGTTCGTGGCCGAGCGGGTACTACTGCTGCATCCCGAAAGCAGCGGCGACGAAACCGAGGACGAGTAGGGCGGTTGGTGAAGGGGAGGCATCGACCAGCCCCGACGGTCCCGCTTTTTTATATCATCATCTTTCATCAAGCACAATGGTCTTTGATCAAGCTCCTTCGCCATGAGCGAGATGATGCCGCAGCCGACGAATGCCGAATCCGACCGTCACCATCGCGACCGGGATAGCAAGTCCGGCGACCAAATCGGGATTGAGCGGCAATCCCAGCTTGCTTAGCGCCTTGGCGGCGTAGCTCGCCAATCCAACCAGATAGTAGCTGAGCACGACTACCGACAGCCCTTCGACGGTTTCCTGCAAGCGCAACTGCAAGTGCGCGCGTCGGTCCATCGAGTGCAGCAGGTCCCGGTTCTGGTGCTCCAGCGCCACGTCCACCCGGGTACGCAACAGATTGGCGGCGCGGGCGATACGACCCGATAAAGAATCCTGCTGCTCCCGCACCGCTTCCACCGTGCGCATGGCCGGCGCCAGTCGCCGGTCGGTGAATTCCCGCAAAGTCTGCACGCTCGGCAAGCGGTGCTCGCGCAATTCGGCAATGCGGCGTTCCACCAACGCGTAATAGGCCCGGCTGGCCCCGAACCGGTACGTTGTCGAAGCCGTGAGCCGCTCCATCTCGGCCGCCAGTTCCGACAATTCCGCCAGCAGGGCGCGATCTCGCTCCAAGCCAGCCGCTAAATTGATGCCGCTAGCCAGAACGGTCAGTCGGTTTTCGATGCGGGTGATTTCGGCGCCGACCCGACGAGCCAGTGGAAAAGCCAGCATCGCCGTGAGCCGGTAGGTTTCGATGTTCAGAAGCCGTTGCACCAACCGACCGGCCTGGGTGGCGCGCAGCCCGCGATCCAGTACCAGAATTCGGCTAAAACCATCGCTCGCCACCCGAAAGTCGCTCCAGACGGTCGCGGCATCGTCGGCGGCCCGGCAACCGTTGATGTCGGGCGTGTCGAACAAACCGCGCAGATTTTCCAGCGTCGGTAGCGGGTTTGGTTCGCCGCGCAGGGCCAAGTGCGTCGCAACCAACAGCTCTCCGGAAAGTTCGGCCAACCAGTCGGGTGGTGGCAGTTCGATAGCTGGCGCGGCGAACGGAGCTTGTTCGGTCGAGGCCGGACCGATGAAGGTATAGGCGGAAAATTCCGAGTGCCGTTCCCATTTCAGGCGAAATGATCCGCAGTCCACGCTGAGGTGAACCGCGCCGGGGGCGGGTGGCAGCGCGCCGAAACGGGCGCAGAGGCGAGCGACGTGAGCGCGATCCCGGTCGATGGCTTCGCGGCCTGGACCGGACAGGAGCGCCAAATGGGAAATCGAGCGAGGGGTTTCCAAGCGCTCGAACGGCCGGGCATGAAATTCTTGGTCGAGTTCGTCTCGCAGCGGGTGTTCGCGCAAGCCGAGCGATGCCAGCGACGGAGCTTGCTCTGTGGTGGTGGACGCGCTCACAACGTTTGCGACTCGTGGGGTGCAACAGGGTCCAGTCGTTCCAGCAGCCTCTGGCGATAACGGTCTTCCAACAGCAGGTTGATGGGCTGTCGGCGACTGATCGCCAGCCGCAGTTGCAACAGTTCCAGCCGAGCGTGGGCGCGGCTGCGTTCGCTCTCCGGCAACTGGTGCAACAGTTGTTCGGCCTGGCGCAGTTCCTTGCGCAGTTGCAGTTCTGGCGGCAGGAAGCCAGCGTTTTTCAGAATGCGGTATGCCGCGCGCCATTCTTCGGGAATGGCCGAGTCGTCGTCCAGGCGCAGCGGTTTGCCTTCGCCCGGCAAACCCCGCAATTCGCCACGTTCGAGGGCTTCGTGAATTCGGGCTTCGGCAATCTGATCGAGCGGATCCATGCGGCAGGTTTCACAACGGTGACCGATGAGGCGACACCATACCACGATCCGGCCACGTCGAATTGTCGCAAGCGGTCGCGTCCCGCCGTCAGATGCCGTCGCCGTCGCCGCTCCACTGAGGCACTGGGGTGACTTTCGAATGATCCTGCAAGAAAACTCGCACCTGGCGTGGCTTGACGAACACCAGGTCGCCGATTTGCAACGGATCGGCGGCGTAGCGCTCGCGGGTCATTTCCACCTCGGCGATTTCGCCATCCGGCGATTGGATCAGTTCCAGCCGCACCAATGAACCCAATTGAGAGACTCGGCTGATCGTGGCCGTCAAGGTAGTATCACCATCCTCGGGTTCGCGCAGCAAGTCGATGTCGTGGGGCCGCACGTAGGCCATGGCTGGCGCGTGTTCGGTATCGCCGTACTCGGGCACTTGCACTCGTAGCCCGCCGACCCGGGCCCAGCCGGCATGAACTCGACTATGGAACAGATTGATATTGCCAAGGAACTGATAGACGAAAGGAGTAGCCGGCGCGTCGTAAACCTCCTGGGGCGAACCGATCTGCTCGATGCGGCCGTGATTCATGACCACGATCCGGTCGGCGACTTCCAGGGCTTCCTCCTGATCGTGGGTCACGAACACGCTGGTGATGTGCAATTCGTCGTGCAGGCGGCGCAGCCAGCGGCGCAGTTCCTTGCGCACCTTGGTGTCCAGGGCGCCGAACGGTTCGTCGAGCAGCAACACCTGGGGCTCCACCGCCAGCGCCCGGGCCAGGGCGATGCGCTGGCGCTGGCCGCCGGACAGTTGGCTGGGATAGCGATTGGCCAGCCATCCCATCTGCACCAGGTCGAGCAGGGCGTTCACCTTGGCGCGGATGGCGGTTTCGGGTGGGCGCACGGCGCGCGGACGCACCCGCAGGCCGAAGGCGATGTTCTCAAACACGGTCATGTGCTGGAACAGCGCGTAGTGTTGGAACACGAAGCCCACCCCCCGCTCCCGGACATGGCGGCGGGTGGCGTCCTCGCCATCGAACAACACCTGGCCATGATCGGCGGTTTCCAAGCCGGCGATGATGCGCAGTAGAGTGGTTTTACCGCAACCGGACGGGCCGAGCAGGGCGACCAACTGGCCGGGTGGAATGCTCAGGTCAATATGGTCGAGGGCAACGAACGCACCAAAGCGTTTATGCAAATTCTGGATTTCGATGCTCACGATGAGGTTTCCATGGCCAGCGCGGAGTGCCGTTGTCGAAGGGCGCGGCGCTCGATCAGGGCCTTGAACGCCAGCATGACCAACGCGAGCAGGGTCAGTAGCGAGGCGCAGGCGAAAGCGGCGGCGAACTGATATTCGTTGTAAAGAATTTCCACGTGCAGCGGTAGGGTGTTGGTCAGGCCGCGGATATGGCCGGACACCACCGATACCGCGCCAAATTCACCCATGGCGCGGGCGGTGCAAAGCACCACGCCATACAGCAAGCCCCACTGAATATTGGGGAGGGTGATCCGCCAAAAGGTCAGCCAGCCGCTAGCGCCCAACACCAGGGCGGCTTCTTCCTCGTCGGTGCCCTGGGCTTGCATGAGCGGAATCAGTTCGCGGGCGATGAACGGCACGGTGACGAACACGGTGGCCAGCACGATGCCGGGCACGGCGAAGATGATCTTGATGTCGTGCGCGCCCAGCCATGGTCCTAGCCAACCCTGGGCACCGAACAGGAGCACATAGATCATGCCGGCGATGACGGGCGAGACCGCGAACGGCAGGTCGATCAAGGTGATCAGCACGCTCTTGCCTAGAAACTCAAACTTGGCGATGGCCCAGGCGGCGGCGATGCCGAACACCATGTTCAACGGCACGGCAATCGCAACGCTGAGCAAGGTGAGCCGGATCGCCGCCAACGCGTAGGGATCGGCGATGGCGGCTAGATAGACACCGATGCCCTTGCGCAGCGCCTCGTAAAACACCGCCGCCAACGGTACGAACAAGAACAGCGTCAGGAAACTCAACGCCACGGTCACCAGCGCCACGCGAACGAAGCGGGGCTCGGTGGTGGTGGCGGAGACCGAAGCCTGATGGGCGGAGCCACTCACGACGCTACCTCCCCACCGCTCTGCGTCCGACTCCAGCGTTGGAGCAGGTTGATCAGCAACAACAGGATGAACGAGATGATCAGCATGACGACCGACAATGCCGCCGCGCCGCCGTAGTCGTATTGCTCCAGCTTGCCGACGATCAACAACGGGGTGATCTCCGACACCATCGGCAGATTGCCGGCGATGAAGATGACTGAGCCGTATTCGCCGATGGCGCGGGCGAAGGCGAGGGTAAAACCAGTCAGCAGCGCCGGGCGCACCGCCGGGAAAATGACGCGCCGGAAAATTTGCCAGCGACTCGCTCCCAGGCTGGCGGCGGCTTCCTCGACCTCAGCCTCCAGGTCTTCAAGCACCGGCTGCACGGTGCGCACCACGAACGGGAGGCTGATGAAGACCAGGGCCACGATCACCCCCAGTGGAGTGAAGGCGACCTTGATCCCGAGCGGTTTGAGGTATTGGCCAATCCAGCCATTGCCGGAATAGAGCGTGGCCAGGGTGATGCCAGCCACGGCGGTGGGCAGGGCGAACGGCAAATCCACCAGGGCATCCACTAGACGCTGACCGGGAAACCGGTAACGCACCAGCACCCAGGCCACGATCAGGCCAAAGACGGTGTTGAAGGCGGCGGCCAGGAAGGCGGCGCCGAAGGTCAGCCGATACGAGGCGAGTACCCGGGGCGCGGTGACCGCTTGCCAGAATTGGTCCCAGCTCAGGTCGAGCGCGCGTAGAAAAGCCATCGTCAGGGGGATAAGCACGATCAGGCTCAGATAGCCGATGGTGAAGCCGAGCGTCAAGCCGAAGCCTGGCAACACGCTGGGGTGGCGGAACCGTGGCGTCATGCGCGGCGGTCCACGCTTGGAAACACCGTCGTCAAAGCCACCGCGACAGGGGGCGAAAGGGCGCGCGCCATTGGAACTCCGTCGGCGGTGATGAAAAACAATGTCCGGCGCCAGAGAATGCACCGGGCCGGATGGCGGGTGATCGTGGACGGCATGATAAATAATAAAAAAGAATATTCAATCGAATTTCAAAGATTCGATATATATAAAGAGCGTTGGCAGCGCAGGACTCTCAATCCGGACTGGCCGGAACCAGGGCGAACACGGTCACAGCCCAGGGTTCCATCTGAAAATCACCGCCGACTTCCAGCAACAACTCGCCTGGAGCCAGGCGCGGCTGAGTGGTGTTGAGCAGACAACGCCAATGGCCGGCGTCACGCACCGGGGGAAGGCGGAACGGGACCGCCGTCGGGCTAGCATTGAAAATGACCAGCATGGCATTGTCGATTTCGGGATAACCGTCGGCGGTGAAGTACTCGCCGGCGTCGCCAGCCAGCAACATGCCAAAACAACGTGCCTTGGGTTCCTGCCAATGGTAGTCGCTCATGGCGCCGCCGCCGGGGCTGATCCAGTCGATGTCGCGCAACCCATGGCGCTTGGAAATTTGCAGGCCGTGCATGAAACGAGACCGGCGCAGCACCGGATGTTCCTGACGCAGGTTGATCAGACGGCGGACGAAATCGAAAAATTCCTGTTCCTCGGGGGAAATGTTCCAATTCAGCCAGTTAATGTCATTATCCTGGCAATAGGCGTTGTTATTGCCGCGCTGGCTGCGGCCAAACTCGTCACCGGCCAGCAACATTGGCGTGCCCTGGGCCAGCAGCAGGGTGGTCAGCATGTTGCGGCGCTGACGCAGGCGCGTTTCCCGGATGACGGGATCGGTGGTCGGTCCCTCAACGCCGTGGTTGTTGCTGAAGTTGGACGGATGGCCGTCGCGATTGTTTTCACCGTTGGCCTCGTTATGGCGCTCGTTGTAGCTGACCAGATCGGCCAGGGTAAAGCCGTCGTGGCTGGCGATGTAGTTGATCGTGGCCCACGGTCGCCGACCGTCGTGCTCGAACAGATCGCTGGAGGCGAGTAGGTTAGGCGCCAGTTTGGACAACATACAGTCGTCGCCTCGCCAGAACCGACGCACCGTGTCGCGAAAGCGGTCGTTCCACTCGGCGGTGCCGGCGGGAAAACCGCCGAGTTGGTAACCACCGGGACCGATATCCCACGGTTCGGCGATGATCTTGACCCGCGACATGGCGGGATCCTGCCGAATGGCGTCGAAGAAGCCGCCGGCGCGATCGTAGCCGTATTCCTCCCGGCCCAGCGTGACCGCCAGATCGAAACGGAAGCCGTCGACATGCATTTCGTTGACCCAGTAGCGCAGGCTGTCCATCACCATCTGCAACACCCGGGGATGCATCAGGTTCAAGGTATTGCCGCAACCGGTGTCGTTGATGTAATAGCGGCGGTCGTGGGGGAGAAGCCGGTAGTAGGAGGCGTTATCGATGCCCTTGAAGCTGAGGGTTGGGCCCATTTGGTCACCCTCGGCGGTATGGTTGTAGACCACGTCCAACAGCACCTCGATGCCGGCGTCGTGCAGCCGTTTGGTCATGGCCTTGAACTCAACAAGATCGCCGCCGCTCAGATAGCGCGGTTCCGGAGCGAAGAAGCATAGGGTGTTGTAGCCCCAGTAATTACGCAATCCGCGGTCGGTCAGGAAGCGGTCGTCCACGAAGGCATGGACTGGCATCAGTTCCACGGCGGTGATGCCGAGTGATCGGAGGTATTTGATGGTTTCAGGGTGAGCAATGCCGGCGAAGGTGCCGCGGAGGTGGTGGGGTACGCCTTCATGACGGATGGTGAAGCCGCGGACGTGAGCTTCGTAGATCAGGGTCTGCGACCAGGAGGTTTCGGGCGCGCGATCACCGTCCCAATTGAAGCGGGTGTCCACCACCACGCATTTGAGCATGTCGCGGGCGTTGTCGCGGGTATCGAACGACAGATCGGCGTCGCGATGGCCCACCTGGTAACCACAGTGTTCGTCGCGCAGGTGCAGCGCGCCGTAGAATTGCTTGGCGTACGGATCAAGCAGCAGCTTATGGTGGTTGAAGCGATGGCCGATCTGCGGTTCGTAGGGCCCGGAAACACGATAGCCATACAGGGCGCCCGGCCACAACCCCGGCACATAGCCATGCCAGACCTGGTCGGTATTCTCGATGAGAGCCAGACGTTCGATCTCGCGCTGGCCCGATGAATCGAACAGGCACAGTTCGACACGCTCGGCATGAGCGGAAAACAACGCGAAATTAACGCCCTTGCCGTCCCAAACGGCACCGAGGGGATACGGATTGCCGGGCCATACACGAGCGCGGACGGACATAGGCAGTCTCCTGAGCGGGGTGGATTGTCTTTTGAAGAAATTGTTTGTTTAGAGTCATTTTAAGCAGTATCCGCGATAGTTGGCGGACATCATTCAAAGCAGGCTTTTATACCATCATCTCTCCCGATAAAGCTCTCGATAACGATAAACTCGAATCGACGGCAAAAAAGGCTCATCCTCAATCCGCACATCCGCCCGCCGTAATCGAGGATTTAATGGAGGCTCCGGCGTCACCGCCACAAATTCAGGCAACCGCTCACCGCGCTGCAATGGCACTAAAATCGGCAGGGGAGTTTGCATCAACCGACGCAACACACCACCACCCTGCTCCAAATCAGCGAAAACGATATTGGCGCGCAGATGTGGACAAACCCCGCGAACACGCGCCAACGGTTCGTCTCCGCAAACCTCCACCAAACGCTGTAACTCCAACCGAATCTGTGGCGTTTCAGCACGCTGTTCCAACAGGCGGCGCGCCTCGGCCACACTGATACGTTGAATCACACGCCCCTGTTTAGACCAGGTAAAGCCGATCTTAAGCGGTCGCCGCCTCAACAGGGGAACGTGCCGATAAGCCTGCTTCAAATTCAGACGGGCAGCGCCCATGCGCCGCATGGCTATCGCCACAGTTTCCCAGCGTCGATGCAGATCAGCCATCGCATTATTCGTCTCAATCCGGCCGAGATTCTTCAACGCCAGAACGGCAGCCTTAAATTCATCCTTGGCGACGTGACAAGCCTGGGCGGTAGACAGGGTTTCTAAACTAGCCCCGACGATGCCAGGGCAGGTCAGCGTTTCCCGACCATCCTGACTCTCTTCATACCAGAGAGCCCGATAGAGCTGAACCGCCTTAAGACGCATATCCAAATTTTCCGCTAATTCCACCTCGGTACGCGATACCCAGACCGGCAGGGCGCCATCCTGACGAACCGCCACGCAGAAAGCATCCAGTCGAGCAAGCATCGCTTCGAAAGCAGACAGCAGATTCATTCGCAAAATGACCGATGAAGTTTGCATCCCTATCCTCACCACCTAACCCAATCTTACTAAAGAACCGGCAACTCAACTTCCCCAAACAACGCATCAACTTCATCCAAAGTCTGAAGCTTTTCCATCAGCAGTACCCGTTCCTTAGTCAAGTGAGGAGCGAATAATTCAATAAAGTCATACATATAGCACCGCAGGAACATACCGCGCCGAAACCCAATCCTAGTTACATTAGCCGCAAACAAATGGCTCGCGTCCAACCGTGTCAAATCTTGATCCCGACTTGGGTCGTAAGCCATCCAGGCAACGATACCCACCCCCATTCCCAAACGAACATAAGTTTTGATCACATCCGCGTCAGTCGCGGTAAAAGCCACCATTGGCTTCAGTTGCGCGCCACGAAACGCCTCATCCAATTGCGACCGACCCGTAAAACCAAAAACATAAGTTACCAACGGATACCGAGCAACATCCTGTAAAGTCAGACGATCCAGCTTGGTTAATGGATGATCGCGCGGCACCAGCACACAGCGTTGCCAGACATAGCAAGGCATCATCACCAGGTCCTCGAACAGCTCCAAGGACTCCGTGGCAATCGCAAAGTCCACCTCGCCAGATTGCACCATCTCAGCAATCTGCGCTGGAGAACCCTGATGAATCTGTAAAGTCACCGCCGGATAGCGTTCTCGAAAAATTTTGATCACCGGCGGCAGGGCGTAGCGAGCCTGGGTGTGCGTCGTGGCAATCGACAAACTGCCCCGCCGATCATCGCGATACTCCTCGGCCAAGATCTGGATATTATTCACCTCCCTTAGAATAATCTCCACCTTTAGAATAATTTGCCGCCCAATCGGCGTCATTTCAGTCAGATGCTTACCGTTACGGCTGAATAACTCGACGCCCAATTCTTCCTCCAACAACCGCAATTGTTTGCTAATACCTGGTTGGGAGGTATAAAGGCTCTCTGCCGCAGCAGAAATATTCATATTATTGCGAACAATAGCAGACAGGTAACGCAATTGTTGCAACTTCATGACGGACAATATCCCCTGCGAGAAACCAGTATCAAACCAGTCAGCGGCGGCAAATCAAGCACTAGCGAGCAAGGGTAGCCTAAATGCGATATCGAATCAGCGTGAACCACACCGTTACTCATACCACCACCGCCATAAATCTCAGCATCGGAATTAAGAATCTCCTGATAAAATCCAGATAGTGGTACTCCCACGCGATAACCGAGACGGGCCACCGCCGCGAAATTCATGACCACCAAAACTGGATCATCTCCACCACCACGGCGTAGATAGGCTACAACCGACCGAGCGGCATCATGACAATCCAACCACTCAAAACCTTCCTGAGAAAACTCAGAATCATACAGGCTTGCCATGGATAAATAGAAATGATTGAGGTCACGAACCAACCCCTGTATTCCCCGACACTCCGGCCAGTTCAGCGACTCCCAGTCAAGAACCGCAGCATGGTCCCACTCTCGTTCCTGCGCCAATTCATTACCCATGAACAGAAATTTTTTACCAGGATAAGTCCACATATAAAGGTAAAGCAAACGAAGATTAGCAAAGCGCTGGTGGCGATCACCCGGCATCCTGGAAAGCAGTGAACCTTTACCATGCACGACTTCATCGTGAGACAAAGGCAGCATGAAATTTTCGGTAAAGGCATATAGCAGACCAAAGGTCAACAACTCGTGATGATGACAGCGTAAAGCCGGATCAGACGATAGATATTCCAAAATATCGTGCATCCATCCCATATTCCACTTCATGCTAAATCCAAGCCCTCCCATCCAGGAAGGGCGGGTCACCAATGGCCAAGCCGTGGATTCCTCGGCGATCATCAAAACTCCTGGATAGCGGCGATGGATGATCTCATTGAGTTCACGTAGGAAAGCAACCGCCTCCAGATTCTCATTGCCGCCGAACAAATTGGGTGCCCACTCACCCGATTCACGGGCATAATCCAGATACAACATGGATGCAACAGCATCTACCCGTAAACCATCCAGATGATATTCTTCCAACCAGAAGCAGGCGCTGGCCAGCAAGAAATTCTTCACTTGATTACGGCCATAGTCGAACGCCAATGTACCCCAGCCTCTTTGCTCGCGGCGACCCGGATCCTGGTGCTCGTATAGATAGGTACCGTCGAATTGAGCCAGACCGTGTGCGTCCTTGGGAAAGTGGCCAGGCACCCAATCCAAGATAACACCGATACCAGCTTGATGACAGTAATCCACAAACCAGTGGAAATCATGCGGACTACCATGACGACTAGTGGGAGCAAAATACCCAGTCGGTTGATAACCCCAAGATGCATCCAAGGGATGTTCGGTCACAGGCATCAGCTCGATATGAGTGAAACCCAACGAGCCGGCATAGGCCACCAGGCGCCGCGCCATATCTCTATAATTCAGGTAGTCGCCCTGTTCGTCCCGCTGCCAAGAGCCCAAGTGGACCTCATAAACCGCCAATGGGGCGTGTGCCCAACTCCGCCGCCGCTGGGTCATCCACATTTCGTCGCGCCATGGATAAGGCGTGCTTTCCATCACCAAGGCGAAATTAGCCGGGCGCCGCTCAAACCAACGACCATAAGGGTCACCTTTACGCAACCGTTCGCCCGTTTCCCGAACCCGAAGCTCGAATTGGTAGCGCGCGCCCGCGGCCACATCAGGGACGAACAGCTCCCAAACACCGCCGCGTCGGCGCAAGGGATGACGCAACCCGTCCCATTGATTGAAGTCGCCCACTACGCTGACCTGAGCGGCGTTCGGCGCCCAAACCGCGAACAGCACTCCGGCGACATGATCCACCATGCGCGGGTGCGCGCCCAACACGCGGTAAGCATGCAGATGACGCCCTTCGTTGAATAGATGCAGATCATACAAACTGAGCTGTGGAAGAAAATTGTAGGGATCATGAGCGACCTGGTCGCGACCAACGGCATCGGTCCAGGCCAGCCGATAATGCGGCGGTAGCGCATTGGTCACACCGCGCCATTCAAACAGATCGGTATCCGCCAACCGCCGCAGTGGTTGATCGATATCGAGCAGGCGCACTTGGCGGGCGCCGGGCAGGAACACCCGTATGATCGAGCGATCACCACGGCCATGGCGACCCAGCACGGCGAACGGGTCAGGGTGGAGACCCATGTGCAACAGCGCGGCATCGGCCATGATCCGGTCCATGGTGGATGGATCCAGGCTTCGAGGAGTATTACTGTCGTCGGGGTGTGTCATCAAGTTGTGGAGTATCGCGGTTCGTTCATACTTTGATCATTCCAGTCAAGGCGCCCTGGACAACCAAAACCATAGACCGAAACCGACTATGATTACGGTCGACCAACCACCACGCTTGAAAATCGAATCAGCATAGCAGAGAGGAACAACAAACGCATGAACGCCGCCATCACTTCACGTTTTGTCAGTCGCCTGACTCGGGAGACGCTTGCGCTGATTCTGGCGGGCGGACGTGGTAGCCGACTTAAACAACTTACCCTGTGGCGCGCCAAACCCGCCACGCACTTCGGCGGCAAGTATCGAATCATCGATTTTCCACTCTCCAATTGTATCAACTCCGGAATCAGGCGGGTTTGCGTATTGACTCAATACAAGGCGCATTCGCTGATCCAGCATATCCAGCGCGGTTGGGGCTTCCTGCGTGGCGAGTTTGGCGAATTCGTGGAACTACTACCCGCCCAGCAGCGGCTTGACGAAGCGTCGTGGTACAAGGGCACCGCCGATGCGGTTTATCAGAATCTGGATATCATCCGCAATCACGCACCTGAATTCGTGTTGATCCTGGCCGGCGATCACATCTACAAGATGGACTATGGTCCAATGTTGGCGCGCCATGTCGAAAGCAAGGCGAACGTCACGGTTGGTTGCATCGAGGTGCCGCGCGAGCGGGCGCATGAGTTCGGGGTGCTGACCGCCAACGATCGCGGTGAAGTCGTGCGATTCGTGGAAAAACCACAAACGCCGGAGACCCTGCCAGGCCGGGACGACATGGCGCTTGCGTCGATGGGAATTTACGTATTCGACACCCAATTCCTGTACGAACGGTTGATCGAGGATGCCGAGGATCCGAACTCCAGCCACGATTTCGGCAAGGATCTGCTGCCACGCCTGTTAGATCGGCATCGGGTGATGATCTACCCTTTTCGCGACGTGCAGACCAAGGCGCAAAGCTACTGGCGCGATGTCGGTACCGTGGACGCCTTCTGGGAATCGAACATGGAACTGGTCGACGTAGATCCGGAATTGAATCTGTACGATGAACGCTGGCCGATCTGGACTTACCAGGAGCAGTTACCTCCCGCCAAGTTCGTTTTCGACGACGACGGGCGGCGAGGCATGGCGGTGGATTCCATGGTGGCGGATGGTTGCATCATCTCGGGTGGCTACGTAAATCACTCACTGTTGTTTCCACGGGTGCAGGTGCATTCTTTCGTGCAGTTGCGAGACGCTGTGGTGTTACCCCAGGTGGATATTGGCCGCTACTGTCACTTGAGCAAGGTGATCATCGACCGAGGCTGCATCATTCCGCCGGGTACGGTGGTCGGCGTAAATGCCGAGGAAGACGCGCGGCAGTTTTACCGTACCGAGAAGGGCGTGGTATTAATCACGCGCGAGATGCTGGGACAGGAACTGCAACGGGTTCGTTGAAGCCCGGACGCTAAAGGTCGGAGGCCAAGGGTTGGGGACGAACATACGATGCCCGTGGCTCTCAAATTCGTTTAACCTGTCAATCAGTCAATTTCAAATTTCAATTTCAACTCAAGGAGTCAACGACGATGAGTACAGATTCGCCCCTTGACCGCCGGCGTGCGGGATTGCTGCTGCATCCAACCTCGCTACCCGGCGGCCCCGGCAACGGCGATCTGGGGCCGGATGCCTATCGGCTGGTGGATTTCATGGGAGCTTGCGGATTCACGGTCTGGCAAACCTTGCCTCTGGGGCCGACCCATGGCGATTTGTCACCGTATTCGGCGCAGTCGGTTCATGCTGGCAATCCGCGGCTAATTGCCCTGGATCCGTTGATCGCGGCGGGCTGGCTGAATCCCGACGGCGGACCGGGTTCAGGCGAGGACGGTTGGACGTACCGCCAGCGGCGCTTGCGCGAGGCCCGGCGCGGCTTTCAGGAACGGGGCGGAGCGGAACGCGGCGCTTATGAGGTTTTTCTGAACCAGCACCGGTACTGGTTGGATGATTATGCCCTGTATCAGGCGGTCCGGGCAGCGCGGGAACAGCAGGCTTGGTTCGATTGGCCGCGCGAGCTGCGTGATCGACGGCCCGAGGCGCTGGCTGAGGCGCGGCGGCAATTGGCCGACGCGGTCACCCAGGTTCAGTTTGAGCAGTTTCTGTTTTACCGGCAATGGGAGGCACTCAAGCGTTACGCCAACGAGCGGGGCATTCTGATATTCGGCGACATTCCACTGTTCGTCGGCTATGACAGCGCGGACGTGTGGGCTCAGCGCGAGGCATTTTTGCTTGATGGCGAGGGAAGACGAACCGTGGTGGCCGGGGTGCCGCCGGATTATTTCTCCGCCACCGGTCAGTTGTGGGGTAATCCGCATTACGCCTGGGAGCGGATGAAGGCCGATGGGTTCCAATGGTGGAAAGGGCGGATTCGCACGCAATTCAGCCAATTCGATCTGTTGCGCATCGATCATTTTCGGGGACTGGAGGCGTATTGGGAAATTCCCGCCAGCGCGGAAACCGCCGTGGCGGGACAGTGGCGGCAAGCACCGGGCGACGAACTGTTCCGGGCGCTGCGAGCGGAGTTTGGCAACTTGCCACTGGTGGCTGAAGATTTGGGCATCATCACCTCCGAGGTCGAGGCGCTGCGCGATACTTATGGTCTACCGGGCATGAAAGTATTGCATTTCGCCTTCGGCGGCGGGGCCGACAACCCGTATCTCCCGCATAACCATATTGTCAATTCAGTGGCTTATACCGGCACGCACGACAACAACACGACGCTGGGCTGGTTCGCGGAACTTGACGAGCGGACCCGCGCGCATCTGTTCGATTATCTAGGCGGCGGGCCGGAGCGGATGCCCGAACTGCTAACGCGGACCGTGTTCGCCTCGGTGGCGCGGCTAGCGGTTGTACCAATGCAGGACATATTGGAACTGGGTGGCGCGGACCGCATGAACCAGCCAGGGGTCGCGGAAGGCAACTGGCGCTGGCGGTTTCGCTGGGAGCAGGTCAAACCTAGCGTTACCGAACATTATCGGCATTTGTTGACACTATACGGGCGGGTGTGACGATGGCGATGAACGCCGATACCCTTTGGAGCTTGTTGGTCACGGTACGCGAACGGCAGCCGCTGGTGCACAACATCACCAACTTCGTGGTAATGAACAACAGCGCGAACGCGCTGTTGGCGCTGGGCGCGTCACCAGCGATGGTGCATTCCTGCGATGAGGTGGAGGATTTCGTTTCGTTCAGTCATGCACTGGTTATCAATATCGGTACGCTGTATTCGGAACAAATCGCGGCGTGCAAGCTGGCGGCCATGCGCGCGCGCGCGGTGGGCGTGCCCTGGATTCTCGATCCAGTGGGAGCGGGCGCGACATCCTACCGACGCGCGGTGGCGAACGCACTAGTGCGGTTGCAACCGAACGCGATTCGGGGCAACGGCTCGGAAATCCTGACACTGGTTCGCCAGGCGGGTGGGGGTAGGGGCGTGGACAGCCAGCACGGCTCGAAAGCCGTGCTGGATGCGGCGCGGCTACTGGCGCAAGAAACCGGCGCGGTGGTTGCCGTCACCGGCGCGGTGGACTATGTGACCGATGGCGCGCAAGTAACGGCAATTGCCAACGGCCATCCGCTGATGACCCGCGTCACGGGCCTGGGATGCTCGGTGACGGCGGTCATCGGAGCATTCCTGGCGGTGGAACTTGATCCGCTGGCGGCGACGGTAGCGGGACTGGCTGTATTCGGCGTGGCTGGCGAGATCGCGGCGGAGCAGGCGCGAGGGCCAGGGAGTTTACAAGTAGCGTTGCTGGACGCGCTACACACGATGACGCAAGATGATTTGGCGCAAAGGTTGAAACTGGAAAAGGTCAATCCTTAAGGATGACGCCAGGTATCACCCAACCCCCTCCCTGAGCGGGAGAGGGTTTTTCAGACAATCTCTCAGACCGGCAACTCCGAACTTCCCATCAGATACTCGTCCACCGCGCGGGCGCACTGCCGCCCCTCGCGGATGGCCCAGACCACTAGTGACTGTCCCCGTCGCATGTCGCCAGCGGCGAAGATCTTGTTGACCGATGTCTGGTAATCGCTTTCACCGGCGCGAACATTGCCGCGCGGGTCCAGCGCCACACCCAGTTCCCGCAGCATCCCGGCGTGAACCGGATGGACAAAGCCCATCGCCAACAATACCAGATCGGCTTTAATCTCGAATGTGCTGTCAGGAATCTCCACCATGGTCTGCCGACCGTTGGTATCGCGCCACTCCAGCCGCGTGATTTGAATCCCAGTCACCTGGCTGTCCCGACCGACGAATTGCTTGGTCGTCACCGCCCAATCGCGTTCGCAACCTTCCTCGTGGGAGGTGGAGGTGCGCAGCTTCAGCGGCCAGTTCGGCCAAGTCAGCAGTTTGTTCTCGTGCAGCGGCGGCTTGGGCATGATTTCCAACTGCGTCACCGAGCGCGCGCCCTGGCGGACCGAGGTGCCGACGCAGTCGGAGCCGGTGTCGCCGCCGCCGATCACGATCACATCCCTGTCGGTGGCCAGGATATCCTCGCCCGCGATTTTCGCGCCCGCCACCCGGCGGTTTTGCTGGGTCAGGAAATCCATGGCGAAGTGGATACCGCGCAACTCGCGGCCCGGCGCGTTCAGGTCACGCGGCTGCTCGGAGCCACCGGCCAGCGCCAAGGCGTCGAACTCCGTCAACAACGCGCGGGCCGAGATATCCACGCCAACGTGACTATTGGGACGGAACTCCACCCCCTCGGCCCGCATTTGGGCCAGGCGGCGGTCGATCAGCCCCGCCTCCAACTTGAAGTCAGGGATGCCGTAGCGCAATAGACCACCGATGCGGTCGTTCTTCTCAAACACCACCACGTCATGCCCCGCCCGCGCCAATTGCTGGGCGCAAGCCAACCCGGCGGGACCGGAACCGATCACCGCCACCCGCTTGCCGGTGCGGTGAGCGGCGATTTGCGGGGTCACCCAGCCCTCGGCCCAGCCCTTGTCAATGATGGCGCACTCGATGTCCTTGATGGTCACCGGCTGGTTGTTGAAATTCAGGGTGCAGGAGGCCTCGCACGGGGCCGGGCAGATGCGACCGGTGAATTCCGGGAAGTTGTTGGTGGAGTGGAGCACCTCCAGCGCCTCGCGCCAGTGGCCGCGATAGACCAGGTCATTCCAGTCGGGAATGATGTTATGGACTGGACAGCCACGATGGCAGTAGGGGATGCCGCAGTCCATGCAGCGGGCGGCCTGTTCGCGAACGCCGGGTTCCGGCAGGGGAACCACGAAATCGCGAAAGTGCGCGACCCGTTCCGCGATCGGCGCGTAACCGTGCTCGTGGCGGGCGATTTCCAAAAATCCAGTCGGTTTGCCCATGGTCACGCTCCCACAGCAAGGCCGGTCTTTTCGGTGCCGCGCCGGGCGTCGGCGCGGGCCTTGGCCTGCAGATCCTGCAAGGCTCGCCGGTAATCCAGCGGCATGATCTTGACGAATCTCGGCAACATTTCGCGCCATTGCTCCAGCACTCGGCGGGCCGGTTCGCTGCCGGTATGGCGATGGTGGCGGGCGACCAGGATTCGCAGGCGCTGGGCGTCGTGGCGCAGCGGGTCGTCCGGCAATTCGGACTGGGCCAGATCGCTCCAGTCGTCGCCCAAAACCCGGACGTTGAGGGTTTCCTCGACATCGTTCAACGGTTCCAGCGCCACCATGGCTTTATTGGCGCGGCGGGCGAAGTCGCCGGTTTCGTCCAACACGTAGGCGATACCGCCACTCATGCCGGCGGCGAAGTTACGGCCAGTGGAACCCAGCACGACCACCACGCCACCGGTCATGTATTCGCAGCCGTGATCGCCGACGCCTTCGATCACCGCCAGCGCCCCGGAGTTGCGCACCGCGAAGCGTTCGCCAGCCACGCCGCGGGCGTAGCACTCACCGGCGATGGCGCCGTAGAGCACGGTGTTACCGATGATGATGTTATCCTCAGCGCGCAGACGGCTGTTCTCAGAGGGGTAGATGACAAGCCGTCCGCCGGAAAGGCCCTTGCCAACGTAGTCGTTGGCTTCACCACGAAGTTCGAGCGTGATGCCGCGCGCCAGGAAGGCGCCGAAACTCTGGCCAGCAGTGCCGGTCAGGCGGACGTGGATGGTGTCGCTCGGCAAACCGGCGTGGCCATAGCGGCGGGCGACCTGGCCGGAGAGCATGGCGCCGACCGTGCGGTCGCTGTTGCGCACCGGAGTTTCAATCCACACCGACTGGCGCGCTTCCAGGGCGGGCCTGGCCTGGGCAATCAGCCGGTGATCCAGCGCGCCGCTCAGGCCATGGTCCTGTTCCTCGCAGTGGTAGGTGGCGACGCCGGGCGGGGCGAGCGGAACGGCCAGCAGCCGGGTAAAGTCCAGCCCGCGCGCCTTCCAGTGGTGGATGGCCCGGCGCATGTCGAGCCGGTCGGCCCGGCCGATCATCTGGTCGAAGGTGCGAAAGCCGAGCTGAGCCATCAATTCGCGCACTTCCTGCACCAGGAAGGTAAAGAAGTTGATGACGTGGGCCGGCTGGCCGGGAAAGCGCTTGCGCAGTTCCGGATCCTGGGTGGCGACCCCGACCGGGCAGGTGTTGAGGTGGCACTTGCGCATCATCAGGCAGCCGGCGGCGATCAGCGCGCCGGTGCCGAAGCCAAATTCGTCGGCGCCCAGCAGGGCACCGATCACGATGTCACGGCCGGTGCGCAGGCCGCCGTCGACTTGCACGGCGATGCGGCCACGCAAATGGTTGCGCACCAGGGTTTGGTGGGTCTCGGCCAAGCCGATTTCCCAGGGCGAACCGGCATTTTGGATCGAGGTGATCGGGCTGGCACCGGTGCCGCCGTCCTCGCCGGAGATGGTGACGTGGTCGGCGTGGGCCTTGGCCACGCCGGCGGCGACGGTGCCGACCCCGATCTCGGACACCAGCTTGACGCTGATGGCGGCCTTGGGATTGACGTTCTTCAAGTCGAAGATTAGTTGCGCCAGGTCTTCGATAGAATAGATGTCGTGGTGTGGGGGCGGGGAGATCAGGCCGACGCCGGGGGTGGAATGACGCACCCGAGCGATCCAGTCGTTGACCTTGTGACCGGGCAGTTGGCCACCCTCGCCGGGTTTGGCGCCCTGGGCCATCTTGATTTGCAGGGCGTCGGCGTTGACCAGGTATTCGGCGGTGACGCCGAAGCGGCCGGAAGCGACCTGCTTGATGGCCGAGCGGATGGAGTCGCCGGTTTCCAGCGGGGTGTAGCGCACTGGATCCTCGCCCCCCTCGCCGGTATTGGACTTGGCGCCGAGACGATTCATGGCGATGGCCAGGGTGGTGTGGGCTTCCCAGGAAATCGAGCCGAACGACATCGCGCCGGTGGCGAGGCGCTTGACGATCTCGCTGGCCGGTTCCACTTCGTCCAGCGTCAGCGGCTGACTGGCGAAGCGGAACTCGAACAGGCCGCGCAGGTTGCGCAGATGATCGCGCTGGTCGTTCATCGCCCGGCTGTAGTGTCTGAACCGCTCGTAATCGCCGGAGCGGACCGCATGTTGCAGCAGGGATACCGTTTCCGGGGTCCAGGCGTGACGCTCGCCACGGATGCGGAAGGCCAGTTCCCCGCCCACGTCCAAGGCGTCCCGGTAGAGGGGAGCATCGCCGAAGGCCTGTTGGTGGCGACTGACAGCCTCGCGGGCAATTTCGTCGAGACCGACGCCTTCGATCACACCCTGGGTGCCAGTGAAGTAGTGGTTCACGAATTCGCTGGCCAGGCCCACCGCCTCGAAAATCTGCGCGCCGCAGTAGGATTGATACGTGGAGATGCCCATCTTGGACATGACCTTGAGGATGCCCTTGGCGATAGCTTTGGTGTAGTGCTCGTGGGCCTCGGCCTCGGTCAGGGCCTGGGGCGCGTGGGACAGGTTAGCCGACAGGGTGTCGAAGGCCAGCCAGGGGTTGATGGCCTCGGCGCCATAGCCGGCCAGCAGGCAGAAGTCGTGCACCCGCTTGGCCTCGCCGGTTTCCACCACCAGACCCACCTCGGTGCGCAGCCCGGCGCGGATCAGGTGGTGATGGACGGCGGCGGTGGCGAGCAGGGCGGGAATGGCGATGTGATCGGCGTCCATCCCCCGGTCGGACAAGATCAGGATATTGCCGCCGCGCCGCACCACGTCGGCGGCCTCGCGGCAGAGATCCTCCAGCGCGCGGGCCATGCCGTCGGCGCCCCGGCCCACTGGGTAGCAAATGCTCAACGTGCGAGTACGGAAGGCCCGGTCGACGTGGTACTCGATGCGGCGGATGCGTTCCAGATCGACATTGGCCAGGACCGGTCGCTTGACTTCCAGGCGCTTCTGGGTGCCGGCGCTGTGGGGATCGAGCAGGTTGGGGCGGGGACCGATGAAGGAGACCAGCGACATCACCAGTTCCTCGCGGATCGGATCGATCGGGGGGTTGGTGACCTGGGCGAATTTCTGCTTGAAGTAGTCGTAAAGCAGCTTGGGTCGATCGGACAGCACCGCCGGCGGAATGTCGCGGCCCATCGAACTGATCGGGTCCTCGCCGGTCAGCGCCATCGGGTTGAGGAAGGCGCGAATATCCTCCTGGGTGTAGCCGAAGGCTTGCTGGCGATTCAGAAGGGTGCGCGGGTCGGGTGCCATCGGGCCGATTTCGGTCGGCAGGTCCTGCAAGCGGATCTGGGTGGCGTCCAGCCAGGCTTGATAGGGTTCGGCGGCGGCGAGTTGGGCCTTGATTTCGTCGTCGCCGACGATACGGCCCTGTTCCAGGTCGATGAGCAACATCTTGCCGGGTTGCAACCGCCATTTCTTGACGATCTTCTCTTCCGGGATCGGCAATACGCCCATTTCCGAGGCCATGATCACTTGATCGTCGTCGGTGACCAGATAGCGGGCGGGGCGCAAGCCGTTGCGGTCCAGGGTGGCGCCGATCTGGCGGCCGTCGGTGAAGGCGATGGCGGCGGGGCCATCCCAGGGTTCGATCAGGGCGGCGTGGTATTCGTAGAAGGCGCGGCGCTGGGGATCCATCAGCGGGTTGTCGGCCCAGGCTTCGGGCACCATCAGCATCATGGCGTGGGGCAGGGAATAGCCAGCGGCCAGCAGCAGTTCCAGGGCGTTGTCAAAGGTGGCGGAGTCGGACGCGCCGTCGCCGATCAGCGGCCACAGCTTGTCCAGGTCGGCGCCGAGCCGGTCGGAGCGCATGTTGTGGCGACGGGCCAGCATCCAGTTGATGTTGCCGCGCAGGGTGTTGATTTCGCCGTTGTGGCACAGGTAGCGGAACGGGTGGGCCAGCGCCCAGGAGGGGAAAGTGTTGGTGGAGAAGCGCTGATGGACCAGGGCAAGGGCCGATTCCAGCCGCTCGTCGCGCAGGTCGGGGTAGTACACGCCGATGTTGCGCGCCAGGATCATGCCCTTGTACACCAGGGTGCGCGACGACAGCGAGGCGATGTAGAACTGCTGGCTGCCGAGCAGTTCAAGATCCCAGATGGCGTGATGGGTTTGCTTGCGGATCACGAACAGCTTGCGCTCGAAGGCATCGGTATCCGGGCAATTCGGGCCGCGTTGGACGAAGGCTTGGCGCACCACCGGCTCGGATGGGCGCACGCTGCGGCCCAGGCAGGAGTTGTCGGTCGGCACGTCGCGCCAGCCTAGGAAAATCTGGTCCTCGGCGACGACGGTGCGTTCCAGGGCGGCTTGGCTTTGAGCGCGAGTCTGAGCGTCGCGGGGGAGGAAGACCATGCCCACTGCGTAGTCGCCGGGCGCGGGCAGGTCGAAACCGAGATTGGCGGATTCAGCCCGCAGGAAGCCGTCGGGGATTTGCACCAGAATGCCGGCGCCATCGCCCGCCAGCGGATCGGCACCCACCGCGCCGCGATGGCTCAGGTTGGCCAGGATTTCCAGACCTTGGCGGACGGGCTGGTGGCTTTTACGGTTCTTGATGTCGACAACGAAACCGATGCCGCAGGCGTCATGTTCGTTGCGGGGATCGTAGAGTCCTTCGGAGGCGGGTGGGCGGGTCATGCTCATGGGTCATTCCTCAATAACGGCGGCTGGTGGCCTCCTTGCCCGGGCGGATCCCCTGAATCGGGGACCGTAGCAATCCTAAAAAACTCAGAAGATGGATACTACCGACCCCACGACCGTTGGCGCAACCGCCGCGATGGTTGGCTAACCGAAGGGGTGCCAAAATCGGCGACCGACCATGCAGGCCATCTTCAAAGAATATTGTGGCTGCACGGCACGCAGAACGGTCGCATCGGGGCACCGAGCCGTTCGGCCAGTTCCATCGCGCGCTCGCGCACCGATTCCATGCCTTCGACCGTGGGTTCGGGATGACGGGCAAGGAAGATACCGGGGTCGGCGGTGAAGGGGCTAAGTTCCACCAGCACGCCGCGTCGGGCGAGGTCGTCCACCGCTCGCAGGGTTTCCTCCTCCGGCTCCAACCCGACCAGCAGCACCGAGCGCACCTTGCCGGGACCGAAATGCTCGACGGCCAGTTCCATGAACAGCAGATAGTTTTCCCGACCGATGGCATCCTTTTCCGGGATGTGGCGCTGGCGGGCAACGGGGCTGTTGAGTTCCAGATTCACCGACAGGGCGTCGAATCCCCATTCCCGCAGACGTTGGACAAAATTGTCGTAGGTGCGCCGGGTGTGCCGGCCAGCGTGGAGGGTGCGGGGGGCCAGCATCAGGTCCCATTTGAGAGTCGGGAATCGCCGCAGCAGGCTTGCGTAGACTTGGTTGAGGAAGGCGTATTCCTGTTCCTCGGGGCGGGGGGTGCCGCCGCTGATCAGGACATGGGGGTGGGGCAGGATGCGATCCGCCAGGGCGATTTCCAGCGCCTCGGCCAATTCCTCGACGGTGTTCTGGCGATAGGGCAGCGGGGGATAGTTACAAAACTGGCAGTGGTAGGCGCAGCCGTGCAGCGGGGTCAACCGCACCCGGTCGGCGTGGGTCATGGCCACCATGCGGATGGATTTGCCGCTGCGCAAACGGCGGCTTTCCAGGGCGTACCGGGGAGGCGGCAACACGTCGACCGGAACGGTTCCGGCGCGGGTGCGCAGCACGAACCGCGCGCCGTCGTGATCGAGGGGCAGATGCTCGGGGTGGTCGGGCCGTAGCCGGGCGTTGGCGTAGAGGTCGCCCGGCAAGCGCAGGATCAACCCGCTGGTGGTCGGGTAGTCGCGCACCACCACCTTCGCTCCACGATTGCTCGGCAAGGCGGCGATGGCGGCGTCACTGGGGAAGATGCCGTGGCGCAGAATCTCAAGCTTGAGGCGCGGATATCCGGGGGCATCCACGGAGTCACCCGATCAGGTGCCGCGCCGCGATCAGATAGTTTTGTAGAACCTGGATCGCCATGGCGGTGGCCGCCGCCAGGGGCATGCCGGCCACCGGCTCGTTCCAATGGCCGTGCTCGGGGTGCTGTTCGCGCAGGATTTCGCCGATGGTCCGCTCCAGACGCCGCCACAGGCCGGGTCCGAATTCCACCGGCAACGCACCGTCGCCACCGCGCCCTTCGTTGAAAAGGTCCAGCAGAAACATCGCCAGGGTCACGTCGTAGCGGTTGGACCATTTACCGAAATTGTCGTGCGGACGCTCGCGCAGGGGAACGCGGAATTCGAATTCCGCGATACGCCGGTAATTTGGCTCCCAGTGGGCGCTCGCCAGGGCCAACAGGTCGGCAAGACGGGGAACGATGGCGGCCCGCAGGTCGGGCAGGCCACGGTAGAGAGCGAGCAATCCAGCGCCGGTCCAGACGCTGGCGCGCAGGATGTCCTGGGAAGCGTAATCCTCGACCCGATCGGCGAAAAAGGGCAGCCAGACTTGCCGCCCCTGAAAGCTTACCGCTCGCTCTTGCAAAAACGCCCAGGCGCGCCGGAGCGTCGCCTCGACCGCCGCGCGCCGTTCCGGACGTTCCTGTTCCTCGAAAACGTCGGAAAGGAGGGATAGACGGAGCGCCAGGATGGTTTGGGCGGTGGTGAACTCGTGGGCCGGGACCGGCGGTTGATCGTCCGGGTAGCGGTAGATTCCCCAACCGCCGGACGGGAGCTGCATCCGCAACAGAAATTCGATTCCGCCCAGCAGAGTCTTTCCCACTGCGGACCTGGAGCAGTGAAAGGGGCCATAGCTGGTGGTGAAGCGGTCGTATTGATCGTACACCGAACCCAGGGCCAGCACCGCGTCCCAGGTGGCGTCCACCGTGGGATAAACGGCCTCGGGCTGGTCGTCGAAGGGCCAGAACCCTCCGCGATTCCAGCATCGGAGGGTTTCATCCCAGTCGGGTGGCACAGCCGTTTCCACGCGACAGGCCAGCAACCAGCGTAGCAGGCTGTCCAGCGCCGGGCCGTGCGCGCCTTTCATTTTCTCGATGGAATGAGAGAAGTAATGGCTGTCGGCCAAAGCGCCCAGCGCGTCGCCGATGCCGGTGACCGCCCGGACGAAACCCAAGGGCGAATCTTCGCCATCCTGGCACTGCCAGAAGGCGGGCATGGCGTCCAGTTGGTTCGCCGGGTTACGAGCATAGTCGGCGGTCCACAGCAGCCAGCCGTAACCCTTGCCGATGGCTTCGCCAAGATCCCGCACGCTCCAGAACGTGTCGATCACGGGAAAGAACAGCGCGTCGATTTCCGCCAGCGTCCAGGTGACCCGATGCAAGGATTTGGGCAAGCGCCGCCCGGCGGCGGCAAACGCGGTCAAGGGCAGGATCGGGCGGAGGCGGTAGCGTCCCTCGCGCTCTTCCAGCAAGGGGATGGAGGTCACCAGTTCCCAGAGTCGAGGGCGGGGCCGCAGGCCACCGATCTCTTCCATTTGCAGCAGAAGGTCATCGCGGTTCAAACCCTCGTTTTGCAGTTGGGGCGTTCGCAACAGCTTCTCGATGGCCTGGCGCTTGAACAGGCGGTCATTGATATCCCCGGCGTCGGTGAGCAGGGCGAACAACAGATGGCCTCGCCATGCGTCGGGTATGGATGGATTTGCCGAGCCAAACATCGCGCGCTCCTAGCCCTCGGCCATCAACGTCAGCATCAGCGACGGATAGTACGGGCCGGGCCAGCGGACGAAGCGGCCATCGGCGTCCAGACCGGGGACACCGCGCGAGAGCAGCAGTCCCTGCAAGCCGAAGGGGTCGATGATCTCCTCCCGAAATTCCAGCCAATCGCCGTAGCCGGCGCGCTTGCCGAGCAGGAGCATCTCGCTTTGGTCGAACCCTTGCTCCAGATCGGGGCGCTCCGCCAGATGGTCGAGGAAGAAGTTGAGGAAATCCGCCTGACGGTCGGTGGTGAATTGCGGGTCGAAATTGTCCTGAACGTAGTTTTTAGCCTGCTCGACGGTCAGCCAGCAGGGTTGCCGGTCGCCGGGCAAGGTGCGGACCAGGCCCTCCAAAAAGGTCAGGATGGCGCGGAAGCTGTTGACGTGGGCGGCGCCATCCGGCACCAGGATGTCGTACAGGGCCGGTTCGATGATCTCCTCGGGCCGGCGCTTGAGGTACTCCGCCATGCGCTGTTCGATCACCCCTTGCAGGAAAGCCCGATCCAGCGGCTCGAAGGTTTGCAGAAACCGGTGCTTGGGCAGGTGGCCCAGCAGGCTTGGGTTGCGCAGGGTGTAATCGCCCAAGACCAAGCCCACCTGTTGTTGGTTGTCGCGCAGGTGTTGGCCGATCAATTGAATGCCCCGATCAAGATCGCTCCAATTGGTTTTGATATCGCCTTCGTCGATGAAAAATACTTCGCCTTTGGCCTGCTGGAGGTCGCGCTCGCTCACTTCCCCCACCAGCAGGGGTTTGGCGCGGCCTTCGAGTTTCAAAACGGCGGTCATCTGGTCGATGAAAAAGGTTTTGCCGGTACCCATGGGCGCGGAGATCAGCACCGCGCCACCGTGCAGGGGCGAGCGGTCGGCGAAGAGGTTGGCCAGTTCCTGTTTGGAGGTCGTCCGGTTGTAGAAAGGGGTCACGTAGGCGCGGCTGCTGGAGAAAAGCTGGCGCGCCACCCGCTTGATCTCTTGATTGGTGATGGGCATGGCGTCAGGCCGTTCTGGGTTTGCGTTCGAACTTTTTTCGGGGCGTCGTCGCCGGAGTAGCGGCTACGGCCGGCGAGGCAGTGGGGACTGGTTCCAGCAAAAAGGGAACGTCGGCCTCGGCGCAATCCAGGCGTTGCAGCACGGCCGTCTGGACCTGCTCTACCACCCCGCCCAAGGTAGCGGCGCCGCGCCAAGCGTCCTGGACGAAACGCTCGGAGAAGACCGCGTCGAGTCCCACCTGGTTGCGCCCGCGAAAGCCCGGCACGTTCGGGGTATAGCGCTTGAGCAGCATGGCGTAAATCTGGGCGGCGGTGTAGCGAGGATAGCGCAGCACATTGAACGGACGCTGGAAATCGCGTTCGATCTCCACCTTCTGCAAGGGGGTGCAGAAATAGACCTCGCGCAGGGCGGCGTATTCCACCCCGCCGCGCTCGTGGCTGGCCTTGATCGAGCGCACCAGGTCGCGCAGTGGCTGGGGCTGGATGTCGCGGGGAAAGTGAAAGTAGAGGGCGGTCTGGATGCGGAAGTTGTGCAGCAGATAGTTGAGCAGGTCCGGCAATGCTTCTTTAAGCCAGGGAAATTGGGCTAGCAGTCTGCGAAAAGCGGGGGGACGGTCGAAGAGAAACTGGCGCATGTGCGATTTGTAGCTGGACAAATCGGTGGCGTATTCGAAATGGATGCACTCGAAATAGTAGTCCCGATTGAGGGATTGCTCCCAAGGGTTGTCGAGGAGGAGGCCGATCATCTGGCGCTTGATTTCCTCTTCCAGGCCGTCCAGGGTAACGGAATCCTTGCGGAACAGGTGCTCCAGGTCGATGGAGACCGGCAATAGCAATCGCTCCATGGCCCGATCCCTGACTTCCCCAAGCATGTAACGAAACAGGCTGGTGCAACCCCAACCCGGCTCCACCACCACCTGAGTGAGCTGATGGCTGCCCAGGCTGGAGCGCAGTCCGTCGATCTGCCCTGGGTCCAGGACCATTAGGGAAGGCAGCTCGCGCTCGGGGATCGGCGACAGGGTGGGAAATTCCGGGTCCAGTCCCACCAGGCTGCGCCAGAAGACCAGGTTTTTTTCGGCTCTGCTTTGCTCGGTTTGATTCATAGCGCACCACGCTCTTCAAGGAAGGCGCGGGTATTTTCGTCCAACCCCACGGCCCGGTCCAGAATCAGCCCGGCGCAATCCATGCGCATGGGTTCGTCCAGCAACAGTTCCACGCCCGTCGAACTTTGACCCCAGACCGTGAGCCGCTCTCCCCCCACGGCCACGAACTGGCCATCGGGCGAGCAGGCCAGGACCGCTTTGGATTCCGGGTGAGGGAGATGGCCGAAAGGGTGAGGTTGCCCGGCTCTCCATTCCTGCTCCAGAAGGCGTTGCCCTTGCAGGAAGAAGAGGCGGTTCGACGACCGGGCGTATCCCAGCGCCTGCACGGACCCTGTCACCCAGCCGATCGATCGTTCCGCGCCGGTCCGGTCCAGATGAACGATTTGGCCGTTGTCGAGCAGCGCCAACAGCTCTTGTTCTGTCAGCACGACCAGGGAACGGATAGGACCGCCCAAATTTTCGCCCCAGTGGTCGAAAACGCCCGCCTCGCGCCAGTCCGCGCACCGGTAGATGTCGCCATCCCTGTTTCCCACAAAAAGTTGCTCCGAGGTAAGGGCAATACAAGTGACCAGCGCCCCTCTGGCCCGCTCCAGTTTGATACGGCGCAGTTCGACGCCATCGGTGGCGCGGATCAATTCGACATAATCCCGGTCCCCGGCCACCACCAAAGTATCGTCTTCCCCGGCCATGGCCCGCAGGCTGCCCATGGCCAAGGGAAAGCTGCGCACGCTGTGCAAATCGCCGATTGCGCTGGCGCAGAGCGCGCCGTCCAGCGAGGCGCTGTACAGGGTGTCGTTACCGCTCCCTCGCATCTCGACGGCGGTGACGGCTTCGGTGTGAGGGCGGCTGCGCGACGGGAAGGGGGAGTCTGATCCCCACAAGGTCAACATGCCGTTTTCGGTGCCGCCGGCCAAGCGCCAATGACCGGTGCCGGCCCCTTCCCGGCGGATGAAGGCGGTGGTCAGCAATGCCCCGGCTTCCTGGATACGCACGCCCGCAAGATGAGCCTGGGCGAGGCTGGTATTGCGCAGGGTGGCAAAGGACAGGTCCGCGTCCTCCAGGTCGCAGCGAGAGAAATCGAGTCCCGAAAGGTCCGCCCCGCGAGCGTCCAGTCCCCGCAGCACCGCGTGTTTCAGCCGCAACTCCCGCAACAGACCGAGCCAGCTTTGTCGCTCCTCGGTGGAATCGGCGCCGTGCTGGATGCGGTCCAGGATCAGGGTGAGGGCGTTCCCCCCCTGGAAGTCCACGTCCCGGAAGTGCCTGAAGCGGGTGGCGTCGACGAGGCGGCGCAGCGACTCCCCATGCTCTTCCGCCCGTAGCCGGGCCGCCACCATGCGGCGGCTTTCCCAGGTGAGGGGCGCGACCTTGACGAAGGCCCGTTCGCCAGGGGAATTCGGGTTTTTCAGCTCGTCCAGCACGAAGAAGGCGACCAGAAACTCCAGATAGGCGTTGAAGCGGAACACCAGCGATGGCGTGTTGCGGCGCAGCTTGGCTTGATCGAGCAGGGGGAGCTGCTTGAGGCAATCGAGCGCGGCCTTGCTTCGAGCTGGGTCGGACAGAATTCCGGCGCAATCGCGATCCGTCGCCAGACTGGCGAAGGGAATGGCGACGTTGGTGCCATCCAGTCGCGCGCGGGCGGTGATGGCCCGCAGAAGCTGAATCGATTGTTCCGCGCTCAGACCGGCGTGGTCCCTGGCCCGCCACCCTGTGAACAGAAGCTCGAAAAGATCGTACTCGGTCAAAGGGGCCGGACGGGAACCCCCCGCTTTCGGGACGGACGACAAACGACTCGTCACTAATTGGCGGAACGACGCTTCGTGGTTGACGATGATTTGAAGGATCAGCGGTTTGTAATGGATGCCGCCCAGAATGTCCCGATGGCCGGGGGCATCGAGGAAAGCGAACAGATCGCCGAATTCCTGGAGCCGCTCGGCAACCTCCGCCGCGCTGAATCCCCGGATCAGCAGCAACCAAGAAGAAGATTCAGATTCTCGCTCCACAGCAGTCTTGAGGTGCTGGTTGAAAAAACCGAGGCGGCAGGTGCAATAAACGGGAGCACGTCCGCCAGCCAGGGCGCGCAGCGTGGCCCGGTCTCGCTCGATCCGCATTCCGCCAGCGCCGTGCCCCATCTGGTCCAGGGCGTCCAAAACCGGGATAAAGACCCCCAAGCGGCATAACCGCACGAATTCGGCAAAGGAAAGATTGAGGCCGTAGTCCTCATGCAAGCGACGAATCAGAAACTGCTCCAACCCGGCGGCGTCGCACTCGTTGAGGAGAAAGAGCAGGGGAATACCACCGGCCAGTTCCGCTCGCTCCAGCCAGCGAAAAGCGTAGTTGAAGCAAAAGCTGGTCTTGCCCTCGCCGTATTCGGCCGCCAGGAAAACGAGGCCGCCCCGCGAGGCCGCTTCATGCTGCTCGGCCCACGCGAACAGTTTGGCCGTGCGTTGCGCCGTATCGTCCACCACCAGGGGGTCGATGTAGCGGAAATTCTCGCCTTCGGTTTGCAAATACTCCGATTTCAGGCGGTGGTAGTGATCCTGGATGCCCGGTAGCTTGACGAGACCGGAGACGAACTGCGCCCAACTCATGGTATTGGCGTTGGCGTTGCGCTTTAGCATGTCCGCCTGATCGGCCAGAAGGCGTTTGGCCCGTTCGACTTCATCGGTGGTTTTCCCCAGCAGCAGCAGATCGGTGGCAGGCTCCTGCTGTGCCCAATGCGCGATACTCGAAGCCGCCGTGTCTTCGACAAACAGCACGCGCAACCTGGCGTCTCCGGCAAGGAAATCCTCCTTGCTCGCCAGCATGCCAGGGATATCTGTCGCTTCTTCGCAGCGCCAGCCCCCGAGAATTTCCAGCAAAGCCCGCGCGGTTTCGATCATATGAGTTCCACCCCCAAAGTCATGCAGTCGAACAGGCCCGCGTAATCGAGAAAGCCGAGGCGGGGATCGAAGGCGTCCGCCTGTTCGTTTGGCCCCCATTCGGCTTGTTGCCGCAGGCAAGCGCCCCAGTGTTCTTTGTTGTATAGGTAAACGATGCCGAGCTGGCGCTCACCCACGTCGTATTCCAGGCGGCAGCGGGCGACCTGCTGGTCGAGGGTCAGGCTTACTTTGTCGCTTTCCGAGGAGAAATGGGCATGGAAGCGCCCGTAACTCTGAATCTGGTCCGCCATGCCGAGCACGAAGGAGACCGGATCGCGGCGAAAAGCGACCCGCATGTGGGGCCGGCGGGGAGTGAGAGGTTGGCCGGTCCATTCCCGCTCGACCTCTTCTCCCAGGTAGATGCGCTGCATGTCGTGCATGACGATGGCCAGGGCCGCCAGTTCGATAGTCAGCCGGCCGGTGGCGTTGCGCCATTCGCTGCGGACATCCATCACCTCGTGGTTGAGGTAGAGGAAGGTGAGTCCGCCGGGCAGGCCGTGGGATTCCCGCAGCGCTCGACCGATGGCCCGATTCACATCGGGGGTGGCGGCGTGAGACAGGCCAATGCGGCGGTTGGAGCGGTAGCCACGGAACGGCATCAGGCACAGAGGGTCGTCGAACAGTTCGTAAACCTGCTTCACTTCACCGCCCTGAATGAGGTCGGTGAACCGGCTGCGGTTCACCTTGCGCGTGATTCCGCGCAAGAACTGCACGGGATAGCCGATGTCGTGGTACAGCGCGGCGGTCACGGCGGCGTTGTAGATCACCTCGCGCCAGAACCAGAAACAGCCCGGCGTTTGGGGTTCCAGCCACTGGGACCGGACACCCAGTTCGCGGGCGTAGTCCATCAGATAGCTGCCGTCATCCTCGCCCAAGGCGAGACAGTAGGCCGCCAGTTCGCGCAAGGTCACGTAACGACCTTGCTCCGGCAGAGGGGTCCACCAAGCGTCCCGATAGGCTTGCGCCAGCGGGTGCCGGTCGCAATCGAACTTCAGATTGTCGAGGAGCGTTTGCACCACCACGGCAACTTGGCCCTGATGGACGATGTGGTCGCGGTGGAAAGCTTTGTGGTAGTCCACCAAGGCCAGCCAGTCTTCATTGACAAATTCGCCGCAAACGCTGGCAAAGCCGGGAAAGAGCCGCGCGCCATAGCGGAGTAGCCAGTCGAGACTGCACAGCACATCGCCAAAAGCGTTGGCGGGCAGGCGTTTTCTGATCTGTTTCAACGAGGCGCTGACCCGTTTCGCCGGATTATCGGGAAAAAGAGCGTGGCACCGAGCCGGGTCGATGGGAAAAAGCGCCGGTGGTCGGCCGCCGGGCCAGAGCCGGGCCAGGGCTTCGGTATCCTGAAGAAGTTCAAGGGTCGGCATGGCCAGCACCAGCGGCGAAAAGGTGGTCAGTCACATTGCCCAGACGCTGTTCGATGCGAGCGGCCAAATCCTGGGGCGCATCGCCCGATCCCTGGGCCAGAAGCTTCAAAACCTCGATACGCACCTGTTTGTGATCGGTGCGCAAGCCTTGGAAAAGCCCAGCAAGCGCGGTGTGCAGATAAAGTTCCGCAAGTTCGGTGAGCGGGTTGCCATCGGCAGGGAGTTGTTTCAGCAAAGTGAGCAGCATGTTGCTGGAAGTTTCGCCATGCTCTACCGAGGTCTCGAAGAGACGCAGCCGTTCCATGATATCGCCCAACTCCAGATTGAATTTTTGGACCTGTTCGGCGCGGTGGTTGGGGTGGCTGGAAAACCGATTGTGTAAGTCTTCGCACAAAGCTTGCGCCGATTCGCGGTTTAGCGCCTCTTTCAGCGCCATTCCGGCCACGGTGTAAAGTTCTTTGAAAAATGGCGCAAATTCCGGTTTGAGCGTGCCGGATTTGGGTTCGATCTGGTCTGGGAGAGAAATAAACACGCCGAAAGTCGGAAATAATCCTGCGGCCATCTGGTGTGCGATGCGATCAGATCGGTCGATAGCGTGCGATTTTTTAAAGTTTTCCAGTGCTTCCACGAAGTTTGGCCCGTTGGCCTTTTTTCCAACCGGCGTGCAAGCATTGAGAAAACTTGCTCCTTGCACATCGTCCCAAGGATTGAGGGTCGTGGATTCCTTTTCTGCCTCTTCTTCCATCCGAACCACCAAGTTGTTGAGCATCCTTGCCCTGAAAGAAAGTCCATCTGGAGCAGGTTGGGGTAGATCGGGGTGGCAGGCGCGCAAGATGCGATGGGAGAGATCGAAGAGCCGCGCGAAAACATCCAAACCTCGGTAAAGATGACTGGCGGTGCTCACGGTGAAGGCGCGGGCCAGCGTGCGCTGGGTAGCGCCAAAATCGTGCCAAGCCTTGCGGCTATACAGTTTCCGGTAGAGGGCCAAATCGAGTTCGGCCAGACGGCGCAACCTGTTTTCTGGCTTTTCCTTTGGGGCATCGGGTGACGCTGCTGGCGGTTCTGGTGGAGAAGATTCAGGGGCAGGCGCAGTTGCCGGTTTGCTGTCTTTCGGCGGAGCGGCGCGAAAGCGTTCCTGAAAAAACAGGGCCAGGGCGGGATCGAATGGGAATGCGATGCGCGGGATATCGAGAAGGGATGCGTCCGGTTTGCCCACCCGCTCCAGGATAAATTCATCCACCCGCCCCAAATCCAAGGTCTCGAACACGCGGTTCAGGATCAGCGCCGCGAAACGGGGGTGCTGCTCCTCCAGGCGATATTCCTCGCAAGCGGTCTTGATCGCGTCCGGGCTGTCGGTCAGCAGTTCCAACAGCAGTTCCCGGTCGATGCCGTCCCACCTATGCCCCGCCAACAACCTTCCCCAGTCACTGGACGAGGCGTTCGGCCCATGTTCGGCGATTACTTTTTTGGTCTGGTGGATGGTGGCTGCGCGTTGCTGGATCTGAGCCAAAACCTCCAGACTGGCCCGAATATCCATTTCGTCCAAGGTAGCCACTTGCAGGAATTTGGCGCGATGCGTGCCCCAACGCAGCAAGCGTTCTTGCAGGAGGGGCAGCAATTCGGATTGACCGGGCGCGTTATCGAGAATGATGTAAAACGGAGCCGATGGCTCTGGCGCTAGTTTCTTGTTGAGATACCCGAATAGATCAAACAGGAAATCGACGAACCAGAGGGCGTGGTTGGCGTCGAACAGCACGTTGGCGGCGGAGGGGTCTTTTCGTGGGCCATAGGTGGTTCCCGAAGCGAGGTGGGAAACGGCATCGGTAGCCGAAAAGTTGCAATAATCCAGCGTCTCGGATAGATCATGCCCACCGAGATGGTGCTGAAACAGGTCGAGCAGAGTACAGACCCTATTCCGTTTTGGGCCGCGCATGGGCCGGACCCGCACACCGTGGATCGTCGCGATGCCGTCATCGCCCGATGGAACCATATCGGCTACCGACGTGCCGGTGAAATCCAGATCGAACACCATGACTCTGTTGGCTGAATCCAGCCCGCGCAAGTGCTGGGCCAGCAGAAAAGAAAGCATGGTCTTGCCCACGCCGCCCTTGACGGACTGGACACAGACGATGCGGACATTATCTCCAAGCTTCGCGCCCATGTTTCCTCCCCATTCTGGCCGAAACGCCATTATCGCTACGCGTTATGCAACCGCTGCTTTGCGCGATTGTAAGTAAAAGAAATCCATGTCCGATCTGCTGTCTTGTAAACGGAAGCGCCGACCCGCCAAGCCGAGAAAATGACCTGCTTCGATCCGCACGGGTCGATTATGGTAACGGATATAAAAAGCATCCGCTTGTCCAGCCAGGAATGCCGCCACCGTGCTTCGATCTTCCTCGGGAGGGTACATTTCGCCGATGGCCGGACGGATCTTGGTGACGGCGATTCGCGATTCGGGTTCGGGGAGCAGGGGAAGGGATTCGGGCCGCTCGTCCCCCCAGAGCACCCCAAACAGGTTGCAGCGCAGATTCGCCGCCAGAAATGTGGCTTCGCCGGCGAAGCGGACGTTGATCTCGGTGATCAGCGGCGCGCGGCCAGGCCGGCTCAGAAAATCCACAGCGAAATATCCCCAGTATCCCTTGGCCGCCAAAACGCAACCGACCCGCCCGGTGAGGTTCAAAAGCGCCTCCTCGTCCCCATCGCCGGGAAAAATCGGATACAAAAAGCCATCGAACTGGAAGTTGTCGAGCAGCAATTCATCGACGCCCAGGACGAACACCGCACCGCCGCGCGATACCAGCCCGTGACCGGAAAAAGTCAGGGCGCCGGGTACGTACCGGGTCACGAGAAACCGGGAACCGGCACCCGCCAAACCGGATGCGGCGATACGAGTCAAGTATCCATCCAAATCTTCGATGGTGCGAACCAGCCCCGCGCCAGAACCTCCAGCCGACACTTCGGGCTGAACGAATAGCGCGCCCCACGCGCGTAACCGGGCCGGCAGCTCCCGGCGGAGAATTTCGCGGTCCCGGCAACAGAAAAACGGCGGAAGCGGCAAACCGGCGTCCCGCAACCATTGAAATTGCCGCACTTTGTTGTTGAGCGCATCGCTCACCCAAGGAGCCGGACCGAACAAGCAAAGACCCTCTCTCGGTTCCAGGCCGGACATGGTGAAGGCTGCCAGCGGGATGATGTCCAGCCTTCGGAACGGTAAATCGCCGCGATCCCAGGCCCGGATGAACCGGCGATTGATCTCCTCCGGCAACTCTTGGCGCAGCACGAGCGAGCCATCCTTGGCCACCGGGTCTTCGGTATCGGGAAACAGACGATAACCGAGGACTGGTTGAGGGTCGGGGAACCCCCGGCGGGCCAGAAATCGCCGGAAAGCGGGAATCAGCGCATCGAAGCGTTGATCGAACAGCCAGACGAAAAGGGCGCCGCTGGTTTGCATGGCGTTCGATCCTCGTCTTCATTCAAGATTGTCGGGATCGGGGAAACCATAATCACCCATCCCGCCTCGGCGCCGCAGATCGCAGGTGGCGCAATGGAACCCGCCGCCCAGCGTATAAACATGGCGAAAAGGCAATTCGACGGTTTGGAAACCAAGCGATTGCAGCAGACGAATGGTCGGCTGTTCGTGGCGTTCCACAACCACCCTGCCCGGATCGAGAACCAGCAGATTCATGCTCAACCAGGGGCTGGATAGAAAAAGCGGCCAATCTTCCGGCAACGCCGGAGCGGGCGCATCGACCATCGCCCACCCCGCCCGCCGGAAAAGCTCTTTTTGGTGGCATGGCCGAGTCGGATTCACCAGCAACAATCCGGGCCGCAACGGCATGATGGTGGAATCCAGGTGCATCGGATTCGGATCGTCGAAGGACAGGCGATGGAGGCGAAAGCCCGGAGGCAGGTGACGCCGAATCCAGCGAATTCCGGCAAGATTGGTCACCTGGCTGCGCTGGATGAAGAGATCCCGCCCGCAGCGCACCATGTCCGCCGCGTCGAAGCAGGGTTCCGCTTCCGTGGTCACGAAGCGACCGGCCGCCGCCTGGAGGTTTCTTTCCCGAGGCGAGTCCGCGTCGTAGTCCCACCGATAAAGATCGTCACCTTTCAGCGGTTTGGGCGCGCACAACCAGCCGGCTCCCTCGTGGGCGCAGCGATTCAGGATGCCGCGATAGGCGCGATACTCGAAATGGCGCTGACGCCACCCCATGGAAGCTTCGAGGACGGTATCTCCCAGCACCGCGAGGAGATCGCGCGGCATCGCGGCATACAGTCCCTGTGATGCGAAATCCGGGGTCGTGAAGGATCGGGAGTGGTCGATATGGTCGGGGCGATGGACAACGATGCCTTCTTGCCGCAGACGCTGCGCCAGTCCATCCAGTTCGCGCTCGGCGGATTCGAGCATGTCGGGTGGAAAGGGGCCACCGCCGTAGCGTTCGAGCAGGGGAAGGTTGCGAGGCGAGACACAAGCGCGAATGGTTGGATCCAGCATCGGCGCGCAAGCACCGTGGGCCGTGCCGACGATCACTTCTTGCAAGGGGCTCCATTCGTCGTAACTGCTGACCATCGTACATTTCGAGCCTGGTTGCGCGTCGCCGGCCCGGAAGTCGGCCGAACCGGCGACGAAAAGGTCGATTGAGCGGTTAAACGACGCCCTGGTCGATCATGGCGTCGGCGACCTTGCGGAAGCCGGCGATATTGGCGCCGAGCACCAAGTTGCCGGGCGCGCCGAATTCCTTGGCGGTCTCGCTGGCGGCGCGGTAGATATTGGCCATGATCCGCTGGAGCTTGGCGTCCACTTCCTCGAAGGTCCACTGCAACATGCTGGCGTTCTGGCTCATCTCCAACTGGCTGGTGGCAACGCCGCCGGCGTTGGCGGCCTTGGCCGGGCCATAGGCGATGCCGGAGGCCAGGAATTTGTCGATGGCGTCGGCGGTGGAGGGCATGTTGGCGCCCTCGGAAATGCAGATGCAGCCATTTTTCAGCAATGCGGCGGCGTCCTCCGCGCTGACTTCGTTCTGGGTGGCGCTGGGGAAAGCGGCCTGGCAGGGCACGCTCCAGACGCCATTGCGGCCAGCGGGGTAATCCTCGACCGGGGTGTAGACCGCACTCGGCCGTTGTTCGGCGTAACGGGTCAACCGGGCGCGTTCAACTTCCTTGACGCGCTTGAGCAGGTCCAGATCAATGCCGTTCTTGTCGTAAATCATGCCATTGGAGTCGCTGACGGTGACTGGCTTGGCGCCCACCTGATAGAGCTTCTCAATGGTGTAGATGGAAACGTTGCCAGAGCCGGAGACCGTGCAGACCTTGCCTTCCAGGGAGTCGCCACGCTCGGCCAGCATGTTTTGGGCGAAGTAGACCGCGCCGTAGCCGGTAGCCTCGGTGCGCACCAGGGAGCCGCCCCAGTTCAGGCCCTTGCCGGTCAACACGCCTTCGTACCTGCCGGTCAGGCGCTTGTACTGACCGTAGAGATAGCCGATCTCGCGGCCACCGACGCCGATGTCGCCCGCCGGCACATCGATGGTGGCGCCGATGTGGCGGAACAGCTCGGTCATGAACGACTGGCAGAACCGCATGATTTCGTTGTCGGACTTGCCCTTGGGATCGAAGTTGGAGCCACCCTTGGCGCCGCCGATGGCCAGGCCGGTCAGGGAGTTCTTGAAAATCTGCTCGAAGCCCAGGAATTTGATGGTGCCGGCGGTGACGTTGGGGTGGAAGCGCAGACCGCCCTTGTAGGGGCCGATGGCGGAGTTGAATTCGATGCGGTAGCCCTTGTTGACCTGCACGCTACCCCGATCATCGAGCCAGGCGACCCGAAACAGGATTTGGCGTTCCGGTTCGACGATGCGCTGGATGATGTTGTGCTTCTGGTACTTGGGATTGCGGTCGAGCAGGGGCTTGAGCGAGGACAGGACCTCGTCGGCCGCTTGATAGAATTCGTCCTGCGCCGGGCTGGACTGCTTGAGGTAGTTGATCGTGTCGTGGATATAGGAAGACATAACGGGGTTTTCCTTGATTTGATTTGGATTTTTGTCGCAAACCTTCACTCCGCCGGACAAACCCGCCCGGTTCGAAGCGGCGGAAGTTTAATCTTTGAGCCGATGCCGTTCCATGGTTTCGTGCCATTCCTTCTCCTCGGCGTGCAGGTACAAACCGGTAGTGTCGATGCGGGCGTGGCGGGCGTTGCGCTGGAGGAATTGAATGTCGATGCCAGCGTCGGCCTGATGGGTGATGCTGGTATGGCGGAACCAGTGGGTCGATGCGCGGCGCAGCTTATCAGCTTGATGGGGGTCATCCGCTTCCAGTCGCGCCGCTGCTTTCGCCACCAGATCCTTGACGATGCGGTAAATCATGTTGTCGCCGATGCCGCCGGTGCCCTTGAGGTTGAGCACCAGCGGGGTGGTTTCGTCCGGGGCGGGCAGGGGCGGCAGGCCGTAAAAGCGCCGGTAGTCGCGCAGGGCTTGCAGCATGTCCTGGTTGACGGGGACCTGGGCTTCCTTGCGGCCCTTGCCGATCACCCGCCACCACCAGCGCCCGCGAACCTGGACGAAGCTACCCATGGTGTGTTCCGCGACTTCGCTGACCCGAGGACCGAGCAGGTAGAGCAGGGCGGTCAGATACCTGGCGCGGGCGTGGTGCTGGCGGTCGCGTTCGCTGTCGCGGGGTAGCTGTTCGACCGTGGCGAGCAGAGCTTGCCATTGGTCGTGTTCGAGAAAGCGTTCCACCTGGCGCATGGGTTGATGGCCGCGACCCCGGCGGCGAGCCAGCGCCAGCGGGTTGCCGGCGAGATAGCCGGCCTTGACCAGATAGCTGAACAGGGAGTTGACGATCAGCATGGCGACTTTGCGGCTGGCGGGGTTGAGCGGACCGAGAAAGGGTCGCCAGCGGGGGCTGAAGCGGGGCGCTTTTTGCCCGCACCAGCGGTCGCGGGGTTGGGGGTCGGTCAGAAAATTCTCGTAAAGAATGCAATCCTCGCGGGTGAGACTGGACAGCGGTTTGCCGCGTTCCAGCAGCGCCCACAACAGTAGGCGCTCGGCTTCCTTGCGGTAGTTGCGCAGGGTTTGCGGTGAGTCGTGAAATTCGGTCAGCCAGGCTTGCACGGCTTCCAGATCGTTGCCGGCGGCCAGTTGGCAGACCACGTCCGGCCCGGCGCGGTTATGGCCGGCGTGACCGTCCAGTTCGTCGGGCAGGCGCAGGCGCTCCAGGGGCAATGGTGGGGGAGTGGCAACGGTGGGGGTAGGAATCGGAAGGGTCTTCATGATCGGTGGGGGTCTGGTGGAGGCGGTAACTGGGTGGCGCTAGTTGGCGATTGCCGGATGCGTTTATATCCTGCCACAGGATCGCGTGCGTGGAGATTCGTCACCGCGCTGTGGACCATCGGGGTCCGCTACCTGGACCAGGCGGCGCCGTGTCCCGGTATGAGGGTGGTCAGCGGGTCCCGCACCCGTACCACATCAGCCGGCACTCGGCCGCTGGCGTTTGATTACTGATCCGGAGAAGAAAGCGAATCCAGCAGCGCTTGCACTTGCCGCGCTTGCGCTTCCTGGCCCAGTTTTCGGAATCCATCCCGCGAGCGGCTCAGCACCGCCACACCTTGCTCTGTTTCGCCGATGGCGCAGAGAAACTGCCCCAAATCCAAACCCACGTAGATGACGCCGTCCAGCCGGCCTAGCCCTCGCCCTTGGCGACCTTGATGCGGGCGATGTCGCCCAGCACGATGCTGTGCTCGCCAGCCCCAAGGCAAGGCATAAAGGTTTTCGCCGAGTGGGCGGGGCGAGCCGCCGTGCAGGACCGCGCCGCGCCGCAACCGCTGGCCGGCCCCAAGCCTTGCTCAAACGCCTTGATGCCGGCGACATCCGAAAGCGTGACCTGGGACGCCGCCTTGATTTCCAGAGCGACCAGAATCCCGTTTTCTCCAGGACGAAATCCACCTCCCGTCCGGAGCGGTCCCGCCAAAAATAGAGCCGGCGGCCGGTCAAATCCAGCGCGCGCCAAGCTTGCAGCGACTGAAAAATCGCCTGTTCCAGCCAGAATCCCTGATCCAGACGGCCGGAGAGATCTTGTCGGCTCCGGATGCCCGCCAGCCAAGCCGCCAACCCGCAATCGCTCCAGTACAGCTTGCGGCTTTTGATCAAACCGGTGGTCGGATTGGGCCGGTCAGGACGACGACCGGCAACGCCCGCAATGCGGCTTGCAAGCGCTCGGTCAGCCAGCGTTTTTTAAAATTATTCATACCAAGATTAAAATTTATTCATGACGCGACATCAATGCCCGCGATGCGGAAATGTCGGCAGGATTGCGAAAGGGGAGTGGGCGGGCGCGATGCCCTTCCCTCGCATGGGTTATGATTGCGCCTGCGTGGACGCGACCGACAACGGCGCGATTCAAAGAACAGCGGCCACTGATCACTAGATTATGAAGGGGGAGAATGCGATGGCGGCGATTGACGCACAGGTCAGCACGGGGTTGGCGGGTCTGGACCGGGTATTCCGGGGGGTGATGGCGGGCGACAACATCGTCTGGCAAGTGGACGGCATCGACGATTACATGCCGCTGGTCGAACCGTTTTGCCAGTACGCCCGCTCCAGGGGCCGCAAGCTGGTGTATTTCCATTTCGCGCGCCATCCGGCGCTGGTGGATGAAGGACCGGGGGTGGAAGTGCAGGTGCTGGATCCCGGCGACGGCTTCGAGCCGTTCCTGACCGCCATTCACAAAACCATCGAACAGGCGGGGCGGGGAGCGTATTACGTGTTCGACTGCCTGTCCGATCTGGTGGCCGACTGGTACAGCGATCAGATGCTGGGCAATTTCTTCATGCTGACCTGTCCGTATTTGTACGACCTGGAAACGGTGGCCTATTTCGCCTTGCTGCGCGGCCATCATTCCTTCCACGCCACGGCGCCGATCATCGACACCACCCAATTGTTCAACGACGTCTACCGCCATCAAGGCGAGTTGTACGTCCGCCCGCTGAAAGTGCAGCAACGCTATTCGCCGACCATGCACATGCTTCATGTCTGGCGGGGCGATGATTTCGTCCCGGTGGCTGACAGCATCACCATTTCCGAAATTCTGACCCGGTTTCCGTGGTCGGGGTTGAAGGCCAACGACCCGCGGTTGGATATCTGGAACCGGACGTTCCTGGAAGCGGAGCAGGTGGTTGAGGCGGAGCGCGACAACGTGCACGTCGCCGAACTGGCGCGCGATTTATTGCAGCACACGCTGCGGATGACCGTATCGCGCGACGAGCGGGTGATTCGGCTGGCGGAAAAGGTGCTGAACCTGAGCGATATCCTAGCCATCAAGCAACGCATGATCGGCACCGGCCTGATCGGCGGTAAAACGGTGGGCGTGCTGCTAGCGCGGGCCATCCTCAAGCGCAGCGATCCGCGCTGGAAGAGTTTGCTGGAAATCCACGACTCGTTTTTCGTCGGTTCTGACGTGTTTTACACCTTCCTGGTGCGCAACGGCTGCTGGTGGGTGCGGGAGAAGCAGAAGGATCCCGCGACCTTCCTGGACGGCGCGGAGACGGCGCGGCGGCGCATCCTGCGCGGCGATTTCTCGGATTACATCCTGCAGCAGTTTTCCGACATGCTGGATTACTTCGGCCAGTCGCCGATCATCGTGCGTTCCAGCAGCCTGCTGGAGGACAATTTCGGCAATGCCTTCGCCGGTAAGTACGACAGCGTGTTCTGCGTCAACCAGGGGCCGCGCGAGAAGCGGATGGAGGATTTGCTGTCGGCGGTGCGGACCATTTACGCCAGCACCATGAGCGAGCGGGCGCTGCAATACCGGGCGCGGCGCGGGATTCTGGATCGCGACGAGCAAATGGGCCTGCTGGTGCAGCGGGTGTCCGGCTCCCAGCAGGGCCGGTTGTTCTATCCGCACATCGCGGGGGTGGGGCTGTCGTTCAATCCCTACGTTTGGAGCGAGCAGATCGATCCCGGCATGGGCATGGTGCGACTGGTACTGGGGCTCGGCACCCGGGCGGTGGACCGGTCCGACGACGATTACACCCGGGTGGTGTCGCTGAGCGACCCGGAACGGCGGCCGGAAAGCAATTTCGACAGCATGCGTCAGTACGCCCAGCGGCGCATCGACTTGCTTGATCTGGAGGATGGCCAGCTCACGACCCGGCAGTTCAGCGACGTGGCCCAGCAAAGTCCGGACCTGCCGTTACAGATGGTGGCCTCGGTGGACGACGAACTGGAACAGCGGGCGCGGGAACGCGGGATGCGCGACGTATTTTCGTGGGTGCTGACCTTCGAGCAACTGCTGCGCGGCACGCCGTTCGTGGCGGACATGCGCGATATGCTCAAAACCTTGCAGGAGGCCTACGATTATCCGGTGGATGTCGAGTTCACGGCGAATTTTGTCGATAAAAAGCACTACAAAATCAATTTACTGCAATGCCGGCCGTTCCAGGTGCGGGAAGCCGGGACCATTCCGAACCCACCGGCGCGGATCAATCCCGAACGGTTGGTGCTGGAGGCCCATGGCGCGGTGATCGGCCACAGCCGGATCGGGACCATCGAGCGGCTGGTCTATGTCGTCCCCAGCGCCTACGGGCAGTTGCCGTTGAACGACCGGCACAAGATCGCCCGGCTGATCGGTCAGATCACGCGGTTGCGCGGTCCGGATGCGGCCAAGACCAGCTTGCTGATGGGACCAGGCCGCTGGGGCACGACCTCCCCGGAACTGGGGGTGCCGGTGCGGTTCGCGGAGATCAACAACGCCACGGTGCTGTGCGAGATGGTGACCATGCACGGCGGATTGGTACCGGACGTGTCGCTGGGCACGCATTTCTTCAGCGATCTGGTCGAGACTGACATTTTGTATCTGGCGCTGTTCCCGCAACGGCAAGACAACCGCCTGAACGAAGCCTTTTTCGACCAGCAGCCCAACCGGTTGACGGAGTTGCTGCCGAACGCGGCGGAATGGGCGCACTGCGTGAAGGTCATCGACTTGCCGAACGACCAGTGTCGCGCGGTGCTGCGGTTGAACGCCAATACGCTCAAACAGAACGTGTTCTGTTATCTGGAAGCGCCCGAGGCGACGGAGACGTTGTAAGCGCTTCTGGAAAGTTTGGAGACCGCGTTTGGGTTCGTTCCAAACGCGGTTTAGCGCTGGTTAACGCTGGAAGCGGGAAAGCCCGGCTATTGGTTCTTGGCAACCGTCAGTCCGGGTGGCGTTTTTTGCCACGGGTAGCCCTTGGCCGCCAGGTCGTAGCCCAAGGCGTACAACTGGCGCATGTATTCGGTATCGAACTCTTCCCGATGCGGCGCGTTGAAACTCGCCGGAATATAAGCCAGGTTGAAATCGACCCCATCGCGCTGGGTGGTCAGATAAATCTTGTAGAGATCGCCGATTCCTTGCGTGTGGATCAGCGAGGAGACTGCTCGTCCGGCGATGGACATGGCCCGACGCTCCACCTGCGCCCAGTCGGGGTCGAGCCGACTGTTGCGGATCACGTACACCCGCCGCTCGCGCTGGTTGCCGCTCTTGCGTCCCATTGCCTTGAGATCGAGCGAGGGCGGGTAAACGAACACTTGCGCCATGGCGCCGCCGTCCACGTGCATCTCCTGATACGGCTGACCGTCGACCTCGACGTCGATCAGGACCGGCGGAAAGGCGCCAGGGATGGCGGCGGACGCCACTAACAGGGTCTGGAACAGCTCCAGCGCCCTGGGATCCGGGTAGGTAGCTAGCTTGGTCAGGTTCCAGATGACACCCCGACGGGCGTCAAGGTCGGCGGTACCCACCAGCAGCAGGCGGCCCTTGGCGTACTCGGCGGCGATGGCGTCCAACAATTCCCGATTCACGTATTTCTTGATCAGGTTTCGCAAGGGCCGGTTGTCGGCCATGGCGTCGTCGGTCAGCGCCGCCAAGATACCGCGCGGCTCCACGATGTCCTTGGCGGAAATCGTGGTGTACACCTCCTTCAACGTGGCGTCGTACTTCGGCCCCAGGAAGGCGAACGGCGCGCTCAGGGCGCCGGTGCTTACGCCGGTAACCACTTTGAAGGTCGGTCGATCACCGGCGGCGGTCCAGCCATTCAACAGGCCAGCGCCATACGCGCCGTTGTCGCCGCCGCCGGAGATAGCTAGAAAGGCAGCGGGCGGCAGCGGACCTCGATGGCCGCTGGATGCCAGGAACGCCCGTTCGCGCTGGACCGATTCCAGGCCATCGCGGGCCATCGCGGCCAGATCGTCAGGGTTGCCGACGCGATAGCGGATGCCCTCCAGCCCGGGAAGCCGCGCCTGGTTTTGGAGATTTTCGGGCACCGCTGGTTGGCGGGTCGGCGTGGCGCAACCTTGGAGCAGCAGCAGGGCGGCCAAGGATAGGAGGGTCATCCAGATTGATGGGAAGTGGCGCATCAAGAACGCTCCTGAAAAATGGTATAGACTCCCAGCGAAACGAGCGGGGCCGCTTACGCGGCGCCAACCCGCCGCAGCCGGAGCCGTGATTGGTTATTGATTCCACCCAGATGGCGGTGAGATCACTTCGTACACCACGTTTGGACCGTCGTAGCTGGGAACGTAGATGGTGACAGACGACACCACGGACCAAAGTCCGGCCCACGTAGGTTTCCGAGGTGAGATTTCGCGCCAGTCGGCTGTCTGGGTTGGCGATCAGTACGTCAGTGACCGGCAACGAGATCCGATATTGGTTGGCGAGCAAGTCCAGGATCTCGTCGATGGTTGGCGCGGCGACGGCGGTCGCGTAGACATTCGGTTCCGGCGTAAACAAAGAGAAATTCTTGCCGTCGTAAACCAATTGGCGACCGCCGCTGAGATTGAGGTAACTCACACGCATACGGTTGGGTTTCTGGATTCAGTTCCGTGGTTTTCTCAACCCTTACCATAAAGCGGTCAAGGGTACGGAGACAAGTGTAGTTTTTGGACACTCTAGCTGCTGAGTTATGTAATTCATGATTATGGGAATAATCTTGAATTTTAGACCTAAAATTATTGTAAAATACATATTATGTAATCATTTTTTATACTATCATTATTCCCTGGTAACAAACCCACGGAGTTTCCCAATCCCATGGCCCGTTCCGGGATCCGCTACGAAGACGTTCAGGCCGCCGCCGAAAGCCTGCTGGGACGCGGCCTCAATCCCACCATTCAGCGTGTGCGCGAGTTGCTCGGCACGGGCAGCAACACCACCATCAGCGAGCATCTCAAACGCTGGCAACAGCATCTCGCCGAATCACCGAAGGTCATCCTACCGCCCGCCATTCCTGAAGCCGTGGCCACCGCGCTGGACGATTTCTGGAAAATCGCCGTGCGGCACGCCGAGGCGGCGTTCGAGGAGCAACGCGCCGCCGCCGCGCAAGCGGTCTTGGAAGCCGAACAGTCCCGCGACATCGCCATCGCCGAACGTCGGCAGACTCAATCCACCGCCCAGGAGTACCAGCGCGAATTGGAATCCACCCAAACCACCGTCCGCGAACTCACGGACCGTCTACTGGTGGAGCAAGAGCGCCGCGCCGCCGCCGAGACCGCCATCCAGGCCGCCGAACAGCGCGTTCGAGCCGCCGCCGAGACCATGGTCCAAATCCGCGCCGAAACCGCTGCTCGGGTCACACAACTTGAAACCAATTTGTATCAACTACGCTCCGACACCGACCGACAATTGGCGGAAGCCCAGCACCGGTTCGAGACCGAGCGCCAGCGGGGCGAAGCCAGCGAAACCCGACTGATGGCCCTGCTCGACCAGCTTCGCGCCGAACAGAAGGCGGAACGGCAAGCCTTCGCAACCGAGCGCCAGGACTGGAAAAATCAGGAAATCCACTGGCGGGAACAGTGGGAAACCGCGCGGCGCGAGAATACCGAGTTGCGGGCGAACCTGATCGCCGCCGGTGAGCGTCAGAACGTCTTGGCCGCCGAAGTGGAGCAAATCCGCCTGAAGCTCCAAAATATGGAAACCCGGCATTTGGAAACCGTGCGCGAAGCCGAGGGATTGCGGGGTGAACTGAAAGCCGTGCAAGAGGATCGAAACCGACTGCGACACCAACTGGATGCCCTCCCCGCCCCATCGCCCGATTCGATTCAAGCGTCGACAGCGAACTGAGGAGCTTTATAGAAGCGGCCATGAACGAACCATCCCCTCCCCGACCCGGCGGTTTCGCCGTCGTCAGCCAGTTCATGGTGGCCAACGGCATGACCGAAGCCGTCAAAAGCGCCTTCCGTCAACGGCTGCGCCAGGTGGAGCATGCGCCAGGCTTCGTGCGTCTGGACGTGCTCAGTCCGCTGGACTGCCCCGATGAAATTTGGCTGCTCACCTTCTGGCGCGACGAGGCCAGCTTCCGGTCCTGGTATCGCAGCCACGATTACCGCGAGGCCCACCAAGGGATTCCCAAGGGACTGAAACTGGTTCCCGGTCGGACCCTGATCCGCCATTTCGAACATGTCTGCTCCTGAACCGATGAACGCCCGAGAACTCAGCACCGCCATCGAAGCCCAGCGCCCGATGATCGCCGAGGCGGTCGCGACCCGCCAATACGCCGAACATCCGGAACTGCTCGAACGCCATGGCCCCATCGGCTGGCAACGCACCCTGGAAGACGCCAACTACAATCTCGCCTTCCTCGCCCAAGCCATCGCTCTGGAAAATCCCGCGCTGTTCGTTGATTACCTGGGCTGGCTCAAGGTCGTCCTGTTGCGACGGCGGGTCCGGCTGCAGGATGTGCTCGATCATCTCGCGTATTTGCAAGAAGGTCTGCGCCAGAATCTGCCGGTCGAGGCGGCGGCGGTCGCATGCGCTTATGTGGCGGAAGGCGGTCGCCGGTTGCCGGACCTGCCTGACGACCTGCCCACGCTCATCGAGGGCAACGCGCCCATTTCCCTGCTCGCGCATCGATACCTCCAGGCTCTGATGCGCGGCGAACGCCATGTCGCCAGCCGGCTTGTCCACGACGCCGTGACCCAGGGCACGCCGGTCAAGGACATTTACCTGGGCGTGTTCCAGCCCTGCCAGCGCGAGATCGGCCGGCTCTGGCAGACGAATCAAATCAGCGTCGCTCAGGAGCACTATTGCACCGCCGCGACGCAGTGGGTCATGTCGCAGCTCTATCCGTATATTTTTTCCGGCGAGAAGGGCGCCGGCCGGCTGGTGGCCACCTGCATCGCCGCCGAATTGCACGAGATCGGCGTGCGCATGGTGGCCGACTTCTTTGAGATGGAGGGTTGGGACACGTTTTACCTGGGTGCGAACACGCCCACCGACAGCGTCATCAGCGCGCTCGTCGAACGTCGGGCGGACGTGCTGGGCATCTCCGCCACCATCACTTACCATGTGAGCGAGGTGGAGCGGCTGATCCAGGCCGTGCGCGCGGCCCCCGCCTGTCGTGACGTGCTCGTCCTGGTGGGCGGGTATCCCTTCAATCTCGCGCCGGACCTGTGGCGGCGCATCGGCGCGGATGGCTGGGCGCCCGACGCCCAGACGGCCGTGGAGCGCGCGCGCGAACTCCTGGCCGCGCGGAGACCGGCATGAACAGACTTCACGACCAGGGCATCGCTCTGATCTGCGATCTCCAGGGGCGCGTGTGCGAAATCATTCGCGACAGTCTGGAGCTCGGCCCGCGCCTGCTCCCCGGCACGCCCATCGTCGAACTCGCGGACGCTGGCAACCAGGAGAAGGCCCGGCATTTTTTGGACGTCATCCACTCCACCGGCGCGGCGCTGGGATGGGAAATCAACGTGTTGCTGGAGGGCGGACTGGTCCCGCTGCACTGGGGCGGCGGAGTGAACGACGAGCGTCTGGTAGTGGTGATCGCCCGCACCCGCACCGCTCTGGCGGGACTGACGGAAGAACTCATGCGGATCAACAACGAGCAGACCAACGCCTTCCGGTCGCTCGCCAAGGAGATCGCGCGACTCGTCCAGGCCCAGGGCGAACGGGACACGCGGTTGCTGGAAGAATTCACCGAGTTGAACAACGAATTGGCCGCGTTGCAGCGCGAAATGGCCAAGAAGAATGTCGAACTGGAACGGCTCAACCAACTGAAGAATCAGTTCCTTGGCATCGCCGCGCACGACCTGCGCAGTCCGCTGGGGGTGATTCAAATCTACAGCCAGTTTCTTGAAACCGAGCTGGGTCCCGCCGTCTCGGAAGAGCATTCCCAGTTCATCGTTACCATCCGCCAGACCAGCGAATCCCTGTTGCGGCTGGTGGATAATCTCCTCGACGTTTCGCAAATCGAAGCCGGCAAGCTGGAGCTGAACCGCCAACCGCTGGATTTGCGGGTTCTGGTCGAACAGAATCTCGCGTTCAATCGGGTGCTGGCCGCCAAGATGCAAAGACGGCTCGTGTTCGTCCCTCCCAAGTTCGCGTCCCTGATGTTGGAAGCCGACGGTCCGAAGCTCGAACAAGTGTTGAACAACCTCATCGGCAATGCCCTGAAGTTCTCCCCGGCGGGAACGCGAGTAGAGGTCAGCCTCGCTCGCGAAAGCGAGCGCGCGGTGGTATCGGTGCGCGACCAGGGACCAGGCATCCCGGCCGAGGAAGTGGGCAAGCTGTTCCGGTTTTTCCAGAAGACTAGCGTGCGCGGAGCCGGCGGCGAGCGCGGCAGCGGCCTGGGTTTGGCCATCGCCCGCAAGATCGTGGAGGGTCACGGCGGGACGATCTGGGTCGAGACCGAACCCGGTTGTGGCTCCACCTTCTTGTTCTCGCTACCCCTGGCCTCCCCACAAGATTGCGACCCGTGACGGCGCCCGTTCGCATTCTGGTGGCCGACGATGACGCCGCCAAGCGGCTGGCCATCACGCGCATCCTGCGCCAGGCTGATTATGAAGTGTTGCAAGTCGCGAGTGGCGTGGAGGCGCTCGATCTGGCCAAGGCCACTGCCCTCGATCTGGTGTTGCTGGACGTGGAAATGCCCGATCTCAGCGGCACCGAAGTCTGCCTCCGGCTCCGGGCGGAGCCCGCCACGAACGCCCTGCCGGTGCTCTATCTCTCGGCGCACCGCATCACCAGCCAGCATCGCGTCGAGGGACTGGATTCGGGCGCCGACGGTTATCTGGTCTGGCCGGTGGACCCGCGGGAGCTGTTGGCCTGGGTGCGAACCCTGCTGCGCGTCCGGCGCACCGAGCAAGCCTTGCGCACCGCCAACGCCGATTTGCACCAAACGCTGGAGAGCATCAGCGACGCCTTCTTCGCCCTGGACGATGCGTGGCGTGTAATCCACTTCAACGCCGCCGCCGAACGGGTAGCGGGGCGTGGTCGGGCGCAAGTTCTGGGCCGGCCCCTGCTGGATGGTTTCCCCGAATTGCGCGGCAGCGTGTTCGAAGCGAAATACGCCGAGGTCTTGCGTCATCGACAACCGCTAGTCTTTGAAGCCCCCTTTGGTCAGCCGCCCCACACTCACTGGTACGAGGTGCGGATCTATCCGCGCGAGCCGGGTATCTCGGTCTATTTCCAGGTCATCACTGCTCGCAAACAGGCCGAGACCGAGCGCGAGAATCTCATCCGCGACCTGCAATCCGCGCTGGCCAACGTCAAAACTCTCAGCAAATTGCTGCCCATCTGCGCCGGCTGCAAAAAAATCCGCGACGACGCCGGCTATTGGCAGAGCGTCGAGAGCTATATGCTGCAACATGCCGACGTGCGTTTTAGCCACGGTCTTTGCCCGGACTGCTTGCGCGAATGCTATGCCGAACTGGATGATGACCTGGCGCCCCCCGGCGGTTCCCGATGAAAATCGACGACTTGGAATTCAGGTATAATGGCCCGTATTCCCTGGTTTACCTCAGGGAAATCTAAATTCCGGGTGCTCGGTTTATCGCTTGCAAGGTGAAGGTCGACGATGAAGACCATATGGAAAAATCTACTGACATTGCTGTTTCTGATGGGCGTTGGCATCGCTCAAGCCGCCGAACCCATCAAAATCGGCTCGTTCCTGACCGTGACCGGCCCCGCCTCGTTCCTGGGCGACCCCGAACTCAGGACGCTGCAGATGATGGTCGAGGACATCAACGCCAAGGGAGGTGTGAAGGGCCGAAAAATCGAGTTGATCCATTATGATACCGGGGGCAATGCCCGCGAGGCGGTCAATTTCGTCAAGCGTCTGATAAAAAACGACCACGTGGACTTGATCATCGGTGGCACCACTTCTGGCGACACCCTGGCGGTCATTCCGGACGTGGAAAAGGAAGGCATCCCCTTCATCTCGCTGGCCGCCGCCGTCGAAATCACCGAGCCGACCAAAAAATGGGTATTCAAGGTCGCGCCCACCGACCGCATGGCGGTCATTCGCATTTTCGAGGACATGCGCCAGCGGGGTCTTGCCAAAATCGCTCTGATCACCGGCGATGGCGGGTTCGACAAGTCCGGCCGCGAGCAGATCCTCAAGCTGGCGCCCCAATACGGCATTACCCTGGTCGCCGACGAGTCCTACGGCAACAAGGACACCGACATGACCGCCCAATTGACCAAGATTCGCGCCACTGACGCCCAGGCGATCCTCAACTTCGGCTTCGGCCAGGCGCCAGCCATCGTTACCAAGAACATCAAGCAACTGGGCATCGCCCTGCCGTTGTACCACTCGCACGGCGTCGCCTCCAAGGCGTTCATCGATCTGGCGGGCGCGGCGGCGGAAGGCGCGCGTCTGCCAGCAGCGGCGCTGGTGGTCGCCGATCAGTTGCCGGACAACGATCCGCAAAAACCGGTGCTGCTAGCCTACAAGCGCCAATACGAAGCCAGGCACGGCCCGGTCTCCACCTTTGGCGGTCACGGCTACGACAGCCTGATGATCGCCAAGGCCGCGCTCGAACGGGTCGGCAACCCCGACAAAGCCAAGGTGCGCGACGAAATCGAGAAAACCCAGGGCTTCGTCGGCACCGCCGGCGTGTTCAACATGACCCCCGAAAACCACATGGGCCTGGGCCCGGACGCCTTCAAGCTGGTGGAAATCCGCAACGGCGCCTGGAAAATCATCAATTAGCCAAATCTCCACTACACTGTTCACGGCCAGTTCGACGGGCGGCGAATTTCTCTCCGATCATCCGCCAGTCACCGATCACAACCAACGAGGTCCACACCCTTCATGAATGCCGTGGTTCAAGCCAAGGCCGAAAGCCGTCATCTCCTCTCCGGCAACGAAGCGGTCGCCCGCGCCGCCTGGGAAGCCGGCGTCCGGGTCGCCGCCGCCTACCCCGGCACCCCCGCGACGGAGATTCTGGAAAACATCGCCCTCTATCCCGATATCTACTCGGAATGGTCGGTCAACGAAAAAGTCGCGGTGGAAGTCGCCATCGGCGCTTCGCTGGCGGGTTCGCGCGCCCTGGCGGCCATGAAGCACGTCGGCATGAACGTCGCTTCGGACGCCTTCATGACCCAGTCACTGGCCGGCGTGGTCGGCGGGCTGGTGATCGTGGTGGCCGACGACGTGGGCCTCTCTTCCTCGCAAAACGAGCAGGATTCCCGCTACTGGGGCCGCTTCGGCCACATGCCGATCCTGGAGCCGGCCGACTCCCAGGAAGCCTACGACATGGTCAAACGGGCCTTCGACCTTTCCGAGGAATACGAAGTCCCGGTCATCGTCCGCATGACCACTCGCGTCTGCCACGTCAAGGCCATGGTCGAGTTTGACGGCGAACGCGTGGAGCATCGGGCCGCCGGATTTCAGAAGAACCCCCAGCGCTGGGTAATGACCCCAGCCAACGCCAAGCCGCGCCTGCCGCTGATGCACGAGCGCGACCGAAAATTCCGCGAACTGAGCGAAACCATCGACCTCAACATCGTTTTCCCCGGCGGCGACCGCCGGATTGGCTTCGTCACCGCCGGACCGGCCTTCATGCACGTCCGCGAGACCTTCCCCAACGCTCCGGTGCTCAAGCTCGGCTTCAGTTGTCCGCCGCCGCTGGACAAGATTCGCGCCTTCGCCGGCCAGGTGGACACGCTGGTGGTGGTCGAGGAAACCGAGCTGTTGCTCGAAACCGAAATTCGCGCCGCCGGCATCGCCGTCCGGGGCAAGGATGTGCTGCCGCGCTTCGGCGAACTGGCTCCCAGCGTGCTGCGCCCGGCCATCAAGCCCCTGTTGGGCGAACCCTGGGAGGTTCCAAAACGCGCCCAGGCCAGCGTCTTCCCCCGCCCGCCGACCATGTGCGCCTCCTGCCCGCATCTCGGCCCCTACTTCGCCCTGTCCCACATCCGCAACCTCAATATCATCGGCGACATCGGCTGCTACACCCTGGGCGCCGGCCATCCCTGGAACGCGCTCGACACCTGTACCTGCATGGGGGCCTCGCTCAGCATGGCCCACGGCATGGACAAGGGCCGCGGCGAGTCGGACGAGAAGAAGCACATCGTCGCGGTGATCGGCGATTCCACCTTCCTGCACATGGGGATGCAAGGCCTGCTGAACATGATCTACAACCGGGGCAACGTTACCGTGCTGCTGCTGGACAACCGTTCGGTCGGCATGACCGGCGGCCAGGAGAATCCTGGCACGGGTGAAGACTTGCACGGCTTGCCCGCCCCTCGGGTGGATTTCGCCAAACTGGTCGAAGGGCTGGGCGTCCGTCCCGAACGCATCCGTATGGTCGATCCCTATGAGCTGCCCACCATCGTCAAGCTGGTGCGCGAAGAGACCAAGATGGAGGAACCGTCGGTCATCATCACCAACCGACCCTGTTCCCTCACCGACCGCTTCGAGCGTCTCCAGCCCTACGTGGTCATCGACGACCAATGCACCGGTTGCGGCAACTGCATCGACCTCGGGTGTCCGGCCATCTTCGTCGCCCGCCGCGAGACCGTGACCGCCAAGAGCGGCAAGAGCAAGGAACTGGTGTTCGCCCGCATCGACGCCAATACCTGCACCGGTTGTCATATGTGCGTCGAAACCTGCGCGCCCGAGGCCATTGTCCAGCCACAGCCACAGAACCGCGTCATTCGGATTCAGCCCCATGCGTGACGGCATCACCAACATTCTCGTGGTCGGCATCGGCGGTCAGGGCGTGATGACCGCCGCCGAAATGCTGGCCCGCACCGCCCTGAGCCAGGGCTACGATGTCAAGAAGACCGAGGTTGCCGGCATGGCCCAGCGCGGCGGCGTGGTCTCCTCGCATGTGCGCTTTGGCCCCAAGGTCTACTCCCCGCAGATCGACGCTGGCGAAGCCGATTTGCTGATCGGCTTCGAAGCCGCCGAGGCCCTGCGCTGGCTGCCGCACTTACGACCGACTGGCGTGGCCATGGTCAACACCCTGCGTCTTCCTCCCCCGGTTGTGTCCGCCGGCCTGTACGACTACCCCGCCGATCCCATCGCCGATCTAGCGGCGTCGGGCATCGAAGTCCACGCCTTCGACGCGGGCGCCATCGCCGAGGAATTGGGTAACTCCAAGCTGGTGAACACCATCATGCTAGGGGCGATTAGCGACCACCTGCCCTTCCCCGCCGAGGTGCTCAAGGCGTCCATCGTGGAGGGCTTTCGCGCCTACAAGCCCAGGCTGGCGGACATCAACGCCCAGGCTTTCGACGCGGGCAGGGAAGCGGGTCACGCCAAGACGACCACGCATCGTTCGGCGACCTGACGTCCATAATCCATAATGAACCCGTGGGGACAAGCCTCGCGCCTGCCCCTGCTCAACATAAAACATCACCCCAAGGGAGAAGATCGCTATGAAAAACTTGTGGCAAACCACCCTGGCGGCGGTGTTGCTGTGCGCCAGCGTTAGCTGGGCCAGCGCCGCCGAGCCCATCAAGATCGGTTCCGTTCTGACCGTGACCGGCCCAGCTTCGTTTCTGGGCGACCCAGAACTGAAAACGCTGCAAATGTATGTCGAGGACCTCAACGCCAAGGGCGGCGTGAAGGGCCGCAAGCTCGAACTGATCCACTACGACACCGGCGGCAACGCCAAGGACGCGGTCAACTTTGTCAAGCGATTGATTAAGAACGACAACGTCGATCTCATCGTCGGCGGCACCACCACCGGCGACACCCTGGCGGTCATCCCCGACGTGGAAAAGGAAGGCATTCCGTTCATCTCGCTGGCGGGCGCGGTGGAAATCATCGAACCGGTCAAGAAATGGGTGTTCAAGACTCCCCACACCGACCGGATGGCTGTCGCGAAAATCTACGAGGATCTGCGCAAGCGTGGCCTGACCAAGGTGGCGATCATCACCGGTGATGGTGGCTTCGACAAATCCGGTCGCGAGCAATTGCTCAAGCTGGCGCCCCAATATGGCGTCACCCTCGTCGCCGACGAGTCCTACGGCAACAAGGACACCGACATGACCGCCCAATTGACCAAGATCCGGTCTTCGGACGCCCAGGCGATCATCAACTTCGGCCTGGGTCAGGCGCCGGCCATCGTCACCAAGAACATCAAGCAACTGGGCATCACCCTGCCGCTCTATCAGTCCCACGGCGTGGCTTCCAAGACCTTCATCGATCTGGCCGGCGACGCGGCGGAAGGCGTGCGTCTGCCGGCGGCGGCCCTGGTGGTCGCCGAGCAACTGCCCGACGCCGATCCTCAAAAACCGGTGCTGCTGGCCTACAAGAACAAATACGAAGCCAAGCACGGCCCGGTGTCCACCTTTGGCGGTCACGCCTACGACGGCCTGATGATCGCCGTGGCCGCCATCCAGCGGGCCGGTGGAACCGACAAGGCCAAGGTGCGCGACGAGATCGAGAAAACCCAGGGCTTCATCGGCACCGGCGGCGTGTTCAACATGACCCCTCAAGATCACATGGGTCTGACCGTGGACGCCTTCAAGTTGGTGGAAATCCGTAACGGTTCCTGGAAAATCGTTCAATAGCGCCATGGCTCCCCTCCTTCCCCGCGCCGCGTTCGCGCGGGCAAGGGGAGAAAATCGCCGGATTGTCTTTACCCATGCTTGAACAGTTCCTTCAGTTTCTGGTCACCGGCGTCACCGTCGGCTCCCTGTACGCCCTGGTGGGTCTGGGTTTCGCCCTGATCTACAACGCCTCCGACGTGGTGAACTTCGCCCAGGGCGAGTTTGTGATGCTGGGCGCCATGACCGCCATCGCCCTGCTGGGCGCGGGTCTACCGCTGCCCCTGGCCGCCATCGCCGCCACGCTGGCCGCGATCCTGGTCGGCCTGTTGCTGGAACGATTCGCCATTGAGCCGGCCCAGGGCGCGTCGGTGGTGACGACCATCATCATCACCATCGGCGCCGCCATCTTTCTGCGTGGCGTCGCGCTGCTGCTATGGGGCAAGGACTTTCACGCCCTCCCCTCCTTCTCCGGCGATGCGCCCATCCGCCTGGGCGGCGCCACGGTGTTGCCGCAAAGCTTGTGGGTACTCGGCGTCACGGTACTGCTGGTGGGGCTGGTCCGCGCCTTCTTCAATCGCACCCTGCTGGGCAAGGCGCTGTTGGCCTGTTCCTTCAACCGCGCCGCCGCGCAACTGGTCGGCATCAACGTCCGGGTGATGCTGCGGCTAGCCTATGGCCTGTCCGCTGGACTGGGAGCGATTGCCGGCATCCTGATCGCCCCCATTACCTTCAGTTCCTACGAAGCCGGCGTCATGCTCGGCCTCAAGGGTTTTTCCGCTGCCATCGTCGGCGGCATCGGCAACCCGATGGGCGCGGTCGCGGGCGGTGTGCTGCTGGGCCTGCTGGAAGCCCTGGGCGCGGGGCTGATCTCGTCCGGTTACAAGGATGCCATCGCCTTTCTGTTCGTGCTGATGGTGTTGTTCTTCGAGCCGACCGGGTTGTTCGGCCACAAGGCCGCGGAGCGGGTCTGAAGTCATGCGGCTGGCCGGCTTCTACGTGTTCGCGGCCGTCGTCGCGCTGCTTCCGGTGCTGTTTCCGACCAATTATTTCGTCACCGTGGTGGGCGCATCCGCCGGCCTGCACGTCATTCTGGCAGTCGGCCTCAACCTGCTGATGGGCTACGCCGGCCAGATTTCCCTGGGTCACGCCGCGTTCTTCGGCATGGGCGCCTATGCCTCCGCCATCTTGACGACCCGTTTTGGCTGGTACTCGCTGCTGGCGCTCGCCACCGGCCTGCTGGTCGCGGGTACGGTCGCCTGGCTGCTGGCTCGCCCTATTTTGCGGTTGCGCGGCCATTATCTGGCGATGGCGACCCTGGGTTTCGGCATCATCGTTCACGTCGTCATGGTGCAGGCGACGCGATGGACCGGTGGGCCGGACGGCTTGGCGGGGGTTCCGCCGCTCAATCTTCTGGGTTGGGCTGTCGAGGGCGACTTGCCGTGGTACGGCGTGATCATGGCGGCCATGCTGCTGACCGTCTGGCTGTCGCTCAACCTCGTCGATTCCCAGGTCGGCCGCGCCTTGCGGGCGGTGCACGGCTCCGAGTTCGCCGCCCAAATGATGGGCATCGACATCGGTCGCGCCAAGACCCAGGTGTTCGTGGTCTCCGCCTTGTTCGCCACCTTCGCGGGCAGTCTGTTCGCCCACCAGCAAGCCTTCGTCAGCCCGGACTCCTTCAATCTGATCGTTTCGGTGGAATTGGTGACCATGGTGGTGCTGGGCGGCATGGCCTCGACCTTCGGCGCGGCCTGTGGTGCCATCGCTCTGACCCTGCTGAACGAATGGCTGGTGGTGTTTGAGGACTACGAGATGCTGATCCACGGCGCCCTGCTCATGGTCGTGATGATTTTTCTGCCGCAGGGGTTGTTCGTGGGTTTGAGCCAGGGTGCGCGGCGGTTGTGGGCCATGGTTCCCCGAAAACCCTGAGAAGCTGTCTAAAAACTAACTTGTTGATTGTGGGAGCGGCCTTGGCCGCGATGGCTGACCCTCCTATCGCGGCCAAGGCCGCTCCCACACAGAAGTCATTGATTTAATAATATTCAGTTTTTAGACAGCCTCTGAGCTTGCCTTAACCGCGTGCCCACTCGAAGCCGACAAGGTTGCGTTGCTCGCGGCTGAACTCCATCCCGATCAACGTCACGGGCAGTCCGGCGAACTTCTCCGCGTAGCCGCGCGCCCGTAGTTGTTCCAGCGCCCCGCCGGCTTCACTGGATTCCACCACCTTGAATTCCAATAGATACACCCGCTCGGCGAAGCGGATCGACAGGTCGATGCGGCCACGGTTGGTCGCATCCTCTGGCGTGACCGCCAGACCCAGCGCGGCGAAGTAGCAGTACACCACCGAGGCCCAGTAGCCTTCGTAATCGGCGATGGCGTTGCGCCGATGCCAGTCGTGAGGGATGGAGGCGAAAAAGGCATGGAATGCCCGGTACAGCCCATCCGGCTCGTCAGCCTCCAGGGCGGCGTAAATCCGGTCCTCGGTGCGCAGCCGATCCTGCATGTTGGGGACGTAAGCATTCAGGATCGCCGCCGGCAGGCTGGCGCGTACTTCAAAGTTGGGGTAACGCAGCCGGTAGCGGTAGAGACCACTGCGCTGGTAGCGCTCCCGGAGGGTCAGATAACCGGTCTGAAACAACAACGCCTCGGGTTCGATACGATCCACGTCGAAGGTACCGAGCAGTTCCTCGCCCACCTCCAGGTTTTCCAGGTCGGGAATGTTATAGCAGCGGGTTTGCAGCAGCTTGATCAGGAAGGTGGGGGTACCGGTCTCAAACCACCAGGGACGAAGCTCGCGGCTATCCAGGTACAGCAGTACGTCGAAAGGGTTATAGACTGGCTCGCCGAGAAAGTTGTAGCCGTTGTACCACTGCTTCACCTCGGCCAAGTCCACGCCGGCTAGATGATCGGCGAAGGCGCTTTCCAACTCGCCTTGGGTGTAACCACACAGCGTGGCGAAACGTCCGTCCAGGGTAATATCTTTGAGATTATTCAGCCCTGAGAACAGCGACACCTTGGAAAATTTGCTGACGCCGGTCAGCAAGACGAAGCGCAGGTGGGCGTCCTGGCTTTTCAGCACCGAGTACAGATTGCGCAAGCCTTCGCGCAGCGCCAGCGCCACCTCCGGTCGGTCCAGATGATCCAGAATCGGCTTGTCGTATTCATCCACCAGCACCACCGCCCGTTCGCCGGTGCGGGCGTGCAGGGCATGGATGAGCTCGTGCAAGCGCAGGTGGATGGGTTCCTGGGTCAGGGTCACGCTATAAGCCTGGGCGCATTCGGCCAGTTGCAGGGCCACGGTGGCGTCGAGCAGGCCGGTCGTGCTCAGGATGCCCTCGCCGAAGTCCAGACGCAGCACGGGGTGGCGCCGCTCCCAATCCCAGTGGGTTTCCAGGTACAGCCCGGTGAACAGATCCCGGTGTCCGGCAAAAGCATCCGCCAGGGTGGTGACCAGCAGACTCTTGCCGAAACGACGCGGGCGGGCGAGAAAATAGAACTGCCCTTCCCGCGCCAACCGCTCGATCAGCGGCGTCTTATCGGCGTAGCAATAACCGCCTTCCCGAAGCTTGCGGAAGGTCTGAATGCCAATTGGCAGTTTGGTCATGATATTTCTGCCTCAAAAACGAAAAATCCGTATTAAAATACAGTTTCTATTGAGCCTGTTCGGCTTCCTAGCGGAAGCCGCCAATCCTCCGGGCAGTGATGGAGGCACCGCCCTCACGGTGGGCTCTGTGCACGCCGTAGCGCTCAAGGGCGGTGTACGCTGTTTAGCTTTTGCGCGGCATGCGGTGCCAAAGCCCAGCCTCTTTTTGCGTTCAAGCCAAATTTGCCGAGAAGGTTTCATATGTCAAGTCTTCTGTCTTCCAAACTATACATCCGGTTGGTATTAGGTGCTTTATTGGCTCTATTATCGGATATTTCCCAAGCAATAGGTAATCTCACCCCATATAAGATGTCCGGTTGGTCGGACAAAGTTGTGATCAGTAACACATCAGGAGGGACGACGGATAGTAGTCCTTTGTATACAAACGATGTCCTTTCCATATCTTGGGCTGTGATCAATAACGGTGATACTAAAGTCGTTGGTCCATTTTTTATAGATTTATATGTTGATGGAGTTAAAATAAAAAGTTCTTCCATTGATTCTTTAGATCCTGGATGGTATTTCTGGTGGAAAGGCCATGCTGAAATTGTTTTACCAGAACCTGGTGAACATACATTACGTCTTGTCGCAGATAGTACAAAATTGGTATCTGAAGCTAATGAAAACGACAATATTTATGATAAAAAAATCAATGTATTGACTCGAAACTCCACAACTAGTCGCTTGATTTGGAATGGTAACGGTCATTCCTACCAGCGGATTGAAATTCCGTTAAATTGGCCGGAAGCAAAAAGCTACTGCGAATCACAAGGTGGCTACCTAGTGACCATTACATCAAAGGAAGAAAATGAATTCATTTTTTCACGGTTAGGTAGCTCCTCCTATGCGCTGTGGATTGGTGGAACGGACGCTGGCCAAGAAGGGACTTGGGCTTGGGTTAATAATGAACCTTGGAGTTATTCAAACTGGGATACGGGAGAACCTAATAATGCAGAGGGTAATGAAGATTCTTTACAAATGGTCGGAACTGGAAAATGGAATGATAATAATTCAGATGGAAAAATCTGGTTTTCATGTGAATGGGATTCAACCTCGACACCGCCGTCCAGCTCTCGCGCGACCAACCTCAGCATCAGTCAAATGAGTCCCGGCCGCTACCGGTTGCTCGGCACCCTGATGGACGCCAATGGTCAGCCCGCGTGCGGTCTCGCGCTGGCCAGTGGCCGGTGCGTGTTCAGTTGTGGGCCGGGGTCGCTGCGCTGCGAGGGCGGCGTGGACAGTCTGCCCCTCGGCCAATTCGATCTGACCGACCTGCCGACCGAGGCGGATGGTACCCTCACCCTGCAAACCTTCGTCTTTGGCAGCCCGCCCGGTCGCCAGGTGGTTCGTTCGGACGGCACGGCTCAACTGGTCGGCGGCGCCACCAGCCGCGCCAGTTCCCAAGCGCTCAACCCCCGCGTCAGCGAAGTCAGTCCCGGCCGCTACCGACTGACCGGCACCCTGGTGGACGCCAACGGTCAGCCGGCGTGTGGCCTGGCCTTGGCCAGCGGTCGCTGCGTGTTCAGTTGCGGGCCGGGGTCGTTGCGCTGCGAGGGCGGCGCCAGCACTCTGCCCCTGGGCCAATTCGAGCTGACCGACCTGCCGACCGAGGCGGATGGCACCCTCACCCTGCAAACCTTCGTGTTCGGCAGCCTGCCCGGCCGCCAAAGCCAGGCGGCCACCGGCGGCGGCGGGGGGTGTAGCTACACCATCGATCCCACCAGCCGAGCGTTCGAGTACCTCGGTGGATCGGGCGCGGTGACCGTGTCCGCCCCGGCCGGTTGCGCCTGGACCGCTCAAAACCATGACGACTGGATCGCCATCACCTCGGGAACGAGCGGGACCGGCCCCGGCACGACGACCTACACGGTATCGACCAATGCCTCCAGCGCCAAGCGCACCGGGACCTTGACCATTGCCGGCAAAACCCACACCGTGTCCCAAAATCCCAAGGGTCCTGACCCCATTGACTGACCGTTCTGAAGGGCTACGCGATGTCCACTGTACAACCCACGTTCGACGATATTTGGCGATTGTTCCAGGAAACCCGGTTGCAGTTCCAGGAAACCCGGTTGCAATTTCAGGAAACCCGGTTGCAATTTCAGGAAACCGAACGGTTCCTCAAAGAGCAGGCTCAGGAAACCGACCGTCGATTTCAGGAGACCGACCGCCGGTTTCAGGAGACCGACCGCCGATCTCAGGAGACTGACCGCAAAATCAAGGAAGTGACCATGAATATCGGGCGACTGGGTAACAAGCTGGGGGATTTTGTGGAGGAGATGGTGCGTCCGGCGGCGGTGCGGCTTTTTCAGGAGCGAGGCATTGCCGTTCACGAGGTCCATCGCCAAGTCGTCGCTAACCGGCGGGGAGCCGCCATTGAAGTGGATTTGCTGGTGGTGAACGACGAGGATGTCGTGGCCATTGAATGCAAAAGCACCTTGAGCGTGGATGACGTGAACGAGCACCTCGCGCGACTGGGCAAAGTGAAGGAACTGCTCCCCAGTTATGCGAACAAGCGGGTTCTGGGCGCGGTTAGCGGTATGGTGATCCCCGATCATGTCGCCGCGTATGCCTACCGACAAGGTTTGTTTGTCCTGGCACAGTCCGGCGACAGCGTGGTGATTCTCAACGACGTCCACTTTCAACCCAAGGCGTGGTGACGCACTCCTACGTGAGCTGTGGAATTTTCCTTACGACGGTTGCATGATAAGGCACTGAGGCACTGAGGGGTGGTTCAGCGGGCGATGGGCTCGCGTGGACTCAATCGATGATTCTCTCCCTTCACGAACGCAGGGTTTCGCGCGCAATTTGGATGATTGAAACATGCCATACAGCAGCTTTACTCTGAAAAGAGCCAAAAGTGAACTTAATATTCATATTGTCGAGACTCAGGGTTTCTTTGAAAAGATTGCAGCGGTTGAAATCAGTGAAATACTGACAATCCTCTTAAAGGAGCAGGTTTCGTTGGCCGTTTCGATGAATACGGAAAAGGCGAGATCAGAGTTGATTATCTCCAATATTATGGTCGAAATCCGCAGAAGATTTAACAGCCAGGTCAGTATATTTTCAGGTATTGAATTCAATGTAGATAAAGACAGGGACTTAAATGGTTTTTGCGATTTTATGATCAGCAAATCCTCAGAGCAGTTGATATTAAACGCACCGGTAGTAGCGTTGGTGGAAGCGAAGAATGAGAATATTATCGGAGGTTTGGGTCAATGTATCGCGGAAATGGTGGCGGCGAATCTATTCAACATACAGGAAAAGAATCCCCTGGAAAAGATTTATGGTGTAGTCACTTCAGGCACTGCTTGGCAATTTCTGCGGCTGGCCGGAAATACGGTGGAAATTGACTTAAAGGAATACTTTATTGATCAGCCCGGCAAAATTGTCGGCATCCTTTCCGCCATGGTGGAACAGAGCGCTTGAAGGATAGCCAATAAATATTCAAAAGCCATCCGGCTGAAAACCCACTCTCAACGACTAGGCGCACAACCATGGCCACAACACAACCCACGCTTGACGATGTTTGGCAATTATTCCGGGAAACTGGTCAGCGATTCCGGGAGACCGAGATTTCAGCCCAGGGTGTGGTAGGCCGTGCTACGCTAGCTACAAGCCTTTAGTTAAAGTGAAAATAACTTGTTCCTAATCGGGTATACCCATGCTCTGTTCTCGCGTGTGTGTTTCGCTCGTCCCCTTTCTGTTCGGGACAACCCTATTGCTTTTACCTGCCGAAGCATCTGAGCGATTGGTTTGGCAGAACAATGGTCATTCTTATCAAAGAGTTGAGGGCATGCTGACTTGGCCGGAAGCCAAAGCTTACTGTGAATCGCAAGGTGGTCACCTAGCGACCATTACATCTAAGGAAGAAAACGAATTTATCTTCTCACAGTTTGGGGGGACTGATATTCAATTATGGCTTGGTGGAACCGACGAAGGCCATGAAGGGGTATGGACTTGGGTAACTGGAGAGCCTTGGAGCTATTCAAATTGGAATTCAGGAGAGCCAAATAATTATCAAGGCTTTAATGAAACCTATTTGGATATGGAACCCGATGGAACGTGGAATGATAACTCAGATCATCAATTCTGGTTTGTATGCGAAATAGATAATTCCAGCTCTCGCGCGACCAATATCACCATCAGCACTGTGAGTTCCGGCCGCTACCGGCTACTCGGCACGCTGGTGGATGCCAACGGTCAGCCCGCGTGCGGTCTCGCGCTGGCCAGTGGCCGGTGCGTGTTCAGTTGTGGGCCGGGGTCGCTGCGCTGCGAGGGCGGCGTGGACAGTCTGCCCCTCGGCCAATTCGATCTGACCGACCTGCCGACCGAGGCGGATGGTACCCTCACCCTGCAAACCTTCGTCTTTGGCAGCCCGCCCGGTCGCCAGGTGGTTCGTTCGGACGGCACGGCTCAACTGGTCGGCGGCGCCACCAGCCGCGCCAGTTCCCAAGCGCTCAACCCCCGCGTCAGCGAAGTCAGTCCCGGCCGCTACCGACTGACCGGCACCCTGGTGGACGCCAACGGTCAGCCGGCGTGTGGCCTGGCCTTGGCCAGCGGTCGCTGCGTGTTCAGTTGCGGGCCGGGGTCGTTGCGCTGCGAGGGCGGCGCCAGCACTCTGCCCCTGGGCCAATTCGAGCTGACCGACCTGCCGACCGAGGCGGATGGCACCCTCACCCTGCAAACCTTCGTGTTCGGCAGCCTGCCCGGCCGCCAAAGCCAGGCGGCCACCGGCGGCGGCGGGGGGTGTAGCTACACCATCGATCCCACCAGCCGAGCGTTCGAGTACCTCGGTGGATCGGGCGCGGTGACCGTGTCCGCCCCGGCCGGTTGCGCCTGGACCGCTCAAAACCATGACGACTGGATCGCCATCACCTCGGGAACGAGCGGGACCGGCCCCGGCACGACGACCTACACGGTATCGACCAATGCCTCCAGCGCCAAGCGCACCGGGACCTTGACCGTCGCCGGGCAAACCCACACCGTGTCCCAAAATCCCAAGGGTCCTGACCCCATTGACTGACCGCTTGGTGTTCATCAACCAGTCCCTTCTCTTCCCCGCTCGGGCGCGGGAGGGATGGGGACGAGGAGCCGGACCTTGAGTTTCAAAGGCTCACACTCCAACCCCTTCCCTAAAGGGGGCCAAGGAAACGAAAACCCGCGCCAGGGAACGTCGGTGCAAATCGCGGGCTATCAAATAGACTGCCAGATCGGACGTGGCGGAATGGCCACTGTTTATCGCGCCATGCAACAGTCCCTTGGCCGTCAGGTGGCGATAAAGATTCTGGCGCAGAGTCCCGAGGAAGACGATGAGTTCGCGCAACGCTTTAAAAAGGAAGGACGTATTCTCGCCCGGTTACTGCACCCCAACATCATTACGATTCATGACGTTGGGATTTCCGAAAATAATCAGCTCTTTCTGTCCATCGAATATCTCCCCGGCGGCACGCTTGGCGACCGAATCAAGCAGGGCTTATCCTTTGAATCCGCCATCCAGATCACGAGAGCCATCGCGCAGGCATTGGGGTATGCGCATGAGAGAGGCATCATTCATCGGGATGTCAAGCCTTCCAATATCATGTTTCGGCGGGACGGCACTCCGGTATTGACCGACTTTGGAGTTGCGCGAGTCCTTGAGTCGAAGACTATTCATACTCTATCGGGATTAGCGGTCGGTAGCCCGGGCTACATGAGCCCGGAACAGGCCATGGGCGAAAACGCCACGATTCAATCCGATCTATACAGCCTTGGCGTCGTGCTTTATGAAATGCTCACCGGGCGGCGGCTTTACGAAGCTAGCAATCTGATTGCCGTTACGTTAAAGCATCTGCATGACCCAATCCCCGATCTTCCTAGGCAGTACGCTCATTTACAGCCAGTCTTGAATAAATTACTTGCAAAGAAAAATACGGATCGTTATAGGAATACCGATGAGTTCTTGCAAGCGCTTGATGAAGCGATGGGTAATGGCGTAAGGACCGAGCCTAGGGATATCGATATTAGCCATATAAGCATAATGGAGTTCACGACTGGAAAAATTCAGACACTTATCGGGAATAAACTACGATGGCCAGTTCTCACTCTGATAGCCGGTTTTATAGTTATAGCTATCGCGATAGCTTACCTTTTTGCATCACAGCGCCCGATGGATCAGACCGAGTTTCCTGAATCCAGAAGGCAAGGCCAACAGGAAGTCGGAACATTACTGAAGCTGGCCGGGATGCAGCTAAAATCAGGGATATTAGGAAAAGAATTCGGTGAGGATAACGCGGAAGCCACTTATCGGCATATTCTGATTCTTGATCCAGGTAATGCTGATGCACTGGCTGGCTTGGAAAATATTGCGAAGGAATACGAGAAAGTAGCCAAACAGCGCCTTGATCAGGGAGCATTGCAGGAAAGCCTCGATCAGATAAAACGAGGCTTGGCGGTCGCCCCTGAAAATCAAGAGTTTTTGCGCCTGCGCCAGGAGATCGAGGATCGAATTGCTGAAGTAAACGCCCAGAAGGCTCGTGAAGAAGAACAACGCCAACTTCGAATCCAAGCCGAACAATTTCTTGCGCAGGCACAGACTTACTTTCAGGAGGGTTTGTTGGAGATCGGCCTGTATCACACTCAGCAAGGTCTATTGGCGATGCCTGATCATCAAGGCTTGCTGGCACTGCGCGATCAGATACAGACCCGGATAGCCGAGCAACAGCGCCGGCAGGAAGAGACGCGACGGCAAGCGGAGGCAGTGGAGCGCCAAAAGGCCGAGCAAGCACGCCAACAGAAAGAAGCGATGCAACGACAGGCCGAGATTGCGGAACGTCAAAAGGCCGAGCAAGCACGGCGGAAGGAGGAAGAGACGCGGCGGCAGGCGGAAGCCAGCCAATATCTGGCGCGAGCGTCGGATGATCGGCGAAATGGCAAATATTCGGCCAGTTTGCAGCAAATCGAGCGGGGGCTGGCGCTGGTTCCAAACCATGAGGGTCTGTTACGTCTGCGTGAACAGGTGCGTGCTGAACGATTAGCGGAACAACAACGACAGGATGCGCGACGCCAAGCCGCCAAGACGGCTCGACCTCAAACCAAACCAGCGGTGGATTCGCCTCAACAGGAAAGCGACACGACGCTCAAGAAACTTCAAGAGATTAAAAATGCCGTCGATGCGCTTGATAAATCATTGAGCAGATAGTTGTATTCCAACTTAAGCCTGGAAGGATAAAGTCGTGGATGATACTGCCAGTAAGAAATATTTTATTATCCTGGTCATTGGATTATTAGTGGCCCTGTCGTCCGTTACAGCTTTCATGAAGCCCTCATATGCTCAAACCAATTTGCAGGAGTTAAATAATCGAGTGGCGGAATTGGAAAAAAGGTTGGCTGACGCCAAGGCCCGACAAGAAAGGGCCTATAGTGTCCAGATGAAACTGGAGGAGCAGGAACAAAAGCTTTCCAGTTTGCCTGATTCAGAAAAATACAGAGTACAAGCTATAGAGATCCGGGCGGATATCAAGAATATACGCACCAAGATCGAAGCGATTACCAAGGAAAAAAATGACTTGGAGGAAAATTTAAGACTTGCCAGGAATCTACAGGCTATCTTGATCGAAGGGCAAACAATAACAAAACCGAAAACTAAAACTCAAGCGCCTTCAGTTCAGGAAAGCAAATTCAACCAGACTGAGTCAAGGGCGCTCCCTGCCGCCAAACCGATCACTACCGATAGTGGTTCCAAGGCAGGCTGGCGCATGGAAAATATTAGGATCAGCAACTATTTCAATGATGATGAGCGTAATGAAATCATGAAAAATTTTAATACCGGAACCCTGCTTAGTCAGGATGACCTGTTAAACAGTGCTTATCGGACTTATAGCCTTGCGGGAGTCAGTTTGCGACTCACAGTACACCCAAGAAGTGGAAACACCGCCGACTTGGAAATTGCCTTGGGCCAAAGGGACAATAGAAATCGAACCAGTGGTGGAACCAGCTTTTCACCAATGACCCTTGACCAATTTAAAAATGAGCTATTCAAAATTACAGTAGCCAAATGACCCACGATTTGCTCACCGTCGAAGGACTGGAACAAAGCTTCGGCGGCGTCATGGCCCTGGCCGGGGTCAGCTTCCAGACGCCAGCCGGTTTGATCTACGCCGTCATCGGACCGAACGGCGCCGGCAAGACCACCCTGTTCAACAACCTCTGCGGATTCTACCAACCCTCCGCCGGTTCGATCCGGTTCGACGGTCACGAACTGCGTGACCTGCCGCCGCACCGCATCGCCGCCCTGGGCATGGCGCGAACCTTCCAGAACCTGCAACTGTTCTTCAACATGACCGTGATCGAGAACGTCATGGTCGGCTGCCACTTGCGCGCTCGGACCGGGTTGCTGGCCGCCGCGTTGCGCCTGCCCCAGGTACGGCGCGAGGAACGGCGCTTGCGGACATGGGCCAGCGAGGCGCTGGAATTGTGTGATCTGGCCGACCGGGCCGAACAACCGGCCGGCGCCCTGCCCTACGGCCTGATGAAACGGGTCGAAATCGCCCGCGCCCTGGCCGCTAAGCCCCGCCTCCTGCTGCTCGACGAACCCGCCGCCGGTCTCAACGACACCGAAACCCTGGCCTTGCGCGAACTGATCGCCCGCATCCGCGCCAGCGGCGTCACCGTGTTGCTGGTCGAGCATCACATGCCGCTGGTGATGAGCGTTTCCGACCGGCTGCTGGTGCTGGATTACGGCAGTGTGCTGGCCGAGGGTTCCCCGGCGGAAATCCAGGCTAATCCCCGGGTCATCGCCGCCTATCTGGGAGGAGCGGTGCAATATGCGGTCTGAATCAGTGGTCAGCGACCCGCGGTCGGTGGCCGACCAGCGGAATTCCGTGCCCAATGAACCCTTGCTGCGAGTCACGGGCCTGAGCAGCGACTATGGCCCGGTGCGCGCCATTCACGCGGCGGACCTGACCATCCATGCCGGCGAACTGGTCGCGCTGGTGGGTGGTAATGGCGCGGGTAAAACCACCCTGCTGCACACCCTGTCCGGCTTGCACCCCGCCAGCGGTGGCTGTATCCGCTTTGCCGGCCAGGACATCACTCGCTGGCCACCGCATCGCATCGTCGCCGCCGGCGTTTGCCAGGTCCCCGAGGGCCGCCAGGTCTTCGCGCCGCTCAGCGTCGAGGACAACCTGCGGTTGGGCGCCTACCGCCAACACCGCGATCCCCAATGGGTGCGGGAAGAGATGGCGCATGTCTACACCCTGTTTCCGATCCTCGCCGAACGCCGCCAGCAACTGGCCGGCACTCTGTCCGGCGGCCAGCAGCAAATGCTGGCCATCGGCCGCGCCCTGCTCGGGCGACCGCGCCTGTTGCTGCTGGACGAACCTTCGATGGGACTGGCGCCGCTGCTGGTCGAGGAAATCTTCCGGGTGATCGTCGAACTCAACCGCCGGGGCGTGACCATCCTGCTGGTCGAGCAAAATGCCCGCGCCGCCTTGGCGATTGCCCAACGCGGCTATATTCTTGAAACCGGCCGCATCGCCAAAACCGCCCCTGCGGCCGAACTGCTGGCCGACGACGACGTGCGCCGGGCGTATCTGGGCTATTAGGGAGGTCAATCATGTACGTGGACCGAATCATGACGCGCACGGTGGTGCAGGTCGCCGAGGACGCCCGCGTGACTCAGTTGGCGGCGCTGATGCGGGATCGTCACATTCGCCATTTGCCCGTGGTCCGCGACGGGCATCTGGTGGGGCTGGTGACCTCCCACGACCTTGAGCGAGTCTCGCCCTCCCCGATCACGACCCTGTCGGTCGGCGAAGCCAACTACCTGCTTGGCAAACTCACCGCCGCCAGGATCATGCGCGCCCAGGTCATCACCTGCGCTCCCGATACTCTGGTCGAGGAAGCTGCTCGCTTACTGCGGCAGGAAAAGATCGGCTGCCTGCCCGTCGTCGAGTCGGGGAGCAAGCTGGTGGGCATCGTGACCCACGAGGACGTGCTGGATTTTTTTCTCGATATCACCGGCTGCCTGATGGCGGATACCACCCGCATCGCGGTGCATCTGCCCGACACCACCGGCCAACTGGGCCGATTGCTGGCCGCCATCAACGAAGCCGGCGGTTACATCGCCACCGTGGTGTCGCCGCTGCATCCCGATCAGACCGGCCTGCGGGTCGCTGTCGTGCGCTACCGGGCCGACGATCCACGCGCCCTGAACCGGCGGTTGCGTGACCTCGGCTATGATTTGTTGACCGAAACCCTGCCGCCCCCGGCCGCCAACCCCTGATTGCCATTCCCACCCCCGAGAACGACTCCATGATTCTGGACATCGACCAGGAAACCCTTCCCCGCGAGGAATTGCAGGCGCTGCAACTCAACCGGCTGCGCGCCACCGTCGAGCGTTGTTACCAAACGGTCAAGTATTATCGCGACGCCATGGACGAACTGGGCGTCAAGCCGCGTCACATTCAATCGGTGGCCGACGTGCGCCTGTTGCCGTTCACCAAGAAGGAAAACCTGCGCGAAAACTATCCCTTCGGCATGTTCGCCGTGCCCACGGACCAGGTGGTGCGCATCCACGCCTCGTCCGGCACCACCGGCAAGCCGACCGTGGTCGGCTACACCCGGCGCGATATCCGCACCTGGGCGCGAGTGATGGCCCGCAGCCTGGCCGCCGCCGGTATGCGCACGGGCGACCGCCTGCATAACGCTTACGGCTATGGCCTGTTCACCGGTGGGTTGGGCCTGCATTACGGCGCCGAGGAACTGGGCGTGATGGTGACGCCGATCTCCGGCGGCCAGACCCAGCGGCAAATCATGCTGATTCAGGACTTTGAACCGACTGGCTTGTCCTGCACTCCGTCCTACGCCCTCAATCTGGCCGAGGCCGCCGAGACCATGAACGTGGATCTGCGCAAACTGCCGCTCAAGGTCGGCATTTTCGGCGCCGAACCATGGACCGAGGAAATGCGCTACGAGCTGGAATCGCGCTTGGGCATCAACGCGGTGGATATCTATGGATTGTCGGAAGTCATCGGTCCCGGCGTCGCCATCGAGTGCATCGAGGCCAAGAATGGCCTCCACGTGTTCGAGGATCATTTCCTGATCGAGGCGGTGGATGTGAATACCGGCCAGCCGATTCCCTACGGCGAGGCCGGCGAGATCGTCATCACCTCCTTGACCAAGGAAGCCTTTCCGGTCATTCGCTACCGCACCCGCGACGTGTCGGTGCTCAACCCCGCGCCCTGCCGCTGTGGCCGCACCCATGTCCGCATGAAGCGCGTCACCGGCCGCACCGACGACATGCTGATCATTCGCGGCGTCAACGTGTTTCCCTCGCAGGTCGAAGCGATCCTGATGCAGACCGAAACCCTGTCGCCCTTCTATCAACTGGAGGTTGCCCGCGAAGGCAATCTCGATCTGTTGACGGTCAACGTCGAGGGAAGTCCCCCGCTGGTCGCCCAGGGACAGGAAGCCATGGATCGAGTCGCGCACAAGGCGCAAAAGGACATCAAGGACTTCATCGGCGTCACCGCCCGCGTCGTGGTCAAGCGCACCGGCGACCTGCCCCGTTCCGAGGGCAAGGCGGTGCGCGTGATCGACCATCGCAAACACAAGGAAAGATAAAGCGGTCTCACACTCTGCACTCTGAGCCTTGCGCTTTTGGAGGTATGCAGTCATGGCAAACGTCAAACAACCTGCTCCAACCGCGCCCGCCTCGGCGGTTCCGGTCAACGAACCCGCTCCAGCCGCGTCCCCCTCGCCGGTGGCGACAACCGGCCAGTCAGCGGCCGCCAAACCGACGCCCCCCAAGCCCACGATCCCAGCCTGGGACGGTCCATCCGGCCAATCGTCCTCGGCGCATCGCGCCTATGGCATCGAACGTTCGTTTCTCGGCACGCACATCCCCGAAACCATCGACCGGATGGTCCACGCCAACCTGGCGCGTGGCACCAGCGGCATCTCGCCTGCCGTAACGGCGATGGCCTATCTCGACTGGCTGATGCATCTGGGCCTGGCGCCGGGCAAACAGGCGTTGTTGAACGAGAAAGCCGTCCGCAAGATGGTGCGCATGATGCTCTACGCCTTTAAATCCGGCCAGGACCCCAACACGCCGCCCTGCATCGAACCGCTGCCGCAAGACCACCGGTTCGACGACCCAGGCTGGCGGCAATGGCCGTACAACCTGATTTATCAATCCTTCCTGCTGACTCAGCAGTGGTGGTACAACGCCACCACCCACAACCGGGGTGTCAACAAGCAAAACGAAGCCATCGTTTCCTTTATGACCCGGCAGATTCTCGACATGTTCTCCCCATCGAATGCGCCGCTCACCAACCCCGAGATTCTCAAAGCCACCATGGAGGAAGGGGGTCAGAACCTGGTGCGCGGCTGGAACAACTTCATGGCCGACATGGAAAAAGTCATTGCGGGCAAGTCGTTGAGCGTCGAGACGGAGCAACAGTTCGTGGTGGGTCGAGACGTGGCGGTCACACCGGGCAAGGTCGTGTTCCGCAACCATTTGATCGAATTGATCCAATATCAACCCGCCACCCCGCAGGTCTACGCTGAGCCGATCCTGATCGTGCCCGCCTGGATCATGAAGTACTACATCCTCGATCTGTCGCCCCACAACTCCATGGTGCGATACCTGGTCCAGCAGGGGCATACCGTTTTCATCATCTCCTGGAAGAATCCCACCGCCGAGGATCGCGACCTGGGCATGGAGGACTATCGCCAGCAAGGGGTCATGGCGGCGTTCGACGCCATTTCGACGATTTTGCCGGGGCGCAAGGTTCATACGGTCGGCTATTGCCTGGGCGGCACCATGCTGACCATCACCGCCGCCGCCATGGCCCGCGACGGCGACAATCGCGTCAAGACCATAACCCTGTTTGCCGCCCAGACCGATTTCACCGAGGCCGGCGAATTGCTCTTGTTCATCAACGAAAGCCAGGTCGCCTTCCTGGAAGACATGATGTGGGATCAGGGTTATCTGGACGCCGATCAAATGGTGGGCGCGTTCCAGTTGTTGCGTTCCAACGACCTGATCTGGTCGCGGCTGGTTCACGACTATCTGCTGGGCAAACGCCAGACGCTCAACGACCTGATGGCTTGGAACGCCGACCAGACCCGGATGCCCTTCCGCATGCATTCCGAGTACCTGCGGCATATCTTCCTCGGCAACGAACTGGCCACCGGCCATTACAAGGTCAATGGGCGCTCCATCGCCATTACCGATATTCGCGCGCCGATCTTCACCGTCGCCACCGAGCAGGATCACGTCGCCCCGTGGCGTTCGGTGTACAAGATCAACCTGTTGGCGGATGCCGATGAAGTCACCTTCCTGTTGACCAGCGGCGGCCACAACGCCGGCATCGTCAGCGAGCCGGGGCATGGTCGGCGCACCTATCAGATGGCGTCCCGCACCGATCAGGATCGCTACATCGATCCCGACACTTGGCACGCCACCACGCCCCAGCAAAAAGGCTCCTGGTGGCCGGCCTGGCAAGCCTGGCTGGTTCAACACTCGGCTGAGAATCAGGTCTCGCCACACGGCATGGGAGCGCCGGAAAAGGGGCTTTACCCGATTTGCGATGCGCCGGGAACTTACGTGTTGCGGAAGTGACGAGACGAACCCCTCAGGTTGCGCAATGCAACTTGGGGGTTTTAGTTGTAGGAGTCTTGAGCTAGTCTTAATGGGAAACCCTCCCAGCCGGCAAAGGAACCCGCAATGCCAGCCACGCCCTCCAACGCCATACAAGACGAAACCACGCACTGCATTGAAGAAACCAAGGCATTATGGAAAAAACGCCAAATCGGCATTGACGCCCCCTATTTCTCCCTGCGTGACCTGGCCAGCCTGGATAGCCGGCTCAATCAGCAACTGGACGACCTTCGCCAGAACAGTGCCCCATCCTGGTCTCTGCTTGAACAGCGATTCAACAGCTCCCAATACGCACTGGACGACCTCTTCCCCGCCACGATACTCGCCTTTAGCGAAACCGCGCCTCCCCACTGGCGTGACTTTCTTATTGAACTGATCGGAACCGACGAACGGTCCATCACTACCGTCATTGAAACCCTGGGCTGGCTGCCGCTGGACCACATCAAGGAACCCCTGCTCCAATTCCTGGCGGCGGCAAACCCGCTTCACCAACGCATTGCGCTCGCCGTTTGCGCCCAGCGCCGCGCCGACGCTGGCGACTACCTGACCGCCGCCCTGCAAAGTGAAGTCCACGAACTCTGCACCTGTGCTCTCAAAGCCACCGGAGAACTCGGCCGCCTCGACCTGCTGCCCGCTCTGCATCAACACCTGACCGTAGAGTTACCCGACCAGCGTTTCTGGGCCGCGTGGTCCGCTGTCCGCATGGGCGAACGTGGGCAAGCCACCGAAGTCCTCAGCGAATTTGCCCTGACCGACTTCCCCCTGCGCCAGCACGCCCTGCTCCTTCTGCCTCGCGTTCTCAATGACTCCCAGCGGCAACGTTGGCTGGAGACGGTCAAAAGCCAGGCCGTGCATTCCCGCGACGCCATGGCCAGCATCGGCGCGGCGGGCGATCCCTGGCAGATTCCCTGGCTGATTGCCCAGATGCAACATCCCGAACTGGCGCGAGTGGCCGGTGAAGCCTTCACCCTGATTACCGGCCTCGATCTGACCGAACATCAGCTCGCTCAGTCCATGGCAACCGGCTCCCCCAATCCCAAAGACCCGATACGCGGTCTACCCTGGCCCAACCCGGAGGCGATCACCGCTTGGTGGCAAACCAACGAAAACAGTTTCCAGCGTGGAACTCGCTATCTATGTGCTCGCCCCATCACTCCCGATCACTGCTTGCACGTTCTGATCAACGGCTACCAGCGCCAGCGCGCCGCCGCCGCCCTGGAACTGGCCCTGATTAAAACCGGAATGCCCCTGTTCGCCGTTCAAGCGCCCGCCGCCGAACAGCAGGAATTACTGAATGTCCGGGATACGCTGCAAACCTGCGTCGAAACCGCCGTCCAACTTTGGTTGGAACGCGACCAGGCAGCCCGCGCGCCCATGACCACCCTTCCCGCGTTGACTGAACTCGATAGCCGACTGGAACAACACCTGACCCTGTTGCACGAAGCGGGCGACTTGGGCTGGAAGTGCTGTTGGGATAACCTGGCCGTCAACCTCAAGCCAGGCGTCGTCTTCGCCGCCGCCGCTACCGCCGTCAGCCATCCCGAAGAAGCGCCCTTCAAGCAGATAATCGACTACGTTAACGCCACGCCCGATCTCGCTCATGAACTCATCGCCGCCTTGGGCTGGGTGGGTCCTGATGTCTTGCGGGGTCGGGTCCGCGATCTGCTGGCTTCAACTTCGCCCCTGTTGCGCTATGTTGGAATCACCGCCTGCGGCCTCCATCATGTGGACCCTGGTCGCTATCTGGATGCGGCGCTCAAGGATTCCGGTCTCCGTCTGCGCGCCCGCGCCCTGCGCCTGGTCGGCGAGCTGCGATTGCAGCGCTACCTGCCCGTCTTGCGGCAACACCTGACTCACGCCAACGAAACCTGGCGGTTTTGGGCTGCTTGGTCGGCGGGGCTGCTCGCCGACGGCAATGGCTTGGAGGTATTACAGCGGATTGTTGAACACCCTGCCGATCCGGCGTTTCAGCAACGCGCGGTGGATTTGCTGGCGCGCGCCATGAACCTTGAACCGGCTCGGCTCTGGATCCGGCAACTGCTCCTGGACGAGTATCTGACCCCGCTCGTCATTCGCGGCTTGGGCGTGCTTGGCGATTCCTCCGCCATTCCCTGGCTGATTCGCTGCATGAACGGCATGGCCGCCCCAGCCGCTGGGGCGGCATTCAGTCTTATCACCGGTGTGGATTTAATCAAGGAAGGACTGGTGGCCGATTCGTTGGAACCCGCCCAGGACAGGGAACCCGCGCATTCCTCATCCCTGCCCTGTCCAGACTCGAAAGCCGTGAACCAGTGGTGGAGCCAGCAGCGACGCCGCTACAAAAAAAATCGTTGCTACCTGATGGGATTCCCGATCAGTCTGGAAGTGTGCTGGCAGGTGCTGGTTCATGGGCAGCAATTCCAGCGCGCCACCGCCGCCATGGAGCTAGCGTTGCTTGAACCGCAAACCGCGTTTTTTCCCATCGAGGCGCCCGGCTTTCGACAGTGGGAATGGTTGAGCGGGATTGGAACCACTACTCCGGCGAGTGGTGAAGCGCGCAGCACGGTTCCCCATCCCTTCTCGCCCAAAAAAGCGCGCTCCAAAACTCAACAGGATGCCCCGCTCCCGAAAGTGGTGGTGACGGATCCCAATATGGATCGTTCAACCCTGCCAAGACCGAGACGGTTAAAGCCAGCGCGTGCAGCGGATCCATCCCTGGCGTCTGCAATGGATACACTGGCGGAATTGACCCAACCCGTTAGCCGGGGCTGGTTGTTCCGTAGAAGAGAGTTGTTGCATGCGCCGGCGGGTAAGGCGAGCCCAAGAATTGCAATTATTCCGTTATCCGAGTCAGCTCGAGGCGAATCCGGGGCAGCGCTCCAGGAGGACGATCGGATGATTCGACTTCCCGAACCAACCTCGGCGGCGGTTCTGACCGCGCGCAACATCCTGTCGACCCGGAAATTACGATTCGACGTTGACCGTCAGGACCAGCCTGGCCAGGCTGGTGCGCCCTCAAAGCGGAGAAAAGCGCGACTGACTGCTTCACAAGAAACGGGAGATCATCGCGCGCTGATTGTTTTGTCACCCGTGACCTTTGAATGGTATTTCGAGAGAATTGCCCAAATTTGGCAAATGCGCCATACCTTGGCTACTGCTCGGTATTCTTTGTTTCACCACCTTTGCGAGGTCGATAGTTATCTGAAATCCTATCTTGAGTATCTTCCCGAAGTCACGGATAGTCTTTGGAGAAAAATAGAAAATTTTCCGGCGGAAAAATGGAAAGCGGGCCATTTATTCGCGGCTTCCTTCATTGCATTAAGAAATAACCAGATGCAGCGATTGCGCAGGGTAATTGACATCACTCTTGCCAAGCCAAGAATAGATCAGGGTTTCATATCGGTACTTGGTTGGATGCCACCGTTGCTGGCCAGGAATAGAGTGCACTCGCTGCTGAATTCGAAATTCGCCAAATGGCGTCGCTTGGGAATCATGGCCGCCATGGGTAATCACATCGACTGTAAAAATTTTCTGGAGCGGCTTACTAATGACGCGGATGTCGATCTGAGTATTATTGCTATCAAGGCCATTGGTAAACTGGGTTACATAAATTTGATGCCCATCTTGCTGCGCGGCCTGCGTTCGAGGCATGATGACCAGCGCTTTTGGGCGGCATGGTCGGCTGTCCTGCTCGGTAATCGCCAGACGGCGCTCGAAATTATGAAGGGTTTTGCCTTATGCCCCATGCCGCTGCGGCAACAGCAAGCCCTGCAATTGATACTGAGAGTGGCCGATCGTCAGGAAGTGGAGCGCTGGATTTCGGTGGTGGCAAGACATAATCATCGCCTTCATGCCGCGATGGCCAGCGCTGGCGCCTGTGATAACGTTGCGTGGGTTCCATGGCTACTTGAGTCGATGGATTGTCCGGAACGTGCGTGTTCCTCTGGGGAAGCTTTTACCCTTCTTACGGGGGTGGACTTGATTCGTGAAGGGTTGATGCGCCCGAGAGTTATACATCCTTCGGAAACCCAGTTGTTGGGCTCGATGGAATTAGCGCAATTCTTCTTGCCCGATGCAAAGGCGGTTAAAGCTTGGTGGGCCGCCAATCAGGATCGTTATCAGAAAGACAAACGCTATTTGCTGGGTCGGGAAATCACCCTTGAAAACTGTTTACACTTGCTGGATACGGGCCGGCAATATCAACGGGTGATGGCTGTACTGGAACTTAGCTTGTTGGAAGCCAATTTTCCTTTGCTGGAAATTCAGGCTTCAAGTTTCCGGCAGCGGGAATGGGTTAGCGATCTAAGGAATACCTTGTGGCAAGGGGAATGATTATCATGAAGGTAGCTGTTCAGATCCCTTGGTGGTTTCTCCTCGTATTGATGGGTTTTGTTCCTCAATATTTTATACCCATTATTTATTAGGATGGGTTGAGCGTAGCGAAATTCATCGCCGTGCGGGACTTAACAACCTTTGGAGAAAGGTAATGATGGTGCGGGTGTTGCTTATCGCGGCTGTGTTGGTGGGTGTTTATTTTTTAGTCCGCTGGCCGCACCGTCCTGCTCGAAGCAGGCAAACTCCCATCCTTGCCATCGCCGCTGGCGTGACGGTTCTGTTGATAGTGCGTGGCGGTGCTGAAATGGCTATCCCTTTGCTGATTGTGCTGGCTCCGTTGCTGGTGCGTTGGCTTGGCGCCCGTTCTGTGTCTTCTTCCCCTCCCCCATCTGGCCAAGCAACTGATTCCAGTAAGGCTCCTGGGATTATGGATCGGGCCGAGGCATACCAGGTTCTCGGGTTGCGACCGGAGTCAAGTCGTGAGGAAATTCAGGCGGCTTACCGCCGTTTGATTCAGCGTGTTCACCCGGACCGTGGTGGGTCATCTGATCTGGCGGCGCGGTTAAATCAGGCGCGGGATGTTTTGTTGGAGTCGGTTGGTTGGAAATAAGGTCGATCCGTGGCTATTTCCGGGGTGGCTGGGGGTGGGGGTCAATTTTAGCGTCCATCTGGGATGATGAATTCTAGCCCACCCAAATAGGGCTTAAGCGCCTCTGGAATCCGGATATGGCCGCGCTCGTCCTGATAGTTTTCCATGATCGCCACCAATGTGCGTCCTACCGCTAGGCCTGAGCCGTTAAGAGTATGGACCAGCTCTGGTTTGCCAGTGGCCGGATTGCGCCAGCGTGCTTGCAGGCGGCGAGCCTGGAAATCCTCAAAGTTACTGCACGAGGAAATTTCCCGGTATTTTGCTTGGCCGGGAAGCCAAACCTCCAGGTCATAGGTCTTGGCCGAGGCGAACCCGATGTCGCCGGTACAGAGCGCTACGACCCGATAAGGAAGCTCCAGCCGTTGCAGCACGGTTTCGGCGTGACGAGTCAGTTCTTCGAGGGCGGCGTAGGAATCCTCGGGGCAGACGATTTGCACCAATTCCACTTTCTCGAACTGATGCTGACGAATCATGCCACGCACGTCCTTGCCGTAGGAACCGGCCTCGCTGCGAAAGCAGGGGGTGTGGCAGACGTAACGCAGGGGCAGGCGGCTGGAATCCAGAATGCGGTCGCGAGCCAGGTTGGTGACGGGAACCTCGGCGGTGGGGATCAGATAGTAATTAAGTTCGCCGCTTAGCTTGAACAGGTCTGCCTCGAACTTTGGCAACTGGCCAGTACCGCGCAAGCTGTCGGCGTTGACCAGGTAAGGTACGTAGACTTCTCGATATCCATGTTCCTGGGTGTGCAGATCCAGCATGAATTGAATGAGTGCTCGGTGCAGTCGTGCCAACTGGCCTTGGATGACTGTGAAGCGGGCGCCAGTCAGCTTTACGCCGGCCTCGAAATCCAGTCCCCCTCCTTCACCAAGGTCGATATGATCACGTGGCTTGAATGCGAATTGACATGGTTTCCCCCAGCACCGGATTTCAACATTATCCATCTCGCTGTCGCCGGTCGGTGTGGTGGTGTGTGGGATGTTGGGAATGCCTAGCTGGAGGTTTGATAATTCGGCTTGGATGGTATCAAGTTCGGTTTCGGTTCGTTTGAGGGTATCGCCTAGACCAGCGATTTCATCCAGTAGTACCTGAATGTCCTGTCCGCTCGCTTTGGCGCGGCCGATGGCTTTGGAATGAGCGTTGCGCTCGTTCTGGAGTTCTTGTGTGCGAATTTGCAAGGTCTTGCGTTGGGTTTCCAGACTGCTGATGCGTGCTATATCCAGGGTATATCCGCGCCGGGCAAGTTTGGTGGCGGTGGGTTCCAATTCGTTTCTGAGTAGCTTTGGATCTAGCATGGAGGGAAGGGCTCTTGGTGGGGTGGGGGGATTATAGCGGTTTTTATGGATTGAGGTTTTTTAGATGATGATATAAATACCGCCGATTATTAATGGCGGCCCGTAAATCGAGCCGCCTTGGTAGAATCATGCAACCCGTTTAGATATCACGAGTCCATAGCGAAGCCATGGCCGGCCCTGTGCCAACACACAAGGACGCACCGCCCAAGGCCTTGCCCTGCCGCTCCAGCTCGTAGTACAGGCTAACCACGATACGCAGACCCGTGGAACCCACCGGATGCCCCAAGGCGATGCCAGACCCGTTGAAGTTGCAGTTATCTGGGGTCAGGCTCATACCCTGCTCCTTTAACATCCGGCCGACGCCCAGCCACTGCGCGGCGAACGCCTCGTTGACTTCCCAGTAGTCGATATCGGTGAACTTCTTGCCAGCCTGCTGGAGCGCCTTGGGAATCGCCACCGCCGGCCCCAGGCCCATGACTACTGGATCGATGCCGGCGTTACAGATGCTGACCAGTTTCATCAGCGGCTTAATGCCCATGGCCCTGGCCTTGTCCAGCGACATGATCACTACCGCGCTGGCGCCGTCGTTGATGCTGGAGGCATTGGCGGCGGTCACCACGCCGTCTTTCTTGAACGCGGTGGGCAGCTTGGCCATCTTTTCCATGCTGGCGTCGGGGATGAAATTCTCGTCGGTATCGAAGAAGGTCGAGCCTTTCTTGGACTTGAGTTCGACCGGCACGATCTCACGCTTGAAAATACCTTCCTTGGTGGCCTTGGTGCAGCGAGTGTGGCTGATCAGCGCCAACTCGTCGCACTCCTGACGGGTGATGCCGTACTTGACCGCGACGTTTTCCGCCGTCATGGCCATGTGGCCGGGCACCAGCTCGTCGAACAGGCCATCGTGGATCATGCTGTCCTCGATGTTGCCCTGCCCCATCCGGTAGCCCATGCGGGCCTTGGGCAACAGGTAAGGCGCGTTGGTCATGCTCTCGACGCCCACGACCAAGCCGATCTCGGTCTGGCCGAGCATGATGTTGTGGCAGGCGATTTCCAGCGCGCGCATGCCAGAGGTGCAGTTCTGGTTGACCGAAACGGCGCTGCTGCGATGCGGCAAACCGACTCGCATGCTCACTTGGCGGGCCGGCAGAGAGCCTTGCATGCCGCCGTACAGTTGGCCCATGCAAATCTCGTCGATCTGGTCAGCCGGGACGCCGGACCGCTCAATGGCGCCCTTGGCGGCGGTGATCGCCAGTTCGCGAGCCGGCACATCCTTGAGGGTGCCCATGAACCTGCCGATCGCCGTCCGGGCGGCGCTAACAATCACGACTTCTTTGAGAGCCATCGGATACTCCTCGACTTGCGTGGTTATTGAGTGGGTGCGTTAAGCGTGGCCGATCCCGGGCCTTGTTACCTAAGGTTCCTCCCGCCGGTATCCGCGGGCTCGCTCAGCAGGCAGTGCCTGCGGCGAGTGGACATGGGAAATTAAAGCTTATCGCTGGTGTATGTCAATTTTCCCCAGAGTGATTTCCTCGGATTCATCGTTTTTAGATGATGGTATAAGAAACCTGATCGCGAGAAAATCTTGGCGGCCGCGCTTAAAATATGGCCTTATTATCAAGGTGACGAAGAGACTGACAGGATGAGCCGCACGATGGAAGCGCCCGCATGACTCTTGATGTGGACGAAAACCCGGCGCAACCGCTGGGATGGCCGACGATCGGCGAACACGAACTGACCGACCTGGTTACCGGACGCGCTCGCAAGCTGCTGCTACTTGCTCGGTACCTGGTGGCGCATCGACCCCATTCCCTGCCACTCACCCGCCCTCTGGTGGCGGACCTGCTGTCCCAAGCCGCCCAGGTCGAGGAACTCCTGGACGCCTACGGCGCGCGCACCAACCGGCAATGGTCACGGTTCCGGTCGCTCACCGCCACGATCAAATTGTTCGCCAGCGTCGGCTACGAAATCCTGCACATCCAACATTCCCTGCCTTGCTATCGCCTGTTACCGAGCAAACGGGACTTCATCGCGGCCACCACCCAGTCGTTGGCGCTGACCCGCGCCACCCTAACGCGAGCGGCGAAATGGATCCTGACGCAAGCCTTGCGGCTGGGTTTGCCGCCACCCGGTGATCCGCCCAATCCGCTGGATTACGCCGAATCGTTGCCACCGGGCCGCCTGCCCAGCGACCGTCCCGTGCGTCGGGTCAAGAGCACGTCGGAAACCGTCACTCACCTAGCCACCGCCTATCTGAACCTGGCCACCGAAGGCGAACTGCTCGATGTCGTCAACCGCATTGAACCGGCGGACTACACCCGTTGTTTTCCAGACCCCATCAGCGAGGATAGCCTGCGCCATCTCAAGGTCGGGTTTCACCGCCTGCAATCCCTGTACGACACCCACGTATCCGAGACCGAAATCGAATACCTGGACGCCAACCTGCCCATCCTGCGCGGTCATATCAGCGTCACCTTTCACCTGCTCGAAATCGCCACCTACCTCGTTCACTACTACGAACGCCACCTCAACGTTCGCACCGGCGATGCGTCACTGCGCCGCAAGCCGGTCATCACCGCCGACGCCCTGCTGGAAATGCTGATGAGCTATTCGATCACCTACGCGGGGCTGTACCTTGACCTCGGTCGACGCCTGTGTCACGCCATGCTCAAGCACTACGCCGAGGTGGGCGTGATCGAGGTTCCGGCGCCAACCTATCGCGGCTTCCACGTTCGCCCGGCCACCCTGGTGGCAAAGATCGTTCAGCATTACGGCAGCGAGGTTCGCATGGAACTGGATGGTCAATCCTACGACGCCAGTTCGCCACTGGATCTGTTCCGGGCCAACGAGAAAATCAACGCGCAAAAAAGACGCTGGCTGGTGGCGGAAATCGGCCGCCTGCCCCTGCCTGGAGGCGAATTGTCGACCAGGCAGATTCGCGCCGCGATCATGAACACGCTGTTCCGACTGGCCGAACAGGGCAAGCTGGTGATCTATCAGCAGCCGCCACAGTTGGCGGAGGAATTCAGCGGCGAAAGTATCCTGCTGGAGAAGGTCACCGCCGAAATCGCCCGCTTGCAGGCCACCGGACAAATCGACATCCGAACCGATCTCGGCATCGCCTTCACGGGCGACAAACGGGTCTTGGGCGATCTGAAGCTGCTGGCCGAATCGGGCTATGGGGAAGATTGCTTCGGCAACAACATCACGCTGCCCCGAGAAATCGCGTATTTGCGCCGATAGGAAGCGCGCCTGGGCGAATTTTCGCGTTGTTCCATGACCGATTTCCTCCTACCATTGCGGTTTATCACCCTCCACTCCGTTGTTTTCCTTTAATTTTGCGAGGTTAATGTTTCCCATGAGCAAGCCCAGGAAAGTCGCGATCCTCACGGCGGGCGGTTTGGCCCCCTGCCTCAGTTCGGCCATCGGCGGTCTCATCGAGCGCTACACCGAGATCGATCCCACGATCGAGATCATTTGCTATCGCAGCGGCTACAAGGGACTGCTGCTCGGCGACTCCTACAAGGTGACGCCGGAAGTCCGCGAAAAGGCCGGGCTGCTGCACCGCTTCGGCGGCTCGCCCGTCGGCAACAGCCGGGTCAAGCTCACCAACGTCAAGGACTGCGTGAAGCGCGGTCTGGTCAAGGAAGGCGAGGACCCGCAGAAAGTCGCCGCCGACCAACTGATCAAGGACGGCGTGGACGTCCTCCACACCATCGGTGGCGACGACACTAACACCGCCGCCGCCGATCTCGCCGCCTTTTTGGCAAAACACGACTACGGCCTGACCGTCATCGGCCTGCCCAAGACCGTCGACAACGACGTGTACCCGATCCGGCAATCGCTGGGCGCCTGGACCGCCGCCGAACAGGGCGCGCGCTACTTCCAAAACGTGGTCGCCGAGAATAACGCCAACCCGCGCATGTTGATCGTCCACGAAGTCATGGGCCGCAACTGCGGCTGGCTCACCGCCGCCACCGCGCTGGAATATCGCAAGCTGCTCGACCGCGCCGAATGGCTGCCCGCCATCGGACTGGACCGTTCCGCGTTCGAGGTTCACGCCGTCTTCGTGCCCGAGATGGAAATCGACATCGCCGCCGAAGCCAAGCGTCTGCGCGCCGCGATGGACAAGGTGGACTGCATCAACCTCTTCGTTTCCGAGGGCGCGGGCGTCGAAGCCATCGTGGCCGAGCTACAGGCCAAGGGCCAGGAAGTTCCGCGCGACGCCTTCGGCCACATCAAGCTCGACGCCGTCAACCCCGGCAAATGGTTCGGCGAGCAGTTCGCCCAAATGATTGGCTCCGAAAAAACGCTGATCCAAAAATCCGGCTACTTCTCGCGCGCTTCCGCCGCCAACATCGAAGACCTTCGCCTCATCAAGTCCTGTGTCGATCTCGCTGTCGAATGCGCCATGCGCCGCGAATCGGGCGTCATCGGTCACGACGAGGATCGCGGGGGCGTGCTGCGCGCCATCGAATTTCCGCGGATCAAGGGCGGCAAACCCTTCGACATCGATACCCCGTGGTTCACCGAAATGCTGGCGGCCATCGGCCAGCCGAAGGGCAAAAAGGTCACGGTCAGCCATTAGCAAAGCAGCATGAATACGCCTGGATCGGGCGCGGGCCGGCGCGGCCCGATCCAGGCGGGTTTTACCCCTCCGCGAACCGGTCTCTCACCGATACCGTCGCCGTGAACTCTGCCGGTCGAATTCCCGCAGTCGTTCCAGCTTTTCGCCGATTTGTCTTTCCAGACCGTTGACGGTCGGCTGATAGTAGCGAGCATCCCGTAAGGGTTCCGGAAAATAGCACTCCCCGGCGGCATAGGCGTTCGGCTCGTCGTGGGCGTAGCGGTAACCCTCGCCGTGCCCCAAATCCCGCGCCAGCGCGGTGGGTGCGTTGCGCAAATGCGGCGGCACCTCCAGCGTGCCGTGGCGTTCGACATCGCGGCGAGCGGCGGCGAACGCGGTATAGACGGCGTTGCTCTTGGCCGCGACCGCCAGATAGACCACCGCCTGGGCGATGGCCAGTTCACCCTCGGGGCTGCCCAGCCGTTCCTGCGCTTCCCAGGCGTTCAGCGCCAATTGCAAGGCGCGCGGATCAGCGTTGCCGATATCCTCGCTGGCCATCCGCGCCACCCGCCGGGCGAGGTAGAGCGGGTCGCAGCCGCCATCGAGCATCCGGGCCAGCCAGTACAGGGCCGCGTCGGGACTGCTGCCGCGCACCGCCTTGTGCAGAGCGGAAATCTGGTCGTAAAACAGATCGCCGCCCCGGTCGAAGCGCCGGCCCGCCCCGTCGCTCATCACCGCTTCCAGCGCCGCCTCCAGTGGGAGACCTTGCGCCTCGGCCAGTTCCGCCGCCAGCTCCAGCCAAATCAGGGCGCGGCGGGCGTCGCCGTCGGCGGTCTGGGCCAGTCGGACCCGCGCGGCGTCGGACAACGACCCGCGCCCACCCAGCCCTTGCTCCGGATCGGTCAGCGCGCGGTCCACCACCTGGCCGATGGCGGCGATATCCAGACTGCTCAGCACGTAGACCCGCACCCGCGACAGCAGGGCGTTGTTGAGGGCAAAGCCGGGGTTTTCGGTGGTGGCGCCAATGAAGGTCAGCGTGCCGTCCTCGACGTAGGGCAGAAAGGCGTCCTGCTGGGCCTTGTTGAAACGGTGAACCTCGTCCACGAACAACACGGTGCGCCGCTCTTGCTCGCGCCACAACGCCTGGGCCCGCTCCACCGCCGCTCGCACCTCGCGCACGCCGGCCATGGTCGCCGACAGCCGGATAAACTCCGCCCGACAGGCTCCGGCCAGCAATTCCGCCAGCGTGGTCTTGCCCGTGCCGGGCGGTCCCCACAACACCATGGAATGCGGCTGGCCCCGCTCGATGGCGGTCCGCAGCGGTTGGCCCGAATTCAGCAGATGACGCTGACCCACGAAGTCGGCCAATTGACGTGGCCGCAACCGGTCGGCCAGGGGGCGACGGGAATCCGCAACGGGCATCGGGTCAGCTCGCGTCGCCGACCACGTCCACGCCGGGCGGCGGAGTGAATTTCAGCAACGCGGGATCGAGCGACGGATTCCGCTCCAGCTTTTGAAAATCCAGCCGGGTGCGTTGACCGAAACCGTCCTCCAGTTCCAGGGTCACCAGGGTGTCGCCCTTGAAAGCAACCCGCAGCAACCGGAATTCGGGTTGCGGCTGCTTGGGCGTCAGATCGTACCAGTCCAGCCCATCCCGGTTGCGGACCCCGCTGACGGTGAAAGCGTCCTCAATGGGGGTCGCGCCGGTGAGCAGCGCCAGCGGCGTCGAACTGAGCGCCCGGTCCAGTTTGCGCACCGTGACCTGGGCCAAATCGACATCGTAGGCCCACAGCCGTTCGCCGTCAGCGACAACGATCTGTTCGGCGGGGGTTCGATAATCCCAGCGAAACTGGCTGGGCTTGCGCATCAGCATTCGACCGCTGGAGGTTTGCGTCACCTGCCCCCGGTCGTTGAACACACGCTGGATGAAATCCGCCCGCAGTGATTGCAGGCTTTGAAAATAACGCTGCACCGGCGAGGGCGTTGCGGCCGACGACAACGCCACCAGCATCAGCCCCAGGATTAGAACGATCAGTTTCAATAGACGTATCACGTTGCGCTCCCCAAAAAGACGTTCATCATGGACCACGTTTGGCGGATTTGTTCCATCGGCGATGGAGGGCGGTCACGCAAGCATGCCTTACCCCTGGACAGGATTTTGGATCGAGACGGAAGGTTGATGATTTTCGAGCGGCCGGCCAGCGACAATCGACCCGGCGGAGGCATGCGGCATTCTAATGCCGCGAACCCGGCGGCAGCGGCGACTCCCGGAAATCGGGAAACCGTTCCTCGTCCCGCCCCGCGTGGCCCGCGCCACCCATGATCTCCTCGGCCAGACGGGCGAAATCGGCCGGCTCGTCGGACAGGAGATGCTCGTACAACACCGCGTCCCAACACTCGATGCGGCTGGCGTAGGCCAGCAGGATCACGGTATCGCGGATGCCGGCGTAATCCAGCAGCCGCCGGGGCAACAGCAATCGGCCGCTGCCGTCCAGCTCCAGCTCGGTGGCGCCCCGGTGGAAATAGCGGACGAACTCGCGGTTTTTCTTGATGAACAGGTTCAACCGGTTGAGTTCGGCGGTGACGCGCCGCCATTCATGCAGCGGATACAACACCAGATGCTGTTCGAAGCCGCGATTGACCACGAACCGGCCTTCCGCCTCGACGGGAAGCTGCTTCCTCAGCGCGGCCGGCAACGCGATCCGCGCCTTGGAATCGAGACTGCATTCGAATTCGCCGAGCAAGCTGGTCATGAACGCAGACTAGCATACCCAGGACAGAGAAAGATGTGTTTATCACTACCAAATATGAGAAGAGTTCAACTCATTTTCAGGATAGCGCCGCCCATTCCTCTTCGCTGAACAATCGCGAGCGGGTCAAGAACCGTAAACCCTCGGGACCTTCCAGGGAAAACATCCCGCCCCGTCCCGGCACGACATCAATGATGAGCTGGGTATGTTTCCAGTACTCGTGCTGGGCGGCGCTCATGTAAAACGGGCAACCCCCAATTTCTCCCAGCCGAACGTCGCCCTCGCCCACCAGCAACTCGCCGTCGGGGTAACACATCGGCGAGCTTCCATCGCAGCAACCACCGGATTGGTGGAACATCAGTGGACCGTGCTTGGCCTTGAGTTTGGCGATTAACGCCAAGGCCGGATCCGTGGCTAGCACACGGGAAATGGCGGTCATGGCAATCTCCTTTGTGTTGAGAAGGATCCTCATCACCCCTCTCCGCCAGTGTGAAGAGAGGGGCGAGTGATCATCTCAGAAAAACCCCAGTGCGCCGGGACTATAGCTCACCAGCAAATTCTTGGTCTGCTGGTAATGGTCGAGCATCATCTTGTGGGTTTCCCGCCCGATGCCGGACTGTTTGTAACCGCCGAAGGCCGCGTGCGCGGGGTAGAGGTGGTAGCAATTGGTCCAGACCCGGCCCGCCTTGATGCCACGGCCTATCCGATAGGCCGTGTTGAGGTCGCGGCTCCACACGCCAGCGCCGAGACCATACAGCGTGTCGTTGGCGATGGCCAAGGCGTCGGCGGCATCCTTGAAAGTGGTTACCCCCAGCACCGGCCCGAAGATTTCCTCCTGAAAGATTCGCATCCGGTTATGGCCCTGGAGCACGGTCGGCTGGACGTAGAAGCCGCCCTTCAATTCGCCGCTCATCTCGGCGCGACGGCCACCGGTCAGGCATTCCGCGCCCTCTTGTCGGCCAATGTCCAGGTAGCTAAGAATCTTCTCCATCTGCTCGACGGAAACCTGCGCGCCCAGCATGGTGTCGGTATCGAGCGGATGGCCCTGTTTGACGGCCTTTACCCGCGCCAGCGCCCGCTCCATGAATGGGTCGTAAATGGATTCCTGAATCAGCGCCCGCGAGGGACAGGTACAAATCTCGCCCTGATTCAAGGCGAACATCGTAAAACCTTCGAGGGCTTTATCGAAAAAGTCGTCGTCTTGAGCGCACACGTCGGCGAAGAAAAGGTTGGGTGACTTGCCGCCCAGTTCGAGCGTCACCGGAATTAGATTTTGCGCGGCGTACTGCATGATCAGCCGCCCGGTCGTGGTTTCGCCGGTGAAGGCGATCTTGGCGACGCGCGGGCTGGACGCCAGCGGTTTGCCCGCCTCCAAACCGAACCCGTTCACCACGTTGAGCACTCCCTGGGGCAGCAGGTCCTGAATCAGTTCCAACAGCACCAGGATCGAGACCGGGGTCTGTTCGGCGGGCTTCAATACCACGCAGTTGCCAGCGGCCAGCGCTGGCGCCAGCTTCCAAACCGCCATCAGGATGGGAAAATTCCAGGGGATGATCTGACCAACCACGCCCAGCGGTTCATGGAAGTGATAGGCGACCGTGTTGTCGTCAAGTTCGGCCAGGGTGCCTTCCTGGGCGCGGATACAGCCGGCGAAATAGCGAAAGTGGTCGATGGCCAGGGGTAAATCCGCCGCCAGGGTTTCCCGGATTGGCTTGCCGTTGTCCCACGTTTCCGCCACCGCCAGCATCTCCAGATTCGCCTCCATCCGGTCGGCGATCTTGTTCAGCAGGTTGGCCCGCGCCGCCACCGCAGTGCGACCCCAGGCCCCGGCAGCGGCATGAGCGGCATCCAGCGCTCGCTCGATATCCTCGGCGGTGGAACGCGGCACCTCGCAGAAAGCCTGGCCGGTGACGGGGCTGACGTTTTCAAAATACTGACCTTTCACCGGTGAAGTCCACTGACCATCAATGAAATTCTGGTAACGGGATTTGAAACTGACTTTCGAATCGGATTGGCCGGGAATGGCGTATAACATGGTGGTTCCTCCTACGATTGGATGGTTCGCGGCAACGGACATGAGCGTCGCCATCTTTTTCAGGTAGCCAGCAGAGCCCCTTTCGACTCTGGCTTTATCGCCACCTTATCGATTAAGGATAGGTGTTGCCCGTGGAAATACCGCATTAAGGTAAGGTACTGGTGCTTTTAGGCGTCCCTCCTTTGGAAACCCCCATGACCGCTTCCCTTCCCCCCATCTCCGCCCGCTGGCAATTCTGGATTGATCGGGGCGGCACCTTCACCGACATCGTTGCTCGCCGCCCCGATGGTCAGTTGTTGACCCACAAGCTGTTGTCGGACAACCCGGAGCATTACCCCGACGCCGCCTTGCACGGAATTCGCGAGCTGTTGGGCATTCCAGCGGGCCAGCCGATCCCCGCCGAATCCATCGCGACGGTGAAAATGGGCACCACCGTCGCCACCAACGCCTTGTTGGAACGCAAGGGCGACCGGACCCTGCTGCTGATCACCCAAGGCTTTCGCGACACCCTGCGCATCGGCTACCAGAATCGGCCTCAGTTGTTCGCCCGCCAAATCGTGTTACCGGAACTGCTGTACGAACGAGTGGCGGAAGTGATCGAGCGGGTCTCGGCCCAAGGCGAAGTTCTCATTCCCCTTGATCCCGCCAGCGCCCGCGCACCGTTACAAGATGCTTATAACGCCGGTATTCGCGCGGTGGCCATTGTGTTTCTGCACGGCTATCGCTATCCGGAGCACGAACGACAGACGGCGAAACTTGCTCGCAAGATCGGCTTCACCCAAATCTCGGTCTCGCACGAAGTCAACCCGTTGATGAAACTGGTCGGGCGCGGCGACACCACAGTGGTGGACGCCTACTTGTCGCCGATCCTGCGCCGCTACGTGGATCGGGTCGCCAGCGAACTGGGCAACGCGCGGCTGCTGTTCATGCAGTCCAACGGCGGGCTGACCGACGCCCGCCACTTTCAGGGCAAGGACAGCATCTTGTCCGGCCCGGCCGGCGGCATCGTCGGCGCGGCGCGCACCGCCGCCCAGGCCGGCTTCGACCGGATCATCACCTTCGACATGGGCGGCACCTCCACCGACGTCGCCCATTACGCCGGCGAATACGAACGCGCGTTTGAAACCCTGGTGGCCGGCGTGCGGCTGCGCGCGCCGATGCTGCACATTCACACCGTGGCGGCGGGTGGCGGTTCGATCTGTCGCTTCGACGGCGGTCGGCTGCGGGTGGGACCGGAATCCGCCGGGGCCAATCCGGGACCGGCTTGTTACCGGCGCGGCGGACCGCTGACCGTGACCGATTGCAACGTCCTGCTAGGGCGCATTCAGTCCGATTTCTTTCCCCAGGTGTTTGGTCCCGAGCAGGATCAACCGCTAGACCGGGACATCGTGATCCAGCGGTTCGCGGCGCTCGCCGCCGAGGTTCGCGCCAGCACGGGCAAGACGTACACCTCCGCCGAACTGGCCGAGGGCTTTCTCAAGATCGCGGTTGAGAACATGGCGAACGCCATCAAGCAGATTTCCACTCAGCGCGGCTACGACATCACCGAATACACCCTGTGCTGCTTTGGTGGCGCGGGCGGTCAGCACGCCTGCGCGGTGGCCGACGCGCTGGCGATACCGGCCATCTTCATCCACCCTCTCGCCGGCGTGTTGTCGGCCTACGGCATGGGGCTGGCCGACGCCCGCTTGCTGAAGGAACGCACGGTGGAAGCACCTCTGGCGGCGGAGTTGTCTCCGCTACTGGAACACATCTTCGCCGAACTGGAGCAGATCGGGCGAGCGGAAATGGTGGCGCAGGACATCCCCGCCGATTGCATCCGAACCGTTCGCGCCGTTCGCCTGCGCTACGCTGGCAGCGACAGCGCCCTGAGCATCGCCGCCGATGTCGTGGCCGAACTCCAAGCCCGCTTTGAGGCCGTGCATCGCCAATGCTATGGTTTCGTCATGCCCAACAAGGCGCTGATCGTGGAGGCGGCGGTGGTTGAGGCGATCGGCGGCAACTCCCCTCTCCCGCAAGCAGGAGAGGGGTTGGGGGTGAAGGCCGACGAAGAAGGCGCTCGCGTTGTTCCTCGGCAACCCGCCGCAACCATCTCGTTGCACGTCGCCGGCATCGACGCCACCGCCCCACTCCACCGGCGTGAAAAGTTGCGGCCCGGCGACCGTATCGTCGGCCCGGCTATCATCAGCGAAGCCGGCGCGACCACGTTGATCGAACCCGGCTGGCAAGCCCAGGTCACGACGCGCAGCGATCTGGTATTGACTCGCCACCAGCCACGCCCGCAACGGGTCGCGGTCGGCACCGACGTGGACCCCATCCTGCTGGAAGTCTTCAACAACCTGTTCATGGCCATCGCCGAACAAATGGGCGTGACCCTGGCCAACACGGCGCACTCGGTCAACATCAAGGAGCGGCTGGATTTTTCCTGCGCGCTATTCGACCGGGACGGTCAACTGGTCGCCAACGCCCCGCACATTCCGGTGCATCTTGGTTCAATGGGCGAAGCGGTGCGGGCGCTCATTCAGGCGCATGGCGGCCGGTTCCAGCCCGGCGACGTGTACGCCAGCAACGCCCCATACAGTGGCGGGACCCATTTGCCGGACATCACGGTCATCACCCCGGTCTTCGATAAAGCGGGAAAACAGGTCTTGTTCCACGTCGCCTCACGCGGGCATCACGCCGACATCGGCGGCATTTCGCCCGGCTCGATGCCGCCGGACAGCGTGACCATCGACCAGGAAGGCGTGTTGCTGGACAACTTCCCGCTGGTGACGGGTGGTCGGTTTCGCGAACGCGAGTTGCTGGAAAAACTGACCGACAATCCCTGGCCGGTTCGCAATCCCCGCCAGAATCTGGCCGACTTGCAGGCGCAGATCGCCGCCAATGAGAAAGGCGCGCACGAACTGCGGCGAATGGTGGACCACTTCGGCTTGGAGGTTGTTCGCGCCTACATGGGCCATGTGCAAGACAACGCCGCCGAACAGGTCCGCCGGGCGCTGGACCGGCTGCGGGATGGCGCCTTTGCCTGCGAGATGGACAATGGCGCGGTGATTCGGGTCGCCATCACCCTGGACCGGGCGCGGCGCGCGGCCCGAATTGATTTCACCGGCACCTCGCCGCAGCAGGCCAGCAACTTCAACGCACCCCGCGCGGTAACGCTAGCGGCGGTGCTGTACGTGTTCCGTACTCTGGTGGACGATGACATTCCGCTGAACGCCGGCTGCCTGCGCCCGCTGGACATCGTCATCCCGGACGGCTCCCTGCTCGCTCCGCGCCCGCCGGCGGCGGTGGTGGCCGGCAACGTGGAAACCTCGCAATGCGTGGTCGACGCGCTGTACGGCGCGCTCGGCGTCATGGCCGCCGCCCAGGGGACGATGAACAACTTCACCTTTGGCAACGAGCGCCATCAATACTACGAGACCCTCTGCGGCGGCGCCGGGGCGGGACCAGGCTTCGACGGCGCCTCGGCGGTGCATACCCACATGACCAACTCACGGTTGACCGATCCCGAGGTGCTGGAATGGCGGTTCCCGGTGCGAGTGGAAGAGTTTCGCATCCGCGCGGGTAGCGGCGGCGCGGGTCGCTGGCGCGGCGGCGACGGGGTGGCTCGGCGGATTCGATTTCTGGAGCCGATGACCGCCGCGATTCTCTCCAGCCACCGTCGCATTCCACCCTACGGCCTCGCGGGTGGAAAACCGGGCCAGGTCGGACGCAACGCGGTGGAACGGGTCGATGGTCAGGTGGAGGAGTTATCGGGCACGGCGCAAGCGACGATGAAGGCGGGCGATGCGTTCGTGATCGAAACGCCAGGCGGCGGGGGATACGGGTGCGCCGCGCCTGAAACCGTTGTCAGCGCGCCCGAAACCCACCGTGCGTCATCCTGACCAGCCAGCGCGCCAGCCATGGAAAAAGAATGACCAGTAGCAGGGAACCCAGCAGGGCGGGAGACAGAATATCCCGCACCGTGTTCAGTTGGGCGAGTTGGGTTCCGGCGTTCACGTAAATGATCGTCAGCGGCAACATGCCGAGTTGGCTGATCCAGTAGAACGTTCTGGCTGGAATCGGGGTCATCCCCATCCACAGGTTCACCAGGAAATAGGGAATCACTGGGACCAGCCGCACCCCGAACAGATAGAACGAGCCGGATGCTTCCATGCCGGCATCGATCATTCGCAACCGGCTGCCCAGGCGACGCCGCACCACATCGCGCAAGGTATAACGGGCGGCCAGGAAAGCTATGGTCGAGCCGATGGCCGAGGCGAAAGACACCAGCACCGTACCCCAGACCAGTCCAAAAACCGCCCCGCCCGCCAAGCTCATGACGATCATGCCCGGCAGTGATAGACCAGTAATCAGCACATGCAGCGCGAAATACCATGCCATGGCGACCAGCGGATGCCCGAGACGATAGGCCATCAGCGCCCCGTACTGCGATTGCAGATAACCGAGGGTCAAGTAATGGCCAGGATCGAGGGCAAGAATGGCAGCGAGCAAGACTGCCAGTGACAGGATCACGATCAGCGGCTTCCAGATCACCAGCGCTATCCTCCGGCGCGAATCGTCGTCGATTTGGAGAATCCGGCGCAGTTTCCACCTAACACCCTAAAGTTTGATGACAGGCCATCATCCCACCCGGGAACAGCCTTGTTCCGGGGCCGGCGATGCGTTCCCGTCATATTTCGCCCGGATAATTGGCGTACCTCACGTTCGGCCGGCAACCCGATCCCCCTCGCCGGCCATCCTGTCTGACCCGCCGAAAGACGTGGCTAAACCAAATACTTTAAACGGGGGTAAGTTCCGTGATCTTTACCCTTCGACCGTTGCGGGACACGGACTTGACCGACGCCACCGCCATCACGGTGGCAAATTTCACCATCGACGGAAACACGCTGGGCCAGTACGCCGCTCCACGGGTGCGCGAGCGCCTGGCGAGCAGTTTTCGCCACCACGAGTATGCCCCCCGATTCATCGTGGCCGCCAAGGAAGATGGAGCAATCATTGGGGTGGCCGGGTGGGGAAAGTTGGAGTTTGCTTCCCGAACCTGGGGGCTTTTTCTGTCCAGCGTCAGTCGGGACTATCGGGGCCAGGGCGTCGGAACCGCGCTGGTTCGGGAACGCCTGCGCCAGATTGAACAAGAAACTCAAAAAGGTCGGGTTCTCGTGTCCACCAGGCACCGGAAACGGTTTGAAAAACTGGGGTTTCGGTCGGTGGATTACGACGAGGAGCTATCGCTGCACCTGATGTTGAAAAACTTGGACCCGTCACGGTCGCGCCGAGCCAGTTGAATCGGTAAGGCGCCCAGTGGAGAACGAGTCGTAAAAAGGTTCGCCGCACTGTCATCCAATTGCAATAAATGAAAAGCATAATGTTTTTCAATTAGTTATTTCCAAATGAAAATTCACTCAACAGGAGTCCATCGTGAAGACCTTCCTACCTGCCGCGATCTTCGCGCTGTCGACCAGCCTCGCCAGCCTCGCCCCCGCTTCCGCTCAGGATTTGCGCTTGACCGGTTCCGGCGCCAGCTTTCCGTTCCCCCTCTACTCCTCCTGGTTCAAGGATTTCAGCAAGCAGTCGCAAGGGATCACCGTGGACTACCAGGCCAAGGGCAGCGGCGCCGGCATTCAGGACTTCATCAACAACACCGTCGATTTCGCCGCCAGCGACGCGGCCATGACCGACGAGGAAATCGCCAAGGTCAAGCAGGGCGTCGTGCTGCTGCCGATGACCGCCGGCGAGATCGTGCTGTCCTACAACCTGGAAGGCGTCAAGGAGTTGAAACTGCCGCGCGAAGTCTACATCGACATTTTTTCGGGCAAGATCACCCAGTGGAACGATCCGAAAATCGGCGCGGCCAACCCCGGCGTCAAGCTCCCCGACCAGAACATCACGGTCGTGGCCCGTTCCGATTCCAGCGGCACCACCTACGTCTTCACCGGCCACCTGAGCGCGGTCAGCGAAGAATTCAAGAAAACCATCGGTCACGGCACCACCGTGCAATGGCCGACCCGCTTCGTGAAAGCGCCGAAAAACGACGGCGTCACCGCCACCATCAAGCAAACCCCCGGCGCCATCGGCTACATCGAGTACACCTACGCCATGGCCACCAAGCAGCCGATGGCCATTCTGCAAAACAAGGCCGGTCATTTCGTCTCGGCCGGCGACAAGGCTGGCATGGCCGCTCTGGCGGGCGCCGAGTTTCCCGCCAAAAAACTGCCGGATTCGGATGTGCCCGATCTGCGCGTGTGGCTGTTCGATCCGGCCAGCAAGGAAGCCTACCCCATCACCACCTTCACCTGGATGCTGTTCTATCGGGACCAGGACGACGCCAAGGCCAAGGTGCTGCGCGATCTGGTCGAGTACGGCTTGACCAAGGGCCAGGTGATGGCGCCGAAGATGGGCTACATCCCCTTGCCTGAAAACGTCGTCGAGAAAGTCAGAAAAGCGAGCGCGCTGATCCAGTAGCACCCATGCGAACCCACCACTCCCCTCGCCCGCTTGCGGGAGAGGGGCTGGGGGTGAGGGTTCCGGTTTCGAAGACTACCCCCTCATCCTAACCTTCACCTCCCTGACAGGACGCGAGGGGATCGAAGGACACTCTTAACCCAAACCTCGCCTGGTGACTCATGGCATCGCACCAATTTGACAACGTTGATCGGTCCGGCTCCGTGTCCGGGCCGCCCTCCGGAGGCGATTACGTCCTTGACCGGAGCTTTCGCGGCATCGCCTGGTTCAGCGCCGCGCTCATTCTGGCGCTGGTGATTTACATCGTCCTTGAAATCGGCGGCAAAGCGCTGCCGGCCATCTCCGAATACGGTTTCGGCTTCCTAACTTCGACCGCCTGGAACGTCCAGACCAAGGAATTCGGCATCCTCCCGCAGATCTGGGGCACGCTCTACAGCTCGCTGCTGGCCTTGCTGCTCGGCGGCGTCTTCGGCATCGCCATCGCCATTTTTCTGACCCAGGATTTTCTGCCCAGCCGGCTGGCGGCCGTCTTTCGCACCATCATCGAGTTGTTGGCCGCGATTCCCTCGGTCGTTTTCGGCCTCTGGGGCATCTACGTGCTGATCCCCCTGTTGCGCCCGGTGGCGAACTGGCTGCACGCGAATCTCGGCGGCGTGCCCTTTTTTGGCACCTCGCTGAGCGGTCCGGGGCTCGCCCCCGCCGCGCTGGTGCTGGCGATCATGATCCTGCCCACGGTGGCGTCCATCTCGGTGGACGCGCTGCGGCAGATTCCCTACAAGGTCAAGGAAGCCGCCTACGGCATGGGCACCACCCGCTGGGAGGCCATTCTCAAGGTGATGCTGCCGACCGCCTCGTCAGGCATCCTGGCCGCGCTGGTGCTCGGCTTCGGCCGCGCCCTCGGCGAAACCATGGCGCTGGCCATGCTGATCGGCAACTCCAACCAGATCAGCCTGTCGCTGTTCGCTCCCGCCAACACGCTGGCCGCCCTGCTGGCCTCTAGCTTTCCCGAAGCCGGCCCCGTCGAGATCCGCGCGCTGATGTACGCCGCTCTGGCCTTGCTGGCCATCACCCTGATCGTCAACGCCGCTGGTCTGGCGGTGATGAAATTCGCCACCCGCAAATTCGAGGCCGAACGATGAACGCTTCCGAGCAGGCCATTGAATCGATGATCATGCCCGATCTTGCGGGACAAGCCCCGATGCCCCGGCCCAAGCTCCATCGCGCCCCCCTTGAGGCTCGCGCGCTGAAAAGCGGCTTCCTGACCGCGCTGACCTGGATCGGGGCGATTCTCGCCAGCGTGCCGCTGTTCTCGGTCATCTACATGCTGTTGATCGAAGGCGGCTCTCGGCTGAACTGGGAAACGCTGACCGCCCTGCCCCCTTCCGCTTTCGATTTGGGGGGCGGCTTCGGCAACGCCATCGTGGGGACCGTGGTCATGGTCGGCATCGCCACCCTGATCAGCGTGCCGCTCGGTATTCTGGCCGCCGTCTATCTGGCGATCCTCGACCCCGATGGCCGGTTGGCGCACACGGTGCGCTTTCTGGCCAAGGTGCTGACCGGCTTCCCGTCCATCCTGGCCGGCGTGTTTGTCTACGCTGTCATGGTGGTGGCCATGAAAACCTACTCCGCTCTCGCCGGCGGGGTCGCGCTGGCCGTGCTGATGCTGCCGACCGTGGTGTTGGCGGCGGAGCAGGCCATGGCGATGGTGCCGAAGAAAATGAAGGACGCCGCCTTCGGGATGGGCTGCACCCGCACCCAAGTCATCTTGAAGGTGGTCCTGCCCACGGGTGCGTCGGGTATCTTGACCGGCGTGATGCTGGCCATCGCCGGCGCCGCCGGCAACTCCGCGCCGCTGCTGTTCACCGCGCTGTTCAGCGATTACTACCTGCGCAGCCTGACCGAGCCGACCGCGTCGCTGGCCATCCTGATTTTCAATTTCTCGGGGATGCCCTACGAAAACCAGATCCAGTTGGCCTGGGCCGCGTCCCTGGTGCTGGTGCTGATCGTCCTGGTGTTCAACATTCTCGCCCGCATCATCGGGCGCCAAAAATATTGAGGTCATCGACATGAATGCAAACCCGGAAATGATGGCGGCCGGGACGGCGTCCTCTCGCAACGGCATCGTGATGGATTGCCAGCTCGAAAAAGTGTTCTACGGCGACTTTCTCGCGGTGCGCGACAGCCAGGTGCCTATCGAGAAGAACAAGATCACCGGCTTCATCGGTCCCTCGGGTTGTGGCAAGAGCACCGTGCTGCGCAGCCTCAACCGCATGAACGACCTGATTCCGATCTTCCGTTTCGAGGGAAAGGTCAGCTACCACGGTCAGGACATTTACGACAAGAAGGTCGATCCGGTGGTGGTGCGCCGCTACATCGGCATGGTGTTCCAGCAGCCGAACCCGTTCGCGATGAGCATCTACGACAACGTCGCCTTCGGCCTGCGCCTGAACGGCTTCAAGGGCAATTTGGACGAGCGGGTGGAGAAAGCTCTGCACGGCGCGGCGATCTGGAACGAGGTCAAGGACAAGCTGAAAAACAGTGGTCTGTCCCTGTCCGGCGGCCAGCAGCAGCGGCTTTGCATCGCTCGCGCCATCGCCACCGAACCGGACGTGCTGCTGATGGACGAGCCCTGCTCGGCGCTGGACCCCATCGCCACCCGGCGGGTCGAGGAACTGATGATCGAACTCAAGGAGAAATACACCATCGCGCTGGTCACCCACAACATGCAGCAGGCCATACGGGTAGCCGACACGACGGCCTTCTTCGGGGTGGACATCTCCCAAGGCAGCCGCACCGGCTATCTGGTGGAGATGGGACCGACGAAGAAAATTTTCGAGGAGCCGGAGCAACAATTGACCCGGCAATACGTCCGGGGCGAGTTCAGTTGAAGTCGAGAGGACACGTCATGGCGATGCGATTGCTACTGACCGCCGCGCTTGGGCTAGCCGGCATGGTTTCCCTGGCCTTCGGCCAAAACCCGACCCCGACGCCCCCTGGCGCCGCCACGAGCGAGCGGGTGGCATTGCGCGGCGCTGGAGCGACTTTTCCCGCGCCGCTTTACCTGAAATGGATCGACGTTTACACCAAGGCCAATCCCAACGTCGCCATCGAGTATCAAGCGGTCGGTAGCGGCGAGGGCACCAAACTGTTCCTGGAGAACGCCGTCGATTTCGGCGCCAGCGACGCGGCGTTGACCGACGAGCAGATCAAGCAGGCCAAAGCGGGCGCCACCCTGGTTCCGACCACCGCCGGCGCCCTCGTGCTGGCCTACAATCTGCCGGACGTGGCCGGGACGCTGAAACTCAGCCGGGAGGTGTACGCCGACATCTTCCTCGGCAAGATTCGCGAATGGAACGATCCGCGCATCCAGGCGCTCAACCCCGATCTCAAGTTGCCGAAACAGACCATTATTTTGGTCGCCCGCCAGGACAGCAGCGGCACCACCTACGCGCTGACCAACCACCTGAGCGCGATCAGCGAAGCCTGGCGCAAAGGGCCGGGCACCGGCAAGACCGTGGATTGGCCCGGCGTTTCCATGACCGCCCGCGGCAACGAAGGCGTCGCCGGCCGCATCAAGCGGAGCTGGGGATCGCTCGGCTACGTCGAATACGGCTTCGCCAAACGGCTCGGCTTGCCCGTCATCCACCTGCAAAACAAAGCGGGAACTTTCGTCGAACCCAATCTGAACAGCGGTCAGGCCGCGCTGGCCGCCAATGTCGGCCAGATTCCGAGCAACCTGCGGGTGTTCCTGCCCGACCCCGAGGGCCAGGACTCGTATCCCATCGTCACCTTCACCTGGCTGCTGCTGCACGACCAATACCTCGATCCACGGAAAAGTGCGGCGCTCAAGGGGTTCGTGAACTGGGCCTTGACCGACGGGCAGCGTTATAGCAGCGATCAGGGGTATATTCCGTTACCCGAGAGCGTGGCGACGCTCGCCCGCGCGGCGGTGGACCGCGTTCGGTGAGCCATGGGCTTGCTGAACCTGGCCGCGATCAAGTCTTCCCTGCGCCGAGTGCAACGCGAGTTCGAGTCCATTAACCGGCGTTTGAGCGGGCAGCGGGACCCGATGAGCGACATCGTGGTCGAAAATTTGTTGGCGGCCTACACCTTCGTCGATGCCCTGATCGATTGGGACATCGACGTTTTTTCCATGGGCAAACACAAGTATCTGCTCGAACTGAACAATATCGTCCTGTGTGGTCCCGATCAAACCTTGCGCGCCGAATTCGCCCGACACATCGAAGCCACCAAAGGCCGGTTCTACAACGAGCCGAAAGGTGGAATCGAGGACATCGTGGAATGGCGTGCCCGCCATCTGGGCGAATCGGCTTGGAAATTGGCCGCTGGCCTTTACGTGCGGACGCTCAGCAAGCCACAACTGTTTATCGAAGGCAACCATCGTACTGGCGCCCTGATCGCCAGCTATGTCTTGCTGCGCACCGGGAAACCACCCTTCGTGCTGACCGTCGAGAACGCCCCAGCTTATTTCGAGCCCTCGACGGTCATTCGCAATACTAGCAAGCTCGGACCGATAGCTTTGTTTCGATTGCCAGGAATCAAGAAGCGCTTTGCTCAATTTTTAGAGGATCAGGCCGATTCTCGCTTTTTGCTCGCCCCGGACGCGCGAACTCCTTCGTACCCGCACGATCCCTCAATCTCCCCACGATCACCCTGTTTCCAAGCTGGTCCCGAACCATAATAAACACTGCCGCGCCGTATGGGGCGCCGATCTTCGAGGAAAATCCGCATGTCCGCCAAGCACCCTGAATCCGGAACTGGCATCAACTTGTCGCGAATCAAACCCAAGCGCGCCAAGGTCCGGCATGATCCAAACTTGACCGCCAACGACCCAGCGTTGACCTCCAAGAAAGGTCTTCTGGCCCATGCCTGGATCGACCGGGATCTGAGCTGGCTTGACTTCAACCGGCGGGTGCTGCACGAGGCGCTGGACGAACGCACGCCACTGCTCGAACGGCTTAAGTTCCTGGCGATCTTCACCTCGAACCTTGACGAGTTCTACATGAAGCGTGTCGGCCTGTTGCGCGGCGTGGCGGAGGTCCAAAGCGAGGACGACCCGGCGGCGCGCGGCGGCATTCGCGTTCGGCTCGCCGAAATTCGCAAGACGGTTCTCGATCAGTTGGCGGAACAGGCACGCTGCTATCGGGATCTGGTACCCAGATTAGCCGGCCACGGCATCGTTCTCGCCGAGTGGAGCGAATTGACCCAGGCGCAGCGGGACGAAGCGTCGCGCTTTTTCGACCGTAACGTCTCTCCGGCGTTGACTCCGCTCGGAATGGACCCAGCGCATCCTTTCCCCTTCATGTCGAATCTCTCGACCAACTGGGGCTTCATCCTGCATAACCCCGACACCGACGAATACGTCCCGGTCCGGGTGAAGATTCCGACCATGCTACCGGCCTGGATTCCGCTCAAGGCCGACGTAAAGCCCGGCGAGCGCCGGTTTCTGCGCCTGGAGGATTTGATCCGGCACAGCGCCGACAAGCTGTTTCCCGGCATGGAACTGATCGACGCCACCCTGTTTCGCATCCTGCGCAACGCGGAAATCGAATTGGACGAGGAAGAAGAAAGTCTGCGCGAAGCCGTGACCGAAGCGCTACAGCAACGGCGCTTCGAACCGGTGGTCCGCCTGGACCTCGCTCCGGACGCCAACCCCGCGCTCCGCCAGGGACTGATGGAACGGTTCGAGTTGAGCGACGACGACGTATACGAGTTGCCCGGCCTGCTCGATTACACCGGCCTGTTCCAAATCGCCGGCCTCGACGTGCCGGCATTGCGCGATCCGCACTGGACACCCCTGCCCCCGCCCCGCCTGCCTAACGAAGAGGTGGACATCTTCGCGGCGATCCAGGCCGGCGATTTGCTGCTCCATCATCCCTACGAAAGCTTCGATATGAGCGTCGAGGATTTCATCAGCGACGCCGCCATCGATCCGCAAACGGTGGCGATCAAAATGACCGTCTACCGCGTCGGCGACGACACGCCGTTCGTGCGCTCGCTGATCCGCGCCGCCGAAGCGGGCAAACAGGTGGCGTGCGTGATCGAGTTGAAAGCGCGGTTCGACGAGGCGCGCAACCTGCTTTGGGCACAGGAACTGCAAAAGGTCGGCGCGCATGTCACCTACGGCGTGATGGGGCTGAAAACCCATACCAAGGTGGCGCTGGTGGTGCGCAAGGAAGGACACGACCTGCGCTGTTACGCCCACATCGGCACCGGCAACTACCACGTCAAGACCGCGCGGCTTTACACCGACGTCGGCCTGCTGACCCGCGACCCCGCCATCACCGCCGACGTGGTCAACCTGTTCCATTACCTGACCGGCTGCTCGCGCACCCCCCGGTTCGAGAAACTGCTGGTCGCTCCGATCAACATGCGGCAGCGCTTTTTGGCCAGCATCGAGCGGGAAATCGAGTATCATCGCGCCGGCCGGCCGGCCCGGATCGTCGCCAAGATGAATCAGGTTGAGGATCTGGAAATGGCGCGGGCGTTGTCGGCGGCGTCCCAGGCGGGCGTGCCGGTCGATCTGATCGTGCGCGGTTTCTGTTGTCTGGTGCCGGGCGTGCCCGGCTGGACCGAAAACGTGCGGGTGCGCTCGATCATCGGCCGCTTCCTGGAACATTCGCGGATTTTCCACTTCGCGAACGGCCAGGACGATCCGCTGGCGGGTGAATTCATCATCGGGTCGGCCGACTGGATGCACCGCAACCTGTCGGGCCGGGTCGAGGCGGCGACCCCGGTGGAAGACCGGACGGCGCGCGAGCGGTTGTGGGAAATTCTCGACATCTGCCTGCGCGACCAGCGCCAGGCGTGGCTGATGCAGCCCGACGGCAGCTACGTCCGGAGCCAGCCGGCGGAGGATGCGACCGGACCGGCCGCGGTGGGCACCCACGCCTGGCTAATGGACCTGACGCGTCGTCGGGCACCGGGCGCTTAACTCCAAACGACATGGTGGATACGTGCGAATCTCTTTCGATATCGACGATACCCTGATTTGTGACTGCTCCGTTCCCACCGAACAACACGTCTCCTGGTGGCGCCGCTGGCGCTACCCCGAACGACTTCGCCGTGGCACGCGGTCGCTCATGACCGCCCTGATCCGACGCCGCTGCAAGATCTGGATTTACACCTCGTCCGGCCGCTGTCCGCGTTACCTGAAATCCTGGTTCGCCAGTTTCGGGATTCCAGTCGAAGGCGTTGTTAACCTGGACCGGCACGAGCGGATGGTCGGCTTGCGGGGGCCATCGAAATTTCCGCCCGCTTTCGGCATCGACCTTCATGTGGACGATTCGCCTGGCGTCGCCATGGAAGGCGCAGATCACCGATTTCCGGTCCTGGTGGTCGCGCCGCACGATTCGGATTGGGTGGAGCGGGTGTTGAGCGAAGTCGATGGGCGGATCGGATCGAACGCCCATTGGCGCGCACGACAGTGGGTTCCGGGTTGGTCATTCGATGCCAAGCGGATTTTTCGGGATGGTTTGGTCCGATTATCGTTGTCGGACCACCAAAACCTGGCCTACCTTGTCGGCGACATCAAACCCGCTGTTGGCCGCTGACTGGGGGTTGGAATCCTAAGGCGTCTCGTTTCACGTTGGCTCGCAACAGCGCGAAACTCCTGCCTGGGACGCGGCGATTGGTCAGGTGCATGCCCTGTTCGACTGGATGGAAAAAGAGCGTTTTCGCCTGAAAGGCGTCAAGTCGCCCCGTGGGCAACACCGCCGGCGCCCACGATCAGCACATTTTTCTCCATGTCGATGATTTTCCTGACTCAGGAAAGGCTGCGCTTGAAATCCTTGTATCGGAATCTTCGGACCACATCCACGGTTCCATCCAGCCTGCGCACCACGATGGAGGGCATGGGCAGGCCGTTGAACCAGTTTTTCTTCACCATCGTGTACCCCGCCGCGTCCGCGATGCGGACTTCGCTGCCAACCCTCAACTTGCTCCTTAATTTGTACTCGCCAAACACGTCTCCCGCCAAGCAGGTTCGGCCCGCGAGCATGACCCGATAGCGCCCCGGTTCGGGATAGGATATCTTCGCGGTCGTGCGGTAAATCAGATGGTCCAGCATGTGCGCCTCGACCGAGGCGTCGACAATGGCGACATCAATTTCATTGTGGATGGCGTCCAGCACCGTGGTCACCAGCTCGGCGCAATTCGTGATGGCGGCTTCTCCGGGCTCCAAATAGACTTGAACGCCGAATTTTTCGGAGAAACCTTTTAACTTCTCGCAGAATCGATCCACGGGATAACCTTCCTTGGTGAAATAAAGCCCGCCGCCAAGACTAACCCACTCCAACCTTTCGAGCAACGGTCCATAATTCTCGCCGATGTGGTCAATAGCCGTGGAGATGTTTTCAACATCGTCATTTTCGCAATTAAAATGAAACATGACCCCGCTTAAAAGAGGCGCGACCTTTGTGATATCGTCTTTATTGGAGACACCCAGCCTCGAATATTTTCTCGCCGGATCGGCTAAGTCGAAATGCGAGTAGCTGATCCCAGGATTGACCCTCAAACCCAGCTTTATTTCACCCACAAGAGCACGATATCGGTTCAATTGCGATATCGAATTGAAGATCACTTTATTGGCAAATTTTGTGACGGCCTTAACGTCTTTTTCGGAAAATCCCACGCTGTAGGCATGAACTTCCTTGCCAAATTTTTCGTGGCCGAGACGCGCCTCGAACAGGGAACTGCTCGTGGTTCCATCCAGATATTGCCGCATCAGCTCGAACACGCTCCAGGTCGAAAAGCATTTCAGCGCCAGCACCGATTTCGCGCCCGACGCTTCGCGTACCTGCTGAATGATCTTCAGGTTTTTTTCCAGCTTGTTTTCGTCGATCAGGTAATAGGGCGTGGTCAGTTTGGTCATGCGCTGTACGTCCATCGAAAAGCTCGAAATGAGGTAATGAGAATAGCTCAATAACAGATGCGTCGGCACTTTAACTGTGCGAGCTCCGTTCGACTCAAGATATCAACTTTGTTGGAGAGGCTAAAGCGGCTATTTGAGAAATTTCTCGTACAGGCTGAGCAGCAGCTCCATCACGATCAAAATCACGATGTACCACTCCACCCGCAAGCTGCGCCGGGCTTGCAATAAATCTAGCACGGTTTCGGCGGTGCGTCCGATGACTTCGAGATTGCGGTCCAAAGCCAGTTGCCGCTCGTGCAACTCGTACTCGTCCTCCAAACGGACATACAGCACCTCCAGATCCGGTTTCTCCCATAGGATCTCCGGCTTTTCGCCCACCTCGACCCGCCCTACCATCCGATGTTGCGTCAACAGGATATGGCCGATATCGGGTCAACACTTTCACCTGATAGGTTCCCCCCCCGCCCCGCTCCAAATCGACCGCCAGCGGCTCCACATGATCGAAGGTGGCGGAAATGCGCTTTTCGTCGTCGGCCAGCGCCACGCTTTTGGCCAGAACGTCGGCGATGACGTGAAATCGCTCCAAGCTCAACTCGCGAACGAGCAACGCGCCTTTTTCCAATCCTTCCTTACTTTCGGCGGTTCCCACCCGAACGTCGAGGGATGGTCTCCGCCCGCGACGCCCTGGAACTGGAAGCCGCCGAATTCGAGGCAACATTACGTCAACGCGAGCACTTGCGAGCGATCATGGCCTAATTTGGGCTTAGAAGCACCCGGCGCCGCGCCGGCGCCGGAGTGACGGCGGATTTCAAGAAATTCGTTGAATAATCAACCCAGGATGTGATAGCCACCGTCGATGTACATCACGTCACCGGTGATCATCTTGGCGTAGTCGGTGGCGAGAAAGGCGGTGGCGACCCCCACGTCCTCGATGGTGCAGAGCGCCCGTTCCGGCGCGCGCTCGGCGGCTTTCTCCAGCAGATCATCGAACCGGTTGATGCCGGAGGCGGCTCGGGTCTTGATCGGGCCGGGCGAGATCGGATGCACCCGAATGCCTTTCGGCCCCAGTTCGGCGGCCAGATAGATGGCCGCCGCCTGGAGCGTGGCCTTCACCGGACCCATGACGTTGTAGTGCTCGACCACCCGTTCGGCGCCGTAATAGGTCATGGCGAACAGGGTACCGCCATCCACCATCAGCGGTTCCGCCAGATGCGCCATCTCGATAAAGGAATAACAAGACACGTCCATCGCGGTCAGAAATCCCTCCCGCGAGCAATCCACCACCCGCCCGTGCAAGTCCTCCCGAGGGGCGAAGGCGATGGAGTGCATGGCGATATCCAGCCGGCCCCAATGTTGGCGGATCGCATCGAACACCGCTTCCATTTGCCCCTCAACCCGCACATCGCAGGGAAGATACAGATCAGGGGGAACGTCGAGCGCCTCGGCCAGGGGTTGGGTGTATGGCTTGGTCTTCTCGCTAAGGTAAGTCATCGCGATCTCGGCGCCCATTTTGCGCATGGCGCGGGCGCAGCCGAAGGCGATGGATTGATCGTTGGCGATGCCGAGGATGACGGCTTTCTTGCCCACCAGCGCGAGCGAGGTGATCTTTTCGATCGGATCATCCTCGGGCGGCACATACTTCTCGATGGGTGTTGACATCGGGGGTTACTCCTAGTTGGAAACGGCGCGGCGATCAAGCCAACCGCAATTCATCGCGGACATGCAGGGCGATCATCAGTTCCTCGTTGGTCGGGATGACCCAGGCGGGAACCGGGCTGTCGAGGGTCGAAACGCGCGGGCCACCCTGGCTGTTCGATTCCTCGTCCAGGCGGATGCCGAGCCATTCGGCCCGCTGGCAAACTTTCTTGCGCACGATCGGGGCGTTTTCGCCGATGCCGGCGGTGAACACCAGCGCATCGAGTCCCTCCAGCGCGCCGGCCAGCGCGCCCAGGTGCTTGCCGATGTGGTACACGAATAGATCAACGGCCTCGGCGGCGGCGGGATCGTCGCTTTCCAGTAAATCCCGCATGTCGTTGGAAACACCCGAGACGCCCAGCAACCCCGATTCCTTGTACAGCAGCTTTTCGAGGGTCTTGGCGTCGTAGCCACGCTCCTGCATCAGGTACAGGACCACGCCGGGGTCCATCGCCCCCGTGCGCGTCCCCATCGGCAAACCGTCAACGGCCGTGAATCCCATGGTGCTTTCGATGCTGCGCCCGTCCTGGAGGGCGCATAGGCTGGCGCCCGATCCCAGGTGGGCGACCACCACCTTGCGCGCTTCCGGCACGATGTCGGGCAACCGATGGGCGATGTACTCGTAGGACAGACCGTGGAATCCGTAACGCCGCACGCCGGATTCGGTGAGCGCCTTCGGCAGGGCGAACAGTTGCGCCACCCGTGGCTGAGTGCGATGGAAAGCGGTATCGAAGCAGGCCACCTGCGGCAGTTTGGGCGCCACCTCGGCGAGCGCGCGGATGGCGGCCAGATTGTGCGGCTGGTGCAACGGCGCCAGCGGAATCAACTGTTCCAGGTCGGCGATGACACCCTCGTCGATCCGAACCGCCCGGTCGTAGTCCAAACCGCCATGCACGACTCGATGGCCAGCGGCCCCGATTTTCACGTTGCCAGCCCAGTCCCCCAGCCAACTCCGAATGTAGCGCAGGGCGCCGACATGATTCAGCGTCGAGCCACGCGGCCACTCATCCCGCTCATCGATTTTTCGCCCGGTCGCGTCCCTGACCTGAAAGCTCGGGTCGCTGCCCAGGCCTTCCATCTGGCCCTTGAACAGCAGCTTCGGCTCCGGCTGGCCGCCGTCGGTGAAAACGGCGAACTTGACGCTGGACGAGCCGGCGTTGATCACCAGAATGCCTTGCGCCATGACGCTCACCCCGCCGCCTTGTGCAACACCGCGCCACGGCACTGCGCCTCGGCGAACAGCACGGCGACGGCGCAGGACGCCAGGCGGGCCTGGGGACCGTCGGCGCGGCTGGTCAGCACGATGGGCGCGCGGGCGCCGAGCACGATGCCGGCCGCCTCGGCGCCGGTCATGAAGGTCAGTTGCTTGGCCAGCATGTTGCCCGCTTCCAGATCGGGCACCACCAGGATGTCGGCCTTGCCGGCCACCGGCGACCGGATGCCCTTGGTGCGGGCCGCTTTCTCGTCGATGGCGTTGTCGAAGGCCAGCGGACCATCCAAGATGCCGCCGGTGATCTGACCCCGGTCGGCCATCTTGCACAGCGCCCCCGCTTCCAGCGTGGAGGGAATCTTGTTGGTCACCGTCTCCACCGCCGACAGAATCGCCACCCTGGGTTCCGCGATGCCGATGGCGTGAGCCAGGTCGATGGCGTTCTGGATGATGTCCACTTTGTCCTCCAGGCTCGGCTGGATTCGGCAGGGCGCGAGTGGCCGGCCGCATCATCCCGACCGGCGCGTCTTGACACCGGCTCGCTATCGCGGAACCGGTTGCAAATGAACGCCCCGCGCGAAGCACAACCCAAGGCGTACCGCCAGATTCAAAAAAATGTCATCAATTTGCCAAAAACTATACCGCCCTCATGAAACTGAGGATCGACTACCGACATGACACCCAGCGCCAAGCCCCTGCTCGAAACCAGGTTCCGTCCTTCCCTTCACGGTTTGATCTGCGGGTTCGCGATGCTGCCCGACCAGCGGATTCAGCATCTCGCCGGAGACGAGCTGGACGCCACGCTGGCCCGGTCGCCGGGAGTGGTCTGGCTACACTTCAACGCTCGGGTCAGCCAGGCCCGCGACTGGATCGCGAATTGCGAGCACCTGCCCGAAGCCTCGCGCCGGTTCTTGCTGGAGCATGACGACCGCAAGCGAATCGAACAGGCGCCCGATAGTCTCCTCGGCGTCATCAGCGACATCCGCCACGATTTCGATCTCGACTTCGACCCCGAGCACGTCTCTTCCCTGCGCTTCCATGTGGATCGACAGTGCCTGATCAGCACTCGTCAGCAACCTTGCAGCACCGCCGATCAATTGCGTACCGAACTCAAGCAAGGGCGCCATTTCGACAGTACCGCCCAACTATTGATTCACCTCTTTGAATCACAAGTAGCCCAGCTCGATGAAATCACCGCGCGAGTTCGCGGCTTGCTCGATGGCATCGAAGACGAGGTGCTCGCGGGACGAATGCGCGGGCAACACGCGCAATTGGGCGGTATCCGTCGGCTGGCGGTACGATTGAATCATCACTTCGGTCCCGAGCATCGCCTGCTGCAACGTTTGTGTCGGCGCCCACCGGAATGGTTTAACGAAGTCGACAACGCGGCTTTGCAGGACGCGGCGGAAGAATTCCGTGAACTGGTCGAGGACTTGGCCGAAACCCAGGAGCGCGCCAAGTTGTTGCAGGAAGAACTGGCTGCCCGCCTGGCCGAGCAGACCAGCGGCAATCTCTACATCCTCTCCCTCTTCACCGCCCTGCTGCTGCCGCCCAGCCTCATCGCCGGCATCTTCGGCATGAACGTCGTCGGGGTGCCGGGGGTGCAGGACGGAAGCCCGATGGCGTTCTGGTGGGTGATGCTGGGGATGGCGGCGGTTTCGCTGCTCGTGCTGCTTATTCTCTCAAGGCAACTTTAGCGAGCTTCCTGATGCTCTCTGGAAAGGCTAGAATTTTGAGCATGAATCTTTTCTTAAAAAAGACACCGTTATGCAAATTTTGGGTATTGATGTCGGTGGAACGGGGATCAAGGGCGCGATCATCGAAACCACGACGGGGAAACTGGTGGGCGAACGCCTCCGTATCGAAACGCCCAGTCCGGCCACGCCGGAGTCCATCGGTTTGACCCTCAAGAAACTGGTCGAGCAACATCGTTGGTCCGGCCTCATCGGCATCGGCTTTCCCGCCGCCATCCAGCATGGCGTGGCCCGCACCGCCGCCAACATCGACCCCTCCTTTATCGGTCTGCCGGTGGCCGACCATTTTTCCATGCAAACCGGTTGCCGGGTTTGGGTCGCCAACGACGCCGACGTCGCCGGACTGGCCGAAATTCGGTTCGGCGCCGGCCAGGGCGTCGCCGGCGTGGTGCTCGTCGTCACCATCGGCACCGGTTTGGGAACGGCTCTGTTCAGCGACGGCCATCTGCTGCCCAACACCGAACTGGGCCACATTCTGCTCAACAACGGTCTGGAGGCCGAACGCTACGCATCGGAAGCCGTGCGCGACGCCCAGAAGCTGAAATGGAAAGATTGGGGCGACCGTTTGAATCACTACCTGCTGACCATGGAAAGCCTGTTCTGGCCCGATTTGATCGTGCTCGGCGGCGGCGCCAGCAAAAAGCTGCCCAAGTTCGCGCCGCAAATCACGACGCGGACCCCCGTGGTTCCCGCCCATTTTCTTAACCGAGCCGGCATGGTCGGCGCGGCGCTGTTTGCCGAGGAACGGCTCGGCCGTCACTGACCCGGAGCCGATCACGCGCTTTGGCCTTCTCCGCCAAGGGTTCCACGCCTCAACCTGGCGTGTTGAAGGGCGGGTCACGAGCATTGGCGTTAGTCAGTCTTGATGGACCCTCAATCGCTCGTCCCGAAGGTCTTGATAAAACGCCACCAGTGCCTGGGCCGGACCCCGCGCGGTCCATTGCCTGGCGTAAGCCCGGCCCTCCTCGCCCAACCGCCGCCGCAATTCCGCATCGTCCAGATAGTAGCCGGCGCACCTGGGCGGCGAATCGCGGGACATCCTCCTCGGCGATCAGCGCGCCTCGTTTCGCCGCCAGGATGTCGCGGGTGCCCATCACGGCGGTGGAAACCACCGGCACGCCAAGACTCATCGCCTCCAATAGCACCAGTCCTTGCGTCTCGGTCCGCGAGGCGAAGACAAAGGCATCACCCGCCTGATAGCAACTACTCAAATCGACGCCCCGCGCCAGATAATCCACGAAGCGCAAATTCATCTCCAGCCCCAGCGTGCTTCCCAGTCGGCGCAGCCGGTTTTTAGCGGGCCCTTCGCGCCCGCGACGATCAGCACGTAACCGTTCAGACCCCTCTCATCCCGCACAACGATGGGTTTCGCTACGCTCAACCCATCCTACGAAAAAATAATGGGTTGTAGGATGGGTTGAGCGTAGCGAAACCCATCGACACAGGACGGAACCACCAGGATATCTGAACGGTTACGAAACACCGTTCACACGCGGAAAATAGACATCCGAAAGCATGAGGATTTTCATGAATTTTTACTTCCAAGACAGCTCATTGGCGGGTGCCTGGCGATGGCGACATGGAATGGACCCCACGAATACATGTACTACCACGAGGATATCGGCGACCGCTGGAACGAAGAAGGTGGTTTCACCCCGCATCGATGGGTTTCGTTCCTCAACCCATCCTACAACCCTCCCGTCTATCCCATCCACCCGAGGCACTAGCGGGCGCTTTGTGGTGTGGGCGAGTTGGCCCGGTCATGCTGCGGACTTATGGCCCTGAGGCGAGGACACTGCCGCTCCCTGGCGCATTTCGATCCATTTCTCCCGCATGAACCGATACTTCGTCGGGATCTCGCGCATGGAGAGCATGGTAATCAGTTGCTCTCCATCCAAGCACCGACCATCATCAAACGGTCATGGCGACGCAATCATCCTGTTATCGTCGTTTCCCAAACTTTTCAGCCGGTCGCTCCCCCAACCAAGGTTCACGGCATGGTCAAGCAACTCGGCGCTCGACTCGGCAATCACGCCCACGATCTGTTGTTCAAGACGATTCACCAGCGTTATCTGATCTACAACATGTGCTGGGAAGACCCACGCATCGACCGGCAACTCCTGGGACTGGACCGGGACAGCCGGGTGGTGGTTCTCACCAGCGCCGGTTGTAATGCGCTCGACTATCTGCTGGAGATGCCGGCGGAAATCCACGCGGTGGACGTGAATCCTCGCCAGAACGCCCTGTTACAGCTCAAGCTGGCGTTGATCGAACGCGGCGATTTTGGCGATCTGGAGCAGATGTTCCGCCGAGGAACGCATCCCCGCTTTCGGGAACTGTACCAGGCGTTGCGGCCGCGCCTGCCACCCTACGCGGCGGCGTTCTGGGACAAAAAAATCACCTATTTCGACCCGGCCAACCGCAAGCGGTCGTTCTACTACCACGGCACCTGCGGCGCGGTGGCCTGGCTGGTCAGCCGCCAGTTGCTCAAGTCGGGACGCAAGCTGCGCGGCTATCTGTTCGACCTGCTGGACGCCAAAACCCTGGTCGAACAACGCGCCCTGTACGAAAAAATCGAACCCGCCCTGTGGGGCCGGTTCAGCACCTGGCTGCTACGGCAACCGACCGCCCTGGCGATGCTGGGCGTGCCGCGCCCGCAAATCCGCCTGATCCAGCAACAGTATCCCGGCGGCATCGTCGGCTACGTCAGCAACAAGCTGCGTCATGTGCTCACCGAGGTGTTGATTCACGACAACTACTTCTGGCGGGCCTACCTGACCGGTTCCTATACCGAGCAATGCTGCCCCAACTATCTGATGGAGCAGAATTTCGCCAGGTTGCGGGCCAACCTTGACCGGGTTCACACCCACGACGCCACGGTTAGCGACTTCCTGCGCGCCCATCCCGGCGCGTACACCCATTTCGTGCTGCTCGATCACCAGGACTGGCTGGCCTGGCACCAGCCCCAGGCGCTGGAGGAAGAATGGCGGCTGATTCTCGCCAACAGCCGACCCGGCAGCCGAATCCTGTTGCGCTCGGCGGGCGGCGATGTCGGTTTTCTGCCCGCCTGGACCCGGCGGGCGCTGCGCTTCTTCCCGGCCCTGACCGAACCGCTGCATTCCCAGGATCGCGTCGGCACCTACGGCAGCCTGCACTTCGCGGAGGTGGCATGAACTCGTCCGATTCATGGTCGCTGGCGACCCCGGCGGACCACACCGCCGTTCTCAGCCGCTACTACCGCTGGCACGCCCGACTGTACGACGCCACCCGCTGGAGCTTTCTGTTTGGGCGGACGGCGCTGATCCAGTCCATCGCCCGCCTCTCCCCTCCGCCGGGTCGCATCCTGGAAATCGGCTGTGGCACGGGCGCCAACCTGCTGCATCTTGCCCACCAATTTCCCGATGCCGCGATCACCGGCCTGGACCTGTCGTCCGACATGCTGGCGCGGGCACGGCGCAAGCTGGCGGCCCATCCGGGGCGAATCACCCTGATTCAATGGCGCTACGACCAGCCACTGAATCCGCGACCCACTTTCGATCTAGTCGTGTTCTCCTATTGCCTGTCGATGATCAATCCTGGTTGGGAACAGGCGATGGAGGCCGCCCTGCGGGACTTGCGTCCAGGCGGCCGGCTGGCGGTAGTGGATTTCCACGACTCCCGCTTCGCTGGATTCCGCCGCTGGATGGGCGTCAATCACGTGCGAATCGACGGTCACCTGCTGCCGCGCCTGAATGCGCTCTGCCCGCCAGTCGAGCAAATCGTGCGCAACGCTTACGGCGGCGGCTGGCGCTACTTCCGTTTCATCGGGCAAAAACCGGGGAGCTAGCCCATGGAGTTCTCAAGGTTTCGTTCCCTGTGGATCTCCGACGTGCATCTCGGCTTCAAGGAATGCAAGGCCGAATATCTGCTCGACTTCCTGCGCCAGACCGACTGCGAACGGTTGTATCTGGTGGGCGATCTGATCGACTTTTGGAGCCTGCGAAAGGGCGGGCGCTGGCCGGCGACCCATGGCGAAGTGCTGAAAACCATCCTGGCCAAGGCGCGGGCCGGAACCCGGGTGATCTACGTGCCAGGCAACCATGACGAGGTGGTGCGCGATTATCTCGGTCTGCGGGTGGACGCCATCGAAATCGCCCCGGATGCGATCCACGTCACCGCCGATGGACGCCGCTTCCTGGTCACCCATGGCGACGAATGCGACAGCGCGGTTCGTTGCGGGGGACCGCTGCTCAACGGGCTGGGCGACGGCGCTTATGAACTGTTGCTGTTCCTGAATCGCTGGTACAACCGCTGGCGGCGACGCTGGAACCATCCCTACTGGTCGCTGGCCAATTTCCTCAAGCAGCGCATCGGTCGGGCCGCCGCCTACATCGCCCGGTTCGAAGCGGCGGTGGCGCACGAGGCGGCGCGACGCGGATTGGACGGCGTGATCTGTGGCCATATCCACCACGCCGCCTTGCGCGATCTTCACGGGGTGCTGTACTGCAACGACGGCGACTGGGTGGAAAGCTGCACCGCGCTGGTGGAACGCCCCAACGGTGCGTTGGAAATCCTGCGGTGGACCCATCAGCAGGTAGCAGTAGTAGCGATACGGGAACCGCGCCACCTTCCGGAGATGCCACCCCTTCCTGGATGGGCGACCAGTTTGCCGAGATAAACGATATAGCCTTGCTCCCTGATCAGCCGGTAGAAGGTCGAAAAGGCAAAGCAGGGATCACAAGCTACCCGCTTATCAAATCAAAGTTTCGGCGATAAAATCATCAATTTGTTGGATAGATTGGAAACCCAGCACGATCCGCTCCGCATCCCTTTCATAAAAATGTCATTGGCAACATGCTAATATACCTCATCCTGAAAATATCATCAGCTTTCTCAAAAGGAAAGATTCCAATGTGCTTGTCAAGATACTTGTTAAACATAAAATTTATACAGATAAAATGGTCAGGAGCATTATTTAGATTGTTCATAATTATTCATATTTTTATATCCAATAATGCCGTGTCCTCGGAAGTAAATATTGATGGAAAAGGCACAAACATTCTTATAGGATCCATAATGCCTCTAACCAATGATAGTCTTTATAAAGATCTTAATAATTATAGTGTCAATATGAAAAAAGGTATTGAAGCCGCTTTAGAGGGAAAAATGATTAGGAATCATAGGAAAATAGAATTTGAAGTGATCAGCGACTTTAATAGCGATCCAATTACCACTGTTCAAGCCGCTAGGGAATTAATGGATAAGGGTGTCTTTCTCATGTTAGGTAACATCGGGGCAGTCTCAACTCTCAAGCTAAGCAAGGTATTGGAAGCTAATCATATACCTGCCGTTGGTTTCTATACAATGGGCGATATCAGTACTGAAAGCATGTTAAGCTATCGTCCAAACACTGCTCAGGAGGTACTTGCGCTTATTGATAACTTCGTAACAAAAAATGATGCTAGAGCAACCGAAGTTTGTATTTTTGCTCAGGATGATATCTTTGGCATGGCGGGTGTCAACGCTTTAAAGACAGCTCTAGAAAAGCTCCCAGACACACAGACCATAATCAATAAATTAGATCAGATCCTTGACATGATGATGGGTGGTATCAATCCTGCGCTCAATAGTATTGGACCAATTGGATTTTATCAGTATGAAACCGTATTCATCAGGGATGGCTACTTTTCATTGAAAAACTGGGAACGGGAAAGTGGAAATCAATGCAAGTTTGTTGTCTTAGTGGCCATGCCAAAGGTTGCCGCTGACTTCATAGCATATGCGCATTATAAAAATGAATCCTGGTCCTATGGCGCAGTATCCACTACAGCCGCCGGTTATGCAATCAGTGATTATTTAAAATCTTATGGAATTGAAAAAAATATAGTTGTCAGCCAAGTGGTTCCAGATCCAAACTCATCCCTTCCCATTGTAGTCGATGCTAGAAATATCTTGGGAGACGCCTTGAACCATATAAGCCTGGAAGGCTATATTGTAGGGCGTATGTTCTTAGCTATCCTAAACTCGATGAAAGATCCTGTAACACCACCCAACTTCATTAAAACAGCTCGCCAAAGTCCTTTGGAATTAGGAGGATTAAAGATTGATTTCACCAAAGGGAACCCAGGTTCAACCATGATTTCATTTAATCACATGAATTTGGGTTCGTATAACCTAGCTAAGCAATAGGCTGGCGACCAATGGGAAAAAGCCTCCCCATTCAGATTACTGACTAGGGGCGGAAAAACCATTCAAACGTACAACCCGACCATCTTGCGCCAGGCGGAAGCGCTATGAGCCCGGCCCCGCCAGAGATGCAGCGCGTGCCAGATGTCCTTGTTCCACAAGACATGGCTGAATTGTTGGTTGTTTTCCAGGAACGGGTCGGTGTCACCAATGGTGAGGACGATATCCAGCCGTCGCAATTGATGAAGCAACCCCTCATCGTGAACATTGGGCAGAAAATGGCTGGGGGTGTTGTAGTAGACCAACTCGTCGTAATACCCCTCGAACAGTCCCCGGAAATCCTCGACGGGCTGGGTTAGGTCGTAGCGGCCGCTGAAAGCCACCACCTTGCTGAAACAATAGGGATGGCGGAAGGCGAAATTGACCGCGTGAAACGCCCCAAAACTACACCCGTGCGAGATCACGCAAGGATGCCGGTTCTTGGCCCACATTAAAGGCAGCACTTCGTGGAGCAGGTAGGCTTCGTATTGCAGGTGCCGGCGAACGCGGTCCTGGGGGTGGTTCCAGAAACAATAGAAGCTTTCCTGGTCGATGCTGTCCACGCAGTATAACTGCAATTGACCATGTTCGATCTTGTCGCCCAGCGCCGCCACCAGCCCGATATCTTCGTATTCATGAAACCGCGCGCAGCGGGTGGGAAACACCAGCACTTTGGCGCCGGAATGACCGAATACCAGCAGTTCCATGTCGCGGTGGACCCGATGACTATACCACCTGTGATATTCCCGATTCATCTTCAACGACCATAAAACCCTTATTTATCAACTAAAAATGGATTTTATCGTTGAAACGCTGCAAGCTTATGACACTGGGAAGACAGTTTTTGGTCACGCACGGCGCGACCGACAGCGGGTGATAGCAACCCGAAAACCGCCGCTTACCGGAGAAGCTGGCGGTTCCGGGGTAGGCATGGATTGAACTAACCATTAACCACCGGGCGCCGATTCGAACCGCAAGGGCTCGACCAGCAGCGGCACGTACTCCGGGAAATAGGTTCCACCGGCTTCGAAGGGTTTGTCGGGATCGATGAGCGTTTCCGCGTTGCCCACGCCGTAGGTGATCGAAGCGGGATTTTCCAGATCCACCGGCCGGTCGGCGATCACCTCGCCGACCTGGTAGGGCTGCCCATCCTGATGGGCAAAGCCCTCCTCCCCTTCCCGGAAGTAGCGGAAGGTCACCGGCGTGGCCGGGAACACATCCTTGCCCTGGGCGTAACGCTGGGTGACGACCACCTGCCGATAACGGCGGGCGGCGGCCAGAGCATCGTTTTTGGGCGGATACAACAGTTCGCCGCGAATGGCGCCGTCGGCATCCAGATAGCCCCCTCGCGCGGTCAGCTCGCGCAGCAGCGTTTGCCGCAGCGCTTGACTCCGCTGGAAGCCTGCCGCGCTCGCGGTATCCAGCGCCGGCCAGGCGGCGGAATAGCCATTGGCGGGCTGGATCGCGCCGGCCAGAAAGCGTTCGATGGCGGCGGGCATGTCCCCATACAGGCTCGCGCCGACCACGTTGTCCAGGAAATGGCGAAATTCGCCCTTGTCCAGCTCCCGGTTCAACGGATCGCCCAGGCGGGCCTGGCCGGGGGTTGCTTCAGGCCGGGCATCGGCTCGGGCGAGATAGCGTAGAGCGTCCATTTCCCGCCAGCCCAACTCGCCGGGGAACTTGCGCGGCAGCGACCAGGTGGAGTCCACGGTATTGCCGACCCCGGAGGTGAACTGGGAAAACTCGGTGCTGGCGACGCCGCTGTGGCAACCGATGCACTGCGTCAGTTCCTCGCGGTTCTGCGGCCGCAACGCGCCGGTCTTGTCCTCGATGTAGCCGGCCAGAGTCCAGCCCACGCCGTTGTCCACCCAGCCTTGCGCGTCGTTGCCGTAGACCGGCGCGCCCTCTTCCTTGGTGCCGGGACGGAACTGGCTCGGTTGGAACGGTTTCCATTTGTACAGGTAGCGGATTTCCTTGACCCGGCGGGCGCGCGTGCCGGGATAGGGACTCACCGCCGGATCGTTCCCATCCGCCGCCACGTCCACATAATGCAGGGGATGGGCGATTTCCGCGCCGACCGGATACAGGCCGCGTTCGATGGCCACCGTCCGGGCCGCGCCCCGATAAGACTCGCCGTCCTCCGCGCGCAAGCGATCCTGAATCGCCCGTTCTAGCAGGTCGAGGTTGCGGGCGTAGACATCCAGATCGAAGCCGCCGTCCTCGCGCTGCATGAACGGTCTGGGCAGACGGATGTAGATGCCGGACACCGAACCGGTCATCGGGGTAAAAATGCCGTAGGGCATGAAATTCACCGCCCGCCAGCCGGTGATCCAGCGTCCGTCGCCGTCCTGGAAAAAGCCGTTGCGCGGCGTGTCGGAACGGACGAAACCGTCGGCGTCGGCGGGCAAATCCGCCGGATCCAGTCCCGGAAACAGCCGGAATGGCGCATCGCCGCCTCCGCCGTCCCAGTCACGCGGGTCACCGGGCCGCTGGGCAAAAGCGGCCCGCCAGTTGTCTTCGCGAATGTAGGTCTCCATGTCCCACGTTTGCGGATCGACCCCCAGCGCGGCGACGGCTTCGCGCAACTTCTCCGGCGTCAAGGTATTTTCCCAGGGATTGCGGCTCGGCGAGGCGGTAAATGGGCTGACCGGGGTGAATGAATACTCAAGTTGCAGGTTGCCAAGGCGCGGCTCCGCGCCGGCTTGCGGGAAGTTGTTGCCCAGCCCCATCCGATAAACGCCGTTGGTGTGGCAGAACAGGCAAGCGTTTTGCGTGCCCCGCGAGGTCTCGATATGGCACTGGGCGGGAATGTGGGCGTAGGGATTGGAAAAGGTCAGGGGACTGCGGAAATCGCCTTTTGGAAAGCTGGGAAGGGTAGCGGACGGGGTTCTCGCGGCGACCGTCGGTTCATCCACTCGACCCTGGCTGTCGCTGCAGCCCGCCAGCGCCATACCCAGCATCCCAGCGGCCACGATACTGTTTAAACCATGCGGACGGCGCTTCATGCGAGTCTCCTCAAACGGAAAAAGCCGGCGGCTCGCGACCACCAGCTTTTCAAACCGCATCAAACTTCATGGCAACCCGATCAAAGCCCTGGAATGCCCCCAATATAGCCCACCGGTGCATAGAACTTGTCGATCAGCGGCGTCAGTTGCGTCTTGAGGTCGGCATTAGTGGTGCTGATGAAATCACCCCAATGCTGGGCGTTGCTCATGATGTAGGCGTGGCCATTCAGGTTCTCCAACACCTGCAAGCCGGTGGATTCGGCGCCGGCGGTCAGGCTCAGAATCCGGGTCAGCTGCTGGGTATCCACGTTGTAGGCCCACACAAAGTTGCTGACATGCATCCCTGAATCCTCGCCGATGAACAGCGTCCGCATCTTTTCCGAGAAGAATACGTTGTCGGTGTTGGCGATGGTGTTGACGTCGGCGGTGTTGCCAAGCGCATCGGTGGCGATGGGTTTGCCGAGCAGTTTCGGCTCCACGTACATGCTGGTCGCCACCCATTCGGAATCGATGGCATTCCCCTGGGAGTCCTTGACACCGCTCTTCAGCTCCAGGGTGTAGGTCGCGCCCGCCTTGTTTTCCGGCAATCGGATATGGTTGGCCGGCTCGGTGGCATCGGACCGCATGCTGGTCTCGATGCGCGACATCGCCATGTACAGTTTCTTGTCCTTGGCGTTGACGGCGATGCCCTCCATCTTGGTCCACTCGGTGGTGCCGCCGAGCAGGGCGGTATAACGCCGGGTTTCCAGGAAGGCAGCGGCTTTTTCCATGCCGGGTTTGAGCACCAGGCACTCGTCGGAAGAAGAACCGGCGCGCACTCGCTTGTAGCCAGCGGGACATTGGCCTTCGCTTGGCGCGACGGCGTCGAAGATATCGTTGAATTTAAGGCTGTTGGCCAGTGCGCTGATCTCGGCGTTGGTGCCGTGACCGAGGCGGATCCAGGTCAGATCGGCGCGGCCACCACCCTGATCGCTGGTCTGGTTCCATTTGGCGGTGTAGACCGTGCCAGCGGATAGATCACCGTACTTGTCGGCCACGAACAGCGTCATCTGCACATAGGCGCCGTCGTCGCCTAGATAGGCGGTGCGGCCGTCCGGCATGAGTTTGGCTACTTCCCAGGTACCGCGCGACATGGCGTAATGCTTGACCACGCTGGTGGAGCCGTCGGCCTTGACGGTGACCTCGGGGATAATACCGTAATGATAGGGATTGGCCTCCCGCTCGCCCTTGAAGTACAGCTCGCGCATCGCCTTAAGGCCGGCGGCGGTGGTGCCGTAGTTCTTGGAATCGAGCGGGTTGTAGATCAGATCGTAGTCTTCCTCGGAACCCAGATGCGTGTTCCAGGGCGTTTGCGAACCAAAGCAGGGAATCCAAAGGCCGTTGACGCTGGAGAAATCAATCGGCCTGACCTTGGTGGCGGTCAGCTTGCCGTCGCTGGCCTGAGTGATCTCGCTCAAGGTCATCGACATGGGCATCCGGGTGTACCAGCCCGGGGTGGTGAAAGCAACCGAACCGTCACTCAAAATCCAGTCGTACTCGTAGTGAGTCACCAGAAACAGCTTGTTGTCGATTTTCAACAAGCTGTTGGCGTCCGGAGTTTCGGCCACCACCGGATTGCCCAGCGGATCGAGCAACGGTTCCATCCTGTAGTTGTAGAGCTGGCCAGCGGGATATTTTTTGCCGCCCACCTCGGCGATCTCATCCTTCACGCTGAACAGCACGTTGTAAGAGAGAGGAAGCTCCTGGACGCGCCCATCCATGTAGGTCAGCTTCACGTTGGACTGGGTATAGGTTCTGGCGATCTGGTCCGTGGTGGTTGGCGCGGGGGTATCGGTGAATTCCACCGAGCGCACCGTAGCGACCGGATCATCGTCGTCACCGCCGCAACCGGCCAGTCCCAGCGCGGACAAAAGCGCAACCGCCAACAACCTCGCGTTCATGGAAAAACTCCCCTAGCAGCGGATTCATTTCAAGCGGCTATCCTGACGCGCTAGGGTTGCTAAACGATGACGGCCAAGTGACGTTATCGTTACATCAGGAAAAGATTTTCACCATGATTCAAAGACAGACGGATGTTGCTCAACCCACCACCTTCTTACTTTCTTGATCCTCCAGTCTTGACTAAAAATGAGGAGTGTCTTAAACAAGCTATTGAAAAATAGCTGCAACGTGGCCAGGGCTAACTCTTCACGCTTGGGAAGAATCAATGCCAAAATCCATCCCCGTAACGCTGATCGCGCTCGCGCTCGCCTCCACCCTGGGAGCCTGCGCCTGGCTGCCACCCACGGACTCCGACAACGTGGCAGATTCTCAAACAACGGCCGACACCGTCTATGTGGACTACTGGCAAACCCGCGCGCCCTCCGACTACCGCCAACGAGTGGCTGGCGCCACAAACCCGCAAGCCGTGACTCCCTCCCCCGATGTCGTGGTGGCACGGAAATCGGCCTCTCCCGCAAAGACCGAAAACAAATCCAATTCCCGAATCGTGGCCCTCATCCCAGTGCGGGGCGGACCAACCCTCCCATCCACCGGGGCCGAAACAGGAGGAAAAATCTCGACGGTCGCCGCCGCGGCGACCAATCGATCCACGCCCCCGACCCAGGCCCGGCGAACCGCCGCTTCGGGTCAGCCCAAGAGCAAGCGCAAATCATCGCCACTCGCCAACAAGGACCTTTGGGGTCGGATGCGGGGACGGTTGGCGTTGGTCGACGTGGAGCACCCTCGGATCACCGAACGGATCGACTACCTGAAGCGCAATCCCGGCTATTTGAACCTGTTCGTCCAGCGCGCCCAGCCATATCTGTACTACATCGTGGAACACATCGACCGGAGCCGGCTACCCATGGATCTGGCCCTGGTGCCGATGGTGGAAAGCGCGTTCGAACCCACCGCCGTGTCCCCCAAGGACGCCGCCGGGCTTTGGCAAATCATCCCGACCACGGGGCAGGAATGGGGATTGCCGCTGACCGAGGGTTACGACGGCCGCTTCGACATTCATACCTCGACCGACGTTGCCCTGCGCTATCTGCGCTATCTCAACAAGCTGTTTGATGGCGACTGGTTGCTGGCGCTGGCGGCGTACAACGCTGGGCCGCGCGCTGTGCGGGAGGCCATCGCGGCCCACGCCGCCACCCCACCTCCGACGATCACCGTGGAAACGCACCCCGCTGTGGTTCGCGCCCTAGTACTGGCGGATCCCGCTCGCCTGGCCGCTGCCTTCGAGCCAGCGCCGCAATCGCTGTTTTGGAGCCTCAAGCTACCCAAGGAAACGCAGGATTACGTGCCCCGGATCGTGGCGCTGGCGCGCATCATCGCCGACCCCGACGCGCAGGGGCTGCGACTCCACGCCATCGCCAATCAACCCTATCTGTATCGGGTTGACCTGACGCCTGAAACCAAGGTGTTCGACAGCGTCACGGCCGCCGGTATCCCCATCGAGGATTTCCTTCGCTTTAATCCGGGCTTCAAACCCGGCGTCGAGCCGCCGGCCCAAGCCTACAAGTTATTGCTACCCCGCGAGCAGGCTCAAAGCCTGGCGGCCAACGCACCGGGAGCCCGCCTGTTGGCTCCCAGCAGGCACACGGTTCAAAAAGGCGAAACTTTGGACACCATCGCCAAGCGTCACGGTGTTCCTTCCCAGCAACTGGCGCAGTGGAATGGATTGGACAGCAAGGGCCGTCTAAAAACCGGTCAGCAGTTGATCGTCTATCCTTCCTCGTAAGCGGGAGGGGGACGCGGATCGGCGATTCAATTATTCCCGCCGTGTGGGGCACCGGATTCAGGGGCGGGCAGCGGCGGAATGCGGAAGGGATGCGCGGCCTTGAATTCCCTAGCCCGTCGTTCCGCCTCCTCGACCTGAGCCCGAGTCATCTTTTTGGCGACGTCCTGTTTGGCCTGCGGCGCCTGGCTGTCGCCCTGGCCATCCGCCAGCGTGTACCAGAAATAGGCCTGAGCGTAATCCGGCGGTACGCCTTGCCCTTCTTCGTACATGATGGCCAAATTGACTTGCGCCTGCGGCAATCCCTGCTCCGCCGCCTTTCGATACCACTGCATCGCCAAGGCGTTGTCCTGCGGCACCCCCTTGCCCTGGTCGTACAGCACACCCAGATTGAATTGAGCGAAGGGCACGCCCTTTTCGGCCAACGGTTGGACGATGGCGACTTCGGCGGCGTAATCGCCGCGCTCGTGGGCGTTCCTGGCTCGATCCCAGTCGCCATCGGCCGCCCAGGCCGGAACGGTCACCAGCAAACTACATGCCAACAGCAGGAAAAACGGTTTGTTCATGGTCTGATTACTCGGTTGCGATAGATGCTCGATTGCGAACCCGTCCAGTTTAACATTCCATCATCGAATCCATCCGTCAGCGGCCGATGGGAATTTTTAGTGGGGCGAGTGTTCCATTGTGCTTTAATGGCACGCGGATTTTGCCCGTACACTTTTAAAAATATCCGCCCCTTACTCGGGTAGCGTCGCCGTGGTTCCGCTATCTTTCGAACTTCGCCACATCCCCAATCTGATCACCGGCCTGCGCATTCTGCTGGTGGTGCCTTTCCTTTGGCTGCTGCTGGAGGAGCGCTACGGAGCGGCGCTGGCCCTGTTCGTGATCGCCGGCGTTTCCGACGCGCTGGACGGCTTCCTGGCCAAATATTACGGCTGGACCAGCGAACTGGGCGGTCTGCTCGATCCCGTGGCCGACAAATTGCTGCTCATGGGGGCGATCCTGGCGCTGGGCTGGCTGAACGAGTTGCCGGGTTGGCTGGTGGCGCTGGTGATTGCGCGGGATTTGGTCATCGTCGGCGGCGCGGTCGCCTATCACCTGCGGGTCGAGCGCTTCCACGCCGCGCCGTTGATGATCAGCAAGCTGAACACGTTCATGCAGCTTCTGCTGGTTGGCGTGGTAATCGTCCATTACGGTCTGGCTCCGTTGCCGGCGTGGCTGCTGACCGGCGGGATTTATCTGACCGCCCTGACCACCGTCTGGAGCGGCGCGGCCTATGTCCGGCGTTGGGGAGGGCTGGCCCGGCGCAAGACCCAACATTCGGTAAAATCCTCCGGCCACGACGCCCCCTGAACCTCCCACCCCGAGTGATTTTCCCTCATGGAACGCGCATCCCGTACCCGTTTCTGGCTGACCCTGGCGGCGGTCCTCGTCGGTCTGCTGTACCTGCTGGCGCCGGTGCTGACGCCATTCCTGGTCGCCACGCTGCTGGCCTATCTGGGCGATCCGCTGATCGACCGGTTGGAGGCGCGCAAACTGTCGCGGTCCTGGGCGGTGACGTCGGTGTTTGGCGCGATCATCGTGGGACTGCTGCTGTTGCTGCTGTTGCTGATTCCCCTGTCGGCGCATCAGTTCAAAAGCCTCGTGCACAAGTTGCCCGTTTACCTCGACTGGCTGGAAACCAGCGTCGTTCCCTGGCTAAACAACGCGCTGGGCATCGACTCGACTTTGTTCGAACTGAGCCAGTTGCGCGACAGGTTGCTGACCTATGCCCGGGAGATCGGCGATCTGGCCGGCGGTCTGCTGGAATCGTTGCGGGCCTCGTCCACCGTCATCTTCACCTGGATCGCCAATCTGGTGCTGGTTCCGGTAGTCACTTTTTACCTGCTGCGCGACTGGGATCTGTTGGTCGCCCGGGTTCGCGACCTGCTGCCGCGCCGCGTCGAACCGACCGTGAGCAAGCTGGCGCGGGAGGCCGACGACGTGATCGGCGCGTTCCTGCGCGGCCAGTTCATCGTGATGGCGGCCCTGGGGGTCATCTATTCGGTGGGACTCGCTGTCATCGGGCTGGATTTTTCCCTGCTCATCGGGATGCTGGCCGGCCTGGTCAGCTTCGTGCCCTATCTGGGCCTGATCGTCGGCATTCTTGCCGCCAGCATCGCCGCCCTGCTGCAATTCCACAGTTTTCTAAGCCTGATTCCGGTCCTGATCGTGTTCGGTATCGGCCAATTGATCAGTGATTTTTTCCTGACCCCGAAACTGGTCGGCGACCGCATCGGCCTACATCCGGTGGCGGTGATGTTCGCGGTGCTGGCCGGCGGCCACCTGTTCGGCTTCCTGGGCATCCTGCTGGCGCTGCCGGTGGCGGCGGTCATCGTGGTGATTCTGCGCCACGCCCACGACGAATACCTCAAAAGCGGGTTTTACCAAGGCTGAAGGGCTGCGCGTTCCTCATTCCGCTCACAGTCGATACAGCTCGTGGTCCGCCAGCACCTCCAAGCCGCGCGCGGCGATCAGGCGCGCGACCGCGTCCGGGTCGTCCACTTCCATGCACCACACCGCTCGCTGGCCCGGCGCGACGACGAAGCCGTAGGCGTCCAGCACATTGATCGCACGTTCGGCCAGAACCTCCAGCAATTCGTGCAGGCCGCCTGGCCGATCCTCGATGGCGATGGCCAGCACCGGCTTGAGGGCGGCGGCGAAACCCTGGTCCACCAACGCCCGATGGGCCAGGCGCGAGTCGCTGACCAGCAGTTTCACCACCCCGTAGGCGCGGTGATCGGCGATGGTCATCGCCCGAATATCGATTTGGTGATCGCGCAGAATGCCGGTGACGGCGTTTAGCCGCCCTGGCCGGTTATCCACGAACACGCTCAATTGTTCCATCATGGCTCGCTTCTCCCGCCCGCTCAGAACGCGGGCCGCAAATCCACGACCCGCTTGGCCTTGCCCTCGGACACCGGCAGACTGCCCGGCTCGTGCAATTCGACGGTCGGTTTGATCAGAATGGCCGAGCGCAGCGCCTCGCCGATCCGTTCGCGCAGATCGTCCAAGGTTCGTGGATCGCCGGTGAACAGTTTGGCGTAGATCTCGGTCTTGACCACCAGCCGATCCAACGACCCCCGCTTTTCCAATTGGATCAGATAATTAGTCCCGACTTCCGGCGTTTTCATCAGCACGTCCTCGATCTGCGACGGGAAGACGTTGACCCCGTTGACGATCAGCATGTCGTCGCTGCGGCCCTTGATCCGCGCCAGTCGCCGATGGGTGCGGCCGCAGGGGCAGTTCCCGCTGACCAGGTGGGACAAATCCCGGGTACGATAACGCAACAGCGGCGTGGCCTGCCGTTGCAAGGTGGTCATCACGATTTCGCCGGTCTGGCCCTCCGGCAATGGTTGCAGGGTTCCAGGATCGATGATTTCCAGCATGTAGGCGTCTTCCCACAGATGCAGACCGGTCTGGTGCACGCACTCAAACGCCACGCCGGGACCGTTCATTTCGCTCAGGCCGTAGGAGTTGTAAGCCTGGATGCCGAACAGCGCCTCGATCTTGCGGCGAGTCTCCTCCGAATGCGGCTCGGCGCCGATGAACGCCTTGCGCAGCCGCAACTGGTCCACCGTCACGCCCTCGCCGGCCAGCGCCGCATGCAGATGCAACAGATAGCTGGGGGTGGCGTGAACCACGGTGGTCTGGAAATTCCGCATCAGGTGGATTTGGCGGCCGGTGTTGCCGGAACTGACTGGAATCACCAGCATTCCCACCCGCTCCGCGCCGTAATGCAGACCCAGTCCGCCGGTGAACATCCCGTAATTGGTCATGTTCTGGAACACGTCGCGAGCAGTGGCGCCGGCGGCGACGATGCAGCGGGCAACCAGTTCGGTCCAGTGATCAAGATCAGGCCGAGTATGGTAAATCACCGTTGGCATCCCGGTGGTGCCACTGGACGTATGCAGGCGCACTGTCCGTTCCAGGTCGACCGCCAGCAACCCGTCGGGGAAAGCCGCGCGCAGATCGTCCTTGGTGGTATAGGGGAGTTTACGCAGATCGCGCAGGCTGCCCAGGTCTTCCGGGTGAGTCAACCCAACCTCGGCCAGTCGGCGCCGGTAGAAGGGCGTTTTCAGCGCCCAGGCCACGGTCTGGCGCAGGCGGGTCAACTGTAACCGCTCCAGCGCTTCCCGTTCCATGAATTCAACCGCCGGATTCCAGACCGGTACGCTCATGCTTCCGCCTTCTCCTTAGAATGAAGGGTTTGATGAAATGGTAACATACCCATCCCGCATCACCGCCATCGTTGCCCTGGAGTGTTCATGCCCTGCTTGATTGTATTGCTCGTGCTGGTTTTAGGGTTGCCCGCTAGTGGATGCGTCGCGCGCGAGTTCAAGGCAACCCCGATCACGCTGACGGACCAGGTCGGCCTTGGCGATACCTATGCCGGCATTCGCCTGCTGGGCGCGTTACGGCTGAACGATGCATCCATCGGTGGCTTGCGGCTGTGCGGTCTGTCGGGGCTGGCCTGGGACGAAAACGCCGGCCTGTTGTACGCTCTCTCCGACGAGGGTCGGCTGTTTCACCTGCGGCCGGAATTTGATGCTCATGGATACCTGATCGGGGCGCAACTGGTCGCCGGCTATCCGCTGCGGGATGAAAACAACCGACCGTTGCGGTCGCTGTTCAACGATTCCGAAAGCCTGGCCATTCGCAAGGAGGCTAATCGGAGACTGGGCAACACGGAACTGGTGATCTCGTTCGAGGAAAAGCCGCGCGTAGTGCGCTACAGCTCCACTGGCCAGTGGCGGGGCGAGGAAATCCTGCCGTCCTTGCTGCGGGATATCCGCAATTACCACGACCCCAACCAGGCGATCGAATCCGTCACTCTTGATCCACGCTGGGGCGTCTTGGTCGGCTCTGAAACACCGCTGCGCGATGATCCCACCGGGCAGGTGCGTATTTTCACCCGCGATGGTCGATTCTGGACCTATCCACTCAGCAAGGCTCCCAACAGCGCGCTGGTGGACATGACCACGCTACCGGATGGTGGCCTGCTGACCCTGGAACGCGCTTTCGTCAATCCCCTGCGGCCTTTGATCATCAGCCTGCGCCGCACCGAACCGCTACCCGCGCCGGGAACGGCCCAGACGTTACTGAACGTTACCGACGTGGCGGTGTTCGACAGCGGTCAGGGCTGGCTGCTGGACAATTTCGAAGGGTTGACCCATCACCGCGACCAGCGGTTTTTCATGGTCAGCGACGACAACTGCCATACCTGGCAAGCGACCTTGTTGATGTACTTCGAACTGCGATCATCGCCCCATGTCGCAATGCCGGAAGCGGTTGACAAGGATTAGGGTAGCGGTCAGTATGTCACGTTCAAATTCACTAGGAATTTCGCGCGGCCCGACCCCGCGCTGGCCCGCGTGGCCACCGCATCGCGGGATGCGCGGGTTGTATCGGGGCCGAGGCGCGAGACGCGCAAGTCTGGATTCAAGCCTTCACCATAACCAAACAAGCTATTCGATGAGGTCAGCTTAATGGAAGATGTGGTTATCGTCGCCGCCGCCAGGACCGCGATCAGCAATTTCATGGGCTCCCTGGCGACGATTCCAGCCAATATTCTGGGCGCCAAGGTCATCGAGGGCTTGCTGCGGAAAACCGGGGTCGAACCCGCCCGGATCGACGAGGTCATCCTGGGTCAGGTTCTTACCGCCGGCACCGGCCAGAACCCCGCCCGCACCGCCGCGCTGAACGCGGGCCTGCCCATCGAAGTTCCCTGCCTGAGCATCAACAAGGTTTGCGGCAGCGGCCTGAAAGCGGTTCATCTGGCCTGCCAGTCCATCCGCGACGGCGACAACCGCGTCGTGATCGCCGGCGGCCAGGAAAACATGAGCTTGTCCCCCCATCTGTTGCTCGGCTCGCGGCGCGGCACCACCATGGGCGATGCCCGGCTGGTGGATTCGATGCTCAGCGAAGGGCTGCAATGCGCCACCAATCATTACCACATGGGCATCACCGCCGAGAACATCGCCACGCGGTGGACCATTTCCCGCGAGGAACAGGATGCCTTCGCCGCCGATTCGCAGGCCAAGGCCATCGCCGCGATCCAGGCGGGTAAGTTCAAGGATGAGATCATTCCCATCGAAATCCCCCAGCGCAAGGGCGACCCTCTGCTGTTCGACACCGACGAATTTCCCCGGCCGGGCACCACCGCCGCCGCGCTGGCCAAGCTGAAGCCCGCGTTCAAGAAGGACGGCACGGTGACCGCCGGCAACGCCTCCGGTATCAACGACGGCGCCGCCGCCGTGCTGGTGATGGCCGCCAACGTGGCCCGTGACCTCGGCCTTGAGCCACTGGCTCGCATCACCGCCTACGCCAAGGCAGGCGTGGACCCGGCGATCATGGGCACCGGCCCGATCCCGGCCTCCCATCTCTGCCTGAACAAGGCTGGCTGGAGCGTGGATCAGCTTGACCTGATCGAAGCCAACGAAGCCTTCGCGGCCCAAGCGATCTCGGTCAACCGGGAAATGGGCTGGGATACCCGCAAGGTCAATGTCAATGGCGGCGCCATCGCCCTGGGCCACCCGATCGGCGCCTCCGGTTGCCGCATCCTGGTCACCCTGCTGCATGAAATGGTCCGTCGCGACGCCAAGAAGGGCCTGGCGACCCTGTGCATCGGCGGTGGTCAGGGCGTCGCCCTGGCCGTCGAGCGCGATTGAATCACACAACCCACCACAGTCATTCATACCCACAACAAACCCGGAGGAGGATACAGCATGTCCAAAGTCGCAGTCGTCACGGGTGGTATCGGTGGTCTGGGCACCGCCATGTGCAAGGCGTTGATCGAGCAAGGCCGGCGCGCGGTCGCGGTCGATTTCCATGGCCTCAAGCCGGAAGCCGTCGACAAGTGGCAAGCCGACCGCAAATCGGAAGGACTGGACATCCCGGTCTATCTGGGTGACGTGACCAATTTCGAATCCTGCGCCGAAGTCTGCAAGAAGATCGAGGCGGAAGTCGGCCCCATCGAAATTCTGGTCAACAACGCCGGCATCACCCGTGACGCCCTGTTCCACAAGATGACGCCCGAGCAGTGGGACGCGGTCATCAAGACCAACTTGTACAGCCTCTTCAACATGACCAAGCAGGTTTACGAGGGGATGACCGCGCGGGGCTGGGGCCGCATCGTCAACATCGCGTCGGTGAACGGCCTCAGGGGCCAGGCCGGCCAGACCAACTACTCCGCCACCAAGGCGGCGGTCTACGGCTTCTGCAAGGCACTGGCCCAGGAGTGCGTCAGGAAAGGCGTAACGGTCAACTCCATTTCGCCTGGCTACATCGGCACCGAGATGGTGCGAGCCATTCGCGAGGACGTTCTGCAAAAGGTGGTCGCTGGCATCCCGGCGGCCCGGTTGGGCGAGCCCTCCGAGATCGCGCGCACCGTCGCCTTCCTGACCGCTGACGACGCTGGCTACATCACCGGCGAGGACATCACGGTCAACGGCGGTCTTTACTATCACTAAGTCCCTAGTTACACGGCGTTTGTCCTTCTGGACAGCGCCGCGTCGTCTTTTTACACCTGCCTGCCATGAGCGAACCGCGCGTCATCAAAAAATACCCGAATCGCCGACTGTACGATACGGCCATCAGCAGCTACATCACCCTTGAAGATGTCAAGCAGCTAGTGCTGGAGCGCGCGGAATTTCACGTGATCGACGCTCGAACCAGCACCGACATCACGCGCGGAATTCTGCTGCAAATCATCAGCGAACAGGAAGAGCAGGGCAACCCGATCTTTACCGCCGATGTCCTGGCGCACATCATCCGATTCTACGGCGATACGCTGCAAGGCATGATGGGCAACTATCTAGAGAAGAGCCTGCAAGCGTTCGTGGACCAGCAACACCTGTTTCGGGAGCAGATGCGTAGCCTCATTGGCAGTAATCCGCTGACGATGATCACCGAGTTGGTCGAGCACAATCTATCGCTGTGGAAAAGCGTCAATCAACAGCTACAAAAACCCTATCTTCCCTTGGCGGACAGCGAAACGGTCTCTTCGTCGAAACCCGCCCCCCAGACAGGCAATCCCACCGCGACCGCGCCGGACAAATCCGACAAAGACCGGAAAGGCCGAAGGGATCGGGGAGGATGAATTGAACCTGACCGTGTCCCACCCCTCTAGCGCGCCAGCAACCACGCCGCTATTGCCGGCGGTATCTTGCGCTGGGCGCGTCCGCTGACGTAAATGCCGATGTGTCCCCCCTCAAAGGACAGCTCCGAGTAGTCTCGACTGCCGCAGCATCCGGCGAGCGCCCTGGACGCGGCCGGCGGCACCAGATGGTCTTGATTGGCGTAGACATTCAGCACCGGCATGGTGACGTTGTGTAAATCCACCCGCTGCCCGTCAATGACCACGTCGCCCTTGACCAGCTTGTTTTGCTGGAAAAAATCCTTTGCGAACTGACGGAACGCCTCGCCGGCCTGATCCGGGCTGTCGAAAATCCATTTTTCCATCCGCAGAAAATTTTTTACCGTCTGGGCATCGTCGAGGATATCCACCAGATCGACATATTTCTGTCCGGCCAGCCGGAACGGGCTGAGGGACAGAAAGGTAAAGTTCAACAGTTGCCCCGGCAAGTTGCCCAGCGTGTCCACCAGCAAATCCACGTCCACATACCGGATCAGATGAGTGAGTACGTTGTCGGGCGTATGAAAGTCCACGGGGGTCACCATGGTGACCAGGTTGCGGATCTTCTCGGGATGCAGCGCTGTGAAGCACAGGCTCAGCGCGCCGCCCTGACAAACGCCCGCCAGGTTGATCGAGTCCCGTTGATGGTGCTCGCGCAGGTGATGCACGCAGTGGCCGATATAACGCAGGATGTAGTCCGCCAGACTCAGATGGCGATCACCGGCGTCCGGATAGCCCCAGTCGATCAGGTAAACGTCCAGCCCAGCGTCCAGCAGGCCCCGAATCAACGAGCGGTCTTCCTGCAAATCCATCATGTAGGGCCGGTTGACCAGAGCGTAGACGATCAACAACGGTACAGGGTGCGGCTCCGCCACCCGGGGTCGGTAGCGGTACAGGACCAGCTTATCTTCCTGGTAGACCGGATCGCGGGGCAACACCCCAGTTTCAATGGGACCAAGACCGCGCAGGGTTCGGGCACCCTCGGTCAAACGAGCCTGGAAGTGACGCAGTTCCTCGGTAATCTGGGCAGGGGTTGGACCGATCATGTGGGGGCATCTCCACGGACATGGCAACTCACCAGGGCATTGAGCAGGCGGCCGTTCAGCATGGCGTAGTCGAGGCTGCGCAACATTCGCCCATAGGTCTCCTCGTTGCACTCCACCCACAAGTTGTACAACTCACGCAAGCTCTCCACCATCGCGCCCGCCATCGCCCGCTCGCTCAGCCGTTGTTCCATCAAGTCCAACGCGTCCCGGGCGGCTTGACGCAGGCCATCGAGATACTGGCCCTGAAGCTGTTGATACGCCCGCCATGCCTCGGCGTTGGCGCCCGCCGGCGGAGCGAGGGCAGTGGAAACGCCCAGCGACGCGGCGGCCTGGCGCCAAGTATCCAAGGTGACAGTCCATAAGCGGGTCAGGTCGGGGTGACCGTTCGGATCGTCGGTCGCCCTGGCCAAGGCCGCCTTGAGTTGATCGAAATGCTGGCGCAACGCCTCGCCCCAATCGCCGTCCTGGCCCAAGGTTTCGTGAAAGCGTTCGCTAAGCGGCTGGAGTTGTTGGCCAAACGCCAGATAGGTGCGCGCCTGCTTGAGCAGCAGTTCGATATCGAAGCCGCTCGGATCGGGAGGGTCAGTTCGCTCGGCCATGGTTGGAAAGGAAGGTTGGCTTGGGAAACTTCAGTATAGCCAGTTAAATCGCTAGCGTTAGGCCGGCGTGGCCAAACCCGGCGCTTTACGGCGCATCCCGTTTGGGAACTGGCAGGCCCTGGGCGATGGCCTCGGCCCTGATCTGCTTGAGGCGAGCGCGCAACTGGGCTTCCTGATTAGGCGAAAGGCCCGGGTTTCTGAGACCCTGTTCAAGCTGTTCGATGGCGGGCAGCAGTTCGCCATTCAGATAGTAGTGTTCGGCCATGGTGGCGTGAGTCGCCGCCACATCGCCGGAACGCTGCGCCGCCTGGGCGTAGCTGGCGTACAGCGTCGGATCGTTGGGCCGTCGGCGCAGATGCGGTTGCAGCAGGCGCATGGCCAGCTTGGGATCGCCCTGGGTGGCCAAGGCGCGGCCATAGTGCATCGCTAGGGTAAAATCATCGGGATAGATCTGCCGCGCTTCCTCGAACAGCCGCCAGCCCTGGGACCGATCCTCCCGCGCCAGCGCCAACTCGGCGGCCTCGATCCGAAAGGCCAGCCGGTCGGGATCACTTTTGAGCAAGCGATTGATTTGTTGCTGGGCATCGCCATAGCGGCCGGCCTGGCGCAGCGCCAGCGCGTAGGCGTAACGCTCAGCGGTTTCGCTGGCGTAGCTGCCCTTGGCGAGCGTGGTTTCGAGATCGCGGATCAGGGAATTATTGTCGTCGGTCGCCAATACCCGTACCCGCGCCTTGATCAAGTCATAGGCTTTGCGGTCGCGCGGCGCGGTCCGCCGCGCCGGTGGAATGTCGATCCGGTCCTGGGTATCGGCGGCGCGGCTTTCCGGGCGCGGGTGGGTCAACAACATTTCCGGAACCCGGTTGCGCGCCTCGCCGCCCGCCATGCGCTCCAGCTTGGCGAAAAAGTCGCTCATGCCCCGGGGATCGAACCCGGCCCTGGCCAAAAACTGCATGCCGATCCGGTCGGCCTCTTGTTCGTTGGCGCGGGTGAAGCTGATCTGATGCTGGGCGCCAGCGGCCATGGTCCCGACCATCGCCGCCTGCCCCGCCTGCTTGCTGGCCGCCGCCAGCGCCGCTCCGGCGACCATGGCGGCCGCCATCGGGAGGGTCATCCGCTTCATGTCGGCAATGGCGCGGACGATGTGACGTTGGGAGACGTGGGCGATTTCGTGAGCGATCACGCCAGCCAGTTCGTCTTCCCGCTGGGTGGCTAGCAATAGACCGGCATTGACGCCAATGAAATTGTGTGGCAGGGCGAAGGCGTTGATGCTGGAATCGCGGACCATGAAGAAGGTGAACGGCACGCCGTTCTGGTCGGCATAGGCAACGATGCTCTGACCAATGGAATTGAGATACTCGTTCGCCTGGACATCGTCCACCACCGCGCCGCGCGCGCGCAGTTGTCGCATGATCTCCAACCCCATCCGCTGCTCCTCGTCGGGGCCAAAATAGGCTTGGGAGGGGTCGCCGATGTCTGGCAGGCGGATGGATTGGGCAGTGGACCGAGCGGCGGGCGCCAGCGCGAGGATCAGGCTCAGGCTTAGGAGCAAAAGACGTGGAGGCATGGACTTTTCGGCGGGCAGGATAGTCGACGATAAGACTGGGAAAACCGCCGCGCGTTCCCCCGGGAAGGCGGGAATTCTTGATGGAGCCCAAACACGATGGGCAGCCTGCGCTAGCGCTTGAACGCCAAAATCAAGACCCCACCCGCCACGAGGGCCATACCCAGCCACTCACGCGCGGAAGGTCGCTCGCCAAGAAACACGACCGAGAACATTGCGACGAGAACCAGGCTGAATTTGTCCACGGGCGCTACCTTGGAGGCATCGCCCATTTGAAGCGCGCGAAAGTAGCAAGCCCAAGAGGCGCCGGTCGCCAAAGCGGACAAACTGAGAAATAGCCATGTATTGGCCGAAAGCGCGGATGGATCGCTCCATTTACCCGTCAATCCAATGAAACCAAACAGCACAAGGACAACGATGACGGTGCGAATCAACGTGGCAAGATCGGAATCAACGCCTTGGATACCTATCTTTGCCAGGATAGTGGTCAGAGCGGCAAAAACGGCTGACAGCACCGCCCAAAAGAACCAGCCGTTCGATACCATATTTCAGCATCCGTGAAGCCATTTTTCGGCGCACCTTTTCAAGTCAGACTGCAACAATTTTTTGGGCCTGAACCCGTGGATGCCAACGCCCTGCTGCGATACGCCGCCGAACGTAACCTGCATACGATTCAGGTGAGCGAACGCGTTTGGCTTTGTGACGTGTTTGATTGCAAAAGCGGCACGCGGCCACAATGTTGGCGACTTCATTGCAACCACCTTGCGATACCGGAAGCAAATGCTCTGCCGTGCACTGCCGCTGACGCGCAGCCGTAACAGTGATATCGAAGAGCTGCGCGAACTGCGCGCAGTCTGTAATCCACATTTGAGGTAACAGCACAGGCCGGACTGACGAACGAAAGCTAACTGACGAAGGCGGCGAATCGATTTTGACATACGAGCTCCAGGAAATTGTGGGAGCCCCGTATCATCCGGATGTGGGTATCAGAGGGTGAGCTAGTACGGGCTCAGCCCGACAGCCACAAATCAATGCCGAGAGTATTTGGCATTGCCGCCGCAGCTTTTGTATCACGTCCGGTCACGGATGGCAATTACCTTTAGCATCGCCGATGCACGATCCTTAGCGTCACAGAAACGAGTTGCTCAATAAAAAAGCATAAAAGATCAGTAGTTATGAATGTCAAGCTCAGGTTGCTTGATCCATCGGCCCGATTCGGCGCCATATCGCATCCAACGCCAGCAACCCTTAGAAACACCCGCCCCAGGTTTCGCGCTGAATCTGACTGTTTTTCGGCACCAGGGCGAAATCGCAGGCACGCAAAAACGGAATATCGGTCAGGCTGTCCCCAGCGCCGAGGGTGACGATGGGGCCGTCCCGCTCCAACTCCATCGCCACCTGGCGCACGGCATCGTGTTTTTGCGCGCCCCGGACCACCACCGCCAAATTGGCGCCGTTGCGATGCAAGGCCAGTTCTGGTGGCAAGCCAAACTCCTCCAGCCGCGCCCACGCGCCGGCCAGTACCTCACCCTCTTCGTTGGCCTTGACCGAGACGTAGGTCAGCCACTCGTCCACCAGATGGCAAGTCACCCGGTAGCCACCCGCCACCGCGCCGGCGCTGAGGTGGGCGGCGACCTCCCGCAACAGCGGTTGCGCGGCCATCAACAGCGGCCTTATTTGATCGTGCCACCAAGCCGGCAATGCGCCATCGGGTTGGCGAATCACCGCGCCGTGATGGGTGACGCGCCAGGAGGTGAATGCAATCGCCACTCGCGCCAGCGCCGCGTCGGTGCGGCCGGTCACCGGAATCACCGTGCCCTGTTCCAGCCAGAACTCCAGCAACCGCCGCTGGGCGCGGGTCATGAACGACAGCGCCTGGCCAGCGCGATCCACCGCCGCCGGTTGCACCGGCTCGCCGGGTGGGCACTTCGGCGCGGTTTGCAAGATCGTGTCGTCGAGATCGAGAAAGATCACGATGCGCGGCATGGTTCCTCCACCGTCAGCGCCAGGCCGCCGATCAGGCTGGGCAGCGGATGCGCCGCCAGCATGGCGGGATGCTCGTAAACGACGACCGGCAACCGATCCGGATCGAGGTTGTAAAGATAATTGGGAATGCCGTCGCCGTAATGGTCTTGAAATTCTCGACGGCTGGCGATGGCGTCGCCGACCAGGATCGGCGAACGGGTGGTGGACTGGAAACGCACGTCCCAACCTTCCTCCTCCAGCGCCAGCGCCAAGCGAAACGGGGTATAGGTGTATTCACCGGTGCCGATGATCGTCAACGGCTGGCCGCGCGGGCAAACCGGCCAGCCGGGCGAACGCCAGCGACCGGCGATCAGTCCGACCCGCGCCGGGTCGGCCACGAGATTGTCGTGGTGGCGAGCCACATCCACCACGACTTGGGGCAACGTCGGCGGCGGAAACGCCGAATCCGGCTCAAAGTGAAATTCGCCTTCGACCAGCGCCGGAAAGCGCAATGGTCGTCGCAACAGCACGGCCAACTCCCGGCGGCGCGCGTCGCTCAGCCAGTTGGTGATACATACCAGCACAATCCGTTCGACGCCGGGATTGCACTCCACATAAGCCCGCGCCAGTTCCATCAGGGTGCGGCCCGTGGAAATCTCGTCGTCCACCAGCACCAGAGTTCGCGCCGCCCGGAACAAGGGCTGCAATGCCCGCTCGGGCAGATAGACCGCGTGCTCCGGCGCATGGCTATGACATTCGTCGAAACCGAACGCCAGGGGGCGCGACAGGCGACAACGGGTGGTTTGCAGGTACAGGATGTCGTCGCGCCCAGCTTGCAACGCCGCTTCCTCGGCCACGCCACGCCCCAACGCGGTGGCGGTTTCCGCCATGCCGATCACCAGCAGCGGCCCTGGTAAATCGGCAATCTGGGTCGCGAGCCGAGCGTGAATCTCGCGCATGACCGTGGGCCGAACCGGCCAGTGCTTGCCCAACACCTTGCTGACGAACAGATACAGCCGTCGGGGATTCTGGCGGGTGGCGCAGGCCAGGCAGCGTTCCAGCGGCCATTCCTCGCGCCGGACGATCACGGTCAATCGTCCGGCCTGAATCGGCAGCATCAGGGTTCGCATCGTCCGTTCGCGTCAGACCAAATCGTTCAGGATGGTCCGGATTCGATGACCGTAGGTGTGCTCCGCCAGCACCCGCTGGCGGCCCGCCTCGGCGACATGGGTACCGAAGGCAGGCTCGCGCCGTAGCCGGGCCACCAGTACGTTAAGTTCCTCACGATCCCGATACACCAGAATTTCCCGGCCCGGCTCAAAGCACAGCGGCAGATCGGGCAAATCGTCGTTCAGCACCGGGGCGCCACAGGCCAGCGGTTCGAAGCTGCGTTGATTCAAGCCATGCTCCACGTTCGCCTCGTTACGGACGTTGAGCACGGCAAAATGGCGTTGGTAAAGCCAGATCAGATGCGCTCGGCCGATTTTGCGATTGCTCACCCGATGGAAGCCGTCGCGCGCCAGCTCGCTCCAGTCGGTGCCCACGATCCGAGCCGGTGTATCCAAGCTCCGCACCACGGTTTCGCGGAATTCGGTGCGGCTGGCGACGAACAGCAGTTCGGCGCGGCGCGCGACGGGACTCGGCCGGAATCGCTCTGGATCGACCGCCAGCGGCAAATAACGGCCGGGCGCGGTAAAACCGGCGGCATCGGCGTCCTGGAAAAAACGGGTGTCGGTGTAATAAAGCCGGTCGCAGCAATCCGCCCGCTCCCGGCCATCCATCGGAAAACGGTCGCCCACCAGTCCCGCGATCCGTGGCCGCCAAGGCAAGCCGTGCAGAATCCGGTAATAATCCAGTGGCACGCCGAACACACCCGTCACGACCACCAGGTCCGGGCGAAAATCCATCAGCGTCCGCTCGAACCGGGCCAGCATCCAGCCGGTGGTCGCCGCGTCGCGGCCTTGCCACTTGGCGCGCAGACGCGATCTCAGGGTATCTCCGTTGATCGCAAAAACATGCGTGACGACCCCATCCAGATGGGCGCAGGCGCGATGCAGGTTCTCTAGCCATAGCACCAGGCTGCCGCGCTTGCCAAGCAATAGAATACGGGTGGACGGCTGAACGGCGGCCATCATGGCGTCGCTGCCCGTCCAGCCAAGGCCCGCGAGCGATTCCACTCACGAGCATGATTCGGATTCATCGCGCTCCCGCTATATTTTTTTGCCATAGTCCGGTAATACTAAAACAGCCTTATCCACCTTTACCGAGGAGATCCGCATGAATCCACTCAAAACCTTCACGACCGTCACCATCTTGCTGCTGACCGCGTCCGGCGCCGCCCACGCCGGCACCACCCTCGACGCCATCAAGAAGAACGGCTTCATCAAGTGCGGCGTCAGCGATGGCCTGCCCGGTTTTTCCTTTGCCGAAAAGGGTAACTATAACGGCATCGACGTGGATGTGTGTCGCGCCGTCGCCGCCGCCGTGTTCGGCGATCCCACCAAGATCAAGTTCACCCCACTGACCGCCAAGGAACGCCTAACCGCCCTGCAATCGGGCGAAATCGACGTGCTGTCCCGCAACACTACCTGGACCTCCAGCCGCGATTCCGCCCAGGGGCTGAATTTCACCGGCGTCACCTATTACGACGGCCAAGGCTTCCTGGTCAACAAGAAACTGGGCATCAAGAGCGCCAAGCAACTGGATGGCGCGACCGTGTGCGTCCAGGCGGGCACCACCACGGAATTGAATCTGAGCGATTACTTCCGCACCAACAAGATGAAACTCACTCCCATCACCTACGATAAGTCCGACGAAAGCGCCAAATCACTGGAAGCGGGCCGTTGCGACGTGCTGACCTCGGACCAGTCGCAGTTGTACGCCCAGCGCATCAAGCTGGCCAAGCCGGATGAGTACATCGTGCTACCGGAGGTGATCTCCAAGGAACCCCTGGGACCGGTGGTCCGCCACGGCGACGACGACTGGTTCGATATCGTCAAATGGACGCTGTTCGTCATGGTCAACGCCGAAGAACTGGGCGTCAATTCCAAGAACGTTGAGGAGATGAAAAAATCCACCAATCCCGATGTGAAGCGGCTACTGGGCGTTGAGGGTGACAAGGGCAAGGATTTTGGTTTGGCGAACGACTGGATGGCGGTCGTGATCAAGCAAGTCGGCAATTACGGCGAAATCTTTGAGCGCAACGTTGGTCAGGGCAGCCCCTTGAAGATCCAACGGGGTTTGAACGCGCTATGGAATCAGGGTGGCCTGCAATACGCGCCGCCGGTCCGATAAGGAAGGCAAAAGGTACAGGCGGGGAAAGAGCCGAGTTCGTTCCCCGCGTTGACTTTTCTCCCCCTTGCGCGGCATTGAAGGTTAGCAACCTGCCACCCTTGGCCTTTAGCCTTTAGCCTTTAGCCTCCTTTCCCAAGGAACCCCATGGCTGAGCACGCCCCCGCCCCGGTCAAACCGCCGTTCTGGAACGACCCCTGGATTCGAGCGATTCTGTTCCAAGCCATCGCCCTCGTGGTCACCATCGCCTTCGGGCTGTATATTTTCGACAACACCCAAGCTAACCTGCGCCGGCTCGGCATCGCCTCCGGTTTCGACTTTCTCTCTTCGCCATCCGGTTTCGACATCATCCAAAGTCTGATTCCGTATTCGGCAACTTCTAGCTACGGCCGGGTGTTCTGGGTCGCCCTGCTGAACACCTTGCTGGTGTCGGCGCTGGGCATCGTCCTAGCCACCCTGCTCGGTTTCGTGATCGGCATCGCCCGCCTCTCCAAAAACTGGCTGATTTCCCGGTTGGCGCTGGTCTACATCGAAACCTTTCGCAATATCCCCCTCCTGCTGCAAATCTTCTTCTGGTACTTCGCCGTGCTGCGGGCGATGCCGGCCCCCCGGCAAAGCTTGAACCTGGGGGACATGGTGTTCCTGAATATCCGCGGGCTCTACCTGCCAGCGCCCGAATTCCAAACCGGTTTCGGCTGGGTGTTGGCGGCGTTCGGGATCACGGTCGTGCTGACCGTGCTACTGGCGCGCTGGGCGCGGCGCCGACAGCGGGCGACCGGCCGGCAGTTCCCCATCTTCTCGATCGCGCTGGCGCTACTGTTGGGTCTGCCATTGCTGACGTTCTGGCTAGCCGGTTCGCCGCTGGTCTGGCAAATCCCGGAATTGCAGGGCTTCAACTTCCGGGGCGGCTGGGTGATCATCCCGGAAATGGCGTCGCTGCTGCTGGCGCTGACCATCTACACCGCCACCTTCATCGCCGAGATCGTCCGCGCCGGCATCCAGGCGGTCAGCCACGGTCAGACCGAAGCGTCGCTCTCGCTGGGACTCACTTCCAGCCTGACCCTGCGCCTGATCATCCTGCCGCAGGCGCTGCGGGTGATCATCCCGCCGCTGACCAATCAGTACCTCAATTTGACCAAGAACTCCTCGCTGGCCGCCGCCATCGGCTATCCCGATCTGGTCTCCGCCTTTGCCGGCACCGTGCTCAACCAGACCGGCCAGGCCATCGAGTGCATCGCCATCACCATGGCGGTCTACCTCACCATCAGCCTACTGATTTCCCTCATGATGAACTGGTACAACCGGCGGGTCGCGCTGGTGGAGCGGTGACCGATGCCCGAACCCCGCGTTCCACACTCCAATCTCCCGCCGCCGACCAGTACGACCGGCGTCGTCGGCTGGCTGCGCCGCAGCCTGTTCTCCTCGCCGCTCAACGCCGTCCTGACCCTCCTAGCGGTTTACCTGCTCTACGTCACTCTGCCGCCGCTGTTGCGCTGGGCGTTCCTGGATGCGGCCTGGAGCGGTGAAGACCGTGAAGCTTGCCGCTCCGGCGGAGCCTGCTGGGTCTTCATCCGGGTCCACCTCGACCAATTCCTATACGGCTTTTACCCGGACGAGCAACGCTGGCGCGTGAACGCCGCCGTCTTGCTGCTAATCCTGGGGGCGGCGCCGCTGTTCGTGCGCACCGTATCCAGCAAATTCAAGGTCCGTCTGGGTCTGGGGCTGCTGATCGCCTATCCCTTGGTCGCCTTCGTATTGCTCAAGGGCGGGATGATCGGCTTGCCCGTGGTGGATACCAGCCAGTGGGGCGGGCTGTTGCTGACCCTGGTGATCGCGGGAGTCGGCATGACCGCCGCTCTGCCGCTGGGCGTGTTGCTGGCGCTGGGCCGGCGCTCGCGGATGCCGGCCATCCAGACCCTGTGCGTGACCTTCATCGAATTCTGGCGCGGCGTACCGTTGATCACCGTGCTGTTCATGTCCTCGGTCATGCTGCCGCTGTTTCTGCCGGCCGGCATGAACTTCGACAAGCTGCTGCGGGCGCTGATCGGCGTCACCCTGTTCCAGGGCGCCTACATGGCCGAGGTGGTGCGTGGCGGCCTGCAAGCCATCCCCAAGGGTCAGTTCGAGGCCGCCGCCGCCCTGGGGCTGGGCTATTGGAAAACCATGGGACTGATCGTGCTGCCGCAGGCGTTGAAGCTGGTCATCCCCGGCATCGTCAACACCTTCATCGCCCTGTTCAAGGATACCTCGCTGGTGTTGATCATCGGTCTGTTCGATCTGATGAACATCGTCCACAACGCTACCACCAATCCGGCCTGGCTGGGTTTCTCCACCGAGGGCTATGTCTTCGCCGCCACCGTCTATTGGCTGTTCTGCTTCAGCATGTCGCGCTACAGTCAGAACCTGGAAAAACATCTGTATACCGGCCACAAGCGTTAGGAAGCCACCCGATGACCGAACCCTCCGTCTCTCCCACCGTCAAGCCGCTATCCGACCAGATCATGATCCGGATGGAAGCGATCCACAAATGGTATGGCGCCTTTCATGTCCTCAAGGATATCAATCTGACCGTCCGCAAGGGCGAACGCATCGTGGTCTGCGGTCCATCCGGCTCGGGCAAATCGACCACCATCCGCTGCATCAACCGCCTGGAGGAGTACCAGCGCGGCCGGATCGTGGTGGACGGCCAGGAACTGAGCAACGACGTGAAGCAGATCGAACGGATCCGCCGCGAGGTTGGCATGGTGTTCCAGCATTTCAATCTGTTTCCACACCTGACCGTGCTGGAAAACTGCACGTTGGGGCCGATCTGGGTCCGCAAGCTGCCGCGTCGGCAGGCCGAGGAAATCGCCATGCGCTACCTGGAACGGGTCAGGATTCCCGAGCAGGCCAACAAGTATCCGGGGCAACTTTCGGGCGGCCAGCAGCAACGGGTCGCCATCGCCCGCAGTCTGTGCATGAATCCCAAGATCATGCTGTTCGACGAGCCGACCTCGGCGCTGGACCCAGAGATGATCAAGGAGGTACTGGACACCATGGTGACGCTGGCCGAGGACGGCATGACCATGATCTGCGTCACCCACGAAATGGGTTTCGCCAAGACCGTGGCACACCGGGTCATCTTCATGGATGGCGGCGAGATCATCGAGGAAAAACCGCCGGAGGAATTTTTCACCCACCCCGAGTCCGAGCGGACCAAGCTGTTCCTCAGCCAGATTCTGCATCACTAACCGGCGCCATTCCCCACCGCGCCATTCCCGCCCGTTCGGAGACCCACGCGGCGAGAGCGCTGTATCCCGTCCTGACTCCAAGCGCGGCTTGCAAATATTAGAGTTTTCTAATATATCGTCGGCATCACTTCAGGTTCGGGAGAACCCGCCATGCCATTGTTCGCTCGTTCGTTCCTTTGGGGGTGCCTACTGACCATCGCGCCGGCGCTCCCTGCCGCCGAACTTCCCTTCCCGGTCGCCACGGCTCAACGACAAACCCTGCCCGATGAACAAGTTCTCGACGGCGTGGTCGAGGCGGTCCACCAGAGCACCGTTTCCGCCCAGACCGCCGGCCGGGTCGAGGAAATCCTGGTCGACGTCAACGACTTCGTACCCCAGGGCGCGCCGATCATCCGCATCCGCAACGTTGAACAGCGCGCCGGGCTGGAGCAGGCCCAGGCCAGCCTGCGCGAAGCCGAGGTCCGCTTTCTGGAAGCCCAGGCCGAGTACAACCGCATGCGTGGCATTTATGAAAAGCAACTGGTTTCCAAGGCGCAGATGGACACCGCCACCGCTGGTTTCAACGCCGCCAAGGCCAAGCTCGACGCCGCGCAAGCCGGCGTCGCCCGCGCCAGGGAATCGCTGGGCTACACCACCATCAACGCGCCCTACAGCGGTATCGTGCTCGAACGCCACGTCCAGTTGGGCGAATCGGTCCAGTCTGGCAAACCGCTGATGACCGGCTTCTCGCTCGACGAACTGCGCGTCGTCGCCAACGTACCGCAACGACTGATCGTGCCGGTGCGCCAGCACCAGCAGGCGCGGGTGCTGCCGCCGAACGGGGGCCAGAGCATCGCCGCCGAACGGCTAACGTTCTTCCCTTACGCCGACCCCCAAAGCAACGTGTTCAAGGTTCGCGTTGATCTACCCAAGAAGACCGAGGGACTCTACCCCGGCATGTTCGTCAAGACCGCTTTCCGGATTGGCGAGGCTCAGCGGCTGACCGTGCCCCGGCAGGCCGTGGTTCAGCGCGGCGAGGTCAGCGGCGTCTACGTGGTCAAGGACGGCGGGGTTAGCCTGCGTCAGGTGCGGCCAGGTCGGATCGAGGGCGAAACCGTCGAGATTCTGGCCGGGCTGGAACCGGGCGAGACGGTGGCGTTGGACCCGATCCAGGCCGGCGTCTACCTCAAGAATCAGCCGCAACGGACGGCGGGGAAGTGACATGAGCGACGCCACCGAACCGCGTCTCGGCCTGTCCGGGGCCATCGCCAAAAAATTCCTGCTCAGCGAAATCACGCCCCTGCTGGCGCTGGTCGGCCTGTTGATGGGCGTGTTCGCGGTGCTGGTCACCCCGCGCGAGGAAGAGCCGCAGATCAACGTCACCTTCGCTAACGTCTTCATTCCCTTTCCCGGCGCCACCGCCCAGGAAGTGGAAAGGCTGGTCAGCGGTCCAGCCGAGCAGAGGTTGGCGGAAATCGAGGGCGTGGAACATGTCTACTCGGTCTCCCGGCCCGGTCTGGCGGTGTTGACCGTGCAATTTCTGGTCGGTCAGCCCCGCACCGACGCCATCGTTCGGCTCTACAACAAGCTGTACTCCAACGCCGACTGGCTGCCATCCCATCTCGGGGTTGGCCAACCGATCGTAAAACCCAAGGGCATCGACGACGTGCCCATCGTCAGCCTGACCTTGTGGACGGAGGACCCCCAGCGCGGCGCCGACGATCTGGCGCGGGTGGCGCATACCTTGGAAACCGAGTTGAAGCGCGTTCCCGGTACCCGCGAGATTTACACCATTGGCGCTCCCGACCGGGTGGTGCAAGTACGATTCGATCCCGCCAAGCTGTCGGGTTACGGGCTGGCGCTAGTAGATTTGCGCCGCGCGCTGCAAGCCGCCAATGCCTCGGCCGACGCGGGGGCGCTGGTCGGCGACAACCGGGAAATTCCGGTGCAGGCCGGTAGCTTCCTGGTGGACCCCGAGGAAATCGGGACGCTGGTGGTGGGCCTGCATCAGGGAGCGCCGGTCTATCTGGCCGATGTCGCCGAGATCGGCCTCGGCCCCGACACGCCGGAACGCTATGTCTGGTTGGGCACGGGTCCGGCCAATGAGGCGAGCGGCATCCCGGTCAAGGGCGAATTTCCCGCCGTGACCCTGGCCATCGCCAAGAAACCGGGCGAGAACGCGGTCCAGATCGCTGATCAAATTTTGGAGCGGGTCGAGCAACTCAAGGGCACCTTCATTCCCGAGGGCGTCAACGTCACCGTGACCCGCAACTACGGCGTCACCGCCAACGACAAGGCGATGACCCTGATTGCCAAGCTGATCTTCGCCACCGCGCTGGTGATCGGCCTGGTGTGGGTGGCGCTGGGCTGGCGCGAGGCGTTCATCGTCGGCGCGGCGGTGATCCTGACCCTGACCATCACCCTGTTCGCCTCCTGGGCCTGGGGCTTCACCCTCAACCGGGTGTCGCTGTTCGCGTTGATCTTCTCCATCGGCATCCTGGTGGATGACGCCATCGTGGTGGTGGAAAACATCCACCGCCATATCCAGTTGGGCGGGCGCAACCTGGTCGAGGCGATTCCGCTGGCGGTGGACGAGGTCGGTGGTCCGACCATTTTGGCCACCTTTACCGTGATCGCCGCCCTGCTGCCGATGGCCTTCGTCTCCGGGCTGATGGGACCGTACATGAGCCCGATCCCGATCAACTCCAGCATGGGCATGTTGATTTCACTAGCGGTCGCCTTCGTGTTCACGCCGTGGCTGACCTACAAGGTATTGCGGCCGGTGGTGGAGCAACACACCCCCTCACCCCCCACCCCTCTCCCACAGGGCGAGGGGGGAGAAAACTTTTCCCACCGTCTGTTTCGACGGGTGGTCGGGCCGTTCCTGCGCGGCAATGAAGGTCGGCCATTACGCTGGGCGCTGGGTATGGGCGTGCTGCTGCTGATCGGCGGCTCGGTCAGTCTGGCGTATTTCCAACTCGTCGTGCTCAAGATGCTGCCCTTCGACAACAAGTCGGAATTTCAGGTGATCGTGGACATGCCGGAAGGAACGACCCTGGAACAAACCGCGCGGGTCCTGGGCGAACTGGGCCGTTACCTGGCCACGGTCGAGGAAGTGACCGACTATCAGGTCTACGCCGGCACCGCCGCGCCAATCAACTTCAACGGCCTGGTACGCCAGTATTACCTGCGCGCTGGCGCCAACGTCGGCGATATTCAGGTCAACCTGGTGGACAAAAAGCACCGCCATCGCCAGAGCCACGACATCGCCCTGGCGGTGCGCGGCCCGTTGCAGGAAATCGGACGGAAGTACGACGCCAACGTCAAGGTGGTCGAGGTGCCGCCTGGCCCGCCGGTCATGGCGCCGCTGGTTGCCGAAGTCTACGGCCTGGACTACTCGGGCCAGATCGCCGCTGCCCAGCAAGTCCGTGCAGCGTTCGCCGCCACGCCGGATATCGTCGACATCGACGACACGGTTGAAACGCCGTCCGAACGGCTGATTGCCCATGTGGATCGAGCAAAGGCGGCGTTGCTCAGCGTGTCGCAACAGGCGGTCGTCGCCGATCTCGCCACCGCCTTGCGCGGCGAGGATGTCAGTTTCCTGCACTCCAAAACCGCCAAGTATCCGATCCCGTTACGGCTCCAACTACCGACCGCCGATCAAGCCGATATCGCCAGCGTGCTGGCGCTGAAGACCCGAAGCCAGGGCGGCCAATTGGTGCCGCTGTCGGAAATCGCCGAAGTCGAGAAAACCCAGCGCGAGAACGCCATCTACCACAAGGATCTGCTGCCCGTCGTCTTCGTGTTCGGCGACATGGCCGGCAAGCTGGACAGCCCGTTGTACGGCATGTTCGAGATCTTCGGTGCCCTGCGCGACCAACGCATCGCCGGCGGCAAGCTGGAGCAATTCTTCATCCGCCAGCCGGACAACCCTTACGGTTACAGCCTGAAGTGGGACGGCGAGTGGCAGATCACCTACGAAACCTTCCGCGACATGGGCATCGCCTACGGCGTGGGCATGATCCTGATTTACCTGCTGGTGGTGGCGCAGTTCCGCTCCTACCTGGCGCCGCTGATCATCATGGCCCCAATCCCGCTAACCATCATCGGGGTGATGCCCGGTCACGCCCTGTTGCACGCCCAGTTCACCGCCACCTCGATGATCGGCATGATCGCGCTGGCCGGCATCATCGTCCGCAACTCGATCCTGCTGGTGGATTTCATCAATCTGGAAGTCGCTAACGGCGTGCCGTTTCAGGAGGCGGTGATCCGTTCCAGCGCGGTGCGGGCCAAGCCGATCATTTTGACCGCGCTGGCGGCCATGCTCGGGGCACTGTTCATCCTCGACGATCCAATTTTCCGGGGGCTGGCGATTTCGCTGATTTTCGGCATCCTGGTTTCCACCCTACTGACGCTGGTCTTCATCCCGGTGCTGTATTACGCAGCGTTTCGGCGGCGGTTGGAGCAATAGGTTTTGTGCCAAGTCGTAGGGTGGGTTAGGGCGTCAGCCCGTAACCCACCGATTCGGCTGTGGTTTCGGCGGGTTACGCTCCGCTAGCCCGCCCTACGGCTCTGACGCTGGTCTTCATCCCGATGCTGTATTACGCAGCGTTTCGGCGGCGGTTGGAGCAATAGGTTTTGTGCCAAGTCGTAGGGTGGGTTAGGGCGTCAGCCCGTAACCCACCGATTCGGCTGTGGTTTCGGCGGGTTACGCTCCGCTAACCCGCCCTACGGCTCTACAGCTCTGCCCCCAGCCGCTGGCCCAGCGGGGCGGGCAGCCGGTGGCCAGCGGGTGCTGGGCGGTGTCGATGATGGGGGGAGCGTTCACAGTAAACTCGCGGTCGATTCAAAGCCCCTGCCATCGGCCAGTTTTTTGCGCGACGCACGCAACCGGGCGGAGACGGAGTTCCGTGGCTCCGCTTGGCGCGCTCTTTAGGGGCGGAAGACGTCGTCCAGGCTGGCCGCGTCCAAAACGCGGTCGCTCCATCGCTCGATCTGCTCCTTGGTGGCCGAGCCAATCCGCGCCATCAACTCGCCAGGTAGCGGGCCGAACCGCCGAACCAACAGCCGCTGCAACAACAGCGCTTCCCCCTTCTCAATGCCCTTCTCGATGCCCTTCTCAATGCCCTTCTCGATGCCCTTCTCGATGCCCTTCTCGATACCTTTCCGCTCGTACTCGCGAGCCCAGGCGTCAAACCGATCGGTTAAAGTCATTTTCAACTCCTTCAAGTCACGCACCTTCGGCAACACCAGGCGATTCCGGCTGTGCCGCAACACCATCGCCCGAATCCACAACGCGAACGTCCGCTTGAGTTCGGGCTGCCCCTCCAGCCAGCCGTTCACGGTTTCGATCAGCGCCATCAGCGCCGCCGCGCTGTCCGGGCGCTCGAACCGGATCGCCGCCGCGACCAGGTTTTGCATCGCCGCCAGCTCGGTCACATCGTATTGGTTCTCGTCGATCAGCAGGTATTCCAGATGGGGGAGGTGTCGCGCCAGCAGCCCCGGCGGCTGCGGGATCAGGTCCGCCACATCGGTCGCCGCCGTCCATTTGCCGCCGCCGTTGTACAGCACGATCGGCAGCACCGGCGGCAGACGCCGCTCGGGCAACACCTGCTTCTGCTTGATCAGGTCCTGGTACAGGAGGCCCACGTAGGTCATGATCCGCACCGCCATCCAGGGATCGACCGTACTCTGAAATTCGATCAGGAGATACAGGTACACCCACTCCCCTTCGACCTTCACCCGCCAGACCATGTCGTCGGCCCGGTCGCGCAGGTCGTCGGTGACGTAGCTGCCCGACACCCGCTCCAGGGTGGCGTAGTCCAGGCCGTGCAGCCAGTCGTCCGGGACGAAGCCCAGGATCAGGTCCCGCACCACTTCCGGGGCCGAAAACAGCGTCTTGTACGAGGCGTCGTCGTGGCTCATGGCCGACAGTGTAGTCTTTTTGGGGAAGCAGACTTCATGGCGTCGGCTGGCCAGGCTCGCCTCGAACTCGGGCACAGCGAAAACCGATGAAGTCATTGCGGTTGCCGAGGGGGGCGCGGCAGCGGTACGCCGCCCGCACGTCGCGCGCGAGGTTGGGCCAGGACCCGCCGCGCAGGGCACGGTACGCGCCGGTGTCCAGGGAACCCACGGGATTCGTCTGGGCGTTTTCATCGTAATCCCTCATGCCGTCCTGGCACCACTCCCAGACATTGCCCAGCATGTCGTACAGGCCCCAGGGATTGGCCCGTTTGAGCTTGACCGGCCGTGTTCCCGCCTTCGTGTGCGGGTATTGTTTTTCCGGCCAATCCGAGCTGTTTTCGCCGTCCTTCAAGTCGAATTCGAACCCGCTGTTGCCGCCGTACCAGGTGATGGGATCGAGCGCCGGGGCGTTGCGCTCGCCCCGAATCGCCAACTCGCCGGTGTAGATCGCCGTCTCGGTTCCGGCCCGGCAGGCGTATTCCCATTGGGCCTCGCTGGGCAGCGTCAGGTCGAGACCGGGAATCCGGTTGTTGAGTCGCTTCAGAAAATCCTGCGCATCGTTCCAACTCACCCGCTCCACCGGCCGGGTCGGACTCTGGAATCGGCTCGGGTTCTTCTCCATCACCGCTTCCCACAAGGCTTGAGTGCAGGGCGTGTCGAATAGCCAGTAGCCCTCGGTCAAGGTCACGAGGTGGCGGGGATGTTCCCGCTCGAACCACTCACGCTCGTATTCTTCTTTCGCTAGCCCTTGGGTCTCTTCATCCGGCGAACCCATCCAGAACCGTCCTGGCGGAATCCAGCGCAGCCGTTGGGTGATCTCTTGCAGGGTGAATTCGACGAAGACGCCGTAACGATCCTGCCCCCAGCCGCTGGCCCAGCGGGGCGGGCAGCCGGTGGCCAGCGGGTGCTGGGCGGTGTCGACGATGCGCGCGGTCATGGCGGGTTACGGATGGCGTGAGGACGGCCAACCGGCGAGGGTTCGCGGGGCATCCGCTCCCACTACTGGCACGCCGGCGGCCTTGGGGTTTTGGCGATCCGGGAGGAACGCCCAGGACGGCGGTCTGTTCGGGTTCGGACCCTCCGGTCCGGTCGCGAGCTCGGGCACAGCGAAAACCGATGTTGTCATTGCGGTTGTCGGGGTGGTCGTGGTTGCGGTACGCCGCCCGCACGTTGCGCGCGTTGTTGTTCCAGGACCCGCCGCGCAGGACACGGTTCGCGCCGGCTGTCCGACCGCCGTCCCGGCTGACCAGCTTAAAGGATTACCGGAAATCGTCATACCCACTTGGCTCGCGAATGGCGCGTTGCCGTTCCCCCCTTTGGCAAAGGGGGGCGAGGGGGGATTTTTAGAGTTCGCATAAGGCGGGCGCAAGCGGGCAGCGCCGCAACTGTTCCCGTCGCCACGCGGCGGCGTCCGCGTGGGCGGTGATGGCCAAGGCGGCGGCGTAGCCGGCCTGGAGCGCGCGGACGTCGATCCGGCCCGCCGCGTAGGCGGTTTCCCAGTCGCGGCGGCACTCGATGTAGCGACGTTTGCGCCGGCGCGACAGCAGCAGCCGACTTGGCAAAATCCGATAGCCGCAGAACGGCAGGCCGGCGCGACTCCGCCCGATCTGGACCGGCGTCTTGACGGTCAGGCGCAAGCGGTCTTGGGTGTAGGCATGGGCTTGGGCGAGGGCGTCGCGCACGGCGTCCTTGCTGTCGCCCCACCAGACCAGGTCGTCCATATAGCGCACCAGGCCCCGCACCCGGTAGCCTTCGAGCAGCAGCCGGTCGAGGCCGGCCAGATAGTAGTTGGCGAAGTGCTGCGAGGTCAGGGCGCCGATGGGCAAGCCCCGGCCGGGTTCGGCGTGGTGGGATTCGACGATGCGCGCGAGCAACGCCAACAGGCCCCGGTCCTTAAAGCGGCGCTCCAGCAGGGCAAGCAACACGTCGTGGTCGATGCTGGCAAAGTAAGACCGGATATCGATCTGGGCGTACCAGGGCCAGCGGCGCGCGTGGTGCTGGGCGCGCTGCACGGCGGCCAGCGCGCCCTTGCCGACCCGGCAGGCGTAGGTGTCGTCCACCAGGGCGCGATCCAGGATCGGCCCGACGTGGGCCATGACGGCATGGTGCAGCACGCGCTCGCGAAAACAGGGGGCGTGGATGATGCGGGGCTTGGGATCGCGGATGTGAAAAGAGCGCATCTGGCCAACCTCAACCGAACCGTCGAGCAGGGCTTCGCGCAGATTCGCCAGTTCGCCGTTCAGGTCGGCGCGGAACCGCCGCACCTCGTCCCGCTGACTCTTGCCCCGCGCGGCGCGCTGAAACGCCGCCGCCAGGTTGTGCCAGTCGGCGATGGCGGCGAGGCCGACCCGGCTACGCCGCACCGGCCGGCTCGGGCGAGGTAACGCCAGGCGCGGGGAACGCTTCGCGCAGCAGGCGCAAAAAGGCCTCGCCGTATTTCTCGACGCGGGCCTCGCCGACGCCGGCGATCTCGCGCAGGGCGGCCGCGCTTTGGACCCGGCGTTGAACGATCTCGGCCAGTTGCTCGTTGGTCAGCACGGCGTAGGCGGGAATCCCCTCGCCGTCGGCCAATTCCTTGCGCAGCGTCCGCAGCCGGGCGAAGACGGCGAAGTCCTGCTCGTTCAACACCTCGCGGTAGTCGACCTTGCCGCCGCGCTTGCTGGGTTGGGAAGGGTCCGCCGCCGGCTCGAAGCTGACGCACAAGGCCCAGGCGCTGTTGGCGCCGTCCTGGACCAACGAGCGGTCGATGGTCAGGATGCGGTGCGCGCCGAGGAAGCGGTTGAGTTCGGCGGCAACTGCGTCGCCGCCGTGGATCGGGATGGTGAAAAAGCGCAGGTGCATCGCCGTTTACTTGCTCCGCTTCGTTTTTGTCGAACCGCCACTTCGTGCCGGCCTTTCGCTCCGCGTCCCGTCGCCTTGGCGCCCCGGCGCTCCGCTTGGGGCGACCCCGGCGCCGGGCACGTCGCTCTTTCCTGCTGACTGACTGGCCGGGCTCGCGACCCGAACTCGGGCACAGCGAAAACCGATGTAGACAAGGCGGTAGTCGGGGTGGGCGTGGTTGCGGAACGCCGCCCGCACGTGGCGCGCGCCGCTGACCCAGGACCCGCCGCGCAGGACACGGTCCGCGCCGGCATCCAGGGAGCCTATCGGGTTGATTTGGGCGTTCTGATCGTAATTCCTCATGCCGTCCTGGCACCACTCCCAGACATTGCCCAGCATGTCGTACAAGCCCCAGGGATTGGCCCGTTTGAGCTTGACCGGCCGTGTTCCCGCCTTCGTGTGCGGGTATTGTTTTTCCGGCCAATCCGAGCTGTTTTCGCCGTCCTTCAAGTCGAATTCGAACCCGCTGTTGCCGCCGTACCAGGTGATGGGATCGAGCGCCGGGGCGTTGCGCTCGCCCCGAATCGCCAACTCGCCGGTGTAGATCGCCGTCTCGGTTCCGGCCCGGCAGGCGTATTCCCATTGGGCCTCGCTGGGCAGCGTCAGGTCGAGACCGGGAATCCGGTTGTTGAGTCGCTTCAGAAAATCCTGCGCATCGTTCCAACTCACCCGCTCCACCGGCCGGGTCGGACTCTGGAATCGGCTCGGGTTCTTCTCCATCACCGCTTCCCACAAGGCTTGAGTGCAGGGCGTGTCGAATAGCCAGTAGCCCTCGGTCAAGGTCACGAGGTGGCGGGGATGTTCCCGCTCGAACCACTCACGCTCGTATTCTTCTTTCGCTAGCCCTTGGGTCTCTTCATCCGGCGAACCCATCCAGAACCGTCCTGGCGGAATCCAGCGCAGGCGCTGGATGACGGGCTCGCCGCTCCGCTGGGGTTCGACGACGATTTCGCACCACAGCCCGAAGCGGTCGCGGCCGATGGCGCTGGCCCATGGGCAGTCCCGTAGGGAAAATCGACCAAAAACGAGATGCTCGCGGTCGGTGTGGATATGGAAGGCCGGCGTTTGGGGCAACGCGTGGCGATTTTGGGGCGGAACCGCGTCAAGACGCAGCAAGGTGGGTTGCGCGCCGGTCGCTCCGCCGAGCGGGCCCTGCTCGGGCCGGCGCTCCGCCTGCCGGCCCCTCGCCGGTCCCGCCGGCTCCGCTCCCTCCTGGCTGTCTGGGCTCGCGACCCGAACTCGGGCACAGCGAAAACCGATGAAGTCATCGCGGTCGTCGGGGTGGTCGTGGTTGCGGTACGCCGCCCGCACGAAGCGCGCGAGGTTGCGCCAGGACCCGCCGCGCAGGACACGGTACGCGCCGGCTGTGCGGTCTTCCCAAGCCGAGCCGTCGGTCGGAGCGCCTTGGTAGTTATCGTGCCAGTGGTCCTGGCACCACTCCCAAACATTACCGTGCATCTCGTACAGGCCCCATGGATTCGGCGGCAGGCTCGCCACCGGCACGGTTTCTTGTCGATAACGGCCCTTTTTGCCGCCCGCGTAGGGATTGTTGCCGTCGTAATTGACCTGCTCGGGGGTGATGTTGAGACCGAAGCTAAAGGGAGTGGTCGTCCCGGCGCGGCAGGCATATTCCCACTGGGCTTCGGACGGCAGGGCCAGGTCGAGTCCGGGCAGGCGTTCGTTCAGCCGCTTGAGAAAATCCTGGCAATCGTTCCAACTGACAGTTTCCACCGGGCGGTTCGCGCCTTTGAACCCGCTCGGGTTCTCGCCCATCACCGCTTCCCACAGCGCCTGAGTGCAGGCGGTGTCGAACAGCCAGAAGCCTTGGCTGATCGTTACGGAATGCTGGGGGCCTTCATCGTCGTAGCGTTCCGGCTCGTCTTTCGGCGACCCCATCAGGAACGCGCCGGGCTCGATCCAGCGCATTTTTTGGGTGACCCCTTCAACGCTGAAGGTGACCCAGTGGCCGTACTCGTCCGTGCCCCAGGTGTCGGCCCAGCGCGGCGGTTGGCCGGAGCGCCAGAAGACGTTGCGGTCGGGGTCGACAGGCGCGGTTCTGAGAATTTGAACGAGCCGATTTACGGTGCGCAGAGCGCTCAGGTAGCTGCCCGCATCGGTTGCGCTGATCGCCGTCGGCGGGGCCGGGAATAAAACCAGTTCATCGCCTTCCTGGCGCAGCTCGTAGCGATACTCAGGCTGTCCCGGCGCCGCCGGCAACAGTGCGGGGTCACACGGGACCGGGGGTCGGTAATCGGGACGATGCCGGTTCCGTAGCCAGTCGATGCGCAGCAGGCGGGTGCCGATATCGTCGATGGTCCAGAAATCGTCGGTGGCGCGGTTGCGAACCCGACTCCACCAAGCGCCGACGGCAACATCGGAAGGGCCGTTGACAGTCGATTCAAGGCGGCCGGAGATGGAAGCGAAGAAACGACGCGCGTCTTCCAAATCTTCCGGGTCAGGCAACGCTTCTTGCGAAACGGGCGTAAGTTCGCGGATTTCCTCGAACCAGATTGCTTGCGGCAGAGGGCCGCGCCAACGCTGCAACAGGTCAAGAACTTGCCGTTGACGGCCAATGGATTCGGCCGCGAAGGCGGCGCGCATTTCCTTGGCGTACTTGAGGTTGAGCGTGGCGGCCTCGCTGTGGGTGCTGGCGATGGCCGGGTGCTGCCAGACATCGGATTCGGTCCCAGCGTCAGCTTCGTCCGCGCCCAGGCTCAGACGCACCGCGCGCAAGAAGCCCGGTTCAATGCGTACGGCTGGAGAGACCAGACGCAACAGACGCTCCGCGCGCTCGCGCAAAATGCGGCGGTCGGTGACCGCGGAACCGCGGGGCCGCTCCCATGGAACAAGCTGCCAATCGCGCCGCAGCACCTCTGGACAGCGTTTGAGAGGACAGGGCAGCAGCGCCACGGGCCGAGAACCGGCCGCCGTGATCCGCCGGCCGAGATCGAGCCAGGGATTATCCTCGTCCGCCGCCCGCGCCGTCAGGCCACCGAGATCACCGAGCACCAGCACGACACCGCCCGCTGGGGGTCGGTAGCTTTCGGACGCGGACGCACCCAGCAGACGCGGCTCGTCCAAGCCTTCGTGAAACACCGCTTGCTCCAAATCCTGGGCCGCGAACAGCCGCGCCAGTTCGCCGCGCACCTGGTCTTGATCGGTCCAGTAGGGAACCAGATGCTCGCTCCGGTCGATGACCAGTTGCAGGCACGGCCCCCACCGGCGATGTCGCTCGTGCGGCAAGCGATCCAGCCACTGGCCGCAACTCAGGCGATGCACGATCCGATTGATGTCAATTTCCCGCCCCTCGCGCGGCAAGGCCAAGGCGGCGCGCAAGCGCGGTTGCAACTCGCGCCAGGGCGCGAGCAGGCGGATGACAGGCGAGGCTTCGGGCCGGTTGCGCCAAACGACCGTTTCGACGGGAATGGGCCGGCGTTCCGGGCCGGGCTCCTCGGGAACGATGGCCTCGTAATCTTCGAGGCGCCAGAAGGGAACTTCAATCAGCGGCTTGGTTTGAAATTCGGGTTGCGCCGCAACGGTGCCTTCCCCCACCGCAACTCCTGGGGACTGTCCAGTTTGCCCAGTCCCAACAACAAGTTTGGCGGCAACCTCGAACCCGAGCAAACCCGCGAGCGCGTCGGCTAGCGTGGAATCGCCCCTGGCCAGCGCCCGCGCTAGGTCGGCGCGGCCACAGGCGCCGGTCGGGCTCAAAACTCCCCTCGCCCTTTGGGAGAGAGGCTGGGGGTGAGGGTCGCTTTTCAACGGCTCAGCCCCTCACCCCAACCCTTTTCCAAGAGGAGAGGGAGAATTCAATTCATAGCCTGGATGCTTTTTCAGCACGTAACGCGATACCTGAGCCAACAGGTCTTGCTGCTGCTTCGGATCGGAGCCCAAATCGAGCACGGCGCGCACCAAATCCAGGTATTCCGCTTGACCCGGCCGCGGTAGCCAGCGTTCCTGCTCGGCTTTGCGGCGATCCTGAACCAGCAACTTCGCCGCCTCCCCCAGCAGTTCGGGGTCGGCATTCTCGAAATGGGCCTTTCCGCGATCAATCAAGTGTTTGATCAGCTTGTCTTCTTCTTTGGCCGCGTCCGGCAGGTGCAGGTGCAGCACCAGACAGCGGCGGATGAAGGCGTCCGGCAGGGCGCGTTCCTCGTTGGTGGTGATAATGACCAGCGGCGGCTCGCCGATGGCCATGACCGGCTCCGTCAACCCCTGGGGCGTGAAACGACCGGCGCCGAGCGCTTCCAGCAGGCCGTTCGGCACGTCAGTCTCGGCCTTGTCGATCTCGTCGATCAGCACCACGCAGCCATTATTGGGGTCGCAGCCGGGAAGCTGGGGCGGCTCGTCGGGCCGGCGCGCCTTAATGGCCTGCTTCCGGGCGCTTTCCCAATCGAAAGCCCACCACAGCACGCGGGGATGCAGGTAGTTCTCCACCACTAACTCTCGATGCAAGTCGCTGCGGCACCGGCTCTTAACCTCGCGCAGCGCGCCCTTGAACTGGGCGTCGGCCAGCCGGGCGACGGCGTCGAAATGCCACAGCAAATCGCGGGACTCGGTGCGGGAATCGACGACGTGCTGGACGTAGGCACGACCGAGATCGACCGCCGCCGCGAGGGCGAGCTGGCTCTTGCCGATGCCGGGCTCGCCGCGCACCAGCAGCGGGCGCCGGGCGGCCAGGGCGGCGTCGATGGCGTCGATTTCGCGCTGGCCGAAAACGTGTACCTGCTCCGGGGCGGCTTTGGGCCGATCCAGGAGCACTTTGTCGCCGTCAACGCTCTTCATGCGCTTCCTGGGAAGATCGCTCATGCCGACCCTCCAAGTTCGCGAATCTTGGCCTTGGCCTCGGCGATGTCTTCCTGAAGCTTGAATTTCTGGGCCGGATCGACGGCTTTGGCATCTTCCGTTTCCAGGAAAGCGAGTTTCTTCCGCCAGACGAGCAACGCGGGCGATGGCGGTGCCGGTGGCGGAGACACAGGCGGATTCGATGGAAAGGAAGCGGGAGGCTGCCCGGCGTTGACTTGCAATCGTTGTAGAATCAGATCGGCGATTTCCTCCGGCGCGCGACCGCCGATCCAGACATAACCATCAATCGAGAACAGACCGGGAATCTCTGTATTGTCGAAGCGCAACGGCATGACGGTGGATGCCTGGCGCTTCTTGATCAGGTCGCGGACAGCCCGCCATTCGAGACCACACCATTCCTTACGCTCGTAATCAGCGCACAGGAACACGGCGATCAGCTCGGATTCGTCGTGATAGAGACGCTGCAAATAAGTGTCGAGATCGGGGCGGGCAAATTCGGCTTCGTAGTATTTGTCATACAAAACTCGGTCACGACCGACTTGGTCGGCCAGGCGTGCCGCGACTTGCTTCACGAAATCCCGATGTTCACCGGGGAAGGAAAGCGCAATTTTGAATCTTTTCGTGCCCATGGAGGATGGAGTCTCCGGCAATTCGGTGGGTAATATTGGAGGAACGTCTAGTGTTTCAGGTTCTTTCACGGGAAGCATGCAGCACAAGGGATAGAGCAAATCTTGATCCTGCTCCTCCTGCTCGGCTGTGAGATCCAGGCTCAGGAACATAATGGCCGGGTAATCTTTTTTAAGGTCCTGAACCAGGGAACGTATAGCTTGCTGTACTTCAACTTCTTGAGGAAGATAGAAAAGCATGTACAAAGTCTGGCCTGTTGAACGGCGTATTCTATCCAGCGCACGAGCCGTGAGTCTGATGCGCTCATCTGGCGTGCGTTTCGGCGCGCCACCTTGAGGCTGGTAATACTGAGATTCCAGATAAACGTCGAGCCGATGACGGGATACCTCTACCTTCGCCGTTGGATTATATTTCCTGTCCAAATGATTTTTCTGGACTTCCCTAGCGATTGCATTTTCAGGGTCGATGCCGCACTCGGGTATTTGCGGCAAGCTAAGCTTGCCTTCCGGATAATCTTTTTCGCTTTTGCGCTGATGAAGCTGGATTTCGCGGCCATCCACGCCAGCCATGATGATCTCGGCGCTGGTCTTGAGATGGACAGGTAGTGGCACCAGGGAAGCATCTTGCTGGTGACGAGTCCACTGGATGACGCCGTAGTCGTAGATAGCCGGCACGATAAGGTGCGCGGCGCTCACAAGAGCTTCCGCAGCCTTCGCGCTCTGCGCGCCGTTTTCATCGTCTTCTTCGCGGAGCGAACGATACGCCTGATACAAAGCATCGATCACGGCGCGGGAATCCTTTCCTGGGAGTAGCAAGCTCTCGGCGAATCGCTCGATCCGTCGCTCACTGTCGGGACCCATCATATCGATATCGATTTGCCCTTGATCAATTAGGGCCTCGACTGCGGATGATGACCGTTTGAGCACTTTGATGAGCTTGTCCTTGGCTTTTTTGGCGGGCGGGTGGCGTTCGCCATAAATCGTCCCATGGAACACCTTGTCGTCGAGCAATTTCCAGGTCGGAGTTACGCCTAGCTTCCTGACCTTGGCGTTTGGTGGAACGCTTGGCACAATCCCGATAATCTTGCGGCCGATGAACACCGGCATACCAGAGATCCCTTTCCAGTCATCCTCTTCCTCTGGCCCATTCTCCACAGTCAACTCAAAGCAGGCTTCATCCGAAGCCTTGGAGCATACGTTGCCGCTGAAGCTGTTGGTGGATTGCCGTTCCATGTACCGGGTAACGCCAGGGAACCCCTCGCCGGTCCACTTCATCCTGACGAGGGGTCGGTCGTGGGAAACAATACCCGGAACCACCGGATCGCCCGGCAAGGGACAGCGAATCAGGACGGCGTCCAGATCATCCTGACTTGGCCAGACAATGTCCTCGTCTGGAACCACAGGCCAGCCCGCTGGATCGCCGGGACAGGAACAATGCCAGCATATCCGTATATGACGGTGTTCATCACGATAGTAAGGCGGTCCTGGTTGCAGGATGTAACGCGCGGTCAAGACCAAGTTTTTCCCAACCAGGTAACCGGTAGCTAGCTTGCCACGACTGCCATTGGAGTCATTTCCCTGTTCATCTGTTGTGGGCACGAAGATCGCGACAAAAAGGGACCCGTCCATTCAATCATCCTCCTCCTTGGCACAATCTCGCGACCGTCGGCGATGATGGATAGATAAATACCGCTCAACCAAACTCCAACCGAAATCCCGCTTTTTTCAAATACCGCGCTTCCGCCTCCAGATCGGCGCGGGTCAGCGGGTGCTCCTCCAACCAACCGGGAGGAAACCGCAGATCCAGGCGCTGCTGATTCACGACCAGCATCAGCGGCGGCAACGGTTGCCGGCTGCGGCCACGGTGCAACACCACCGCCAAGCGCAACAGGACGCACAGCCGCCGGGCCGGCTGCACCCATTCCCTCGGCAGGTGGGCGAAGGCGTCCGCCGGAAAGGACCGGCGATGGCGCCGCACCAGGGCTGCCAGCACCCGCTGATCGCCGCGCGAGAAACCCGACAGATCGGCATGTTCCAGGATATAGGCACCGTGCTTGTGATAATCGCCGTGGGACAGCAACAGACCGATCTCGTACAGCCGGGCCGCCCATTCCAGAATCCGGCCACAGTCATCGGTCGTCAGCCACCAACTCTCCCGAACCTGGCCTAGCAGCTCCAGCGCCGTCGCGTTGACCCGCTCGGCCTGGGCTTCGTCCAAGCCGTAGCGGCGGATCACGGTGGTGATGGTGCGATCGCGCACGTCCTCGTGGCGGATGCGTCCCAGCAGATCGTAGATTACCCCTTCCCGCAACGCGCCGTCCGACACCTCCATCCGCTCGACGTTCAGCGCCTCGCACAACCCGTGCAGCACCACGAAGCCACCAGTGAACACCCGCGCCCGCGCCGGTTCCAGTTGCCAGCGGGTAGCGATCACCCCCGTACTGCCCGCCTCCAGCAGCGCGGTCCGCAACCGCCGCAACGCTTCCAGGGTAATGCCATCGCGGCACCACCCCTCCCGCGTCACCACCTCCTGGATGGCCTTGATCGAGCCCGAGGCGCCGGTCGCCCGCTCCCAACCCCGTTCCAAATACTCCTCGCGCACCGGCTCCATCCGCAGTTGCACGATCAGTTCCGCTTGGCGCATCCGGGCCTCGGTGATCCGGCCCTCGTCGAAGCAGGCCCGGCTCAAACTGACGCAACCCATCTTCAGGCTGGTCAGGTGCAGAGGATCGAACTTTTCGCCGATGATGAATTCGGTGCTGCCGCCGCCGATGTCCACCACCAGGCGCCGGCCCGGCGCGTCGGCGACGCTGTGCGCCACCCCCAGATAGATCAATCGCGCTTCTTCCTGGCCGCTGATGATCTCGACGTTATGCCCCAGTACCTCCTCGGCCCGGGCCAGGAATTCGGCGCTGTTGCGCGCCTGGCGCAGGGTGTTGGTGCCGACGATGCGCAACTGCTCCGGCGGAATATGCCGCAGGCGCTGGCCGAACCGGGCCAGACAGTCCAGCGCGCGTTGCTGCGCGTCCTCGGCCAGCCGATTCCGCGCATCCAGACCGGCGGCCAGTTGCACCATCTCCCGGATTCGATCCAATACCTGAACATGGTCGTTGGCGATCCGGGCCACGATCATGTGAAAACTGTTGGAGCCCAGGTCAATCGCGGCGACGACATCGGAAGACATGGCAACCTCCTTGATTTTCAATCCTGCTTCAAACCGCGCAACTGTCCGGCGGTCAGCGCCCAGTGCAGTACGCCCATGCCCGCTTCCACCTGCTCCGGAAACTCGATCATGGCCACCCCTCCCTTGCGGAACACCATCAGCGAACGCGATTCGCCGGCCACCAGCAAACCCGCCAGCAAACCCAGTTGTGGCTCGTGGCCCACTGCCACCACCAGATAATCGGCCGGATATTGCGTCAGCCAGTCCGCGACCGTCTCGGGCGGATAGCGGTAATCCAGGCTGGCGCATTCCACCAGCGGCGGATCGCCGCAGGCGCGGGCGATGATCTCGGCGGTCTCGCGGGCGCGCAGCAGCGGACTGTGCGCCAGCACGTCGATCAGTCCCAACTGCGTGCGCAGACGATTGGCGCCCTTGCGCATCTTCTTGCGTCCAACCTCGGTCAGCGGCCGCCGCGCATCGGTACCACCCGCGGCGATGAAAGCCTCCGCCTCCTCGGCGATGGCATGGCGAACCAGTAATAATTTCATGGGCACTCCCCTCGACGGCGATAGTCGCAGTTTATCACCGGTGATCGGTTACGGTTCGGGCCACCACCGCCGTCGGCGCCACGCGCGCCTCGGCGGGAAAATCGCAGGTAAACACGCTGCCGACCCCCAGTTCGCTGGCGATCCGCAAGTGGCCGCCGTGATGGTTCAACACATGCTTGACGATGGACAAACCCAACCCGGTGCCGCCACTACCCCGCGAGCGGTCACGGTTGACCCGATAGAAGCGTTCGGTCAAGCGCGGAATATGCGGGGGCGCGATGCCCTCGCCGTTGTCTTCCACCACCAGATGAACACCGCCGGCATCGGCGAACCAGCGCAGCGCGATTCGTCCACCGGCCGGGGTATAGCGCACCGCGTTGAACGCCAGATTGGCGAAGGCGCTGCGCAGGTCCTTTTCGCAACCCAGAATCCACAGCGTCGGCTCGGCGTTCACCTCGATCTGGTGCCCCTGCTCGCCGCTGAGCGCGAGGGCGTCGTCGGCGATATCCTCCAGCAGCGCCGGAACGTTCACCGGTTGGCGCGGCGACGGTTCCTTGCGCGCTTCCAACCGGGCCAGCAGCAATAAATCCTCGATGATATGCAGCATCCGGCGCGTCTGCTCCTGCATCCGATGCAGCGGTTGCCGCCAAGTCTCAAGGGCGGGATCCTCGCTGTCGAGCAGGGTTTCCAGATAACCGCTGATCACCGTCAGCGGGGTGCGCAGCTCATGCGAGACGTTGGCGACGAAATCGCGCCGCATCTGCTCCAGTCGCCGGAGTTGGGAAACATCGGCCGCCAACAGCAAGCGCTGTTTCTTGCCGTAGGGCACGAGTCGGGCGCCCAGCAGCAGGGCGTCATCCACCGGCGAGGGAAACTCCACGCCATCGCTCGCACGTCGCTGGGTCAGAAACGCCACGAAACCCGGATGGCGCACCAGATGGACAATGGGCCGGCCCACATCCCGCGTCGGCGACAGACCCAGCAGGCGTTGGGCCGCGCCGTTGCACCACACCATCCGGTCGTCCTCGCCAAGCACCACGGCGGCGTCCGGTAGCGCGGCGGTGGCCTGCTGAAATTGCCGGAACAATTTACTGAGCTTGCGCTTGCGCTTGCGGCTCTGCCGGCGCAACCGGGCAAGGTGGTCGGCGACGTCGTCCCAAATCCACCCCAACCGGGGCGGACTGGCATTTCGGTCGCCACGCAGCCAGCGATCCAGTCGGTACAGTTGCCCCAACTGCCAGGCCAGGCACCCGAGGGTAGCCAGCAGCAACGTCAGCGTTGGATGACCCATCAGCCAGCCCAGCAGCGCCGCGCCGAGCAACAGCGATACCAACCGCCGCCATAGCGCTAGCCAAGAGGGCGTCACGGCTAGAACCGGGTCGAAAATCGGTAGCCAGCGCCGCGCACCGTTTGAATCAGCGCGTCGTGGCCGTGCGGCTCCAAGACCTTGCGCAGCCGACGGATATGCACGTCCACGGTGCGTTCCTCGACATAGACGTTGCTGCCCCAGACCCGATCCAGCAACTGGCCCCGGCTGTAAACCCGTTCCGGGTGCGACATGAAAAACTCCAGCAGCCGGTATTCGGTCGGTCCCATGTCCAGCAAGGTTTCGTCGGCGCTGACCCGATGGCTGGCCAAATCCAGGGACAGGCCGTTGGCGCGCAGGATTTCGTCTTCCGTCGCCGGCCCACCGCGCCGCAGCACCGCCCGGATGCGCGCCACCAGTTCACGCGGCGAAAACGGCTTGGTGATGTAATCATCGGCACCGCTTTCCAAGCCTTGGACCTTGTCCTCCTCCTCGGCGCGAGCGGTCAGCATGATGATCGGCACCTCGCGCGTCAGCTCTTCCCGTTTCAGCCGGCGGGCCAGGTCGATGCCGCTGATGCCGGGCAACATCCAATCGAGTAGGATCAGATCGGGCAGCCGCTCGGCGATCAGGGTCTGGGCCTGCCGGGCATCGGCGGCCTCCCGCGTCTCGTAGCCGGCGCTGGCCAAGGCGAATGTCACCATTTCCCGAATGGGTCGTTCGTCCTCCACGATCAAGATGTGTTTCGCGTTCATAACCCCCCTTGATATTGACTCCCACCATCCCCAAGTCGGGCCAGAGTCTTGCGGTTCCCTTCATTAAGGCAATTTGATGACAGGGAGATGACAAGACCGGCGATTTGGATAGCCAATGGCTATCGGCCTGTTTGGATGATTCAAATTCCAAAGACAGAGAACCCTCGCTAAGCTGCGAGCCACGTCAACCATCCACTGCTATCCACTCACACGAGGAGAGAGACCCATGAGCGTTTTGGTCACCCAGCCTGCCCCTGACTTCACCGCCGCCGCCGTTCTGCCCGACGGTTCGATCAAGGAAAATTTCAAGCTGTCCGACCTGCGCGGCAAGTATGTGGTGCTGTTCTTCTATCCCCTGGACTTCACCTTCGTTTGCCCCTCCGAAATCATCGCTCACGACCATCGCGTCGCCAAGTTCAAGGAACTGGGCGTGGAAGTGGTCGGCGTGTCCATCGACTCGCAGTTCTCCCATTACGCCTGGCGCGAGACGCCGGTCGAGAAGGGCGGCATCGGCCGTGTCGGTTTCCCGCTGGTGGCCGATGTCAAGCACGAAATCACCAAAGCTTACGGCATCGAGCATCCGGCCGGCGTCGCTCTGCGCGGCTCCTTCCTGATCGACAAGGCCGGCATCGTGCAGGCCCAGATCGTCAACAACCTGCCGCTGGGCCGCGAGGTGGACGAGATGGTGCGGCTGGTCGAAGCTCTGCAATTCACCGAGCAGCATGGCGAGGTTTGCCCGGCCGGTTGGAAGAAGGGCCAGAAGGGCATGAAGCCCACCGCCGAGGGCGTGGCCGCTTACCTGGCTGAGAATTCCGCCGCCCTGTAAGGAGCCGAGTTGTTCCCCCCTCGATCGAGGGGGGAGCGAACCGAACCAACCCTCAGCGTCCGCGCGCCAGCGTCTTCCCCAACGGATGCTTGCGCCTTGGCGTTGTCCGCCAACCTTGGAAAAATCAGGAGACTCACCGATGAGCAGCAAACACGCCCACCTGTTGATTCTTGGCTCCGGTCCCGCCGGCTACACCGCCGCCGTCTACGCCGCACGCGCCAATCTCAAGCCGGTGCTGATCACCGGTTTGCAAATGGGCGGGCAGTTGACCACCACCACCGAGGTGGACAACTGGCCGGGCGACGTCGAAGGCTTGATGGGACCGGATCTGATGGAGCGGATGCGCAAGCACGCCGAGCGCTTCCACACCGAAATCATTTTCGATCAAATCCACACCGCCCAGCTTCAGGAACGCCCGTTCCGGCTAATCGGCGACGCGGGCGAATACACTTGCGACGCCCTGATCATCGCCACCGGGGCCAGCGCCCAGTATCTTGGCCTGCCGTCGGAACAGGCGTTCATGGGCAAGGGCGTGTCCGGCTGCGCCACCTGCGACGGTTTTTTCTACCGTAACCAGAAGGTCGCGGTGATCGGCGGCGGCAACACGGCGGTCGAGGAAGCGCTGTATCTGGCCAACATCGCCAGCGAAGTGACCTTGGTGCATCGCCGCCAGCAGTTCCGCGCCGAGAAGATTCTGCTGGACAGGCTGATGGAAAAAGTGGACAGCGGCAAGGTCCGGCTGGAACTGGACAGTGTGTTGGACGAGGTGCTGGGCGACGACAGCGGCGTGACCGGCCTGCGCGCCCGCAACGTCAAGAGCGGCGAACTTCGGGAAATCCCGCTCCAGGGTGTGTTCATCGCCATCGGCCATAAACCGAACACCGATCTTTTCGCCGGCCAGTTGGAGATGCGCAACGGCTATATTTTGGTCAAGGGCGGCAGCGAGGGTGGCGCGACGGCCACCAGCATTCCCGGCGTGTTCGCCGCCGGCGACGTGGCCGACCATGTCTATCGCCAGGCTATCACCTCCGCCGGCAGCGGCTGCATGGCGGCGCTGGACGCCGACAAGTTCCTGACCCAGGCGGGGTAATGGCCGATCGAGGGCGGTGTTCGCTCAGGGTCAACAAAGCAGTAGGCTTAAATCGAATCTTGTTGCGGACCCGGTCGAGCACCTTGGACGGCGGCGTTAAGACAGGAGGGGCGACGCCGCCTGTGAATAGGGAAGGTTTTCGCGGAAGTAATTGACAATATTAAAGAATAAATTTCAGCTTGAAGATGAACCGTGGGATCAAAAAATCAGCGCGGACTTTAAAGCCAGAAAATTCGATAGACTGATTGAAATGGCAAGGGCAGAATTCGCTCAAGGCAAGGTTCATAAGCTGTGAAAGGAATCCAATGGATTGGGATAGGTAGCCATGCCGAATACGATAAATTCATTGCCTGACCCCCATGGATATCAAAATCAAAGAGCAACTGCTGGGCCGCTTCCGCGCCTATCTGGACGAACTTCCGGACGCCGCCCTCGCCGATCCGGGCGAGGAGAACCGCCAGACTGATCTGTATTCACTGTTTGGCGAACTGTTGGCGTTGAAGAACGAGGTCCGACTGGAATCACGCCAAGTCAAAACCGCGCTGGATGAATTCCGGGCGGTATTTGAGACCCTGCAAGCCAGCCAGGCTCAACTCGGCGGCGAACTGGACCGCACCCGCGCCGCGTTGCCGGAACAACGGCGGGCAGTCATCAAGCCGGTGCTGCTGGAACTGGCGGAATTGCATGACCGGCTGGAAGCGGGCCTGCGCGTCCTGCGAAACTATCGGCCCACTGTGTTGAGTCGTCTATTCGGGCTGGGACAGCGGGAACGGGCGCTGTTGCAAGCCATTACCCAGGAGCAGGACATCAGCTTGCGCCGGCTGGAGCAACTGCTTATCAGTCAGCAGGTCGTCGCCCTGTCGGCCTTGGGCCAGCCGCTCGACCCACACACCATGCGCGCCACCGAAGTCGAGCAACGCCGCGAGGTTGGCAACGGCATCGTCACCGAGGAACTACGTCGGGGTTATCTCTGGCAGGGCGAGTTATTGCGACTGGCCGAAGTCAAGGTCAATCACCGGCCGGAACCGCCCGCCCCCACCGCCTCGCCGTCGACCGAACTCTCCCCGTCCCAACCCGAGCCTCCTTTGCATGGCTGAAAAAATCATTGGTATCGACCTAGGCACCACCAACTCCAAGATCGCGGTGGTGGAAAATGGCCGTGTCGTTATATCAGGGCGAGGACCCGGACGCCCTGAACAACATTGAGATCGGCCAGTTCACAGTGGAATACATCATCAACCTGATCGAAAAGATCATCAACGTGCTCACCACCAAGGACTTTACCGCCGTCAAGGCCCCGATGGCCGAGTTGCCCGATATCTTGTTCTATCTGGAGTCGTCATGGAACATTGTCCGGTTTGTCGCGCCTGCTTCAGGGGTGAAGCGGTTTGCCATCGCTGCGGCGCGGATTTGAACCCGCTGCTGAGGATTGAAGCCGAGGCCGCCGCATGGGAACAAAAGGCCGTGACCCTGCTGGCTACCGCTAAGTGGATTGAGGCGCGAGGGGCGGCCGACCGGGCGTTGGGATTTCGGTACAGTGCGCTCGCCGCTGCCGCGCGGGATTTCGCCGGTCGGGAACTGGTCGCTGAGGAAAAGCGACGCTTCGAACAATTGTTACAATAACAGCACCGGCAAGGCCGGCTACTCACCGGTGGCTGGCCGCAACGCTTCCACAAACCACCGATGTTCCTCACCTCCCTGGCAACGCTGCTGATCAGCCAGCACCCGAGCCAGGTCGCCATCGAGCAGGGCCTGGCCGTTCAGCGCCAGGCCCGGAAACACCCGGCTGCGCAGCAACCCATCCGCTCCAGGTTGAAGCGGTTGGTATTCGCCGTCCTCCAAAACCAACCAGAGCAGTCGCTTTTCCCGCACCAGCCATACCAGATATTCCCGCACTCCGGTCCGGCGATAGACCTTGCGCTTGTCGTGCAGGTCGTAGGAAGCACTAGTGGAAGCCACCTCGACGATCAATTCCGGCGCGCCTTCCAGGTAATCGTCTCGGCTGATGCGGGAATTCCCGCCCGCACTTTCCGGCAGACGCAACAGGGCGTCGGGCTGGAATTCGTTATCGGCGTCCAACCGCAGGGTGGCGTTGTCGGCTAGATCAACACCTGGAGTAGCGGCGCAGTAAACTGCTAGCCAACCCATAATGAGTGCGTGCGGCTTGGCATGTCGTTCGAAGTGGAGCGGTGAGGGCATGAAAACGACTCCTTCGATCAGTTCGGCTTTCTTGAGGCGCGGCATGGCGTGATACCGCCGCTCGAATTCCTGGCGAGTCAGGCGGTCGCCATTTTCCAGAAAGAGGATTTCAGGCGCTAAGGCGGACATGGCGAACTCCGTGGGTTCAACCCGTTTCAATTTGAACAACTTTAATTTCAATTTTAAACAATTTTTGCTAGGAATAGGGCGTGTCTGGCGCTTTGCGTGGGCGTGGATTAACCTTACCAAAATCAAGGTCAGATGCCATTTTCCCTAACCCGACCATAAAAAGCCAACCGCCAACCCGCGCCAAACCACCATGGAAATCTTCGTCTATCACACCCCTGATCAAGTCCCCGACTTGAGCAAGAAGGCTCGCAAGGGCGGTCTCCAGCTCGATATGCCCGCCTGCGCCATCGTCATCGACGTGCTGCGCGCCACCACCACCATGGCGACGGCGCTCGAGTCCGGCGCGGAAGCGATCCAGGTCTTTGATGATCTTGACGAATTGTTCCGAGTCAGCAAACGCTGGCCAATGGAACGACGGTTGCTGGCCGGCGAACGCGGCGGCGAGAAGCTGGAGGATTTCGACCTGGGCAACTCGCCGGCGGAATGCACGCCGGAGCGCGTCGGCGGCAAGCGCTTGTTCATGAGCACCACCAACGGCACCCGCGCCCTGGAACGGGTGCAACGGGTGCCGATCCTGATGACGGCCTCGTTAACTAACCGCGCGGCGGTGGTCCGCTATTTGCTCCAAGAACAACCGCACACGGTATGGATCGTGGCGGCGGGCTGGCGCGGCGGCTTTTCGTTGGAAGATACGATCTGCGCCGGGGCCATCGGCCACCTGCTCAATGTCGAACGCGACAGCGACTGCGCGGGAGACGACGAATCCATCGCCGCCGTGGCGCTGTTCGAGCAGTGGCAAAACCGGCTGCCACAACTCTTGCGCTATGCCCATCACGGACGCGGTCTGGCGGCGCTGGGCTGTGGCGAGGATCTGGACTATTGCGCCCGGCTCGACAGCGTCGATGTCGTGCCGTTGCAAGTCGAGCCGGGGGTGTTGAAGGCGGCGATGCTGGATTGAGGCCGGTCACGCCGCGGCGGGGAATTTCGCCGAACTTCTCCGAAATGGGCTAACTTAAGGGCTGAAATCCGGAGTTGTATTTGCTTGAGAGGGGAAAACGCGATCAATCCCCTGTTCGCGGATGATATTTTGCTCATCCGAAACCACCGTCACAGAATATCGATGGAGGAGATATCCGCATGAAATTTATCAAGCTTGTCCTTGGAACAGTCATCACTTTTCTATTGCTTCCACCCTTCAACCCAGCCACCGCCGAGGAAATCAACAATAACGCATCGTCGGACGCGCACCCTGTCTCCCTGCTCCAAGCGGGCGCAGCCATGGCACCGGCGCGGCGGGTCATCCTGCGACACGACCCCTCCTACATCTCCACCCTGCGCGTGCCGCCACCGCCGGAATTGGCCTTGCAACAACAGGGACTGATGGCGGCGCAGGCGACGATCACCGTCAACTTTCTGCCCCCTGGCGTGGTGGGCGGCGACAACTGCCTGACCTGGCCCGATCCGCCCAAGGCCGCCTTCAATTACGCCGCCAATCTATGGGCTTCGCAATTGCAGTCTTCCGTTCCCATCACGATTGACGCCTGCTGGGCGAATAACCTGCCGCCTGGAGTGCTGGGACACGCCGGGCCTAATAATTTCTTTCGAGATTTCCCGGGGGCGCCCATCACCAACACCTGGTACTCCGTGCCCGCCGCCAATGCGCTGCGCGGCAGCGATTTGGATCTCGCGCAATCGGATATGTACAGCGCCTATAGCAGCACCTTCAGTTGGTACTTTGGAACGGACGGCAATACCCCTCCTGGCCAAGTTGATTTCGCCAGCGTGGTCCTGCACGAGATCGGTCACGGCCTGGGATTCCTGGGCAGTATGCAGGTATCGAGTGGTCAGGGTTCGTGGGGACTAGGTACGCCATACCCCATTATCTACGACCGTTTCACCGAGAACGGATCGGGGCAAAAACTGCTCAATACGGCTCTGTTCCCCAACCCCTCCGCCGTCCTGGCGACGCAGTTGACCAGTAACGACATCTATTTCAATGGCGCCAACGCCAACGCTGGCAACGGCGGCCCGCGGGTGCCGCTCTACGCGCCGTTTAGCTGGAGTCCGGGTTCAAGCTACGCGCACCTGGCGGAAAGCTACAACAATACCCCCAACGCCTTGATGACCTATTCCCTGCCCAGTGGCGAGTCCATTCATAGCCCTGGTCCCGTCACCCTGGGTTTGTTGAAGGATGTTGGCTGGACGTTGCAACAGGCTCCCAACAATTACACGCTGACCCTCGCCAAGGCGGGAACCGGCAACGGCACGGTCAGCGGGGGCGGCACTTACGCCGCTGGAGCGACCGTCAACTTGACCGCGACCCCGGATGCGGGCAGCATTTTTGCCGGTTGGAGCCCGAACCCCTGCGCGCCCAGCTTCGCCATGCCGGCCAGCAACCTCACCTGCACCGCCACCTTCAACCTTTCTGGAACAAGCCAGCCGGATTTGGTGGTCACCTCGGTCACCAGTCCCAGCAACGGCGTCGCCGGCGGGCAGATTACCGGGGCGATGGTCGTCAATAATCAGGGTACGCAAGCCACGGGGCCGTTCTGGCTCGGTTTTTACCTGTCGGTGGATACGACCATCACCTCCAGCGACATCAACACGGAGTGGGGCTGTGAGTTTCCACCCTTGGCGGCGGGCGCATCCTACACTTGTAGTGGCACGGTGGGCATTCCCGCGTCCGTGGCGCCGGGAACGTATTATCTGGGCGGGTATGCCGATCCGACCAACACCGTCAACGAAAGCAACGAGACCAACAACGGGCGAGCCGCCGCCAATTCGATCACGATCACCGGCGGTGGCGGCCCCACCACCTACACCCTGACCCTGGCCAAGACCGGCAGCGGCTCGGGAACGGTCGGTGGCGGCGGCACCTACGCCGCCGGCGCCACGGTCACCCTGACCGCCACCCCGAACCCTGGCAGCACCTTCGCCGGCTGGAGCCCGAGCCCTTGCGCGCCCAGCTTCACCATGCCGGCCAGCAACCTGACCTGCACCGCCACCTTCAATGCCACGGGTACTCCCACCGCCACCAAGACCATCGGCCTGTACAACCCGGCCACCAGCGCCTTCTACCTGCGCAACAGCAACACCACCGGCATCGCCGACCTCACCTTCGGCTACGGGCCCCCCGGCGCCGGTTGGCTACCCCTCGCGGGCGACTGGAACGGCGATGGCGTCGTCACCATCGGCCTGTACAACCCGGCCACCAGCGTCTTCTACCTGCGCAACAGCAAC
>JARSSP010000042.1 GCA_029624675.1 Candidatus Contendibacter sp.
CGGTCTTTCAGACCGTTACTCAAACCCACCGGCTTTAGCCGGTGGTTGTTTAGTCATGTGGAAGCGTTACGCGGCTTTTTACCACAGCTAATAATTGAAAGAAAGACCAAAGCTGAATTCTCAGTGATGTTTCATAGATTTCTTGATGAGATTAAGGACCTGTTTACTTACTCGTTACCGATGAAAAGAACAGATTGGGTTGACCCGGATGGCTTGAGCCAATTATATATCAATTATGAACGAAACGCTCCAAATGGTTGGCCACAGTGGATTCTATGGAGCATCTTTGGATGCGATATTTTTGTTACGCATGCAACCAAGCGAACTGCGAGTTTTATCACTAAACATCTGATGTAAACCGCAATATCATTTCGTTTCTTCAACCCTAATCCAGCGAGAGTGCTATGAATGAGAAACGGAAAGCACCTGAGCAGAAATCAGCAAAGAATTCATATAAAAAAATACCCTACGCCAGTCCAAAGTTCATAGTCTATGGATCCATAAGCCAGATCACTCAGAATGGTGCTGGCAGCGGAACAGATGGGGGTACCACGCCGGGGATGACGATGATGTCTGATCGGCTGACCAAAGATAATACTGTGCGCATCGGCACCCATCCCCTCGGCATCAGCCTCTACCTGTTCGACTACAAACCCGAATACCGCGATGCCTGGGGCTACGGCAGGCAATTCGGCGTCATGGCGGACGAGGTTGAAAAGGTCATGCCCGAAGCCTTATCCGTGCATCTGGACGGTTACAAGATGGTCAACTACGCCATGCTGGGGATCAGCCGTAACCTGCATTAAAGGACTGAACAAATAGCCCTTCTCCTACAATCAGGAGAAGGGTGTAGGAGGAATGGTGGCGTTAAAATTTGAATGGGACGTTCACAAAGCCATCTCTAATGAAAGGAAGCATCGGGTAACCTTCGAGGAGGCCAGTACGGTCCTATCGGATTTCTTGTCCATCACCATTCCCGATCCATTACATCCAGGAGATGAAGAGCGGCTGGTCACGATAGGCCAGTCTGACCGGCGAAGAACGCTCGTTGTGGTTCACACCGAAAGAGGCGATGTCATCAGGTTGATTTCAGCTCGCCCAGCAAATGCCCACGAACGAAAGAAGTACGAAGAGAATTATGGCCAATCAGAATGATCCCGACCTGCTGGATGAATATGATTTCTCAGGAGGAGTGAGGGGAAAATACGCAAAGCGATACCGGGAAGGAACCAATCTCATCCGGTTGGATGACGATGTCGCGGCATTGTTTCCCACCTCTGAAGAAGTCAATGCCGTTCTGCGCTCTTTGGGAGAAATTATCCAGCGTCATGAGAAAATGGACCTCACAAAGAGCCTGAACGGACGGTAATCGTTCACCCCCCTCGCCCGCTTGCGGGAGAGGGGCTGGGAGAGAGGACCCAAGATTCAACGGCTTACCCCCTCTCCCTAGCCCTCTCCCCCTTGTCAGGGGGAGAGGGGACTGAATAATTACGAATAATTTATGGAGATCAGCGTATGAGAGCCAGTGTTGAGCAAAGTGGATTGTTGATTCCCAAATCTTTGCTGGAAGGCTTTGATGAGGTCGAGATTCTTCTCGAAAAGCAAAGAATTACTATCATCCCATGGCGCGGGGACCCCATTCGGAATCTGGGTCGAAACCCACTTGAGGCTGGTGAAACCGATGTCTCCGATCATCATGATGATTATCTCTATCCATCATGAGACCCTTGTTCATCGATACCGGCTACCTGCTCGCCTTGGAACTGGCGAATGATCAGAACCATGCTGCTGCTAAACAGCATTGGCAATCGCTGCTTGATGCGCTACCTCCGCTGATCACGACCAGCTACGTCTTCGATGAAACCGTGACGTTCTTCAATAGTCGAGGCCATCATGCCAAGGCTGTCGAGGTAGGCCATAACCTGCTCTATAGCCCCTCGGTTCAATTGATTCATATCGATGAAGCCTTTTTCCAAGCAGGCTGGAGAAGTCTCCAGCAACATCAAGACAAGCGATATTCACTGACCGACTGCATTTCTTTTGTGATCATGCGTAAACTCGGCATTGATACCGCATTAGCATTTGACCGGCACTTCGTACAAGCTGGATTTCACCTATTACCTGGCCCATAGGTGTGGATAAGCGCAACGCTTCCACCAGTTGCCCGTGAGTTCGTGGGGCGGATCAGCGGGTAGTTCGGGCGCTGCCTACTCTTGTTGCTGCCCATCATTTTCACCCCATGCGGAGACTGTCATTCATGCCGCGCACCGTTGAACAGATCGTTGTGGAAGCCCAGCAATTGTCGCCGAAAGAACGGCAGCGGTTGATCGCTACTTTAACGAACTTGTTAGCCGGCCACGCCGAAGAACGCCCAAGCACCGCTCGTGGCCGGCTTTATCAGCAAGCCGCTCGCTTGATTGACAGCTTCCGGGATCGGGCGGACGCCACGAACCTGGCTGCCGACCACGACGACTATCTGGACGAGAGCTACCGATGAACCAGGTCTTCGTGGATACCTCGGCGATTTTGGCGCTGTTGGTGGCGACCGATGAGGCGCATCCGGCGGCGAAAATGGCGTTTGCCCGGTTGGCAGCGCGTGAGGCGGCACTTCTAACCACGTCCTACGTGCTGGTGGAAACCTACGCGCTATTGGGGCGCCGGCTCGGTATTGAACAGCGCAGCGCACGCATCCACCAATTTTCCATGAGAATCTGGAAATCCAGAAAAATCGCTGGACAATCAACCAGGATGAGGCTACCGTGTTATTATCAATGTAATAACCAGGTGCCCCATCATGCTCGCTCTCAAGCTCACGGCCATTGGTAATTCGGTCGGCGTCATTTTGCCGAAGGAGGCGCTAACCGCCCTCAAACTGGAAAAAGGCGATACCGTCTATCTGACGGAATCGCCGGAGGGCTACCGACTGACGCCCTACGATCCACAGTTCGCCCAGCAAATGACCCTTGCCCGGCGGATCATGAAAAAACGGCGTAACGTGTTACGCGAGTTGGCGAAGTGACGACGATCCACTGGGTGGATGAAGCGGTCGTACTGGCGCTCCATGAAGAACATCTGGCCGAATACGGTGGCGTGATGGGCCTCCGCGAGCGAGGCCTATTGCAATCGGCCCTGGCTCGTCCTCTGCATTGGGCGACTTACGAAAATCCTGACCTTGCCGCCCTAGCGGCGGCTTATGCCTACGGCATCACCCGCAACCATCCCTTCCTTGATGGCAACAAGCGCACCGCGTTCACCGTCATGGAACTTTTTCTGAATCTGAATGGGCTTGAACTGCTGGCCGAAGATTTCGCCTGTGTGACGATCATGTTGGAACTGGCGCAAGGGACGTTGACTGAAAATCGCTTGACGGACTGGCTCAGGGAATGGACGCGGGCAGTGGAGGGCGACGAGCGCGGCAGGTGGGATCGAGCAACGTGACCCCCAGCCGAGCTTGATGCAAGTCATTGAATTGGGGTTTCCATGCTTGAAGAACACCTGGGCTACGTCGCTGACCGTATCCGACGCGAACAATTCCAGGCCGCCATCGTCAAGACCATCAAGGCGGGGGATCATGTCGCCGACCTGGGTTGTGGCTCCGGCATCCTGGGCTTGCTTTGCTTGCAGGCGGGCGCGGGCCGGGTGTACGGCATTGACTCAACCGCCATGCTGGAAGTCGCCCGTGAAACCTTCTCGCGCGCCGGCTGGGCCGAACAGGCGATCTTCATCCGGGGGCATTCCCATCGCGTCGAACTCCCTGAACCGGTCGATCTGGTCATCTGCGACCATGTTGGCTACTTCGGCTTCGATTACGGCATCGTGCACACGTTGCAAGACGCGCGGCGGCGATTTCTCAAGCCCGGCGGCAACCTGATTCCCGCCCGGCTTCGGCTTCATCTCGGCGCGGTTGAATCCGAGTCCTGCCGCGCCAAGGCCGAGAGCTGGGGGGCGGAGGGCGTGCCGGCGGAATTTCATTGGCTGCGCCAGCATACCGTCAACGCCAAGCACGCGGTCGAGTTGGCGGGTGAAGCGTTGCTGAGCGCGCCCGCCGCGTTGGGCGACATCGACTTGCGCGCCGACAACCCGGACTTCTTCTCCTGGACAGCCGAATTACGCATCGAACGCGACGGCGTGATGCACGGCCTGGCCGGCTGGTTCGAGTGCGAACTGGCCGAGGGCGTGTGGATGACCAACTCCCCGCTGGCGGATCGCGCCATCCAGCGCCCGCAGGCCTTTCTGCCCATCGACGAGGCGGTTCCGGTGAGGGCGGGCGATACGGTCAAGGCCAGAATCATGGCGCGGCCGGCCGACAATCTGATCGCCTGGATCGTGGATTTTCCCGCATCCGGTCGGCGCTTCAGTCATTCCACCTGGCAGGGGATGCTGCTGGCGCCGGAGGATTTGTTGCGATCCCAGCCGAACCGCGTGCCGCGCTTGAGCCGGGACGGACGGGCGCGAATCACCGTGCTGGGGTATTGCGATGGCCGCCGCACCGCCCGGGGGATCGAACAGGCGGTGCTGCGCGAGCATCCGGATCTGTTTCAGTCCCCGGAGGAAATCTCCCGCTTTGTGGCGCAGGTGCTGGGCCAGGATACCGACTAATGGTCGAACTTCGCTTGCAACCCGCCCGGCTTCAGTCGCCGGTCGCTCGTCCCCCGTTCCACACCTGGACGTTCCCGGACGGCACGCTATGGACCGAGTTCCATCGCGCCAACGGTGGCTATCTGCTGCGCTTTCCCGACCTGGCGGATTTCCAGGTCTCGGCGGACGCGCTCGCGGTCACTGGTTTCCCCGCGCCCGATATTTTGGAAACCACGGTCCAGCACCTCTATCTGAACCAGGTCCTGCCGCTGGTGTTGAGTAAACTCGGCAAGCTGGTGTTTCACGCCAGCGCGGTGGAGATCGGTGAGGGCGCGGTTGCCTTCGTGGCCGAGTCGGGGCGCGGCAAATCCACGCTGGCGGCGAGTTTCGCGGTCAACGGATGTCGTTTCCTGACTGACGATGGCCTGGTGGTCGAACCGGGGGTTCAGGGCTTTGAGGCCCTGCCCAGCCATCCCTCCATCCGCTTGTGGGCGGACAGCGAGGCGGCGCTGGTCCCGCCGACGGCCCGGCGCGCTCCCCCGGTACACTACACCGCCAAGGCGCGGTTTCTGGCGGACGAGGATCTGGTATTCTGCAAGCAGCCCCGGCCCTTGCGTCGGGTGTATTTTCTCGGCGATGGCCGCGCCGCGACGCTGGAATGGCACCGCCTGACCCCGGCCGAGGCCGTGATCGAATGGGTGAAACACTCCTTCCTGCTGGATATCGAAGAAAAGCCCAGGCTGGCTTCCCATTTCGATCAGGTAGCGACCCTGGCGAACCAGCCGATCCATTACCATCTCGATTACCCGAGGCGGTTCGAGGACCTGGCGCGCGTCCGGGAGGCCATTGTGGAGCACGCGCGCTCCGAGGGTACTATTAAAGGCCGTGCTGATTTTTAGGAGATCGAGATGATGAATCTGGCCGTCCAAACCGCTTTCGATGCCGAGGCTTATCTCGCCTGGGAAGAGCGGCAAGTGGAAAAGCATGAATTTATCGCCGGCGAGGTGTTCGCCAGAGCCGGGGCGCGACGCGAGCATGTGGTGGTGTCTGGCAATCTGGCCGCTGCCTTCAAGCAACGGCTGCGCGGCGGGCCGTGTCAGGCATATGTCGCCGATTTGAAAGTGCGGGTGGACGTGGCGGATGCCTTTTTCTACCCGGATGTCGTGGTCTCCTGCGACCCGCGCGATCACGCAGCGGACCAGTTCATCGCCCATCCGACTCTGATCGTGGAGGTGCTGTCGGAATCCACCGCCGCCTTCGACCGAGGCAACAAGTTCGCGGCTTACCGCACGCTGCCGTCGTTGCGGGAATACGTGCTGGTGGACATCGAAGCGCGCCGGGTGGAATCGTTCCGGCGCACACCAGAAAATGACTGGCTATTGCATGAATATCTTCCCGGTTGTGGGGAATGTAGATTCCCGGCGGTGAACATTTCGATCCCATTCGACGAAGTCTTTGAAAATGTCGAAAATGTCGCGCCTCAGGTGGGATAAGAGGATTTTCCGCCCCCCAACGATGGATGCCAGATGGTATGTTGACTCGTGACGCTCGCTTGAAAATTCCAGAACAGGTAGTCACTCGCCAGGTCGGCGACGAAACCGTCCTCCTCAACCTCGAATCCGGGACCTACTTTGGCCTCGATCCAGTGGGCAGCCGCTTTCTTGAGTTGCTCCAGGCGGAAGGCGCACTGGCGGCGGTCATTGCCCGGATGCTGGAAGAATTCGAGGTGACCGAAGCCCAACTGGAGGCTGATCTGTTACGGCTCGCGGACGAGATGCTCGCCAGCAGCTTGCTTGAGCCGGCGTAGTAGTCGGGAATCGGTGGATGGAGTCCCTCTAACCCAGACCAATACGGTTTCGGTGATCGAACGGATGCCCGCCCGCGCCACCTATCTGGCCGAACGGCTCCGCAAGGCGCTGGCGCAGTTGCCATACCTGCCGTGGGGGCTGGGGTTGATCTGGCGGGCAACCCGGGGCTGGACGCTGGCCTGGGCGGCGCTGGTGATCGTGCAGGGCTTGCTGCCGGTCGCGGTGGTGCTGCTGACCCGCACCCTGGTGGACAGCCTGGTCGTCGCGGTGCAAGCGCCGGACGACGGGTCGGCGCTGCGGCAAACCCTGCTGTGGGTAGCGCTGATGGCGGGGTTGCTGTTACTCGGCGAGGCGCTGCGCGGGGTCGCCGCCTGGGTGCGCGCCGCTCAAGCGGAGTGGCTGCGGGATCATCTCGACGATTTGCTTCACGTCCAGGCTATCAGACTGGACCTGAGCTATTACGAAACCGCCGAATACTACGATCAGTTGCATCGGGCACGGGTGGACGCGCTTAGCCGCCCGCTGGCGCTGCTGGAGAACCTCGGCCAGTTGGCCCAGAACGGCCTGACCCTGTTGGCCATGGCCGGTGTCCTGTGGAGTTACGCGCCTTGGCTGCCGCTGGTATTGATCGGCGGTGCGTTGCCGGCGCTATGGGTAGCGGCGCGATTCATCGTGCGCTTTCATCAATGGCGCATCCGCAATACCGGCAACGAACGGCGGGCGAACTACCACGACTGGATGCTGACCTGGGACCGGGCGGCGGCGGAGCTGCGCCTGTTCGATCTCGGCGACTCGTTTCGAACCGCCTATCGCGCGGTGCGAAGCCGACTGCGCGGCGAGCGCCTGCAACTCGCCCGCCAGCAGATGCTGGCCGAACTGGGCGCGGACGCTATCGCCCTGCTGACCATGGGACTGACCATCGCCTGGATGGTCGGGCGGCTGGCGCAAGGCTCGGCCAGCCTGGGCGATCTGGCGCTGTTCTATCAGGTGTTCAGCCAGGGCCAGCGGCTGATGCGCACCGCGCTGGGCAGCATCGGCGAGATGTACAGCAACCTGCTGTTCCTGGAAAACCTGCACGAATTTCTGGCTCTGCGTCCCAGGGTCACCGACCCGCCCCGTCCCGTGCGCCCACCGCTGGACGGCCCGGGAATGATCCGCCTGGAAAACGTCCGCTTCCGCTATCCGGGCAGCCAGCGGCTGGCGCTGGACGGGTTCGACCTGACCCTCTCCGCTGGTCAGGTTACCGCCATCGTCGGCGAGAACGGCGCCGGCAAGAGCACGCTGATCAAGCTGCTCTGCCGGTTTTACGACCCGGAAACGGGGCGGGTGAGTCTGGATGGGGTGGACCTGCGCGAACTGGCGCTGGCCGACTGGCGGCGGCGGATCACGGTGCTGTTTCAGGAACCGGTGCATTATCACGACACCGTCGCCTATAACATCGCCTGTGGCGACCTGACCGCCGCGCCGGACGCGGAGAACATCGCCGCCGCCGCCCGCGCCGCTGGGGCCGAGGGGCCGATCCAGCGGTTGCCGCAAGGCTATGAGACGGTATTGGGTAAGTGGTTCGGCGGCGCGGAACTGAGCGTGGGCGAATGGCAACGGCTGGCATTGGCCCGCGCCTTTCTGCGCCGGTCCGCGCTGTTGATTCTGGATGAGCCGACCAGCGCCATGGATTCCTGGGCCGAAGCCGACTGGCTGGCGCGGTTTCGCGCGCTGGCCGCCGGCCGCACCGCCGTGGTGATCACCCATCGTTTCACCACCGCCCTACACGCCGATGTCATTCACGTCATGGGGCAGGGTCGTATTCTCGAATCGGGCAACCATGCCGAATTGCTGGCGTTGGGCGGGCGCTATGCCCAATCGTGGGCGCAACAATGGCGGGAAGCCGAGGCGGGCCAGATTGACGGCGTCCGGTGAGGAAAGGGTTTGCTTCTAAAGCTGTACAAGAACCCCTCTCCCACAGGCGGGAGAGGGGTAGGGGTGAGGGCTGGGCCGGTTTAACTCAGGCGACGGTCACGCTGGCGTCAAGATACACATCCTGGATGGCGTTGAGGATGGCGACGCCGTCCTTCATCGGCCGCTGGAACGCCTTGCGCCCGGAGATCAGACCCATGCCGCCAGCGCGCTTGTTCACCACCGCCGTCATGACCGCCGCCTCAAGATCGCCGGCGCCCTTGGACTCGCCGCCGGAGTTGATCAGGCCGGCGCGGCCCATGTAGCAGTTGGCGATCTGGTAACGGCACAGGTCGATGGGATGATCGCTGGCCAGCTCGGTGTAGATCTTCTTGTCGAACTTGCCATAGCTGGAGCCGCCCATGTTCAGGGCTTCAAAACCGCCGTTGTTCTCGGGCAACTTCTGCTTGATGATGTCGGCTTCGATGGTCACGCCCAGGTGGTTGGCCTGGCCGGTGAGATCGGCGGAAACGTGGTAGTCCTTTTCCTTGGTCTTGAAGGCGTTGTTACGCAGATAGCACCACAGCACGGTGGCCATGCCCAGTTCGTGGGCCTGGTGGAAAGCTTGCGCGACCTCGATGATCTGGCGACCGCTCTCCGGTGAACCGAAGTAGATGGTGGCGCCGACCGCCGCACAGCCCATGTCGTGGGCTTCCTTGATGGTGCCCCACAGGATTTGGTCGGCTTTGTTGGGAAAGGTCAGCAGTTCGTTGTGGTTGATCTTGACCAGAAAGGGGATTTTGTGGGCGTACTTGCGGGCCACCATGCCGAGCACGCCGAAGGTCGAAGCCACCGCGTTGCAGCCGCCCTCGACGGCCAGCTTGACGATGTTCTCCGGGTCAAAGTAGATCGGATTCTTGGCGAAGCTGGCGCCGCCGGAGTGCTCGATGCCCTGGTCCACCGGCAGGATGCTCAAGAAGCCGGTTCCCGCCAGCCGGCCATGGCCGAACATCCGTTGCAGATTGCCCAGCACCCGGTTGTTGCGGTCGGAAGCGGCGAAAATCCGGTCCACGAAATCCGGTCCAGGTAGATGCAGGGAGTCCTTGGGGATGGTCTTGCAGACGTGGCTCATCAAGTAGTCGGCGTTGGCGCCCAGGATTTCAGCGGTTTTGCTCATGATGCGAAAGCCTCCTTCGGTTGGGATGAACGGCCATCTTATTGTTATGGGATTATTTTGAACCAGCGCCTGTCGGGGTTCAATCCACGGCGAGGCTTGCTTGCGACTTAAACGCAAGCTCCCAGGACCATAATGCTCCCCGCGCCGTAAGGCGAGGTCCATGATGAAGCCGGATGCCATGAGTCGCTCATTGGATCGTTTTGTATATCGAATATATCGAAGTTAAGGGGACGTGCTTCTTGAAGAATCCCATGCATTTCTTCAACACCGCCGGGCCGGTCAATCCCGCGCTCCACTACTGTCTCGACCTGTTGCGCCGGCTGGACCTGAACGTCGTTCTGCCCCTGATTGAACAACAGAAATACTTCGTCCTCCACGCGCCCCGCCAGACCGGCAAAACCACCTGCCTGCTGGCCCTGCGCGAGTATCTCAACGCCGGCGACCGCTACCGCTGCGTCTACGTCAACGTCGAAATCGCCCAGAGCGCCCGTGAGGACGTGGCGGTGATGCGAGCGATTCGGGCTGGGCTGGGCGACTGGGCGCGGGATGGGGCTGGGGACCGCTATCCGGGCGCGATCTGGCCGGTGATTCTGGACCGGCATGGCCCGCATCAGGCGCTGGAGGCGGTGTTGAGCGACTGGGCCGGCGCCAGTGACCGGCCGCTGGTGTTACTGATCGACGAAATCGACGCCCTGATCGGCGATACCCTCATCGCGGTGCTGCGCCAACTGCGGGCCGGCTATCCCAAACACCCGGCCCGCTTTCCCCAGAGCATCATCCTCTGCGGCATTCGGGATGTGCGCGACTACCGGATTCATTCCAGCAACACGAAAGAAATCATCACTGGCGGGTCGGCCTTCAACATCAAGGCCAAGTCGCTGCGGCTGGGTAATTTCACGGCGAAAAAATGGCCGCGCTGTACGCCGAACATACCGCCGCCACCGGCCAGACCTTCACCACGGGCGCGCTGAAACGAGCCTGGACGCTCAGCCGGGGGCAACCGTGGTTGGTTAACGCCCTGGGCTACGAGAGCTGCTTCGAACTGCCCGCCGGGCGGGACCGCCGCCAGCCGATCACCGCCGAACAGCTGGATGAAGCCAAGGAAGCCTTGATCCTGCGGCGGGAAACCCACCTTGACCATCTGGCCGACAAGCTCCGCGAGCCGCGCGTGCGCCGGGTGATCGAGCCAATTTTGGCGGGCGAAACCGCGCCTGAACTGCTTCCATTGGACGATGTGGATTATGTTCTCGATTTGGGGCTGCTGGACCGGATCGATGGCCAACTGGCTATCGCCAATGCGATGTACCGGGAAATCATCCCCCGACAACTGACCTACAGCACTACCCTGACCATCAGCCAGGAACCGGCCTGGTATCTGCGTCCCGATGGCCGGTTGGACGACGATAAGCTGCTGGTGGGGTTTCAGGAGTTTTTTCACGAGCACTTCGAACACTGGCTGCGACGCTTCGACTACCAGGAAGCCGGTCCGCGGTTGCTGATGCAAGCCTTCCTGCAACGCCTGGTCAACGGCGGCGGGCGGGTGGAGCGGGAATACGGCCTGGGGGCCGCACCGATCTGCTGGTGATTTGGCGCCATTTCGGGGAGGTGCAGAAGATCGTGCTCGAACTGAAGATTTTGCGCAAAAGCCGGGAGCGGACCCTAGCCGAGGGGTTGGAGCAGACTTGGCAATACTTGGATCGGGTGGGGGAAGGGTCCGGCCATCTGGTGATCCTCGACCGGAGCGACCGACCCTGGGAAGAGAAGCTCTACCGCCGCAAGGAAACCCACCGGGGGCGGCGTATCACGGTGTGGGGGTGTTGAACGAAAAGGGCCCGCCGAATCCTCGACAGGCCCTTGCTTTTCAAGCCTAACCGCTTTGAGCCGGCGGCGCGCGCCGCCGTTATTTTACAACGCCAACGATTTGCCCTTGGACCCCAGGTCCTCGAACGCCTCGTTCAGCCGGGCTACCATGTTCTGCTCGGCTAGGCGCAGATACTTGCGCGGATCGTAAAATTTCTTGTACGGCTTGTCGGTTTCCGGGTCAACCTGATACAGGAACGCCTTGGGATTCTCGGTAACGAACTTGCCGATCGCTTCCGAATAGGCGAACTGCAAGTCGGTGTCGATGTTCATCTTGAACACGCCGTAACTGACCGCCTGGGTGATCTTGTCCTTTTCCGAGCCGGAGCCGCCGTGGAACACCAGATTCAGCGGCTTCGCGCCGGTCGCGCGCTTCTGCTCGATCAGCGCCTGGGAATTCTTGAGGATTTCCGGGCGCAACTGGACATTGCCGGGCTTGTACACGCCATGGACGTTGCCGAACGAAGCCGCGACCGAGAAATGACCGATCGGCGACAACTGCTCGTAAGCGAGCAACACGTCCTCTGGCTGGGTGTAGAGATGGGAGTTGTCGGCGCTTTCCTCCAATTCACTGCCGATGCCGTCTTCCTCGCCGCCGGTGACGCCCAGCTCGATCTCCAGGCTCATGTCCAGGGGAGCCATGCGCTTGAGGACACGAGCGCATTCGTTCAGGTTGAACTCCATGCTTTCTTCGGAAAGATCCAGCATGTGCGAGCTGAACAGTGGCTTGCCGTGCTGTTTGAAGTACTTCTCGCCTTCATCCAGCAGCGCGTCCACCCAGGGAATCAGGCTCTTGTTGGCGTGGTCGGTGTGCAGCACCACGCAAACTCCGTAATGCTCGGCCAGCAGGTGAGTATGCAGCGCCGCCGACACCGCGCCCAGCACCTTGGCCTTGGCGCCGTCCTTCATGCCCTGACCGGCGTAGAACTGCGCGCCGCCGTTGGAAAGCTGAATGATCACGTCAGCTTGGTTCTTGGCGGCGGCTTCCAGTACCGCGTTGATGGTGCTGCTGCTGGAGACATTGACCGCCGGCAGGGCGTAGCCGCCCGCTTTCGCGGCGGCCACGAGAGTCAGATAGTCCTTGCCAGTGACGACGCCGGGTTTGAGTTGCGCCATGAGCAAAATCCTCTGGGGTAGTGAGTTTGAGGGCGTAAGGGATAGTGTGACAAAGGCTCGGGCAGCGCCACCCAAACCCTTGACTGATCTGGAGCTGGCGAGGGGACTCGAACCCCTGACCTGATGCTTACAAGGCAACTGCTCTACCGGCTGAGCTACGCCAGCCCGCGCCAACCAAAGATTATAATAGATTCAAGGGGTCGTTTTGCAAAAACTTCGTATCGGCAATTGACAACCCTGTTTCTGGCCGTCAAAATGCACGACTCTAAACTTTGTGGAGGGGTTCCCGAGCGGTCAAAGGGGGCAGACTGTAAATCTGTTGGCGCGGCCTTCGAAGGTTCGAATCCTTCCCCCTCCACCAAACTTTCGGAAACCAGTGTTCGGTCGGTTCAGCGCGGTGATCGGGAACCGCGCCTAGCCAGGTCGAACCTGGCCAGGCGGGTGTAGTTCAATGGTAGAACCTCAGCCTTCCAAGCTGATGGTGTGGGTTCGATTCCCATCACCCGCTCCACCCGACATAACATAAATTTTCGCAACAGAACGCCTAGGCCCATATAGCTCAGTCGGTAGAGCGCATCCTTGGTAAGGATGAGGTCACCAGTTCAAATCTGGTTATGGGCTCCACTCGATTTGAGACCTGGTCTAAAATCCTTGGCCCTCAAGCTTTACAGGGGAGTGTTTGGATGTCCAAAGAAAAGTTCGAGCGCAACAAGCCGCACGTCAACGTAGGGACGATTGG
>JARSSP010000043.1 GCA_029624675.1 Candidatus Contendibacter sp.
CGCTGGGTAATGTCGGTGATTACTGAGATGAAGCCTTGCACCCGACCGTGTCCGTCACGATGGTAAGCCCAATCGACCTGGATATCGGCGACCGTGCCATCGGCACGACGATTTTTTGTAAAGTAGGTCTGGGGGAGCGGTTGCTTGCCCGCGAGGAAGCGCAGATAGCCGCGCAATCGTCGGCGTTCTCGGTCGTTCGCCAGTAAATCCTGGATGTACCGTCCGACTAGATCGCTTGGCGGATAACCCTGAAAGCGTTCCAGCGCCGGATTGGCGAAACGTATCCGGCCAGTGATATCGTTTTCCTGCACGCCATAGGGTAGCAGGTCGACCAGGGTACGATATTTGGCCTCGCTCTCGCGCAACGCGGTTTCCGCCAGTTTGCGTTCGGTGATGTCCTGCAACGTGCCGATCGACCGGATGGGCTGGCCTTCAGCGTCGCCCAAGGTTTCGCCTTGCTGATAGACGTGCTTGACGCGCCCGTCGGCGAAACGCAGGCGATGGTCGATCTGGTAAGCAGTATGATAACTTATTGATTTTAAATGTGATTCACGTACCCGATCCACGTCTTCGGGATGCAGCAGGTCGAGAAAATCCTGGTAGCGGATGCTGTATCGTCGCGGGTCGATCTCAAGAATGTGGAACAACTCCTCGGAACACAACAGGGAATCGGAAACCAGATCCCACTCCCAGGTACCGACGTGCGCCAGCCGCTGAGCCTCGTTCAGCCGTGCTTCGCTCGCGCGCAGCGCATTCTCCACCTGGATGCGCTCGGTGATGTCGCGATCCACGCCACGGAAGCCCAGCAATTTTCCACCCGGCCCGAGGATCGGAACCGCCGTGCTTTCCAGATAGCGATAGCCCTCGTCCTTGCAACGCCAGCGGAGAACCAAGTTGCTCCATCCCTGTCGCGTTTCGATCCAGTCGGGCCATTGGGAATCGACGATCCATCGATCTTCCGGATAAATCAACTCCTCCACCCTAATGTGCTGCATCTCGGTGGGAGAATAGCCGAGAATCTTTTCCACCGCTGGGTTCGAGTAGGTGTGATAGCCGGAAAGGTCAATGGCCCAAATCCAATCCTTGGACGTTTCCACGATCGCATTGATCGTTTGCTGATACTCGTGCAGGGCCTCGTCCGCCTGCTTGCGCGCGGTGATGTCGCGCACCGCCGCGATCACTCGCAAATGCCCACCGATGCGGGATGCCCGAAGAGCAACCTCGGTCCAGAGCGGCTCTCCATTCCGGCGTTTGGAGCGCCACTCGAAAACTTGCGGGCCTTTTTGTATGGCCCGGCGTACCCACTCTTCCGCCTTGGTTTGGGAATAAGGATTCTCGCCTAAATCCAGGTCGTCGATGGAGGGTCGGAGCGTCGTTCTCCAATCGTATCCGAACAGGGTGTACGCTTGATCGTTGGCGTCCAACACACGGCCGGTTTCGTCGTGGATCAACAGCGCATCGCTGGTGGCGTTGAAAATCTCACGGTAGGTTTGCTCGCTCTCGCGCAGGGCCGCCCTGGCGGCCATCTGCTCCGAAATGTCGATGGCCACGCCGACCACGCAGGGCTTGTCCTCGATTTCGGTGCGCACGCCCGTCCCGTAATACCGCCCTCGCTCTCGCCCGCCCCGATCCACCGGGGTCAGTTCCGCGAAACTTTCGCCCCGGACCAGCACATCCCGAAGCTTGGCGGCCACTCGCGTTTGATCCTGGGGGCTGACGATATCCAGGGCGCGCAGTCGCGCCATGTCCTCGTCCGACCATCCCAGCAGCTTTTGATAGCGTTGATTCCAGCGCAGGAACCGCCCGTCTTCGGCCAGGACGAAGGCAAACCCTGGAATACTTTGAAATAAGGCTTCCAAGACTTTTTTATCGGCAACCGCCTCCTTGACCCGCTGCTCATGCTCGGTGATGTCGCGCACCAACACCAAACCGTAGCCTTGCCCATCGTACTCCAGGTAGCTGGCATGGATTTCCACGGGGAAGACACGCCCCGTCTTGGTCCGATAACGGCTTTCGAGGAGCAGCGAGTGATGGGTTTTAAGTTCGCCCCAATGGTCGGACCAGCCGCCGGCGGCAACGTCCACATCGGTTATGCTCAGGTTCAGCAACTCGTTGCGGCTGTATTCCAATGCCCGGCAGGATGCCTCGTTGGTGTATTGAAAACGACCCCCCTCGTCGAGCAGCAAGGTCGCCTGGCCCGCTTGGTCAAGCGCGAGACCGAGCAGCGCCGCGCGCTGTTCGCTCCGCCGCTGTCCAATTAGGCGTCCGCCCAACCGCCAACGCATTGCCGCCAATCCCAGTAGTCCCAGTCCCCAGAATGCACCATAACCGGCTACGGTCACGATCGTCGGGACTGGCGCGTCGCTGGGAAACCACGCTGCCGCCTGGTTGCCAAGATGATGCCATGCCGCTAACGCCAGCACGAGCAACGTCCACAGGAAGGCCACCCCCCAGGAGTAAGTGTTCAACCATGCCGGAGTTTCGGCTAGGGTGGGGTCCGATATCGCGGATCGTTCCGCCCGGCGCCAACTTGCGCCTCCTAGAAGGGGATGAGTTTTAGGGTACATGACAGAACTCGCCGATGGTCCCGCATACAGTGTACTCAATCATGCGGATTGCGGGCGGTGCGGAAAAGGAGCCAGGAAGGCTCGAAAGCCGTATGGGAACCTTTCGCCCGCCAGCGGTAGAGATGGATGAAAGCATCTCCATCAACGGATTTGCTCGCCGAAGGCTGTCTGGGGGACTGTTCGAAGGCGCCCCGCCCTCTGGCGGAAGAGGGGTGAAGCGGGGGCGTCTTTTCAGCAAGCCTGACCAGAGGCTATGCAAGGGCGCCTCTAGTGGGTTGTCGCGAAAGTTTTGATCGGCTCCCATTCCCACGCTCCGGCGTGGAAATGTCGTCAAGCCGCTCCAGCGGTCCGCTAGGTTGCCCCATTGGGACGGGATCTGGCTCCCACGCTGGGGCGTGGGAAAATCATTTGAGATAAATCGAGTTCCAGACCTTCCCTATCCACGACTGTTGCTTGGACCAACTGCCTTTCAGGCCCTTTTCCAAAAAGAAAGGAGCGTATTTTTTATCCTCCATCAGGATATGGTTTTTTATCCATCGCCTTAGAAAGCTCATAAGTTCGATATTGACGGGTTCTCCATCCTTGAATTTACGATGAACCTTCGCAAGTTCTTCCTTGAGGCTGTCGTGTTGCTTTTGGTGGGCTTCGGTGTAAGGATAATCAAACAGGCGGAACAGGCTTTCCTCGACCGAAAAGTGTATGATGGTGTATTGCTTGAGTTCGTTGATGATGGAATCGACGGTGGATTGATCCGCCTTTTTCAAGATCGATTCGCTGTACAGGGAATTGATCAGGCCGATGAGGATCTTGTGCTGCTCGTCAATTTCCTGAAGACCCACGCTGAGATCATCGGACCATGGAATGTACTCTGACATATTCAATTGCTCCAATTTTCAAATGGCTAAAAAACGGTGCTTCATCTCGGCGTGAACGGTCGAAAATCAAAATCCACCCACCGAAGTCGGTTGTTAGAATAATCAATCAGATTGCATACCAGCATCGGGGAAACCCTGATTTTGGGGGTGGCGAAACCTGAGCTTGCCGTTCGCCATGCGCATCGCTTGTCAACCGTCAATCACCCACACGCGTCACCAAGGGCGAATTCCGGCTTTCCTCCCGGTGGCGATTGTCCGAAAGAGATCCTGCCACCACCTGCGATGATCACCACGAGGGCTCGACCATGAAGCAAGGTATCCTGATCGCCGCCGTACTTGGAAGCACGATAAACGTCGCCGCCACGGCGGAACCCCTGATTCTCGGTCAGGATGATACAATTGGAAAAGTGCTGGCGGCTCAGAAAGGCAAGAAGGTTACAATCCGCCTCGGTTCGGGCGAGGATCTCAGCGGTACGGTCAAGGAGGTGACTGGCTCCCTGGTGCAATTGAGCGAACTGAGCGGCAAGGAGTTTTACGATGCGGTCATCGCCCTTCAAGGCATTACGGCGGTGATCGTCCGGGTTAAGACGCCATGATCGTCGAACAACCTCGGACCTGAACCGGAATGCGAGCCGTTTTTCGGCCGCCTATCCGTTACGGTCATTGGACTGGCCCTGTGGTTGGCCGGTTCGCGTTAGCGGTTAGTCTTTGGCCTTTGGCCTTTAACCTTTGACCTTATGAAATAAAACGAAAATTGACGCGGACATTCAGGCTTCGGACTGGGGACGACAACGATGGGCTGGCGAACAGCGGTGTTGATAGTGGCATTGATGACTGACGCTTGCGCGCTCAATTACGCGGCTGACCGGCCATTTCAAAGCTGGCTGTCTCGGGCGGAGGCGCGCTGCGGGCCGAATTACGGGGCGCTTCCCCTGAATACGCCGGAACAACGCGTGCAGTTCGAAAGCATGAGCTATCGCACCTATTACGGCGAACTGCCTCGAGAAGTCTACGCCGATCGCCTGAAAATTCTTTATCCAAATAACGGTCTGACGGTGGATTGCCTGGCGACTTCCGTGCCGAGGTTGTGAGGCCGCCAGACCAAACTTGGATGAATCACGAGGTGAAATACCTTATCCATCAACCATCTTGAAGCACTTTGGGAGAATTTACGATGAGCAACACGTTTGTCGCGGTCGCCTATGATGATATGTACACCGCCCAGGAGGTCCGGTTGCGGCTGCTGCGGATGCAGAAGGAGTACCTGATCGACCTGGAGGACGCGGTAGCCGCTGTCCGCGACGAGAAGGGCAAGGTCAAGCTGCATCAGATTCACAACCTGACCGCCGCCGGCGCGGCCTCCGGCAGTTTCTGGGGATTGCTGATCGGTCTGATCTTCTTGAATCCGCTACTGGGGCTGGCGGCGGGCGCGGCCGGCGGCGCGCTGAGCGGCGCGCTGGCCGATGTCGGCATCAACGATGATTTCATGAAGAAGCTGGCCTCCGAATTGAAGCCAGGTTCCTCGGTACTGTTCGTGCTGGTCAAACATTTCACCCCGGACAAGGTGCTGGCCGAGTTGGAAGGCACCGGTGGACGGCTGCTGAAAACCTCGTTGTCGGACGAGGACGAGGCCAAGTTGCAAGCAGTGCTGGATACGGTTAAACCCTCGGCTGGGGCTGGTATTCCCGATTTGGAAAAGCCGGCATAAATCGCTTGGCGCGTTAAATGAAAAACGAACGGGGCGCGTTCCCACGCACCCCGTTCGTTGTTTTAGCGAACGCAGCGGCTATGAAGCCGGTGGTGCCGAACTCGCCACCTTCGCCGGGGGCGCGCCCATCCTCTCCGCCTCATTCACCCAGCCGCCGCCCAGTGCGGCATACACACTAACCAGGGCGGTGTAGAGTTGACCCTGGCTCTGAACATACTGAAGCTGGGCGGTGAACAGATTGCGCTCGGCGTCCACCACCGTCAGGTAGTCGGAATAACCGTTTTTATAGCGGAGCGTCGCCAGATCCACATAGCGTTGCAGGGCGCTGACTTGCGCGGCCTGATCCTTCAACTGCTCGCGCAGCTTGCTGACCGCGATCAGGCTGTCGTCCACCTCGGCGAAGGCGCGCTGAATCACCTTCTGGTAATTGAACAGTGCTTCCTGCCGCACCGCTTCCGCCTGCTGCAACTGGCCGGTCAAGGTGCCGCCGGTGAAGATCGGCTGGACCAGTTGGCCGGCGAACTGCCAGGTACGGGAAGGGCCGTTGAACAGATCGGAAAGATCGTTGCTGGCGGTACCGAAAAACCCGGTCAGCGAGATGCTGGGGAAGAACGCCGCCTTGGCCACGCCGATCTGGGCGTTGGCGGCGATCAACTGCTGTTCGGCGCCGCGGATGTCGGGGCGCCGCTCCAGCAATTCGGACGGCAAACCCGCCGGCACCTGGGGCATGGCCAGTTGATCCAGGGTCACGCCCCGGGCGATTTTGCCGGGATTGCGCCCCAGCAGGAGGCTGATGGCGTTCTCCTGTTGCGCGATCTGCCGCTCCAGCACCGGCACCTGAACCGCCGCATTCTGGTACTCGGCCACGGCCTGCTGGTAATCCAGTTCCCCGATCAGTCCCGCCTTGAAGCGCAGCCCGTTGATCCGCACCGATTCGCTGCGGGTTTTTAGCGTCGCCCGGGTCACGGCCAGTTGCTGGTCGTAGTCGAGCAACTGGACGTAGCTGTTGGCCACCTGGCTGACCAGGGTCAGGATCACGGTGCGCTTGGCTTCCTCGGTCGCCAGCAGTTGCGCGCGGGCTGCCTCGGTGGCGTTGCGCAGCTTGCCCCACAGATCGACTTCGAACGACACGCCCAGATCGATCTGGAAACTGTTGCCGGGATTCTCCCCCGTCGTCAGAGGTGGATTTTCGCTGAGGCGGGTGCGCGCTCCAGCGGCGTTGGCCCCGACCTGCGGGAACTCCGCGCCACGGGTCGCGCCGTAGCGGCCCATGTATTCCTCGACCCGCGCGGCGGCGATCAGCAGGTCCTTGTTCTCCCGCAACGCGGTCTGGATGAGGTTGTTCAGCACCGGATCGCCGAACTGCTCCCACCAGGCGGTATTGGCGAAATCGTTGGCCTGCTGGATGTTGACCTGCCACTGAGCCGGAACCGGCGCCTCCGGGCGCTGGTAGGTCGGGGCGAGCGAGCAGCCGGCGAGGGCGAGACCGATGGCAACCGTAAGTAATGCCTTACGCATCGTGGCGGTCCTCCGATGAGCCTTCGCCCCCAACCCCTCTCCCAGCGGGCGAGGGGAGCGACGGTGTGGTTTCCAGCGCTAACGGCTCCCTCCCCTCTCGTGAGGAAGGGTTCGGGTCGGCTTTCTCTTTCTTGCCGCCGGTTTTCTCGCTGATGCCCTCGAACAGGCGGAAGAACATCGGCACGAAGAAGATCGCCAGCACCGTCGCCGCCGTCATGCCGCCGACGATGCCGGTGCCAATGGAATGCCGGCTGTTGGCCCCGGCGCCGGTGGCGATGACCAGCGGAATCGCGCCGAGGATGAAGGCCAGCGACGTCATGAGGATGGGGCGGAACCGTAAGTGGGCCGCCTCCACCGCCGCGTCCATGATCGGCATGCCCTCCTCGTGCTTCATCACCGCGAACTCCACGATCAGGATGGCGTTCTTGGCCGCCAGGCCGACCAGGGTCAGCAGACCGATCTGGAAGTACACGTCGTTTTCCATCCCGCGCAACCAGACCGCCAGCAGGGCGCCAAACACGCCAAACGGCACGGCCATCAATACGCTGAACGGCAGCGACCATTTCTCATACTGCGCCGCCAGGATCAGGAACACCATGATCAGGCCGTAGACGAACACCATCGCCGAATCACCGCCGACCTTCTTTTCCTGATAAGCCTGGCCGCTCCAGGCGAAGGAATAACCTTCCGGCAACACCTCGCGGGCCACGGCTTCCATGGTGGCCAGCGCCTGACCGGAGCTAAACCCTGGCCCAGCACCGCCCGTCACCTTGGCGGCGGGGAAGGTATTGAAGCGGGTGATCAGATTCGGGGCGCTGGTGTATTCCAGCTTGGTCACCGCCGACAGCGGCACCATGCCGCCGCTGTTGGAACGCACGTAAACTTGCTTGATGTCGTCCGGGCGGGAACGGTATTCCGGTGCCGCCTGCACGATTACCTGCCATACCTGGCTGAGATAGTTGAACTGGCTGATGTACATCGAGCCGAACAACGCTTGCAGCGTGCCGAACACGGTGCTGACCGGCACACCCAAAGTCCGGGCCTGCTCGCGATCCAGCGTCACATACAATTGTTGCGAAGCCGGATTGAGCGTGGCGGTCAGTCCACGCAGTTCCGGACGCTCCTTGGCCTTGGCGATAAACTTCTGAGTCACTTCGGCCAGTTGCTTGATATCGCCGCTGCCGCGACTCTGAATCCAGAACTCAAACCCGCCGGTGGTGCCGAGGCCGGGAATCGACGGCGGGTTGAACACCAGGGCGATAGCCTCGCCGATCCTGGCGAATTTCCCCATCACCTCGCGGATGACGTTGGGCGCGCTCAATTTCGGATCCTTGCGCTCCTCGTAATCCTTGAACGACACGAACAAGGTGGTGTCGGTGGTTTTCATCTGCGAATCCAGCAGGCTGTAACCGTTCACCGCGACCACGCTGCTGACCGCCGGGTTGGCGCGGAAGATCTGGCTCATTTGCTCGCCCACCGCCTCGGTCCGATCCAGACTGGCGCCGTCGGGCATGATGCCCACGCCAAACACATAGCCCTGATCCTCATCGGGCACGAAGCTGGTCGGCACCTTTTCAAACAGGCCGTAAATCGCCACCAGCATCACCGCGAACAGCGCCAGGCCCAGCAGGATGCGCTTGACCAGGAATCGCACACCATCGGTATAGCGATGTGTGAACCACTCAAATCCGCGATTGAAGGGACCGAAGAAGAAGCGGTAGAGCAAGTCGGTGCGCTGGTCGCCGTGTTCGCCCGGCTTGAGCAGCAACGCCGCCAGCGCCGGACTCAGAGTCAACGCCACCAGGCCGGAAATCGCCACCGAGATCGCGATGGTGATCGCGAACTGCTTGTACAACTGCCCGGTCATGCCACCCAGGAAACCGACCGGCACGAACACCGCGCCCAGCACCAGCACCACGGCGATGACCGGTCCGGTGACTTCCTCCATCGCCCGATGCGCGGCCTCCTTGGGCGAGAGATGAAATTCCGCCATGTTGCGCTCGACGTTTTCCACCACCACGATGGCGTCGTCCACCACGATACCAATACAGAGCACCATGCCAAACAAGGTGAGCATGTTGATCGAGAAGCCCAGCAGGTACATGCCGCTGAAGGTGGCGATCACCGACACGATGACCGCCACGATGGGGATGACGGTGGCCCGCCAGCTTTGCAGGAACAGGTAGACCACCAGGATGACCAGCACGATAGCTTCCATCAGGGTTTTCACCACCTCGTCGATCGAGGCCTGGACGAACTTGGTGGTATCCAGGGCGATGGAATAGTCGATGCCAGCCGGGAAGCTTTTCTTGAGTTCCTCCAGCGCCGCCCGCACCTGCTTGGACACATCCAGGGCGTTGGCGCCGGCCTGCTGATACACCGCGATGGCAGTGCCAACCTTGCCGTTGAAGCGGCTGCGCAGGTTGTAGCTCTGCATTCCCAGGGTGACATAGCCGATGTCCTTGAGCCGCAACACGCCAGCGCCGGTGGTGCTGGCGCGCAGGATGATGTTCTCGAACTCCTCCGGCGTGGTCAGCCGGCCCTGGGTGGAAACCGGGAAGGTCAGTTCCACTGGACCGTTGGTGGGCGCCTGGCCGATCTGGCCGATGGCGAACTGCTGGTTCTGGCTTTGGATGGCCTGAATTACTTCGTCCGTGGTCAGACCCAGCTCGCTCATCCGGTCTGGTTTCAGCCAGATCCGCATGGCGTAGTTGGGCACGCCGAAGATGCTGGACTGATTGGCGCCGGGAATGCGTTGCAGGGCGTTGAGCACGTACAGATAGGCGTAGTTGCCGACGAAGGTCTCGTCGCGGCTCCCGTCCGGGGAATAGAGCGCGATCACCAGCAGGAAGGTGGACGATTTGGTCTGAACCTGTACCCCCTGTTTGGATACTTCCTCCGGCAACTGCGGCAAGGCCAGGCTCACCTGATTCTGCACGTTGACCTGGGCGATGTCGGGATTGGTGCCGATGTCGAAGAACACGTTCAGGGTCATGTTGCCGGTCGAGGAGCTGGACGAATACATATACATCAGATTGTCCACGCTGTTGACCTGCTGCTCGATCGGCGCCGCCACGCTTTGCGAAACTACGTCGGCGCTGGCGCCGGGATAGGTGGCGCTGACCGTGACCTGCACCGGGGTGATTTCGGGGAACTGGGCGATCGGCAACACGCCCATCGCCGATAGCCCGGCCAGGGTCAGGATGATGGAAATGACCGCGGCGAAGACCGGGCGGTCGATGAAGAAATGAGAGATCATCGGGCGCCCTCGTCAGGGTTTGAGTGGGGTAGCGCTCGGAACTTTCGCTGGCTCGGGCGCGGGCGCGGCGGCCGGTTTGATCTGCACCGGCGCGCCCGGTTGCAGGCGCACCGCGCCGTCCACCACCACCCGGTCACCGGTTTCCAGGCCGGAATTGATGATCCACTGATCGCCGTACCAGTCGCCGACCTGAACCGGCTTGGGCACGGCGGTGTTGTCCGGGCCGACCACGAACACGAACTTGCCGCTCGGCCCCTGCATCACCGCCACTTGCGGCACCAGGATCGCGTCGGGGCGAACCACGCCCTTGATCTGCACGCGCACGAACTGGCCGGGGTTTAATTGATTGTCCGGGTTAGGCACGACGGCGCGGATGTTGAAGGTACCGGTTTGCGCGTTGACCACCGGGTCCACGAAAGTGATCTGGCCCTTTTGCGGATAGGTGGCGCCGTCGGCCAAAATCAGTTCAACTGCCACCTTGCCGATCCCCGGCCCCTTCAACTGTCCCGCTGCTTCCTGAGCGCGAATTTTCAGGACTTCGTTTTCGCCGACCCCGAAGTTGACCCACATCGGATCGATCTGCACGACGGTGGTCAGCTGACTGCCAGTGCCACCCGCCCGGATCAGAGCGCCCTCACGGTAATTGGCGCTGCTGGACAGACCACTGAGGGGCGATTTGATGGTGGTGTAACCCAGATTCAGCCGTGCCTGTTCGACGTTGGCCTTGGCCGCCTGGACCTGGGCCTCGGAGGCCAGAACGTTGGCGATGGAGTTATCCAGATCCTGCTGGCTGACCGCGTTTTGCTTGGCCAGCGGCTTGACCCGCGCCAAGGTTTGTTGCGCCCGGGTCAGCAGCGCTTCCTGCTGGGCCAGGTTGGCCTTGGCGCTGTCCAGCGCGGCCTGGAACGGCTTGGGATCGAGCTGAAACAGCAACTGACCCTCCTTGACCAGGCTACCCTCCGTATAGGCGATCTTATCGAGGTAGCCTTCGACCCGGGCGTTGATCTCCACCTGGCGGGAACTGGCGGTCTTACCGGTGAATTCAAACGTCGCCGGGGTGCTTTCCGGTTTGACCTCGACCACGGTCACGGGGGTGGGTGGGCGGGCCGCCGTTGGCGTTTGCGCCAGCGCGAGAGTCGGTCCAATGCTCAGCAGGAACGCCAGCAACGCTCCGGTACTTGGCCGAAGCGAGTATCGAGACATGGGTTTACGAACGGGGCACGAATCTCGCACGGGACAGGACTCCGTTTGTTAATATGAAATGGGGCGGAGGGTCATCTTGCGATCAAGATGACCCTTAAAGGCACTTATCTTGAAGCAGATTATACTTTAATTCGCGCGATGGCATCGTGGTGAACGAGCCCGATGAAAAACGGCCAATTCATCAACGGTTCACGTTGTCATTGCTAGTCTTTTTTACTCCCATCAACCCGTTATTCAGAAGGAATTCCAATGAAGAAACAACATGTTTTATTTCAATATCCAAGGTTAAAACCACCGGCTTTAGCCGGTCAGCTTTCAGCTACGACTCTCCAAGCAGATTCCGATGCGCTCTAAATTGGTCTTAATTGAGTGCCGGATGCTATTGTTGCAATCGTCATGTTTTTAAAGCGCCGGGTGCATTGATGGGTGGACTTTTAGTCCTCTGCACCCGGCGCAGAACCCACCGGCTTTAGCCGGTGGTTGTTTAGTAGTTTCCATGCTGGGCTGCGCGCTGGCGGCGCCGGTCTGGTCGGCGGAAGCACCGAAAGCGGCGGAAGCACCGAAAGCGGCGGAAGCACCGAAAGCGGCGGAAGCACCCAAGGCCAGCGAGGAACTTCGGGCGGTGCTCAAGCAACACCACGACGCCTTAAACAAACAGGACCTCAAGGCCTTGATGGCGCTTTACGCCGATACGCCCAACGTGGCGTTGATGGGCACCGGCCAAGGTGAATTCTGGAAAGGCAAGGCGGCGATCGAAGAAACCTACAAGCATTTTTTCGAGACCTTCAAGGCCGGCTCGCTGAGCCATGAGTGTCCGGAGGCTTCCGGGGCCGAGGAAGGCAACGGCGCCTGGCTGATGGCTTCCTGCATCATGAAGGACACCGACCCGGCCGGACAGCCGCGCGAGTTTGGACTCAATGTCTCGGCGGTGTTGAAAAAGGAGAAGGCCGGCTGGCGCGTTCAAGCCTTGCATACTTCCAATATAACCGAAGATGGTGGTCCACCTCCGGAAGGCGCGGCCCCGACGACGGTCCCCGCGCCAGCGGCAGCGCCAGCCGCTGCTCCGAAGAAGGCCCAGTAAGCGGAGAACAGCCATGACCGATCAACATGAGATGGCGCATCCCGAACCGGTCGATGCACCCGATGCCCAAGAACGGCGGCGGTTTCTGCGCGGGCTGGGCAAATGGTCGCAAGCCGTCATCGGCGGCGTGCTGGTGGGCGGCGCGTTGACCGAGTCCAATCCCGCCCATGCCTGGGCCGCTGCCCGCGGCTATGGCGGTTCCGCCGCCGTCGGCGCGCGAGGCGGCTGGGCTAACCGCTACGGCGGCGGCGGCTGGGCCAATCGGGCGGGCGGCGGCGGCGCCTGGGTCAACGGTGGCGGTGGCTACCGCTACGGTGGCGGCGGCTGGATCAACGGCGGCGGCGGTGGCGCCGCCTGGGTCAACCGCTACGGCGGCGGTGGCGCGGGTTGGATCAATCGCTATTGAACAATCCTCTTCGTTCCATCGAACGCCGAGCCGCGCGACGCGATTTTCAGCAAGCCGCGCGGCTTGTTTTTTAACGGCGGCGTTGAAACCAGGGAGTTCTCATGACGATATCGTCGCATCAAATCTCGGACCGGGTTCACCAAATCACCTTGAGCGGACTGCTGACCTGGACCGAATTCCAATCGTTCCTCAACCAGGTCGAGGCGAGAAACGTCTTTGCGTCCGGCAAGGTCAGAGTATTGATCCATCTGGAAAATTTTTCTGGCTGGGGACCCAGCGTCCAGTGGGGCGACGTCAGTTTCTTCTTCAGGCACGACCACGACATCGAAAGGATCGCGGTGGTGTGCGAGCCGCGCTGGCGAGACGAAATGCAGGTGTTTCTGTTCGCCGATTACCGGCAAGCGGAAGCTCGGTTCTTTACCGAGACCGACCTCGAAGCGGCGCGCGCCTGGCTGATGGGTTGAGGGATTGCCACTCACCAGCGGATGGTCGTTCATTTCATGCTCTCTCGCAGTTCCACCAAGGCCTGATCGAAGGCATCGACCCGGATCAGGCCCAGGCGCGGGAATTCAAGGTCGAGAATGACGTAAACCGCCACCGCCATGACGGCGGCGAAGCCCAGCATGTGGAGCCAGTTGCGGGACTTACCGCCGGCCATGCCATAACCGGCCAGCAAGGCGCTGACCAGCGCCAGCCCGAACAGCATTATGAAAATGATCACCGGCGGATGGGTTTTGGACGCCATGGTCCGGGTGGTGGTGATGTCGATCATCTCGTTCAACGCCGGTAACAGCAGCATGGTCGCGGCGGGTGGCGCTCCTTCCGCGCGGCCCGCCGCGACCGCCTGGGACCAGATTTCCCCTTGTAGCCGGTTGGCCTTGTTCAGTTCCGCCCAAACCGCCTCCAGATTCGGCAACTTGCGATAGGCTTCCAGCCGCGCATCCACGTAGCGCCTAAACAAGTCCCGCAGTGGCGGTTGCGCGCCGGCTGGCAGCAGGTCGAGCCGCAGATAAGCGGTGCCGATGGCGTTGGTTTCCTCGACGATCAAGGTCCGCCGGGTATCGAAGCGCGCGGCCGCGCCGGAAAAGGTGAAGGCGATGAGCAACCCCAACAGGGCGAAGACCGCGCCCTCGATCGTGCCGGCGCCCGCCCGCGCGCCTTCGGGGTCGTTCGCCAGCCGTCGCACCCCAAGCCGCCGGCCAATTTCCAGAAAGAGCAACATCCCCAACAGCAAACCAAACGCGAATGATGAAGCGGCAAGTGCATTCATGGTGAATTCCCGGTGGATGTAAATAAATCGATCATCTTCCAATATCATGCAGTATTGGCTCTCTTCGCGCGACACGTAATTGTTTAAGGGAAGATCGATCTTGACCGATAAGCTGGTAGTCGCATGAACAAAAAGGATCTCAGCGAGCGCGACATCCGCACCCGGTTCATCACGCCCGCACTTGTCGGAGCCGGATGGGAACACCGTCAATTTCGCGAAGAGGTCAAGCTGACCGACGGGCGGGTTGTCGTTCGCGGCAAGCTGGCGTCCCGCCTGCAAAACCCCGAGGCCAGGGGCGGCCCCAAACGGGCGGACTACGTGCTATACGCCAAAGGCAGCATCCCCGTCGCCGTCATCGAGGCCAAGCGGAACGTCTACGCGGTGGGCCACGGCATGCAACAGGCGCTCGACTACGCGGAAATGCTCGATGTTCCTATAGCGCTCAGCTCCAACGGCGACGGTTTTCTGCTGCACGACCGTACCGGGATTACCCAGCCGACCGAGCGCGAACTCGCGCTCGAAGACTTCCCCACCCACGATGATCTTTGGGCCATTTACCAGCAATGGAAGGGTATCGAGTCAGAAACGCAGAAAAAACTCGTCTCTCAGCCCTACCACACGGACGGTAGCGGCAAGGAGCCCCGCTATTACCAGCGCGTCGCGATCAACCGCACCCTGGAGGCTATCGCCAAAGGTCAGCGGCGCATCCTGCTGGTCATGGCCACCGGCACCGGCAAGACCTACACCGCCTTTCAGATCATCTGGCGGCTGTGGAAAGCCAGGGCGAAGAAACGCATTCTCTTCCTCGCCGACCGCAATATCCTCATCGACCAGACCATTCAGCAGGATTTCGCGCCCTTCGGCGAGGTGATGCACAAGATCACCGACCGCACCGTCAAGAAGAACTATGAGATTTACCTCTGTCTCTATCAGGCCGTCACCGGAACGGAGGAATGGAAGCAGATCTACCGGCAGTTCCCGGCGGACTTTTTCGATCTGGTCGTCATCGACGAATGCCACCGGGGCAGCGCCGCCGAGGATTCGGCGTGGCGGGAGGTGCTGGACTATTTCGCGGGCGCCACGCATCTAGGCTTGACGGCCACGCCCAGGGAAAAGAAACCCGAGCCAGGCGAAACCCAGGTCAAGGACCCGGAGTTCAACCTCAAATACTTCGGGAATCCCCTCTACACCTATTCGTTGAAGCAAGGCATCGAGGACGGTTTTCTGGCCCCCTACAAGGTCATCCGCGTGGTCACCGATGCCGACGCGCTCGGCTACACCCCGGAGCAAGGTAAAATCGACCGGGACGGCCAACTCGTCGAACAGCGCCAGTACCACACGCAGGATTTCGACCGCCATCTCGTTCTCACCCAGCGCACCGAGTTGGTCGCCCGGCGGGTTTGGGAATATCTCAAAGCTACCGATCCGATGGCCAAGACGATCATCTTTTGCGACGACCAGCCCCACGCCGAGCGCATGCGCCAGGAACTGGTCAAACTGATTCCCGAAGCCGCGAGCAACCGCCGCTATGTGGTTCGCATCACCGGCGATGACCGGGAAGGTCAGGCGTTGCTTTCCTATTTCATCGACAACGACGAGCCGTATCCGGTCATCGCCACCACGTCCAGACTCTTGTCCACCGGCGTCGATGCCAAGACCTGCAAGTTGATCGTGCTGGACCAAACCATCAATTCCATGACCCAGTTCAAGCAGATCGTCGGACGCGGGACGCGCATCCGCGAGGACTACCACAAGCTCTACTTCACCATCATGGACTTCAAAGGCGCCACCCGGCTGTTTCAGGACCCGGAGTTCGATGGCGAGCCGGTGACCGTGTATGAGCCAAAGTCGGGTGAGTCCATCGTTCCCCCGGAGGATCAGGCCGAGTCGCCAGCGACGCCTGAAGCAATGTACCCGGAAGGAAACGATCCCAGGCTCGACGATGGCCAGGATGACCACGGACGCGTCGCCGATCCGACGGCTGGCCGAACCCGCTATGTCATTGACGATGTTGGCGTGAGCATCGCCATCGAGCGTTCCCAATACCTCGACGCCAACGGCAGGCTGGTCGCCGAAGACTACCGCGTCCTGCTCAAGGATGAGATCAGGAAATCACTTCGGCGCGAGTTCGCCTCGCTCGATGACTTCCTGCGGCGCTGGACCCAAGCCGAGCGCAAGCAGGCGGTCATCGACGAGTTGCGGGAGCAGGGGATTTCGCTGGACGTTCTCAGAGAAGCGGTTCCGCAAGGGGAGGTGATTGACGCTTTTGACCTGATCGCCCACATCGCTTTCGACCAGCCTCCGCTGAACCGGAGGGAACGGGCCAACAACGTCAGGAAGCGGAACTATTTCAGGAAGTATGGAGACGATGCCCGCGCCGTCCTCGAAGCCCTGCTCGACAAGTATGCGGACCACGGCATCACGGATATCGAAGATCCAAAAATCCTGGAGCTGCCGCCTTTCACTAAAATAGGCAGCAAAACCCAAATCCGGCGGGGCATCTTCGGCGGCAACGACCGCTATTCCCAGGCTCTGACAGAGCTGGAACAAGCCATCTACGAAAAACAAACCGCTTGAGCGGCGCTCGGAACCCACCACCTCATGAACCTCAGCAGCACTATCAAATCCATCCAGGACATCATGCGCAAGGACGACGGCGTGGACGGCGACGCCCAGCGCATCGGCCAACTGACCTGGATGCTGTTCCTCAAAATCTTCGACCAGTGCGAGGAAACCTGGGAAGACGATGCCCAGGATCGGGGCGAGACCTATCGGTCCCCGCTCCCCGACGAATGCCGCTGGCGCCACTGGGCGGCCTACGTGGACGGCAAGCCCCAGAAGCCCGCCAACGAGTTGGTCGCTTACGTCAACAACACGGTTTTTCCCGGCCTCAAGGAATTGCCCATCGACAACGACCCCAGGGCTAAGGTGGTTCGAGAGGTCTTCGCCGACGCCAACAACTACATGAAATCGGGCACCCTGATGCTGGGCGTCATCGAGAAGCTCGAAGCGGCCATCGACTTTCACGACATCAAGAAACGCGGCCAGCTTGGCGAGATTTACGAGCAGATCCTCAACGACTTGCGCAGCGCCGGCAACGCCGGGGAGTTCTACACCCCGCGCGCCGTCACCGAATTCATGGTGCAACGGGTCGATCCCCGGCTGGCCCGGCGCGAAACGGTGCTCGATCCCGCTTGCGGGACGGGCGGCTTCCTCACCGCCACGATCAATCATTTCGAGAAACAACTTACCGAGAAATCCAGCGTCGAGGATCGCAAAGCCATTGCCGAGCGCATCCGGGGGATCGAGAAAAAGCAGCTTCCTCACTTGCTCTGCACCACCAACATGCTGCTGCACGGCATCGAGGTGCCGAGCATGATCGAGCGTCGCAATACCCTCGGGACGCCGTGGAACGATTGGCGGATTGCCGAGCGCGTGGATTGCGTCATCACCAATCCGCCCTTCGGCGGCATGGAAGACGATGGCGTCGGTACCGATTTTCCCGCCGATGTCCAGACGCGGGAAACCGCCGACATGTTTCTGGTGCTGATCGTCAAGAAGCTGCTCAAGGAACAGGGCGGGCGCGGCGCGGTGGTCTTGCCGGACGGTACGCTGTTTGGGGAAGGGGTGAAGGCCAAGATCAAGGAACTGCTGATGCGGGAGTGTCACCTGCATACCATCGTTCGCTTGCCCAATGGCGTTTTCAATCCCTACACCGGCATCAAGACGAATCTGCTGTTTTTCACCAAGGGCAAGCCGACCGATATGATTTGGTTTTACGAGCACCGGTATCCCGAAGGCGTGAAAAGCTACTCCAAGACCAAACCGTTGCGGATCGAGGAACTTCAGCCCATCGCCGATTGGTGGGGCCAGGAATCCGACGGCTTCAAGGATCGAGTGGAGACCGAACAAGCCTGGAAGGTGGATTTCAGGAAGCTCAAGGAAGACGCCGAGGCTAAAGCCAAGCCGCACTGGGATAAAGCCGAAACGCTGAACAACGAAGCAGCTTCCCTCAACGAACAGGCCAAGGAACTCCGCGCATCGATCAAGGGCGAGAAGGTGACGAGCGTTCGCGAACAGGCCGATGCACGGATCGAGGTATTGAGCCAGCAGATCGACAGGCTGCGCCAGCAGGCCAAGGACGAACAGGCCACCGGCGACCGTCACTACTGGCCGATCTACAACCTGGACCTCAAGAACCCGAACACCGCTGAAGAGGAAAGCCACGATCCCGACGCGCTGCTGGCGAAATACCAGAAGTTGCTCAGCGAAATTGAGCAAACCCAGAACCAGCTCCGCGATGAACTGGCCGCTGCTTTGGCGCATCACTTCGAGAGCGAAGAGTCGGCATCATGAATGCGCAAATGTTGTTGGAGAATTTTGGGCCTATTACCAATGCGCCGGGTGGAGTTAAGCGACTGAGGGAAATGATTCTCCAAGTTGCTGTGACGGGGACTCTTACGGAACGTGATCAAAATGATACTGAAGCTGACGTGTTATTCAGACTTAATCAGCAGCATCGTGATCGCCTAATTGAAAAGAAAGAATTTCAGGTACAAAAGCCACTACCTCAAATTGATGTAACTTCTGTTCCTTGGGCTCTTCCTGATACCTGGAAATGGTGCCGACTTGGACAAGTCACGAGCTACGGTTCAACGGACAAAGCTGAATATTCAGATGTCAATTCAGAAACCTGGGTTTTAGAGCTTGAAGATATCGAAAAGGAAACTTCAAGACTTCTTTCCAAGGTTCGTGCGAAGGATCGAAAATTTCTTAGTTCCAAAAATCAATTCGTTAGAGGTCAGGTTCTTTACGGTAAGCTTCGCCCTTATCTGGATAAGGTAGTCATAGCTGATGAAGGGGGTGTTTGCACTACTGAGATTATTCCTATTCTTCCATTCGATGGAATTCTTAGCGAGTATCTCCGTTGGTATCTCAAGTGTCCCTTTTTCAAATCCTACGCCAATAATTCCACTCATGGGATGAACTTGCCACGACTCGGAACAGAACCCGCTCGATTAGCGCTCTTTGCCTTCCCGCCAATCGAAGAACAAAAACGCATTGTCGCCAAAGTGGATGAGTTGATGGCGTTGTGCGACAAGCTGGAGGCGCAGCAGCAGGAACGGGAACGGCGTTTCCCCGTGCTTTCCCGCGCCTGTCATGCTCGCTTTGTGGAATCGCCTAGTTTGGATAATCTAAGGGCTATTTTTTATGAAGCTGAAACTGTTTCCAGCGATGATCTGCGAAAAACCGTTCTAAGCCTCGCTGTTCGAGGGAAATTAATTCCATTTGATGCTGTTAATGAGCGCCAGACAGTGGGTGATCACTTCGACTTCCTTAATGGGTACGCATTTAAGAGCGAATGGTTTACATCACATGGAATTCGACTTTGTAGAAATGCAAATGTTAGCCACGGATTTTTGAATTGGAGTGAGCCTGCCTATGTGTCCCAAGAAGTGGCAGATGAGTTTGCACGGTTCGCTCTCTCTAAGGAAGATATTGTTCTGTCGTTGGATCGACCTCTTATTAGCACGGGGCTAAAAGTTGCTCGAATTAAAGAAGACGACCTTCCTTGTTTGCTCCTTCAGCGTGTAGCAAAACCACTTCCTAAGCACAACCAGATCGATTTAGGCTTTTTCTATTTATGGCTTAACTCATCTGATTTTATCGACTCCATTGATCCAGGGAGAAGCAATGGGGTTCCACATGTTTCGACACGGCAGGTTCAAAAAATCCCCTTTGTTTTGCCACCTCTCGCTGAACAACACCGCATCGTCGCCAAAGTCAATCAACTCATGGCCTTGATCGATAAACTGGAAGAACAGCAAGCAAGAAAAGCCAAGGTCGCTGAAGCCTTCGCCCAAGCCGCTGTCGCCACCATCACCGGAACGGAGATCAAGGAGCCAGAAAAGATGAAAGCGCCCAAGACAGAACTGGTCTCCCGCCTTCAGACCAAAAACACGCCGAACGCCACCGATCCAGCGCCCCTCGCCAAGCTCCTCACCGACCACAACGGCGAACTTCCCGCCAAGACGCTCTGGCAACGGTCGGGCTTGGAAATCGACGCCTTCTACCAGCAACTCAGAACCGAAATGGCCAACGGCTGGATCATCGAGCCGGAAAAAGCCGTTATGAAAGAAATCGAAGCCGACTGATGCGACACTTTACATTATGAACAAGACCTTGATCGAAGCCGAACTTCCATCCGAACTTGCGGCACAGGCGCACGCCTTTGTCGCAGAAGGCTGGGCAACTGACTTGAATGAACTCTTGGTGGAAGCGTTACGCCGGTTTCTGGAATCCCATGAAGGATCGCTGGCGGAGTCGTTTGTGAGGGAGGATGTCGAGTGGGGGCTGCATGGTCGAGACTGACCACGGTCCGTCCGTGGTGGTATGTGACGCCGGCCGGACAACTACTTGATCGTTTTGGAATTCAAAGGATTTGGTGACAGGGCCGACCGATGCAACTCGAACGCCTCAAAATTCAAAACTTCCGCAACCTGCGGGATTTCGAGATCACCTTCACCGGCAAGGCCACCAGTGCCGACGGCGCCGAACGTCCATTCAAAAGCCACGCCGTCATCGGCCAGAACGGCACCGGCAAATCCAACATGATCGAGGCCATCGTCACCATCTTCCGCGACCTCGACCTGAACCAGAAGACCGAATTCGCCTACCAACTCGACTACGTTTGCCGGGGCCACCGCATCCAGGTCGATGCGATGGGGGAGAAAGGCAAGGTCACCATCACCGAGCAGGGCACCGACCAACCCAGGGAATCCGCTCTCTCGCACCTGCAACGGTACGCCCGCAAGTTCCTCCCCTCCCACGTCTTCGCCTACTACTCCGGGCGCAGCGAGCGGATTGAAGCCCTGTTCCAGCAACACCAGCAGCGCTTCTACGACGCCCTGATTAGCGGCAGCGACGAACTGATGCGCCGTCTCTTCTACTGCCGTGCCGTCCACAGTCAATTCGTTTTGCTCGCCTACCTGCTCAAGGACGATGAAGAGTGCCGGCGCATCCTCTCCGATCTCAACATCGAAGAACTCGATTCCGTGCTCTTCGTCCTGAAACGCCCGTACTGGTTCAAGACCGATCTATCCGATGAAGTTCTCCGCGACGGCGACAACCGCTTCTGGTATGCCCGAGGCATCGTTCAGGAATTCCTCGACGAACTGTGGCAGGTCGCCATCGCCCCCATCGCCCATTCCGAAAATCGGTTGCTGGACTTCCGGGGCAGAAAAGAAAAGCAGGATCTGCTGTATCTCTACGTCCCCGACAAGGCCGCCTTGCAACGACTGGCCGACAAGATCGGCGAACCGGCCCGGCTGTTCAAATACCTGGAAAGCACCTACATCTCCGACCTGATCGACGAGGTTCGCATCAACGTCAAACACCGGAACGTGGCCGGTAACATCAACTTCACCCAGCTTTCCGAAGGCGAGCAACAACTTCTCAACGTCCTGGGCCTGATGCGCTTCACCCAGGAAGACCAATCCCTGTTCCTCCTCGACGAGCCCGACACTCACCTCAACCCCATCTGGAAGCTCCGCTACTTCGACGAGATCGAGAAAGTCGTCAGACTTCAAGACCAAACGGCAATGGGCGATTCCCAACTCATCGTCACCACCCACGATCCCATCATGATCGGCAGTCTGCGCAAGGAGCAGGTGCGGATTCTGCGCAAGACCCAGACCGGCTCGGTAAAGGTCGCCGAACCGGACATCGACCCGCAAGGCATGGGCTTCGCCGGCCTGCTGAAAAGCGAGTTATTCGGCCTGCGCTCGACCGTCGATACCGAAACGCTGCGCCGCCTGGATCGCAGAAACGCGCTCTACGCCAAGGGCGATGAGCGAACGAAAGCAGAGGATGCGGAAATGGCGCGGCTCAGCGACGAGCTGGCCGATCTCGGCTTCGCCAAGGATTTCAAAGACCCGTACTACGCGCTGTTCGTGCGGAAAATGGCGAAACACACCCAGTTCCACAAGCAAACGCTGACCCCGGAAGAACAGCAGGAACAGGACGCTATCGCCGATGAAATCATCGACAAGATCCTCGCGGAGGAAGCTGCGAAGTGAGATGGATCGATTTTCAGAACAAAAGACCCACTGAACCCGTCAATGACTGGCCGGGATGGACGGAACCACAGTGGCAAGGCTGGCTGAACGAATCCAAACGCCTATTGGACGAAATGACCCGCTTGAACCAAGAGGCGGAGCAGTTACGGAGCGACGGAAAAGCGGCGGAAGCCGAGGAAAAGATCAAGGAACGCAACCAGTTCATCGACGACCACAGCGGGCACTGGACAAAACTAAAACCGTGGTTGTTCGCCTTGTCACACGGCAAATGCTGGTTCACCGAAGGCCGGGATATCTGCTCGCATATGGATGTCGAGCACTTTCGCCCGAAGAAGGAGGCCAAGGAACTCGATGGTAACATCAGGGATGGCTATTGGTGGTTGGCTTTCGACTACAGCAACTTTCGGGCGGCGGGCAATGTGCCGAATCGGAAAAAGGGCGGATGGTTCCCGCTGCACAAAGATTCACGCCGTTCGCGATTCTGTGCCCGCTGCGAGGAATCCGAAACCTACTTTTTGCTCGACCCGGTCCGGCAAACGGATGTGAATCTGCTGGCCTTCGATGAAGAAGGCAACGCGATACCCACCCCAGAGGCGAATGACTGGGAGCGCGAGCGCGTTCGAATTTCAATTGACAGGCTGAAGCTCAACGACCACGACGCCCTGCCGCAAGAACGCCGCCGGGTTTGGCAACAGGTCTCGCAGGAGATCGATGGCTACCTGGAGGCAAAATCGAAATACCACCCCGGCATTAATCCCGCTCTGGGGGGAAGGATGGAAGAAAAAGCCCGGCGAATCCGCGAGATGACAAGACCGGATGCCGAGCTTTCCGCCGTCGCCCTTTGGTGCGTCCGATTCCGTAACGACCCCGGACTTATTCGCCTGATCACTTCTTGACCGAACGCAAATCAGGACGGTTTCTCCGGGGGGTGATGGTTATAGATTCAACACGTTTCGGGAACGAATTTGAAAGGATAATTCGGCTCCTGATAGTCGCCGGCCTTTTGCCGTTTCGGCAGCTTGATTTTTTCGCGCGGCACGTCTTCGTAGGGAATCTGGCTCAGCAAGTGGCGGATGATGTTCAGCCGCGCCTTCTTCTTGTCGTCGGATCGGGCCACGTACCACGGCGCCCAAGCGGTGTCGGTCGCCGCGAACATCGCGTCGCGCGCCCGCGAGTAGTCGTACCAGCGGCTGTAGGACAGCAGGTCCATCGGCGACAATTTCCAAATCTTGCGGCCGTCCTCAATGCGCGCTTCGAGCCGGCGGGTCTGTTCCTCGGGACTGACCTCAAGCCAGTACTTGAGCAGGATAATGCCGGATTCGAGCATCATCTTTTCGAACTGGGGCACGACCTGTAAGAAGCGCGTGGCCTGGTCTTCGGTACAAAACCCCATCACCCGCTCGACGCCGGCGCGGTTGTACCAACTGCGGTCGAAGATGACCATCTCGCCGGCCGCCGGGAAATGCGGGATATAGCGTTGGGCATACATCTGGGATTTCTCGCGCTCGGTCGGCGAAGGCAAAGCCACCACCCGGAACACGCGCGGGCTGACCCGCTCGGTGATGGCCTTAATCGTGCCGCCCTTGCCGGCGCCGTCCCGGCCCTCGAACACGACGCAAACTTTGAGTCCCTTGTGCTTGACCCATTCTTGCAGTTTGACCAGCTCAACGTGCAGCTTGGCCAGTTCCCGCTCGTAGTCCTTGGTCTTCAGTTTCTCGGAGGGTTGAGTTTTGTCGGGGGCTTTCGCGGTTTTGGTCTTACTCATGGCGTTCTTTCTCCAAGGTTGGAGCGACCGACGAGGATGGCTGACGCAAGTTGTCGATCAGGATGTAGAAGCTGATCAGGAGCACCCACAGCGGGAAGACCATCAGGATTCCCTCGATGTAGCGGCTGCTGAGCAGCAGAAGCAACGCCACCGCATAGCCGAGAAACGCGATCCAACGGGGGATAAATCCGGTGCGGAGCGCGAGGGTGGAGGTGACGATCATGAATACCCCCGCCATCTTGATCGCGTAGATGTTCATGATTTCGTAGGCGATGGCGCGAGCGGAGGTGAAAGTCGCGGAGCCGATCAATCGACCTGGGTCCGCCGTGAAAGCGATGATCAGGCCGCCCACCATCGCCGCCGACATGAACACCATGGCGAGGAACAGCAACCCGCTGCCGAGAAAGACGGTGGCGAAGAAGCGGTCTTCCCGCTCCCCCAGCCGGTCACGCAACACGCCAATGAACCATAGGAAGGCGATGCCGGAGAACGGCACCAGGTTCAACGCCAGCGCCACCGTATTCAAACGGGTTTGCAGCCAAGCCCCCGCTTCCAGCGGATCGGCCGGGACAGCGAGGCGGATGAGCCAAAGGCTGGTTATCAGCAGGATCGCGAACAGGATACCGGCGATGGCGGCGGCGCGCGGCGCCCGCAGATGGGTGGCGGGCATGGTTGTTTCCAGCTCCATCATGTTCTCCTTCTTCATACCGGAGTTGAGAATCAAAAGGCGGTTTGGCATGGCCGTTGACGGCCTGAATCAGTTGAGCGATCACCCTCGCTTGATCCCATTCCCATCATCGCACGATGCGCGCGCGGCGGCCCTCGGTCAATCCCGCCGTGGGGGCGACGACTAGGGTGTCGTCGTCGCCGAGACCCGAGAGGATTTCCATCCGGGCTTCGCCGCCGAAGCCGGTTCGCACCGGCTGACGCCGCAAGCGCCCCTCACGCACGACCCAGACATGGCCCTCGCGCACGGCGGTGGCCGGCGCCAGCAAGGCGTTCGGGTGTTCGGCCACCACGATGTTGATCTCGGCGGTCATGCCGATGCGTAGCGGAGTTTCGTCCTCGAAATCGATCCATACCCGATAGCCTCGGGTCACCGGATTGCCCTTGGGCGTGATCTCGGCGACTCGACCATCGAGCACCCGATCCGGCAGCGCGGGCGCGCGAATCAGCACGCGCTGACCAGGTTGCACCAGCAGGATGTCTTCCTCGTCCACCTCGGCCTCGATCCGTAGCGGGGCGCGGCGAGCGAAGTAAAAGATCGGCTGATTGGCGGGGATCACCTGACCGATCTCGCCGTCGCGTTGCAGGATTTGCCCATCGGCCGGGGCAGTCAGATTCATGAAGCCGCGCAGCGCCTGGGCACGCGCCGCCGCCGCATCCGCCGCCCGCGATTCGGATCGCGCCCGGTCCCGCTCCAGCACCGTGCCCAGTCCCCGGTCGAGCAGGGTTTGGGCGCGGTCCAGTTGCGCCTTGGCGAACAGCGCCCGCGCTTCCAGTTCGTCCACCGACTGCTTCAAGTCGGTATCCTCCAGCCGGGCCAGCGTCTGTCCAGCGTGGACCTGGGCGCCTTCGTCGACGTTGAGTTCCACCAGCCGGCCCGCGCCGCGCGGGGCGATGGGCAGCATCACGGTCGGTTCCACCGTGCCGGCGGCATAGACCGCCCGCACCGCCGGGCCCCGGCTGGGCCGCGCGGTTTCGACCGTCACCGGGCCGAATCCGCGCCAACCCGCCCAGCCACCGCCGCCCAGCAGGCCCAGCGCGAGCAGCGTCCAGATGATTCCTTGCCGCGCGCTGGGCCTCATCGCCGGACGAAGGGTAACATCCGATCAAGGAATCGATCCCGGTCGAAGAGCTGATGCTTGAGGCCTAGACCGACGTGCCAGGCCACGACCACAACCACGACATAGGAGGTCACGACATGAACGACGCGGGCGAGGACGGCGAGCCATTCTTGCTTGCCGATGGGATTGGGCAAGTCCTGCCAGCCAAACAGCTTGATGCCATAGTCACCCGCCATGACGAACAGATAACCGCTCACCGGCAGCAGGATCATGCAGCCGTACAGCAGTGTCTCGTTCCAGTGCGAAATCGTCCGTTCGGGCGGGGTAAGCGTCGGCGCCCAGCCCGGCAGCGGCGTCAACTTGCGCCAGGCCAGGCGCAGCAAAGCCAGCGCTAGCAATACCAGACCGATAGATTTGTGCCAGTTGTAATAGCTGCCTTGCGTCAGCCCAAACAGGATCTTGCCCGATCCGATCCGGGTCATCAGGTTGGCGCCCAGATACTGATACACGAACAGCAGGAAGACCGCCCAGTGCAGAAAACGGGTCATCGAGCCGTAGTGGGTGGGGGAGTTGAGCAGTGGCATGGTGGATTTCCTTGGGTCGCGTTTGGAGTCGGCGTCGGGTCGCGGCCGAGTAGGCCAGTTCCGCCTGGTTCAACCTTCAGTCTTCGGCATCATGTGTTCCGGCATTTGGACCGCCACCACCTGACCGCGCGCGCATACGATCCCATCCGCCGCGACCGTGGCGCTGACCACCACCTTGCGGCCCTTCACTTCCTGGACCCGTCCCCGGATTTCGAGCGGCACGCCCATGGGGGTCGGACGCAGGTAGTCCACTTGCAGCGACGCGGTCACGAAGCGAAAAGCCGGTTCGCTGCCCATGGGCCGGCCCGCCTCGCGATAGGCCGCCGCCGCCGCGGTGCCGGTGCCGTGGCAGTCGATCAACGAGGCGAGCAGGCCACCGTAGACGTAACCGGGAATGGCGATGTGATAAGGGCGAGGCTGAAACACCGCGACCGACTCCTCGCCATCCCAGCGGCTTTTGAGTTGTAGTCCCTGCTCGTTCAGCCGGCCGCAGCCGTAGCAGTGACTCAGTTCGGCCGGATAGTAGTCCTGAAAAGCATTTTGGTTCACGGGGCGGTTTCTCCAGGCATGGACATTTGAAATTCAACACAGGTTCGCGGCGCCGGGTTTATGGCGGCGATGTCGGGCGGGCCGCTCGAAAGGCGCTGGCTGGCCGTGGAACAGTGTACTCCTCCCGAAACTTTAGGTTATTTCCAGCAAAGACCTTACCGACCTCTCGTTTCCACGCTCAAGGTCAAGTCTTATTGTTGCTGGAAAAATAGAGACGGGATGCGGTGGGTAATGCGACCAGCGCGGTCCGCTGCCGGAACTCGGCCTGCAGCTTGGTTTTCAATTCCTCGATCTGTTTGAGTTCGAACTCGCTGATGACCAGCCGCCGCCAGGTCTGACTGGCGCGCGGGCCAGGGCCGTGAACATCCGTTTCAGGACGGCCCGTTCGCCGAAGGTGTGCGGGATGGTTTTGGTCCGGCGGCGTTTCTCGCCGAACAACCGCTCCAGCAAATTCGCGGTCCGAATCCCCTTGCGGTGGGCGATGGGCAAGCGCGGGTGGGCGTGCAGGCCTTGAAATCGTCCTCGAAGCGGGCCACCGCGCTGGGAAATTTCCGCGCGTAGCGGCGGTGGAACTCTTCGGCGGCGGCACGCGCCGCTAGCGGCGAGAGCGCCTGGTCTGCGGCCAGGACATGAGCTTTGACCTCATGCTAGCGTTTCTTGAGCACTTTCGCGCCCAGGTTACGTAGCGTGGGGGCCAAACAGCACTGGCGCAAGCTCTGGGGAAAGACTTCTTCCACCGCCCGAATCAGACCCGGTGCCCCATCGGGGGCGACCAGCACCGAGTCGTTCATCCTCCGGGCCTTGAGATCGTGCAGGCACTCGCAGGCGCTGGCGGTATCCCAGCGATAGCAACTTGTAAAATGTGCCGATTTTGTTTCACTTTTCCATCTATTTTTTATGGATTTTCACAGTACCTGCTACTATTTGTTAAGTTGTCTGCTGTTACCGAGATGGAGTGCTTACCGCCCACGCCATGCCTGGTCATCGTATCGCACCCACGGCTCGATTAAATGAGGAAGTTGCTTGACCCACGGCTCGTAGGACGGATTGCTGGCGTTGGATTCGTTCCGAGTGCGCTTGAGAACGCTCTCATGTATGACTGGCCGTTCCTCTCCGCGCCCTTCCCATACGCGAACCTGTTGGCGATAAAGTCTGGTAATCCAATTGCCCCTGGAATCATGCATGAAACCATCGGCGTCCTCGGAAATGTTGACTTCGTTATGCTTGTTGAATTCCGGGTAGATTTTCAGCCCATGATTGACGGCCATGTGCGTCATCCAGACCAAGGGAATATCGGAGAGACCATGTTCCTTGTATCCACCACCTACATCCGTGTGCATTCCACTGAACCAGACTTGCCTCACGGTTTGCCCGGCGTTCCAAAGGATTGGGTGAAACGTTTTCCGCTCATCGTCTATCGCCAAGGCGTGGTAGGCGTACTCCACGCTTTCGCTAAGCGTAAAATTATGGAAGTTGTGCCTGAATCCAGGTAGACCATCGAGCAGGACGCTGGCTGACTCAAAGGGTAAACCCAGAGCAGCGACCGTATCAAAACAGCCGATAAATTTGATTTTCGTCCACATCGCGCGGTGGCGGCTCACAAACTCAGCCGCTCTCGCTTTGCGCTGATTTTCGTCGGATATTTGGTAAATCTTGTAAGCCCTGGCAATAAGTTCAGGACGGGATTTGGGCAGGATGCCGAAATAATGAATAAAGCTAGACAGACTGCGCACCGTGGCGGCGCCCCGACTGAATCCGAAAAGAAAGATCTGATCGCCCGCTTCATAGTGATCGAAAATGAACCGGTAGCATTCCTGAATGTTGCGGGATATACCCTTGCCCCCGATGCTGCCGGTAACCTTCCTCCATCCCGTACCGATGCCGGGATCATAAAACGCGATTTGATTCGACGTGCGGTCTTCCACCATTTTGAAGATCTTGTAGATGTTGGTGTCGTTGCCCACACCGCCCTCTTGACCGGTCCCATCGGAGAAAACAAGGATATTTTTCGACATTATGCGCACTCCTGACATTCCGAGAAATTACCCCATCAAAAACGCCTTCAACGCCTTGATTCCCTTAGTGGTTGAGTGTCTTCACGGCGATCTTGTCGGTTTCTGAATCCAATATTTCGCACTGGTTCTCCCTGGAATAGCTGACGGGGAACCAACCGACACCCAATAGCAAGCAAAGCTTTTGTTGGGTGTCCATTTTGAGTGCAGTGTTATGACTTATCCAAGTACCGGCACAGGGAGCGCCACATTTGCCGCCTTTGAAATAGCATTCCAAAGTACGCCAACTATGGCGTTCCAGACCTTTTCAATCGTAACCGTCAGCAAGCCGCGAAGTGTCTTGGCGAAACTGAGAGCCATATCTTCAAGGCTATCCAGAAAGAATTGCTCTGTTTCTTCAGTGATCTGTTTGGTTGCAATTCCTGTTGCGACAAAGGCAGCCTGTTGCGCAATCCCCTTAAGTTGCTTTTCCGAGAATCCTTGGAATGTGGTTACATCCTTTTTCAAAACACCGGTCGCCGCCGCCTTTATTTCAGCGACAAGTTGATTAAGATCGATAGATGCCATTTTGAAATCTCCTGGTCAGTTAGCGTTGCAAGAAGTTTTCATACGTAATCGCTTGATCAAAATAAATGACAATCTGCCCTTTAAAAGCTTGCGCTTCGTAGGCTGTGACGCCTTGCTTTTTATCGGTGTCCCTCATCTTGGTTAGCGTTTCTGATACCTTCTTGATTGAGTGCACGCTAGGCGGTATTGAATCGTCATCATCCATTGGTTTCACGCCTCGTTTCTCCAATAGTTTGTTAATGGTATCGGTTGCCTTGTTCTTTGGCATTGGTCGCGCGCCAGCTAATAGTGCAAGGGCATCAAGTTTACCGATCAAGGTGTTATATTTGTCTTCGCGCGAAGAGAATGTACTCTTTTCCGTTCCTTGGGACGTAGCGGCTAGCAATGTCATTGTCTCCATGCTTACCGAACTCAGTCCGTCAACGACGTTCTTGTCGTAGGGGGGAGCAAGCTGTATCGCACAACCCGCCAGGGAGAGAAATACCGCCATCACTAGCAAACGCACATGCGACCACTGTCTCATTGCAACTATCATGTTGAATCTCCTTTCGTTGGGGTAAAACAAGATTGAACTCGCCATCGAGTGCCAACGCTCGGTATGAACCGCACGCTTCCGCGCGTCGACTCCATGCCATGATTAGGCTGGGCTTTCACTACCGGATGACCTGGAAAATCTGCCCATAGCGCATTCCGACTGGAATATCACCATTCAAATCCAGCTAGAGGCTTTTGCGGCTAAAAGATGCCATGCTCCCTAAACCAGGTGGCTCTGGCAAGAACATCAGCCGAATAGTTACGATGCGCGGTGGGATCATCAACACGATCGATGCCACGCTGTGGGTTTTGGAGTACCTTAAGGATGTTCCCTTCACCTGCGTTATAAGAAGCGACTCCAGCACGCAAGAGGCTTGCTTGAGAGAGGTTTACTCCAGATTTCTCTAAGAACTTCAGTTTCTTATACAGTGTCTTGGCACCGTACAAGATATTTTCCCGCGGAGATCGCCAGTTGCCAGTACGGGCAAACTCGTGAGAATCCCAATCGATTTGCATGAGGCCCCTTCCAAAGCCTTGTCCATCGGGGGGAAGGTTGCCGCGTAGGGGCGGAGAGCTTCTAGGCTTGCGTTTCACCCAATCGCCCGTGCCAGATGGTCCTTTCGGTTTTAAGAGAGGGCTTGTTCCCCAGCCTGATTCACGGGAGCCAATACCTGCAATCACCGCAGGTTCAATGCCATATTCTCCAGCGGCTTCGAGTATGAAGGCATGGTATACGTCGAGAGCACGTAGGTGTTCTTTGAGTTCCTCAGGCGATATTTCAACGCTGGCGATGGGTTCGCTGTCAAGCAGTCTATAGTGGGCGACATAGAGATTCGATGGCGCCGTATTCTCCACTGTTCGCTGTTGTTGCCACGATAAACCAGCGGGGCGTATCAGCGCTACCAGGTCAGAGCGCCGTTTTATAGGTCGGATACGCACTTCGGCCCCCTGTTCACGCGCACGCTCCACAGTCGTGGTTTCAGAACCGCCCCCACCAGCTTCAATCATATTCTGTGCATCCAAGCAGATTGCAATATGACCGATGCGCCGAGGCTTTCCATAGAAAGCAAGACACCCACAATCGGCTTTAGACACAGGGCTTCCGTGCTCAGGCTTTTGGAAGTGCCGATAGAGATCATGCGCTGTTTGGTCCCCTACAGGATCAAGTCCCAGACGGGCAAGTAATACCTGCGCCAACCCGGAACAGTCATAAGCATCTGGTCCATCCGCACCCCAGATATAGGGTAGTCCCAAAAACGTTTTACAAAACTCGATAAACTCTTCTGGAGTCATGTGTGCTTTCCCTCTTTAGCGGGTATTCGTATGAAAACGATCAGTTCCGGCACGAGAATAACCAATGGTTATGTCGTTTCGGCCTAAGATCAATTAATTGGTTTTACTGGATTTTCTGACAGTACAACTCCATTCGCCAGACTCTTTGGTCCTGGAAATCCCGCCATATTCGCGCCGTCCGCTTGAAGTCGGATTCGACGCCACGAGGCGCTTTTGAAACTATTGGCATCTTCCATGCCATACTGCACATGGCGCGGATGTTGTTATCTATTAGAGGGTTATCGATGCTGGCTCTTTAATTTTGAGCACTGGGACAGTTTCAATTTGAAACAGGGCATTGCATATCGTTTCAATTTGAAACAGGTGCCTGCAAGCGCGGGAGATGGTTGGGCTGCGTCACATGCCCCCAATCGATGGTCGATCCATCTAAAAAGCGGTATTCAGTAAATTCGATGGAGAATACTGATCCGTCAGAATGCGCGCATTGGGATTCCAGTCGCGGTCGGTCGAGAACAGCGGCACGAGCCAGCCGCCGCCGAAACCGAGCAATTGTAGTTGCGCTTCCAGCAAATCGGCGTTTTGCCTGATCGCATCACGGGACGGAAGCCCATCCATTTTCGCCAGGACGATGCGGTTTTTCAGCTCGACCCTGAGATTGTAGAACTGACCAAACACCGATTGATAGGTCGTCGATTCATGGTGGTAGAGGCGACTACTGGAAAAGGTATTGGCCGCTAAAACGCCATTCGCGGTCAATAGAGCCTTGACTTCAAGTAGAAAGTCCTGGGTCAATAGATGTTCCGGTATGTATTCATGGTCGAAGGCGTCTAACATGATCAGATCGTAACGCCGATCGGATCTGCCGGCGCGCTTTATGAAGACACGCCCATCTTCCTCGAAAACTCGAACGTTCGAGCTTGGATTGAAGCCAAAGAATTGTCGAGCGACCTTGACAACGGCCGGGTCGATTTCGACGATGTCGATCCGGGTGTCGGGCAGCATCCTGGACAGCGCCGTCGGCAATATGCCGCCTCCCAGTCCAACAATCAGGATGCTTTTAGGATGGGGGTTCAGATACAGCGCGCCCATCATCATCTTGGTATAACTGAAGACGAATTGATTGGGATCGTCCAGGGATTGGCAACTTTGTCGAGCGGTTTGATTGTGGCGAGTGAAACTCATGCATCTCTGCTCGTCCTCTTCATAAACGAGGATATTGCGATAAAGCGATTTTTCGGTATGAATGATGTTCATCGCGGTGGAGGGTATGGTCACGAATGAAGCAAGGAAAGCGAGCAGTGTCTTAAACCGGATGCCTTGACACATTGTTGGAGTTTCCAGGAAAAATTGTCAACAAACCGATCAACAGGGAAATACCGATCAGGCCGATCAGAATCTGGTTGATCTCGAAATACAGAACGAGATAGAACGACGTCAACAACGTTCCCGCCGCGCTGCCAAACGTTGAGCAAAAATAAAGAAGTCCCGCAAGATGGCCGCTGAGTCGAGATTGATTGACCAGCAAGCGGACGGCGTAGGGAGAGACCATGCCTGCCAGGGTGGTTGGGGCAAAGAACAATAAGGTTGCCGACAGCAGGGAACCGTAACGAGGGTCCTGAACCCGGTCGAAGAGCCAGTCGAGGAGGGGATCGCCCAGGAAAATGATCGGGATCGTGGCCATTGCGCCAGCAATCAGGATCAACGCCAGCCGGCGCAAGCTCGGGTCGCGCAACGACCATCGGCCGCCCAGAAGATAGCCGAGCGCTAGCGCCAGCATGAAGACCGTGATAATTCCACCCCAGACATGGATGCTGCTGCCGAAGCTTGGCGCGAGAATGCGCCCGCTCAACAACTCGATGGCCATCACGAAAAAACCGGACCATCCGGCGATCAGGAAGATGAAAAGGCGTTCCAAGGTGGAATCCTCGAAATAACCTTGGCTCCGCGCGCTGGCGGCGGCCGCTCGGTGAAACGGTTTGAAAATAGCGCACGAACAGCGCATGTCGGTCGATCGGCGGGTCCGCTGGCGGTGGTGTCGACCGCCGATTCTTCGCTATCATCCCGCAATACGAATCCAGGCGCCGGGCGCACGCGCCAGACCCGGTAAAACGGCTGTTCCAGGGGTGACGACATGGCGGGTGGTTGGGGTTGTCCGCATGAACTTAACGAGATGTGCCAGCATGTTCAAGGTCGGCCTTGCGATCCTGGCATGAAAGGCTGCGTGCTGGCCGGACGGTTTCGCTTCAGCAACGAAGCCAAGAACCGGCCGCCTCGGCCGGCGCGGGGCGGTGGCAAACCCGATTCGACGCGCCACCATGACGAGTGATTGACTTTCCCGCTCTCCATGAAAAGGGCCTCCGGCTTTCGGAAGGAAACGGTGTGCAGCGCGCACTGAACGCCAGCCGGATCTCGCCCAATCTTTTTGGTGATGGTTGCGGGGCTACGCATACTATAGCATCAGTTCGACTTGTTTCAGGGATGGACGCCAACCGCGACGAAGGTGAATCCATGCGCCGAGAATACCTGACCAAACGCCAGCCGACGCTGTACCTGGTTTACGCCACACCGCTGGCCGGTGGCTCAACCGTCGCCGACACCGTGGCGGCCAGCGACGAGAACGAGGCTTACCAGAAGGCGCGGGAGTTGTACCCGCGCGACCACTACGACGTGACGGTTTACCTGCAATCCGCTGATGACGATTGAACCCATTGTCCCCGTTCCACCCCCGCGCGCGAATCCATCCTTGCGGCGTCGAATCGTCTTGACCGTCGGTGGGCTACTGGCGACGGCGCTGTTGGCCGGGTGCGCCGGCGCCCCTAAGAGCAAACCGGCCGACCTTACGCCGCCGGCCGGCAAGTTGAGCGAGAAAGCCCGCCAGGAACAACGGCAAGCCATTCTCAAGGTTCGCACCCAAACCTTGAATCAACTCTACAAGCTCAAGCCGCTTACCCGAAGCGAGATCGAACAGGCGGCTGGTTATGGCGTATTCGAGATCAATGGCTTGAACGCCGTATTGGCCGAGACGCCCGGACGCGGTATGGTGCAGGAAAGGAAAAGTGGCAGAATCATTTACATGCGGCTGGCCCGGACCGACGTTCATCCCGGCGCCTCGGTAAGCCCGTACTGGCAAGTGCTGGTATTCAGCGACCCTCACCGCCTGGGCCAGTTCATGGCGACCGGCTCGCCGGCCGACACCTCCCACGATCCCAGCATCAAGGTCTACAAGCTGAACGAAAAGGGCGTGTCGACCCAGGCCGACTGGGGCGCCCGCTATTTTCGAGATCCCGATCTAAACTGAACTGAGAAGTTGCAGCAACGTAGTCCGTGATCGTGCAAGCGAGCTCGTCCGCAACCGCCACCTTTGTCGCGAGCGAGTTCGTTCTCGCGCATGGTCCGAGAATCGCCGAGAATCTGGTTCCGCGGAACCGCCATGAAAGTCGTACTCGCCCCTAATGCGCTGAAGGGTTGTCTGACCGCCGCCAGGGCGGCGGAGGCGATGGCGCGCGGCGTGATCCGGGCGTGCCCGGCGGCCGACATCGCGCTGGTGCCCGTGGCCGACGGCGGCGATGGGCTGGCCGAGGTGCTGGTCGACGCTCTGCGCGGCGAAACCCGGACGGCAACCGTCACCGGTCCGCGCGGCGATCCGGTGCGGGCTGCGTTCTGCCATGTCCCCGCGCGTCGGCTGGCGGTCATCGAAATGGCTGCCGCCAGTGGTCTGGCGCTGCTGCCCCAAAACCAACTCAATCCCTTGTTGACCACCACCCTCGGCGTCGGCGAACTGATGGCGGCGGCGCTGGATTTAGGCGTGCTCCACCTGATCGTCGGCATCGGCGGCAGCGCCACCAACGACGGAGGCGTGGGCATGGCGACGGCGCTAGGCGTGCGTTTTATGGACGCGGGCGGTACGCCGGTGGAGCCGGTCGGCGGCGCGCTGGCGGCGATTCGTCGGATCGACCCCGGCGGCCTCGATCCACGACTGGCCGGGGTTCGGGTCGAAGCCATCTGCGATGTGGACAATCCATTGCTAGGCGAACGCGGCGCGGCCTGGGTCTATAGCCCCCAGAAGGGCGCCACGCCCGCGCAGGCGCGGGAATTGGACGCTGGCCTGGCCAACCTGGCGGCGGTGATCGAGCACGACCTAGGTCTGGATGTGCGCGATTTGCCCGGCGCGGGCGCGGCGGGCGGCTTGGGGGCTGGATTGCGCGCCTTTCTCGGCGCGGAACTACGGCGCGGCGTGGATGTGGTGCTGGACCTGGTCGGGCTGAACGAGCATTTGCGCGACGCCGACCTTGTGCTCACCGCCGAGGGTCGGATCGATGCGCAAACCGCCTTTGGCAAGGCGCCGGCGGGAGTGGCGGAACACGCCAAGGCACGCGGCGTGCCCTGCATCGCCATTGCCGGCGACATCGGCGACGGTTCGGAATTGTTGCACGCGCTGGGTGTCCACGCGATCTTCAGCCTGTGTCCGGGGCCGATCAGCCTGGAGCGGGCGTTGGCGGCGGGCGGCGACTATCTGGCCGCCGTGACCGAGCAAATCGTGCGCGCCTTTCTGGCCGGCCGTCGTTGAGTTGAACCAGTACGCTCGATAATGAACCGAAAGCGACCTTCCGGTGAAGGAGGAATGAAGCCAAGCGCGGCCGAATATCAAGATGACTCGTCGGTGCCTTGAACGGTTCTTGAAATCGCGCGCACTTCGTCATGGCGCCGAGGTTTCGTTATCGCTGTCAAGACATTACCCGGTCCCAGCGTTCGTTCCAATACCTCGTGTCCCACGAGGTCGATGCCAAGCCTGAAATTCGTTTGGGTTTTTGGCGCAAACCACTATGCTGTTGCCGACAAGGCTCTTTGATTTGAGAGGGGACAAGACCGCATGATCGAATTGAAAGTGGACGTGGAACCGGGGGAGGTGGGATTCGACGCCGCCCGGCTGGCGCGCATCGGCCCCCATTTCGCCCGTTACGTGGACGATGGACGGCTACCCGGCTGGCTGATTCTGGTCAGTCGGGCCGGCAAGATCGCATACCTTGGCAAGTACGGTCGCCGGGATTTGGAAACCGGGGCGCCGGTCGAGTGGGATACCCTGTTTCGCATCTACTCGATGACCAAGCCGATCACGGCGGTGGCCGCGATGATGCTGTACGAGGAAGGCGCCTTCGAGCTGAAGGACCCGGTCAGCCGGTTCATTCCAGCCTTTGCGGGAACGCGGGTGTACCGCAGCGGGTCGGCGTTGAAGCCGGTGACCGAGCCGCTTCGCGAGCCGATCAAAATCTGGCACCTGATCACCCACACCGCTGGCCTGACCTACGGTTTCCACCAGGCCCACCCGGTGGACGCGCTCTACCGGGCCGCTGGCTTCGAATATGGACCGCCGGACGGCATGGACCTCGCCGCCTGCTGTGAAGTCTGGGCCAGTCTGCCCTTGCTGTTCCAGCCAGGCGTGGAGTGGAATTATTCGGTGGCGAGCGACGTGCTCGGCCGAGTGATCGAGGTGATCTCCGGACAACCGCTCGACCAGTTTTTCGCCGAGCGGATCTTCCAGCCGCTGGGAATGCGCGACACCCGCTCCTGGGTGCCCGAGGAAGACGCCGGCCGGCTGGCTGTCCTCTACGGGCCGCACCCTGAAACCCTGCGCGCGGTCCGCTGCGACGCCATGGACCGGATCACGCGGCAACGCCCGGTCTGTTGCCTGGGAGGCGATGGACTGGTTTCGACCGCCGCCGATTACCACCGCTTCACCCAGATGCTGCGGCGGGGCGGCGAACTGGACGGCGTTCGCTTGCTGGGCAACCGGACCCTGCGCTATATGACTCGCAATCATCTGCCCGGCGGGGTCGATCTGGAAACCTTCGGCCGGCCGCTGTTCGCCGAGACCACCTTCGACGGCGTGGGGTACGGGTTGGGCTTCTCGGTGGTGCTCGACCCGGTGGCTAACAAGGTACTGACCTCGCCCGGCGAATTCGCCTGGGGCGGGGTCGCCAGCACGGCGTTCTGGGTGGACCCGGTCGAGGACATCACCGCGCTGCTGTTCACCCAGTTGTTCCCCTCCAGCACCCACCCGCTCCGGCCCCAGTTCCGGCAACTGGTGTACCAGGCACTGGTGGATTAGCCGCGCGCCTTGCCAAGGAAATTCATCGCGCGCTTGGTTGACCTCGCTTACTCGTGTCGCAGCGCCTCGATGGGATCGAGCCGCGCGGCGCGGCGGGCGGGGAAATAGCCGAAGATCACGCCGATCGCCGCCGAGAACAGGAACGCCAGCAGGTTGATGCCCGGATCGAACAGAAAGGGGACCTGCATGACTTTCGCCAGCCCGACCGAGGCCAGCGCGGCCAGCACGATGCCGATGATTCCACCCAGCGCCGACAGCGCCACCGCCTCGACCAGAAATTGCAGCAGCACTTCCCGCTCCAGCGCGCCGATGGCCAACCGAATGCCGATCTCGCGGGTGCGCTCGGTCACCGACACCAGCATGATGTTCATGATGCCGATGCCGCCCACCAGCAGGCTGACCGCCGCGACCGCACCCAGCAGCATGGTCATGACCTTGGTGGTGCCGGTCAAAGTTTCCGCGATCTGTCGGGTGTCGAGGATGGAAAAATTGTCGTCCTCGTTGGTGGCGATCTTGCGGCGCTCGCGCAGCAGCAACCGCAAATCCGCCATGACCCGGTCGGTGTTGGCGCTGTCCCCGACCGAGACCAGCAGGCTGCTGACGTCCTGATTGCCGGTCAGTCGCCGTTGCAGGGTGCGCAGCGGCATCACGATGGTGTCGTCCTGATCCATGCCCATCGCCGACTGGCCCTTGGACGCCAGCACGCCGATCACTTCGCAGGAAAAATTACTGATCCGCAACACGCCGCCGACCGCGGGCTGCTGGCCAAACAGCTCCTTGCGTACCGTTTCGCCGATCACGCAGACCGCCTTGCCAGCGCGTTGCTCGGTTTCGGTGAACACGCGCCCGCCGGCCAGCCGCCAGTTGCCCACAGTGAAATAGGCGTCGGTGCTGCCGGTGACGGCGGTGGACCAGTTGTTCGCCCCATACACCACGGTCAGCGATCGGTTGGTGCTGGGAGCGACGGCGTTGAGGCCGCCGATCTGGGTTTGGATCGCTTCGGCGTCGCTGACCTTGAACCGGGGCGCGCCCGCCGAATCCCGGCCGGGTCCGAGCCGTTGACCGGGGCGCACCATGACCAGATTGCTGCCGAGACTGGCGATCTGATCCGATACCACGCGGGTCGCGCCATTGCCGAGCGTCACCATGGTGATCACCGCGCTGACGCCGATCACGATGCCGAGGATGGTCAGAAACGATCGCATGAGATTGCGCCGAATCGCGCGCAGGGCCAGCAGCAGGCTGCTCAGGAACATCAGTGCTTCTCCCCGTTGCGATGGTCCGCATCCACCCGACCATCCAGAAAGTGGATGATGCGTTTAGCGTAACGCGCCATGTCGGGCTCGTGGGTCACCATCAACACGGTGATGCCCCGGTCGCGGTTCAGCGCCACCAGCAGGTCCATGATCTCGTGACTGCGCTGGGTGTCGAGATTGCCGGTCGGTTCATCGGCCAGCAGAATGGTGGGATGGGTCACGATGGCGCGGGCGATGGCGACGCGTTGTTGCTGGCCGCCGGACAGTTCGGCGGGGGTGTGCTTCTCCCATTGCCGCAGCCCGACCGCGTCGAGCGCCTCGCGCGCCCGGGCGTGACGGGCGGCGCGCGGTTCGCCGCGATACAGCAGGGGCAATTCGACGTTTTCCAGCGCGGTGGTCCGGGCCAGCAGGTTGAAACCCTGAAACACGAAGCCGAGGTAATACCGGCGCAGCAGGGCACGCTGGTTGCGGGACAACTGCTCGACATGCAGGCCGCGAAACACATAGGCCCCCGAGGTGGGGTTGTCCAGGCAGCCGAGGATGTTCATCGCGGTGGACTTGCCGGAGCCGCTCGGCCCCATGACGGCGACGAATTCGCCCGGCTCGATACGCAAATCTACCCCGCGCAACGCCTGGAATTCGGCCGGTCCCTGCCCGTAGGTCTTGGTGACCGCCCGCAATTGGATCAGCGATTCACTCCCCTCGCCTGGTGGGAGAGGGGCTGGGGGTGAGGGCATGGCGTTCATCGCGCCGTTCCCAAACTAGCGGTGATGACCGGTAGACCCGGTTCCAGCCCCTCGCCCGCCACTTCGGTCATGCGGCCATCGCTGCTGCCAACGGTCACCGGCACGGCGACCGGCTGGCCGTCGCGCAACACCCAAATCTGCCGCGCCGCGCCCTTGCCGCCTTTGGCGTTCGCGGATTGTCGCCTGGGCGCCAGACCCCGGGGAGGACGGGGCAGCAGGCTGGCCACCAGCCCGCCGCCGCCGGACTGGGCTTCGGGTGGTGGCGGCGTGAAGCGCAGCGCCGCGTTCGGGACCAGCAGCACGTTCTCCCGTTCGGCGGTGACGATTTCCGCCGTCGCGGTCATGCCGGGCCGCAGGCTGAGGTCGTCGTTATCCACGTTGAGCATGGTCTTGTAGGTCACCACGTTGTTGACCGTCTCCGCGCCGAACCGCACCTGTCGGATGCGGGCGGGATAGCTGCGATTGGGATAGGCGTCCACAGTGAACGTGGCCGGCTGCCCTTCGCGCACCTGGCCGACGTCGGCCTCGTCCACGTCCACCTGCAATTCCATTTGCGCCAGATTTTCCGCAAGCGTGAACAGCACCGGCGCTTGCAGCGAGGCGGCCACGGTCTGGCCCGACTCCACCTTGCGTTGGAGCACCACGCCGTCGATCGGCGAGCGAATGGACGCCTTGGCCAGATCGGTTTCGTTGGTGCGCAGCGTGGCGCGCGCCTCCTCGACCGCCGCCCGGGCGCTGGCTTCGTCGGCGACGGCGCGGTCCACCGTCGCCTCGGCCGTTTCCAGTTCCGTCGGCGCGGGCACCTTGCCCCCGCTCAGCTTGGCGACCTGTCGCAGCCGTCCGAGACTGGCGCGGGATTCCTTAACCGTCGCCACCGCTTGCAACACCTTGGCCTCGGCCGACGTGAGCGCGGCCTTGGACTTGGCAATTTGATTCTGAAGCTTGGTCAGATCCAGGCGAGCGAGCACCTGCCCTTTATTGACCCGGTCGTTGTCGTCCACCAGGACCGTTTCGATGGTGCCGGACAACTCGCTGCCGACATCCACCTGATTGATCGGCGCCAGCTTGCCGGTCGCCGACACCGTGACCCGCAGGTTGCCCCGGCCGAGCGGCTCGGTCTGATACTGAGGCGCGGCGTCGGCGGCGGGGCCGGATCGGAACCACACGAACCCGCCGCCGGCCAAGGCGAACACAACCGCCACGATCAGCCAGCGGAGTGCACGGAGATGGCCGCGCGCCGGTTCCGACTGAATGATTTTCGCCAGTTCGGCATCCACGACGGAGGGGGTATGGCTCATGGCGATGTTCCTTGCGTGTGGGCGGCGATGGAGTTGGCCGGCGCTGGCGACCAGCCGCCACCCACGGCTTTGTAAAGCTGAATCAGCGCCTTGGCGCCATCCGCTTCGCTGAGCGTGAGCTTGTCTTCGACGGTCAGCACGGTGCGTTCCGTATCCAGCACCGTCTGGAAATCGCTGAGGCCGGCGCTGTAGCGGTGCCGGGCCAGCCGGGCGGCCAGACGCGCGGCTTGCAAGGCTTCGCGCAGATTGTCTTGCCGCTGGCGGGTGTTGGCCAGAGCCACCAGCGCGTTCTCGACCTCCGCCAGCGCGTTCAACACGGTGGATTCGTAGCTGACCAAGGCCTGCTCCTGCACGGCGGTCTGAATGTTGACCTGTTGGCGGATGCGCCCCGCATCGAAAATCGGCGCGGCGACGCTGCCCAGCACACTTCCCGCGACCGCATTGCCGCTGGCCAAGGCGCCGAGGGTCAACGCTTCCAGACCGAGCGACCCGCTCAGGCTGAAGTTGGGATACGCCTGGGCTTCGACCACGCCGATCCGCGCGGTTTCCGCCGCCAGCGTCCGTTCCGCGACCTGCACGTCGGGCCGCTGGCGCAGCGCATCGGCGGGAATGCTCACCGCTACGTGCGCCGGCATCCGGGGAATTCCGCCCGGTTGGGCCAACCGCTCGGCCAGGGTGCCGGGCTGCTGGCCGATCAGGATTTCCAGGCGATGTTCGGCCTCGGCGCGGCTGGTTTCGAGGCTGGGAACTTGCGCCTTGGTCTGCTCCAGATTGGCGCGGGCCTGCTCCACGTCCAGCGCGGTGGTCAAGCCGGCTTGCGCCCGCCACTGGGTGAGTTGCAGAGTTTCGGTCTGCGAGGCGGCGTTAGCCCTGGCGATGTCCAGCGCCTTTTGGGAGGCGCGCAATTCCACATAATTCAGTCCCACCTCGGCGGCCAGCGAAACCTGGACCGCGTGCAGACTGGCCTGACTGGCTTCCAAATTGGCCTGGGCGGCTTCGACGCCCCGCCGGAGACCGCCGAAGACATCCGGTTCCCAACTGGCGTCAAACTCGGCGCTGAACAGGTTCGCCGTCCCACCGCCGCCGGATTCGCCACTGACCTTCACCCGCCGTCCGGTCGCCGAGCCAGAGACTGCCGGAAACAGCTCCGCCCCGGCCAGGGCCCGCTGGGCGCGCGCCTCACGCAATTTCGCCTGGGCGGCGCGCAGGTTGAGACTGGTTTGCAGGGCCTGCTCGACCAGTCCGGTTAACGTCGGATCGTCGAGTTGCCGCCACCAGGTCGCCAAGTCTGCTAGCGTGGTGGGCGCGACGGCAACCCGCGCCGCCGCTGCACCCCGCCACGTAGCCGGCGTTGCCAGTTCGGGGGCGGCATAGTTCGGGCCGACCGCCGTGCAACCAGTCAACAGCAGGGCCGCCGCCAAGGCCGTGACGAGGGCGCGTTGTGGTTGATCGATCATGGTATGACTCCTGGAACCGCGAGATTTTCCCGATTTCCTCATGGCCGCTACTGTAACCGGGGTATCGGTAAATGCGGGTTAGCGTTATGTAAAAACAGGTAAGGACGGGCAAAAACAGGTAAATGTGCTTGGTTGTCGGACGGGGATCGCTATGATGGTCGCCACGAAAAGCAAGCGAAGCGGTTGGCGGTGATGACCCAGGTGTTGCTGGTGGATGACGATGTCGAATTGGGCGAAATGCTGACGGAATACCTCGAACGCGAGGATTTCGGGGTGGCGGCCGTGCCGGACGGTGAAGCCGGCGTGCGCCGCGCGCTGTCGGGCGAGTACGACATCGTGGTGCTGGATGTGATGATGCCGCGAATGAACGGCATCGAAGCCTTGCGCCGCATCCGTGCACAAGACAGCCGCATCCCGGTGCTGATGCTCACGGCCAAAGGGGACGACGTCGACCGCATCGTCGGTCTCGAACTCGGCGCGGACGATTACGTGCCCAAACCCTGCACCCCACGCGAACTGGTCGCGCGCATCCGGGCCATCCTGCGGCGCACTTGGTCGCGGGAGCCGACCAGCCTGCCGTCTGGTCCGCTGATCGTGGGTTTGCTGACGCTGTGGCCGGAAAAGCGCAGCGCCGAGTGGAACGGTGAACCGCTCGACCTCACCAGCACCGAATTCAATCTGCTGGAGGTGCTGGTCCGCAACGCGGGGCGGGTGGTCAGCAAACAGGAACTGTCGGAACAGGGGCTGGGCCGACCGCTGGCACGCTATGACCGAGGCATCGACGTTCACCTGAGCAGCATCCGGCACAAGCTGGGGCTAGACAGCGCGAGACGCTCGCCGATTCAAACCGTGCGCGGCATCGGCTATCAGTACATCCGGAAGTGACCGCCGTGGGTCGACTGTTCTGGAAATTTTTCTTGGCCTTCTGGCTGGCTCTCTTAGCGGCTGGCGCTGGCGTGGGCGCGATGGTCTGGCTACATCAACGGACGCTCGACGAACGCGGCCAGGAATTGGCTAGCGGGCCGCGCGCCGCGTTTCTGGTGAGCGCGACGACGGCCACGCTCCGGCATGGCGGCGTCGGGGCGCTACAAGGTTTGCTGGAGGAGTGGCATGGCCGGGGTGGCGCGCATGTGTATGTCGTGGACGATACCGACCGGGAACTGCTGGACCGCGCGGTTCCCCTTGAGGCGCTGGCGCAAGCTCGCCGGCTGGCGCTGGGGGATCAGGAGTCGCGCATCGCCCGACTGGAGACGGCGGGCGGGCGGTCCTATCTGTTTTTCATTCCCGCCGAAGGCGAGGCGGCGCCGCGCCATCCCCCGCCGCCGTCGCCGCTGCTGCCGATCAGCATCGGCATCCTGGCCAGCCTCGGCTTTAGCGCGTTGCTGGCCTGGTATCTAGCGAAGCCGATCCGCCACCTGCGCGGCGCGTTCGACGCCGTGGCGGCAGGAAAGCTCGATACCCGGATCGGGCCGCGCATGGGGCGGCGGCGCGATGAAATCGCCGACCTGGGGCGGGATTTCGACCGCATGGCCGGGCAACTGCAAATTCTGGTCGGTTCCCAGCGGCGGTTGCTGCACGATGTCTCGCACGAACTGCGCTCGCCGCTGGCGCGGTTGCAGGCCGCGATCGGTCTGGCCCGGCAACAGCCGGAGAAGCTGGAGGCTTCGCTGGATCGCATCGAGCGTGAATCGGGTCGCCTGGATGAACTGGTGGGGGAACTGCTGACGCTGTCGCGGCTGGAAGCCGGCACGAGCGGCGCGACGGACGAGGACATCGATCTGGTGGAATTGGTGGCGAGCATTGTCGATGACGCGCGGTTCGAGGCGGAGGCGACCGGGCGTCAGGTCAACTTTTCTGGCGGGAGCGAGGCCATCGTTAAGGTCCGCGCCGAATTGCTGCACCGCGCCTTTGAGAATGTGATCCGCAACGCGGTGAAATACACACGCGAAGGCACGGCGGTTGAAGTGCAAGTCGAACGGCGGGTTGTTCCCAAGCAGCTGATCGTGACCGTCGATGATCGGGGTCCCGGCGTTCCCGACAGTGATTTGCAGGCGGTCTTTGAGCCGTTTTTCCGGGCTGGAGCCGGCGTCAAGGCCACCGGCTTCGGTTTGGGGTTGGCCATCGCCCGCCGGGCCATCGAGGCGCATGACGGGAGCATTCGCGCGCTGAATCGCCCGGACGGCGGGTTGCGAGTGGAGATCGTTCTACCGGTGGGTCAGGTTAGCTAACAGCCCGCCTCAGCCCGCCAGATTCTTCGCGGCAAATTCCCAGTTGATCAGGTTGTCGAGGACAGCGGCCACATAGTCGGCCCGCCGGTTCTGGTAATCCAGATAGTAGGCGTGCTCCCACACATCGACAGTCAGTAGCGGCTGTTGACCGTGGGCGATGGGGGTATCGGCGTTGCCGGTCTTGGTGACGATCAGCTTGTCACCGTCCTTGACCAGCCAGGCCCAGCCGCTGCCAAACTGGCTGGTGGCGGTCTTGGCGAACTCAGCCTTGAATTTGTCGTAATCGCCGAAGGATTTTTCGATCAGCTCGGCCAGCGCCCCGCTAGGTTTGCCGCCGCCCTTGGGCCGCAGGCTGTTCCAATAGAAGGTGTGGTTCCAGACCTGCGCGGCGTTGTTGAAGATCGCGGCCTGGTCGGCGCCGCCGGCGGTGGCCTTGACGACCGCTGCCAGCGGCTGGTCGGCTAGCGGCGTGCCGGCGACCAGTTCGTTGAGCTTGTTGACATAACCCTGATGGTGCTTGCCGTAGTGGAAGCCAATGGTCTGGGCCGAGATGTAGGGACTTAGGGCATCGTCAGCGTAGGGCAGGGTTGGCAAGGTAAAGGGTCCGCTGGCGGCGGCGCGCGCCGGGCGAGAAGGAGCGAGGCCGCCTAACGCCAGCGCGGCGGAGCCGGCCAACAGGGTGGTCAGAAAACGGCGGCGGTTCAGGGCGTATTCGGGCAGGGAAGCGGACATCGGTTGGCCTCCTTCGGGTAGTCTGGTGGTCAGCACGTGGAATCGATACTCAATCGATGAGTGACAGTGTAGCTGACCGCGCGTTCACCCTCGCTGCGGTTTGCGACTGGACCGCGATGGCCGGGCGGCAAAATTTACTGTAGGGAGCCCCAACGGCTAACGGCGGGTTCGGCGACCGCCCACTTCCAGCTCTTGTCCTGCCGGCAAGCGGTCACCACGAACCACTGGCGCGTCTGTTTGTTGCCTTCGCCGTCGACGACGGAAAACAGCGCCTCCTTGCACAGAGCCAGCGGCGAAGCCAGGATGCGGACCACCTCGACTTCGCCGTGTTCGTTTTCGTAGGGCACCGGATGCTGGATTTTCCAGGACTCGATGTCGCCCGGCTTCATCCGGCCGATTTGGGCGGCGATTTGATCCTGTTCGGCCTGGTGCCAGGTGCGGAACACGTATTTGGCGGTGACATCGACCGCGACCGCGACTCCGATGCTGACCCCATAGCCTACCGCGGGATTGGTGGTGGCCGCGCCGCTGGCGATGCCGGCGGCGGCCCCGGCGAACCCGCCGATGGTATTGCAGCCCGTGAGGATGATGGCCCATAGACCGACGATCAGCGGCGCGGTGGGATCGATTTTCGAGTGGGCGGCGGTTGCCTTGCGCGACCGCCTCATTGCAACGCGCCCCAACGCTCGGTGGCCGGTTCGGCGGAGGCCCATTTCCAGCGGTCGGCGTCGCGGCAGATAGTGGCGACGTAGAAGTCGCTTTGCGGCTTGTGGTCGGCGGCGGCGGTGTCGATCGAGAACACAATTTCCTTGCAGATCAGGTTCCGCCCGCTGATGATCCGGCTGACCGTAACCCGGCCCCGCTCGTCATCCTCGATGGGGACTTTATGGCTCACTTGCCAGGTCGCCACCGCGCCGGGCTCCAGTTTGCCGGCGATCTGGGCGATCAGATCCTGCTGTTCCTGATGGGTCTTGCGCTGGGCATATTGGAGGCCGGCCATAGCCACCGATCTCACGCCCAGCCCGATGCCGGTGGCGACCGCTGCATTGTCGGTGGCTCTGCTGGCGATGGCCGCGCCACCGACACCGGCCAGATCAGCCGTGCCCTCGCGCAAAAAGGAGCTGCATCCGCACGCGCCAGCGGCGATCCCTATCAGTAACAGCACGGTTGGATGGCGTTTGTTCATCGCTTGCTCGGATCGCCGTGAATCGAAAGACAACACAGTGTAGCCGACTGGTCGTGAATGGGCTCTAACCGGGGTTGACCTTCCACACGGCACGATTATGATGCAGACATGACGACGCCCACCCCTAAACGAGAAATCGACGCATTGCTTAGCCGCTTGATCGCGGTCGGTAATTCTGATTCCACTCCCAACAGCGACGAGTTAGAACGCCTCCAATGGCAGGCGCGGAAGCTGCTGCGCAGCGATCCCGCCAACGCCCACATGGCGCTGGGCATCATGGCCTCTTGGCGTCGGGACGAAGCCACCGCAGAGCAGGAGTTCCTGCGTTCACGAGATACGGGCGGCTGGAGGCCGGACTGGGCACTGAACTTCGCAACCATGCTCCGCACGTTTAATCGCATGGAAGAAGCGTTGAGCCAAACCTTGACTGTGGTGCAACAGGGGCCTGGGCCGTTCTATGCTCCGGCGTTGGAAGGGGCCATCGAATGGGCCTATGCGGTTGGGCGACTGCATCTAGCCATCGAGCTTCTAGAATCCTTGCGCAACCACACGACGGAACCGTTACCGGACAAAATTGCCCCTTTGGGAAACATTTTGCAGCCGCTTGTGGAGGCGGCCGACGCCTTGGGCTTGACCGATGATCAAATGGCCGCAATGCAAGCGCCGGTCTGGGCGCTGCTTCGCGAGAAGCAGATAGCAGCGGGCGCTGTTGGGATTGAGGACGAGGTGTACAACGACGGCAGTCTGTTTATAAGCCGGACGTTCGAGTTGTCGATACCGTTCGAGGAGATTCTCCAGTTGGAGGAAGCGTTGGTCAAAGCCCAGTTCGAGCAGGAAGAAACCTTGCCGATCTGGGATTTCAGCGTCAGCCTGCGAGAACGGGAGGCCGCTTGAGCATCACGCCGGAGTCTTTTCTGGCGGAAGCGCAGCTGGCTTCGAAACGCGCCGATGAAATGGGAATGCGCCTGACGATCAATCGGGCGTACTACGCCGCCTTCCATTGGGCGTTGACGGTCAGCCACTTCTGCCCCAATCCGTCGGCTGCCCAGGCCGAGGGAATGCACAGAGCCTTGATTCGACGGTTCCAATCCGTCCCGAAGCAAGGTTTTCGAGGCGCGAATATTGCGCGGGAAATCGGCGCGTGGTTGGACAAAGGCCGCAAGCTTCGCACCATCGCGGACTATGAACTGAACGCGACGATCCATAAAAATGATCCCACCACAGCACTGTTTTATGCTGAACACGTTCGGAAACAGGTCGCTCAGTTCGCCGCATTGCATAATCCGTCACCCACCACTTGACTCTCCCACCAACCAATATTATCCGCGGATCAGTCGCGCCACTGCCTGATACACGGCGTTGAAATCTACTGCGGGTAGAACAGGAAAGCAGGCTTCGCTATCAGCAAGCGGCATGATGAAAAAAGCAAGGCGCGCTTACGGCGCGGGTTCGATGGCGGTAATGACATAGGCACCCTTGTCGCCTTTCGTCATCGTGAACTTGATCTTGTCACCCGCCTTGACCGCGCCGGCCAGCGTTTTGTCCGCCAATTGGAAATCCATGGTCATCCGTGGCCAGTTCAGCGCTGGGATCGGGTCGTGATCGATCACCAGCTTGCCCTTGGCCGCGTCCACGCCCTTCACCGTCCCGGTGGCGGGGATGGTCGCGACGGTGGTCGCCGACGCCGCGCCGTGACCGGCGTGGGGATCGGCCGCTAGGGTTGGACCGTCGCTCAGCAGGGCGATCAACGCGGCGGCAATAAGGAGCGGTTGTTTCATGGCGTTTTCCTTGGAAGGTCGGTTCAGTGGAATTATCGAGATAACCAATTGAATTATTGAAGCTATATTAAGAGAAAATCAAACCGAGACGGAAATTCATGAAAGGAACTCGCGTAAAAGCGATTTTATCCGCGATGGCTGGTTTCCTCGTGGTTCTCCTGGCCATCTGGGCGGTGAATTATTGGCTGATCCAGCCCGCCTTCGATGAATTGGAACGCTCGCAGACGATGGAAGACAGCATGCGGGCGGGCGCGGCGATCCAAGGCGAATTGCGGCAGTTGGACAACGCGCTCGGCAACTGGGCCGAATGGGATGACGCCTACGCGTTCGCCGAGAACCGCGATCCTCGTTTCATCCAGTCCAATCTTGGCGACTGGCGCGTGCTGGAAAAAAGTTCGCACCTGAACCTTTGCGTCATCCTGGCCCGTGACGGCCAGGTGCTTTACAACGGTGGCTACGATACCGACCTGGGCGGAGACGTGAGCCTGGCGGCATTTTCTGGCGAGCGTCCGGCCATCCTGGCCACACTCCGGCCGGTGCTGGAACGGGAGCAGGCGCTCGAAGGAATTTTGTCCACCGAGCATGGCCCGTTGTTGCTGGTCGCGCGCCCCATCTTGACCACGCGGGGCGCCGGGCCAGCGCGCGGCGCGTTGGTGTTCGGCCGATTCCTGGACGCGCCATTGTTGCGCGCTCTAATCGAGCAGACCCAGGTTAAGTTCGAACTGTTTACCGAAGACGATCCCCGATTGGCCTTGGAGGAACGGAATTACCTGCGCACCCTGCAACCGGGTGTGGCGGCCTTGCGGCCAGGACCGCACGGTGCACCGTTCATGTACGAAATGCTGGCCGGTCTGGCGGATCAACCCGCCGTGCTGATCCGCACTCCCATCCGGCAGGCGATCTCCGCGACGGCGCGAAGCACGGGCCATGCCCTGATCGGGGTTCTCGGTCTGATCACCCTGACCCTGCTGCTCGGCGGGGCTTATCTCTTCAACCGATCCGGCGCCAGCGAGACCGGACCCGCCAACGTGGCGGCCTGGGGAACCGCGGCCTTGACCGCCCTGATCGGCCTGGCCCTGACCGGCGGCCTTTTTCTGGATCTGCGCCAACGGAATCAGGAGGGACTGGAGCGTCGGTTTCAACTGATCGCGATGCAGCGCGCCGACCTTGTCGTCGAAAAATTCAGGGACAACCTGCGCGATCTCGACGCCGTCAAACGCTTCTTCGACAGTTCGGAGAAAGTGACCCGGCAAGAATTCCACCAGTTCGTGACCCCGATTCTCGACTATTACCGTGGTTTCCAGGCCATCGAATGGCTGCCGCGCGTGACCTGGGAGCAGCGGAGCGAGTTTGAGGCCGCCGCGCGGGGGGATGGACTGGCGGACTTTCAGTTCACCGAGCTGGGTGGCGGTGGAGCGATGGTCCCGGCTGCCCAGCGTGACGAGTATTTCCCCGTTTATTATCTGGAACCCTACGCCGGTAACGAGAGAGCGCTGGGATATACCCCCGCCCCGCCCCACCCAGCGCGTGGCGCGGTGTTGACGCAGGCCCGGGACAGCGGCCGACTCACGCTCAGCGAGCGGTATACTTTGGTACAGGGACCGGCCCAGCATTTTTCGGTGCTGGCATTCGCGCCGGTCTACGCGGGAATAACAACCCACGATGTTGAGGAGCGCCGGCGACGGTTGAAAGGCTTCGTGCTGGGGGTGATCCGGGCCGGCGCGGTGGTGGAAACCGCGTTGCGGAACACCGAGCCGCAAGGGTTGATTCTGCACCTGATCGATTTGTCGGCGGAAGGCGAGCGCCAGTCGCTTTACGAGTGGACCCCACGCCTGGGTTCGCCACGGCCGGTCGATCAAATAGCGCTGCGGTATCGCCAGGATTTTCCGCTGGCCGACCGGACGTGGCGGATCGAAATCCAACCAAACGCGGTGTTCGTCGCCAACCATGCCGAGCGGACTCATCAATGGGTTCCGGCCATCAGTGGGCTGCTGACCGCGCTGGCGACCCTGTACCTGTTCACCGTGGTCTCTCAACGACGACGGGCGGAGGTGCAAGTAGCGATGCGAACCGCCGAGCTGCGCGCCAGTCAGGAATACACCCGCGCTGTACTGGACGCCCTCACCGACGCCGTGTTCGTGGAAGATGCCGGCACGGGGCGGATCATCGACGTCAACCGCCGCATGAGCGAGCTGTACGGCCATACCCACGCCGAGGCGCTCACGCTCAAGGTGGACCAACTCAGCCTGGGAACGCCGCCCTATGCCCGGGAAGACGCGCTAGCGTGGCTGCGCAAGACCCGGCAGGAAGGTCCGCAAACCTTCGAATGGATCGCCAAGACCCGCGCCGGCGCCCTGTTTTGGGCCGAAGTCAGCATCCGCTTCGCCGTCATCGGCGGCTGGGAACGGTTCATCGTCAGCGTGCGCGACATCGCCGAACGCAAGACGGCTGAGCAGGCGTTGCGGGAAAGCGAGGAACGGTTCCGCGTCCTGCATGAAGCGTCCTTTGGCGGCATCGGCATTCACGACCAGGGCGTGATCCTGGAGTGCAACCAAGGCTTGGTCAACATGACCGGATTCCCGGTCGACGAACTGGTCGGCATGAACGGACTGCTGCTGATCGCGCCGCAATGGCGGGAGTTGGTGACGCGAAACATCCGCGACGGCTACGCCAACGCCTACGAGGTGGAAGGTTTGCGCCGGGATGGCGCGGTCTATCCGCTGGAAATTCAGGGCAAGAGCATTCCCTATCGAGGTCGGATGGTTCGGGTGGCGGAATTCCGGGACATCACCGAGCGCCGGCGCGCGGAGGAGCGCCAGCGGCTGGCGGCGGCCGTATTCGACGCGGCGCGCGAAGCCATCGTGGTGACCGACATTGATGGGAACATCGTCGCCGTCAACCCGGCCTTCATCGCCATGACTGGCTATGCCGAGGCCGAGGTGAAAGGCCAGCCGTTGCGGCTCCTGCAATCCGACCGCCAATCGGAAACCTATTACCGCGCGATCCGGCAAACCGTGACGCGGGACGGCGTCTGGCAGGGTGAATTTTGGAGCCGGCGCAAGGACGGCGGTCTGTTCCTGGCGCTGGCCACCTTCGGCGAGGTGCGGGACGCGGCGGACCAGGTCTCTCATCATGTGATCGTCGCCACCGACATCACTCGTCAGAAGGAAACCGAGCAACGCATCGAGCATCTGGCCTACTACGACGCCCTGACCGATTTGCCCAACCGAGCATTGCTGACCCAGCGGGCGGATCTGGCGCTGGCTCTGGCGGGCCGTCGGCGCGAGGAAGTCGCGGTGCTGTTCCTCGACCTGGATCGGTTCAAGGAGGTCAACGATTCGCTCGGTCATGCCGAGGGCGATACCCTGCTGGTGCAGGCCGCGGCGCGGCTGCGGGGACTGGTGCGGGAGACCGATACGATCTGCCGGCTGGGGGGCGACGAATTTGTGTTGCTGTTGCCGGACACCGGCCAGTCCGGCGCCGCGCGGCTGGCGAGCAAGCTGGTGGCCGCGTTTGGTCAGCCGTTCGTCGTCGCCGGTCACAGCCTGCGTGTAACCGTCTCGGCCGGGGTTGCCCTTTATCCTCACGACGGCGCGACCTTCGGCGAGTTGTTGAAGAACGCCGACACCGCCCTGTACCGGGCCAAGCACGAGGGCCGCAACACCTGGGTGTTCTATGCCCGGGAGATGAACGTCGCCACCTTCGAGCGCCTGGTGCTGGAATCGCAACTGCGCAAGGCCATCGACACCGGCCAACTGCGCGCCTATTTTCAACCCAAGGTGCGGCTGAGCGACGGGGGGCTGGCCGGTGCCGAGGCGCTGGTGCGCTGGTTGCACCCCGATCATGGGCTGATTCCACCGGGGCGTTTCATCCCAGTGGCCGAAGCCAGCGATCTCATCGTCGATCTGGGCGACTGGATGCTGGCGGAGGTGTGCCGGCAACTCGCGGTCTGGCGGGGCGCGGGTCTGCCGCCGCTAACCGTGGCGATCAATCTAGCGGCCCGTCATTTCCGCGATCCGAACTTCATCGAGCGCCTCGAACGGTTGCTGGCGGCCCATGGTCTCCCCGCCCAGGCGCTGGAACTGGAACTGACCGAGTCCAGCTTGCTCGAAACCGGCGCGCGGACGGCGGAAACGTTCCTGGCGCTGCGCCGCCTGGGTCTGGGCCTGGCCATCGACGATTTCGGCGCCGGCTATTCCAACCTGGGTTATCTTAAACGATTGCCGCTCACCGCGTTGAAGATCGACCAAAGCTTCGTGCGCGACCTCGTCACCGACCCCGACGACCGCATCCTCGCCGCCACCATCGTCGCCCTGGGTCACGGCCTGGGATTGAAGGTCGTGGCGGAGGGCGTGGAGACCGAGGAGCAACGGCGCATCCTGCTCGACCAGGGCTGCGATTGGGCGCAGGGCTATCTGTTCGCCCCACCGATGCCAGCCGAGTCGTTCGCCGACTGGCTGGCGCTCGCTCCGAAGATCGCCTAGCAATTCCCTCCTCGTAATCATTCAGTCCCCTTTCTCCCGTCAATGGGGGAGGGGGTTGGAGTGAAGGGGGCGTGAGTGGGCTGCCGGTCGCCCAACGGATTTCGCGTCGTTCCATCGTTGAACGCTTTCGTTGGGCCTACACTAGCAACGACTAGCGTTTTTCACGCGCCTCACCGGCGCGGAGCCCCAGGATCGCGGCCAGCAGCAAGCCTAGTATCGATAGTCCCCAGACGTTCAGCGCCGGGATGGCCAAAGACATGGTAACAGCGAGGGTGTCGGTGTCGGTGGCGATATTGTCGAGGGGGGTTTCGTCGGTCATGCCGCTGGGCGGGTTGGCGACGACCATGACGGTCAGGTCGCCGGAAGCGCTCGCGGCCACCTGGGCGGTGACCCGGTAGGTCACGCTGGCCAATTGCGGCAGATCCAACGAGTCGGTAAAGGTGGCGGGGTTACCGACGCTGTCCGTGCAGTTGTAGGTGGGCGGCGTACCGCCCGCGCAGGTCCAGGTCCAGGAAACGATTTGCGCCGGCCGCGCGGCGGTGACCACCATGCCGTTGGCGTCGATGGGGCCACGATTGGCGACGATGACGTCATAATTCAGCGTGGCGCCCAGGGTATAGCTGCCCTGGCCGTCCGTGACGCTGGCGGTCAGGTCGAGTTGCGGCAAGTTATTGACCCCGAAATCAAGACGGTTCTCGACGGTCGCGCCCTGCGCGTCGTTGGTCGATTGCTGGCTGGCCGCGATCAACGTGATGGCGAAACTCTGGACATATCCGCCCAGGCCGAGGAGCCCGTTCGCCTCGGAGCCGTTGTCGTCCGAATCGGTTCGGTTGATATTCGGGTCTGGCGCGGGTTCGTAGGCCAGCGCGGGCAGTGGGCCGGTGCTGGAGCGGAAGTTGCGCAGGGTACCGCCGGGGTTGAAGTTGATCGCCGGCAGCCGGACGATGTAATTGCCGGCGGGCAGGCCGCTAAAGGTGTAGAGGCCGCCGCCGCTGGTCGACATGCCGCCCGGAGCATCGTCAGTTGTGCCGAGAACGCCGTCAGGCCCGACGTTGATTTCCGTTGAGCCGTCCCCTGACCAGAGTTCGACGGTGACACCGTCAATGCCGACTTCAGCGCCATCGAGCAGGCCGCTGTTATCCAGGTCGTTCCAGACCCGGTTGCCGAGGGTCATGGTGTAGAAGCCAAAGTCAACGGTCATGTTGGCCTGGGTGTCGGGCTGGCCCTGCTGGTTGCCGGGCAAGGTGGCGTCCAGGTCGGTTTCGCCGGACGGTTCGGCGGTAAGCGCCGGACCGAGCGTGGCGGTTGAGGAAATCACCGCGCCGTTGAGCGCACCGCTGGTTTGCAGCGTGCCGTTGTCGTCGGAGTCGGTGTCGCTGTTGGCCAAGGCGGCGGTCATTTCGCTGATCGCGCCGTTCGCCGCGCGGGTGGTGGCTGAAGACCAATAGCCCGCGAGCGTGTTCCCCGCGGTGAATTCGACAGACGGTATAGCGACGACGTAATCGCCAGATTGAAGACCGTTGAACAGGTAGTAGCCGCCGTTGGCTGTGGTCTGTGTGGCAAGGACGGTGGTCAGATCAGAGGCGGCGTACAGGTTGACGGTGACGCCATCGATACCGACTTCCGCGCCGTTGATCGTGCCGCTGTTGTCGGTGTCAAACCAGACGCGATTGCCCAGCGAGAAGACCGGGGTGAAGCCAAAGTCCATGGTTGGATTGGTCGTGGAACCCGTGTTGTTATCCACCGTATTGGAGGTCTGGGCAGCGCCAGGGGTGATCGTGACCTTATTCGAGACGATCGTACCGCTGCCGGTGCTGACGCCGTTGTCGTTATCGTCGGTGTTGGTGGTTGGGTTGGTCGTGTCGGCAGGCGCAAACGTATCGACGCTGCTAAAAGTTCCAACCGGCGATGTCACGCGCACGGTGTAATCGCCCTGGGCCAGGCCGGAGAAGCTATACAGGCCGCCGCCCGCAGTAGTGGTGGTGGCAAGCTGCGTCGTGCCGTCGGCAGACCAAAGTTCGACGTTGACACCGTTGATGCCGGTTTCGCTGCCGTTGAAGGCACCGTTCTTATCGGTGTCGCTCCAGACCAGGTTGCCGAGGCTCATGGTGTAGAAGCCAAAGTCGACGGTCATGTTGGCGCGTTCATCGGGCTGGCCTTGCTGGTTGCCGGGCAAGGTGGCGTCCAGATCGGTTTCGCCGGTGGGTTCAGTAGCGCCGGTAGGTCCAAGCGTGACGATGGAAGAAATCACCGCGCCGTTGAGCGTACCGGCGGTTTGGAGCGTGCCGTTGTCGTCGGAGTCGATGTCGCTGTTGGCGAGGGCAGCCGTCGTTTCGCTGACAATGCCCGCGGGACTGATGGTTGTGCCCGAAGAGCGATAGCCGTTCAGTGCGCCGGTAAAGTTGCTGGCCGCCACCGAGACGACATAATCGCCGGCGCCCAGGCCATCGAACAAGTAGTAGCCGCCGTTGGCCGTGGTGTCGGTCGCCAAAATTGTGGTTAGATCGCTGGCGGCATACAGGTTGACGGTGACGCCATCGATACCGACTTCCGCGCCGTTGATCGTGCTGCTGTTGTCGGTGTCGAACCAGACGCGGTTGCCGATGGCGTAGGAAGGAACCTGCCCCGCGGCGGGCAAGGCGCAGGCGAGCGCGAACAAGAAGGCGAGGGGGGCAAAGAAGCGTGGAAGAAGTCTCTGGGTTGCTTTCACGTTCATGGATTTTCAGCTCATCGGTGGCTGTTTGGAGTTGCGGTCGGGGTGGTGGGGGTTCGGAATGCCCCGCGAAACCGTTTCTCAATCCCGCAACTCGTTCCGGTCGGCGAACGACGCGAGCGCTTCCGGATTGGCCAGCGCCTCGATGTTCTTGACCGGCTGACCCTGCACGACGTTGCGCACCGCCAGTTCGACGATCTTGCCACTCTTGGTGCGGGGGATGTCGGTCACCTGCAAGACCTTGGCGGGAACGTGACGCGGCGTGGTGTTGTCGCGGATCGTTCGCTTGATCCGAGCGATCAATTCGTCGTCAAGATCGACCCCATCCTGAAGTTTCACGAACAGCACCAGCCGGACATCCCCCTCCCAGTCCTGGCCGATCACGATGGATTCGACCACCTCGGGCAGTTTTTCGACCTGGCGATAAATCTCGGCGGTGCCAATGCGCACGCCGCCCGGATTGAGCGTGGCATCCGAACGGCCATGGATGATCAAGCCCTCATGCTCGGTCACTTCGCAGAAATCGCCGTGATGCCAGACGCCGGGGAAGCGTTCGAAATAGGCAGCCCGATACTTCTTCCCATGGGGATCGTTCCAGAAACCGACGGGCATCGAGGGGAACGGGCGGGTGCAGACCAGTTCGCCTTTTTGTCCCCGAATGGACCGACCCGCGTCGTCCCAGACCTCGACTGCAAGGCCCAGACCCTTGCATTGAATCTCACCACGCCAGACCGGCAGCGTGGGATTGCCCAGCACGAAGCAGGAAATGATGTCGGTGCCGCCCGAAATGGAGGCAAGCTGGAGATCGGATTTGATGTGGGCGTAAACGTCGTCGAATCGCTCGGGCGCGAGCGGACTGCCCGTCGAGGTCATGACGCGCAGAGCGCCGAGATCATACGCCTTCCCCGGTCTCAGGCCGGTTTTGATCAGGGCGTCGAGATACTTGGCCGAGGTGCCGAAGTGGGTCATCCGCTCGGTTTCGGCGAGATCCCAGAGAATCCGGCCACCGGCGACGAAGGGGCTGCCGTCGTACAGCAGCAGCGTCGCCCCGGACGCTAAGCCCGAAACCAGCCAATTCCACATCATCCAGCCGCAGGTGGTGAAGTAAAACAGGCGGTCGCCTTCTCGAACGTCGGTGTGCAGTTGGTGTTCCTTGAGATGCTGCAACAACGTCCCGCCCGCGCCATGCACGATGCATTTGGGGACGCCGGTCGTCCCCGATGAGTACATGATGTAGAGCGGATGATCGAAGGTCAGTGGCACGAACTTGATCCCGGTCGCCGCCGCGTGGGGCGCGACGAAGCGGGTCCACGAGATTCCCTTGGGCAGATCCGCCGCCAGCGCGTCCGCGTCGGCGTGGAGGTAGGGAACCAGGATCAACCGCTGGACGCTGGGGAGTTGGGGCGCGAGTTCGACCAGCTTGGGCCGCATATCCACCGCCTTGCCGTTGTACCAGTAACCATCACAGGCGATCAGCACCTTGGGTTCGGTCTGGCCGAAGCGGTCCAACACGCCCTGGACGCCGAAATCCGGCGAGGCGCTGGTGAACACCGCGCCGATGCTGGCGGCGGCGAGCATCGCGATGATCGTTTCGGGCAGGTTGGGCAAATAGGCGGCGACGCGGTCGCCGGGACCGATACCCATTGCCTTCAGCGCGGCGGCGAACTGGGCGACTTGTCGGCGCAATTCGGTCCGCGAGAGGGATCGCTGGACCTTGTCCTCGCCCCAAAACACCAAGGCTTCAGGATTGCCGCAGTCCCGCAGCAGGTTCTCGGCGAAGTTGAGCCGCGCATCGGGAAACCACCGGGCGCCGGGCATCCGGTCGGGATCGACCAGAACCCGCTCCCCACGCTCGCCAAGCACGCCGCAAAAGTCCCAAACCATAGGCCAGAACTGCTCGGGCGCATCGATCGACCAGGCGTGCAAATCCCCATACGAATCCAGCGTCAGCCCGGAAATTTCCCGGGCTCGCGCGGCAAAAGCGGCCATCCGGGTCGCGGTGCTCCGCCCCGGATCGGGCGTCCAAAGCGGCGTTGCAGGGTCTGTTGGCGCGGCTCGGTCGGAGTGGAGGCTATCGTTCATCGCGCTCTCCGTGGGGTGATTGGGATGATTGGGCGCTGGCCAAGGCCGGCGTGGCTTGCGCGGCTGGTGGGTGTGCCATCGCCGGTGAGATCACATTCTGAATAGACCAAAGCGGGTCGGCGCGATGGGCGCGTTGAGGGCGGCCGACAGCGACAGGCCGAGAATGCGCCGACTCTGGGCCGGATCGACCACCCCGTCATCCCACAGCCGGGCGGTGGCGTAGTACGGATGGCCCTGCTCCTCGTATTGAGCGCGGATCGGGGCTTTGAACGCTTCTTCCTCGTCCTTGCTCCAGGTTCCGCCGCCGGCCTCGATCCCGTCCCGGCGCACCGTCGCCAGGACGCTGGCCGCCTGTTCGCCACCCATCACCGAAATCCGGCTGTTGGGCCACATCCACAGAAAGCGCGGCGAATAGGCGCGGCCGCACATGCCGTAGTTGCCGGCGCCGAAGCTGCCGCCAATCAGCAAGGTGATTTTGGGCACTCCCACCGTGGAGACGGCGGTGACCATCTTGGCTCCGTCCTTGGCGATGCCGCCGTTTTCGTACTTGCGGCCCACCATGAACCCCGTGATGTTTTGCAGGAACAGCAGCGGAATACCGCGCTGGCCGCACAGCTCGATGAAATGCGCGCCTTTCTGGGCCGATTCGGAGAACAGGATGCCGTTGTTGGCGACGACGCCCACCGGGTAGCCGTACAGTTGGGCGAAACCGGTCACTAACGTGCTGCCATAGCGGGTCTTGAATTCGTCGAAGCGCGAGCCATCGACGATTCGGGCGATGATTTCCCGCACGTCGTAGGGCTTGCGGGTATCGGTGGGCAGGATGCCGTAAATTTCCTCCGGGTCGTGGATCGGCTCTTCGCCGTCGCCCAAGGCCAGGTTCACCGGCTTGACGCGGTTGAGGTTGGCCAGAATCCGCCGGGCGATGTAGAGCGCGTGCGCGTCGTTCTCGGCCAAGTGGTCGGCGACCCCGGAGACGCGGGTATGCACGTCGCCGCCGCCCAACTCCTCGGCGCTCACCACCTCGCCGGTGGCGGCCTTCACCAGCGGCGGGCCGCCGAGAAAGATGGTGCCCTGGTTCTTGACGATGACCGTCTCGTCGGACATGGCCGGCACATAGGCGCCGCCGGCGGTGCAGGACCCCATGACCACGGCGATCTGGGCGATGCCCTGGGCCGACATCTTGGCCTGGTTGTAGAAGATGCGGCCGAAGTGGTCCCGGTCGGGGAAGACTTCGTCCTGCCGGGGCAGGAAGGCGCCACCCGAATCCACGAGATAGACGCAGGGCAGCCGGTTTTGCTCGGCGATCTCCTGGGCGCGCAAATGTTTCTTCACCGTCATCGGGTAATAGGTGCCGCCCTTCACCGTGGCGTCGTTGGCCACGATCATGCACTCACCGCCCTGCACCCGGCCGACGCCGGTGATGATCCCCGCCGCCGGCGCGTCGTTGTCGTACATCCCGTAAGCCGCTAGTTGGCCGACTTCAAGAAAGGGCGTGCCGGGATCGAGCAGGGCGTTTACCCGCTCCCGCGGCAACAGCTTGCCTCGGGCAAGGTGTTTTTTGCGCGCCGCTTCGCTGCCGCCCAAGGCGACCTGGGCGACCTTGTCGCGCAAATCGGCGACCAAGGCCCGCATGGCTTCGGCGTTGACCCGAAACTCGGCCGAGCGAGGATCGATCCGGGATTGGATGACGCTCATCTCAGGCGCTCTCGGCGAACAGTTCCCGGCCGATCAGCATGCGGCGGATTTCCGAGGTGCCGGCGCCGATCTCGTACAGCTTGGCGTCCCGCCACAGGCGGCCGGCGGGATATTCGTTGATGTAGCCGTTGCCGCCGAGGGCTTGAATCGTCTCCCCCGCCATCCAGGTGGCCTTTTCCGAGGCGTACAGAATGGCCCCGGCGGCGTCCTTGCGCAGGACGCGGGCATGGTCGGCCCGGTCGCAGGATTGGCCCACGGCGTAGACGTAGGCGCGGCAGGCCTGCCAGGTGGTGTACATGTCGGCCAGCTTGCCCTGCATGAGCTGGAACTCGCCGATGGGGGTGTCGAACTGCTTGCGGTCGTGGAGGTAAGGAACCACCACATCCATGCAGGCGGCCATGATCCCCAGCGGCCCACCGGCCAGCACGGCGCGCTCGTAATCCAAGCCGGACATGAGCACCTTGACGCCGTTACCCACCCCGCCCAGCACGTTCTCCTCCGGCACTTCGCAGTCGTCGAAGAACAGGGGGTAGGTATTCGAGCCCCGCATCCCCAACTTGTCCAGGTGGGTGCCGTGGCTGAACCCCTTGAAACCCTTTTCGACGATGAAGGCGGTGATGCCCCGGGGGCCGGCGTTGAGGTCGGTCTTGGCGTAGATCACCAGGGTATCGGCGTCGCCGCCGTTGGTGATCCACATCTTGCCGCCGTTCAGTACGTAGCGGTCGCCCTTCCGGTCGGCGCGCAGTTTCATCGACACCACGTCGGAACCGGCGTTGGCCTCGGACATGGCCAGCGCCCCGACCTGCTCCCCGGAAACCAGTCCGGGCAGATACCGGGCTTTCTGCGCGGCGGTGCCGTTGCGATGAATCTGGTTGACGCAGAGGTTGGAGTTGGCGCCGTAGGATAGTCCGACGGCGGCGGAAGCCCGCGAGATTTCCTCCATGGCGACGATATGGGCCAGGTAGCCCATGTCCACGCCGCCGTATTCCTCCTTGACGGTCATGCCGAGCAGGCCCAGATCGCCGAATTTTTTCCACAAATCGGCGGGAAATAAATTATCGCGGTCGATTTGGGCGGCTCGGGGGGCAATTTCCTTGCTGGCGAAGGCGCGCACCGTATCGCGCAGCATGTCGATGGTTTCACCCAGGTTGAAATTCAGGCTATGGAATGACATGTCGTCTCCTGGTTGACTGAACGCTTTGCTGGCGATAATCCGCCAAAATCGCCCCTACTGTAAATTTTCCTGTAATGGCAAGGTTCGCGGCACGGCCTGGATCGTCGATCCGCAAGCTAATCCATTGATCCTATTGAGTGATGTACAACATGCCCGGCGTTAGGTACCACTGATTAGTGAACATGTATGGTAATTACCTAAGACGGACTGCAGACCGCTGGCAAGGCGAATTATCGTGAGGCGGATTAGGGCGACAGCCCGTAATCCGCCTTGTGGGAGACCTATCGGAATCGGCGGGTTACGCTTTTCTCTACCTGTTCCCTTTGGATCGGCAAATTATCGTAGGGCGGGATTAGGGCGGCAGCCCGTAATCCACCTTGTGGGAAGCCTGCCGGAATCGGCGGGTTATGCTTCGCTAATTCGCTCTACCGCCCTGCCGTGCTTGGGTCTTTTGCTAAGCCAGTTGTTTTTTTGGCGATCCTGATCAATGACAGTAATGCTTCGTTTACCGCCTTTTCAGATGGAAACGCCTTTGCTACTTCAGGTCTGAGAAGAACCAGGTTATGGCCTTCGTTATATGCTTCATAATATTTACCACGAACCCCGACACCAAGATCCTCTCTCTTATATTCCGATCTCATTTCATCTTGATTTTTAGCCTTTTTCATAAATTTCTCTCTCGTGTTTTTGCATGATTCGAACGCTAATGATTCGCATTGATCTTTCTCGTTCGGTATGGGAGACAATGACCAATTTTCCAGTTCTTGTAGCGCCAAATGTCAATAACCTGCGCTCGCCAATGGAATGATCCGGATCATCAAAGGTAAGTGCCAATGGATCACCGAAGACCGACGCGGCCTCGCCAAAGGAAACGCCATGCTTTTTCAAGTTGCTCGCGGCTTTTCTTTTGTCCCATTCGAATTCCACGTCTCACCTTCGTGTCAGTCCGTAGGATGCGACCGTTTACCAGTTCACATTCAGAAAAAGGTATATGGCGTAACAAATTATCGTAGGGCGGATTAGGGCGGAAGCCCGTAATCTCCCTTGTGGGAGACCTACCGGAATCGGCGGGTTACGCTGCGCTAATCCGCCCTACCGCGCTTGGCGGCACCGCGGCGACAGGGTCACTTGGAGCGAGTGCCAAGTGACGGGCTTGGCCGACAACCCCGGCCGCCCGGTGGTGATTGAGTTGTCCACCCACACCCGCCCGTTATCCCAGCGGAGGTGATCGAACTCGGGCATGTCCACCACGTTCGGCGGGCCGAGGTGCCCACGCAGGGCGGCGGACGAACACCGGAACGACCGCCGCTTTCGCAACGCCTCTGGGGCGTTGTTGTGCACCTGCACCTCAGTAAACCTGCCGTCCTGGTCGGTGACGAAGTTGAACCCCCACACGGCCGTGACCCCGAGCAGGGTGAATCGCAGCATCGGCCAACCGCCGACGGAGATGGTGAACGCCCCCTCAGGGATCAGGGGATACAGATCCGGCTCACGGATGAGCCAGGGTACGAACGCGCCTAACTCCGGCACTGGGATGCCGTCGTGGAGCGCAGCCAGTGCTTCGATGCCTACCACCGCCGTAACCCCTCTGCCGCCGAACGCCAAGCCTCAGCCGCCGCGCGTTGTTTGCGCGGTCGGCTGGAGGCGATTGTTAGGCAATTTACAACCATTGACGTGTTTTGTTTGAAATGCGTGGTGAATTTGGTATGCGTGCGCGTTTCTCTGGGTCGTCATATGGGGTTTGGCACACGTCACAATACCAGCCGCGATCAGTTACTTTTAGCGGAGAGAGAATGTCAGATGCTTTACATTTGGCGCAGTAGCGTAAACCATCCATCTGGTTGATCCAGGTACCTGTTGACTCATCAAACTTTATGGTGCTCTTATGAAAGCTTTCTACCAGGTTTTCAAGTTTTTTTACCTTTTGTTGCAATTGATCATTGTCAAGTGTAAGCGCATTTACCTTGAGTTCAAGGCCAGAAGACTTACATTTCTCAATAGAAAGCTCTCGCTCAAGTGCGCGGGCATTGAACAGGCGCTCCAGAATATTCAAAGGGTTCATGTATATTATTTGGTTGAGCCTAACGCAAAGCTAACCGGCGCGAGCGATAGCGAGCGTCACGGTTGAGCGTTGGGTTAGGTGCCGGCAGCCATTTGGTTCTGATATTTTTCACTATTCAGCACCATCGCCAATTGAGGGCGTATCGTCGAAAACTTCAAATTCATCTTTTCGCTTCACCCAAGAACGCACCTTCTTAACGGTGCGATTGTTGTGCTCAACCCACAATATTTCAGCACCATCTGTCAATTCTTCGTGGATTGCGAGGAGGCTTGTGAGCCCTTCGAAAACCCAATGACCTTTTCGGTTATTTCGTGTGCTGTCTTCAAATTGCGATGTTTGTTGTGATGCAAGAGCGATTGCCTTTTCGTATGCGGCTTCACGATCCGGTGCTTGCAAAATGATGGTATTTTCCCAGGCCAGACATCGACTATTTGGAGCTGGATTAGGTTCGTCGTCCCAGGCAGCTCGCTCAATGTACGAAGCGATCCACCAACCGTATGGTGAGTGATTTCTGTAGGGAATTCCATCCTTCATAAGAGGCACCTAACAAATGATTATGTAGTTTCGACCTATCTGCCACAATCCGCCGTGGTTGACAGGAACCATTTGATTGTACTGGATTTTTCCAGCAGTATAACATTCATCGCCAGCCATCCGACTCCGGAAACCCCGCCATGCCCACCGTCCCCAGGAACTCGCCCGTCGCTACGAGGCGCGGTTGGCGCAGCGGAACATCATGGCCAGGCAACGTCCGCATCCTCACCCGTGGCCACGCCTCCACTTGGACTGCTGTCACAAGTATAGCTCTCGCCAACGGATCGGCGGAGTATGGCCATTGTTCGGGGACAATTGCCAAAACCGCTGCATTTAGCGGTTCCATGATATTTCGCGGTCCCCGTCCTCGACCAAAGCTCAACAGTCAAAGTGTATGTTATTAATTATAATTGAAATTTCTCCAGTGGCATAAGTGTTGCTGCTTCAAGGGACGAATGAACGACCTCTCACCCCATGCAACCCCTATTCTGGAGAACCCCCCATGAAGGCCATGATTCCCATTGACAACCCCGAGCGCCTGCGCCTGGAACGACAGCATGAAGGTAAAGAAGACTGGCGACTGTGGGGACCGTATCTCGCGGAACGGGCCTGGGGCACGGTCCGCGAGGATTACAGCGCCCACGGCGAAGCCTGGGAACACCTCGATCACGACCAGTCTCGTTCCCGAGTCTACCGCTGGAACGAGGACGGGTTAGGCGGCATCTGCGACGAGCAGCAGCGATTGTGTTTCGCCCTCGCTCTGTGGAACGGCCGCGATCCGATTTTGAAAGAGCGGGCGTTCGGCTTGACCGGCAACCAGGGTAACCACGGCGAGGACGTGAAGGAGTATTACTTTTATCTCGACGCCACGCCCAGCCACAGCTATCTGCGCTACCTCTATAAGTATCCCCAGGCTGAATATCCCTACGGCGGGCTGGTGGAGGAAAACCGTCGCCGGGGTCGCCTGGACCCGCCGTTCAACCTGCTGGATGCCGGCGTTTTCAACGACAATCGCTATTGGGACGTGGAGGTGAATTACGCCAAGGCCGGCCCGGAGGAAATTCACATTCGCGTCACCGTCGCCAACCGTGGACCCGAGGCCGCGACCCTGCACCTGCTGCCGCAACTCTGGTTCCGCAACACCTGGGCCTGGGGCGACGAGGAGAAAGAACGGGCGCTGGCCGAACTGCGGGGCGATCCGGTCGAGCCAGACAGCCAAACCGTCAAACCGACCTTGCGCGCCATCGCTGTACCAGACGGAGCCGCTTGGGCGGTGCGCGCCGAGCATCCGACGTTAGGCGCATATCACCTGTACGGCCGGCAGTCCGCCGAACCGCTGTTCACCGAGAACGAGCACAACGTTCAGCGGCTGTGGGGACTGGCGAACGCAACGCCGTATGTTAAAGACAGCTTTCATCGCCGCGTCGTCAATGGCGAACGGGAAGCGGTTAATCAGGCGCGGGAAGGAACCAAGTATTCCACGTGGCATATTCTGACCGTGGCCGGTGGCGAGCAAGCGCAAATAGAACTGGTGTTGAGCGCCGCGCCGCTGGCCCAGCCCTTCGCCGGCAGCGCGACGGTGTTCGCCGACCGCCAGTCCGAAGCGGATGGGTTTTATCGCGAACTGTTGCCCGAAGCCACGGACGAGGACCGCCGCATCCTGCGCCAGGCGTTGGCCGGCATGATCTGGAGCAAGCAGTTCTTCCATTACGACGTGGCCCGCTGGCTGGACGGCGACCAGTTCCCGCCGCCCGACGGCCGCCAATGGGGCCGCAACCGCACCTGGCGGCATCTCAAGGCATCCGATGTCATCTCCATGCCCGATAAATGGGAGTATCCCTGGTTTGCAGCCTGGGACTTGGCCTACCACTGCGCCGCGCTGTCGCTGGTGGACGTCGATTTCGCCAAGGACCAAATCGAGCTGGTGCTGCGGGAAAACTATTTCCACCCCAACGGCCAGATTCCCGCCTACGAATGGGCGTTCGGCGACGTCAATCCGCCGGTGCACGCGATGGGCGCGCTGAAGGTGTTCCGGGCGGAACGGGTGCAGCGCGGCCGGGGTGATCTGCATTTCCTGGAGCGGGTGTTTCACAAGCTGCTGCTGAACTACGCCTGGTGGATCAACCGCAAGGACAGCGACGGCAACAACGTGTTCGAGGGCGGTTTCCTGGGGCTGGACAACATCTCGGTGTTCGACCGTTCCCATCCGCTGCCGGCCGGTTTCACCCTCAAGCAGGCCGATGCCACCGGTTGGATGGCGATGTTCGCTCTGAACATGACGGTCATCGCGCTGGAACTGGCGGCCGAGGATCGGGAATACGAAAGTATCGCGATCCAGATTTATCAACAATTTCTCGCCATCGCCAATACCATCGCCGGCCACGCCGGTCACGAAGTGCCGTTGTGGGACCCGGAAGCGGGCTTCTTCAAGGATTTGATGATTTGCCCGGACGGTCGGACGCAACGGATCGATGTGTATTCCTGGGTCGGGTTGATTCCGTTGTTTGCCTGCGAGGTGGTGGACCGGCGCATCCTGGCCAAGGTCCCGCAGTTCCGCGAACTGCTGCGCCAGCACCGCCATGGCGTGTTCGACGGCAGCATCATCTGCCAATGCCCGGATTGGGAAAACGACCGGGGCGAGCATTTGCTGTCGCTGGTCACCAACCGGATGCTGCCGCGCATCCTCAAGCGGTTGCTGCGCGAGGACGAATTCCTGTCGCCGCACGGCATCCGCAGCGTCAGCCGTATTCACGCCACCCAAAAGCATTTGGGCAACCTGCCCGGCGTCGGCGAAGCCATCATCGAATACGTGCCCGGCGAGTCCAATTCCGGTCTGTTCGGTGGCAATTCCAACTGGCGCGGCCCGATCTGGTTGCCGACCAACTACACCCTGGTCCAGGCGCTGGAGAAATTCCATCGCTTCCTCGGCGACAACTACACCATCGCCGTGCCCAGCCTGGGCAACCGGGAATTGAATTTGAAGGAGATCGCCACGTTGATCGCCGAGCGTCTGGTGGACATCTACCGGCGCGACGCGGACGGACGGATGCCCGCGTTCCCCGCCGACAGTCCGTTCCAGCACGATCCGCACTGGCGCGATTTGCTGCAATTCTACGAATACTTCCACGGCGACACCGGCCAGGGGTTGGGCGCCGCGCATCAGACCGGCTGGACCGGCCTGCTGGCGAATCTAGTGATGCGTCGCTATCGGCGGGACATCCCGGCCTATTGGAGCCAGCGGATGGCAACCGACAACTCCCCTCGCCCTGTGGGAGAGGGGTTGGGGGTGAGGGCGACCCCGAGCACGGTGGAGGATTAGGCCATGCTAACCGCAACCGTCGTCGCCGTCCGGCATCGCCGGGCCAACGTCATCGCGGCCTTCCTCAAGCGCACGGACGCAGCGCTGCGCGTCGCCGAGGTCACGCTCTATCCCTTCCTGGACCTAGCGATCCGGCTGTGGCTGGCGCAGGCGTTCTGGGTGTCCGGCGTGCTTAAACTCGCCAACTGGGACACCGCGCTGACGCTCGCCACCTACGAATACCCGGTGCCCTGGTTGAACCCGTCCACCGCCGCCGTGCTGGGCGTCGTCATCGAAGTGCTGGGTTCGATGCTGCTGGTGTTCGGGCTGGCCACCCGGCTGGTCGCGATTCCGCTGCTGGCCCTGACCCTGGTCATCCAGTTCGAATACCGCGCCCTGGATCAACATCTTTACTGGGCCGTGCTGTTCGGGTGGTACGTGGTGATGGGTGCGGGGCCGATTTCGCTGGATCGGCTGCTGGCCTCCGGCCTGGCCGCTTCGGCGCTGCCGCTGGTCAAGCCGCTGGGTCGGCTGTACGCCGCGCTGACCCGCTACCTCGGCCCCGTGTATCAGCTTGGGTTGCGCCTCTGGCTGGCGAGTTTGTGGTTCGCGCCGGTCCTGATCGGGCGCTCGTTCCTGGAAGCGGTACTGGGATTCGTCAGCCCGTTGCTGGCGCTGGGGCTGGCCACACGGCTGGCCGCCATCGGCGCGATGCTGGCGCTGCTCGGTTCCGGTTTCATGGGCGCGGACGAAATCCAGACGATCAACCGACTGTATCAGCTTTTCCTGCTCGGCTTGATCGCGTTGCGCGGACCGGGATCGATCGCCGCCGACGCCGTGCTGCAACGGCAACTGACCCGCTGGTTCCCGCCGCTGGAAAGCTGGTCCGATAAAGCGCTGACGGACGTGCCGCATGTGGTCGTGGTCGGCGCCGGTTTCGGCGGCATGAAAGTGGCGCACGGTCTGCGACTGGCGGCTTGCCGGGTCACCATCATCGACAAGCGCAACTACCACCTGTTCCAGCCGTTGCTCTATCAGGTGGCGACCGCCAGCCTGTCGCCGGCCGATGTCGCCACCCCGATCCGGGCGCTGTTCCGCGATCAGCACAACGTGCGGGTATTGCTGGGCGAAGTGACGGATGTGGATACCGCCACACGGCAAGTGATTCTGGGCGACGGCACGCGCATCGGCTACGACTATCTGGTGCTGGCCACCGGCGCCCGTCACAGCTATTTCGGCCGCGACGACTGGGAACCCTACGCGCCGGGCCTGAAGCAGGTCGACGACGCCACCGCCATCCGTCGCCGCCTGCTGCTGGCGTTCGAGCAGGCGGAGAACTGCGCCGATCCCGAGGAGCGGCAGCGGCTGTTGACCTTCATCATCGTCGGTGGCGGTCCCACCGGCGTGGAACTGGCCGGCGCCATCGCCGAACTGGCGCGGCACGGTCTGGCCGGCGAATTTCGCAACATCGATCCGGCAAAGGCGCGGGTGCTGCTGGTGCAGTCGGCGCCGCGCCTGCTGCCGGCCTTTCCCGAAGCGCTTTCCGAGGTGTCGGCGCAGTCACTGCGGGCGCTGGGCGTGGAAGTCCTGACCAAGAGCCGGGTGGAGAAAGTGGACGCCGACGGGGCGTTGGTATCCGGCCAGCGGATCGGGTCCCGCACCGTGTTCTGGGCAGCCGGCGTGATGGCCTCGCCCGCCGCGCAATGGCTTGGAACCGAAGCCGATTCGGCTGGTCGCCTTAAGGTGGGGCCGGACCTGACCGTGCCCGGCTTGCCCAACATATTCGCCGTCGGCGACACTGCCTTGAGCGAAGCCTGGGACGGTAAACCGGTGCCGGGACTCGCGCCCGCCGCCAAGCAGCAGGGCGTCTACGTCGCCCGCATCATCAAGGCCCGCCTGGAAGGCCGAACCCGCTTGCCGCCGTTCCGCTATCGCCATCTGGGCAATCTCGCCACCATCGGCCGTCAGGCGGCGGTCGTGGACTTCGGCGGGTTCAAGCTGAGCGGGGCGCTGGCCTGGTGGCTGTGGGGCGTCGCCCACGTGTTCTTCCTGGTGGACCCTCGCAAGCGCCTGTCGGTCGCCATCGAGTGGTTCTGGGCCTATCTCACCTACAAACGCGGCACCCGGCTCATCACCGGCGGTCGCGAATAACCCAAGGAGGCGGCGCGGACTCCACCGGCTCCGGTGGCCACCGCGCCGAATTCACCATGCACAAAGCACTTTCGCAACACTGGCCGGAGTATCTAATGGAAGCCGCCGGCCTCGGATTGTTCATGATCTCGGCCTGCCTGTTCGGCGCGTTGCTGGAGTATCCAGGCTCGCCGCTCCATCAAGCCATTCCTGATCCCTTCACCCGGCGCTTGCTGATGGGACTGGCGATGGCCGCGACCGCGGTTAGCATCATCTACTCTCCCTGGGGGCAACAGTCGGGCGCCCACATTAACCCGTCCGTCACCCTGAGTTTCTGGTATCTGGGTAAAATTGCCCATTGGGACGCCGTGTTCTACACGCTCGCCCAGTGTCTGGGGGCGGTGGTGGGGGTGGCGGTCGCCGCCGCGCTGCTGGGACCTGTCCTGGCCGATCCAGCGGTCGGCTACGTGGTGACCCAGCCGGGCATGGCGGGCGTCACGGCGGCGTTCGCGGTGGAAGCGGTGATTTCCTTCATCCTGATGATGACGGTCCTCATCGTCAGCAATTCCCGGTTGGCCCGTTATACGGGACTGTTCGCGGCTACTCTGCTCGCTCTCTACATCACCTTCACCGCCCCGTTCTCGGGTACGAGCATGAATCCGGCCCGCTCCCTGGGTTCGGCGGTGGTGGCGGGGCAGTGGGCGTACTTTTGGATTTACCTGATCGCGCCGCCGCTCGGCATGTTGCTCGCCGCCGAGATTTATCATCGGATCGCGGGCCGGGATGCGGCGAAATGCTGCAAGCTCCATCACGAGAACGACAAGCGCTGCATTTTCCACTGCAACTACGGAGGGATGGAGCCGCCAGTGCCGAAGGCGGCGGTCCCGGTCGGCTAGTGGGCGCGTCCGTACACCGCGGCTTCCGCGTTTCTTGGCGATCATCGGGTTACGCACTCCGGCAAAATCCATCGAGAACCGGCATGACTTGTTGGGAGCGAAGCCGCCCAGCGCCTGATATCCATTCTTTAGAGGCTCCGCGATGAAAAGCTGGCGCTTGAACTGGAATGTTGTTCGTCGTGATCTGGTGGTTGGGAGCTGTCCGCGCGAGCTGAGCGACCTCGACGCCATCCGCGTGGAAACCCGCATGTCCGCCATTCTGTCGGTGCAACACGACGAATGCCTGGAAAAACTGGGCATCGACTACGCGGCCTACGTCCGACATGGTCGCCGAATTGGCTTGACCATGGAACGCTGGCCCCTGCGCGATTTCGATCCCGCCGATCAGCGGCGTGGTCTGCCAGCGGCGGTGGGCGGGCTGCACGGATTGTTGCGTCAGGGTCACCGGGTCTACGTCCACTGCACCGCCGGCATCAATCGCGCGCCGCTGGTGGTGCTGGCGTATCTCACTCTGATCGAAGGCGCGAGCCTAGAAGAGGCCATGACCCTTCTGTTGCGCGCGCGTCCCGATATCTGTCCCACTTGGGAGGCGTATCACGGATGCCAGCAGGATCTGACGGCGCGATATGAAGACCGTATCCAGCGACGTGCGTTCGAATTCAGCCAGCAGCAGCCCGAACAAAGTCCTTCAATCCACAGGCTTGAGGCGGAACGGGCGATTTGGCGTGAAGCGCTGATCACCAGGTAGGTCCAGCGCCCGTCCGAGACTGGTTTCGGGCACGGTCAGGCGCGCGTCCAGTCCACCCGTGATGATTTCGCCCGTCAACCGGAGTCGGCGCTGATACCCAGTCGCTCCAGAATCCCGTCGCACTCTTCCAGGGTGGCGAAACCGATTTCGATCCGGCCGCGCCCCCGACCCGCGTCGTAGCGCAACCGCACCGGCGCGGTCAATCGCTCGCGCAATCGCTCCTCCAACCGGACCAGGTCGGGATCGCGCGGCGCGGCGATTCGCGGCTGGGGCGGAGTCGTCAGCAGGGTCCGTTGGTGCTCCAGTTCCCGCACGCTCCAGCCCTGATCCGCCGCTTGTTCGGCCAGCCGGACCTGGCTGTCGCGCGGCAAGCCGAGCAAGACCTTGCCGTGGCTCGCTTCCAGCCGCCCTTCCTCGATCAAGCCTTGCACCGTCGAGTCTAGGCTCAGCAACCCCAGCGCCTTGCTGATCGCCGATTGCGAGATACCGAGCAGTTCCGCCAGTTGCTCCTGGGTCAGCCCAAACTCATCGCGCAGACGCCGTAACGCCCGGCCTTCCTCAATGGGGTTCAAATCCCGGCGCAGCAGGTTTTCCACCAGGGCGATGGCGGCGGCGGTTCGATCGTCGGTTTCCCGCACCACGACTGGCGCCTGACGCAAACCGGCCCGCTGCGCTGCTTGCCAGCGCATGTGACCGGCCAGGATTTCATAACCGCCGTTCGCCAGCGGCCGCGCCACCAGCGGTTCGATGACCCCGAACTGACGGATACTCCGTTCTAGTTCGACCAGATACGCATCGTCCATTCGTTGGCGCGGCTGATAGCGGCTGGGAACCAGTTGGTCAAGGTCCAGTTGCCGAATGTCGCTCGCCATCAGGCTGCCGTCGAAGCTGTGGCCGCCGGCGCCGATCCAGTCGCCCAAGCTTTTCAACGATTTGCGGCGGCTCATGCCAGCATCCTCGCGCGGTCGGCCTCGGCGGCCTCGATGCCGCTGAGAATTTCCTGGTGCCAGAGCTGCCGCACCGCCAGCAGGATTTCCGTGTTGACGCCGTCCAGCATCATGATCGCCCGGTTATAGGTGTCGCGAGAGCCACGCGGCTGGTCGATTTCGTAGATGCTGAGTTGGTCGCTGGCGGATTTCTGCAATTCCTTGGTCAGGCCCATGCGGTTGCTGAGCAGCAGTTCGCCATAGGCGCCGTTGATCACCGCGATGTTGTTCAGGGTCTCGGTGCCGGCGTCCACCTTGGTCAGCAGGATGTTGAGCCGCTGCACGTTGATTTCCCGCTCGTACAGGGCGCAGACCTGCTCCAGGATGCGAAAATACTGGACGCTGGAGGAGATGTCGTACATGTGCGGGACGATGGGCATGAGGATCAGATTGGCGGCGGCGATGGCGTTCAGCGCCAGCATCCCCAGCGAGGGCGGGGTGTCCACCACGATCACGTCGTAGCGATCCTCGACCGTTTTCAGCGCCCGATGCAGGCGTACCGGCGGCGGTCCCAGGGCTTCGTTCTGGCGCTCCTCCGGCTGCGACAGCTTCCAGTCGGTGTATTGCAGGGCCAGCCGGGCTGGCGCCAGGTCCAGGTTTTCCCAGTGCGTGCGCTTGATCGCCGCTTCGAGCCGGGCGGGGGCCTCGGTCAACGCCGGTAACAGATCGTCGCCGTCGTTCAGGTCGAGATCGGGAATGAAGCCGAACGCCCCGGTGGTGGTGGCCTGGGGGTCGGCGTCCACCAGCAACACCCGGTAACCCTCGCGCGCCAGATAGTGGGCGAAGTGCAGCGACATGGTGGTTTTCGCCACGCCGCCCTTGAGATTGGAGAACACTACCCGCACGCAACCGGCCCCCAGGGGACGCGCGGGGCGCTTGCCGATGATTTCGCGAATGCGGTTGACTTCGTTGTAGTTGTAAATCCGCCGCTGGATCGAACCGGCTTCCACCAGCCGTGGCTCGGGCAGTTCGCCGCGCGCTTCCAGGTTGCGCAGGTGGTTGGCGGTGCAGCCGGCCAGTTGCGCCGCCCGTTCGATGCCGAACTCCGGCAGCGTCTTGATCGAATGCCGCGCGCCGAGGGCTTCCAGCAGGCGGCGCTGCATCTGACCGCCACGCTCGGCCGCGTTGCGGCACAGGGTTCGGAAATTGAATCGCATCGCTTGCATCCGACAGGGCTCCGGCAATGAAAAGGGTGGATTGTTGGCGATTTTATCGCACTTAAGCGGAATTTTTACGCACGATTGAAGAATAGGAAACCCAAGGGAATTGTTGCATGGTCGGAGAGGACTGCCCCACTTCGTGGATTCAGCAAAAATTCATGCGCGCTTGCGCAGGATGTGTCCTAGGTCCACTACGAAAGCGGGCGCAACCGGCGGATTCGCCGTTGGGAACGTCGGCGGGAGCATCGAGATGAAGATTCAAGGTTCGTTGATGGGAATGGGATTGTTGCTGATGGGGGCCGGTCTGACGCCGGCGGTGGCCGACACCTTTCGGCCGGAACCAGGCGTGCGCTGTGATGACGACGCGCAAATCTGCTACGACCGGGGTACGCCCAGCGTGGAGTTGACCCGGCAATACTTTGGACGGGACGCCGCCCGGGCGTTACGGTGGGAGTTGCGGCGGGAAGAACGCGGGCGGTATGGGCACGTGTTTTACCCCGAACCGGGCGTGCGCTGCGACCGCGCCGAACAGGTTTGTTATAACCGGCGCGGCGAGCCAAGTTTCCGATTGACCCGCGATTATCTCGGTTCCGACGCTGCTCGTCGCCTGGAGTGGCGGCGGTCTAGCTCGGGTGAGGGTTACTCCAGCCGGTGACACGTGACCAGTGAGGTGGCCGGTTGCGGGACCAGTTGCCGGTCCACGCAACCGATTTCACGGCCACGCGTTGTTGGGTTAACCATCGTTTCGTGGCGCGGGCGTGGCGGTTTCCAGCTCGACGGCTGGCGGTGGTGGCGGAACATCCTCGATCGGAGCCGCGGTGGTTTCCGTCGCCGCGGGTTCTTCCACTGCCGCGCCGCTGAGCCAGCGAGAACCTAGCATCGCCTTGGCCTCGCCCAGATGCCAGGCGACGTTGTCCAGGTCGGCATGGGTTCTGTGAACCCAAGCTTCGCCCCAGTAAAAATTGCAACTGGTCTCGGCCCGCAGGAGTTGCCAATGCGCTTCGTTCAATACCCGCGCCAGTTCCGGATTGGGATCATGGGCGCGTGCCGCCGCCTGCGCCACCGCGTGAAATTCCCGGCTGATATCGTGCACTCGGACCATGGTGTCGCGCTGGACCCAGGAACCTTGCCACTGGTGGAAATCCCAGCCGTGGTGCGCGTCGGTGTTCCAAGCCCCGCGCCGAACCGTGACCCGGCCGTGCGCGCCGAACCGGTCCAGATAGTCGCTGATGAAGGTCGGCCGCAGGGTCGAATGCCCGGCGCGGATTTCCTCCAGCGCCTCGTGATAGAAGTAGGTCCAGAAATTGGACTTGGCGGTGACGTTGCGGAACCAGCCGCCGTTGTCGCCGTCGGTGGCGGTGGTCACCAGCGGCGGGAAATCGCACCATTTGGTGCGTTCGTGCAGCTCGTGGTAGAACCAACCGTAGTCCATGCCGGCCAGTTGGGCGTCGGACAGTTCGCGGTCGCGGACGATAACGACGATTTCCTCGCCCCCGTATTCAGCGATGTGCGGCCGGTAGCGCAATTCCTGCCAGTGCATCGAATCCACTGGGTCCACGTACTCGCAGTCCACCATCACATAGCGGTAGCCGGCCTTTTTCAGGTGTGGGATCAGCCGCATGTCGAAACCCATTTCCGGCGGCCAGAAGCCGTTGAACTGGTTTCGCCACAGCAGATGGCGAGCGATGGCCTGCCAGCGGACGATATGCTCGTCCCAGTCGGCCTCGGGAATCAGCGCCAACACCGGATGGTAGTAGCCGGTGCCGAGAACTTCGAACAACTGCTGGTTTTGCAGGTGCCAAAGCAGCTTGCCGCAATCCACGATGCCGTAGGCGCGTTCCTGGAAGCCGGGGTTGGACAAGGTTTCCAGCAATGTCCCGGACAAGGATAGATGCACGCGGGCGATATCCTGATAGTCCCACAGCGTGCGTGGCATGCGATCGTAGGCGAACAGGATTTCCTTGGCTTCCCACTCGTTGGTTTCAAGCAGGTGATCCAGATTGCTGGGAGGCTGGTGCATGTTCAGCACCAGCGCATGGTGAATCTCTCGCATCGCGCGTCTCCTCGGTTATCGTTGTATGGGCGCTGGCGTAACTTTCCCTGGAAAGGGGGTTGCTGGCGACGGGTGGGAAACGGAGTACGCCGGATCACAGCCGCCGGATAATCTCGTCCGCCATCTGGGTGGTGGTCAGCTTCCCGCCGAGATCGGCGGTACGCGCTCCGGCGGTGATGGTCGCATCCACCGCCTGCTCGACGGCGGCGGCTTCCGCTTCCAGTCCCAGCGAGTGACGCAGCAGCAGGGCGGTGGACAGGATCATGCCGATCGGGTTGGCGATGCCCTTGCCGGCGATGTCGGGGGCCGAGCCGTGAATCGGCTCGTATAATCCGCATCGGCCTTCCCCCAGACTGGCGGAGGGCAGCATCCCCATCGAGCCCGCCAACACCGAAGCTTCGTCGGTCAGAATGTCGCCGAACATGTTTTCGGTGACGACGACATCCATCCAAGCGGGACCCGTGATCAGGCGCATGGCGGCGGTATCCACCAGAACATGCTCCAACTCCATGTCAGGATTTGCCTTGCCGACCTGTACCGCGATCTGCCGCCATAGTCGCGAGGATTCGAGCACGTTGGCCTTATCCACCGATGTGACCTTGCGCTTGCGACCCCTGGCCAGCTTGAACGCCAGTTCCATCACTCGACGGATTTCATAATCGTAATATTCCAAAGTATCGACGGCGCGCTCGCGGCCATCCTTGCTGTCGCGACCCTTCGGCCAGCCGAAGTACAGGCCGCCGGTCAACTCGCGGATGACGAGAATATCCACGCCCTGGAGTTTTTCCGGCTTGAGCGGTGAGGAGTCGATCAGTGCCGGATGCACCTTGACCGGGCGCAGGTTGGCGAACACGCCCAGGCCCTTGCGCAAGGCCAATAATCCCCGTTCGGGGCGATCCCTGGCGTTCGGGTTGTCCCACTTCGGCCCGCCCACCGCGCCCAGCAATACCGCGTCCGCCGCCTGGCAATCGGCCAGCGTTTCATCGGTCAGCGACGAACCGAAGCGGTCGATGGAGCAACCGCCCATCAGGCGCTCCTGGTAAACCCATTCGTGATCGAATTTTCGGGCAACCACATCCAGCACGCGGACGGCCTCGCCGACCACTTCCGGCCCAATCCCGTCGCCGGGGAGTAAAACGATGTTTGCTTTCATGAGGATTCCGTGAAGGGTCTCTCTGCTTTTTTGACACACTTACATGACATGGCAGAGAGAGATTGCTTTAAGGAGATTCCACTCCAAATTTAGGGCGATCTATATCTAATAACGACGATTGGAACAGGTCCCACGTCCCCACTGACCGTCAAAATTCACCGAAACCTGTCCGCCAGGTGGGGGCTGAAAGAATCTCGACAAATTGATCAACGTGACATTCGCCATGCCGCTGACATTGCCGCGATAAATCCGCTGCCCCTTATCATTCTTGCGATCAAAGCGTAAACGAGAGGATTGGGAAAGGCCCGCTCCAGTCCGGGCGTTGCGGAATTCCACTTTCCGTTCGAAGCCCGTATTGGGACTCCACGGCACGGAAAACGCGATGTCGTCGGCATGAGCGCGATTGATGGTTCCTCGGCACACGATATCCGCCGCCAGGACTTTGGAAGGAACCGTCATCGCCAAGGCGCCAAGCCCAACGAGCGCGGGGCCAGCGGCAATCAACCTGAGAACATGGGTCCACTGCATTTGAACACCTGCCGGAATAATTAAAGATTAAGAAATCGAATGGGCTACACCAAAGTAGACCCGCCTCAATGCGCCACCGACAGCCCGTATTCCACCGCGTCCACCAGCGCCTGCCAGGAGGCTTCGATGATGTTGGCGCTGGCGCCGACCGTACTCCAAAGCCGGGTGGTGTTGCGGGTGTCGATCAATACGCGGGTGATCGCTTCGGTGCCATCCTTGCCATCCAGAATCCGCACCTTGTAATCCGCCAGATGGAAGGTGGCGATTTCCGGGTAGTGCCCTAGCAGCGCCTTGCGCAGGGCGATGTCGAGGGCGTTGACGGGACCGTTGCCCTCGGCGGCGGTGTGCAGCACCTCGTCGCCCACCTTCACCTTGACCATGGCCTCGGCGAAGATGCCCCGGCCCTGGCGATGCTCGACGTTGACCAGGAAATCGACCAGCTCGAACGGCGGCTGGTAACCCGGCTGTTGCCGCTTGAGCATCATGGCGACCGAGGCTTCGGCGGCCTCGAAGGAAAAGCCGCGCGCCTCCAGTTCCTTCACGTCGTTGAGCACGCCCACCACGTCCGCCACGTCGCCCACCTCAACACCGTGCTCCTCGGCCTTGCTGAGGATGTTCGCCCGGCCCGACAGCGCGGAGACCACCACCCGCATCTTGTTGCCCACCCGCTCCGGCGCGACGTGCTGGTACGACTGCTCCGAACGGCGCATGGCCGCCACGTGCACGCCGCCCTTGTGGGCGAACGCGCTCTTGCCGACGTAAGGCAGGTGGTCGTTGGGGGTAACGTTGGCGACTTCATCGACCACATGCGACAGTTCGTACAGTTTGTGCAAGCGGCCTTCCGGTAGGCACTGGCGACCCATCTTGAGTTCCAGATTGGCCATGATGGAGCACAAGTTGGCGTTGCCGCAGCGCTCGCCCACGCCGTTGATCGTCCCCTGCACCTGAACGGCACCCTCGCGCACGGCCAGCAGCGCGTTGATGACCGCGCAATCGCCGTCGTTGTGGGTGTGGATACCGAATGGGTGCTGGATGGATTCTTGCATCTCACGGATGATTTTCTCCAGCTCCCAGGGCATGGTGCCGCCGTTGGTGTCGCACAGCGCGACCGTTTCGGCCCCGCCGCGAATGGCGGCCCTGAGCGTTTCGAGCGCGTACAGCGGATCGGCCTTGTAGCCGTCGAAAAAGTGCTCGGCGTCGTAAATCACGCGGCGGCCGGCGGCGCGCAGGTAGCCTACCGACTGCTCGATGACGCGCAGGTTGTCGTCCAGCGTGGTTTGCAGCACGTCGGTAACGTGCAGGGTCCAGGTCTTGCCGAAAATCGTGCAGACCGGCGCCCCTGAGTCCAACAGCGCCTGGATGTTGGCGTCGTCCTCCGGCCCGCCCTTGACCCGGCAGGTGGAGCCGAAGGCGGCGATCAGCGCGGTTTGCCACTCCAGGTCGCGGGCGCGCTCGAAAAACTCGGCGTCCTTGGGATTGGAGCCCGGCCAGCCGCCCTCAATGAAGGCCACGCCCAGATCATCCAGGCGCCGGGCCACGCGGATCTTGTCGTAACCGGACAGGGTGAAGCCTTCGCTCTGCGTCCCGTCGCGCAGGGTGGTGTCGTAAATCTGAATGAATGACATCGTCTTATCTTCGCGCTTCAAACGCCGCGATCTCTTGCTCAAAGCTCAGGATATAACCCAGTTCGTCCACGCCATTGAGCAGACAGGCTTTGTTGAACGGGTCGATGGGGAACGCGACCGAGCCGCCGGGGAAGGTCAGCGTCTGGGACGCCAGGTCAATGGTCAGTTCAGCGGCGGAGTCTTCCGCGGCCAGCGCCAACAGCTTCCGATGGGTTGGCTCGTCCACGATGATCGGCAGCAGACCGTTCTTGAGCGCGTTGTTGCGGAAAATGTCGGCGAACGAGGTGCTGATCACGGCCCGGAAGCCGAACCCGGTCAGCGCCCAGGGCGCGTGCTCGCGGGACGAACCGCAGCCGAAATTGTCTCCCGCCAGCAGGATTTGGCGACCCGCCGCTTCGGGTCGGTTGAGTGCGAAATCGGGCTTGGGCGAACCATCGGCGTGGTAGCGCCAGTCGGCGAACAGATTATCACCCATGCCCTTCTTGTCGGTGGCCTTCAGGAATCGGGCGGGGATGATCTGGTCGGTATCGATGTCGTTGACCGGCAACGCGACGACGCGGGAAGTGAGAGCGATGAATTGGGCCATGTTACCGACCTCCGGTCACGGTGCGCGGATCGGCCACGGCGCCGGCCAGCGCGCTGGCGGCGGCGGTCAGCGGCGACGCGAGGAAGGTGCGTCCGCCCTGGCCCTGGCGGCCTTCGAAATTGCGGTTGCTGGTGCTGACGGCGTACTGGCCGGGTTGAAGCTGATCGCCGTTCATGGCGATGCACATGCTGCAACCGGGTTCGCGCCACTCCGCGCCCGCCGTCTTGAAGACGCGATCCAGACCCTCGGCTTCCGCCTGTTTCTTGATCGCCTGCGAGCCGGGCACCACCATGACGCGCACGCCGGCGGCGACCTTGCGGCCATCCAGCAACGAGGCGGCCTCGCGCAGGTCGGAGATGCGCGAATTGGTGCAACTGCCAATGAAGACCACATCCACTTTCTGGCCCAGCAGGGCTTGACCGGGTTGGAGGCCCATGTAGCGCAGCGCCTTGTCGAGCGCGGCTTTTTGATGCGCGTCGCTCAGGCGGGCCGGGTCGGGCACGCGCCCGCTGACGCCCATGCCCATGCCGGGATTGGTACCGTAGGTAATCATCGGTTCCAGCGCGGCGGCGTCCAGGGTGACGGAATGATCGTAGCCCGCGCCTGCGTCGCTCACGAAGGTTCGCCACCAGGTGACGGCCTGGTCCCATTCCGCGCCCCTGGGGGCGTGTTCGCGACCCTGGAGATAGTCGAAGGTGGTGTCGTCGGGCGCGATCAAGCCCGCTCGCGCGCCGCCCTCGATGGACATGTTGCAGACGGTCATGCGTTGTTCCATCGTCAGCCCACGGATGGCGGAGCCGGTGTATTCGAAGACGTAACCGGTTCCGCCGCCCACGCCGATCCTGGCGATCAACGCCAGGATGATGTCCTTGGCGGAAACACCAGCCGGGAGCGTTCCATCCACCCGAACCTCGCAGGTCCTGGGCTTGGTCTGCAACAGGCATTGAGTGGCGAGGACATGCTCGACCTCGCTGGTGCCGATCCCGAAGGCCAGCGCGCCAAACGCGCCATGGGTGGCGGTGTGGCTGTCGCCGCAGACGATGGTCATGCCAGGCTGGGTCAGACCCAGCTCGGGGCCGATGACGTGGACGATGCCGCGATTCGGGCTGGTCATGCCGTGCAGGGTAATGCCGAACTCGGCGGCGTTGACTTCCATTTGGCGGATTTGGGCGGCGGCCAGGGGATCGGCAATCGGCACCTCGAGCGGCGTGGTCGGGATGGAATGGTCCATCGTGGCCACGGTGCGCTCGGGGCGACGGACTTTCAGGCCGCGCTGGCGCAGGCCGGTAAAGGCTTGGGGCGAGGTCACCTCGTGGACGAGATGCAGGTCGATATACAGGATGGCCGGGGCATCGGGCTGTTCGGTAACGACGTGCGACTCCCAGATTTTTTCGAAGAGCGTTTTTGGCATGACAGATCGGCGATGGTCGAATGAATTTTGAGTTCCAACAGAGTGTTGGGAGTTTTGACAATGAAGTCGATGGTTTTTGGGGCAGCGTCCATTGGGACGGCGTCCATGGAGGCGCAAGCGTGAATTTTCCCATAATTTCATGAAAAAAACAGGAAATTCAACCGCGTCGGCTGGTGCAAGCCAGGTGGTCTCGATGCTGGCGGCGAACGTCGGTCAGGGTTGGCGCTAAAACTCGACGCGCTCATTGGGGCAGGCGAATCCGCAACCGCGTTCCCGTCGCGCTTTTCCCCAACTCGATGGCGCCCCGATGCGCGGTCAACAGCGACTTGACCACCGCCAGACCCAGGCCCGTGCCACCACGCGCCCGGTCGGTGGTGAAGAACGGTTCGAACACCCGCGCCGCGTTGGGCGCCGAAATGCCGGGACCGTTGTCGCTGACTTCGATTAGCAAGACGGGGTCGGTTCCGACGTGGGGCGCCGGCCGGGTCACGGTCACGGTCACGGCGTCGCCGCCGTGTTGCCGGGCATTGTCCAACAAATTGCCCAGAATGGATTCCAGCACGTCCTCCGCCATGGCCACACTCGCCGCCGGCAGCGGTTCGACCACGGAGACCGTCAACCCCGCGTCTCGGTAACGGGCGGCGAGACGCTGGACCACGGCGGCCACCTCGGCGCGGTCGCTGGCCGAAGCCTGCATCACGTCGGCGCGGGCCAGTTCCAACAACCGTCGTACCAGGCGTTCCAGCCGGGCGGCGTCCTGGTCGAGATGGCTCAAGAAGCGTTCGCGCTCGGTCGCGGTCATGGTGTCGAGATGGTCGCGCAACAGCTCCACCGTCCCCCGCATGGCCGCCAGCGGCGTCTTGAATTCGTGGGAGACCTGGGCGGCGAAGGTGCGGATATAGTCGGCGCGCTGTTCCAGATGACGCGCCATCGCCGCCACCGCCGCCGACAACTCGGCGATTTCCCGCGTGACCGGCCGGGCCAGCGGCGTTACCGCGCCTTTTTCCCCGGCGGTGGCGCGTTGCGCCTGCCGTACCAGCGCCTGAAGCGGTCGTACCACCGTGAAGGAGGTAAACGTCGACATCAACACCACAGTGCCGAGCAGCAAGACCGTCGCTAGCAGCAGGTGGTAGCGTTTGCCGTGGAGCACCTGGGAAAGCGCGATCGGCGTGCGCCACAACAGAACCACCGCCACGATCCGCTGATCCTGGAGAATCGGCGCGGCGACGAACACCCGCAGGGACGTACCGCGACTGATGGAATCGATCGCGGGCGGCGCCGAGTCGGGAATCCGCTGGCGCAACAGGCTCACCGGCTCGCCGACCAAAGCCCGCCGCACTTCCTCGAACGCCGCCAGGGAACGGCCCAGGCTCGGACCGGTGGTCGCCACCACCGTACCCCGCATGTCCGCCACGGCGATGCCCGCCAGGGTCATGACCTGGGCATCGTGCAGCAATGCTTGCAGCTCCTGGCCAACCGCCTGGGCGTGCGAATCGGCGGGTTCGGACGGCGCGATGGTGTCCGGCGGCGGCGGATACACCGTGTCCTCGGCCAGATCCAGCCGCGCCGGACGCGGACGCCAGCGGGTTTCGCCGGTGTAGCGCTCCCGCCAGGGCGGGGCGAGTGGCAGACCATATTCCATGTCGGCCACGACTGGCGGGGCCAGCCGCGCCAGGGCCGCGCGATAACTGGCGGCGACGAAGGCGGCCTGAGCGATCAGCTCCGATTCAGTCTGGCGCACCAGGGCGCTGTCGTACAGCCGCAACGCCTCCAGTCCCAGCAGCGGCAACCACAGCACCGCCAAGTTGACCGCCAGCAACAAATGGCGGAGCTTGAGCCGGGGCAGTCGGAGCGGTGACGGCATTCAGCAGGGTCCTAGCCGGTAACCGATGCCGTGCAGGGTTTCGATGGGGTCCGCGCCCAGAGCCTTGAACTTGGCGCGCACCCGACGCACATGACTGTCGATGGTGCGGTCGCTGACCACTCGATAGTCCTGATAGCTGCCATCCATCAACTGGTCGCGGTTGAACACCTTGCCAGGGTGGTTTAGCAACGTGCGCAGGATGCCGAACTCGGTCAGGGTCAACACCACCTCCCGGCCCTGCCAAAAGGCGGCGTAGCGATCCAGGTCCAGCCGTAGCCGACCGTGTTCGATCCAATGTCCCCCTGAAATCTGGAGTTCATGCGGCGTTTCGCCCTTGCCACGCCGCAGGATCGCCCGCACTCGGGCGACCAGTTCGCGGGGACTGAACGGCTTGGTCACGTAATCGTCGCCGCCCAGTTCCAGACCCAGGATGCGATCCACTTCGTCGTCGCGCGACGACAGGAACACGATGGGCACGGCGCTAACTCGCCGCAACGCCTTGCACACCTCGGTGCCGTCCAGTTCCGGCATGACGATATCCAGCACCACCAAATCCGGGCGCGTTTCCTGGAACCGCGCCAGCGCCTGTTCTCCGTTCTCGGCTTCCACAGTGGCGAAACCGTCTTTCCTCAGGGCGAAACAGATCACCTCACGAATGTGGGGATCGTCGTCAACGACCAAAATGGTGGGCATGGGTCTCGGTCAGGCAAAGTGGGCAATGGCTTACTGACAGCTTATACCGTTATTTTCCAATGGAGGATGGCTTCTTGGCGAACGGATCGCAAAAGAGAGCGAAACGAGGGTTGACTCGCTCTTTTTCCGGTTTATACTGCGCGCCCCATGAACAGAAACCAGCGCATATTCAACCTCTCATCCATCGTCGGCTGGCCAATGCCGACAGCGCGTCGTCGCGCGCCCACGATGGATTCGATGCGGACCTGACGAGCATACAAGCTTGGAAGGTCCGCGTGAGGCGACCTTCCGAGCGGGCATACCGAACCCCGGTCGGCGGCAAGCCTTCCGGGGTTTTTTGTTGTCTGGCGTCCGGCGGAAAGATTTTTAAATCCCCGTCGGCACGATCCGAAGTAACCCTGTCACCGCACAGCGGTTCCGGTTCTGGATACCGGACTGACGCGCCAACGCTAACCATCGCACGGCGTGTATCGGGCGGATGAGAGGTCTTTGGAGCCTGAAAAGTAGCTCAGTGGGTAGAGCATCTGACTCATAATCAGACGGTCGAGGGTTCAACTCCCTCCTTTTCCACCATGGATAAAGCCCTGAACAGGCTTGCGGTTCGACTCCGCTCTTAAGTGCAGTACCCCAGGGAGCCACCCCGGCGGGCGGTAGCGTGCCCGGCGCCTCGGCGTCGGAACCACTGACGACTCGTAACGCCCGCGCGGTCTCGCGCGGCGGGGAATCGGGCTGAAGTCATGATCGGCCAGCCGCGCGCGGTGTTGGTCGGCAAGGATGCCGGCCGCCGCGCGCGGCCCGCCGGTCATCGACCCGGCATTGACCCGTCGTCCGCCGCGCGGGCGTGGGGTGTGCTCCCAACCCTTTCAACCCCTTTCATCAACCAACCGGCAGGAGCAGGTCTCGATGACATCCTGACGCTCGGCGGTGGCGGGCCGGAAACGGCGCCGACCAGCAACACGCCACGCTCGCCCGCCGCATCGCGGCGGAACAGGAAGACTGCAAACAACTTCACAAGGAGAACCAAGATGTTGGGTTACAAGCGAATCGTGATCGCCCAGAACGAGCGTGGGCTCCACCTGTACGACCGCCGTTTGGCGGCCATTCTGGAGCCGGGTATTTACCGTTGGCTCGATCCCCTGAACCGCCACGAGGTGCAGCGTTACGACCTGACCGTGGCCGAGTTCGATCACCCCTGGCTGGACGTGCTGTTGAAGGCCGACGCGGGACTGATCGAGCGCCATTTTCAGGTGATCGAGACCGGCGACCGGCAGGTTGGCCTGATCCACAAGAACGGTCGACTGGATGGCGTGTTGCCGCCCGCGACTCGCCGGGTCTACTGGCGGGGTCCGGTGGAGGTGCGGGTTGAGTTGATCGACATTGCCACCGATTACGCCCTGTCGCGGGCGCACGCCGCCCTGCTGGCGCGGCCGTCGGCGGTACTGGCCAAGAGCTTGAGCGGCTATATCCAGGTGGCCGAGATCGAGGATAACCATGTCGGCCTGTTGCTGGTGGACGGCGAATTGGCGCGCACCCTGCCGCCCGGCCTGCACGCCTTCTGGCGGTTCAATCGCGCGGTGAAGGTGGAGTCGGTGGACCTGCGTTTGCAGACCCTGGAGGTCTCCGGCCAGGAGATTCTGACCAAGGACAAAGTCAGCTTGCGGGTGAACCTGTCGGCGGTCTACCGGATCGCCGATCCGGTGAAAGCTCGCGCCGAACTGGGCAACGTCGGCGACTACCTATACCGGACCTTGCAGTTCGGTCTGCGCCAGACCATCGGCACCCGCACTTTGGACGTGCTGCTCGGCGACAAGGACGAACTGGATCGAGCGGTGTGGGATTACGCGGTCGAGAAGGTCCGTCCGCACGGTCTGGAACTGGAAACGGTCGGCTTGAAGGACGTGATCCTGCCGGGCGAGATGAAGGACATTCTCAACCAGGTGGTGCAGGCGGAGAAGGTGGCGCAGGCCAACGTCATCCGCCGGCGCGAGGAAACCGCCGCCACCCGCTCGCTGCTCAACACGGCGAAGCTCATGGAAGAGAACCCCCTGCTGCTGCGGCTCAAGGAACTGGAGGCGCTGGAGAAGGTGGTGGATAAGGTCGAACGGCTGACCGTGTTCGGCGGCCTGGACGGCGTGCTGCGCGACACGGTGCGCATCGAATTGCCAGCGCATTGACCCTAATGGTCTGGCTGCGTTCCAACAGGGCAAGCCGATGGAAAAACGGCTCTCACCCTTGCCTCTCTCCCACCAGCGGGAGAGAGGCTCTTTTGCTCGGCCAGAGATTGGATTTTTGTGAAAGCTGGATTGAAATCAGCCCTTTAACCAAACATTGACTTGATTATTTGTTGCCCCAGCCACCCCGGTTCCACCACCCGCCACCGTGGTTATGCCAACCGCCGCCCCGGTTATACCAGCTACCCCCCCGGTTGCCCCAGCCGCCCCGGTTGTACCAACCGCCGCCGCCCCGGTTGCCCCAGCCGCCCCGGTTGTACCAACCGCCGCCGCCCCGGTTGCCCCAGCCGCCCCGGTTGTACCAACCGCCGCCGCCCCGGTTGCCCCAGCCGCCGCCCCGGTTGCCCCAG
>JARSSP010000044.1 GCA_029624675.1 Candidatus Contendibacter sp.
TGGCTTCTATCTTAAATGGCCCGGCCCCTGGTCTTGACTGAGGGGTCCACTTTAGGCATCCCGAACCCTGGATCATCGCCATGGATGAAATCCCAAATCGAGCCACGGTACGGGATTACCACAGTCGTTGGGGCGTCGAGCCGTTGTTTTCGGCCCTCAAAAGTCGGGGTTTTGACCTGGAAGCCACCCAGTTACGTGATCCCGAGCGCTTGGATCGTCTGCTTTTGATTATGGCCCTGGCCTTATATTGGTGCGTGTGGACAGGCTGCGAAGACGCTTACAGTCATCCCACAACGCTCGAAAAAAAGCCGCTGCGCAACCCGACCTCAACCATTGGACGTGGCGCAAACGGGCCCGCAGCGCCCTATCGTACTTCAAGCGGGGACTTCGGATTCTGTTACGGCGACTCCAAACCGGGCACCCCTTACCGCTTTTCTATCGCTCCTGCATAACAATGCAAAATTGATAGGTGGTGAGCTCTTTTTCAGCAATTCTCATTTTAGCGATGACTCGCAGAGTAGCCCCCCTTGACTGGTAGTAGCCTGATGAGCGTACTGTTTAGTCGCGCCGCTCTGACGCTGGACGACATGACGAAACAAATCCGCCGGACCTTCGAGCAGTTTACCGATCCGTGCCGGGGGAAGAACACGCGCTACACGCTGGTGGACGCCGGGTTGAGCACCTTCTCGGTGTTTTTCATGCAGAGTCCGTTGTTTTTGGAATACCAGCGCAGCCTGGACCAGCGATTGAGCAAGAACAACGCCCAGACGCTGTTTGAGGTCCATCAGATCCCGTCGGACAATCAGATCCGCCACCTGCTCGACGCCAACACGGACGCCGGCTTTGCCGAACTCCAGGCATGGCTGGCTCCCCACGACAGGACCACCCTACATTTTGCATGGAAGCCACGGGCATTTATTTGGGAAGCCGTGGCCGAAGCGCTGGTCGATGTCGGTTACCCGATAACAGTATCCACACCTGGCCTTGAACATACTAAAACCTACCAGGAATTGGTATTGCCGCTGCTCAGCACCGGGAAAGGGCGTGTTCAAACATCTCCCGCAGGCGGTCGGCATCCACGTTCTCGGCGATTACGCCTTGTCCAAGCTCGCGCAGCAGGATCAGCCGTAGCCGGCCGTCCTGGACCTTCTTGTCTACCGCCATCAGCCGGAGGAAATCGGCGGGCGTCAGTTCCGAGGGCGGGGCGAGCGGCAGGCGGGCGCGAGTCAGCAGCGCGCGCACCCGCTCCACTTGTTCCCAAGTCAACCAGCCCATCCGGGCCGACAGATCGGTGGCCATCACCATCCCCACCGCCACCGCCTCACCGTGCAGCCACTCGCCGTAACCGATCCCAGTTTCGATGGCGTGGCCGAAGGTGTGGCCGAGATTGAGCAGGGCGCGCTCGCCGATCTCCCGTTCGTCGGCGACGACGATCTCGGCCTTGTTGCGACAGGAACGCTCGATGGCTTCGCTCAGGGCGGCGGGGTCGCGCGCCAGCAGCGCTTCCAGATTCACCTCCAGCCAGTCCAGGAACGGGCGGTCGCGAATCAGGCCGTACTTGATCACCTCGGCCAGGCCGGCGCTCAGTTCGCGGTCCGGCAGGGTGGCGAGGGTGTCGGTGTCGGCCAGCACGCAGCGCGGCTGGTAAAACGCCCCGATCATGTTCTTGCCGAGGGGATGGTTGACGGCGGTCTTGCCGCCCACCGAGGAATCGACCTGGGCCAGCAAGGTAGTGGGAATTTGCACGAAGGACACGCCGCGCTGGTAACAGGCCGCCGCGAAACCGGCCATGTCGCCGATCACCCCCCCCCCGAGGGCCACGATCGTGCAATGCCGGTCTAACCGGTGCTCAAGCAACGCGGTGAAAACGGCGTTCAGCGTCTCCAGGGTCTTGTAGCGCTCGCCGTCAGGCAAAATCACCGCCTCGCAACGCAGGCCGGCCAGCGCGGCGCGGGTACGTTCCAGATAAAGCGGCGCGATCGTGGTATTGCTGACCACCAGCACTTGCCGGCCAGAAAGGTGAGGTTGCAGTAACTCAGCTTGTCCCAGCAAGCCAGGGCCAATGTAAATCGGGTAACGGCGGTCGCCGAGTTCAACATGGAGGGTTTTCATGGAGATTCCAGGGATGGCTCAAGCTCGAAGCGGATGGAGTTCCGGCCGGTTCAGGATGTCACGCGTCACCTGGGCGGGGGAACGACCCTCGGTCGAAATCACGCAGTCGGTCACGGCGCGGTAGAGCGGATCGCGTTGCGCGAACAATTGCGCCAGCTTGGCCCGAGGGTCGGTGGTTTGCAACAGGGGGCGATGGCTGTCACCCCGCGTGCGGCGCAATTGCTCGTCCACCGAGGCGCATAGATACACCACGAAGCCGCGCCCGGCCAGGCAGCGGCGATTGTCGGGATCGAGCACGACGCCACCGCCGGTGGCGAGGACGAGGTCCGGCCGTCGGGTCAGTTCGGCGATCACGGCTTTTTCGCGGACGCGAAACCCAGCCTCTCCCTCCACTTCGAAGATCAGCGGAATGCCAGCGCCGGCACGCTGCTCGATCTCGTGGTCGCTATCAAGAAACTCCCGATGCAGTGCCAGCGCCAACCGGCGGCCGATGGTGGTCTTGCCGGCGCCCATCGGGCCGATCAGGAAGATGCTGGGAAGGGTGGGCGACATGACGATGGAGTGCGCGACGCAGCTAGGAAAATGGGGAGATTGCGGCGGTATTGTAAGCGTAATCACGCCGCGATGGATGGAAGGAGGGGATTGCTTCCATACAGTCTTACGAGGATATGGCGGCGAACTGGATTGGTGCGTATGCTTGCGTCGATCACGTTCCCTCGCGGGGCCATCAACCTTCAATTCAACGAGTAAAACCCATGGCTAGCGTCAACAAAGTCATTTTGATCGGCAACTTGGGCAAAGACCCCGACGTGCGTTACATGCCGAACGGCCGGGCCGTCGCCAATGTCACCATCGCCACCAACGAAAGCTGGAAGGATCGCAACACCGGCGAGAAGCAGGAGCGAACCGAATGGCATAACGTGGTGTTCTACAGCCCGCTGGCGGAAATCGTCGGCCAATACTTGCGCAAGGGCTCCTCGGTGTTCGTGGAAGGCCGTCTGCAAACCCGCAAGTGGCAGGACAAGAACGGTCAGGATCGCTATACCACCGAGATCATCGCCAACGAAATGAAGATGCTGGGTGGGCGCGGCAGCGCTGGCGGCAGCGCGCCGTTTTCGGGAGAAGAACCGGAGATGGATGCCGCGTCCGCTTCAAGGCCGCCCCAGGGACCCGCGCCGACGCGGTCGCAGACCGCCACGCAGCCTCAGCCAGGTCCGGACAGCAGCGGGTTCGACGACGACATTCCTTTTTGATCTTGGAGCAAGGTTGGCGTCGCAAGCCATGATCCTCGACTGTGGTCGGCGGTTAGGCTGTTTATTCTAGCGATTCGCGTTATAAGCGGATTCCAGAGTCAACGCGATTCCCCGGTGTCGGGATCACGTTGTGGCCATGGCGCCGGCAACCGGCGCGCACCTCGACAGGTAATGCCGTCATGACAACCCATGTTGCGAATTCCCAATTTACGTCAACCCTGTCACGGTCGGCCGACCTTGCGCGCCAGGTGGGGCTGGTTGGCCTAGGCGCCGGCGTCGCCACCCAACGAGAAGTTCGGTGGATGTTCCGGACGCTGTTCGAACAAGGTCAACGTCTGGAAGCCGCCTTGCTGGACAATCTGACTCAGCGCGCGGTGATCGCCGGGAACTGGGTTGATGCCTGCGAGCATACCGCCATGAACTGGTGGGGACGGATCGAGCCGATCTCGCGGCTTCAGTTCGAACGATTCCTGCATCAGTGTGGCTTGGCCACCCATGACGACTTGCGTGTGCTGGCACGGAAGCTCGACGACGTAAATCTTCGCGTCGCCGATCTGGACGAGGATTCAGAAAAAGCCGCTTGACCCCGATTCCAGCCGCCGGACCGTCGGTGGGTGGAATCCGTTCGTTCACGTCGAAGAGTCAGATTCGCGCCAGTGCCTCGCCGGCGTGCGTCAACAGCCGCGCCAGCCACGGCTTTTTATTGGTGTAGGTCACTTCGTACAGATCGGCGCTGGCGCTGGCGTCCAGCAGATAATCGTCACTGGTCCGCAGTTCGTCCGCCAACTGGCGCTCCAGCGCCCGGGTTCCGTACCAGTATTCGCCGGTCGCCACCTGGTCCAGGTCCAGGCGCGGGCGATGGGTTTTCACGAAATCCTTGAACAGGGCATGGGTTGCTTCGATTTCTTCCTGAAACTTGTGGCGGCCCTTGTCGGTGTTTTCGCCGAACAGCGTGACCGTACGCTTGTACTCGCCGGCCATGAACTGCTCGTAGTCGATGTCGTGCTTCTTCAGCAGGCGATTGAAATTGGGCAACTGGGCGATCACGCCGATCGAGCCGAGAATGGCGAACGGCGCGGCGATGATGCGGTCGGCGACGCAGGCCATTAGATAGCCGCCGCTAGCCGCGACCTTGTCCACCGCCACCGTCAATTTCACCCGGCGGTCGCGAATCCGCAGCAATTGCGCCGCCGCCAGGCCGTAGCCATGCACCAGCCCGCCGGCGCTTTCCAGCCGCACCATCACCTCGTCCTCCGGCTGGGCGACAGTCAGCACCGCCGTCACTTCCTCGCGCAGGGACGCCACCGCCGCGGCGCGCAGGTCGCCGTGGAAGTTGAGCACGAACACCCGGCGGCGCGCGGTTTTGTCGTGCTGCTTGTCCCGGGCCTTTTGTTCCTTGCGCGCTTGCTTGAGCGCCTTTTTCGGCAGGGTCGCGGCCTTGAGCGCCAAAGCCATGCCGTCGTAGTCCTGGTTCAAATGGCGGATATCCAACCGCCCCCGCTGATCCGACTCCCCGCCACCGCGCGTCGCCAGAGCCACGATGCCGCCCACCATCACCAGCACCGCCGCCACGAGGGTCGCGGTCTTGGCCAGAAACATCCCGTATTCATTGAGAAATTCCATCACACTCCCATCTCCGAAAGGCTGTTGAATGTTCCTCCACCGCAGGCACGATCTCGATTACCCGCGCCACGCCGTCCCGGATTTCCCATCGCACATCCAGGTCATGCAGCTTCATGCCGTGAAGCTGGGGCGAGGGGCTGGCGCGTTCGTAGGCCGGCCGGGGGTCTTGACGCAGAATTTGGTCGATCAGTTCCCGCAAGTCGCCATCCCCCGGCCAGGCCGCGCAAAACGCACTGGCCGCCGGGCTGAATTCCACCGTCAGCCCGGCCTCCGGCGCTTCGGCGGCGAATCCGCCGACGGCTTCCACGATCCGGTCGGCGTAGGGCAGGTACGGTTTGATGTCCAGCACTGGCGTACCATCCAGCAGATCCACCCCCGCCAGATGCAAGGTTACCTGTCCCCGGCAAACCGCGATGTGGTCCAGTTTCACCGTCGTCAGGCCGATGGGGTTGGGTCGGAAGGTGGAGCGGGTGGCGAACACACCCAGCCGCCGGTTGCCGCCCAGGCGCGGCGGTCGCACCGTCGCCCGCCAGCGCCCCGCCGGGACGCCGTGAAAGACGAACAGCAGCCACAGGTGCGAAAAGCCCTCCAGCCCGCGCACTGCCGCCGGCTGGTTGTACGGCGGTAGCAGCTCCAGCGTGGCCCGCGCGGCGGGGACCAGCCCCGGCTGGCGCGGAATGCCGAACTTTTCGCGAAAACAGGAATGGACGAGGCCAATCGGCGCGAACCGGAACATCTAGAGCCAGCCGGATTTCTTCAGCTTGCGATACAGCAGCAGGCAGATCGCCGTCACGCTCCCCATCACGGCCGGATAGCCATAGGTCCATTCGAGTTCGGGGAACCAGCCCTTGAAGTTCATTCCGTAGATGCTGAACACCATGGTTGGAATCGCCAGCAGGGCGCCCCAGCCGGCCAGGCGCTTGGTCGCCTCGTTCTGGCGGGCCGCGCCCAGCGACAGGCTGATTTGCAGGGCGAGCGCCAGCGTTTCCCGGATCACGTCCACCGCTTCGTTGACGCGCAGCGCGTGATCGTAAACGTCGCGAAAATAGGGCCGGATGTCGTCGGAAACGTGGTCGGTGAACACATCGGTCAGCAGGTAATTGCAGACCTCGGTCAGCGGGGCGGTGACGCGGCGCAGTTCCGCTAAGTCGCGCTTGAACTGGTACAACCGACCCAGGTCGCCCTGATCGAAATCGCCCTTGAAGAACCGTTCCTCCAGTTCCTCCACCTCGTCTTCCAGGCTGTGGAGAATCGGAAAATAGTTGTCCACCACGAAATCGAGGATGGCGTACAGCACGAACCCCGGCCCCTTGCGCAGCAGGCGCGGTGTGCTCTCGCAGCGGGCGCGCACCGAGGCATAGGGCAGCGAGGCACCATGCCGCACCGTTACCAGATAGCGCGGCCCGACGAACAGATGGGTTTCGCCGAAAATGACCTTGTCCTCGCGCAACTGAGCCGTGCGCAGCGCCACGAACAAACAGTCGCCATACAGTTCCACCTTGGGCCGCTGATGGGCGTGGTGGGCATCCTCGGCGGCCAGTTCGTGCAAGTCGAACAATTCTCGCACTCGCGCCATCAGATCCTCGTCCGGCTCGCGCAATCCCAACCAGACGAAGGCGTCCGCCCGATCCCGCAGCGCGGGCACATCTTCCAGCGACATGTTGGGCAGCTTGCAACCGCCGGCGTAACCCGTGCAATTGACGATCATGCCTGACTCGCGATCAGTACTGTCCTGGAAAACGGGTGGGGTCATTCGCGGCAACTCGGGGTGATTCAATGCCGATGACGATGCAAGCGCGACTCGGGCCGGTACGGTTCCTCCCGGTCGTGCAAGTGCATCCGATAGTCAACGAAGCCGGGACAGTCGTCGAAATGCAGGAACGGGTTGCCGGCGAGCTGTTCGACCATGGTCGAGGTGGGAGTGATACCGTAGTTGTGGCCAGGCCGGATGAGGGTATCGCCCGGCAACACCTCGCCCAGCCGGCGCAGGCTGTGATACATCTGTTCCGGGTCGCCGCCGCGCAGGTCGCAGCGTCCGCAGCCAAACACGAATAGGGTGTCGCCGGTGAGTACTTGATCGCCCACCCGGTAGCAAGCCGAGCCCGGTGTGTGGCCGGGCGTGTGCAGCACTTCGATTTCGGTTTCGCCCAGACGGATGCGGTCGCCGCCGTCGTGCAGGGTCGGCAGGTCGGAATGACGATCCCAGAACGCAGCCTCGGCTCGCAGCAGGTGCAACCGCGCGTCGCTGGCGCTCAGCAACGCCTCGACCCCGTTGATGTGGTCGAAATGGCTGTGGGTGAGCAGGATGTCCGTGATTCGCCATCCCTGCCGTTCGACCAGCGCCAGGATGCCGGGTACGTCCCAGGCCGGGTCCACCACCGCCGCGCGGTCGGTGGCGCGATCGTGGATGACATAAATAAAATTGGCCATGCGCCCAAGCTCCAGGGCATGAATCGTGTGAGGGGCGGCTGCGATCATCGCGCATTCTCCCGGTCATGACAGCGTGGCGGGGGCAACAACGAGCGACCACTTGGAACATCGCGGGCGTTGTTGACTCTAAAAGGGGACATACTATTGAATGATTCGATCATCCTCCGCGCCCGTCGCCATTTACTTTGAGGGATTGCCATGCGTTTCAGCCTTGACAACGACCTGAATCGTCACTCCATCACCGGCTACGGCCCGGACTGGGTCCGGGTCAACCAAGGAGAATTTCGCCGAAGCGTGATTGTCACGCCCGAACGGTTGATAAGCGATTGGCCGCCGCAGACTTTCGGCGATCTGGTGGAAACGCATTTTGAGGTGATCGCGGATTTGAAGCCGGAAATCGTGCTGCTGGGTACCGGCGGCCGCCAGCGGTTTCCACGCCCATCCCTGACTCGGTCCTTGCTGGAGCGGGGTGTGGGGGTTGAAATCATGGATACGGCCGCCGCCTGCCGCACTTACAACATCATCATGCTGGAAGGTCGCCGAGTCGCGGCGGCGTTGCTGCTGGCGGACTAACGCCTCCACCTCCAGCTTCTCCCCCAGCGGGATGTGGGAGAGCTGGAGCGGATCGCTACAGAAAATCCCGGGAAAAGCCTTCGTTTTCCAGAATCTTGCGCAGCCGGCGCAGGGCGTCGATCTGAATCTGGCGGACCCGCTCGCGGGTCACGCCGATTTCATTACCCACCTGTTCCAGGGTGGCCTTGTCCTGGCCGCCCAAGCCAAACCGCCGTTCCACCACGATGCGCTGCTTGTCGTGCAACTGGCTAAGCCATAGCTCCAGTTTTTCGTTGAGGTCGGCATCCTGCAACCATTGCGACGGATCGGGGTTATCGTCGGGAATGGCATCGAGGAGCGACCGATCTTCGTCCTTGCCGATCGGCGTATCCACCGAGGCCACCCGCTCGTTGAGTTGCAGCATCCGCTTCACCTCGGCCACCGACTTGCCCATCGCCTGGGCGATGTCCTCGGCGGTGGGCTCGTGATCCAGCGTCTGCGCCAATTGCCGGGCGGTTCGTAAATACCCGTTGATTTCCTTGATGATATGGATCGGCAACCGGATGATGCGGGTCTGGTTCATCAACGCCCGCTCGATGGTCTGGCGAATCCACCAGGTCGCGTAGGTCGAAAACCGGAAGCCGCGCTCCGGGTCGAATTTTTCGACCGCGTGAATCAGTCCCAGATTGCCTTCCTCGATCAGATCAAGCAGGTTCAGGCCCCGATTCATGTAGCGGCGGGCAATCTTCACCACCAGGCGAAGATTGCTCTCGACCATCCGGTTGCGAGCGTCGGCGTCGCCTTGCAGGGTTCGCCGCGCGTAGTAGACTTCTTCCCGGGCGCTCAGCAGCGGAGAAAAGCCAATTTCGCTCAGATACATACGGGTGGCGTCCAATTCCTCCAGGGTGAATTCCCGACCGGCCGCCAGCGGCGCCGACCACGGGGTTTCGCCCGGTTCCAATATTTCCTCCGCAACCGCTTCGTCCTCGGTATCCTCTGGCTTGTCGTCCTCCAGCAGAGGGTCATCCATGCGCAATTCGTCTTCACACACCACCATTTCCAGACAGACGGCAATCCGTCGGGACATTGATGACCTCCTCATGAGCTTCGCTTGGTAAGTTCTCTGTGTTGACGCTTGGGCCGATGGTGGCCGCGCCTTTTATTATTGGGTCGAAAATTCGGTGCTCGTTTCGGGAGGACTGGCGGGAGTTTTACCCCTCGCGGGCGCCGACGCTGGAACCGCGGAATCGCCCACTCCTTGGCGCGTATTCCAAGCGTTTGATGATGATAAACTTTTTCCATACCTTTCGTCTACTGACGAAATGCCTATTCGGTACAACAAAAAACCATCCTACCCGGACTGCCAAGGCGGTCCAGCGCTTAGCCATTCCGTCAGGGAACCGAGCGCGCCATGGCGCGTCAAGTCCACCTGCAACGGCGTGATCGACACCTGACCAGCATGCACGGCCTGAAAGTCGGTGCCGGGGCCAGCATCCTGCTCGGGGCCAGGTGGCCCCACCCAATAAATCGGTCGGCCGCGCGGGTCGGTGCTTTTGATGACGGGCGCGGACTTGTGGCGGTGGCCAAGGCGAGTGGCCCGGAATCCAGCGAGCCGTTCCCAGGGCAGATCGGGGACGTTGACGTTGAGGATGGTGTCCGGTGGCAACGGCCGTTCGCACAGCCGCCGCACTAGCCAGACAGCGACACGGGCCGCGGTGTCGAAATGTGCTGGGCGGAGCGCGGCCTGGGACACCGCGATGGCGGGAAAACCCAGAAAGCGGCCTTCCATCGCCGCCGCCACCGTACCGGAATAAATCACGTCATCACCCAGGTTGGCACCGCTGTTGATGCCCGACACCACCATGTCCGGTTCTTGCTCCAGCAAACCAGTAATGGCGAGATGAACGCAGTCGGTGGGGGTACCCTCAACGCTGTGGAAACCGTTGTCGTGCTGGGTGACGTACAACGGATTCTTGAGACTGAGTGAGTTGCTGGCGCCACTGCGGTCGCGGTCGGGAGCCACCACCGTGATCTCCGCTAGTTCGCTCAAGGCGGCGACCAGCCGCAGCAGGCCAGGCGCCTGATAACCATCATCGTTGCTGACCAGAATGCGCATGACTTGGATCTCCTCCCGCGCGACCGATGGATCGGTATCCGTAGGGTATCCGGCGGCGTTGACGTTAAAATGACCGTTGTTCGCTGTCCTGGTCGAACTTCCCCGCGTTTCCGCAGAGGCGCCCATGACCAAGCCGTTCATCCTTGACCCACAAGACCGGATTCTGTTTCGGCGGGCCATCGGTCCGGTCGAGCCGTTGTGTTGCGACCGGATCGAGCCGACTCGCTTCCATCCCGCGCCGATTCCCCGCTTTACCGAGGCCGACGAGCGACAGGCGCTGGCCGATACGCTGTCGAACTGTTTCGAGCCGGCGGAGCTGGATACTGGCGAGGAATTGTACTACCGCCAGGAGGGGGTACGACAGACGGTGCTGCGCAAGCTGCGACGCGGTCAGTTTCAAGTTGGAGCGGCGCTCGATCTGCACGGGATGACGGTGACGACGGCCCGGGAGGCGCTAGGAGAATTTCTGCGTCGCGCCCGCCGTGACAGCCTGGGCTGCGTGCGGATCGTGCACGGCAAGGGCAACGGCTCCCGCCAGCGGGGGCCGGTTTTGAAACAAAAGATCAACCATTGGCTGCGCCAGCGCGATGAGGTGCTAGCGTTCTGTTCGGCCCGACCGGTGGACGGCGGAACCGGGGCGATTTACGTGTTGTTGCGGCGACAGGTCTAGCGCGCCGGCATGGGGCGGGGGCAATACCGGCTTCAACTTCCAAACCGCCGGTCGTTTGTCCCGCGGTCGTTCGTCACGCTTCGTGGCTCCCAATCTCCTTGGTGGGGAAGCTTGCTATGCTTCAGGTTATTCATTTGGTTCGGTTGTCCCCGGAAATAGCGATAAACTTTGTCGCCGATGGGTATTGTCCACGCGTCGGCGCGCGAAATCGGCTGGATCGTCTCTTTGTTGTTGAGGGTGTTTCTCGTATTATCCCCACCATTGTCGCCATATCACGGGTTATCGCGCCATGGTGATGGATGATCGCCACCAGAATGCCGTTACGTTCGCGATCCTCGTGACAGATACCGACCATGGTCGTCGTGCTTCCTAAAGTGGAAATCTTACTAATTTACATGGAAAGCCAGGGGGGTTTATGCCAATCCGACATGTTCTTGTGGTGGATGACTCCAAATCCGCGCGGCTAATGCTGCGCAAGATTTTGCAAAATCTCGGCATGACAGTAGACACGGCGGATTCCGCCGAGGAGGCGCTGACCTATCTGCGTGACCGGAAACCGGACGTGATCTTCATGGATCACACCATGCCCGGCATGGATGGACTGACAGCATTGCGCCGAATTCGAAGCGAACCAACCACCGCCCGCATTCCAGCGGCGATGTACACTTCCAAGGACGAGCCGTCGTATCGGAATCAAGCTCACGCGGCGGGTGCGGTGGATGTCTTGAGCAAACCCGCGACGCCGGAAGCACTCAGCGCGCTTCTTGAACGAATGAATACCTTGCTCGATGCCGCCACGCATCCAGTTGTGGCGTCGACGCTCGCCAGCGAGGGGACGATGACGGCTGAATCGATCGAAAAGCTGATCCTCGAAAAAGCCGAGCAGTTTTTCTACAACGCGGTGGAGTCGCAGGTACTGCCACTGGTTAATGACGTGGTCGCCAAGCTGCGGTTGGATTTGGAGGCGAGTCAGGAAGAAACCAGCAACCAAGTCGCCGCCCAAGTTGTTGAGAAGCGGTTGGCGAACTGGCAACCGCCGGCGGCGGATACCGAGAGCGCGATCGGGACGGCACTGCAAACCCAATTGCCGCCGCTGGTGGAAGAGCAATTCAAGACCTTCCAGCGTGAAGGACGGCCGGAGATCGAACAGCTTATTCAGGAGATCGCCACGCGGGTTTGCCAAGACCAGTTGCATGCGTTCACCGACCAATTGGTGCCGCAATTGAGCGCGCGGTTTTCCGAGGCCACGCGGAAGGGAAGTACCGCTGCCCAGGAAGCCGCGGTCGGCGCCGCTCGCGAAACCGCCCTTGCCACGGCCCGCGAGGTCGCCTTGCAGGCGGTCACCGATGCGGTCACCGAGACTCGCACCGTCGCCCGGGCGGAAGAAAGCCCGACGGTGGTGGCAACGCGGATCACACGGAACCTGGTGGCGGAAGCCCAGCGGGAATTGCGACGTTATATTTATCTGGCGGCGGGTGGAGCGGCGGCGGCGGGTATCGGCGCGGCGCTACTGGTCTACGGGTTGCGATGAAAGATGGACGGCCCGTGGTGAATCGGGTTGATGCCAGGGTTAAAAAATACCAGTGGACATAAGAACATGATCGATATTCTGTCGTCATTCATCGGGTTAATCATCGGCGTGGCGGTGGGCGGCCTCGGAATCTATCTCCTGCCCTATCGGACCTTGCGGCGCGAACAGAGGGCAACGCAGGTAGAGCTGGCGGAAATCCAATCCAAGAACAATGGGTTGCAAGCGGATTTGCTCGATGTGCAATCCACGGCTTACCAGAACCGCCAGGCCGCGCTGCAACAACAGAAGCGCCTTGAGGAACAACTGGCCGAGGCGGGCGAACAACACCTCAAGTTGGAAAAGCGGATCGCCGACTTGGAGACGCAACGCGAGCAGGAACAGCAAACCTACCTGCGCGAAGCCACCCGGTTGCGGGGCGCGGTCTTGCGGCTGGAACAGGAACAGGTGGCGTTGCAGGATCGCTATGCGCAGGACAGCGCGCGGTGGGAGCGGGAGCGTCAGTCCCTGAGCTTGCAAACCGCGCACATGGAGCAACAGTACCAGGCGTTGCATCAGGACAAGGCGGGGCTGGACCAGCGGTTGGAGCAACAGCAGGAAGCGTGGGAGCGCGAACGTTTGGCGTTGCAGATCCAGATGAATACCTTGGAGGACAATCTGGCCTTGCAAAAAGCGCGCTCCAGTAATAACTCATCCCTGGGATTGGACAGCGCGCTGGTGGTGGAACAGGTGCGGTCCGAGGCGACGGCGGAGTTGAACCGGCGACAGGCGGCCTGGGACGAGGAACGGCAAAAATTGCAGGAACAAGTGGCACGGCTGCATGCCGAGCGGCGCGCGATGCGCGAGCAGACGGCGGCGAGTCCGGGCACTCCGTCGGCTTCGCGCGAGTTGGAGCTGCGCCAGCAACTGGAGCAGGCGCAACGCGATCACCAGGCGCTGGAGGAAAAACTGGCCACTCACGCCGCTCGAGCCGAACAGGAACGTAGCGCCTTGGAAGCCGAAATCGAACAGTTGATGGAGCGCTTGCTGCGCTTGCAGGGTGGCCGCTCGTGAAGCGCGGATCGACGGCGCCGGATCGAGGATGAAGCGCTATGCACGTGCTGGTCGTCGGCGGCGCGGGCTATATTGGCTCTCACATGGTTAAATTGTTGAACCGGCGCGGATTCGAGGTCACGGTGTTGGACAATCTGTCCGCCGGTCATCGGGATGCGGTGGTGGGCGGCCGTTTTGTGCTGGGTGATCTGGGCGAACGGGATTTGCTGGACGAGTTGCTCGAAACTCCACGCGTCGATGGCGTGATGCATTTCGCATCCCACATCCAGGTGGGGGAATCGGTGCGCGAGCCGGCCAAGTATTATCTCAATAACGTGTTTAAAACCCAGTATTTGCTGGACGCCATGGTGGCCCATCGGGTTCGCTCCTTCGTTTTCTCGTCCACCGCGGCGATTTTTGGCGAGCCGGTTCGCATCCCGATTGACGAGGACCATCCGAAAAATCCCATCAATCCTTACGGGCGCGGCAAGTGGATGGTCGAACAGATGCTGCAAGATTATGACGTGGCGTATGGGATCAAGTCGGTCTGCCTGCGCTATTTCAATGCCGCCGGCGCCGACCCGGACGGCGAACTGGGTGAACGCCACGAGCCGGAAACGCACTTGATTCCACTGGTCCTGCAAACCGCCGCTGGCCACCGATCCCACATCACGGTGTTCGGAACCGACTACGAAACACCGGACGGCACCTGTATCCGCGACTATGTCCATGTGGCCGACCTGTGCGAAGTTCATTTGCTGGCGCTGCAACGGCTGTGGGCGGGTGGCGACAGCGCCGCGTACAATCTCGGCAATGGCAACGGTTTTTCGGTGCGGGAAGTGATCGAGACCGCCCACGCCGTGACCGGCCGTGACATCCCGGTGCGCTACGGCGCGCGACGGTTGGGTGATCCGGCCCAGTTGGTGGCGGATTCGCGGCGGGCACGGGCGGAACTGGGCTGGGAGCCGCGCCATGCCGATCTAGCGACGATCATCGCGCATGCCTGGCGCTGGGAAACGCGGCCATCATCCCCTCATCGGAGCGAGAACGGCTAATTCGCCCTCCGCGCTCGGTCCCGCCCACGATTCGCCTTCGACGCTTGCTGTTGCCTCGGCTTCGCCGGCGGGCGCCTAAAACGCCGCTTACTTGAATTTCCACGATTGCACCCCAAGTCTTTTCCGATCGGGGCGGCATTCGCCCGCCCGCGCGAAATTTCATCGGTGACGGAGAACGATCATGACCCAAGCAGACCCCACGCTGGAATCTGGTGTCCAGCCGGAGACCGCCGAATCGACGCACCCCTTCGCGGAACCCGCGGCCACGCCGGCCGCCGAGACCGAGGGCGGTATCCCGGTCAGCCGCGAGGAATTCGACGCACTGCAACAGGACCTGGACCAAGCGCTGGCTAAGGCCGACGAACATTGGAAACTGTATCTGGGCGCCCACGCCGAGATGGAAAATTTGCGCAAGCGCGCCGAGCGCGACGTGCAGAACGCCCACAAATTCGCGCTGGAACGATTTTTCAGCGAGCTACTGCCGGCGCGCGACAGCCTGGAACTGGGACTGGCGGCAACCAGCAACGACGCCGTGGACGTGGCCAGGCTGCGGGAAGGCGTCGAACTGACGCTCCGGCAACTGGCGGCGGCGATGGAGAAATTCGGTGCCCGCGAACTCCATCCGCTTGGGGCCAAGTTCAATCCCAACGAGCATGAAGCGATGGCGATGACACCGACCGACCAGGCCGAGCCAAATACCGTCATCCAGGTGCTGCAAAAGGGTTATCTGCTTAACGACCGGTTGATTCGCCCAGCCAAGGTGCTGGTGGCCCAGGCCATCCCCAGGCCGGCCGGCTAAATCCCGCGAAACCCATTGAAAACCCGTCGCTCCGCCCCCACATCCAGCGACAGGCAAAGATTTGCAACTGAATTTAGCGTATAGAGAGCGTGGCCAATGAGCAGCAGCAAGATTATCGGCATCGATCTGGGCACCACCAACTCCTGCGTGGCGATCATGGAGGGCGGCAAGCCCCGGGTGATTGAGAACAGTGAAGGCGACCGGACCACTCCTTCGGTCGTCGCCTTCCTCGACGACGGTGAAATCACCGTCGGCCAGCCGGCCAAGCGCCAGGCGGTCACCAACCCGCGCAACACCCTGTTCGCGGTCAAGCGCCTGATCGGTCGCCGTTTCAGCGAGCCGGAGGTGCAGAAGGACATCGACCTCGTGCCCTACAGGATCGTCAAGAACGACAACGGCGACGCCTGGGTCGAGGCGCACGGCAAGAAGATGGCCCCGCCGGAAATCTCGGCGCGGGTGCTGATGAAGATGAAAAAGACCGCCGAGGATTACCTCGGCCACCCGGTCACCGAGGCGGTGATCACGGTGCCGGCCTACTTCAACGACAGCCAGCGCCAGGCCACCAAGGACGCCGGCCGCATCGCCGGCCTGGAAGTCAAGCGCATCATCAACGAGCCGACGGCGGCGGCGCTGGCCTTCGGCATGGACAAATCCAGCTCCAAGGATCGCAAGATCGCGGTCTACGACCTGGGCGGCGGCACCTTCGACATCTCGATCATCGAGATCGCCGAGGTGGACGGCGAAAAACAGTTCGAAGTGCTGTCGACCAACGGCGACACCTTCCTGGGTGGCGAGGACTTCGACAAGCGGATCATCGACTACCTGATCGACCAGTTCCAGAAGGAGAGCGGCATCAATCTGGCCAACGACCCGCTGGCCTTGCAGCGGCTGAAGGAAGCGGCGGAAAAGGCCAAGATCGAGCTGTCCTCCAGCCAGCAGAGCGAGATCAACCTGCCCTACATCACGGCCGACGCCAGCGGCCCGAAGCATTTGAATCTGAAGCTGACTCGCGCCAAGCTAGAATCGCTGGTCGAGGATCTGGTGGACAAGACCATCGGCCCCTGCCGAATCGCGCTCAAGGATGCCGGGATCGGCATCGGGCAGATCGACGACGTGCTGCTGGTCGGTGGTCAGACCCGGATGCCTAAGGTGCAGGAGAAAGTGCGCGAATTCTTCGGCCGCGAGCCGCGCAAGGACGTCAACCCCGACGAGGCGGTCGCCGTGGGCGCGGCGATTCAGGGCGGCGTGCTGGGCGGCACGGTCAAAGATGTGTTGTTGCTTGACGTGACGCCGCTGTCGCTCGGTATCGAAACCCTGGGCGGGGTGATGACCAAGTTGATCGAGAAGAACACCACCATTCCGACCAAGGCGACCCAGGTGTTCTCGACCGCCGACGACAACCAGACGGCGGTGACGGTGCATGTGTTGCAGGGCGAGCGCGAGATCGCCACCGCCAACAAGTCGCTGGGCAAGTTCGATTTGCAGGACATTCCGCCGGCGCCGCGCGGCGTGCCGCAGATCGAGGTGACCTTCGACATCGACGCCAACGGTATCCTGCACGTGTCGGCCAAGGACAAGGCCACCGGTAAGGAAAACCGCATCGTGATCAAGGCCAGCTCCGGCCTGTCCGAGGACGAGATCAAGCGGATGGTCGGCGACGCCGAGGCCCATGCCGACGAGGACCGTAAGTTCCATGAACTGGTCAACGCCCGTAACCAGGCCGAGAACCTGATTCACGCCACCGAGAAAACCCTGCGCGATCTGGGCGACAAGGTGGAAGGCGGCGAGCGGTCGGCCATCGAAGCGGCGATCAGCGACTTGCGCACGACGGTCAAGACCGATAACAAGACCGCGATCGAGGCCAAGACCCGAACCTTGGCCGAGACGTCCGGCAAGCTGGCCGAGCGGATCTACGGCCAGTCCGGCGGTGGGCCGGAAGGCGGCCCGCACGGCGGCCCAGGGGGCGGGGGACACAAGCCAGCCGACGACGGCGTGGTGGATGCCGAATTCGAGGAAGTGAAAAAGTAGCGCCTCAGCCGCGCCAAACCGCGAATCCGGGAGGGGATGAAACCTTCCCGGATTTTTGGTTTTGAAGGTATCGACCCGCGAATTCCGCGACGCAAGATCGAAACATGGCCAAACGCGACTATTACGAAATCCTCAACGTGGCCCGCAACGCCAGCGAAGCCGAGATCAAGCAGGCCTATCGGCGACTGGCGATGAAGCATCACCCCGACCGCAATCCTGGCGATCAGGTGGCCGAGGAAAAATTCAAGGAGGCCAAGGAAGCCTACGAGGCGCTCAGCGACGCGCGCAAGCGGGCCGCCTACGACCAGTTTGGCCACGCCGGTGTGGACGGTTCGGCCGGTGGCGGCTTCGGTGGCCCGGCTGATCTGGGCGACCTTTTCGGTGGCGTATTCCGCGACATATTCGGTGGCGGCATGCGTGGCGGCGCGCAAAGCTATCGGGGCGCCGATCTGCGCTACCCCCTGGACCTGACGCTGGAAGAAGCCGTGTTCGGCACCACCGCCAAGATTCGGGTGCCGACCCTAGTGACCTGCGCCACCTGCACCGGCACCGGCGCCAAACCAGGTACCAAGCCCACCACCTGCCCCACCTGTCGCGGCGTCGGCCAGGTGCGGATGCAGCAGGGCTTTTTCTCGATCCAGCAAACCTGTCCGCGCTGTCAGGGGCGCGGCACGATCATCCCCGAACCCTGCGAGACCTGCCGGGGCGTCGGTCGGGTGGAGGAACAGAAGACGCTGTCGGTCAAGGTGCCGGCGGGGGTGGACAACGGCGACCGAATCCGGCTAGCCGGCGAGGGCGAGGCCGGCGAACATGGCGGGCCGCCGGGCGATCTGTACGTGCAGATTCAGGTCAAGCCGCATCCGATTTTCAGCCGTGAGGACAGCGATCTGTACTGTGAGGTTCCCATCGGATTCACCACGGCGGCGCTGGGCGGCGATCTGGAAGTACCGACCCTGGATGGGCGACTGAGCCTGAAGATTCCACCCGAGACTCAGACTAGCAAAGTGTTCCGGATTCGCGGAAAGGGGGTCAAGCCGGTACGCGGCGGTCCAACCGGCGATCTGCTGTGTCGGGTGGTGGTGGAAACCCCAGTCAATCTAACCCGAGAACAGAAAGAACTGCTGCAGCAGTTCGCCGACACCATGGAAGCCGGCGGCAAACGCCATACCCCGCAACAAGGAAGCTGGCTGGATGGGGTCAAGAAGTTTTTTGAGGACATGAAGTTCTAATACCATTTACCGATAGATTTTATCTTTTTAAGGCTAACAGCTACCCCGTTCGTCATTCCCGCTTGCGCGGGAATGACGACCATAGATATGGAAACCTACCGAGAATAGGTATGAAAACTCTCCTTGGCGGTCGTGAGGCGCGACAGGCGGGGCGTCAAAGCCGTTGGTAACTCGTCTACCTCGTCTACAATGCCGCTTCATCCGTCTGTAAGAGCCTGTCGCATAACCCATGTCGATCCTGTTCCGCCTTCCGCTCGCCCTGCTTGGCGGTTTGCTCTTGTGTCTTCCCTGGTCCATCCAAGCCACCGAATCCACCACCGCCCCCCTGTTGCTGCACGATTTCGAGCGGCTCGATGGCGTTCCCAATCTGGGTGGAACGATGAGCGGCTGGGCAACCGCACCAGGTTTTCGAACTGGCCGCGTGAAGTATCGGCTGGAACCTGCGTCGGGGCCGGATCGCAGCCGGGCGCTGTATCTGAATTACCGCTTCGCCCCCGAGGCCACCGGCGATCTTGGCTGGCAAATCACCCTGCCCGATCTCGATGCTTCGACCTACGATCATCTGGAGTTTTGGATTCGCGGCGATTCAGCGGTCGGTTACGCCGGCGCGCTGAAGATCGAATTCAAGCAACCCTTGCCGAACGCGCCGCCCGGTTTGCTGCGCCAGGGTAGTACCGTGGTCGCGGGGATTACCGACGACTGGCAGCGCATTCAAGCCCCGCTGAACCGCATGAACGGTATTGCCGACTGGCGACACTTGCGCCAGTTCGGGATCGTGCTGCAACCGCGCCGCTCGCCGGTCCGCGCCGGCGCCTATTGGCTGGACGACATCGCCCTGATCAAGACCGGCACCCCTGGCCCCAGCGTTCGCGATCCGGTGATTCCACCCCGAAAGACCGCGTGGGAGAACAGCTTGGGCGGCAAGGCGGCGGCGCAGCCTTACATTCGTGCCCGGCTGGCGGGCTGGCCGGAGCGGCTGCTGACGGACCCAGCGGAACGTCCGGCCGATGATCTGGCCTTTCTGTGGCGACTGGCGCGCGATACCTGGCGTGGGCTAGCAGCGCTCAGCGACCACAACCATGGCCTGCCGTTCGATACCGTGCGCCTGCATGGTTCGATTGAGTCCGAGCGCGCGTGGTTGGGCGATTACACCAATGTCACCAACATCGGTCTGTACCTGATCGACATCGTCGCGGCCTGGGAATTGCGTTTGATTGACGCGGCGGAGGCACGGGCGCGACTTGAGCGGACCTTGACCACGCTGGAGCAACTTGAAACCCATCACGGCTTTTTCTTCAACTACTACGACACGACCACCCTGGAACGCACCAGCCATTTCCTGTCGTTCGTGGATTCGGCTTGGCTGACCGCCGGGTTGATGGTGGTGAGAAACAGCGTTCCCGAATTGGCGGCGCGCTGCACCCACTTGATCGAGCGAGAGGATTACCGCTTCTTCTACGACCCGGTCGAGCAGTTGATGATGCACGGCTACTATGTCCATCTGCCGCACCGATCGGAATACAGCTATGGCCTGCTTTACAGCGAGGCGCGGCTAGGGAGCCTGATCGCCATCGGCAAGGGCGAGGCCCCGGTGGAGCACTGGTATCGCATGGCGCGCACCTTCCCGGCTCACTTCGACTGGCAATCGCAATCGCCCAAGAGCCGCGCCGACAAGACCGTCAATGGTTTCACGTTCCCCGGTGGCTACTATTTCTGGAAGGGATTGAAGTACCTGCCGTCCTGGGGCGGCAGCCTGTTCGAGGCGCTGATGCCGCTGCTGGTGCTGGACGAGTTGCGGTACGCACCGGCCAGTCTGGGGCAAAACGCCTTGGCGCATACCGAACTGAGTCGCCGATTCACGCTGGAGCATCTGGGCTATCCAGTCTGGGGTCTGTCACCGAGTTCGACGCCGGGCGGCGACGGCTACGGTGAATACGGCGCGCGAGTGCTCGGGGCGCGGGGCTATCCCGCCGACGCGGTCACGCCGCACGCGGCGGCGCTGGCGTTGCTGACCGAGCCGGCGGCGGCCACGGCCAATCTACGCCAACTGGCGGAACGCTATCCGCTGTACGGCGACTTCGGCTTCTACGACGCGGTGGACCCAAAGACCGGCCAGGTGGCCTACAACTATCTGGCGCTGGATCAAAGCATGATCCTGATCGCGCTGGCCAATCATCTGCGGGATGGCGTGATTCAGAAATATTTTGCCGCCGATCCGATCATCCAGCGGGTGTTGCCCCTGCTGGCGGCGGAGCGGTTTTTCGACTGACATTCGGGTGTATGCAGAGCCAGCATTAGGCGGCGAAATCCGCGACTGGTGGGCGAGGATGGGTGATCATGCCGCTTTCACCAGAAAATCAACGTGGATGGCGTCATAGGGAAACACGATCTTGCCGTCCTCGGTTTTGTCCAGCAGTCCGGCGTTCAGCAGGGCGTGAACGTCGCGATGCACGGCCTTCACATCGCGCTGCACTCGCCGCGCCGCTTCGCGGATCGTCACCGGCCCGGCGCCGGTCAAGACCTTGAGCAGTTGCCAGCGTTTGACGGTCAACATCTTCCAAAGTCATTCCGAAGTTTCAAAGCTGATGCGTGGCCCACTGGCCTGTCCCGTCTTCCAGGCCGCCACGAAATCCGCCAAATTGTCCGCCAGCGAACGAACATCAATCGTTACCGTGTTCATGATGCCACCGGGTTACGTCATTAAAAAATCGGCGACCAGTTGGTCGATATCGGTGAAGACATAAGGCACTTCCGTTTCTCCCCAGTGCCGATGATCACCCTTGCCTGATTCATTGTCGTAGCACAGTACGCATACGCCTTTGACCACGAGTGCCACAGCTTTCATGCCACCAACTCGGCAAATGACTCCTCGGTCAGCCTGATGCGGCGATTGAGCAAAGTCTTGTAGAACTATCATGACTATTCCAGCGTTACAATCGCCACGATCAAAACCCCCTGCCTCAAACCACCAGGCACCGCTCAAAGTACCGATCCCAAGGGGCTGAAAAATAATGAATCTACCGCCGGAAGATGAGCAACTCCTTGAAGAACTTTGCCAGCAGCACGGCGTGAGCGTGCTCAAGGTGTTGCGCCTGCCAACGAGGCGTTTTATCGGAGTTATGGCTAACCGACAAAATCTATCCTGGCGGCAGCCGGGCGCTTTTCGATTTCAATCTCGCCGTCGCCGATGGTGAGGCGCTGGCGGTGGACCCATCAGGCCATTTAAGGGGTGCTGTTCCATGATGACTCTTGACCGATTGCTTGAGTTGATCGGCCAAGGCGAGAACCGCTCTGCAACCAACGATTGAGACTGTCGTGGTGGACGGCAAATCGTTCTACATGGTGACCGTCGAGAAGGGAACCGGCAGGCCTTATCAAACGCTGGATGGCAAGTTTTTGATTCGGGTCGGTTCCACTAACCGCCACGCGACCAAGGAGGAATTGAGTCGCCTGTTTCAAGCGGCGGGTCTGGTGCATTTCGATATTTCGCCCGTGGAGGGAACTCGCGCCGACGATCTCGATCCGGCCAAGCTGCACGATTACTGGCAGGGCTATTACCAAAACTCCTTATGGCGACTTGGATCGTGGCGAGCAGCTTAACATTCTGCGTAACGCCGATATCCTGGTTCCGTTGGAGGAAGGGTGGGCGGTTAGCGCTGGCGGTTTGCTGTTGTTCGGACGCCAGCCGCAGCGACGGTTGAGTTTAGAGAAGATTCGCTATGGCAACTCAGCGCCGCGCAATCTGTTTATCCTCAAGTACCTGGACAACTTGCGCTACGTGGACGGTTTGGGGCGCGGGATTCCGATGATTTTGCGGGAAATGCGAGATCGGGCGCGGTTCGAGGAAATCGGTGAATTGTTCGTGCTGACCTTGGCTTATTGAGAGAGCGTTGGTTGGTTTGGTGACTCAACACGACGCCGTTTTATTCGAGGAGCGCATCAAAGGCGCCTTAAAACCATGAGCCGCTGGAGATATGCCCAATGTAATTACGGCCGCATCCAGGGCGGCTAGTGCTTGTACCGGTTGGATGCACCAAAGTAGCTATACGAGGTAGATGTCGTGAAGGAAACCGAACATCGCTTTGGCGGGGCTTGGACTGAAATCAAGTTAAAAGTCTTGCGAGATTATCTGCGCTTCTACGCACAAGCGCTCAAGAATCAGCCTTTCAAGCTCCTGTATATCGATGCCTTCGCCGGCACGGGGGATCGCACGGTCGGCAACGATAAGTTCAGTTTGTTTGTCAGCGAGCGCCGCTTGAAAGGATCGGCCCGGATCGCGTTGGAACTGGAACGGCCTTTCGACCGTTACGTGTTCATCGAGCGGAATTCGCGGCGGTTTCAGGCACTGGAAACGCTGCGACGGCAGTATCCCCAGCATCGGATCGAATGCTTGCGAGGAGAAGCCAACAGCGAGTTACAGGACCTTTGCGCTCGAATCGCTTGGCGCCAGTATCGGGCGGTGCTGTTTCTGGACCCCTACGGGCTTTCGGTGGAATGGGTCACGCTCCAGCGAATCGCTCGCACCCAGGCCATCGACCTCTGGTATTTGTTTGCATTATCGGGTCTATACCGGCAAACCGCTCGCGATTTCGAGCGTGTCGATCCCGCTGGCGCCGCGCGCCTGGACAGCGTGCTCGGTACGCCGGACTGGCGGGAGGCATTCTATGCCCCAATTGCTCCCACTACTCCGGACCTATTCGGCGATCCGGTATCGCCGATTATTGGCCGACACGCGGATGTAGATGCCATAGAAGCATTTGTTGGCGACCGCTTGCGGGCGGCGGGCTTTGCTAAGGTGGCGGAACCACTGCGCCTGCTTCTGCGCGGAGGAACACCGCTGTATTCGCTGTTTTTCTGTGTGTCCAACCCTAATCCGAAGGCTATCGCGCTGTCCATGCGCGTGGCCCACCACCTGCTCAAAGCAGCGCGCCTGTAGGTTCGGGATACGCATCCCAAGTGCGGCCCGCCAGCAGTCGGCCGTTGACGTGCTTGGCGCGGCGGACGCCATCCGCGCCCCAACCGCCCCACTGCTTGAAGAAGAACGCCAAGCCGGCTGCCTCGCACTGATCGCGCACGGCCAGCGCCCATTCCGGACGCATCGGTCGGGCGTTCGGGCCGGATTCGCCGCCGACGATGACCCAGTGAATCCCGCTCAGGTTCATCGGCCCCAAATGTTCCAGTAGAGGTTCCACCGACAGGAAGCGGATGCGGGCGGCGACCTGCCGCAGGTGATCGATGCGCGGCAAGCCATGCTGGCGATTTTCCACCGAGACCCCCAGCCAGACGTTGGTTGGCACGGCGCGTTGCCCAAAGAAGCGTGGTAGCCGCTCGGCGCGTTTGGTGAGGATCTGATAAGTGTGTTGGGGCGTCCGCCGCGCCACTGTCATGACCTGTTCGATGAAGGTATCGGGTACCTCCTCGTGGAACAGGTCGCTCATCGAATTCACAAAATAGACCGTCGGCTTCTTACGCTGGAGCGGTTGTTGTAGCCGTGCTGGATGCAAAGTTAGCGCAAACCCTCGCTCGTAGCCAGCCGCCTTCATCGCCTGTAATCGAATAGCAAGTGTTTCGGCGTAACAATGCTTGCAGCCCGGCGAGATTTTCGTGCAACCCGTGACCGGGTTCCAAGTCTGTTCCGTCCATTCGATTTTGCTTTCACTCATCGTACCGTCTCTCGCTACTTACTAATGGAAGTTTAGAACAGAAAAACTGATAGATCAATCGCTTAGCAACAGCGAAACGCAGCTTTCCTTCATCAATGACGAAAACGAACAACTCCGCGACCCCCAAGTCTGGGCGCCGTTCGTCTTGATCGAAGGGCGAGGGCTTTAATCTCGCGTTCGCCGCTACTTCGCCAGCGGCCTAACGCTGGAACAGCCGCCGTCCATTGCCTACCCCAGGACCGTTGGCCACCGTTCCCGGTCGCATCTGATCGGCGCCATGGTTCGGCCATACCTCTCCCGGCGCCTCGCCACCCCCGCTCCGCCGACCTCCACCATCCATGCCGTCTCCGCCACGGTTTTCGTCTCGGCCATTCGATCTCGCTATGGGATGAATAATTATTGTATAAGTATTTGCATTTTGTAGAGACTGTGTCTAATATTATTGTACGAACTACCCGCAACCGGAGAGCGGACCCATGCAGGAATCCCTGGATCGCTTCAAGACCGCGTTCAACCAGTTGAACAAGGACACGCTGCATCTACTGGAAGACATCTACACGCCGGACGTGCGATTCCGCGATCCGGTGCATGAACTGAATGGTCTGCCCGCGCTGCGGGACTATTACAGCCGGTTGTACGAGGGAGTGTTGTCCTGCCGCTTCGAGTTTGAGGACGAGGTCATCGTTGGGCGACGGGGAATGCTGGTCTGGATCATGTGCTTCCAGCACGCGCGCTTCCGGCGCGGCGAGACGCTGGAACTGCGCGGGGTCAGCCATCTGAAATTTCGCGACGACGGCAAGGTGTTCCAGCATCACGACTATTTCGACATGGGCGCGTTCATCTACGAGCGAGTTCCCGTGCTGGGCGGCGTCATCCGCGCCATCAAGAGTCGCCTGTAACAGGGGAGAAGGACATGAAAATCGCCATCATCGGGACCGGGATCAGCGGCCTCACCACCGCCTGGCAACTCTGCCGGGCGCACGATCTGGCGCTGTTCGAGGCCAACGACTACATCGGCGGCCACACCAACACGGTGGAGGTTGAGATTCGGGGACGGCGCCATGCGGTGGATACCGGCTTCATCGTCTTCAACGACTGGACCTATCCCAACTTCATCGCCCTGCTGGAGCAACTCGGTGTCGCCTCGCAACCGACGACGATGAGTTTCAGCGTCCGTTGCGAGCGCACCGGGCTGGAGTACAACGGCGAGAGTCTCAACACCCTGTTCGCCCAGCGCCGCAACCTGTTCCGGCCCTCGTTCCACCGGATGATCCGCGACATTCTGCGCTTCAACCGCGAAGCGCCGGCGCTACTGGACGGCAATCGTGATCTCAGTCTGGACGCCTGGCTGCGGGAAGGCCATTACAGCCAGGAATTCACCGACCATTACATCCTGCCGATGGCGGCGGCGATCTGGTCGGCGGAGCCGGGGCTTGTGGGGGAGATGCCAGCGCGGTTCTTCGTGCGCTTCTTCAAGAACCACGGCCTGCTCAACGTCAGCGACCGGCCCCAGTGGCGGGTGATCCGAGGCGGCTCGCGCACTTACGTCGAGGCGCTGACCGCGCCGTTTCGCGACCGCATCCGGTTGAATTGCCCGGTGGAATGGGTGCGCCGCCATCCGACCCACGTCCAGGTGAAGCCTTGGGGCGGTCCGGTGGAACGGTTCGACGAGGTGATCATGGCCACGCACAGCGACCAGGCGCTGCGACTCCTGGCTGATCCGACACCTCGCGAGCGCGAGATTCTGGGCGCGATTCCCTATCAGGAAAACGAGGTGGTGTTGCATACCGATACCCGCCTGTTGCCACGCTGGAAGCGTGCGTGGGCGGCCTGGAATTACCATCTGCCGGCGCAACCCCGGGAGCGCGTGGCGGTCACTTACAACATGAATGTCCTACAAGGGTTGGACGCGCCGGAAACGTTGTGCGTCACGCTCAACCGTGGCGAGACCATCGACCCGGCGCGCGTCCTGTATCGGACCACCTATCACCACCCGGTATTCACCGAGGCTGGTGTCCTGGCTCAGGCCCGCCGCGACGAGATCAGCGGCGTCAACCGGACCTGGTACTGCGGCGCCTACTGGCGCTACGGTTTCCACGAAGACGGCGTGAACAGCGGGCTGGCGGTGGCGCGCGGCCTGCTCGAACCAGGGCGGCTGGCGGCATGAACAGTTGCCTCTATGTCGGCCACGTCCGCCATCGGCGCTTTTTCCCGCGCCGCCACGAGTTTCGCTACGGTCTGTTCATGGTTTATCTCGATCTGGCGGAACTCGATACGGTTTTCAACCACCGCTGGCTGTGGTCCACCCGCCGGCCGGCGCTGGCCTGGTTTCGCCGTAAGGACCATTTCGGCGATCCCCGCGTCCCGCTGGATGTCTGCGTGCGCGATCTGGCCGAGCAGCAAACCGGCCGCCGGCCGCTCGGCCCGATCCGGCTGCTGACTCACTTGCGTTATTTCGGTTACTGCATCAATCCGATCAGCGTCTACTACTGCTTCGCGCCGGACGGCGGGCAACTGGATATGCTGGTCGCCGAAGTGACCAACACGCCCTGGGGCGAGAAGATCGGCTACGCCCTCGACGTGGCCGGCCAAGCTGACGGCAACCAGCGCGCCGAATTCTCCAAGGCCATGCACGTCTCGCCGTTCATGCCCATGGACCTGCGTTATGGCTGGCGTTCCACGTCGCCGGGTCCGCATCTGGCCGTGCATCTCGACGTGCTCAAGGGTCCGGCGCGGATGCTCGACGCTACCCTCAGCCTGCACCGCCAGCCGCTCGATGGTCGCGCCATGGCCGGGGTGCTGGCCCGTTTTCCGTTCATGACCTTGAAGGTTGTCGCCGCCATTTACTGGGAAGCGCTGCGCCTGCTCTGGAAACGCATTCCGATCTTCCCGCATCCCTCGACATCTGGTAAACCCATGGAGAGTTAAGTCATGCACCCAGAATCGGTGATGTCGTCCCCCCTGGACTTGTCCGCGAACGCCACGCGACGACCGTGGCGCGAACGCGGGTTGCGTAGCGCCGTGTTCAAGCGGCTGGCCCGGCTGGAGCACGGTTGCGTCGCGGTGGCCGACGCCGACGGCGTTCATGAATTTGGCCGCGCCAGCGCCGACTGCCCGCTGCGCGCCATCGTCACCATTCACGACCCTGACGCCTACCGCCTGCTGGCCCTGCGCGGCAGCATTGGGGTGGGCGAGGGTTACATGGCGGGCGAGTGGTCCTGCGACGACCTGCCAACCCTGGTGCGCATCTTCGTCCTGAACCAGGACGCGCTGCTCGGACTGGAACACGGCCTGACCCGGCTGATGATGCCGCTGTTCCGGCTGCTGAACCTGGGGCGCGACAACACCCGCCAGGGCAGCCGCGCCAACATCGCCGCCCATTACGACCTCGGCAACGAGTTTTACCGGCTGTTCCTGGATGAAACTCTGATGTACTCAGCGGCCATTTTCCCGACGCCAGATACCGATCTGCGGGCAGCTTCGGTCGCGAAAATCGACCGCATCTGCCGCAAGCTGGAACTGAACCCGAACGATCACGTGCTGGAAATCGGTTCCGGCTGGGGCGGTTTCGCCCTGCACGCCGCGCAACGCTACGGCTGCCGCGTCACCACCACCACCATTTCCCAGGAGCAATACCAGTTGGCTTGCGAGCGGGTGCGGGAGGCGGGGCTGGAGGACCGGGTGACGGTGCTATGTCAGGATTATCGCGACTTGCGCGGCGCCTTCGACAAGCTGGTGTCCATCGAGATGATCGAGGCGGTGGGTGAGCGTCATTTGAAGACCTACTTCCGTGCCTGCGCCCAACTGCTCAAGCCGCACGGCATGATGTTGTTGCAGGCCATCACCGTCGCCGATCAGAAATACGAGCAGTATCGGAACGAAGTGGATTTCATCCGCCACTACATTTTCCCCGGCGGCTTCCTGCCCTCGCTGACCGCGATGGCTGAAATTCTGGCCCGCGCCACCGACCTGCGCATCTTTCATCTGGAGGACATCGGCGCGCATTACGCCACCACCCTGCGCCACTGGCGGGAACGATTCCTGGCCAATGTGGATCGAGCGCGGGCGCTCGGCTTTCCCGACAGCTTCATCCGGATGTGGGAATACTACCTGTGCTACTGCGAGGGCGGTTTCCGGGAACGGGCGATTGGAACCGTGCAACTGTTGTTGACCAAGCCGCTGTGCCGGCGCGAGCCGTTGACGCCAGCGCTGATTTGAAAAACCACCCTCACCCCAGCTTCTCTCCCAAAGGGAGAGGGGTTCAGGAGTCGCCATGCTGCTCAACCTCATCGCTTTTCAAATCGGTTGGTTCGCCTGCGTGCTGGGCGGGGCGCGGGGTTGGCCGTGGCTGGGCGTGCTGATTACCGCCGCCGCCATCGCTCTGCATCTGTACCGGGCGGTCCGGCCGCGCGTGGAAGCGCTGCTGATCGGGCTGAGCGGCCTGCTGGGATTCATCGCCGATTCACTGCTGACCGGGATGGGCCTGCTGCGCTTCCCGTCCGGCCAGTTCCACCTCGCCCTGGCGCCGTACTGGATGGCGGCGATGTGGATGCTGTTCGCCACGACGCTCAACGTCACGCTGGACTGGTTGAAACCGCGCCTGGGGCTGGCGGCGCTGCTGGGAATGATTGCCGGACCGCTGGCCTACTACGGTGGGGCAAAGCTGGGCGGGGTGTCGTTCGAGAACCCGGCGGCCAGCCTGCTGGCGGTGGCCGGCGTGTGGACGCTAGCCATGCCGCTGCTGCTGGTTATCGCCAATCGCTGGAACGGGATGGCAGAAACAACTCTGACCAGTGCCGAACCCGGCACGTCCGGCACAGCAGGTAGGCCAGGGTGACCACGTTGCCGAGCAGGAACAGGGCGGTGATCCAGGCCACCGCTCGCCACGGACTGGGCTCCACCAGGGCCAGCCAAACGGCGATGAACAGCAATCCCACACCGAGGTCGAGCAGCGTGACCACGCCCCACGGCTCGGCGACGACATGGCGCAACCCGGCCAGCATGGAGCTTTGGCCGCTGGCGATCAGAATGGCGGCCACGAGCAAGCCGAGCAGGATTCCGCAGACGATGACGACGATACGCAGCATGAAGGTTCCCAAGACGATGAATGGAGCTTTCCAACAAGACCACGCCGAGAGCGGGAAGTGCGTTCGCTTCCCTTCCATGCCATGACCGGTTTCGACTTTTTCCTGGCCGGCTGGGCAGTGGCGGCGTTGCTGATGGGAGTCGCCTGGATGGTGCAATGGCGCGTTGAAGATGCGGGCGTGGTGGATTTCACTTGGGCGGTGGGACTGGGCGTATTGGCAATCGCCTATGCCCTGCTGGCCGATGGCCACCCGACGCGGCGGCTGGTCGTGGCGCTCATGGCCGGCGGCTGGTCGTTCCGGCTGGCCGCCTACATTTTGTTCAACCGGGTGATCGACAAGCCCGAAGATGGCCGCTACCAGCGGTTGCGCGCGCACTGGCGGGAACACACTCAACTCAAGTTTTTCGGCTTTTTCCAGGCCCAGGCGCTGCTGACCGCCGTGTTCGCCGTACCGTTCCTGGTGGTCGCGCTAACTCCGGAACGGCCACCGCCGCCGGCGATCATCGCCGCCGTCGCGATCTGGCTGCTGGCGGTGGGCGGCGAGGCGCTGGCCGACCGGCAACTGGCGGCCTGGCGAGCTGATCGAGCGAACCGGGGCCGCACCTGTCGGGCGGGGCTGTGGCGCTATTCCCGCCATCCCAACTATTTTTGCGAGTGGCTGCACTGGTGGAGCTACCCGCTACTGGCCTGGGGTTCGCCGGAATGGTGGCTGACCCTGCTGGGACCGGCGCTGATGTTGTACACCCTGCTCAAAGTCACCGGCATCCCCTACACCGAACAGCAGGCGCTGGCCAGTCGCGGCGACGATTACCGCGCCTATCAGCGCACGACAAGCGGGTTCGTACCCTGGTTTCCCAAAAAGGAGGTTTCCTGATGCTCAACACCGCCATTGATCTTATGGAACGGGGCTACGTCCCGGACTGGCTGACCCGGCTCGGCATTCGCCGGTTGCTGGCCGAGCGTTTGCGTACCGAAGCGACCGGCGACGACCGGGCGCGCGAGGCGGCGCTGGCGCGGCTGGAGGCGGAGTTGCGCGCCAGTCCCGTCGCGCTCCATGCCCAATCGGCCAACGAACAACATTACGAAGTACCAGCGGGGTTTTTCCAAAAGGTATTGGGGCCGCGCCTGAAATACAGTTCCTGCTGGTGGCCGGAAGAGGTGAAAGACCTGGAAACCGCCGAGGCGGCGATGCTGGCCTTGACCTGCGAGCGGGCCGAACTGGGTTTCGATCAGGATATCCTGGAACTCGGGTGCGGCTGGGGTTCGTTGACGCTGTGGATGGCGGAGTTTTACCCGGACTCGCGAATCGTGGCGGTGTCGAACTCGAACTCGCAACGGGAATTCATCGAGGCGCGCTGTCAGGAACGCGGCTTCGCCAACGTCCGGGTCATCACCGCCGACATGAACGATTTTTCCAGCGACCGCCGTTTCGACCGGGTCGTGTCGGTGGAAATGTTCGAGCACATGCGCAATTACCAAGAGTTGCTGGAACGGATTCATCGCTGGCTCAAGCCAGGCGGCAAATTGTTCGTTCACATCTTTACTCACCGGCAATTGGCCTATCCGTTCGAAACCGAGGGCGAGGACAACTGGATGGGGCGGTATTTCTTCACCGGTGGTTTGATGCCCTCGCGCGATCTGTTGCCGCGCTTTCGGGGCGATTTGATGTTGGAAGGTCAATGGCATTTCGACGGTCGCCATTACCAACGCACCTTGGAAGCCTGGCTGGTCAATCAGGACCGGTATCGCGCCGAATTGCTGACCCTATTTCGGGACACCTACGGTCCCGACCAAGCGGAACGTTGGTTCCAGCGTTGGCGGGTATTTTTCATGGCCTGCGCCGAACTGTTCGGCTATCGGGGCGGCGAGGAATGGGGCGTATCGCATTACCGCTTCGGCAAGCGGGCCGAAGCGGCGGCGTAGTTATACCAAGTCCCGATAGGCCTTAGTATGTTCAAGGCGGGGTGTGGGGCGACGGGTTAGCGGAGCGTAACCCGCCGAGACCGTATCAAAATCAGCGAGTTATAGGCTGAACCCTAGCCCGCCCTACGATTTTGCATAAAATCCATCGAGAAATGATATTGATTTTTTTACAGTCTCTTATGATAAAGGACGGGGGCGGGTCGGTTAGCGTTGGGGCCAGAACGGAGATCAGAGCGGCGGAGCGTCGTACCCACGCACCGTCCGGTTGCTTGACCGCCCCACATTGCGCTTAGAGAGGCTTGCCATGATGACCCTCGATCTACCCGGTTTTGTCACCACCTTCCTGGCCGCGATGGCGGCGCTGTTCGTGTTCGCCGTCGGCGTCGGCGTCCTGCTGATCCTCATCCTCTACCTGATCGACATCACCCAGACCCAGCACGCCATTCGCCGCAACTTCCCAGTCATCGGGCGGTTGCGCTACCGGATGGAGCATCTGGGCGTGTTCTTCCGCCAGTACTTCTACGCCATGGACCGCGAGGAGATGCCGTTCAACCGGGCGCAACGGGCCTGGGTCTACCGGGCGGCCAAGAATCTGGACACCACCCAGCCGTTCGGCTCCACCCGCGACCTGCGCCCGCCCGGCACGCTGCTGTTCGCCAACGCCACGTTTCCGGCGCTCGACGCCGAAGCCGTCGCGGTCAAACCACTGGTCATTGGGCCAGATTGCACCCAGCCATATCCGGCGCCCAGCTTCTTCAACATCTCGGCCATGAGCTACGGCGCGATTTCCAAACCCGCCGTGCTGGCCCTGTCGAACGGCGCGCGGCGGGCCGGCTGCTGGATGAACACCGGCGAGGGCGGCTTGTCGCCCTATCATCTGGAAGGCGGCGCGGACCTGGTGTTTCAAATCGGCACCGCCAAGTACGGGGTTTGCGACACGCAAGGCGGGCTGGACGAGGCCAAGCTGCGGGCGGTGGCCGCGCATCCCCAAGTCAAGATGTTCGAAATCAAACTGAGCCAGGGCGCGAAGCCGGGCAAGGGTGGCATCCTGCCGGCGGCCAAGGTGACGCCGGAGATCGCGGCGATTCGCGGCATTCCGGTCGGGCGGGATTCCCGCAGTCCCAACCGCCATCTTGAAATCGCCGACGCGGCCGGCCTGCTGGATTTCATCGGCCGGGTTCGCGCCATCACTGGCAAACCCACCGGCTTCAAGCTGGTGGTCGGCGATCCCGCCTGGTTCAACGAACTGTGCCGGGAAATCGTCCATCGAGGACCGGTCAGCGCGCCCGATTTCATCACGGTGGACAGCGCCGACGGTGGCACCGGCGCGGCGCCGATGAGCTTGCTGGACTACGTGGGGCTGCCGATTCAGGAAAGCCTGCCACGGGTCGTGGATGCGCTTGATGAGTACGGTTTGCGCGAGCGCGTCCGGGTGATCGCCTCCGGCAAGTTGATCAACCCCGGCGAGGTGGCCTGGGCGCTGTGCGTGGGCGCCGATTTCGTCAACTCGGCGCGCGGGTTCCTGTTCGCGCTCGGCTGCATCCAGTCCATGCAGTGCGACAAGAACACCTGCCCGGCCGGCATCACCACCCACGATCCTCATTTGCAGCGGGGGCTGGACCCGACGGACAAGGCCGAGCGGGTGCGGCATTACGTGGAGAACATGCGCCACGAGGTGGAGCTTATCGCCCACGCCTGCGGCGCGGCGGAGCCTCGGCGACTGCGGCGCGAACACTGTCGGGTCGTGGTCGGGCCGAGCCGTTCGCTACCACTGAATGAACTTTATCGGCGAGAGCCAGCGCCAGCGCGCCCACTGGAAGCCGCCTGAGCGGCCGATCTCTGGGCCACGACCGGGTCGCCCCGAAACCACGGGTTCAGCGACCGATCCGACCCGGTTGCGCGCGCGGCGGCAACTTGTGATGATGGTCGGCATCGGCTTTGCTCTGAACCCCGGCCCGATCGGTCGGGCTTGCCCAAACCATGGCATCGAACTTTTTCAGGAATCCGCATGTCTTCCGCATCCAACTTGCCGCCGCTGATCGAGCCGGAGCAGCTCCAACCGCATCTCGCCGACCCGGCGGTTCTGATCGTGGATCTCTGCGATCCGGCCCATTACGCCATCGGACACATTCCCGGCGCGGTGCATCTCGATTATGCGGACCTGGTCCGGGTCGAGCCGCCAGCGATGGGGTTGCTACCCACCGAGGCGTGGCTGAACGACGTGCTGTCACGACTGGGTCTGACTCCAACGCGGCGGGTCGTTGCCTACGACGACGAGGGCAACGGCCGCGCCAGTCGCTTGCTTTGGACCCTAGCGACGCTCGGCCACGAACAAGCGTCGCTGCTCAATGGCGGCTTCCACGCCTGGGAAGCGGCCGCCGGGCCGTTGGAAACCCGGTTCCGCCTACCGCCGCCCAGTGTCTACCAGGCTCGCTTCGTCGATCCGCCGAGGGCGGTCGCCGACAAGGACTACATCCTCAAGCGGCTGGGCCAGCCAGATTTGGCGCTGCTGGATACCCGTACTCCCGCCGAATTCGCCGGCCTGGATTTACGCGCCGCCCGCGGCGGTCATATCCCCGGCGCGGTGAACCTGCCCTGGACCGACGCCATGGACCCGCAACGGCAATTGCGTTTGCGGCCCGACCCGGTGCTGCGAAAATTGATGGAACAACGCGGCGTCACTCCCGACAAGGAGGTCATCGTTTACTGCCAGACCCATCATCGTTCGGCGCATACCTATTGGGTGTTGCGTTATCTGGGCTATCCCCGGGTGCGCGGCTATTCCGGCGCCTGGTCGGAATGGGGCAACATTCCCGATCTGCCGATCGAACGCTGACTGGTTCATTGCCAAACCTATTCAGCCACGTCCGCCATTACGAACAGCCGCTCGCGATAAAAGCGCAACTCGTCGATGGAATCGCGGATATCCTGCAAGGCCAGATGGGTCGAGGTCTTGTCGAAGCCCTTGATCCGTTCCGGATACCAGCGCCGGGCCAGTTCCTTGAGCGTGCTGACGTCCAGGTTGCGATAATGGAAATAGGCTTCCAGCTCCGGCATGCAGCGCGCCAGAAAGCGCCGATCCTGGCAAATGCTGTTGCCGCACATCGGTGACTGACCCTTGGAGACGTACAGGCTCAGGAACTCCAGGGTCCGAGTTTCGGCCTCGCGTTCGCTCACGGTGCTGGCGCGAACCCGAGCGATCAAGCCCGATTCGCCATGCTGCTTCTGGTTCCAATCATCCATCCTCGCCAGCACCGCGTCGCTTTGGTGGATGGCCAGCACCGGCCCCTCGGCGAGAATATGGAGTTGACTGTCGGTGACGATGGTGGCGATTTCGATGATGTGGTCGGTCTGGGAATCCAGACCGGTCATTTCCAAATCAATCCAGATCAGGTTGTCGGGGGACATGGATTTTTCTTGGGATAGGATCGGGGTGGAAAGGGAAGTTCGCCGACGGTGGCTCGACGCAGCTTGTTTACAGGAAGTGTACGCTGAATCCAAAGGTCGCGGGATGATTCGGGCATGGCTGGACGCCGGCTGACCCAGCGCCAACGGGAACAGATCCGGCGCGGGCAGGAACGCCGACGCGCGCGCGCCGATCAACGGCTGGAGTCCTGGGATGGCGCGGGGCTGGGTTCGGAACGGCCTGGCCTGGTCATCGCCCATCACGGACGCACCCTGGTGGTCGAGGATGAGGAGGGCCGGCTGTACCGCTGCGCCACACGGCAGAACCTGGATCGGATCGCCTGCGGCGACCGGATCGTCTGGCAGGCGTCCGGCGCGGGGGAAGGGGTGATCGTGGCGGTGGGCGAACGCCGCTCGCTTCTGACCCGACCCGATTACCAGGGCCAACCGCGCCCGGTCGCCGCCAATCTCGACGTGGTGGTGGTGGTGCTGGCGCCGGAACCGGAGCCGAGCGAATCCCTGATCGACCGCTATCTGGTCGCCATCGCCGCCGCCGGGATCCAGGGGCTACTGGTACTGAACAAACTGGATTTGCTGGATGCGTCGGCGCTGGCGGCGCTGCGCGAACGGCTGAAACCGTACCGCCGGATCGGTTATCCGCTGCTGCTGGCCAGCAGCCACACCGCGCAGGGTCTGGACGAGCTGCGCCGCTGGCTGCGCGGACGCGCCAGCTTGCTGGCCGGCCAGTCGGGGGTAGGCAAGTCCTCGCTGATCAAAGCCCTGCTGCCGGATCGTCAAATTCGTATCCAGGCCGTGTCCCAGCTCACTGGCCATGGCGCCCACACCACCAGCGGCAGCACGCTTTATCACCTACCCGACGGCGGCGATTTGATCGATACGCCCGGTGTGCGCAGCTTTGAGTTGGGAAAAATCAGTTTGAGCGACCTGGACCGGGGTTTCCTGGACATCGCCCCCTATCTGGACCGTTGCCGATTTTTCGACTGTCGCCACGACGCCGAACCGGATTGCGCCCTGCGGGAGGCCGTGGCGAGTGGGGTCATCGCCCCGCGCCGGCTGGACAGTTATCGGCAATTGCGCGCCGCGCTGGAAACGGCAGCGAAACCGGCCCGCCAACCCTCGTGATCGCTTTTTTGCTATCTGGCATCCTGCTAGGCCTGAGCGGTGGACTGGCACCGGGGCCATTGCTGACCTTGGTCGCCAGCGAGACGCTGCGTCATGGCGCCCGCGCCGGGATCCGGGTCGCGTTGGCGCCGCTACTGACCGACCTGCCGATTATTTTGGCGACGGTGTTGCTGCTGCGACCCTTGACCGACCAAGCCCTACCGCTGGCGCTGCTCCATTTGAGCGGCGGTCTCTATCTCGCTTGGCTGGGCCTTCAGGGTGTGCGCTTTCAAGGCGCGGAACTGGAGTCAACCGCCCCAACGGATTCGCTATGGCGCGGAGTCATCGCCAACTTTCTGAATCCCAGCCCCTATTTGTTCTGGCTGGCGGTGGGTACGCCGACCGTGTTGGCGGCCTGGCGGGAGGGTTGGCCGGCGACGGCGGCGTTCGTCGTCGCGTTCTACGGGCTGCTGGTCGGTTCCAAGGTGTTGTTGGCCATGGTGCTGGGCCGCGCCCGCCACCTCCTGCGCAGCGGCGGCTACATCGTCCTCATGCGTGGCCTGGGTCTGCTGCTGCTGGTCTATGCGTTGCTGTTCTTGCGCGCGGGCGGGCGAATATGGCTGGCTTGAGAGGCAATTCGAAAATAAACAGCTATAAATCAATATTTTATATGTATGGGTGGCCTTGACCGCGATGACCGGTCCCCCTGTCGCGCGCAAGCTCGCTCCTACAATCAATAACTTAGTTTCGGCATGGGCGCTTAGACAGTTACCCATAAATCGTAGTCATTCGCAGCGTTATACTTTCCGCGCCAAACGATAACGACAGGATGAAAAAGCCATGAAACGACGGGAACTTTTGCTGCGACTGCTGGGACTGGCCGCTTACGGAGCGTTGCCGGCCTCGTTCGTTCATGCCGCCACGACCGATGGCGGTTCCTCGACCGATGGCCAGCCCTTCAGCCCGGAATGGCTGCGCGAGACCGCGCGGCGCCTGGCGCGGGAGCCGTACATTCCCCCCACCGACGCGCGCCCGCCCTGGCTGGCGGCGATGGATTACGACGATTATCAAGCCCTCAACAATTTCCGCGCTGAACGCAGCCTGTGGGGCGGCGGCGAATTGCCATTCCAGGCCCGGTTTTTCCATCTGGGATTGTATTTTCATCATCCCGTCAGCTTGTACGAGGTCGCCGACGGCATCGCCCGGCCGATTCACTTCTCTCCGGATTTGTACAAATACGGCCCAAGGGTCAAGGACCGGATTCCCGATGCGGTGGGCGATCTTGGTTTCGCCGGCTTCCGGGTCAATAGTCGCGCCGACTGGGATCGCGACATGTTCTCCTTTCTCGGCGCTAGCTACTTCCGCGCGGTCGGCGCCAGCAAGCAGTACGGCCTATCCGCCCGCGGCGTGGCCATCGATACCGGCATGGACCGCGCGGAGGAATTCCCCACCTTCCGCGCGTTCTGGCTAGAGCGGCCCGCCCCGAACGCCACCGCTCTGACGATCCACGCTCTGCTCGATGGCTCCAGCATCACCGGCGCCTACCGCTTCGTCGTCACCCCAGGCGACACCACGACCATGCGGGTCGAGGCTCGCCTGTTCCCGCGCCGTCCCATCGAGCGGTTGGGCATCGCGCCGATGACCTCAATGTTCCAATGCGGCGAGAACGACCGCCGCATCGCCGACGACTATCGTCCGGAAATTCACGACTCCGACGGCTTGGCGTTGTGGACGGGAACGGGTGAATGGATTTGGCGACCGATCCTCAATCCGCACTACATTCGCGTCAATTCCTTTCTGGACGACAACCCACGCGGCTTTGGCTTGCTACAGCGCGACCGCGAGTTCGCCCACTACCAAGATGATGTGTCCTTCTACCACAAGCGGCCCTCGCTGTGGGTGGAGCCGCTGGGCCATTGGGGCCGGGGCGCGGTGCAACTGGTCGAACTGCCCACCGCCGACGAAACTCTCGACAACATCGTGGCGTTCTGGAATCCGGCGCAAGCGGTGGAACCGGGCCAGGAGCTGGCGTTCGACTATCGCCTGTACTGGGGCGCCCAGCCACCAGTTCGGTCCACGGTCGCCGAGGTGATCTCCACCCGCCTGGGCGTTGGCGGCATGCCGGGTCGCAAACCGACCCTACCACTGCGCAAGTTCGTGCTCGATTTCCAGGGCGGGCCGTTGGCCTCGCTACCTCGGGACGCCAAGGTGCAAGCCGTGGTCAGCGCCTCGCGCGGGGAAATCCTCGACGTGGTGATCCGGCCGCTCAAGGAATCGGATCCATGGCGCTGCCATTTCGACCTGGTCGTCCGCGGGGACGAGCCGGTGGACCTGCGCTGTTACCTGCGCGACGCCAACGGCGCGCTCAGCGAAACCTGGCTATACCAATGGTCTCCGCCACCGGAAGCTTTGGGCTAACCGCCCGCCGCTCGCCGCCCACGCCGATGATTCCGGTCAAATGCACTAAACTACCCTTGGCGACTATCCGCGCATCTTACGGAGCTTATCGGCCATGGTGTTGAATTTCCTGCATTCGCTCTTCAAAACCGGGCCTGGACCCGCCGGCCGGTTCGGCGGCGCCATGATCCAGGCCGCCATCGAACGGGTGGTGGACGGTACCGACCCTCGGTTGCGCGTGGTGAGAAACTACCGCCGCACCCTGCGGGCGCCGGTGGAACGATCGATCGATTATGTCAGCGCGAAAATGGCCGTCCTTCCGGCCCCCATCGAGGCCAGCCGACGCAACTTTACCGCCGACCCTCATCTGCGCGCCCTGTTCGCCTCGCCCGAGCAGTTGCTGGAAACCCTGAGCTTCAGCCCGGCCATGCGCGACTACCTGCAACGCGGCAATGGTTCGACTCCGCCGGAACTGTACGCCGCGCTCCGAGCGGAGCGCATCGAACGCAATACCCTGGGCATCACCATGCAAGGTGATCAGCTTCAGCGCGACGTGCCTCAGGTCACTGTCCTGTTCAAGGATCCCCGGGCGACGTTTCCCAACGCCAACGAGGCCGAGACGCGGCGGGAACTGATGAACCGGGCATTCGATTACCTGGTCGAGATCGCGCTGCAACGCCTGACCTCCTTGCGCGCCCGCAAGCAGGAACTGGAGAAGCACCAGCGCCATTTGCTGCAAAATAAGGCGGGGGTGCTGAAATCGGCCCGCCTGGGTCTGGAATCCCTGGTGGAAGACCCGACGGGCCACCCGACCCCCGACCGCGCGACTGTCAAGCGCCAACTAGAAGAGATCGAAACCGAGCTGAGCCAGATTCGCGCCGATACGGCGACCCTCGATCATCATCTCGTCCTGATCGCCGAAACCCTGAGCGAGCCCGAACAGCATCTGCGGCTAGACCCGGTCTCGCTTACCTTGGATCACATGAACGTCAAGGTCGATCCCCACTCGGCGCGAGTCAGCAACACCCTGACGTTTCAGGAAGTTCAAGTCGGGAATCAGCGCCGTTTCACCGTCTTGCTGGTCAAGGTTCCCAGCAGCGAACTGCTGGCCCAGCCGGATTTTTTCGCGGAAGCCCAGCGCCTGCTTTATCTGAACAACCAGCCTCGTCTGACCACGATTTGACCGTCACCCATCCAATCCGGGATCGGAATTGGCGGATCTACGGTGGCCCGGACGCCAGGCGGTGCGCATGGCGGGTGGTTTCTGGCAAGCGGTAGCGGGTACAGCACCCCATCACATGGGCAATTGCCGTCTCCAAGCCGATCCGATGGCCGGACGAAATGTAGAGCGGCTTGACCCCGACTCGCGTGCGCAACACCGCGCCGACGATTTCCTCCTCTACATGCAGCGGTGTCCAGGCTCCGCGTCGGTTGGATGGTTCTTCGTGCATCCCGCACAGGCGGGTCTTGGCGACTCCGATCGAGGGAATATCGACCAGCAGCCCGAGATGGCTGGCGATACCCAACCGGCGCGGATGAGCGATGCCCTGCCCGTCGCACAGCAATAGATCCGGTGGTTCGCGCAATTGCGCCAGCGCCTCCAGCACCGCTGGCAGTTCGCGAAACGATAGCAGGCCGGGAATGTAAGGAAACGTGGTCGGGCGACGGGCGATGGCGGTCTCCAGCAGATCCAGTTCGGGATAGCGCAAGATCGCCACCGCCGCGCGGGTCACGGTCCCGTTCGCCTCGAACCCCACGTCCACCCCCGCCACCCGCCGGACCGGTCCCAGCCGGTCGGTCAGGAGTAGATGGGCACGCAACTCCCGCTGCAATGCCACGGCCTCGGCGGGACCGAGCGTCCAGGGATGGGAAAAATACGTTTTCATCCGGCAAGTTTATTCCCCGTTCCGGCGCGGTTAAACTGGCGCCCCTGTTGGCAACCCCCCGATCCCAAGCAAGGCACCGTCATGCGGCAACTCAGACTCGGCATTCCCAAGGGCAGCCTGGAAGCCTCCACCATCGCGCTGTTCGGCCAGGCCGGCTGGACCATTAGTCCCCACAGCCGCAACTATTTCCCCACCATCAACGATCCCGAAATCGGCTGCGCGCTGGTGCGTTCGCAGGAAATGGCGCCCTACGTCGCCAGCGGCGTGCTCGACGCCGGCCTGACCGGGCTGGACTGGATTCTCGAAACCGGGGCCGACGTGGTGGAAATCGCCGAACTGAGCTACTCGAAAAGCTCCGACCAGCCGGCCCGCTGGGTATTGATCGTGAGCGGCGATTCCCCGATCCGCGCACTGGAGGATCTGACCGGCAAGCGCATCGCCACCGAACTGGTCGGTTTCACCCGCCGCTACCTGGCCGAACGCGGCATCGAGGCTAACGTGGAATTTTCCTGGGGCGCCACCGAAGCCAAGGTGGTCGAGGGCCTGGCCGACGCGGCGGTGGAAATCACCGAAACCGGCAGCACCATTCGCGCCCATGGCCTGCGCATCGTCTGCGACCTGCTGCACACCACCACCCGGTTGATCACCAGCCGCGCCGCGCTGGCGGACCCGTGGAAGAAGGCCAAGATCGAGCAGATTGCCCTGCTGACCCGGGCCGCGCTGGCCGCCCGCAACAAGGTGGCGTTGAAGATGAACGTCCCGGCGGCGCGGTTGGACGACGTGGTACGGCTGTTGCCCAGCCTGCACGCGCCCACCGTCAGCCACCTCTACGACCGTGACTGGCTGGCCCTGGAAACGGTGGTGGACAACGCGCGGGTCCGCGACTTGATTCCCCGCCTCACCGCCGCCGGCGCGCAGGGCATTCTTGAATATGAGTTGAAGAAAATAGTCTGAAATTCTTTCGCGGCCCACCCAGATTGATTACCCTTATCATTTCCAATATTAACGCCTGGGTATCAGGTCCGGATGGCGCGTTGCCGGCATCGCCCAAATATCGCTAAACTGAATTCCCGTTTCGATACCCGCGCGTCGGGTCCGCCTTATCCCCGGTTTGATTCATCCATTACGGAGCCTCTCATGGCCGTCGAACGCACCCTGTCCATCATCAAACCCGGCGCTGTCCGCCGAAACGTCATCGGTCCAATCATCAGCCGCTTCGAGAGTTCCGGCCTACGGATCGCCGCCGCCCGGATGCTCCAGTTAAATCAGGAGCAGGCCGAGCAGTTTTACGCCGTCCACCGCGAGCGCCCGTTCTATTCCGATCTGGTCGCCTACATGGTCGAGGGCCCTATCCTGGTCATGGTTTTGGAAGGCGAGGATGCCATCGCCAAAAACCGTGCGATCATGGGCTCCACCGATCCCCATAAAGCCACACCCGGCACGATTCGCTTCGACCTGGGCAAAAACACCACGCGGAATACCGTACACGGCTCCGACGCCCCAGAAACCGCCGAAGCTGAAATCGCCTTCTTCTTCAAACCCGGTGACATTTGTCCGCGCCATGCCTGAGCCGGTGGTCGTCCCTGTCGCGTCGGCGGCCGGCAGGGTCAACCTGCTCGATCTGGATCGCCGCGATCTGGAGGCGTTCTTCGTCGCGTTCGGTGAGAAACCCTTTCGCGCGACCCAAGTCATGAAGTGGATCTACCACGAGCGAGTTACCGATTTTGCCGCCATGACCAACCTGAGCAAGGCGCTGCGGGAGCGGCTGGCCGAATGCGCCGAAATCCACCCGCCCGAGGTGATCCTCGACCACGCCTCGCGCGACAGCTCGCACAAGTGGCTGATCCGGCTGGACAGCGGCAACAGCATCGAAATGGTGTTCATCCCCGAGCCGGATCGCGGGACGCTGTGCGTGTCCTCGCAGATCGGTTGCCCCCTGGATTGCTCGTTTTGCGCCACCGCGCGACAAGGCTTCAACCGCAACCTGACGGTCGCCGAGATCATCGGCCAGGTCTGGCAAGCCAGCCGACTATTGGGTGAACGCCGCAACGGCGACCGGATCATCACCAATATCGTGCTGATGGGCATGGGTGAGCCGTTGCTGAACTTCGAGGCCGTGGTCAAGGCGATGGACCTGATGCAAGACGACCTCGGCTTCGGCATCTCCAGGCGCCGGGTCACCCTGAGCACCGCCGGCGTGGTCCCAGCCCTCTATCGCTTGCGTGAAGCCGCCGAGGTCAGCCTGGCCGTTTCGCTGCACGCGCCCGACGACGCCCTGCGCAATGAACTGGTGCCGTTGAACCGCAAGTACCCCATCGCCGAACTGCTGGCGGCCTGCCGGCATTACATCGCCGACAAACCGTACCGGCGGATCACCTGGGAATACGTGCTGCTGGACGGAGTCAACGACACCGAAGCGCACGCGCGCGCGCTGGCAGCGCTGATCAAGGATATTCCCTCCAAGGTCAACCTGATTCCGTTCAACCCGTTTCCGAACACGCGCTATCGCCGCTCCGGTCCCGAAGCCATCGCCCGTTTCCAGGCGATCCTGATGGCGCATGGCCTGACCACGGTCACTCGCAAGACGCGGGGCGACGACATCGCCGCCGCCTGCGGTCAACTGGCCGGACAGGTTCAGGCCCGCGGTCGCCGACAGGCCCGAATCGCCCAGGGCGCTGGCTAGAGGAGACTCCACCGTGCGACTACCGGTTACCCCCGCCAGCCTGACCTTGGCGCTGCTACTGGGCGCCTGCGCCAGTTCGGAGCGTGAGTTCAACGACAACGTCGCCGAGGCCAATTTCAAGCTGGGCATCGGCTACATGCAGTCCGGCAATCTCCAGGTCGCCACCGAGAAGCTGCTCAAAGCCCTGCAATACAATGACAACTATCCAGAAGCCCACAACGCCCTGGCCGTGCTGTACGAGGAAATCCGCGAATACGGCCCCGCCGAAACCCATTACAAGCGCGCCATCGAACTGAAATCCGACTACACCCTGGCGAAGCTCAATTACGCCCGCTTCCTGTGCCTGCGCGAACCGACCCGCACCGCCGAGGGCGAAAGCGAGTTCGAAAGGATCGCCACCGATCCAGCCAACGCCGGCGCCACCGCCGCCGAAGCCTACGCTGGACTGGGCCTGTGCGCCCGTCAGCGCAACGATCCGGCCCAGGCCGAAACCTGGCTGCGCAAGGCGCTGGAACTCGATCCCAACAACGCCAGCGCCTTGTACGCCCTGGCCGAACTGAGTCAAACTCAGAAGAAGACCCTGCAGGGCCGCGCCTTCCTGCAACGCTACCACGCCCGGACCCGCCCCACGGCCCAGAGCCTGTGGCTGGGCGTCCTGATCGAGCAAGCCAGCGATGGCGATTCGCAGCTACGCCGGGAATACAGTGTGCTACTGTTATCCCAATTTCCGAATTCCGATGAAGCCCGCCGTCTGAAACCGTCGAAATGAGTACCCGCAAAGAGATCGCCCCCAAGTCTGGTCCGCCGACCGATGGCCCCACCGAATCCTTGGGCGCCTGGCTGGCCCGCGTCCGCGCCGGTCATGGCGTCGAGCCGCGTGACATGGCCCGTCAACTCGGCCTGAATCCGACCCTCATCCTGGCCCTGGAAGCCGACGATTTCGCCCGGCTTGGGCCGCCGATATTCGTGCGTGGCTATCTGAGCCGCTACGCTCGGTTGCTGGATCTGCCGGAAACGGTGGTGTTGGAACGTTACCACCAGCAGTCGAACACCAGCCAGGAACCGCCGCCGCTCAAGGTGATGCACTCGCCTCGCCGGCAAACTCGGATTCGCGACCTGCGCGGACTCGTTTACCTGTTGGTGATCATCGGTCTGGGCTGGACCGCCATTCAGCACCTGGACGAGTTGGATCCTGGGCGACTGCTGGCCTGGTGGCCACGGGGCACTGTGACGAGTGCCCCATCGTCCGCCGGCAAGCCGATGGCGGGCGCGACCCAGACTCAGTACCCTTTCCAGTCCCCGCCCACGGAAACGGCCCGCGAACCCGCGCCTGCTCCAGCGCCAGCCGCGCCCGCGACCGGCGCGCCACCGGCGCCCGGCCCGGAACCCGCCTCCACCTCGGCCATCGCGCTCACGGCGTCACCCTTGCCCGCCATCTCCGGGCCTGCCCCGGCAACCACCAACCTGGTCCGCGCCATCTCCGCCCCCGTTTCGGCCACCGTGGACGAAAATGGCGACAGTTCAGCCCCAGATACGCGGGTCGGCGGCGCTCGGCTGATGCTTCAATTCAGCGACGACTGCTGGGTGGAGGTGAAGGATGCGCAGGGTAAGGTACTGGTCAATGGTTTGATGAAGGCCAACACCAGCCGCGCGCTTTCCGGACCAGCGCCGTTCACGGTGACGCTGGGCAACGCACCCGCCGCCCGCATCGCCTTGGATGATCGGATGGTGGACACCGCCGTCTATGTACCCCGGCGCGGCACGGTGAGTCGCTTCACCCTGAACTCCCACCCCTGACCTCATCGCGGCCGTCCAGCGACGGCCCGCGGGGTTGACCCGGATACCCCATCATGTCCAAGCCGTTTCAAGCCATTCGCGGCATGAACGACATTCTGCCCGGCGAATCGGCGTTGTGGCAGGCGCTGGAGACGACCCTCCGCGAGGTGCTCGCCACCTATGGTTACCGCGAAATCCGTCTGCCGCTGTTGGAAAAAACCGAGTTGTTCGCCCGCTCGATCGGCGAGGTCACCGACATCGTCGAGAAGGAGATGTACACCTTCGCCGACCGCAACGGCGAGAGCCTGACCCTGCGCCCCGAAGGCACCGCCGGCTGCGTCCGCGCCTGCATCGAGCACGGCTTGCTGCACAACCAGAACCAACGGCTGTGGTACGCCGGGCCGATGTTCCGCTACGAGAAGCCGCAAAAGGGTCGCTATCGCCAGTTTCACCAGGTCGGCGCCGAGGCCTACGGCATGGCCGGGCCGGACATCGACGCCGAACTGATCTGCCTCTCGGCGCGCTTGTGGCGACGACTCGGAATTCGCGACGTCACCCTTCAGCTCAATTCGCTGGGTTCCAGCGCCGCCCGCGCCGCCTACCGCGACCGGCTGGTCGCCTATTTCGAAGCCCGCCGCGCGGAGTTGGACGAGGATAGCCAGCGGCGGCTGGCTACCAACCCCCTGCGGATCCTGGACAGCAAGAATCCGGCGATGCGGGGGGTGCTGGCGGAGGCGCCAGTGCTGTTGGATCATCTCGACGCCGAATCCCAGGCCCATTTCGAGGAACTGCGAACCCTGCTGGACGCCGCCGGCATCGCCCACCAAATCAATCCACGCCTGGTGCGCGGCCTGGATTATTACTGCAAGACCGTGTTCGAATGGGTCACCGACGCGCTCGGCGCCCAAGGCACGATCTGCGCCGGTGGCCGCTACGACGGCCTGCTCGAGCAACTGGGCGGGCCAGCCACTCCCGGCATCGGCTTCGCGCTGGGTCTGGAGCGACTGGCGGCCCTGCTCGCCGCCATCGGCCAACCGGGCGCCGACGCCAACCCGCACGCTTATCTGATCGCGGCCGGCGCCGCCGCTCAGCGGCGCGGGCTGGCGCTGGCCGAACGGTTGCGCGACCAGTGGCCCGCGTTGCGGCTGCGAATGCACTGCGGCGGCGGCGGTTTCAAGGCTCAGTTTCGGCGCGCCGATCAGAGCGGCGCCCGCTTCGCGCTGATTCTGGGCGAGGACGAGGTTCGGACCGGCGTGGTCGCCATCAAGCCATTGCGCGACCCCGATGGCCAACAACTCACCTTATCGCCCGATCAGGCCGCCGCCTTCCTGGGCGCGGCGCTGGACGCGCCCCCCCGGTCTTAAGAACAGGACGCGAGAGGACAGAATCCAATGGAACAATACACCGACGACGAACGGGTCGAGGATCTCAAAAAATGGTGGAAGGAAAACGGCGCCAGCATTCTCATCGGTATCGCGCTCGGCGTGATCGCGATTTTCGGCTGGCGATATTGGATCTCCCATCGCGACGCCCAGGCGGAAATCGCCTCGGGAGCTTATGACGCCTTCGTCGCGGCGGTGGAAAAACCAGACGCCGGCCCGGCTCGCCAACTGGGACAAACCCTGATCGCCGACTTTCCAAAGTCTCCCTACGCAGCGCTGACCGCGCTGCGACTGGCCAAGCTGGCGCTGGCCGGCGGCGATAGCACCACCGCCAGCCAGCAACTGGAATGGGTCATCGACAACGCCCGTTCCGACGAGCTGCGGGACATTGCCCGGCTGCGCCTGGCGCGGGTGAAATTGGCCGCCGGCCAGACCGCCGAGGCCGAAAAACTGCTGGAAAGCATGGCTACCGCCAGCCTGAACGTGGAGCGCGAGGAACTCAAGGGCGATCTGTATCTGGCCGGCAACCAACTGGACAAGGCCCGGACCGCGTATGCGACGGCGCTGGCGGCAAGTGGCGGCAACCGCCTGTTGCAACTCAAACTCGACGATCTGGTGGTGACCACACCCGACACCGTGGTTCCCGCTCCACCCGCTCCACCACCTCAACCCGACCCGGTCAAGCCTCCATCGGCACCGGCCACGCCCGTGCCCGCCGCGTCCGTCGAACCGGCGATGACGCCCGCGCCGCCAACCACCCAACCGGTCATCGAAGCCGCGCCCGCGTCCGTCGAACCGGCGACGACATCCGCTACCCCGACCACCCAACCGGCCACCGAGTCCGCGCTCGCCACCCCCGCCGAACCGGCGGCGCCTCCAACCGAGCCGGCATCCGCGCCCGTTCCGCCTGCTCCGACCGAGCCAGCGCCCACATCCATGCCGGTTCCCCCCGCCGCCACTTCAGGTCAATGATCATGATCCACCGCCTGCTCCCGCTTCTGCTCCTGGTTCTAAGTACCGGCTGTAGCTGGTTCGGTGGTTCGGATAATTCGACCCCGCCGGCCGAACTCAAGGCCATCGCCCAACCAGTCGGCGTCCGGCAGCTTTGGGAAGTCCAGGTCGGGTCCGGCGCCAAGAATCAATTCATCCGTTTGACCCCCGTGCTGGCGGACGGCCGGCTCTACGCCGCCAGCTTCGACGGCGTGGTGGTGGCGTTGGACGCCCTCGGCGGCCAACGGCTGTGGGAAAACGCGACCCAGTTGTCCATTACCGGTGGGGTGGGCGTCAGCGACAACGGGCTGGTCCTGGTCGGCACGAACAAGGGGCAAGTGGTTGCCCTGCGCCAGGACAACGGTCAAGAAGCCTGGCGGAGCCAAGTCTCCAGCGAAGTGCTGGCCCCGCCGCGCGCCGCCAGCGGTGTGGTGGTGGTTCGCACCGGCGACGGCAAGTTCACCGGTCTCGACGCCCGCACCGGCGAGCGTCGCTGGGTCTACGCTCACGTCATGCCCGCGTTGAGCCTGCGCGGCAACGCGCCACCGCTGCTGACCCATAACCTGGTCATCGCCGGACTGGAAACCGGCAAGCTGCTGGTGCTGTCCCTGGACAGGGGTTTGCCGATCACCGAGAAAACCATAGCCGCGCCCCGCGGTCGCACCGAAATCGAGCGGCTGATCGACATCGACGCCGAGCCGAAAATCCTTGGCGACACTCTGTACCTAGTGGCCTATCGCGGCAGCGTCGCCGCCATCGACATGCGCGGCGGCAATCTGTTGTGGAACCGCGAGTTGTCCAGTTACGCCGGGCTGGCCGTGGACGAGCGCCAGGTCTACGTCAGCGACGAGACCGACGCCGTGCTGGCCCTGGATCGCCGCGATGGCGGCACGCGTTGGAAACAGGCCGAACTGACCGGCCGTCGGTTGTCCGCCCCCGTCGCCACCAGGGACCACGTCGTGGTGGGCGATTTCGAGGGTTACTTGCACTGGCTCGGCAAGGACAACGGCCAGGTCGCGGGTCGGATCCGCGCCGCGAGCAAGGCCATCGTCGCCCCGCCGCTCGCGGCTGGCGACACCGTGTTCGTTCAGGGCCAGGGCGGCGCGCTCGGCGCGTTCCGGGCCGGGGAATAGCGCCGTCTCCCCTCGTCCCCGCTGCCCTCTCCCGCGCGAAGGAGAGGCGTGAACGCCGCCAACCCTCATGCTGGACCAACTGGTTACCCTCTTCGTCACCCTCCTGGTCGTCATCGACCCGGTGGGCGTGGCGCCGATGTTCGCGGCGCTGACTCGAGGCGGCGCCGACCGCTATCGGCGCCGCATGGCGCTCAAGGGCACCGCCATCGCCACCTTGATCATGCTGTTTTTCCTGTTCACCGGCGATGCGCTGCTGCGCTTCCTGGGCATCAGCTTGGCGGCGTTCAGGGTCAGCGGCGGCGCCTTGCTGTTCCTGCTGGCGATCGACATGGTATTCGCCCGTCCATCCGGCCTGCGCTCGACCACGGTGCGAGAACAGGAAGAGGCCCAGTACAAGGAAGATATCTCGGTATTCCCGCTGGCGTTCCCCCTGCTGGCCGGTCCCGGCGCGCTGACCACCATCCTGTTGACCACCAGCGGCCTGCGCCCCCAGGACCAGCCGTTGCTGTTTCTCGGCCTGCTGGGGGTGTTGCTGGCGGTGCTGGCGCTGACCCTGGCGTGCCTGCTGCTGGCCCCGCGGTTGATGAGACTGCTGGGCGCAACCGGCGCTAACGTCATCGACCGGTTGCTGGGGGTGATTCTGGCGGCGCTGGCCGTGCAGTTCGTTCTTGAAGGCTTGCGCGCCGGTCTGTTCGGCGCCTGACGGTCATTCCGCCGTGCCCGGCCCGATTCTGCGGATCGCCGTCCCCTCGCCCCTGTATCGGACCTTCGATTACCTGCCCCCGCCCGATTGCGATCCCGCGATCTTGCGGCCAGGCGCGCGGGTGCGCGTGCCGTTCGGCCGCCGACAAACCGTCGGTTTTCTGGTCGAAATCGGGGGCGACAGCGAACTGGACCCCACCCTGCTGCGACCGGCGCTGGCGGTACTCGACCGCGAGCCGATCTTGCCGCCCGACGTGCTGGCGTTGACCCAGTGGGCGCGACGCTATTACCGCCATCCGCCCGGCGAGGCGTTCGCCGCCGCCCTGCCGGCGCTGCTGCGGCAGGGCGAACCGGCCGTCATTCCCCGACCGCCGCCGCTGTGGCGCATCACCGCCGCCGGGTTGACCGCGCTGGCGGAATCGGTCCCGCTGCGCCGGGCTCCCGCGCAACGCCGGCTGCTCGCCCATCTGGCCCGGTGTCCCGCCGGTCTCGACGCGGAAACCCTGCGGCCGGTGGTTCGAGACAGCGCCGCTACCTTGCGAGCGCTGCGCGCCAGGGGCTGGGTGGAATTAGACGCGGCGACCACACCGACCACGACGGACGCCACGACCACCGCGATCGCGGCTCCACCCACGCCGAGCGCGGCGCAGGCCGACGCCGTCGCGGCGATCGGCGCGGCCCTGGACCGGTTCCAGGCTTTTCTGCTGGAAGGCGTCACCGGCAGCGGCAAAACCGAGGTCTACCTGCGCCTGATCGAGGCGGTGCTGGCGCGCGGCCGACAGGCATTGGTGCTGACTCCGGAAATCGGCCTGACCCCGCAACTGCTGGCCCGCTTTCGGGAACGCTTGCCGGGACCGCTGGCGGTGTTGCATTCGGGCCTGAGCGATCGGGAACGGCTGAACGCCTGGCTGCTCGCCCGCGACGGAACCGCGAAAGTGGTGGTCGGCACCCGCTCGGCGGTGTTCGCCCCATTGCGCGCGCCGGGTCTGCTGATCGTGGACGAGGAACACGATCCGTCCTTCAAGCAGCAGGATGGCTTTCGCTACCACGCCCGCGACCTGGCGGTGATTCGGGGTCGGCAACTCGGCGTTCCGGTGGTGCTGGGGTCGGCGACACCGGCGCTGGAAAGTGTCCAGAACGCTTGCGGCGGGCGTTACCGTTTGCTGCTCCTGCCGGAGCGGGTCGGCGGGGGAACCGAACCACCGATCCTGATTCTGGACGTGCGCCGCCAGCCGATGACCGAGGGAGTGTCACAACCGTTGCTGGAGCGGATGCGGGCGCATCTCGAGCGCGGCGAGCAGGTGCTGCTGTTTCTCAACCGGCGCGGCTTCGCCCCGATCCTGCTCTGCCACGAATGCGGCTGGCTGAGCCAGTGCCGGCACTGCGACGCCCGCATGACCCTACACCTGCGCCAGCGCCGGCTGATCTGCCACCATTGCGGCGACAGCCGACCGGTGGATGTCATCTGCCCGGTCTGTGGCAGCGTGGATCTGCGGGCGGTGGGGCATGGCACCGAGCGGCTCGAAACCGCCCTGCGGCCGCTGTTTCCCGGCATCGGCATCGCCCGCATCGACCGGGACAGCACCCGCCGCCGCGGCAGTCTGGAAACCCTGCTGGCCGACATCCACAACGGCGACCGCCGCATTTTGATCGGCACCCAGATGCTGGCCAAGGGCCATCATTTCCCCGACGTGACCCTGGCCGGCGTCGTGGACGCCGATCAGGGATTGTACGGCGTGGATTTCCGCTCCAGCGAGCGGATGGCGCAACTGATTCTGCAAGTGGCCGGCCGGGCCGGCCGGGCCGAAAAGCCGGGAACCGTGCTCATTCAAACTCACCATCCCGATCATCCTTTGTTGCGCGTGCTAGTTTCGGAAGGTTACCCCGCTTTCGCGGCGGCGGCGCTGGCGGAGCGGCGCGAGGCGCTGTTGCCGCCGTTCGCCCATCAGGCCCTGCTACGGGCGGAAGCGGTCGACCCGAAACGCGCCACCGGGTTTCTCAATGCCGCGCGGGCGCTGGCCGAACCCCTTGCCGCTGGCCTGGAACTGCTGGGACCGGTTCCCGCGCCCATGGAGCGCCGTGCCGGCCGCTATCGGGCCCATCTGCTTCTGCAAGCGGCGCGGCGGCAAGATTTGCAACGATTCCTCGACCACTGGGCTGTGCTGCTCTGGGCGGAGCGCCAGGATCGCCAAGTGCGCTGGTCGCTGGATATCGATCCGATCGAGCTTTATTGAGAATCAATCCCAACCATTCTCCCTGGCGCCCGATTTGGTCCAATCTGGCCCGCCAACCGACGCTGATGGACGGAAAACGACCTTTTCCGCGCCCGGTTTGAGGGAAAAGTTCAACCGATTGAAAAAATAACTAAACCTGGAACCTTTACTTAGCGAAGGAGGCAACTAGACTTTTTTGTGCTTGCGCGTTTTTCGCGCAGCGAACCGACCGCTAAAGGACGTGTCGAGAATTGGCTTTCCTGGAGCAAGAAGCAAGCATCGTCCGGTTCGCCCGCGGTAACCGCCCAGCGCCAGCCAATTCGCGATACCTCGCAATCCACCTGCTACCCATGGGATATAACGATGCAACAAGACTTGGTGCACGCTATAAAGAGCAACCCGAAGTACCACGAGCTGGTCTCGAAACGGAAGACGTTCGCCTGGATCCTGGCCATCCTCATGCTGGTGATCTACTACGGCTTCATCCTGATCGTCGCCTTCAACAAGGCTTTCCTTTCCCAACAACTGTGGACGGGCTCGATCACCACCGTCGGCATTCCGATCGGCCTCGGCGTCATCATCAGCGCCTTCGTGTTGACCGGTATCTACGTGTTTCGCGCCAACTCCGAATTCGACCGACTGACCCGCGAAATCAAGGAGGAAGTGCTATGAGACTCTGGCAAAACGCATTCGCGGCCCTGGCCCTGAGCCTGGTTGCCGGCGTGGCCCTGGCCGCCGGCGACGTGGGCGAGGTCAAGAAGCAGTCGGTCAACATCCCCGCCATCATCATGTTCCTGGCCTTCGTCGCCGCCACCCTGGGCATCACCTACTGGGCGGCGCAGCGCACCAAGACCGCCAAGGACTTCTACGCCGCCGGCGGCGGCATCACCGGGTTCCAGAACGGTCTGGCCATCGCCGGCGACTACATGTCCGCCGCGTCGTTCCTGGGCATTTCCGGCCTGGTGTTCATCAACGGCTACGACGGGCTGATCTACTCAGTGGGCTGGCTGGTCGGCTGGCCGATCATCATGTTCCTGATGGCCGAACAGCTTCGCAACCTGGGCAAGTACACCTACGCCGACGTGGTGTCCTACCGTTTCCAGCGGGTGCCGATGCGCACCATGGCCGCCACCGGCTCGCTGGTGGTGGTGATCCTGTACCTGATCGGCCAGATGGTCGGCGCCGGCAAGTTGATCCAGGTGCTATTCGGGCTGGATTACGTCTACGCGGTGACCATCGTCGGCATCCTGATCATCCTGTACGTCACCTTCGGTGGAATGCTGGCCACTACCTGGGTGCAGATCATCAAGGCCTGCCTGCTGCTGGGCGGCGCCACCATCATCGCCTTCGGCGCCCTGTGGGTCGCCACCGATGGTTCCCTCAGCCCGGAACGGCTGTTCCAGAAGGCCACCGAGATCCATAACAAGAAGGACGCCGTCATGCGGCCCGGCGCCCTGGTCACCAGCCCGATCGAGGCTATTTCGCTGGGCTTGGCGCTGATGTTCGGCACCGCCGGCCTGCCCCACATCCTGATGCGGTTCTTCACCGTGCCCAACGCCACGGAAGCCCGCAAGTCGGTGTTCTACGCCACCGGTTTCATTGGCTACTTCTACATCCTGACCTTCCTGATCGGCTTCGGCGCCATCGTGTTGCTGATGCCGGCCGAATCCGGCTTCATGGTTCCCGACCCGAAGACCGGCGCGCTGGCCCTCAAGGGCGGCCAGAACATGGCGGCGGTCAACCTGTCGGCGGCGATCGGCGGCAACATCCTGCTCGGTTTCATCTCGGCGGTCGCCTTCGCCACCATCCTGGCGGTGGTGTCCGGCCTGACCCTGGCCGGCGCCTCGGCCATTTCGCACGACCTGTACGCCAACGTCGTCGCCCACGGCAACGTCGACGAGTTGCAGGAAGTCCGGGTGTCCAAGATCGCCACCCTGGTGCTGGGCGTCATCGCCATCCTGCTGGGCATCGCCTTCGAGCAACAGAACGTCGCCTACCTGGTCGGCCTGACCTTCTCGGTGGCGGCCAGCGCCAATTTCCCGATCCTGATCGTGTCGATCTTCTGGTCGAAGATGACCACCAAGGGCGCGCTGCTGGGCGGCTGGCTGGGTCTGGTCAGCTCCACCCTGTTCGTGATCCTGGGACCCACGGTGTGGACTGACGTGCTCAAGCTGGGCGACGCCATCTTCCCGTTCAAGAACCCGGCGCTGTTCTCGATGACCCTCGCGTTCCTGGGCATCTGGATCGGCTCGATCATGGACAGCAGCGAGCAAGGCAAGCAGGAATGCGCCTCGTTCGAGGCGCAGGACGTGCGCTGCCAGACCGGCATCGGCGCCGAGGGCGCGGCCAGTCACTAGGCAATTCACGGTGTTTGGGGAAGAAGCGGGTCGACTGGCCCGCTTCTCCCGGGTCAGCCAAATCCTGCTAACATACCCCCATGCGACGACCGCCGCGCGGGGGTTTTCTTTTGGCGCAACCGGACGGAACAGCCGTGACCACCCTGGACCCATTGGATCGACTGGATCAAAAAACTTTCCTCGCGCATTTGCATCCGTTCGACCAGTTACCCGAACCGGATCTGGAACGGTTGGCCCAGGCGCTGACGGTCAGCCATCACCGTGCCGGCGAAGTGTTGCTGAAGGCTGGAGAAACACCCGCTTGCCTGTATCTGGTCATCGATGGCGCGATCTGGGAAGCGGACGACACGCAAGCGGTCTTGCCTCGTCCGTCCGATGGTCCCCTTGATGTGTCCAAACGCAACCATCCGTCGCTCGTGTGCGTGATCGCACCCTACACGAGCGGAGACGTATTCGATGTTCAGGCGCTTTTGGAAGGGACCAGCCAGCGCAATTTCGTGGCCGGCGAACCGACCCGCTGCTACCGGCTGCCGCGCGACCTGTTCTTGCACGCCGTTCAAACCCAGCCAGCATTGGCTAACGCCTACCCGCGAAAGATTTCCCAACGTTTTGAGGCGCTGCGCGGCCTTGAGGAAGCCCGGGACATGGCCGCGTTCGCGGTTGCCAAGATCCGGGACGCCTACATTCATCCGCCCATCTTCGTGACCGCTGAAACCTCGATCCACGAAACCGCGCTGGCGATGAAAGCCAACAAGACTAAGTCGGTCCTGGTCCGTTGTGACGATGAAATCGGCATCGTAACCGCCACCGATCTGCGCGAGGCCGCCATCGTGCAGCGGCAATCGGTGGACGCGCCCGTTGGAACGCTCGCCAATTACGAATTGATCGACATGGCGCCGGATGACTTCCTGTTCAACGCGCTACTGCGGATGACTCGCCATGAGATCAATCGGCTGGTGATCCGCGAAGGTTCGACCATTCATGGCATCCTTGAACAGATCGACCTGCTGAGCTATCTCTCCAACCACTCGCACCTGATCGCCCTGCAAATCGACCGTGCGGTTTCCAAGGACGAGTTGAAATGGGCCAGCCACGATCTGGTCAACGTGGTCCGCGACTTGCATAACCAGGGCACCAAGATCGGTTACATCATGCAACTGGTGTCGGAGTTGAACAAAAAGGTGTTGCGCAAGCTGTTCGAATTGCTGGCGCCGCCGGAAGTTTGGGAAAACTCCTGCCTGCTGGTGCTGGGCAGCGAGGGTCGCGAGGAACAGGTGCTCAAGACCGATCAGGACAACGCCCTGATCCTGCGCGACGATTTTTCCCATCCCGAGCTGGAGCGGCTGACCGGGGAATTCACCGAATGCCTGCTGGAGTTCGGTTATCCGCGTTGCCCCGGCAACATCATGGTGTCGAATCCGTATTGGACCAAGTCGGTCGCGGCGTTCAAGGACGAATTGTTCGAGTGGATCGTCCATCCCACGCCCGATTCCTTCCTGCAATTCGCCATTTTCTGCGACGCCAAGGTGGTGGCCGGCGACGAGAACCTGCTCCGGCACGTCAAGGACCGCATGTACCGCCTGCTCGGCGACCACCGCGCCTTCTTCGGCCAGTTCGCCAGGAGCACGGTGGCGTTCGAAACCCCCCTGGGGTTCTTCACCAACTTCGTGCTCGAAAAAAACCGCGCCGAGCTGGATATCAAGAAAGGCGGTATTTTTCCCATCGTCCACGGCGTGCGCAGCCTGGCCCTGGAGTATCGGTTGCCGCAGACCAATACCGTGGACCGGATCACCGCGCTCAGCCAGCGCAACCTGTTCCAGCCGTCCTTCGGCGCCGAGTTGATCGAGGCGTTCAACTATCTCTCCACCCTGCGAACCGAGGCTGGCCTGGAAAAGGCTCTTCAGGGGTTGCCGCAGGACAATTATCTGAACCCCAAGGAGCTCAACAAGCTCAAGCGGGAACTGCTGCGCGACTCGTTCAAGATCGTCAACGAATTCAAGAAATTCATCACCTACCACTTCAAGCTCGGCATGATCGGTTGATCGGTGGATCCCACCGAGAGGTTTTCCCTTGAAAGCACATTTGCACACCCTCCTCGCCCAGGCGCTTCAGCAGTTGCGCCAGGATAAACTGTTGCCCGATGACGCGCCCACGGACATTCCCTTGGAGCATACCCGCGATCGAGCGCGTGGCGACTTCGCCAGCACCCTGGCGTTGGCCCTGGCCAAAACCGCTCGCCGCAAACCACGCGAACTGGCCGAACAACTGGTGGCCGCGTTGCCAGCGTCCGACCGGATCGCCCGAGTGGAAATCGCGGGCCCCGGCTTCATCAACTTCTTTCTCACCTCCACCGCCCATCAATCGGTGATCAATGAGATTCTGGACCAGGGCGACGCCTTTGGGCGGAGCAACCGAGGTGAAGGCCGGCGGGTGCAGGTGGAATTCGTCTCCGCCAATCCCACCGGTCCGCTGCACGTTGGCCACGGTCGTGGCGCGGCCTTCGGCGCCACCGTCGCCAATCTGCTGGAAGCGATCGGCTATCAAGTTCACCGCGAGTACTATGTCAACGACGCTGGCCGGCAGATGAACATCCTGGCCACCAGCATCTGGCTGCGCTATCTGGAGCACTGCGGCGAACGGTTTCGCTTTCCCAGCAACGGTTACCAGGGCGAATACGTGCGCGACATCGCCACCCGCCTGTACGCCGAGCGTGGCGGTGTCTACATGGTCGCGGCGGCGCCGATCTTCCGAAATCTGCCTCAGGATGAAATTCGGAACGAGAATGGCGATATCGTGATCGCGGGCGACAAGGAAGCCCACATCGACGCCCTGGTCGAACGCACCCAGCGGTTGTTGGGCGATCACCACTACCGCTATATCTTCGAACGGGGTCTGAACGCCATTCTCGACGACATTCGCGACGATCTGCGCGAGTTTGGCGTGGTGTACGACGAGTGGTACTCGGAACGGACGCTGGCCGAATGCGGCGCAGTCAACAAGACGATCAACCGCTTGCGCGACGCCGGCTATGTCTACGAGCAGGATGGCGCGCTGTGGTTTCGTTCCAGCGCCTTCGGTGACGAGAAAGATCGGGTGGTCGAACGAGAAAACGGCCAGACCACCTACTTCGCCTCCGATATCGCCTATCACCTGGACAAGTTCGAGCGCGGCTTTGACTGGGTCATCGACATCTGGGGCGCCGACCATCACGGCTATGTCCCCCGCGTCAAGGCCGCGCTGCAGGCTCTGGGCGAGAATCCCGACAAGTTGGACGTCCTGTTGGTGCAGTTCGCCATCCTTTACCGCAACGGGGAACGGGCGCAGATGTCCACTCGGTCCGGCGAATTTGTCACCTTGCGCGAGCTACGCCAAGAGGTCGGCAACGATGCCGCCCGCTTCTTCTACGTCATGCGCAAGAGCGAACAGCATCTGGATTTCGATCTGGATCTGGCCAAGTCGCAATCCAGGGATAATCCTATCTACTATATTCAGTATGCCTACGCTCGGGTCAGCAGCGTGCTGCGCCAGTTGCGCGACAAGGGCCTGGTCCGGGATGAGGCGCGTGGCCGGGCCAGCCTGGCCTTGCTAACCGAACCGCATGAGGAGGCCCTACTGATGGCGCTATCGCGTTATCCGGAGGTGGTGGAAACCGTCGCGCGCATCCACGAGCCGCATCAGTTGGCCCACTACTTGCGTGAATTAGCCACGGCATTTCACGCCTACTACAACGAACACCGGGTTCTGGTTCCGGACGACGCGTTGCGTGACGCCCGGCTCAACCTGAGCCTGGCCACGCGGCAAGTCATTAAAAATGGTCTTAACCTGTTGGGCGTTTCGGCCCCGGAGGTCATGTGAGCAGCCGCCGCGATTACAAATCCGTCGCAACCGGACCACGCCGCCAACGCGCGCGCCGTCACGGTCTGCTGGTCATCACCTTGGTGCTGATCGGCTTGTTCGGCGGCTTGCTGGCCTACATCAAGGGCGACCGGACCAAGCCGGCACCAGTCGTCGCCGTCGCACCCCCCACCCCAGCGCAACCGGCCGTCGCACCCCCCGCGCCGCAGCCAAAGACCGTGGTCGCTCCGGTGGCGGAACCCACACCGGTCAAGCCCAAATACGATTTCTATACCGAACTGCCTAAACGGCAGATCGACGTTCACGAGCCTGTCAATCCAAAACCCGCTGCCCCGGCAACGCCCGCTCGGACGCAGCCCGCGACCGATCCGCTCCGAAAGCCCGCCGCGCCGCGCAAGAGCCCCGCTACGCCGATCATAGCCACCGCCAACACCAAGCCAGACGCCAGTCCACCGATGGCCAAGCCCGCCGCCAAGTCTGCGGACGCCGCCAGCAAGCCCACCGCCAAGCTCACGGACACCAAGTCCGCCGCCAAGCCCACGGACGCCAAGTCCGCCGCCAAGCCCGCGGACGTCGCCAGCAGGCCCACCGCCAAGCTCACGAACACCAAGCCCACCAATGTCCAGTCCACGCCGGGAGCGATGTCGACGCGAATGGCGCAACCGCCTCGACCACTCACCGACAATGGTTCGAAGGTCGTTGTCAAAACCGAGCGAGCGCCATGATCTTTCAGTGATTCCCAAGGCAACCATCTCCTAGGTCATCGTGTCATGAAATTGCCCGATGCCGTTCAAAGCTACCTGGACCAGCAAGGTTTACCTTACCGGCTGATTGTCTGTCCATCCGGCGAATCCCTGAACCAGATCGCGGCAAGCCTCGCCATCCCGCTTCGGCAAGTGGCGCGCATCGTTTTGCTGAAGGAAAAATCCAGCTTGGTGATGGCCATTCTGCCTTGCAGCCACGTTCTGGATTTTTCGCGGCTTTACCACTTGTCGCAGTGTAACCTTGAGCCGGCGCACGGTACCGAAACCGCCCGCTTCTTCCAAAGTCGCGGCTGCTCGATCAGGTCCTATCCACCCCTACCGGAAGTTTTCCACATCCCCGCCCTGGTTGATGATAGCCTGGCCATGGGTGACGAGGATGAAACTTACTTTGATAGCGGCAGTGGCAATTTGCTGGTCCACATGCGGAACGCCGATTTTCGCGCGTTGCTCGCTCGGGCCCGCTGGGAGCACTTCGCGACGCCAGCGGAAGAGCTGGATTCCCTAGACAATCAACAGACGCTCACACCGGCTCATCTGAACCGTTTCACCAAACGCTATACCTCCTCCCGCTCGCACGAGCACATTGAAACCATCACCGAACTACCAGCCATGCCGCAAATCGCGCAGTACCTGCTGGCGCTGCGCGCCAACCCGGATGTCACGGTTCGTGACATCCTCCGGGTGATCGAGCAGAACCCCAGCCTGGCCGCTCCGGTGGTGTATTGGGCGCGTTGCCCGTTGCACGGCCATCAAGGGGCGGTCGATTCGCTGGAAACCGCGATTACCCAGGTCTTGGGGATTGAGGCCACGCTCAACATCCTGTTGGGCTCCAGCGTGGGCCGGACACTTCAGGTTCCGGTCGATGGCCCGGTGGGTCTGCAACACTTGTGGCGGCACAGCGTGTATTGCGCCGCTCTGGTCAGCGAATTGGTCAAGCTATTGCCCGAAACGGTCACCGTCAAACCAGGGCTGGCGTACTTGAGCGGCCTGTTGCACGATTTTGGCTATCTCGCCCTGGGCCACCTGTTTCCGGCCCGTTTTTTCCTGTTCAACCGCTTTCTGACGGTCAATCGGCATCTGTCGCCCAGCGCGGTGGAGCGTTATGTGCTGGGCGTCGAGCACTGGCATATCGGCGCCTGGTTGATGCAGGCCTGGTCCATGCCCGAGGAAGTGATCGCGGCGGTGCGCTGGCATCACAGCGAGGATTGCACCCAACCCCACGCCGAATATTCCAACCTGGTGCTGATCGCCAACCGGTTGCTGCAACAAATTGGCTTGGACGAAGGGCAAAACCAGCGACTGCCGGCGCTGGCGATGTTTACGCTTGGTCTTACCCGCGAACAGGCCATGGAGGCGCTGGCGCGGGTACAAACCAGCGCGGCGGATCTGGACGCCCTAGCCGAGGTGTTGCGATTGGGCGAGGATTGAAGCGCCCGCCTCCCAAGCGGCGAATCTGGCCGAACCTATCGAACTTTCGCGTCAATCCCCTACCGCAGCATTAGCAGCAATTCGCTCTGCCCACGCAGTAGATTGAGGATCAGTCCATCGCTCTGGCTGGCGACCTCGCGCAACTCGTCGGTGCTGGCGATGGGCTGGCGGTTGACGGCGACGATCACGTCGTTCCGCTGCAATCCGGCCCGGCCGGCGGGACTGCTGGATTCGAGCTTGGCCACCATCACGCCGCGCACCCCCCGCCCGCTCAACGGCGAATTGGGCCCAATGTCCTCAAAAACCACGCCGGCCAACCGTGGATTGATGGCATCGCCTTCGGTCCTGGCTGGCACGTACTCGCCGACCTTGGCGCTCAGGGTCATCGGTTTGCCGTCGCGCAGGATGTCGAGCCGCGCCGCCTCGCCCACTTCCAGCAGACCGATGGCGTTGCGTAACCCGCCGCTATCGCGGATCGGTTTGTCGTTGATGCTCAGCACCACGTCGCCTTCCTTCAGGCCAGCGCGGGCGGCGGCGGAACGAGGGCTGACCTGAGCGATCACCGCGCCTCGGTCGGCGGGGACATTGAGCGCCCGCGCCAATTCCGGGGTAAGATCCTGCACCGACACCCCCAGTTGGCCACGCCGCACCGAACCGTGGGCCACGATCTGATTCATCAGCCGCGACACCATGTTGGCCGGAATGGCGAAGCCGATGCCGACGTTGCCACCGCTGGGCGCCAGGATGGCGGTGTTGATCCCGACCAGTTCGCCACGCAGGTTGACCAGGGCGCCGCCGGAATTGCCGGGATTGATCGAGGCGTCGGTCTGGATGAAATCCTCGTAGCCCTGAATACCCAGCCCAGTGCGGCCCAGCGCGCTGACGATGCCGGAAGTGACGGTCTGACCCAGACCGAACGGGTTGCCGATGGCGACCACGAAATCACCCACTCGCAGGTTGTCGGAATCGGCCAGCGGCAAAGCGGTGAGATTGGCGCTGGGAATCTGGATCACCGCCACGTCGCTTTGTGGATCGGAACCGACCGCCTTGGCGCTGAGCTTGCGGCCGTCGCGCAGGGTCACCGTGATGGTATCGACGCCATCGATGACATGGTGGTTGGTGATCACGTAGCCGCGCCGGGCGTCCACCACCACCCCGGAGCCAACGCTCTGCGCCCTGCGTTCGCGCGGCTGGTCGGGGACGTTGAAAAAATGGCGAAAAAACGGATCGTCCAGCAACGGGTTGCGACGCAGTGAAATCCGACTTTCGGTGGCGATGTTGACCACCGCCGGGGTGATCCGCTCCAGCATCGGCGCCAAGGTCGGCAACGGTTGTCCTTCCACAGTGGCGGGCAGGGTAGCGATGGCGGGCAACGGAACGGCAAGCATTAGACCCCATGCCAGCAGAGCGGCGGGCAGTAACGAACGTCGGGTATTCATGGGTAGGAAAAACCTCTATTCCAGAACGGATGCGGATACGGAAAAGCTTGGAGTCTCGATTCCAGCCTTATTGCGTGGGTTCCCCGGGTCGAAGTCCCGCTGTCTTTCTTCAAGCCGGCGTTATCGACGCCAACGCACGCGTGGATCGAACGGCAGTTCCCGCGCCATCCGCTGGAACAGTTCCCGCGCCGCCTCGGTGTCGGCGGGCGGATTGACGATGCGCAGCACCGCGAACTGATCGCCGGGCGGCTGACCGGGCAGGCCACGCCCGCGCAACCGCAATTTCTGGCCATTGTGGGCGTTGGCTGGAATATTGAGCGTGACGGGGCCGCCCAACGTGGGGACGTCGATCTTGCAACCGAGCGCCGCTTCCCATGGGGCCAGCGGCGTTTCCAGCGTGATGTCGCGCCCCTTGACCTGATACAGCACGTGTGGCCGGATGGTCACTTCCAGGTACAGATCGCCGCTGGGACCGCCGCCGGATCCACCCTGACCGGCCAGGCGGATTTTCTGGCCGGTTACGACTCCGGCGGGAATCTTGACGTTCAGGGTGCGGGTCCGCGTGCTCGTCCGGCCGCTGGCGTCCCGCTCCGGCAGTTGCAGTTGCAGGGACCGGCTACCGCCGTGATACGCCTCTTCCAGGCTGATGTCCAGCGCCACGGTTTGGCTCTGACTGGGACCGTGAAACCCGCGTCCGCCGCCAAAGCTGGGGCCGCCACCGCCCACGCTGCTGAACAGCGATTCGAAGAAATCGCTGAACTCGCGTCCGCCGAAGCCGGCGCCGAACGGTTGCCCGGTCCCTCCTCCCGGACCGCCTGGCCAACCCGGCGGTGGCCGAAACTCCTGACCGGCCCGCCAGTTGCTGCCGAGTTGGTCGTAGGCGGTGCGTTTTTCGGAGTCGCGCAGCACCTCGTAGGCCTCGGCGACCTCCTTAAAGCGCTCCTCGGCATGGGCTTCCTTGCTGACGTCGGGATGATACTTGCGCGCCAGCCGGCGGTAGGCCTTTTTGATGTCCTCCGTCGAGGCGTCGCGGCTCACGCCGAGAATCTGGTAGTAGTCCTGGTATTTCATGCCGGTTCCGGGCGGTTGAGGAAACGGCCGGCGGGTTGGCCCCGCCGGCCCGGTGGCCTAACCCTCGACCTTGATGGTCCGCGACAGGGTATGGGTGGCCTTGGGAATGCTGATTTCCAGCACGCCGTGAGCACCACGCGCGGCGATTCGCTCCAGATCGGCGGTATCGGGCAGGCTGAAGCGGCGGTAGAAGCTGCCGTAGGGCCGTTCGACCCGACTGTAACCCGCGCGGTTTTCGCTCGTCTCGCTCGGACGGTTGCCACGGATGGTCAGGACGCCGTTTTCGGCGATAATCTCGATATTCTTGAGATCGACACCGGGGATATCGGCGCGCAGCACATAGCGCTCCTTCTCTTCCTTGATGTCCACCGGCGGAATCCAGTCGCAGGTGGCGACGCTGGATTGATCGTCACTGCTGGAGTAAGGCTCGAACAGCCGGTCCAGTTCTTTGCGCAGGTGGCGCATGTGTTGCCAGGGTTCGTAGCGGCTCGGGGTCATGATCAAATCTCCTGGGATGATGGAAGTTACTTTGCACATAGGGCCGCCGCGCGTCATTTCAAGCCGAATCGACCAATTTTTCCGCTCGAACCCGGAGGAACCCGGATGAACCACGAAACCGACCCTCGTGAATTTCTGCCGCTGACCATCGCGGTGCTGACCGTTTCCGATACCCGAACCCTGGCGAACGACACTTCCGGCCAAACCCTGGTCGACCGGTTGACGGCGGCGGGTCATCGACTGGCGGAGCGAACCCTGGTCCCCGACGACATTTACCGCATCCGCGCGGTCGTCTCCGCCTGGATCGCCGATCCCGCCGTGCACATCGTGCTGATCACTGGCGGCACCGGCATGACGGGCCGCGACAGCACGCCCGAGGCGATCCGACCGCTGCTGGACAAGGAGATCGTCGGTTTCGGCGAATTGTTCCGAATGCTGTCCTGGGAGGAGATCGGGGCCTCGACCCTCCAGTCGCGGGCGCTGGGCGGACTGGCCAACGCCACTTTTATTTTCTGTCTGCCCGGCTCGACCGGGGCCTGTCGCACCGGCTGGGACCGCATCCTGCAACCGCAACTGGACGCTCGGACCCGGCCCTGCAATCTGGTGGAATTGCTGCCGCGACTGCGGGAGCGGTAAGCCGGACTTGCTTGATGGTGCCCGTGCTCGTTTATCGACCGGCGCTCGTTTCAAATTGAAACAGCCTGAAATCTCCCCGTTTCAAATTGAAATCACCCGGCGCTCAAAATAAAGCGCCAGCGCCGATAAGCCATTCATGGATAACACTATCCGCACCATGCCCAGCATGGCATGGAAGATGCGTCTGGGTCAGAAATGCCTAGTAGCGCCGAGTCCACTTCGGGTGGACGGCGAACCTGGCGGGATTTCCGGGCCAAAGGGCTTGTGATGTTAAACGACAAATAAAATCTACCATAATCAAGCAATTATTATCAAAGATTGCAGATCATGGTAGTTGTCGCGGACGCTTCGCGCCCGCGACAACGGGGCGGCGGATAAGCATCCGCAGCTTGCACGGCGCGAAGCGCCGCACAACCACGCGGATCAACCAGACATCGCCCGTCTAAAACTACGTTTTGTCCGGGCTCGCCGGTTATCCACCACCCCGTTAGGCATCATGATTAAGAGGGTTGATTGTCCTCTAGACCTTCTTAATTTTTTACTGTGGGGACATAAACTGTAGTGGTGAACAAAATGGCATACGGGCAATGGGTCAGCTTTACAGTTAGGGTAAAAGGCTTTGCAGGAAGAGCCGATCTCGCAAATCTAATATGGGGGAAATTTTACAAATACGACGATAAAGATAGTGAAATTGATATCGCCGCTGTCAATAATATCAAATTCGAGAACAACAATACCTATAGCAATATAATTGCCTCATGTGGCAGATCGGATGCCGCATCTGGAACTGAAGGTTCTTTCTATATTTGCATAGACGGGAAAGCTCCCGACGATCCAGATTATAAGGTCTGCAAGATATCATGGGATTGTCCATGGGGAACAAAAACAAACACATTTGCGGCTAGTGATTTTGATCCTGACAAATATGTTGTTAGCATAATCGGAGGTTCTACATATGGAGGGTCAATTGGAATGCTGACGGTTGTCGTTGCTGATATATCCTGATAATCAGCAACGGGGAATATGGGGCCAGGCTTAGGATCATAGCCGGGTAGGTCGGGCAACGTCTTTTTGTTGCCCGACAAAAGGATGGTGGGCAAATAGCCAAAGCCGAGAACCCCCGGCCTTGTCTCCCTGCCCACCCGCCTACCCGCCGTTCCAGCCGACCCGCGTGGACGTTTGGCTCATCTTTCAGGCCCCTTCCGCGCGGGCGGCTGAACGGGGTCGTTAGACCTCACAACCATGGGGAGCTGTCGCATGTCGCCGCGAGAAGCAAAGCGCATCCTTGAGCTGCTCGCTCAAGGCGTTGATCCGGAAACGGGTGAAGTTCTGCCTTCGGATAATCCGCTGAACGCGCCAGCCATCATCCGCGCACTGTTCCTCGGTGCTCGGGCGCTCGATGGCATGCGAAGTGAAGCACGGGCAAGACCGAGCAACGACGACCACGCCGGTAAGCCGTGGATACGGGAGGAGGAGCAGCGATTGATTGCTGCGTTTGACGCAAACACCCCTATAGCGGAGTTGGCCAAGGTCCATGGTCGGAGCAAGGGTGGAATAGCCGCGCGGCTGGTTCGGCTAGGAAAGATCAAAGAGCGCGCAGAGGTCTACGCACGCGAACCGCACTCGCGTGGAGCAAACGCAAGCCAAGGACGCGGTGGCCTTGAATGAGGTCTAACCCCTCCATCGAGCGGACGGCTTCCGGCACCAACCGGACATCGCCCGTCCAAAATTGCATTTTGTCCGGGCTCGCCGATTATCCGCCGCCCCGTTAGATTTCTTTAGTGACATCAAGGAGAAAAAAATGGCAACGCAAAGCGTGTACAACGAAGCACTACGAGGTGATTTGAGCACGGGAGACATTGTTCTGTTTTCCGGCAAGGGTGGAATAAGTACCGGAATCAAATGGGCTACTGTCTCCAAGTGGTCCCATGTAGGAATGATCCTAAAGCTAGAGGAGTACGACTTCATAACGGTTTGGGAGTCGACAACGCTTAGCAGCATTGAAGATTTGGATACAAAGACATCTAGGCAAGGCGTACAGCTTGTTCCACTTAGCTCTCGTGTTGAAAAGTACAGCGGTGAAATCTCTATAAGAAAACTCACGGGAGTGGTGCTCGCTCAAGATCATGTCAAGGCGCTGATGGCGTTGAGGCGAGAAATATCTGGTCGCCCTTATGAGAAAAGTAAGCTTGAGTTAGCAAAGGCTGCATACGATGGCCCAGGTGGATCAAACGCAGAAGATCTAAGCAGTCTTTTCTGTAGTGAACTCGTTGCGGAGGCTTATCAAAGGCTCGGCTTGCTGTCAGATAAAAAGCCGTCTAATGAGTACACCCCGGCTGATTTTTCAGAAAAGCGGGATCTGAAACTGATAAGAGGTAGTCTGTCAAAAGAGATTCTTATCAAGAAAGAAACCTAGCCATTCACTGCTGGCCGATGGCCCTGACGGGCTGCGGCCTGGGCTCAAACGTTGTCGCGGACGCTTCGCGCCCTCGGTCCGCCCCGGTCGACGACGGTTTCAATGAACTCCAGTGCTTCAGAGCCTATACGAAAACTAACCCATTGATTGTACAGGCGAGCTTGCTCGCGCTAGGAGGGTTAGCCATCGCGGCCAAGGCCGCTTCTACATATAATCAATTGATTTATAATTATTAATTTTCGTATAGGCTCTGATCTGAAGAGACAAGCGGGTTTCGGGGCTGGGGGCCGGGTACCGAGCAGTGGCGGGGCTAAGGAAAACAAACCGGCCGCTTGGAGCGGCCGGTCGGGGTGAGTCATTGAGCGGGAATGGCTAAGCGCCCGGTGGATTGCTGGCCGGGCAAGTCTTGATGCCCAGCAGGGTATAGGCCGGGCACCAGTTTATCAGCGCGGTGGCGATGAGGACGACGCCGATCCAGCCCCACCAGCCGATAACCCCAAATAGCGCCAGCAGAATCAGCAGGGCGCCGACCGCGAGGCGGATGATTTTGTCGGTCGAACCCACATTCGGGACGATGTTCATTGCGGCTGACCTCCGTTGGGTAGGAAGTGAGGCTATTATCCTCCCACCTTGACCCGCCGGGCTACCGAATTTTCGACGCCGATCATTCCTCAGGTCGGGTCACGACCACCTTCTGATACAGCCCACCGAAAAAAGTCTCCTTTTCGATCTTCAGCGACCGACCCCGGTCGGGCAGCCAGTCCGAAATTTCCTTGCGCCACAAATCCATGGCGAACGGTTCCAGAGTCTTGAGGATGGCCGTCATCACGTAACGAAACGGGTTGAGCCAGTTCGGGCGATGATAATCCACGAAAACCACCTTGCCGCCGGGTTTAACCACCCGCAGCGCCTGAGCGATGGTCAACGCGCGCACGTCCTCCGGCTGCTCGTGCAGCAGGAAAAACAGGACGACGCAATCGTAGCTGGCGTCGGCGAACCGCAGATCGGTCGAATCCTGATGATGCAACCCAACGCGCGCCGAATCCCCCAACTTCTCTTTCAGATTTTCCAACTGGACCTGGGCGACATCCACCACGTCCAGCCGCCCCGTCGGTTCCAGCCGTTCGACCAGCCGCTCGGTGAAATTCCCATAGACGCAAGCCACTTGGAGCACCGAACCCGAAATGGAAGGGCCGATCTCGTCCAGGGCCAGATCACGCAGTTGGGCGAAATTGCCCCACAAAATCAGATTGACCAGCCATTGCCGCTCGAAGATGCGCACGGCGGCCGGGTGTAAATAAGCCCACCAGTAGGTTTGCTGGAGATAGGCGGGGAGGGGAACCGACGCGGTGGCGTCGTTCTCCCTTCGACTGGTCTCGATCTGGGCCGCGCCTTCGGCGGTGGGAAGCACGGACGGCAAATCCATGCCTTGATCCGACGCGGGCAACTGAACTCGTGCGGCCGTGGTTCGAGCAGGTTGGGAACTCATTGCGAAAACTTCCTTGGTGCCTGGATCGAAAATCCCCTCTCTACCAGGGGGAGAGAGGGGAGGTGAAGGTGAAGAATGAAACAACCGGCGGATCGGAAGGTTCTCCCTCAGATCCGTAGCAGGTAAATGATCGTCATCAGCGTACCCAGGCCCGCGATTCCATACACGACATAGGCGACCACCGTATCGGCGCGAACGCCGAAATCATGAACGGTGACCCGCAGCCGGTGCGCGGCGTGCCACAGCGACAGTACGATCACGCCAAGGATGATAAGTTTGCCCAGCCAGTGGGCGGCGAAACCACGCAAGGCCTCGTAAGTGAACAAATCCGGCGAGAATCCCATCGCGGCGAACAGCGTGAGCAGCACGAGGACCGGGGTCACGAACGCGGTGACCGTGCCGCCGGCGGCGAACAATCCCCAGAAAATCGGTTTGTTGGACTTGGCCATAATTAGATTCCCCAGATCAGGATGATCAGCGAGACCACCGCCCAGGCTCCGTAGTGGGCGCCGACGATGACATTGCCCGGCACGAACTCTTCACCCCGCTGGATGGGCATGGCCTGTGGCGTCACGTCGAACCACGACATGCTGTGGTAAATCGTCGCGACCAGGGCCGCCAGATTGAGCAGCACGCCCAGCGGGCTGCGCAGCGCGTGCAGAAACGACTGAAAGGCTTCAGGCCCTTTGGCCAGACTGCCCAGCGCGCAGATGAGCAGAAAGGTAAAGGCGAAGATGAAAATGCAGGTCACCTCGCGGGCCATGTAGCGCTTGTAGCGCGGCTGGCTTAGAAACCAGGAGGTTTTGGAAACTTCACGGATATAAGGTTTGCGGCTCATTTCTTCACCCATGGCATCAAGTGTTCTTTGTACCAGTCGATGGTGCTCGCGACCTTGACCTGTTGCAGCGCGCCGGCGGGATCGACATGCTTGGGACAAACCTCGGAGCAGGCCCCCACGAACGAGCATTCCCACACGCCCTCGTCGGTGGCGATCACCTCCTGACGCTGATCCCGACCGCCATCCCGCGAATCCTGGTTGTAGCGATGGGCCATGGAAATGGCCGCCGGGCCAAGAAACTCTGGCACCAGACCATATTGCGGACAGGCGGCGTAGCACAACATGCAGTTGATGCACAGCGTGTACTGCTTGAACTTCTTCAGTTCCGCCGGCGTCTGCTTGAACTCGCCCGCGCTGATCGGCTTGTCTTCCTTGGGAATCAGGTACGGTTTGACGCTGGCCAGCTTGGCGATGAAATCCTCGACCACCGTGACCAAATCCCGCTCGATGGGGAAGTTCGCCAGCGGCTCGACCCGAATGTGGTCGCCATACTCGTGGATGAACGCCTTGCAGCCCAGCTTGGGTTCGCCGTTGATCATGTAGCCGCAACTGCCGCAGACCGCCATGTGGCAGGACCAGCGATAGCTCAGGGTCGGGTCCAGGTTTTCCTTGACGTAGTTCAGGGCGTCCAGCACGACCCACTCGTTCACGCAGGGCACGGTATAGGTCTGATACCGGGGCTGGCTATCGGTCTCCGGGTTGTAGCGGAGCACCTCCAATTGGATTTGGCGTTCTTCGCTCATTTCTTGGCTCCTGAGTAATCACGGACACCGGGTTGCGACTTGGTGATGACGACATCAAGGTATTCGATGCGCGGCGGCTCCTTGGGATGATAGTAGGCCAGGGTGTGCTTGAGGAAGTTCTGATCATCCCGCGCGGTGAAGTCGAGCCGCTGGTGCGCCCCGCGCGATTCCTTGCGATCCCGCGCGCCGACCGCCACCGCCTCGGCGCACTCAAGCATCGAACCCAGTTCCAGCGCCTGCATCAGGTCGGTGTTGAACACCTTGCTCTTGTCGGTCAGCGCCAGATTCGCGTAGCGTCCACGCAACTCGGCGATCTTCTCACAGGCTCGTTGCAATTCTTCGCCGGTGCGGTAAATACCGGCGTTCTCCTCCATGGTGTGCATCATCTCCTTGCGCAGCCCGGCGACGGTTTCCGTGCCGGCGCTCTGGTCGAACAGGGCGCGGATGCGATCCTCCGACGCCTTGGCCTGGGCGGACAACGCGGGGTCGTTGCTGGCGGACAGGCCGGACTGGAGATGCTCGATGGCGCTCAACGCCGCCCGCCGCCCGAACACCAGCAGTTCGGTCAGGGAGTTGGAGCCCAGCCGATTCGCGCCGTTGATGCTGACGCAGGCGCATTCGCCCGCCGCGAACAAGCCCGGCACCGGCGTCGCGGCCTTGATGTCGGTATGAATGCCGCCCATGCAGTAATGCACCACCGGACGGATCGGGATCGGCTCCTTGACTGGGTCCATGTTCAGGTAGCTGACGCACAGATCGCGCACCAACGGCAGGCGCTCGTTGATCTTCTTTTCGCCCAGATGGCGCATGTCCAGTAACACGCACTCGCCCCAGGGCGTCGAAACCGTGTTGCCCTTGCGTTGCTCGTGCCAGAACGATTGGCTCAACCGGTCGCGCGGGCCAAGCTCCATGGTCTTGAGCACGGGTTGACCGACCGGGGTTTCCGGTCCCATGCCGTAATCCTGCAAATAGCGGCGCCCATCCTTGTTGACCAGGATGCCGCCCTCGCCGCGACAGCCTTCCGTCAGCAGAATGCCGTTGTTCGGCAGGCCGGTAGGATGGTACTGAACGAACTCCATGTCCTTGAGCGGCACCCCGGCGCGATAGGCCAGGGCCATGCCGTCGCCGGTCTTGATCGCGCCGTTGGTGGTGAACGGAAACATCTTGCCGGCGCCACCGGCGGCGATGATGACGGACTTGGCCTGGAACTGCTTGATCTCGCCGCTGCGGATTTCCAGCGCGGTGAGACCCTGACAGCGCCCGTCGTCCACCAGCAAGTCGATGGCGTAATACTCGTCGAAGCGTTGGATGCTCGGATACTTGAGCGAGGTTTGAAACAGGGTGTGGAGGATGTGGAAACCGGACTTGTCGGCGGCGAACCAGGTGCGCTTGATCTTCATCCCGCCGAACGGCCGCACCGCCACCGAGCCGTCCGGCTCGCGGCTCCAGGGGCAGCCCCAGTGCTCCAGTTGCATCAACTCCTTGGGCGCCTCGTTGATGAAGTATTCGACCGCGTTCTGGTCGCACAGCCAGTCGCCGCCGCCGACGGTGTCGTTGAAGTGCAGGTCGAGGCTATCGTCGGACTTGATGACGCCGGCGGCGCCGCCTTCGGCCGCGCAGGTATGGCTGCGCATCGGATAGACTTTTGAAATCAATGCAATGCGTAGCTTTGGATCGGCTTCGGCGAGCGCGATGGCGGCGCGCAGCCCCGCCCCTCCCGCGCCCACGATGGCAACGTCGGTTTTGATGATCTCCATACTTCGACTCCTCGGCATGATGCCCGTCGGATGGTTGAGGATTGCGTGGGTAAAGGCTGTCGGGTTGACGGATCAACCGGTTCCCAGCCCATCGGGGATCAGGGATGATCGATATTGCATGGATGGTTGGGAAACAGCGGTCGGCTTGGATGGCGTGGCATGTGCTTGGGATCGGCGGGGTCGCGTGGTTTTGAGCAACCTGAAATGGAACTATAGGATATATTCAACCGGATTATAGAAAATGTTCAACCCGGTTGAACCTGGGACCTTTGTCCCTTGGCGCGACACATTAAAAAATTGAATGACGACCATGGCGCAAGGAACCGGTTTTCATAAAGCTTTTAGCCGTCCCGAACTGGCGGCCGACGAGATTCACCTTTGGTTAGCAATGCTGGACCAGCCACCGATACCGCTGGCTGCTCTGGCGGCGACGTTGACGGCTGACGAGCGGGAGCGGGCGGCGCGCTTTCGCTTTCCCGAGCACCAGAATCGCTTTATCGCCGGACGCGGTTTGTTGCGGGAACTGCTGGGTCGTTATCTAGATCGACCGGCCGCAACGTTGCGCTTTGAGCTGAGCGCGCACGGCAAGCCGGCATTGGCCGGCACGGACATTGAAGCCGAATTACATTTCAATCTTTCGCACAGCGGCGACCGCGCCCTATACGCCGTGGCCCGCCGCGAGGTCGGCGTCGATTTGGAGCGTCTGGATCGAGGCGTGAACCATGCCGCGATCATCGAAAGAGTGTGTACGCCGCGCGAGTGGGCGGCATTCCAGGCATTGCCGGCGGAACGGCTCCAGTCCGCGTTTTTCGCCTGCTGGACCCGCAAGGAAGCCATCGCCAAGGCGATCGGCGGCGGCTTAGCCAGCGGCTTGCGAACCCTGGAGGTGTGTTGCCGCGCGGATGCCCATCCGGACGAGCGCGCGCGCGCGCGGGATGGACAGGGATGCGAATGGAGCGTACTGAACCTGGAACCGGAATCTGGCTGGATCGGGGCGCTGGCGGCGATGGACGTGGATTGGCGGTGGCGGGGCTGGCGCTGGGCCTGATTTTCAACGGCCTAGCGCTGGCAAAACCATCATTCGCTCAGGGTTCGATTGAACAGACAGGGTAACGATATGCAACCGAGTTTCTGGCACGAACGCTGGGCGCGGGCCGAGATCGGCTTCCACCAGCAGGACTTCAACGTTCATCTCCAGCGGTTCTGGCCTCGTCTGGAATCGCGCGCCGGTCAGCGGGTATTCGTCCCGCTGTGCGGCAAAAGCCTCGACCTCTTGTGGCTGGCGGGGGAAGGCCATCCGGTAACCGGTGTGGAACTGAGCCCGCTGGCGGTCAAAGCTTTTTTCGCCGAAAACGGGTTGTCGCCACGCCACCGGCGGGACGGGATGTTCGAGGTTTGGGAGGTCGACGAGGTCCGTATCCTGCTTGGCGATTTCTTCGCCCTGGAGCCGCGCCACGTCGCTGATTGCGCCGGGGTTTACGACCGCGCCTCGCTGATCGCGCTGCCGCCGACGATGCGCGAGCGTTATGCCCGCCATCTCAACACTATTTTGCCACCCGAAACGCGGATGCTGCTGGTCACCATGGAATACGACCAGTCGGTGTCGCCGGGGCCGCCGTTCGCGGTGGACGAGGCGGAGGTGCGGGCCCTGTACGAATCGACGCACGAAGTGGAATTGCTGTATACCCGCGACGCCCTGTCCGATGAATCGCGCTGGCGAGAGCGAGGTTTGACCTGGCTGCTGGAAAGAGTGTATCGGCTGACGCGCCGGCTGGACGCGCCGCTGGCAACCGGGCGCTAAACCGGCCGAAACCCACCATCTCAGGCTACTACTTCTTGCCGTCGCACATGCCCAATCCAACGCTCTCCCAAAAATTGCCGCCGGCGCTTCTGCTCCGCATCCTCCTGCCCTTTGCCGCCGGCTATTTTCTGTCCTATCTCTACCGCACCATCAACGCGGTGCTGTCGCCCTATCTGGCCACGGAACTAGGGCTTGACGCCACCGACCTCGGCTTGTTGACCAGCGTCTATTTCCTGACCTTCGGCGCTTTCCAACTACCGCTGGGCATGTTGTTGGATCGATTCGGACCACGGCGGGTGGAAGCGACGCTACTACTGTTCGCGGCGGCCGGAGCCGGTTTGTTTGCGTTCAGCCACAGTTTGACCGAACTGGCCATCGGCCGGGGCCTGATCGGCTTGGGCGTGTCGGCCTGTCTAATGGCCAGCTTCAAGGCGTTCGTCCTGTGGTTTCCCGCCGCGCGCCTGCCCGCTGTCAATGGCTGGGTGATGGCGGCGGGTGGATTGGGCGCGCTGGCGGCCACCGCGCCGGTGGAAGCGATCCTGCCCCTGCTAGGCTGGCGGGGCGTCTTCGCCAGCCTGGCCACCCTGACGGTCATGGTCGCGGCCGCCCTGTGGCTCACCGTGCCGGAGCAGGGTCGTCATGCGCCGACGAGCGGCTGGCGCGAACAATGGCGCGGCGTGGCGGAGATTTTCAGCAGCCCGGTGTTCTGGCGGATCGCGCCGAGCAGCGCGATGTCGCAGGCGGCGTTCATGGCGATTCTGGGGTTGTGGGCCGGGCCGTGGTTGCGCGACGTGGCCGGGCTGGACAAAACCACCGCCGCCAACTACCTGTTCTGGGCCGCAGCGGCGATGGTGGCGGGATTCCTCGGCATGGGCCAGGTGACCTATCGCCTATCGCGGCGCGGCATTCCGCCGCTGGTGGTGGCGACGAGCGGCATGGCGCTGTTCATGCTGGTGCAACTGGCGCTGCTGCTGAAGCTGGAACCGCTATGGCCGCTGTGGGCGCTGTTCGGCTTTCTGGGCACCGCCGGAACGCTGAACTACGCCATCCTGACCCAGGCGTTTCCACCGGCGCTGGCGGGTCGGGTGAACACCGCCCTGAATTTGCTGATGTTCGCGGTGGCGTTCACCGGCCAGTGGGGCATGGGCGCGATCATCAACCGCTGGCCGGCGGTGGGCGGGGGTTACGCCGAGCCCGGCTATCGACTGGCGTTCGGGCTGGCGCTGGCCGGGCAGTTGCTGACGTGGTTGTGGCTACTGCCCAGTTTGCGCCGACGATCCGCTTGATCCGGTCAGAGTTTCAGCCGTTTGAACAGCCGTTCCGGGATATGCAGGATGATCAACATGATCCAGCGCCAGAACCAGGGTAGATAAACCTCGTCCCGGCCACGTTCGACGGCGGCGACGATGCCTTGGGCGATCTGGTCGGGTTGCGCCCACAACAGACCCTTCTTTTCGAACGCGGCGGTCATCGGCGTGTCCACGAACCCCGGTTTGATCGTGATGACCTGAATACCCTTGCCGCTGAGCCGGTTGCGCAGTCCCTGCAAGAACAAGCTCACCATGCCCTTGGCCGCGCCGTAAACATAGTTGCTTTGTCGACCCCGGTCGCCGGCCACCGAACCGATGACGACCAAAGCTCCATACTCACGCCGCTCGAACGTATTAGCCAGCAGGGTCGCCAGGCTGATCACGCTCAGCGCGTTGGTGTGAATCGCCGCCAGGGTTTTCTCGACCGATTGCTGGCAGGCATTCTGGTCGGGCAGCGTTCCGTGGGCGATCAACGCCACGTCGATGCCGCCGAGGGCTTGTTCGGCCCGCTCCAGCAGGGCCGGGTGCTGCTCCAGGTGGTCGAGGTCCAGGCTTTCACTCACGACCGGCTGACCGGAGCGGATTTCCAGATCGCGGGCGATGGCGGCAAGCCGTTCGGCATTGCGCCCGACCAGGTGGAAGCGGGCGCCGCCAGCGGCGAAACGGCGGGCGGTCGCTTCCGCGATGGCGGAAGTGGCGCCGATGATCAGAATGTTGCGCATGGTATTACCTTACAAAATTTCTCCCCCTGCTCCATAAGATAAAGAGTTAGGGGTGAGGGGATCAATCTTTCATCACCCGCCGCCAAAAGCTGGAAGAGAACCGGGGATCGATGAAACGGCTGAATTCCACCCATTGCGGAAAATACCGACGGAAACTGTCGCCGCTCATCCGGGCATCCTTGGCCGGATAAACCGCGCCGCCGGCCTGTCGGGTCACTTGATCGAGACTTTCCAGCAGATCAAGCGTCTTCTGCCCGAGATTGGGAAAATCCAGCGCCAGGGTGAAGCCGGGCCGGGGGAAGGACAGCAGGCCACCCGAAGCCTGGTCGCCGAAGCGCTTGAGCACCGCCAGCATCGACCCCTGACCGCTGGCGGCGATGCGGGCCAGAACTTCCCGCAACGCTTCGCGGGCGACGGCGGGCGGCAGGACGCACTGGTACTGGAAAAAACCCGGTCGTCCGTACAGCCGATTCCATTCCCGCAGATTGTCCAACGGGTAGAAGAACGGTGGAAAAGGCGTCAGCCCGCGCGCCGGGCGGGGCAGATGGTAGTAAAGCCAATTGAACCCGCGCACGCTGAGGTTATTGACCAGGGAGACCGGCGGCGCGAACGGCACGGTCAGCGCCCGACGTTCTGATGGCGGCGGCTTCATCAGACCGGGCGGCGCGTGCATCCCCGCCATATAAATCCCCCGGCCCAGCGCCCCACCCCGAGCGGCGCAGTCGATCCAGGACACGGTATAGGGATAGCGTGCCTCGTACTCGGCGTTGAGCGTCAGAAACTCGTCGAGACGGGCAAAGCGCCGATTCTCGGCCACGATCCAGGGATTGGCGATGCGCTGCAACTGGATTTCCACCCAAGTGATCAAGCCGGTTAGCCCCAGGCCACCGACCGTCGCCCGAAACCAGTCGGCATTGCGCTCCGGCGTACAGGTCAGGCGGCTGCCATCGGAACATAGTAGTTCAAAGGCGCGAACGTGACCGCCGAAGCTGCCGGCGAGATGATGGTTCTTGCCGTGTACATCGTTGGCGACGGCTCCGCCCAGGGTGACAAATTGAGTGCCAGGGGTGACCGGGAGGAACCAGCCTTGCGGCACGATCAGCGCCAGAATCTCCGAAAGCAGCACGCCGGCTTCCGCCCGCAGCAGTCCCGTGACCGGATCGAAGGCGATGAAACGATCCATCCCTCGCGTCAGCAGCAGCGCGCCGCCGTTGTTGAGGCAGATATCGCCGTAACTGCGACCGTTGCCGAACGGCAGGCAAAACTGCGGCTCATCTGGCAAGGCAGGCACTCGGGCATCGCGGCACGGCAACAGGCGGTGTGGGTGGGAAGAGGGATAGCGGCCCCAACTGGCCGGCGCGGTCGTGGCCATGGCGGCGTTCACTTGGGCATCGCGCCCAGCAGGATGAGCGCGCAGGCCAACAGCACGTAGCGGCTATGGGCGTCGGTCAGGGCGAAGATGATCGGATCGTCGTGCATCTCGCCGCGATGGGTGATCAACCAGACCCGGCTGATCCAGTACAGCAGCGCCGGACAGAGCAGCCAGATCACCATCGGGTGGCCGTACAGCGCGCGGCTGGTTTCGCTGTTGATGTACAACGCTAGCACCAGCACCGCCAGATAGCCGGCGGCCCCGCCCAGATTTTGCAGAAGGCCCAGATCGTCCACATGATATCCCCGCCCACTCGCGCTCAGGTCGCCCTGCTCGCGCAGGGTCCACAGTTCGGCGTAACGCTTGACTAGGGCCAGGCTCAGGAACAGGAACATCGAGAACGCCAGCAGCCAGAACGAGGGTTCGATGCTGGCCGCCGCCGCGCCGGCGATGATCCGCAACGTGTACAGCCCGGCCAACACGACGACGTCGAGCATCAGAGTGCGCTTGAGCCGCAGCGAATAGGCGAGGGTGAAGAGATAGTAGGTGGCCAGCACGGCGCTGAACCAGGGCGGATCGATCAGCAGGCTCAGGCCGAACGCAGCGATCAGCAGCAGCGGAATGGCGACGGTTCCATGGGCGATGGGAAGTTGGCCGGCGGCGAAAGGACGGTGACGCTTGCGGGGATGGCGGCGGTCAGCGCTCAAATCCAGCAGGTCGTTCAGCAGGTAAACGCTGGAGGCGCACAGCCCGAAGCTGAGGAAGGCCAGCAGCACCAGCAGCAGCGTGTCGGGCTGATTCCAGGCGTGGCCGGCGACCAACGGCACGAAGATCAGCACGTTCTTGAGCCACTGATGCAGGCGCAGCGCCCTGCTCCACGGTCGCCATGCCGATCCGTCTGGCGCGAAAACCTGCTCCACCTCACAGACCGCGCGGGCCTGGTCGGCCAGGGAGGGTGGGGCGTTGACCACGAGGGCGCGGCGGGCGTGGCGCCAGACGGCCAGGTCCACGGCGGCGTTGCCGGCGTAGTCGAAGCCGCGCTCGCCGTAGCGTTCCACCAAAGTTTCGGCCTTGCGCGGGCCGGCCAGATTACGGTCGCCGTCGGTGGCCAGCACCGCGTCGAACAGGCCCAGATGCGTCGCGATCTCATCGGCGAATCGGCGATGCGAAGCGGTGACCAGCACCAGGGTTCGTCCTTGTTCCTTCTGCTCGCGCAGAAAGGTCAGCAGCTCCCAGTTGTAGGGCAAGGTGGCGATGTCTAGTTCCACCCGCGCGGCGATTTCCGCCTTGAGCCGGGCCTTGCTGTCTGCCAGCCAGCGCGGCCAGTGTCGCACCGAGGGCGGCGCTTGTTTGAGTTGAGCGAAAGCGGCTTCCAGCAGCAGGTCGGAATTCAGCAGGGTGCCGTCGAGGTCGATGCAGAGGGGAATGGATGTGCTCATTGGTCATCTTGGTAAAATTGAGCGCGTTTCTTGAATAAGAATAGTTCGGCTAGTTTTAATCCGCTTGAATCAAATTCTACTTTCGCTTGAATCAACTTTTACTTTAAAGGGCAGGAGTTATGGTGAAAAGTTTGGAATGTCTACTTTCGCTTGAATCAACTTTTAACCATTGGTGCTAGTTTTTAGGCTGAGTTGAAGCGGCCACGACCGCCCCCATGTCATCTTATGTAAATATCCCCCGGCAGAGCCGGGGGCTTTAGTTTATGAGCCGCTCAAAGCGGCTAAACGGGGTCGCTAACGCGGCCCCAATGGTTGGGAACCACCTAAAGGTGGTTCAGGGGGTCGCTAACGCGGCCCCACTATCGGGCACCCCCTGAAGGGGGTTCGTCCGGCCAAAAGTTGAGTTGATCCAACCGGCGATCCTCTTCTTCCTGGCGGCGAATGTAGTCACGAATCACCGCTTCGTCCCGACCAACCGTCGAAACAAAGTAGCCCCGTGCCCAAAAGTGTTGCCCGGTAAAGTTGCGCCGATGCTCCCCATAGACCCGCGCCAAGTGGATCGCACTTTTGCCCTTGATAAACCCAATCACTTGCGATACCGCATACTTCGGTGGGATCGCAATCAACATATGCACATGATCCACCAGCAAATGGCCTTCCTCAATCGCGCTCTCCTTCTGCCGAGCTAACTGGTGAAACACTTCTCCCAAGGGTCGTCTTAGCTGTTCATAAAGCGTCCGACGACGACATTTTGGGATAAACACAACGTGGTATTTGCACTCCCAAGTCGAGTGGCTTAGGCTTCCTGGTCCGTCCATCAGGATTCTCCTCATCGTGTGCTTTGGCGGCTCACGGCGGGGAGTCTCCTGAGGGACTCCCGGAACTGTCAAACTTTTACTGTCTCCCCGGCAGAGCCGGGGGTTTACCTAATGTAATATACACTCCAAGTTGACAATCACCGGAGAGCGGTCATGACCACCATCGACTTTATCACGGACCTGTTTTGCCGATCGGATGCGGTCCTTGCCCAAGCATCCCCAAGCGACGCTGTGGCCCAGCGAAGTGGTGACCTTGGGCGTTTTGCATGCCTTGAAGGGGGTAGGTAATCGCGCGTTCTACCGCTGGCTGACGCGGGACTACCACCCCTTGTTCCCCCACCTGCCCGAGCGAACCCGGTTGTTTCGTCCGTTCAAGACCCATCGGCAGTGGACCTTGCTGTTCCTGGCACCGCCGACCCTGTTGGGCATCGTGGACAGCGACGGTATCGAACTGATCCATCCGATTCGCGAAGGACGAAGCCCGGCCCCGATCGGTGGCAAGGGACTCTCTAATCATCGGTGGATCGTCGGCTGCAAGCGCTGTCTGTTGATCAATCAATGGGGTGAAGTCGTCGGTTGGCTGGGGGCATCGGCCCACGCCCACGATACTGGGTTTCAGCCCCTGATCCAGGGATTCGAGGACCGCATGATCATCCTGGCCGATACCGGCTTCCACGCTCATGAGGGTGATCCACCCAACTTGAAACTCTGCCCGCGCGGCGTTTGGAACGACCGGATGCGGATCGAAACCGTGTTTTCGATGCTGACCCTGATCCGTTATTTCAAGAAGATCGGTCATCGCGTGATGGACTACGTCTTGGCCCGCTTGGCGTTCACCGTCACCGCCTTCAATTTACTGATTCAATGGCACGGCTTGAATCCCGGTCCCGAGGGTTTCATTCCGCTGTCCATCGCGGAGTTCAACCTGTGAATTAAACTAGCACCAATGGTTTTTACTTTAAAGGGCAGGAGTTATGGTGAAAAGTTTGGAATGGTCAGGGTAGCTCCGACGAAACTCCTCCGCTAATTCTTGAAGTGCTTGCTCCGGAATCGGATGTATTCTATGGAAAATTGAAATGCTTACATCGTGCTCCAACTGATAGCTGTTGCTTAGACGATGGAAAGCCCCCGAAATACCTCGACCGGCTTCAAAATCACGTGCAAGGAATCCAATCACGCGTTGATCTTCGGGTCTCATATGATATTGCGCGGGAGCCGCCAGTACAACATATTTTGCTGCCAGAATTTGACGTGGAAAGCCGTCCCTTTTATCTACGTGGTTGCTTACAAGAATGCTGCTACACGGGAGGATCGGCGGTTGGACTTCGCGACAGAGGTTGCGTAACACGTCGTCATTTATGATCAGTGAGCTCGCAACGACATAAATTTCCCCAGGCTCTTTGGCATAAATTCCCTCTAGATCGGTTAACAGGATTCGCAGTCTATCCATATCGTACCTAACGAGTGGAAAGTGCTTATTCTCCGGCAATCGACCTGGCAGTACGGTAAACATCCAAGGCTTTACTATTGCATGCGCAGCAGGAAAAAAGAACACAAGGGACGCTGATATACTGAAAAGAAATATCGATGCAACTGCAAGCGATCTGACCAGAAAAAACTTCAGGCGTGTATAGATCCATGTCAGAAATATTCCAATGGTTATGGCAAGCATTCCAAAGAACAAATAAAAATGATGCGGATGAAAATCCTGAACTCGAAAAAACAATCCGAAGATAATGGCAGAATGCATCAGAAAGAAAGCTCCCACGAAACGGGTTTCCTTGCGCAGGGTAAGGATGATCAAGCCAAGTCCACACGCGGTTAGAAGTGGCGCCCCGAAGTAGTCAACCGTGCGTCCTAAGCCATCCAGAAAGGTCGCGCTCATCTTATACGCCGAGAATGCATCGGCGTAATCCGTGGTTAATGCGCGTATGATGAGGGGCTGGGCGATAATCCAGAGAACCACGCCGCTGGTAATCCCGATGAGAGCAGTATTGCGTAGGGTCAGCAGAACATTGACAAGAAAGTTCGACCCAGCCTTTTGAGGGCGAAATAAATCAGCGAGCATCGCTGCCGGGAAAAAAGCTATCGCCCAGTACGCGTACCACCTGCGTAATAGAAAGATTAATGAGAGCAATAACCCGATAAACAAAAGGGAGCCGTATGTCTTTTCGCAGAGCGGGTTTTTGAAGTAAATCGATAGGATAATGAGTACCACGACTAAGCCGACGATATCTGGCCTGCCTTGCAAAACTGGCGCCCAAAGAGGGTGCAACGTCAAGCAAAACAGGGTGACCAAGGCAAATTCAGAGAGTCCTGCGGGTTTATTTGAGCATTTGTCGAGGCATTGGACGACCCAACCGATCAGAAGAACCGCCGGAAGTACGAAGATATTTGTGATGGCCAGTATATAAGCCAAGCGGCTGCCGCCAAAAACCCACGAGAACGGCGCTAGAGGTAATACGGGAAGATAGCTATAATCCTGCGTCACGGAGGCAGCCAACGAGCGAAATGCTTCCTGTGGAGCTTGTAGAAGGAGAGCACCGAAATCCTGATAGTAAATCCAGTAGACTGCCCAATCCCAAATATAGACGTAGCGTTCCTGGTATACAAAGATAAAGGCAAAGGTATTCGCGGCCACAAAGCAGAAAATTAGTAGCAAAACAAGTTTGTAATTGCGGAAAATAGTGTTAGCAATATTATTATGGATGTAAATAATGTGCTGTACTGTGCTGTTAGTCGGCATTGGTAAGCTCCAGAATTGTCAAGGCTAATACAGCATAAGATTTTTACTTGGCAAAGTTTTAGGAATACTCCAGTTTCAACACGAACAACTTCTCAATCTCATCAAACCGCACCCACTCGCCTATTTCTCGCAGGACCATTGGCATTCCGCGCCCCAAGCCATCCATATAGCGCAAATTGTCGAGGTACTTGAGAACGAATAGATTGCGCGGAGCCAAGTTACCGTAGCGAATTTTCTCCAGATTCAAGGTATTCGGCAACTGACCGGGCGAACAAATTTTCACCCGGTTGCGGTAGGTGAATTTCGGCGGAGTCGGTGATGCTGGCGAGCACGCCGTCGTCAGCCACACCGATCAGGATGACGCCGCCCAGCGCATTGGCGAACGCAACCATTTCCCGCGCCAGCGATTCCGAGCGGACCTGTTCTTCCTTGAATTCCAGTGAATTGCTCTCCCCTTGGCCGATCAGTTCCAGCACGCGACCAGGGTTCACGGTGAATGAGTGGCTGCTGTTTAGCGAAAGGCATAGGCTCAGCACGGGAGCGTTATTTGGCAAAGGCTTTATCCAAAGTGGCGGCGGTCAATATCCGTTCGCTCCGCATCATCAGGGTGTCAAACCCAGTAGGTCGTCTGAGTCATCACTTTCGACACTCCCTTCATCAGCGCGCGCACCGGGAACGGTAGGTGCGCGGCGCCCGCCGCCATCGCGGTAGTGGCGTGGCGAGCCTCGTCTTCCCGCATCTGCTCCAAAATGGCCCGACTTGACCGGTCGGTGGCCGGCAGGCGCTTCAAGTGACTGGTCAGGTGTTCGACCACTTGCCGTTCGGTCTCGGCGACGAAGCCCAGACTCCAGCGATCCCCAGCCGCGCCGGCTAGCGCGCCGATGGCGAAGGCGCCAGCGTAAAACAACGGATTCAACAGGCTGGGTTGGCTGTCCAGTTCCCGAAGACGCGCCTCGCACCAAGCTAGATGATCGTTTTCCTCGACAGTGGCCCGTTCCATCCGATCCCGCACTTCGGCCAGCCGCGCCGTCAACGCCTGACCCTGGTACAACGCCTGGGCGCAAACTTCGCCTGTGTGGTTGACTCGCATCAGCCGCGCCGCCTGCCTTTGTTCGCCCGGCGGCAATTCGGCCGGTGGCGCGGCGGCGGGACTGGGTCGGCCAGTGGTTGTCGGGTGGCCGAACAGGGTGCGAACCGCCTGGTCCAGGTTGATCAACAGCACGTCAAGGGAGGTATAGTTACGAGTGGCCATCAGCGAACGCTCAAAACCGGGTTGAGGAGTGAAAGTGTCCTATTATCGCCATCATGTTTTCTTTTGCACCAACCTGCGGCCCGACGGTTCGCAGTGCTGCCAGCAGTGCGGTGCCCAGGAAGCCCGCGACTACGTCAAACAGCGGGTCAAGCAGATGGGATCGGCTATCCCGTATAAAGTGCGGATCAACACCGCCGGTTGCCTGGACCGCTGCGCCGAGGGGCCAGTCATCGTGATCTACCCCGAGGAGACTTGGTACACTTATGTGGATCGGACCGATCTCGATGAAATCATCGAGGAGCATCTGGTCCACGGTCGCCGGGTGGAGCGCTTGCGCATCTAGGGCGCGGCGCTGTTTCCGCCCCGCGCGAGTTGCTAAAGGCTTGCGGCGCCAAAGCCGCTTGGCTAGAATGCTTGGCTTTCCAAGCGGACATGGCCTTTTCGGAGCCCGTCATTTAATGAAAACGTTCAGCGCCAAACCAGCCGAGGTCAAGCGCGACTGGTATGTGATCGACGCCAAGGACCAAGTTCTGGGTCGGCTGTCGTCGGAAATCGCCCGCCGCTTGCGGGGCAAACACAAGCCCGAATATACACCGCACGTGGATACCGGCGATTACATCATCGTGGTCAACGCCGAGCAAGTGCGCGCAACTGGCCGTAAGAAGACCGACAAGTTCTATTATCGGACCACCGGCTACGTGGGCAACATCAAGTCCATTTCCATGGACAAACTGTTGCGGCAGACCCCGGAGCGGATCATCGAAATCGCCGTCAAGGGCATGTTGCCCAAGAATCCGTTGGGGCGGGCGATGTTCCGCAAGCTCAAGGTTTACGCGGGCGCCGAGCACCAGCACGCCGCGCAGCAACCCAAACCGTTGCAACTGAATTTTTGACCGGCTGGCGCACTCACTGGAGTGGAATAGGCAAGCATGATCGACAACCAGCACTACGGAACGGGCCGGCGCAAGACCGCTGCGGCGCGGGTGTTCCTGCGACCCGGCACGGGCAGCATCCTCGTCAACCGGCGGCCTCTGAACGAATACTTTGGACGCGAAACCTCCTGCATGATGGTGAACCAAGCGCTGGAGGCCGTGGATCTCAAGGAAAAGTTCGATATTTACGTCACGGTCAAGGGCGGCGGCATCACCGGCCAAGCCGGCGCGATCCGCCACGGCATCACCCGCGCTTTGATCGAATACGACGAAAGTCTGCGCGCTCCCTTGCGCAAGGCCGGTTTCGTCACCCGCGACGCCCGCGAGGTGGAGCGCAAGAAGGTTGGTTTGCGCAAGGCCCGCCGCGCAACCCAATACTCCAAGCGCTAACGTTTTTTGGGGGATCGTCTAGCGGCAGGACTACGGACTCTGACTCCGTCAACCTAGGTTCGAATCCTAGTCCCCCAGCCAGACCAAAAGGGGTTGCCAACACGGCAACCCCTTTTTTCTTGCGCCGCGACTGGGTTCGCGTTACCCAGCGGGGTAAGCTCGTTTTCCATCCGTCGGAGGCTCTTCATGCGCCCCTTCAACCCCGCCGGTCGCGTCCATCCATCCCAGCCTGATGGCGCATCCCATAACACCGTGGGGTTCTTGCCCGACTTTTGCGACAGCCAAACAGTTTTTCTGGTCGTGCTGATCGTCGAACTGCTGGCCTTCGTGTTGGCGCTGGTCCAGAGTCGCACGCTGGAGCGGTTTTGGACCGAGCTGGCCCTGACGTCCTTGTTCATGCAATGGGTCGCGTTGGCGGTATCCCTAGTGTTGTGCCATTGTCGCCGCTGGCTGGCCCGTTTACGCCCCCCCACGGTTACCCTGGTCGCCTTTGGCCTCGCCCAGTTGATCACGCTGGCTTGCTCCCTGACGGCGTTATGGCTGGACACTGACCCAAGTGGTCCTGACGCTTCGGCCATGCTGCCGGTCATCATCAGCGATCAGGCCATCAGTGGGATCATCACGCTGATGGCGTTGCGCTATTTCTACGTTCAAAACCAGTGGAAACAGCAGGTCCAGGCCGAGGCGCGCGCGCGTTTGCAGGCCCTGCAAGCGCGAATTCACCCGCATTTCCTGTTCAATGCCCTTAACACCATCGCCAGTCTGATCCGAGGCCGGCCCGAACAGGCCGAACAGGCGGTACTCGCCTTGGCCGAGCTACTCCGTTCCGCGCTGGCCCAGCGTGAGACCATCACCTTGGGCGAAGAACTGGAGCTGACCCGGGACTATCTGGCCATCGAAACCTTGCGCCTGGGTGATCGGTTGCGGGTGGACTGGCGACTGGATCCCGATTTACCACTCGATTTGCCAACTCCCGCCCTGGTACTGCAACCACTGGTCGAAAACGCCATCCATCACGGCATTCAGCGCCTGCCGGAAGGTGGCGCCTTGACCGTCCAGATCGAACGGCGAACCCACAATCTGCGGATTACCGTCGCCAACCCTCGCCGACCAGCCAGTGGCGACCCGCTTCGGGGCCCGGGCCAACACCTCGCTCAGGACAATATTCGGCAGCGGCTACAACTGGCCTACGCAACCCGCGATCCACTGCTTATCGTCGAGACGCCGGACCAGTACCAGGTCACCTTTATCCTCCCGCTGTCGAGCGGTTCGTTGACTGGTTAGAGGGTTCGAATTTCGCCGTGGAGCGCCTGCTACACTTGCGTCATGCACTCCCAGACTGGTTCTGATTCATGAAGGTGCTGATCGTCGACGACGAGCCCCCCGCCCGCGACCGGTTGCGTGAATTGCTCAACCGCCTGTCCGATTACGAACCCTGCGGCGAAGCGGGCAACGGTGCCGAAGCGCTGCGGTTGGCCGCTAGCCTTCAGCCCGACATCGTGCTGCTCGATATTCAGATGCCGGGTCTGGATGGGTTGGAAACCGCGCGCCGGCTGGCGGAATTGGCCCACCCTCCCGCCATCATTTTCGTCACGGCTTACGGCGATCATGCGCTGGCGGCATTCGATGCTCGCGCGGTTGCCTACCTGCTCAAGCCGGTGCGACTAGAACGGCTGGAACAGGCGCTGATCAGCGCCAGCCGCCTGAATCGCGCGCAATTGGCCAGTCTGGCGGCGGAGCCGGTGGTCGCCGGCCGCGCTTACATCAGCGCGCGCCTTGGCCAGCGGCTGGAGCGGATTCCGCTCGCGGACGTGTTTTACTTTCAGGCCGATCAGAAGTACGTCACGGTCCGCCACCGCCAGGGACGCGTACTGATCGAGGAATCGTTGAAAGTCCTGGAAACCGAGCTGGGCGCGCGGGTCATCCGGGTGCATCGCAATGCGTTGGCGATGGCCGCCCAAGTGGCGGGGCTGGAGAAAGCCTTGGACGGCGGGATAAACCTGGTTTTTCATGGCATTTCCGACCGGCTGGAGGTCAGTCGTCGCCATCTTCCGGCGATTCGTCAATTCGTCAAGGAAACCTGAACCGGCTCGAACGGCGAACCTGGGCTGGCGAATTGCGTCTTGTGCGTTCGGGGCTGGGTGGGCTATAGTCGTACTCCCTAAACGCGCCGGAATAGCTCAGTCGGTAGAGCAACTGATTCGTAATTAGTAGGTCGGAGGTTCGAATCCTCTTTCCGGCACCAGAAATAAAAAAGCCTTGCATCGCTGCAAGGCTTTTTTATTTGAGGATTTCCACCATCCGCTTGTCCTGGGCTCCGAAGTGGCGTTCCCCCAAGAGGGACCGTTGGAAATGGGCTTTGTTGCATAAATGGGTTGTAGGCGCATAAAGGCTGAGGAGTTCGTGTTCAAGCGGTGATCGCTATCGTTCCAGGCATACCGAGCCGGGTCATGCGGTTCATAGCGGCGATCCGGGCATAGGCTTCGGTGGTTTGGGTCTGGAAGCGATGGTTTTTCAAATTCCCACCGAAGAGGGTTTTGAGGCGAAACAGGGCGGTTTCAGCCAGGCTGCGTCGATGGTAGCCACTCTGTTGTTTCCACACTTTGTGACCCCTGTTGCGCGATCACCTCCAGGATTTTGGTGCGCGGATGCGGCCGACCGTCTTTCAGCGGCGGCCAGGCCACGGCCCCAGCAAGCGGTGGAATCAAGGCGGTGGCCTGACGCTCCAGCAAGGCACGGTGACAGGCGATGGGTATCGTAGGCCCCATCGGCGGCCACGGAGGCGACCGATTCTTCGGCGGGCAGATGCTCCAACAGATCCGGTAACACCTTGGCGTCCCCCACGAAGGCCGCTGTCAGTTCGGCGGCGATGTTCTCCTGATCTTCCGCATCCACGGCCCAAGGAGTTTGCGCCACGTGCGTCGCTGAGTGGTTCCATGCTGGCGCACCTTCCATTCGCCTTCACCGTAGGCCTTCAGTCCGGTCGCGTCGATCACCACATAGCGGGGTTGTTGCTTCGCCAAGCGGCTGATCCACACCGTCAACGCCACCGCCCGGCGGCTGAAGGTCCTGTAATCCGGGACGGCCAACGTCAGTCCCACCAGCCCTATCAGCAACCCCAAAAACCCGGTCAACGCCCGCAACGGCAACTGAAAGACTTCTCGGATCACCAACCCACACTGGATCGCCGCATCGGCGTACCGACGCGGCGCACCGCGCCGGCCCATCGCGGGGGCCTCATGCCACCCCGCCACCGCCGCGTCGTCAAACCACACCGTCAGCGATCCGCGCGCCACCAACGCCGCATTGTAAGCAGCCCAATTCTGAATCCGATACGTCCGCTTCTGTTCGTTCATCACCCAAATATGGGGATAATCCCGATTTATGCAACAAAGCCAGTGCGTGCCGGTAATGATTTTCGCAGGGAAGGTACGGAACCGTGGACGGGCGCATTCCAGGCACACAACACTCCACCGCGAACAACGATGGATAAACAAGTGATTATTTTTATTGGTGCCGGGAGAGAGACTCGAACTCTCACGGTATCGCTACCGGTGGATTTTGAGTCCACTGCGTCTACCATTCCGCCATCCCGGCAGGGGAGTGATGGGGAGAGATGCACAAGTATAAGGATTTTGCGTCGCCGGGCAAGCCCGGCCAGAAAATGAAATGGACGCCTCCGACATCGAAGGCACCTAAGCGTTTTTGGACAACCGCCGGTGCGTGATGACCTGCTGGCGTAAAATTCGCGCCACCTTCAACGATTAACATTTCTCGCTAGGTTTTATGCAAAATCGTAGCGTAACCCGTCTATTTTGCTACGGTTTCTGCGGGTTACGCTATGCTAACCCACCCTTAGTATTGTGTTTTTGTGGGGGTTCTTCATACTGGGACGATCTCCCGAAAGACCGGATGCCGTACCCGCCCTGGAGTGTTCGATCTCGCCGCGTAGATTAAGAAAACTAAATATTTTTGAAACAAATGCTCACTGGTTGATATCATGGCTTTTTAAACCCGAGAGGCACCCTATCATCAGTAAATCTATGTTTTTAATACATATTCCCGCATAGACGCCAAATGCCCTTGTGAAAAATCGGACGGTCTCTTCGGCTCAACTGGGTCGTGAGTTTGCATTCACCAGATCGATTGCGCAAGGAACCTTTCCGATGACACTCACGTTCGTAATCGATATGGCCAAGGCCAAGCTGGACATGGCGTTACACTGGCCTGATGGTCGAATTCGCAGCAAGTTCGTCGCCAACACCGACGCCGGCTTTGCCAAACTCCAAGCGTGGCTGATCCGCCAAAAGGAGGTTGGCGCGTACGTCTGCCTGAAAGCCACTAGCACCAATTGAGAAGTCACGGCCGAAACGCTAGCCGATGCCGGCTACTCGGCAAGCGGGATCAATCCGGTCCAGATCAAAGCCTATGGCGCGGCTCGGCAGGTGCGCACCAAAAGACGCGATCGATGCCCGCTCGATTGCCGATTTTTGCGCCAGCCAATGCCCGCCCCAGTGGACGCCACCGCCGCCCGCTCGGCGCGAACCGCGCGTGCTGGTCACCCGCCGCGACACGCGGGTAGTCCTGCGCACCCAGAAGTAAAACCAGTTTTCGATCGCCCACGCCCGCGTGCGCCTCGGCATTGAGGCCCTCATCGCGTATCTGGGTGCGGTCATGGCCGATCCTGATATCGAAACCCAACGCCGCCGGCTCGATTCCATCCCCGGCCTGGGGGATCAAACCCTCCCGATCGATCCTCTTGTCGTTCCATGGCAACCCGAACCGGCTCGACAACGCCCGCCAAGCCGCCGCCTTCGCCGGTCTCGATGCGCAAATTCGTCCCTGTCACGTTCGGCATCCTCAAGTCGAGATAGCCCTCCAATCCAGCTCTTCGTGGTGTTTGACCGCGATAACAGTATCTACGATTTTGTATAAAACCTATTGAGAAATGGCATAAGGTTTTGCCATGCGAAATTCACTGCGGTACATTTTCGCCGATGGCGTCACGATTTGCTGATGCCAGCATGGCGGCGGACGCACCAAACGATGCCGCCGCCTTGGCTTGGCTGCAATTTCGAGGAGGGAGTCGCGATGGCCGCTACCCATTCGCCCGCGCAGGCAACGTCTGCCTATCAGCCCGCCGTCGGCGAGGCCTATATGAGTGATGCGCAATTGGCTCACTTTCGCCAGTTGCTGCTAGAGTGGAAACAAAGTCTGCTCGACGAGGTGGGCCGCACGGTCAACCATATGCAGGACGAATCCACCACATTCCCCGACCCCAACGACCGCGCCACCCAGGAGGAAGAATTCAGTCTGGAGCTGCGCACCCGCGACCGGGAACGCAAGCTGCTCAAGAAAATCAACGAATCCCTGACCCAAATCGACAGCGGCGACTACGGCTATTGCGAAGCCTGCGGCGTGGAGATTGGGCTACCGCGGATGCAGGCCCGTCTGACCGCCACGTTGTGCATCGACTGTAAGATGTTGGAAGAAATCCGCGAAAAACAGGGCGGCTGACCGCCGGGCCAAACGCACGTCGCTACGCTCGCGCCATGGTGACGACCCGTGCCACCTCGGATCGCGTGCCGGATCGGCGTGTGGCGCGGGGTCGTTTCGCCCCCTCTCCCACCGGACCGTTGCATTTTGGCTCGCTGGTCGCCGCCCTCGGCAGTTTTTTAGAAGCGCGACGGCACGGCGGCGAGTGGTTGGTGCGCATTGAGGATGTGGACATGCCGCGCACCGCGCCAGGGGCGACGATGGCGATCTTGCGCGCGCTGGAGTGGTACGGGTTGCACTGGGATGGGCCGGTGGTCCATCAAAGCCAGCGCGCCGTTCATTACCAGGCGGCGCTGGAGTTGTTACTCGACGCTGGATGGGTCTATCCCTGTACCTGCAGCCGGCAAACGCTGGCCGGCTGTTCGCGTGGGCGGGATGGCGCGCCCATCCATCCGGGAACCTGCCGCAGCGGTCCTCATCGGCTGGACCGCCCCTCCGCGCTACGGCTGCGGGTAACCAACGCGTCGCTGACCTTCCAAGACGCCATTCAGGGTGAATACCGTCAGCAACTGGAGCGCGATGTGGGTGACTTCGTCCTCCGCCGCGCCGATGGCGTGTTCGCCTATCAACTGGCGGTGGTGGTGGACGACGCCGCGCAAGGCGTTACCCACGTCGTTCGCGGCGCCGACCTGCTCGATTCCACGCCCCGGCAGATTTATTTGCAGCGTCTGCTGGGATTGTCCACCCCCGACTACGCCCATCTGCCCGTGGTGGTGGACGCCCGCGGCGACAAGCTGAGCAAGCAAACCGGCGCCCCGCCGCTGGATGAGCGCCGGGTAGGTCCTACCCTGACGGCCGCACTGCGGTTTCTGGGCCAGCGCCCCCCGCCGGAACTGGCGACCGAACCGGTGGCGACGATCATCGCCTGGGCCGTGGCGCACTGGGACTTGACCTTGGTCGGCGCGCGCATCCGATCCGACCCATCCGACACGCCAACAAATTGACTGAAATCGCCCAATCGCTAGACTAGACTTATAAAAATCCAAGCCGGTCATGAGCGTTGGTAAGCGCTTTCACCCGGACGCAGATACCACAAACCCACCCCTCACCAAAGGAGAGATACAGTAATGTCCGAAGGCAAGCTTTATCCTGTACCTGCCGAAGTGGCCGCTCACGCCTGGATCAACAACGATCAGTATCTGGAAATGTACCAGCGTTCGGTCGACGACCCGGAGGGTTTCTGGGCGGAGCAGGCCAAGCAATTCGTCACCTGGTCCAAACCATGGAACAAGGTACTGGACTGGGATTTCACCAAGGGCCACATCCGCTGGTTCGAGGGCGCCCAGCTCAACGTCAGCTACAACTGCCTGGACCGCCATCTGGCGACGCGCGGTGATCAGGTCGCCATCATCTGGGAAGGCGACAACCCCAAGGAAGACAAGAAAATTACTTACAAGGAACTGCACGAGGACGTGTGCAAGTTCGCCAACGTCCTGAAGGGTCTGGGTGTCAAGAAGGGCGACCGGATCTGCATCTACATGCCGATGATCCCCGAAACCGCGGTGGTCATGCTGGCCTGCACCCGGGTCGGCGCCATCCACTCCATCGTGTTCGGCGGCTTCTCGCCGGACTCGCTCAAGGATCGCATCCTCGACGCCACCTGCTCGGTGGTCGTCACCTCCGACGAGGGCTTGCGCGGCGGGCGCAAGGTGCCGATGAAGGCCAACGCCGATAAGGCGTTGCAAAGCACCCCGAGCGTGCAGAAGATGGTGGTGGTCAAGCGCACTGGCGGCAACGTGGCCTGGACCGAGGGCCGCGATGTCTGGTATCACGACCTGATGGCGAACGCCAGCGCCGACTGTCCGCCGGAACCCATGGACGCCGAGGACCCTCTGTTCATCCTCTACACCTCCGGCTCCACCGGCAAGCCCAAGGGCGTGCTGCACACCACCGGCGGCTATCTGCTTCACACGGCCATCACCCACAAATACATCTTCGACTATCACGACGGCGACATCTACTGGTGTACCGCCGACGTGGGTTGGGTCACCGGCCATTCCTACATCGTCTACGGTCCGCTAGCCAACGGCGCGACCTCGATCATGTTCGAAGGCATCCCAACCTACCCCGACGCCGGCCGGTTCTGGCAGGTGGTGGACAAGCACCAAGTCAACATCTTCTATACCGCTCCGACCGCGATCCGCTCGCTGATGCGCGAGGGCGAGGCGCCGGTCAAGGCCACCTCGCGCAAGAGCCTGCGGTTGCTCGGTTCCGTGGGCGAGCCGATCAACCCCGAAGCCTGGGAGTGGTATTACCACAATGTCGGGGACAGCCGTTGCCCGATCGTGGATACCTGGTGGCAGACCGAAACTGGCGGCATCTTGATCACCCCGCTGCCTGGCGCCACCGCCTTGAAGCCTGGTTCCGCCACCCGGCCGTTCTTCGGCGTAACTCCCGCCTTGGTGGATGCCGAGGGCCAGTTTTTGGAAGGCGCCACCGATGGCAACCTGGTCATCACCCGGCCCTGGCCCGGCATCATGCGCACCGTGTACGGCGATCATCAGCGGTTCATCGACACCTACTTCTCCATGTACAAGGGCCTGTATTTCACCGGCGATGGCGCGCGCCGCGACGCCGACGGCTACTACTGGATCACCGGGCGGGTGGACGATGTCATCAACGTCTCCGGTCACCGCATGGGCACCGCCGAGGTCGAATCGGCCTTGGTGCTGCACCCGGCGGTCGCCGAAGCCGCCGTGGTCGGCTTCCCGCACGACATCAAGGGTCAGGGCATCTACGCCTACGTAACCCTGAAGGTCGGCGTCGAACCGACCGAGGCGTTGCGCAAGGAGTTGATCGCTCACGTCCGCAAGGAAATCGGCCCCATCGCCTCGCCGGACGTGCTGCAATGGGCGCCTGGCCTGCCCAAGACCCGCTCCGGCAAGATCATGCGCCGCATCCTGCGCAAGATCGCCGCCAACGAAGTGGATCAACTGGGCGATACCTCGACCCTGGCCGATCCGAACGTGGTCACCGACCTGGTCGACAATCGCGCGGTCAAGTAACGGTTCATCCTTAACAACAACGACTGAGTTTTAACCCTGAACCCGGCCCTGCTTGGGGTGGCCGGGTTTTTTCATGGCTTGGCGCTTGGCCAGCGCACGCCGGTCTCGTCGATCCAGGCGCTTACCAGCCGCGCCGGGGTCAGGTCGAAGTACACGTTGCGCACGGTCACCGCCGGCCAATCTGGCATACCCAGCTCGGTCGGCGCCATTTCCTCCAATTCTGGAACCGGTTGGTCCGGCTCGCGCCACTTGAAGCTTTCGCAGCAGACATGAAACGGCACGCCCTGGTCGCGCGCCGCCAGGGCCAGCGGGTAGGTGCCTGCCTTGTTGATGACCGTCCCGTCGGCCAGCACGCCATCGGCGCCTACCAGCACGGCGTCGGCCTGGGCGACGAACAACCCCATCTGCGCGTCGGTGATGTAGGTGGTCGGCACCCGCCAAGCGGAAAACCGCTCCGCCAGTTGGCGTCCCTCACCCAGCGGCCGCGATTCGGTGACGATCATCCGCAAGCCGTCGTCCTTGAGTAGCCGGCACGTCTCCGCCACCGTCGAACTAAGGCTGTGGGTCATCACCGTCCGGCCTGGACCGAGCAACTTGGCGGCGTGAACGGCGCATTCAGTCACCGCCCGCCGCGAGGCAGCGATCAGTGCCTCCGCCCGCTCGGCGGCCAGTTCGCGGGCGATGACCAGATCCGCACCAGCCAATGGCATCGAACTTTCCCGCCAGCGCCGTAATAGATTTCGGATCGGCGCCATGCTGGGCCGGGCCATGCTTAGATCGTCGGTCAAGGCCAACAGATCCCTCCACAATTCTAGAGCATCCATCGTCGGCAGCGTCCGCGCCGCTTCCGCCAGCAGTTCCAGGGCGCGACGAGCCAGCTCGCTGGCCCCGCGCCTGCGATCATTGCGAATTTCCGCAACCCAAAGGTTGAATTGTGCGAGGCTCATTGTCCAAAATTCACCCAAAATAACCAGAAACAAGCTGGTATCCCCACCGGCAATCCCGTCCACCCCACTCAATTGAGGAGACTGGCCATGAGCGATGTTGATCCCATTATCGGCAATTGGTATCGCAACCAGGAAACAGGCAACGATTTTGAGGTTGTCGCATTGGATGAAGATGCCCAGACCATCGAAATCCAGTATTTTGACGGTGAACTGGAGGAATTGGATCTGGACACTTGGTACGAATTGGCGATTGACGCCATCGAGGCTCCAGAAGATTGGTCTGGCCCCTTTGACGAAATGGATATGGATGATCTGGGTTACGACGAAGGCAAGGATGAGGATGAGGACGCCGATGGCGGCGAGGACGAACTCAGCGACGAGGACGATCTGCTGGCCGATCGCGACGAGGATTGAGCGCCGATCCCGGCCGGCCCGGGGCCCCGACGATTGTCCACGCCGTCCTGGCCTCAAGCCAAAAGCGTGGTCTATGCTTGGACGAAATGGGGCTGCCCTCCGTCCGATCCTGGGGCTCAAGCAATGAACTGGATTATCTTTTCGACGCTACCCATCCACGCTGGCGGATGGAGTCCCAGTGTATTGATGGTTGGGGACGAGAAGATTCGCATCGCCAAAATCCTGGAGAGGCCGACATGAACGCGCTCAATAAAGTGCTGCAACCGGTCGGGCGGGCGCATCCGCGACTGCCATGACGGACAAGCGCGACTATCTGGCTGCATTGGGCATTCCACTATGGCTCCCGCGCCGGTCGCTGGCCGATTGGCCGCAAGCCGTGGACTCTCCACGGTCGGGAACGGAGCCGGCAACGAGGATCGCGGCGGCGGACGCGGGGGCCGAAGGATTCCTCACCGACAACCACGCTCCAGCCATGGCTGACGACCGAGAACGAGAGGACGAAATCGCCACTGAGCCTTCCATCGCCGCGCCCCGTTGCCGGGTGGCGACCATCGCCGGCATGGGTTGGGAGGAGCTGGCGGTGGCGGTGCGCGAATGCACTGCCTGCGGACTGTGCGCCACCCGTACCCAAACGGTGTTCGGCGTCGGCAACCGCCAGGCGGACTGGTTGGTGATCGGCGAAGCGCCCGGCGCGGACGAAGACCGGCAGGGCGAACCGTTCGTCGGGCGGGCCGGCAAGCTGCTGAATCCGATGCTGCTGGCCGTCGGCCTGAAACGCGAGCAGGTCTACATCGCCAATGTTTTGAAGTGCCGCCCGCCGGAGAATCGCGACCCGACCCCAGATGAAGCCGCGCAATGCCGGCCGTTCCTGAACCGGCAAATCGCGCTGCTCCAGCCGCGCCTCATTCTCGCCGTGGGCCGTATCGCCGCCCAGAGTCTGCTGGCGACCGATACCCCCATCGGCAAGTTGCGTGGCCAGGTGCATCGCCTGGGACCGGCCCACGTTCCGCTGGTGGTCACCTACCACCCCGCCTACCTGCTGCGCTCACCGCGCGAGAAACGCAAGGCCTGGGATGACTTGCGGTTGGCGCGGCGAGCGTTGACCACCGAACCCCCCGCGCCGGTCCAGAGCGCCGTTGAGCCATGAATGCCCCGCGGGAACTCGGCACCGGCCGGTTTCGCCCGATGCTCTATGCCGATTTGAAGGAAATCCTTGCCATCGAACGGCGGGCTTATGACTTCGCCTGGACCAATGGCATCCTGCGCGATTGCCTTCGGGCCGGCTATCACTGCCGGGTGTTGGAAACGCCACACGGCTTTATCCAAGCCTACGCGGTCATGTCGACGGCGGTTGGCGAGGCTCACATCCTCAACTTCTGCGTGCGCCCGGAATTGCAAGGGCGCGGCTTGGCGCGACGGATGCTTGATCACCTGCTGGACTGGGCGCGCTTGGAACAGGTTCGGACGGTCTTTCTCGAAGTTCGCCTTTCCAATACCCGCGCCGCGCGGCTTTACGCCTCGGCTGGATTTTGCGAGGTCGGCCTGCGGCCTGGTTACTATCCATCGACCAGCGGGCGGGAAGACGCGCTGGTGATGGCCAAGGAGCTGTAAGGCATGTCCACCTACCTCGCGCTCAAGCATCTGCACCTGACCACCGTGATCCTCAGTTTCGCCCTGTTCGCGCTGCGCGGGCTGTGGATGTTGGTGGACTCGCCCCAACTCCAGCGGCGCTGGGTCCGGATCGCACCGCATCTGATCGATACCGTGCTGCTGGCCAGCGCCATTGGATTGACCCTGATCCTCCAGCAATACCCATTCGTCAACGACTGGCTCACCACCAAGGTCCTGGCCCTGATCGTCTACATCGTTCTCGGCGGCGTCGCGCTCCGGCGCGGTCCGACCCGCGCGATCCGCGCCACCGCCTGGGTTGCGGCCCTGGCGACGTTCGGTTACATCGTCAGCGTCGCCCGGACTCGCCAGCCACTCGGTTTTCTGGTGGGGTGGTGAAACCGCGCCGCCGGCCGCGCTATCGAAAACGCCGCTGTAGAGGCGGCGTTCCAGTGCGGCTCCAGGCCCGCGCGACGATTACCCAAACAGCAGATCCAGCAGATTTCGCCGGGCCGTTTGGTCGGCCTGGCGATAGTTGTCGGCATTCCATTTGGCCAGCGCCCAGCCGTCGTCCAGCATTCGATGACCAACGAAGCTCAGCACGGCGAACTGGCTGTCCGCCACCTCGCGCAGGCCGTGCGGATCGGTTACCTTGAGCGCCACCTTGAACTGGGCGACGCCCAGATCGACATATGCCTTCAGGCTATCCATCCGCAACGTGGCCCATTGTTCGACCCGCTCGATCACGAGCTGATTGGTCCGCCGCAGCGGCGCGCCCCACTGACTCCACAACGCAGGCATTTGATACATGGCGTTATCTCCATCCAATCTTGTGAGCGATTTGGAGTATAGCAAAGAATGTTGCGTCGCGACATAAAGCTTCGGGCAATCCGCGCAGCCATAAACCTGAAAATTTCTGTGTCCAATGATATAGTTGAGCTCGTGGCCCGACCGGCGGGTATCCGCCTCGTCCCGCCACGCTGATTTCGCGCAACTCAGGGACAACCATCATGCCTATCGGTACCACCATCACTGAATTCATCATTGAAGAACAAAGGCGAATCAAGGGGGTTTCAGGCGACTTCACCGCGCTGATCAACGACGTCGTCATTGCCTGCAAGGCTATTTCCAGTGCCGTCCGCTATGGCAGCCTGGTGGGCGTTCTGGGCGCCGCCGACACCGAGAACATCCAGGGCGAGACCCAGAAGAAGCTGGATGTGATTTCCAACAACCTGTTCATCAAGCGCAACGAATGGGCCGGTCACGTCGCCGCCATGGCCTCCGAGGAGATGAACGACGTTTACCACCTGCCGCCCCAGTACCCGCGCGGCAAGTACCTGCTGGTGTTCGATCCGCTGGACGGATCTTCCAACACCGACGTCAACGGCGTGGTGGGCACGATTTTCTCGATCATGCGCCGCCCCGAGGGCGTAACCGGCGAGCCGACCGAGGACGACTTTCTGCAACCCGGTACCCGTCAGGTCTGCGCCGGCTATGCCTTGTACGGGCCATCCTCGATGATGGTGCTCACCACCGGCCATGGGGTCAACGGCTTCACCCTGGATCAGCGTATCGGCGAATACATCCTGACCAACCCCAACATGAAGATTCTTGAGGATGCCCAGGAATTCTCCATCAATACCTCCTACATGCGATTCTGGGATCCGCCGGTACGGCGCTACATCGACGAATGCCTGGCTGGCAAGGAAGGTCCGCGCCGCAAGGATTTCAACATGCGCTGGGCCGGAGCGATGATCGCCGACGTGCATCGGGTACTGTGCCAGGGCGGCGTGTTCTTGTATCCCATCGACCGCAAGCTGCGCGCCAAGAACCAGGAAGGCAAGCTACGCCTGCTGTACGAAGCCAATCCGATGAGCTTCATCGTCGAACAGGCCGGCGGGCTGGCCACTACCGGTACGCAGCGGATCATGGAATTGCAGCCCACCGATCTTCACCAGCGCTGTCCGGTGATCCTCGGATCAAGGAACGAGGTCGAGCGGATCATTTCCTACCACCTTGAAGCCCAATAATCTGGCTGGTAGTTCCACGCTGGCCGTCGGCGGCCAGCGCCGACGGTTTGGAACCAAGCCACCGTGCCAGAAAAATCATGGAGCGCGAGCACGATTCCAACGGCGCGCTCCATTTTTTTCCCCAACGCTTGCTAGTATGTTATTCATCGACCTGTCAAGTGTCAGTCCAGGGCGCCGACTCCCGCCCCCCTCCGACCGTTGGAACCGCAAGAAGACCGTTTAACATGGAATCGAAAATTTCTTCCCCGGAAGCGCTTGCTGGCAAGCTCAAGCGCGTTGAGGATCTCGCCGAGAAACTTGTCTACATCAAGTGGAGCCGGGAGTTTTTTGTCTTGCTGCAGCGCGCGGCGCAGGAGGTATTGACGCTGGCGCAGCCGCGACCCGATTGCCACAAGATCGCGGTGCTGGCCGAACGGCTGTGGCAACAGATCGGCGAATGTCTGGAACAAGGCGAACTGCCCCGCGGCGAGGAGCGGGAACGCTTGATCGCCGTGGCGGATGCGCTCTGTCGCGCGAGGCCCGGTTCCGACCAAAGCTCCCGCAAGACCGCGCCGGGCCAGCCGCTGCCTGACGAACCCCGTACCGTGCCGCTGTTTTCGCGTTGGGAAAAGGATGAGCGGTCGAAACCCAGGGTCGCTGGGTCAGCCGAGCCCGAAACACCGCCACTGTGGCTAGTGGCGCCGGAATCGGCCAACGACTTGGCACGCAAGCTTGAACAGCGAGGCGGCTATCGAGTGCAACGTCTTGTCAATCTAACCGAGGCGCAGGCTCTGCTAAACCAACCCCGGCAACCGGCGGCTCTGCTGATCGATCTGGACCACGCCGCTGACAACCAAACGACCTTGCAGCAGGTTGCCAACCTGCGTCAGATCCTACCCGCGGAAATCCCCCTGTTCTTCCTAGCTGACCGTGGCGACATCACCGCCCGCATCGATGCGGTGGAAGCGGGCGGGACGGGCTACTTCCTCAAACCGGTCGATTTGCCGCTGTTGTTGGAATCGCTGGACGAGTGCATCTCCAAGCCACTCCACCATCGTATCTTGATCGTGGATGACACCTTACCCTCGGCGCGCGAGATTGCCCGTTGGCTGGACAGTCGCGGCATGATGACGCAGGTGTTAGCCCAACCCTTGCAAATCCTGCAAGTGTTGGCCAATTTCCAACCCAGTCTGTTGGTCATGAGCCTGGACTTGAAGGACATCGGTGGGCTGGCGTTGGCCCAATCCATCCATCAGCACGAATCCTTCCGGGAATTACCCATGCTGCTGCTGTCGGCGCAAGCCGACATGAGCTCGCGGCTAGCTACGACCGGCCTAAGCGGCGAGGCGCTGCTGAGCAAACCCCTGAATCCGGAATCGCTGGTCGCCACCATCGCCAAGCGGTTGCGACAGGGACAAGGTCTGTATCGCAAGCTCAGCCAGCTCAGTAATCGGGATACCGTCAGCGGCTTGTACAACCGTCCCTATTTTCTCACCCATCTGGAGCGGGCGCTGGTCGCCGCTGCCGCCAAGACCCAGCCGGTGGCGATCATGCTGATCGCGCTGGACAATCTGCACGCCGTGGAAAGCCAGGACGTGGCCGCCGCCGACGAATTGATCGAACAAGCCGCCCAGCGCCTGAAAATCGCCCTGGGTCCGGATCCGATCGCCGCCCGGTTTGGCGACGCCATTTTCATGGTGTTACTAGGCTTTACCACCCAGGAGGCGCTGCTAGCCACGGCGCGCGCGGTGCAGACAAGCCTGGAAACCGACGCGTACCGACTGGCTAGCGGCGATGCCCGCTTGCGAACCAGCATCGGCATCAGTATCGCCAGTCCCAAACTGCGCGAGGCCGCCACCCTGATCCAGCAGGCCGACTTGGCCAGCGGCATGGCGCGGGACAGCAAGGATGCCCGGATTCATGTTCATCACGGCCAGAGCGCTGAACAGGACGCGGACCACTCGCGGCAACGGCGGCTGATGGAAGAAATCCGCGAAGCCGTGCAGCAACAGCGGATGAACCTGCTCTTTCAGCCCATCGTCAGTCTGCGCGGCGATACCACCGAACGTTACGAAGTTCTACTGCGGATGCGCAACCGAGAGGGCTGGGAACTATTACCGGAAACCGTATTCGCCCTGGTCAAGCGGCACCGGATCGGCATGGTGCTCGATCGCTGGGTCATCGCGCATTCCATCCGGGTGCTGCGCGAGCGGCAAGCGCGGGGGCAGTCGGTGAGCCTGTTCATCAATATCTCGCCCACCATCTTGCAGGACGAGGAACTACTGAATTGGTTGCAAGGTGGCTTGAGCAAGACTGGGGTATCGGCCGCCAGTTTGGTGTTCGAAATGACGGAAATGGCCGCCGAATTGAACAAGCAGGCGCTGGAACCATTCCTGCGGGGACTTAAGAAACTGGGCTGTGGCCTTTCCCTGGATCATTTCAGTGGTCACGAACGCGCCCAGGCGCTGGCCCAGCTCGTACAGGCGAATTACGTCAAGCTGGATGGCCGCTTTGCCCAGAATCTGCTCAACGACAAGGACCGCCAGCAGCACCTTAATCAGTTGGTTCGCACGCTGGCCGCCGTGGGCATAACCACCATCGTCACTGGCATCGAGGACGCCATGATCTTGCCAACGCTGTGGTCCTGCGGTATCGACTACGTCCAGGGATTCTTCCTGCAACGCCCGCACACCGACATGAGCTACGACTTCGAAAGCATGGTGTTGTGAGCGGAATGTGGATTGATCGAGCCACGGGTTTGCTCGACGCGGCGCGATGGCGACCCTCGCCCAACCACGACGAGCGGCCGGACGGAGCGGTGGTGGATCTCATCGTCGTTCATGGCATCAGCCTGCCGCCCGGCCAATTCGGCGGACCATGGATCGACGCGCTGTTCACCAACACCCTCGATCCGGACGCCCACCCCTATTTTCGAGCCATCGCTGAGTTGCGGGTGTCGGCGCATCTGCTGATTCACCGTGATGGCGATCTGGCGCAGTACGTACCGTTCCAGCGCCGGGCCTGGCATGCCGGCACGTCAACTTTCGCCGGCCGCTCCCGTTGCAACGATTTCAGCATCGGCATCGAACTGGAAGGCACCGACCATATTCCTTACGACGACCGCCAATATGCGCGGCTGACCGCGGTCATCGCCGCGCTGCGAACGATCTATCCCACCCTGACGCCCGGTCGGCTGGTCGGTCATGCCGACATCGCGCCAGGCCGCAAAACCGATCCAGGACCGGCATTCGACTGGGCGCGGCTGCGTCGGCTGCTGGGCGACGCAGGCTGACCGTCCCCTGTTCCGGTCGATGGAAAGCCGCCCGACAGGCGCTGTGAAGTTCCGCTGACAATCTCGAACCGCGCTCGGATCATTTCCACCCGCTCGCGATTGACGCCAAAATCGTAATAACCGGTCCGGGATGCCGAACGCACCTGGACGATGCTAGGCGGGCCGAACAGAAACTCCACGTCGTCCACGAAGCCAAACACCGTCGAACGAAATTCGACGTGAAAATAATCGGCGTCGGTCCGGATGACTCGCGCCCGATCCATGCCATTCAGAATCTCCAGCAATCTTGCCCGTTCCCTTTCCTTCTCTCCACGATAGCGCAACGGCTCGATGCGTTGATCGGCGGCGTCCGCTTGCGACGAAACGCAATTCGGCGAGGCGGGACACGGCGCCAGCCGGCCCTCGGTCACGCCTGGATCCACCGGTGGTCGCCCGCCCGAACAGCCGCTTATCTTTAGAGCGACCATGATCGCCAATCCGCCAGCCCACCACATTCTCCGCATGGCCCATTCCTCGCTGAATCGTCGGGTTCCACCGCCACCGCTCGCCTACCCTCTTGGCAAACGCCGCGTTTGGAATTATTCTACCCATAAATAGAACTAATCTAGTACTGATTAGGCTTATTATGTGGAGCGTTCATGATTCGTATCACTCGGGAAGCCGACTACGGCATCTTGCTGATGACCAGTTTGACGCGGGCCGAAGGTCAGCCGCGCAGCGCCGCCGCCTTGGCGCGACAATGTCGCCTGCCGCTGCCAATGGTCAGCAAGATACTCAAGACCCTGGCGCGGGCCAGCTTCTTGACCTCGCAGCGCGGTGTGCAAGGCGGCTATAGCCTGACCCGACCACCGGCGGAAATTTCCGCCGCCGACATCATCGGCGCGCTGGAAGGGCCGCTTGCCATCACCGAATGCAGCGGGGAAAGCCACGAGGGTTGCTCGCGGCAGGATGAGTGCGAGGTCAGCGGCCACTGGCCTCGCATCAACCGGGCGATTCACGCCGCGTTGCAGAGCATCAGCCTGGCGGAAATGAGCCGTCCCGATGCGCCGCGCCCGCTGCGTTTCCATTCGCCAAGCCGGACCGAGATCGCCGGCATTGTTGACCGCGCCGTTTGATCCACCGTATTTCGAACCGGAATCCCGCCATGACCGACAGCACTCAAGCCCTGGAACGTCTCGCCGCCAGCGACTACAAGTACGGCTTCGTCACCGACATCGAACAGGATACCGTGCCGCCGGGGCTGAACGAGGATGTCATTCGGTTGATCTCGGCCAAGAAGCAGGAACCGGACTGGCTGCTGGAATGGCGGCTGCAAGCGTTCCACCACTGGCTGACCCAGACCGAGCCAACCTGGGCGCGGGTCCACTATCCGCCGGTTGATTATCAGGCGATTTCCTACTACGCCGCGCCGAAGCAGAAGGGCGATGGCCCTAAGAGCCTGGACGAAATCGACCCGGAACTGCGCCGCACCTATGAAAAACTCGGTATCCCACTGGCGGAGCAGGCCATCCTGGCCGGCGTCGCGGTGGACGCCGTGTTCGACTCGGTATCGGTGGCGACCAGCTACAAGGGCAAGCTGGCGGAAAAGGGCATCATCTTCTGCTCGTTCTCCGAGGCGGTGCGCGAGCATCCCGAACTGGTGCGGAAATATCTCGGCACGGTGGTGCCTTACCGTGACAACTACTACGCGACACTGAACTCGGCGGTATTCTCCGACGGCTCCTTCGTCTACATCCCGCCGGGCGTGCGCTGCCCGATGGAGTTGTCCACCTACTTTCGCATCAACGCCAGCAACACCGGGCAGTTCGAGCGGACGCTGATTATTGCTGACGAAAGCGCGTATGTATCGTACCTTGAGGGCTGCACAGCTCCTCAAAGAGACGAAAATCAACTTCATGCGGCGGTCGTCGAGTTGATCGCGCTCGACAACGCCACGATCAAATACTCCACGGTGCAAAACTGGTATCCGGGCGACGCCGAGGGCAAGGGCGGCATCTACAACTTCGTGACCAAGCGTGGCTTGTGCAAGGGCCGCGACTCCAAGATTTCCTGGACCCAGGTTGAAACCGGTTCGGCGATCACCTGGAAATATCCGAGTTGCGTGCTGCGCGGCGAGAATTCGGTGGGTGAGTTTTATTCGGTCGCCCTGACCCGCGATTGGCAACAGGCCGACACCGGCACCAAGATGATTCACATCGGCAAGAACACCCGCAGCACCATCGTTTCCAAGGGTATTTCCGCTGGCCACGGCCAGAACGCCTACCGGGGACTGGTGAAAATCCTGCCGACCGCCGAGAACGCCCGTAATCATTCGCAGTGTGATTCGTTGCTGATGGGCGACCGCTGCGGCGCGCATACCTTCCCGTACATCGACGTGCAGAATCCCAGCGCCCAGGTCGAGCACGAGGCCAGTACCTCCAAGATCAGCGAGGATCAGCTTTTCTATTGCAAGCAGCGTGGTATCAGCACGGAGGATGCGGTGAGCTTGATCGTCAACGGCTTCTGCAAGGAGGTATTCAAGGAATTACCGATGGAATTCGCCGTCGAGGCGCAGAAGCTGATTGAGTTGAAATTGGAAGGAAGCATCGGTTAATTAAAGGTCCAGATTATAAAGATGGCTATTGAGCAAACTAATTTCGAAATAGATCAATACTACAAACTCAATTTGCAGCATCTAAAATTGAGCTTTGGGTCAAGTTTATTCGCCTTGTTTGTTGGACTCGCTGCTTTACTAATGGGAGTTTGGGCTATATTACAAGGAAATTCTGGTTTATCACCACAATTAAGCATAATTGGCGGCGTATTAACTGAATTTATTGGGGCAGGCTTTTTCTATTTGTATAGTAAGAATTTAAGTCAGCTTAACATTTTCTATCAAAAATTAATTAAAAATAATGATACTTTCTACGCCATCAATTTAGTCAGCCAGATGCCTGATCAAGACAAAGCGAGTGTTATTAAAGCCATTATCGGCTCTCTCCTTTCAAGAGATGAACCTGCGACCCCGCCGGAAGTATTGAAAGCCATCATTGAAAACAAAAGATAAATATGATACAGGGCATCAAATTATTAAATAGCAAGAAGTTTGCGAATATCCCAGCTTACGAAATTTGCCCTTTAAGATCGAAAAGGTGCGCTCATGAATATTGCAGAACTGGAATCAGCGGTTTCTCAACTACCCCGCGAAGAACTGGCGGAGTTTTCAAAATGGTTCGAGGAATTCATGGCTGACCAATGGGATCGTCAAATCGAAGCGGATATTTTAGCGGGACGTTTGGATGCTGCGGGTCAGCGGGCTGATGAGGATTTCATCGCTGGTCACATACACGCTTTGACTTAAATTACAGGCTATTGGCTTAAAGGAAACCACCCATCATGCTGGAAATTCGCAATCTGCACGTCACGGTCGAGGATCGGGAGATTCTCAAGGGCATCGACCTGATCATCCGCCCCGGCGAAACCCACGCCATCATGGGGCCAAACGGCTCCGGTAAAAGCACCTTGGCGAACGTCATCGCCGGCCGCGAGGGCTATACCGTCACCGAGGGTGAAATTCGTTTCGACGGCAAGAACCTGCTGGACATGGACCCGGAAACCCGCGCCTGCGAAGGGCTGTTTCTGGCCTTTCAATACCCGGTGGAAATTCCCGGCGTCGCCAATCTCTATTTCCTCAAGGCGGCGGTCAATGCGGTGCGCAAGTATCGCGGCGAGCCGCCGGTGGACGCGATGGATTTCTGGGACCTGGTCCATGAGCGCATGGAACTGGTCAAGATGGACGAGTCCATGCTCAAACGCTCGGTCAACGAAGGTTTCTCCGGCGGCGAGAAGAAGCGCAACGAAGTGTTCCAGATGGCGGTGCTGCAACCGCGCTTCGCCGTGCTGGACGAGACCGATTCCGGGCTGGACATCGACGCCCTGAAAGTCGTCGCCGACGGCGTCAACGCCTTGCGCAATCCAGAACGCGGCTTCCTGGTCATCACCCACTACCAGCGCCTGCTGGACTACATCGTTCCAGACCATGTACATGTCCTGGTCAACGGCAAGATTGCCCGTTCCGGTGGGAAAGAGCTAGCGCTGGAACTGGAGGCGCAGGGCTACGCACTGTACAACGAGGAGCCGGGCCGGGCGCGCCGGGCCGCTGCGTGAGAGGCCAGCCATGACCGCCACCGCGCCGCTGTTTTCGGAGTCGTACCGCCCGGCCTTTGCCGGGTTCGTGGCGAACCGTCGCGAACCGGATGCCATCGCCCGGCTACGCCGGGAAGCGTTTGACCGTTTCCAAACGCTGGGCTGGCCCACGCGCCAGCAGGAAGCCTGGCGCTTGACCGATCTGAGCGCGTTGCAATCCATCACCTTCCAGCAGCCGGCCGACGCGCTGATCGATGCCAGTGCGTTGCCGACGCTGGAAGGGCCGACGCACCGGCTGGTTTTCGTCAACGGTCGCTTTGCGCCGGGCCTGTCACGGTTGCCCAAGTTGCCGGATGGGGCACTGATCACCAGCCTCGGTCAGGCGTTGACGACCCATCTCGAACGGATCGAGCCATACCTGGACCGTCTGCCAGGATTGGAACGGCATTCGTTCGCCGCGCTCAACACGGCGTTCTGGGAAGATGGCGCGTTCGTGCATCTGCCGCGTGGGACCATGGTCGAGGAACCGATTCATCTGGTGTTTTACGCCGCTGGCAGCGATGTGACCGTTCATCCGCGCCTGCTGCTGGCGCTGGAGGGTGACGCGCAAGCGACCGTGGTGGTCGAATACCGGGGACAGGGTCGCTACCTGAACGCGCCGCTTGCCGAACTGGCGCTGGGGATGGGCGCGGTGCTGCACTACCACCAGATTCAGGAGGAAGCGCCGCAAGCCTTCCATCTCGGCGCGATTCGGGCTCGACAGGACCGCGACAGCGATATGAACCTCCATCTGATTTCGGTGGGCGGCCAACTGGCCCGCGCCGATCTGGCCGTGCTACTCGACGGCGAGGGCGCGAGTTGCGCCATCAATGGCCTGACCCTGGCGCGCGACCAACAGTACGGCGACTATCACGTTCGGATCGAACATGCCCGGCCACACGGAACCAGCGAGCAACGGTTCAAGAGCGTGCTGGATGGCAAAGCGCGCTCAGCATTCGATGGCATGATCCATGTCCGTCCGGGAGCCCAGAAGACCGACGCCCGCCAGACCAGCCGCAATCTGCTGCTGTCCAAACAAGCCCAGGCTCACTCCAATCCCCGGCTGGAAATCCTGGCCGACGACGTGAAATGCGGCCACGGCTCCACCACCGGCTTTCTCGATCCCGACGCTGAGTTCTACCTGCGCGCCCGGGGCATTCCGGCGACTCAGGCCCGAGCCCTGCTGGTCCATGCCTTCGCCAACGACAACTTGAATCAGATCCGCCTGACGCCGTTGCGCGAGCGCCTGGCCCGCCTGCTGGCCGCCCGTCTGGCGCTCGACCTTGCCGAGGGGAAATGAACGCCATGAGCGCCCTGCCCGCGCTGTCCACTTTGCCGCCCACCCGCTCCGCCGATTTGGACCTGGTTCGCATTCGCGCCGAGTTTCCGATCCTGCGCCAGAAGATCCACGGCAAGCCGCTGGTCTATCTGGACAACGCCGCCTCGGTGCAGAAACCCAGGGCGGTGATCGACGCCATCGGCGAGTGTTACGGCGGCTATTACGCCAATATCCATCGCGGCGTCCATCTCCTGTCGGAACGATCCACCGTCGCCTATGAAGGCGCGCGGGAAAAGGCGCGCGCCTTCCTGAACGCCGCCAGCGTCCAGGAAATCATCTTTACCCGCAACACCACCGAGAGCATCAACCTGGTCGCCAGCAGCTTCGGCGGCAGCGTGGTCAAGGCCGGCGACCAGATCGTCATTACCGGCATGGAGCATCACTCCAACATCGTGCCCTGGCAACTGCTATGCGAACGGACCGGCGCGGTGCTCAAGGTCGCGCCGTTCACCGACGCCGGCGAATTGATCCTGGAAGAATACGAGCGATTGCTCGACAGCGGGCGGGTGAAGCTGGCGGCGTTCGTCCACCTGTCCAACGCGCTCGGCACCATCAACCCGGTCAAGCCCATGATCGATCTAGCCCACGCGCGCGGCATCCCGGTGCTGGTGGATGGCGCCCAGTCGGTACCGCATCTGGCGGTGGACGTGCAGGCGTTGGACTGCGATTTCTACGCCTTTTCCAGCCACAAGATTTACGGTCCGAGCGGGGTCGGTGTGCTGTACGGCAAACAAGCGTTGCTGGAAGCGATGCCGCCGTATCAGGGCGGCGGCGACATGATCCGGCTGGTGACCTTCGAGAAAACCGAATACGCCGACCTGCCCAACAAGTTCGAGGCGGGCACGCCAAGCATCGCCGAAGTGATCGGCCTGGGCGCGGCGCTGGACTGGCTGACCGCCATCGGCCTGGACGCGGTCGCCGCCCACGAACACGAATTGCTGGAATACGCCACCGCCCGACTGCAAGAAATTCCCGGCCTCAACATCATGGGCACGGCCAGGGACAAGGCGGCGCTGGCCGCGTTCACCCTGCAAGGCGTCCATCCCCACGACATCGGCACCATTCTCGACCGCGAGGGCGTGGCCATTCGCGCCGGTCATCACTGCGCCCAGCCAGTGATGCAGCGCTACGGTGTCCCCGCCACCGCCCGGGCCTCGTTCGCCGTCTACAACACCCGCGACGAGGTGGATGCCTTGGTCAAATCCCTTTGGAAAGTCAAGGAGTTGTTCGAATAATGAGCGACCTGCGCGATCTTTATCAGGAAGTCATCCTGGACCACAACAAGCGGCCCCGCAATTTTCGCATCCTCCCGCAATCGACCCATAAGGCCGATGGAGTCAATCCACTGTGCGGCGACCGGATCAGCGTGTATCTGGATGTCGAGGACGGCGTGATCAAGGACATTGCCTTTCAAGGCGCGGGTTGCGCCATCTCCAGCGCCTCGGCCTCGTTGATGACCGAGGCGCTCAAGGGCAAGCCGGTCGCCGAGGTCGAGCACCTGTTCGAGGCGTTCCACAATGTGGTGACCACCGACTGCGAATGCCCGCGCGGACTAGGTAAACTCAGCGTCCTGGCCGGGGTGCGTGAATATCCCAGCCGGGTCAAGTGCGCGACCCTGGCCTGGCACGCGGTGCGTGCCGCATTGGAACGCCACACGGAACCCGTGGCCACCGAATGAACCGCATCCGTCGAGAAACCCGACCATGACCACTCCCGCGAATTTGCCCGATGCCGACGAGATGGAAAACCGGGTGATCGAGGCGCTGAAGACCGTGTACGATCCGGAAATTCCGGTCAACATCTACGAACTGGGGTTGATCTACGGCCTGGACGTCGATCCGCTGGGCAACCACGCGGATATCCAGATGACATTGACCGCGCCCGGCTGTCCGGTGGCCGGCTCGATGCCTGAATGGGTGGAAAACGCCGTTCGCCATAACGCGGGGGTGGAATCGGTCAATGTCGAACTGGTTTGGGATCCCCCCTGGACGCCGGAACGCATGTCCATGCGGGCCAAGCTGGAATTGAACATGCTGTGAGGCGGGGGCCTGTTTCGACGCTTTCGTGCCCACCGACACTGATGTCAATGAGGCCGACGATCTACGAGGCGGCGGTTTCTCCACGGTTCATCGCGCGGTTCGATAGTTACCAGCGCGTTCAACGATTAAACGCCGACAGGGGTGGCATCGGCATCGACGACTCTAACCTGATTTGCAAGGTGATGCCGTGGAAAATTATGTGCCCGTCTTTGAATCAAAAGTCAAAAAGCTTTATGACAAGGTGGTTAAAGAGCTTTCCATTCCAAAAAAGGAAAGAAATAAAAAGCGCCTCAAAAAGATGCTCAAGGAAATTAAAGGCATCAAAAAAACCATTCGATCCGCGAAAAAGGTTAAAACCTGTCCTCACTGCGGCCATCCACTCTGGGATGAAGAGTCTTCACCATACGAGGATCCCAATCCATCGCGTTCGTAGAATGGCTGAATCAAATCCAAGGCCCTGTTTTTCCCAGAACATTCCTTATGATGCCCGCTTCACCACCAGATAGACGCCCCCCACCGCCAGTGCCATGCCGACGATGGCGACCGGCGGGAGCGTCTCGCCAAACACCAACCAGGCAATCAGCGCGGTACTCAAGGGCACCAGGTAAAACAGGCTGGCGACGTTCACCGCGCTGCCACTGTGAATGAGCAGGTTCAACAAGCTGATCGCGCCGATGGACAATACCAGTACCAACCAGCCGAGCGCGAATACAAACCGAGCGGTCCAAGTGATCTGGAATTCCGTAAACAGGGCAACCGCGAGGGCGGTGACAATAGCGCTTGGGATAAATTGAATGACCGATCCGGTACGCAGATCGAACCCAGCGCAAAATCGCTTTTGATAAAGTGTTCCAACAGTTATCCCCAGCAACGCCACCAGGGCCGGCGCCAACATGGGTCCCAATTCCGCTCCGCCCCCGAACTTGCCGGAAACCACCAGTGCTACTCCCAAAAAACCCACCGCCAGTCCAATCCATTGACGAATCCTTACCCGTTCCCCAAGCAACCAGCCGGCGCCGACGGCGGTCAACAATGGTTGCATGCCAACCACCAGCGCGGCGATACCGGCTGGCAAACCATGCTTGATCGATAAAAATACCCCACCTAGATAAATAGCATGGATGAGTACGCCAGAAATGCCGATATGTAACCACTGGCGCGGCTCCCTGGGCCATGGCGCGCGACTCGACAAAGCCATCACCATCATCAGCACGATGACGCAAAGATACCGTACCAATAGGAAGGATAAGGGTTCGGCGTATGGCAAGCCCAACCGGGCACCGATAAAACCAGTGCTCCATAAAAAAACGAACAGGAGGGGGGAGTAGCGTTTCATGAGAGATCTTTGGTTTTTATCCATTTACTTCCATCCATTACTTGAAACGGACTTTTCTGCTACCATACGTAACTCTGGCGCGGGATTACGCCGCTAATCAAGATGATTCTAAAAGGTTTCAACACCATATGACCCAATCAATTTGTGAATGATGACCGAGGCGTGATAACTCGAAGGTTCCGATAAACCCTTATGAACACCCAAAATCCAGATCCGCCATTCCGAAAAAAATTTTCATTCCGCCACTGGCGCATTTCGAACAAACTGCTGGTGGTCCTGCTACTGGTCTCACTGGCGCCGCTCTTGGTGGCGATTGGAATCGTCGTGCGCACCAGCGCGGACGCACTTACCGAGGAGACGCAGGTCAACATCTCGCTACTCGGCCACAGCGTTGCGTTGCGCTTTTCGAACCTGCTGCTGGACAATCAAAATCTGTTGCAAGTCGCCGCCAGCAATCCAGCCATTGCCACCTATTTACGGGCGCCAACCCCCGCTCAACCCATCCCTTCCGAACTGGTGAACGCCGCGCTGACCAATCTGCAACAGGCGAACCCGGCAATCGATGTGGTCGGCATCTACAATCCACAAGGCACGGTGATGGCGCATACCGACCGTGAACTGCTCGGTAAAAACCTAGCCAGCCGTGATTTCATCGCGGCGGCGTTGCGGGGCCATTCTTTCGTCTCAGGCATACGGCGCGATCTGATCAACGATCAATTGGGCGTCAATTTCTCGGTGCCTATCCGGGAGAAGGGTACGGTCATTGGGGCAATGGCTACCCATCTTGACGGCAAGTTGTTCGCCGACATGTTCTCTCAAACATTGAATGCCTCGTCCAGCCTGAACGAAGCCAAGGTCATGGCGCTGTACCTGGTCGATCCGAATGGGATCATCATGAGCCAGTCACGGGGGGACAACTTGCTTTATCGCAGCCTGGGGACGCTCTCGCCCGAAGCGGCGCGGCGCGTGGCGGAAGCAAAACCGCTGGGTGGCGCCTGTCCCGGATCCCAGACCCAGTGTCCGCCTAAAGACAGAATCGCCCACCAGCCGGAACCCTTGCCGGCGCTGCAACTCCTGGGCGACCGGGTGCGGGCGGCGTTTGCCGCTGGGCAGGGGGGCAGCGTGCGGTTCTGCCGCCCTGCCAACCTCGCCGCCGCATCCCCCAATGGTCACGAATGCAACGGCGCCTGGCATGTCGCCGCCTACGCGCCCGTGTCGCTGGCGGCGAGCGCGGACGATGGATCAACCCAACCGTTCATGGTAGTCGTCGACCTGCCGGAACAAGCCTTCTTGGACGCCGTGGACCAACAACGGCTGTTTGGCTTCGGCATCGCGGCGCTCATGGCGCTCTTGGCCATCCTGATCTCCCTGCTGCTGGCCCGGGTGATCGCCAAACCCATCAACCGCCTGGCCACCACGGCGGGGGAAGTCGAACAGGACAAACCGTTTCGACAGCAAATGGTCGCCGAGGTTACGACGCTGGGCGACGAGATCGGTCATCTGGCGCGCATTTTCAGCAAGATGGTGCTGGCGCTCCAGGCGCGCATGGCCGAACTGCGCACGATCTACCAGGTCGGCCGCTCCATCAGTTCCAGCATCGATCTGGACGAGACTCTCAATTATGTCGCTCATTCCATTCGTGGCGTCGTCCCGTATGACGCCATCGAGCTGTCCCTGCTGGATGATCTTCAGGAGCAGATGGTGGTTTACCTAGCCTTGGGAGGCGACCCGGTTGAGAGCGCGCAACAGCGCTACGCCAAGGATCAGGGGCTGGTGGGGCGCCTGCTCGTTAGCGGCGAGGGTATCCTGCTGCCCGACCTAGACACCGCGCCCGAGGCGCGGAACCAGCCCGCGCGCACCTGGACCTCCCTCAATCCAAAGTCCTACCTGGGCGTACCGCTCCAGGTCAAGGGGAAGACGATCGGCGCCATCGAACTGGTCAGCAAACAGCTCAACGGATTTGACGCCGACAAGTTGCGCCTGCTGGAAAGCATTGCCATGCAAGCCGCCATCGTCATCCAAAACGCCCACGAAGTGCGCACTCGCGAGAATCAACTCAAGCAGAAGATCCAGGAATTGAACATCGAGATCGACGAAATCAAGCGCGCCAAACAGGTTGGTGAAATCGTGGAATCGGACTATTTCAAGCGGTTGCGCGCGCAGGCGAGTCAATTACGCGCTGGCCGCTTCAAGCAAGAGCCGTCTTCCGATGCGTGAATCCCTTAACTCGCCGGGATCGAGCCTTCTTCCCGGCTCAGCGTCGAAACCACCGCACGGGTAGGGTCATGGGCGTTGACAGCGAAAAACTGATGCTCGTGCTTGACGAACTGGGCATTGTAACCACCACCGTGGAACATCCACCGTTGCGCACGATCGAGGACAGCCGGCGTCTGCGCGGCAACCTGAAGGGCGCGCATGTCAAGAACCTATTTCTCAAGGACAAAAAGGGTGGCTACTGGCTGCTGGCGGCACTGGAGCACACCCTGATCGACCTGCGGGCCACGGCGGCCCTGTTGCAGGCGCCGCGCTTCTCGTTCGCCAACGCGGAGGAGTTGGACCGGATTCTCGGCATTGCTCCTGGAGCGGTTTCACCGTTCGCCGCCATCAATGATACGGATGGCCGGGTTTGCGTCGTCCTGGAGCAGCGCGTGTTGGAGGCCGATCTCCTCAACTGCCATCCCCTCCGCAACGACCGCACGACCACCATCGCCACAAGCGATCTCTTGCGCTTTCTCAAAGCGGTCGGACACCCGCCACGCACCATCCCTCTTCCCGGATAAGCAGAGCTTGAGGAGGGTGATTCACACCACCTCCACGGGCGACTCCTGATGACCGTGGTCGGAGGCGGTGTCGGTTTTGCTTGCCGACGCATCGGCGGGACCGCGCCAGCGCAACGCCAACAGAGTGATGTCGTCGCTTTGCGGATGACCGCCCACGAAAGCCCTGACGGAGCCGATGACGCCATCGATGATGGCGCGGGCGGGAACCTTACAGCACACCGAAGCCAGGGCTTCGCTCAGGCGCGTCACCATGAACATCTCATGCTTGGCGTTCATCGCTTCGCTCACCCCGTCGGTGTAGATGACCAAGCCCTCGCCAGGCGTCAGCTGAATGACATCTTCCTCGTAGATGGCGTCAGGGTCGAAGCCGAGGACCAATCCACCCCGTTTTTTCTCGACTAGATCTGGTCGACCATCCCGCCGCAAGACGAAAGGTCGCTCGTGACCCCCGTCGCTGTAGATCAGTTCACCAGTGCACAAGTCCAGAATACCGGCGAAAACGGTGACGAACATGCCTTCTGGATTACTCTTGCACAAGGCCGCGTTAACCCGCTCCATGATGCGGCCAACCGACGAGGAGTCACGATGTGCTTCCACTGAAAACAGGGTCTTGGTAACCGCCATGAACAGGGCGGCCGGCACGCCCTTGTCCGATACGTCGCCGATCATGATGAACAGACGGCGTTCGTCGAGCAGGAAGAAATCGAACAGGTCGCCACCCACGGCCTTGGCCGGTTCCAGCATCGCGTGCAGATCGCACTCGGCATGATCCGGCAACGCAAAGGAGTCGGGCAGCATGCCCATCTGAATGCTGCGCGCCGCCGACAATTCGCCTTCGATCCGTTCCTTGGCCGCGGTGGTTTCCTTAAGTTCGGCGATGTAGGTCTTAAGCCGGGTCACCATCGAGTACAGCGCGCCACCCAGGGAACCGACCTCATCATGGCGGTTCTCGGATACCCTGCGCAGCTCCTCATGCATTTCCTGATCGGCGTTGAAATCGCGCTCCACCAGGCGGTTGGTCTGGACGGCCAAGCGGGCCAGCGGCCTGACGATGCGGTTGAGAAAGGGCAAGGCCAGGATCATGCCCAACAACAGCAACACGACAGTCAACCCACCGCTTATCGTCACCAGGGAATAAAGTTCCGCCCGCATGTTGACGGGCAAGCTCATCAGCGCCGCCCCATTGGGCAAACCCTCCGCGTTAAAAATGGGAGCCGCCACGTACAACAGCGCATACCCGAACAGCACGTCGTGAAGCCCGCTACTTTCAAGATACGAGGCGGGCGTGCTGGTCTTGACCACTCTTTCCACGATATTGCGTTCGGTGGCGGTCAACGTGTTGGATTTGTCAATGCCTTGGACGGAGGTGGCGATCACCGGCTTAAGGTTCTCGTCAAAAACCCAGATAGCGTCGATCAGCGCCCCTGACATGACGGTTTCGGTCATCCGTTTGAGGCTGAGGCTGTTGAGAATCTGATCAATACGGCCAGGCTGGCGAGCGATCAGGACCATACCACTCCGATCCGGCATGGCGATACCGCCATAAAACAATTCGCGATTGTCAAGGTCGCGAACCTGAAGATCGGTGAAGATGCTGAATCTGTATCCTTCCAGGAGTGGCCGGAAAACCGGCCGCAGTGTCAGCCCGGAATCGATACCAATAGTCGCGCTGATATCGTCGAGCGACCAAAAAACTGGAACACCCCGGGCATCGGTGACCCAGATTTCTGGGATGCCACTGTTGGCCGCGATGTTGCGCAGGGCTTGGTTGATTTCCAGGGTAGATACTTTACGCTGGCGCGCGATCTGGATCATGTGCGCGATGATATTTGCCTGGGTCCGCACATCCCTGCTAATGATCTCCCGAACGGCTACCGGTACCTGCTGGATAAAAGTGATGGACTGGGCGAGCAGTTGAGCGACCAAAGTACCGTCCCGCTCGGTCCGCTCCAGAACGGACCGCCAGGAAACATAGGCAAACACTCCGGCGGTGCTTGGAACACCGACGGCGATGAGGAACGTGACGAAGAGGAAGAGCCGGCGGCGCAGCGTCATGGTCCATCATCCTACTTGAGCCAGATGACTGAAGCAGCCAGCCGCTGGGCCACCCTATAGTCGAGCGGGAAATAGATAGCTCCACGCGGTCCAAACCAGCGATCATAGATCTCAATATAGGAACCTCGGTATTGATCGACCCCGTCGAGGAGATCCGCCAATACCCGATTAACGAAGGCGCGCCAGTCAGAATCGTCCTTGGGTAGAATGCAGGCCATCGATTCGTAGGAAAACTCCTCGGTACGCGGCAGCAGGATGACCTTGCTCTTCAGTGGACTTTTCTCAATCATGGCGCGCAACACAATGCCAATATTGGACAAGCCGTCAACCTCCCCACGCTCGAACATGGCAAACCCAGTATCCATGTCGGGCACTTCGACCAGCACCGCCTCGGGCACATTCTGGGCGAGAATACCGGCGGTCGTGGTGCCGGCGGCGACGGCGATGCGCTTGCCGCGCAGGTCTTGAAGCCGTTCGGCGGTGGTACGCAAGGTCACGATGCGGGTACCGTTACCGAAAAAGGGGATCGAAAAATCCGCCTGTTCCTGCCGCTTCCAGGTGGGAGTGGTAATACCACACTCAATGTCGATGATTTGACTGGCCACCATTTCTATGCGATTGCTCGCCGTGGTCGGTAGCAGTTTCATTTCAATCCGCCGACCGAAGCGTTGCTCGAGCCGCTTGTGGATTTCACCGAGCAGATCGACCGAGAAACCCACCAGCCGTTCCTTTTTGTCGCGGTAGGCAAATGGCAAGGCATCCGCGCGGGTTCCGGCGTTGAAAACGCCGGTATTTCCAATACGCTCAAGGACATGTTCCGCCCATGTCGTTTCGGGCGCGGCGAAAACCAGCAACGCCGCCGCGATTACACCCGGCAGCCAGCCGCGGAGCATCGTGACCATCTGTTTCAAGGTTCCCCTCCTCATCATCCGCATTCGCCACACTCTCGCGTTGGCGCTCCGCCGACGCGCGCCAGCAGGCGTTTTTTCACCCGACCCATCGCCCAGTTCACCGGAAAACAAAACCCGAAAAAATAGCCTATGGCGTAAACGTAAACCCACACCATCATTTCGTCACCGCTCACCGCGGCGATCACGACATTGCAACGCGACACGATTTCGCCCACGCCGATGACCGAGGCAGTGCTCGACGCCATCACGATGATCACCAAATACATGGTCCAGCTTGGAATGAAAAGCAGCGCGGCTGGACGATTGCCGTTTCGCCAGTGTTGTCCAGCGACCAGGAGGTTGTCGGAGACGAACCCGACCACGGCCACTGAAAGCGCCAGCGACGCCTTTAACCAAGCGGGAAAAGCATAGATCTGGCCCAAAACCTCGAATTCCACCGGAACGAGAAAGGCCAAGTAGAACAGGAAGACGAAGGTCGGGATATTGCGCGTCAGCTCGGTGGCGGCGAGACCCATGTGCGCGAGAGACTTTCGCCCGGACAGACGCAGTCGCGCCAGCACCGCGCCGAGCGCGGTGCCAACGGCCATGGCCACCAGCGAAATCAGAATGTTCCACAGGAAGCCATCCGCCAGGAACGGTGTCCACACCACCAGGATGTGCGCGATTTCAGCGAATGTCATGCTGGAACAGCCTGCGCTCGAGGTAGTTGAAAAACCGAACGACGCTCATCACCAACAGGAAATACGTGATCATCAGCACGTTCATCATGACCGAAGCGTTGCCTTGTTCGGCCACGATAGCGGTGGAGGCCGAGATGAGTTCCGGCACGGCGATGGCGCTGGCCATACCGGTCGCCTTGACGACGTTAACCAGCGCGGCGATCACGGGGGCATAAGCGAGGCGCAGCGCTTGCGGCAGGCCACGCCAGCCCAGCGCTAAGCCAGTTTCCTGGTCCTTGAGCAAGGCGCTTGCCTCAAGCAGGGCGTCGACGATAGCGCAGCCGGTATAGAGTGACAGACAGAAGACCGCGATCACGGAACCATCGAAGGTCCATCCATAGCGGGTAACCACGATATGACCGACGCCGAAGAAGATCAGATAGATCAGCAGCAGGGGGGGCGTCATCCGCCCAAGAGCGGCCGACAGTCGGACCAGGCCGCGGAGCCAGGGAATGCCCTCGGCCACCAACGCCCCAAGGCAGCCCAAGACCAAGCTGCCCACAATGCAGCCGACTATCAGTTGCAGCGTCCTCCACAGACCCGTTAGGAAGAGATTACTGTCGTAGGCATCGTAGAAAATCGTCAGGTTGAGCCCCGTCCACTCCTTGATCAATAGACCGATATGTTGCAGACCGCCGACATCCATGGAGGTTAATAGGGATCTATTCCTACACTCGGCCGCCCATTCGCCGTTGGCCAAGCGGGCACAGACCGGGCTGCCGTCTGGATGAGTCTGGATCCAGAGTTGATGCGTGTCGGCCAGAAACCGGCTGGGTTTGATCCCCCAGCGCTTCTCGGTTTCGATCAACCAGCCGTTGCGATGCCAGTCGGCGATGGCATCGGAAATAGCGCGCTCCAGTTTGGACTCATGTTCCGAGGCGGCGATGGCCACGGCCCATGGCGAGATCATCATGGAGGGTAGTGGCGTTTCGTAGTTCGTCCATTCCGGATCGCTGAGGAGGCCCACGATGCCGGTGTCGTCGTACAGCCAGGCAACGCATCGTCCATCCCGCAAGGCCATCTTGGTGTCGCGCGTGCCGTTGAAGACCTGTAAGTCGAGCAGGAAGCGCTGAGCCATGGGCCGATTGAAATACGCGCCTTGGGTGGCGCACACCTTCCTACCCCGCAAATCAGCCCAACTGGATAAATGAGCGTTGGGAGACGCCACAACCGCCACGCCGCTGGCATAGTAATTAGGCTCGACGAGAGTAGCGATTTGTCGACGCTGCGAAGTGTCGCCCAGGGTGGCAATCACCACGTCAATGGCCCCTTCCTCAAGCTTTTGCAAGCGATTGGTGGAACTGACGGCAACGAGTTGCAATTGGACACCCAGGCGGCGGGCCAGATCGGCGGCAAGATCGGGTTCGAAACCAATCAGTTTGCCATTGGCATCCAGCATTCCAAACGGTGGATAGTCGGACTTGACGCCGACGATCAGGGTTCCGCGCTTTTGAATCAGTTCGAAGCGGTCAGCCAGCGCCTCCCGACCGCCCAGGATGGCAAGCAGCGCCAATAAAAAGGCGGCGTGAAGCAGTGAACGGTTACTCACAGCTTGGCTTATCCTGGCAAGCCGGGACTGGGAATCTGGTTCTGGCCCACCTCGGGCGCCACTTCCGCCACGGCGAGAAAACCGTAGGCATAACGCAGAGGCATGATAGTCATCAACATTCGGTCGAACCAGCGCAATGGGGCTGACTTGACAATACCACTCTCCGGCAAGACGCTCTCGGCCCTCACCTGGATCAGGCGAAATCCCTGTTGCTTGATTTCCTGTATGAACTCTTCAAGATTGTATAAATGATAATACATTTTAACCGTTATATGATCCGTTTTTCGCTCGTAAAGAATATCACCCGGTTCCAGGTGTCCCTTGCGCACCAGGTGTTGCGCCATGGCCTGTTGCTTGAAAAAACGCCGCGCAGCGTTGGGCACCGTAACGATGATTCGGCCCCCAGGCCGCAGCAGGCTTCGGATGGTTGCAAGCGTTTTCTGACGAAGCGGTTGGGAGAAAATATGCCCCAACACGCCAAACATCAGAATCGCCAAGTCAAAGCCCTCGCTCCGACTCATCGCGTTGATTAGGACCGACGAATCGCCGCACACCGGCTGCAATCGGCCTGTCTCGACATGCTTGGCGCATCGCGCCGATAGCTCGCCAATCGCTCCCCGGCTGATATCACAGGCGACGATCATCGCATCCGTTTGTTCAAGCAAGGGCGCGGCATAGCGACCGTTGCCGCAACCGAAGTCCAGCACCCTTTTCCTGCCCTCTTGGATCTCGCGGACCACGATCGAGAGGCTTGAGGGGTTCGGGCGAGGATATCGCTGGTCATACAACTGGCTAGCGAAGTACTGGTCGTAATTCCGGGCGATATCGCACACTGGACTCATTGGGCGTCTTCCTGGTCAACGGCTCGAATGTTTCTTGCGTGCTTGGCAACTCAAACAGGCATTAGAACTTAACCTATTGAATTTAAATTTATTTTTCGTTTCGCCAAAAACCACATATCCAAGTCACTGATCTTCCGGGTCCATAGTCAAATAGTTCCCCAATCGACGAAACCAATAAAATCAACATATTGATCAATAAAACAAAAAATTCATCCCTGAATCCATTCTAAGCCCCCCTTGATTAACTTTGGTTGAAAAATAGTTTACCAAAAAAGTTGGGCTTGTGCTAGACTAAATGTCAACTGTCGTGAAGCTTGGCCATGCTCCTAAAAAATTAGAGATTGTATACTAAAAATTACAATTTAGGACGCAGTTATTGTAGTTTGACCTGCTAAATTTTTAGTGGAGCTAATCCAGCGCTGTGCGATAGCCATTTTGAAAATTGCATTCGGTCTATCCGGGGGGTAAGCATGTCAAGAAAAATACACACTGCCAAATTGGCTGGTGGATTTTGTGCCCTGTTGTTGATTGGCGCAATAAACGCAGTGGAAGCACAGGAATTGTTCGACCCTGATTATCGACCCTACGTCTCGGCCACCGTTGGCTGGCAAACCCGCAATCGCTCGGCCGAAAGCGACGTAATTTGGACAGACTGGGATAATGGTTACAACTATAACCTAGCTGCCGGATTGAAACTGTTTCAACATTTCCGCATTGATGTTGAATGGTCCTGGCTGACCAACGACGCCAAAACCACCAGCGGCGGCCCCGATCTCGACGGTCCGGCTACGGGCGGCACGGCCGACCTGACCGCTTACACCTTGAATGTCTATTACGATTATCTCATCCCCAATACTCCCGTCGAACTTTATGCTGGCGTGGGCTACGGCACTTATAGATCGAAGCTAAGCGGCCTCACCAACGCCAAGATCAGCCCCTTCGGTTTTGTTTTCAGCGGCACGAGTGCTTATGCGGCCGTCTTTCAGGCACGTGCCGGATTAACCTACCATTTCAACGATAACTTCCAACTCTACGCGGGCTATCGCTACTTTAACGGCGACAAGCTCAAATTCCATTTCAACCTCCCCAACGGCATCGAGTTTGACGCTGCTCCCAAGGACACCACCATGAATAGTGGAGAAATCGGCTTGCGTTACCTATTCTAAAAGGCGCGCTTCAAAATTCCATCGCACGGGATAGCAACAGCCTTGCTGTCCCATGTTTCGGGCAAGGCGGGTTTGTTTGATTTCATCGCTAGGCCAGGACTTAGAGAAAATAAATTATTGGATTTAAGCCAAACCTTAGGAGGTCAAGACTCGCATGATGAACTATCGTCTGCTGGGCCGTAGTGGTTTGCGCGTTTCGGAGCTTTGTCTGGGTTGCGCGACCTTCGGGGTCAACTGGGGACCCATTGGTTCCGATAAGGAGGAAAGCCGGCGGATTCTCGATGCCTTCGTTGAGGCGGGCGGCAACTTCGTCGATACCTCCAACCGCTACCAGGAAAGCCAGTCGGAAGCCTGGCTCGGCGAATTCATGGAGGGACGCCGCGACTGGTTCGTGGCCGCCACCAAGTACTCGCTGTTCGACCAGACTGGGACCAACAACCACGATCCCAACGCCCACGGCAATCATCGCAAGAACCTGATCCGCTCGGTCGAAGGCAGTCTCAAGCGCTTGCGCACCGACTATATCGACCTGCTGTGGATCCACATCTACGATTTCTCCACCCCGATCGACGAAATCCTGCGCGCCCTGGACGATCTGATCCGGCAAGGCAAGGTGCTCTATGTCGGCGCCTCGAATTTCCCCGCCTGGTGGATTGCTCGCGCCAACACCCTGGCCGACGCGCACGGCTGGAATCCGTTCATCGCTACCCAGCTCGAGTACAGCATCGTCGAACGGTCCTGCGAACCCGAATTCCTGCCCATGGCCCTGGAGCTGGACCTCGGGCTGGTGTGCTGGTCGGCGCTGGCCGGCGGCATGGCCACCGGCAAATACAATCGTGGCGCTCTCTCCGCTGGCCAGCCGCACCGGCTGACCGACGAGATCGACCCAGCGCGCAATCACTACTGGCACGCCATGACGCAGCGTAATTTGCGGATCATGGACGAGGTTACCCGGATCGCCGATGAGATCGGCCGGCCCGTTGCCCAGGTGACCCTGCGCTGGTTGATGCAGCAGAAGCCAGTCACCATCCCGCTATTTTCGGCGCGCACCGTCGAGCAGTGCCAGGAAGATTTGGGCTGCGTCGAATTCAGCCTGACCGACGAGCAGATGCAACGGATCGACCAGGCTTCGCTACCGGCCCTGACCTCGATCATGCCCGATGTCGGCCCCTATCCTTATCCGATGCTGGAATACGGCAGTCCGGCCTTGCCCGAATTCTATTCGCGCCTGCTGCTGTTCGGCCCGATGGAAGACCGGATCGTCAATCACCGCCGGCATTACGGCTATCGCTATCACCGTTGATTGGCTAGGGAGGCAAAACGATCATGAGCGAATCCTTCGATTACATCGTCATCGGCGCCGGCACCTCGGGCTGCGTCGTCGCGCATCGGCTTAGCGAGGACACGGGTTCTCGCGTTCTGCTGCTGGAGGGCGGCGGTCCCGACGACCGGCCGGAGATTCACGACCCCACCCTGTTGTATAAGCTATGGGGTTCGGAGGTGGATTACCTTTATTCCACCGAGGAAGAGCCGGGTATCAACAACCGCCGGATGACCTGCAACCGCGGCAAGGTGTTGGGCGGCAGCAGCGCGATTCACGCGATGATCCACATTCGCGGCAATCCCCGCGACTTCGACCACTGGAACTATCTGGGCAACGAGGGCTGGAGCTACGAGGATGTGCTGCCGTACTTCGCCAAGTCCGAGGATTACATCGGCGGGGCCTCGCGTTACCACGGCGCGGGCGGGCCACTGTCGGTCATCGATCAGCCCGATCCCACCCCGGTGGCTCGGGCTTTCGTCGCGGCGGCGCTCGAACTGGGATTCAAGGGCGGGCCGGACTGGGATTTCAACGGCGCCGAACACGAGGGCGCGGGTTTCTACCAATTCAACATCACCCGCGACGGCAAGCGGGCCAGCAGCGCGGTCGCGTTCCTCGACCCGATCAAGCATCGTCCCAACCTGACCATCGCCACCTTCGCCCAGGCCACCCGGTTGCTGGTCGAGAACGGACGGGTCAGTGGGGTGGAATATCGCCAGGATGGCCAGACCAAGCAAGCAAAAGTCACTCGTGAAGTGATCGTCAGCGCTGGGGCCTACGATTCGCCCAAGCTGTTGATGCTATCTGGCATTGGCCCAGCCGCTCACCTCCAAGCGCACGGCATTCCAGTGGTGGTTGACCTGCCCGGCGTGGGCGGGAACCTGCTGGACCACTTGCGCATGCCGATCATCTTCAAGAACACCCAGGTCCAGCCCATTCCCATGGTCCTGGCCGAGGCTGGCCTGCTGGTGCATACCCGTCCCTACACCGCCGCCGCCGCGCCCGACCTCCAGATCAACTTCAACGCCGCCGTGCCGGCGCTGGTGCCGCCCAGTTACCCGGGCGACCCTCGCCTCACCTATAACTTCGTCGCCATCCTGGGCCAGCCGCAGAGTCAGGGCGCGGTAACCCTGCGCTCCGCCGATCCCGACGCCCCCCCGGTCATTCGCCATAACTATCTGGAATGCGAAACCGACGTCGAGGTGATGGTCCATGCCATCAAGCTGGCTCGCCGCATGATGCGCACCCGCGCCATGACACCGTTCAACGCCGGCGAGGTCATGCCCGGCGAGCCAATCCAAAGCGACGAAGATCTGCGCGACTTCGTGCGTAACAACGTATTCACCATCTGGCACCCGGTGGGAACCTGCAAGATGGGTCGGGATCGCCTGGCGGTCGTCGATCCCCAGTTACGGGTTCGTGGTGTGCGGGGCCTGCGAGTGGCCGATGCCTCGATCATGCCAACCATTCCCAGCAGCAACCCCAATGCCGCTTGCTTCATGATTGGCGAAAAGGCTGCCGACTTGGTCCGGACCACTTGAAATCGGTTGCCCAACCCGGATTCCGCAACACGAAACCGTATCCATGAAATTTTGATGGGGAGGAAAAACCCATGGGCATTCAGCGGTATACCTATTCGGACACCCTCGCCGGCTACGTCACCCAGATCGACCGAGGGGCGCGCAGCTTTGATCTCAAAACCAGCGATGGCCGGGAATTCCGCGCCTATCTGACTCCCACCACCTACGCCCGCATCACCCAAAACCTGGAGGAATCCTATCGCGACTGCACCTCGCGCCTCGGCGACATGTTGCGGCCCGGCCAACTGGTATACGCCTATTGCATTTTTTATCCCCAGGCGGGAGACCTGCGGGTCGAAGTCAAATCCCTGGTGTTTCCAGGCGACGGCCCGGGTGTGTACCGCCACGAGGAACCCGACTGGTGGATCAAGCAAATCCGCTCCATCGCCAACAGCTACCTGCGCTGGCAGTTTAACTACCCTGCCCAGTCGATCGATTACCGCAACTACCGCACCATCTTGCATCTGGCCGGCGCCAAGAAGGGTGACTATTTGCAGGAGACCGACACGATTTCCCGCATGATTTACGGCATGGCCTCGGCTTACATGCTCACGGGCGAAGAGTCGTTTTTGGAGGCAGCCGAAAAGGGGACGGAATACCTGCGCGCCCACATGCGCTTCTTCGACTCGGATGAAGACCTCATCTATTGGTATCACGGAGTCCAGGTTTCTGGCGACCGCGAACAAAAACTGCTGACCTCGGAGTTCGGTGACGACTACGATTCACTTCCGATGTACGAGCAGATTTACGCCTTGGCCGGCCCGACTCAAACCTATCGCATTACTGGCGACCCGCGCATCCTGTACGACATCGAGAAAACCATCGAATTGTTCGACAAGTATTACAAGGACAATGAGCAGGAAGGTTATTTCTCCCATATCGACCCAATCAGCCTGGATCCTCGCTCGCCCTCACTGGACAAGGGCAACAACCGCGCTAAGAAGAACTGGAATTCGGTCGGCGACCACGCTCCAGCGTATCTGATCAATCTTTGGCTGGCCACGGGCGAGGATAAATACGCCGATTTCCTGGCCTATACCGCTGACACCATCGTCCAGCACTTCCCCGACTACGAGCATTCTCCTTTTGTCCAGGAGCGTTTCTTTGAAGACTGGAGCCACGACACCACCTGGGGCTGGCAACAGAATCGCGCGGTGGTCGGGCACAATCTGAAGATCGCCTGGAACCTGATGCGGATTCACAGCATTCGCCCCAATGCCGACTATGTCACCATGGCGGAAAAAATCGCCCAGTTGATGCCGGAAGTGGGTTCAGACCGGGTTCGCGGCGGCTGGTACGACGTAGTCGAGCGGGTGCTCGCTCCCGGCGAGGAAGTCCATCGCTTCGTCTGGCACGACCGCAAGGCCTGGTGGCAGCAGGAGCAGGCCATCCTGGCTTATCTGATCCTGCACGGTTGCCTGAACAAGGCGGATTATCAGCGGCACGGCCAGGAGGCAGCGGCGTTCTATAACGCCTTCTTCCTCGATCACGACGACGGCGCCGTCTACTTCAACGTGTTGGCCAACGGCCTGCCCTATCTGCTCGGCAACGAACGGCTCAAGGGTAGCCATTCGATGAGCGCCTATCACTCCACCGAGTTGTGCTTTCTGTCGGCGGTCTACCTCAACCTGCTGACCCACAAACAGCCGATGACCTTGTATTTCAAGCCGCGGCCCGACGGCTTCCCTGGCCGCATCCTGCGGGTAGCCCCGGACATCCTGCCCAAGGGCAGCGTCCGCCTGACTGCGGTGGAAATCGACGGGCGGCCCCATTCGGCCTTCGACGCCGAGGGACTGTCCATTCAGTTGCCCGATTCACGGCAGGACGTGCGGGTCAAGGCGACTCTCACGCCCGTCCAGTAACCCTGCTCACTTCACTGAAGGATTCAGGCATATGGCGATCCAGGTTGAGGTTTCCACCCGGAACGAGATTACGGTCGTCACCGTGGCCGGCGAGATTGACGGCGGGTCGGCGCCGGGGCTCCAGTCCCAGGTCCTGCCCCTGTTGCAGCAGAACGGCGCGTTGGTCCTGGATTTGGCGGGCGTCACCTACATGTCCAGCGCCGGGCTGCGCGTACTGCTCCTGCTCTATCGCCAAGCCGTCGCCCGCAACGGGCGGGTCGCGCTGGCGGGAGTGGCGGAGACCATTAAGGACACGATGGCGGTCACCGGTTTCCTCAAGTTCTTTACCGTGGCCGGCACCGTCGATCAGGCTCTAACCACGCTCCAGCAGGCCTGAGATGGATACTCGCATCGACTTTTATCCGACTCACCAGCATCAGGGTTACAAACTCCGGCCAGGGCGCCCCGTGCCGTTCGGGGCTACCCTGGTGCCAGGGGGGGTCAATTTCGCCATCTGCTCCCGTTACGCGACCTCGTGCACGCTGGTTCTGTTCGAGAAAGGCGCGTCCACGCCGCTGGTGGAGATTCCCATTCCCGAAGTGTTCCGCATTGGTAACACTTGGTGCATGGTGGTCTTCGATCTTGACTACGAACGGATCGAGTATGGCTACCGCATGGAGGGTCCCTGGGATCCGAAGGCGGGACACCGCTTCGATGCCTCCAAGATCCTGCTCGATCCCTACGCCAAGGCGATTGGTGGGCGCGATGTCTGGGGCGAACCGCCGGACTGGAACGATCCCTACCCCCACCGGGCCCGGCTGATCTTCGAGGACTTTGATTGGGAAGACGACCGTCCCCTGGAGACACCGCTCGCGGATCTGGTGATTTACGAATTGCATGCGCGCAGCTTCACCCGCCACCCCTCCGCAGGGGTCAAGCACCCTGGCACCTACGCGGGCCTCATGGCCAAGATTCCCTATCTTAAGGAATTGGGGGTGAATTGCGTCGAGTTGATGCCCATCTTTGAATTCGACGAGTTCGAGAACAGCCGGCCCAATCCGGTCACCGGCGAGACGATGTACAACTATTGGGGCTACAGCACGGTGGGTTTTTTCGCCCCCAAGGCCGGCTACGCCGCCACTGGGCCGCTTGGGATGCAGGTGGACGAGTTCAAGAACCTGGTCAAGGAACTGCACCGCAACGGCATCGAAATCATCCTTGACGTGGTGTTCAACCACACCGCCGAGGGCAACGAGCACGGTCCGACGCTCTCCTTTCGGGGCATCGACAACCAGACCTACTACATGCTCACGCCGGAGGGGTACTACTTCAACTTCAGCGGTTGCGGCAACACCCTCAACTGCAATAATCCCGTCGTGCGGATGATGGTGCTCGACTGCCTGCGCTACTGGGCGGCGGAATATCATATCGACGGTTTCCGCTTCGATCTGGCCGCCATCCTGGGTCGCGACCCCTGGGGCGCTCCGATGCCCAATCCCCCGCTGCTGGAAAGCCTGGCTTTCGATCCGATCCTAGCCAAGTGCAAACTGATCGCCGAAGCCTGGGACGCCGGCGGTCTATACCAGGTCGGCTCTTTCCCGGCCTACGGGCGCTGGGCTGAATGGAACGGCAAGTACCGCGATGACATCCGCCGTTTCCTGAAAGGCGACGAGGGGATGATTCCCGCCCTGGCCCAACGCCTTCAGGGTTCGCCCGATCTCTACGGCTGGAATCGACGCGGTCCCACCGCCTCGATCAACTTCATCACCTGTCACGACGGCTTCACTCTCTACGATCTGTTCGCCTACAACTACAAGCACAATGAGGTCAACGGCGAACAAAACCGCGATGGCGGCGACGACAACCATAGCTGGAACTGCGGGGCTGAGGGCGAAACGGACAACTCGGAAGTCCACGCTCTGCGCCAGCGCATGATCAAAAATGCCCTGGCCATTTTGTTGATGAGTCATGGGGTGCCGATGATCCTGATGGGTGACGAGGCGGGCCGCACCCAGCGCGGCAACAACAACACCTACTGCCACGACAACGATCTTAACTGGTTCGACTGGTCCCTGCTGGAACGTAACACCGGCCTGTTCCACTTCGCCCGCCAGATGATCGCTTTCCGCAAGACCCATCCGCTGTTGCGTGCCCGCGAGCACCTGGGAATCAGCGCCGTTCAGGCCGATTTTATCTGGCATGGTGTCCATGCCTGGAACGCCGACTGGTCGCCAGGCTCACGAACCGTGGCATTCATGTTGCGCGAGCGCCAAGCCGGCCAAGGGGGCAATACCAACCCGGTGCTTTACATGGCTCTGAATGCCTACTGGGACGCCTTGCCTTTCCAGCTACCCGAATTGCCGATCAACTATCGCTGGCATCTATTCGCCAACACGGCGCTTTCGTCGCCCCACGACATCTATGAACCCGGCCATGAGATTCCCCTGGAACCGTATCAGGACAGCTTCCTGGTCGGCGGCCGGGCCGTGGTCGTCCTGGTCGGGCGTCCCTGAATTCAGCCAAACCAACATGTTACGGAGGATCCATCATGGCATTCAGCGCGAATCTTGAAATGACGGGTTCCGAGGCCCGGATCACCCTTGAGGGGGAGCTTGACGCCGCGGTCGCCGATCAGTTTCGCCAAACCGTCGAACGCGCCGCGCAAGAAAAGCCGCAGAAGCTTGTCCTGTTCATGGACAAGCTGCAATTCATGGCCAGCGCCGGCTTGCGCGTGCTGGTGTTCGCCAAGCAGCGCATGGGGCGGGACGTGGCCATTTACGTCATCGGCGCCACCGGCCCCGTCCTCAACACGATGCAGATGAGCGGCTTCCACCAGGCCGTCTATCTGCAGGAGAGTTATCCCTAGTCAGCGAGCGTCTTTCCATGATCCAACACAGCCTTCCGGCCAGTCTCGCGGCGCTTTCGGACATCCGCCGGCTGGTCACGCAAGCTTGTCAAACCGCGGGATTAAGCGAGGATGCGACCTATCGCCTGGCCCTGGCTGTGGATGAGATCGCCACCAATATCATCACCCACGGCTACGAAGAGCAAGGCATGACGGGCGATATCGTGGTTTCCCTAGACCAGACCGACAAAGATTTGACCGTCATTTTGGAGGATACCGGCGTTGCTTTCGATCCGCGCGCCCAAAGCCTGCCTACCGCCGAAGACCTCGACAAGCCACTGGATGACCGCGAGATCGGGGGGTTGGGAATTTTCCTGGCGCTCGCGGGAGTGGACCGTTTCGACTATCAACGATCCGACAACGTCAACCGTAACCTCTTTGTAATGAACCTGGCCTAGAGCCACCTGGAGCAACCGACATGGCCAAGAAAGCGTTGTACATCCTCTCGGAATACGGTTATTGGGGCGTGGAGCTGCTGGGGCCCCTCACCCATCTTGACGCCGCCGGCTACGAAGCGGTTTTCGCCACCCCCAAGGGCAAGCGCGCCCACGCTCTGCCGCCCAGCTACGACCCCACTTATTTCGATCCGCCGCTGCGTTGCAACGTCACCGAGCCCGATATCGCCGTCAAGGTCAAGGCCCTGGACGAATCGAGTCGGCTCGATAAGGTCGTCAACCTGTCGGAATGGTTTCCGGAGCGCCCCTATTTCAGCGAGCCCGATTTCTTGCGCCAGTTCGAGGCCTACTACAACCGCCGCGCCGAGGTGTGGAAGGAACTGGAGGACTACTCCTGCCTGGTGCTGGTCGGCGGCTCCGGCCCGTTGATCGACATGGCCAACAACCAGCGGGTGCATGACGCAATCCTGGGATTCCACAAGCTGGACAAGCCGGTCGCCGGCATCTGCTACGGCGTGACCCCGCTGGCCTTCGCCCGAGAGATCGACACGCGCAAATCGCTGATCCGGGGCAAGCACGTCACCGGCCACTGCATCGAATACGACTACAAGGACGGGACCGGCTTCCTGAACACCGATCTCAACATGGGACCGCCGCCCTATCCGCTGGAATACCTGCTGAGCGACGCCGTGGGACCGGACGGGCAGTATCACGGCAATTTCGGGCGGCGCACCTCGGTGATCGTGGACTGGCCGTTCATCACCGCCCGCTCGCTGCAATGCTCTTTCGAATTCGGCGAGCAACTGGTCAACATGCTCGACAAGGGCCTGCGCCGCTACGGCTGGTGATTCCATGACCGCGCCCGCCTCCAAGACCGGCCGCCACGCCATCCTCGAACAGTTCCTCGCGGATGGCATGACCCACATGTTCGGTAATCCCGGCACGGTCGAGCAGGGCTTCCTCGATGCCCTGTCCGACTATCCGAACCTCAAGTACATCCTGACCCTGCAAGAGTCGGTGGCGGTGATGGCGGCGGACGGTTACGCCCGCGCCGTCAAGCGCCCTACCCTGGTGCAGATCCACAGCACGCCGGGCCTGGGCAACGCCATCGGCGCGCTGTATCAGGCCAAACGGGGCCACGCGCCACTGGTGGTGATCGGGGCCGACTCCGGCGTCAAGTACTTTGGCATGGATGCCCAGATGGCGGGCGACTTGGTGGCGTTCGCCGAGCCGGTGACCAAGTACGCGACCTGCGTCTACGATCCCGGTTCGTTGCTGCGGGTGCTGCGCCGGGCTATCAAGATCGCCGCCACCCCGCCGATGGGGCCGGTCTACGTGTGCCTGCCCATGGACATCCTGGACGCCCCCGTCACCGAGGAGGTGTTTCCGACCTTCATTCCCTCCAGTCGGGTCGCGCCTGAACCGGAATTGGTGAACGAAGCGGCGCGGCGACTGGCTGCGGCGGAACGACCGATGCTCTTCATCGGCGACGGCATCGCCTACTCACGGGCACAGGTCGAACTGACCCGGGTCGCCGAATTGCTGGGCGCCGAAGTCTGGGAGGCCAACAACGGCGAATTGAACATGGACACCACGCATCCCCTATATCAGGGGGCGACGGGGCACATGTTCGGCGCGCAGAGCCTGCCGATCACCCGCAAGGGCGATGTCAATCTAGTTTGCGGCACCTACATGGTTCCGGAGGTGTTCCCGGAACTGGGCGACATCTTCGCGCCGGGGGCGCAGGTCATCCATTTCGACCTGGACGGCTACGAGATCGCCAAGAATCATCGGGTCACCCTGGGCGCGGTCGCCGATCCCAAGCTGACCCTGGCAGCCTTGGCCGAAGCTTTGGACCAGACTCTCAGCTCGGCGCAACGGGCCGCGGCGCAAGCCCGCAGCCAGGCCATCGGCGCGGCCAAAGCGGCGCGCATCGCCGAGCAAAAGGCCAAGGATGCAGCCAGCCGCAACGATCTGCCGCTGCACATGGCCCGGTTCATGGAGGAACTGGCCCCGCGCTTGCCGGAGGATGCGGTGATCTTCGACGAGGCGCTGACCAACTCGCCGCCGATCACCCGCTATTTCCCGCCGCGCCGGCCGGAGCATTACTTCCTCACCCGCGGTGGCTCGTTGGGTCTGGGTTTTCCTGGCGCCATCGGGTTGAAACTGGCTTGCCCCGACCAGATGGTGATCGGTTTTTCTGGAGACGGCGGCTGCATGTACACCATTCAGGCGCTGTGGACGGCGACGCGGCATAACCTGAACGTCAAGTTCGTGGTGTGCAACAACCTGTCCTACCGGCTGCTGCAACTGAACATCCAGGCCTACTGGCGGGAATTGGGCATCGCTCCGCGTCCCTACCCCCTAAGCTTCGATCTGTCTTACCCACCCCTCGACTTCGTCAAGATGGCCGAATCGATGGGAGTCGCCGCGACCCGGGTCGAGCGCCCCGAGCAAATCGTTCCCGCCATCGAGCAAATGTTGAACAGCCCAGGCAGCTTCCTGATCGATCTGGCGCTGGAGAACGATACCCACCCCGAGTTGATCGGGGTCCGGTGCGGCCAATGACGCCCGCCGCTTTTCCCCATGTAAAGAGGAGTTTCCCATGCCTGAACTGAGCAACAGTGAAATCGAACGGTTCGTGGCCGACTGGTACAAGGCGCTGGACGTTCACGAACCTATGGTCAACATCTTGCCCCTGCTGGCCGACGAAGGGTTGGAGATGGTGTTTCCCGAGGCCACCTTGCACGGCAAGGCGGAGTTCGAAGGCTGGTATCAGCGGGTCATCCGCATCTTTTTCGACGAGGATCACCGGGTCAAGTCGGTTACGGTGGATCGCCAAGGCGAGGACTACAACCTGGGTGTAGTAGTCGAGTGGAAGGCTAGCGTCTGGAATCCGCCAGCCCCGTACAGCGCCCGCATCATGCTGGACGCCTATCAGCGCTGGGTGGTGCGCGCTCATCCGGTCACCGGCAAGCCGGTGGTCCGCACCTACATCGTGGACCGGCTGGAATACCACGAGGGTTCGGCCAAGCTCTAAATCCCATCCGGCTTCGCGCCCCCGCCGGGCGCGGGACGCCAGAACGCTTTCGTCGCCAAGGAGATTCAAGTCATGAAGAAAAACGTGCCTGACAGCCCGCTGGGCAAGCTGTACAACGAACACATCGACTTCATCATCGCCCACAACGTCGAGGGTCTGCTCAACCAATATGCTCCCGACTGCGTGCTAATCAGCAGCATGACCCCGGATAAGCAGCCCCTTTACGTGCGCGGCCATAAGGAACTGGAAGAATTCTTCCGCTCGCGCATTTTCACGCTCAAGGACCTCACCACCGACATCGCCTTCTGGGCCGAATTGCCCAACGGCCTGATGATGGTCGAAGCCATCGAGTTCGAGGGCATGGACGGCAGCAAGGGCGCCTGCCGCTTCTACGACAACTGGGTGCTGGACGAGAACGGCAAGATCAAAATCCACTTCGCCGGCGTGGTCCAGTATGCCGACGGCAGTATCGCCTGAGCGGGAGGACCGCCCCATGCCTCTGCACGGCAAAAAAGTCGGCATCCTGATCGAAGGCGACTACTACGAGCCGGAAATCTGGTACTACCAGCATCGTTTCGCCGAGGAGGGCATCGAGCTGCATTTGCTCACCCGCCTCTGGGACCAGCCGATGCTGGAGTTTCTGGGTCATGAGTATCGCGCGCCCCTTCAGTGTCGCGAATCCTTTGAGGGGATGAGCGACGCCGAACTGCGAAGCTACGCGGCGGTCATCGTGCCTTCCGGCATGGTGGCGGACCGGTTGCGCTACACCGAGGATCCGGAGCGTTCCCCGCCGGCCACTGAATTCCTGCGGCGCGCGTTCGCGGAACCCACCATCCTCAAGGGCATCATCTGTCACGGCATGTGGCTGGTGGCGCCAATGCCGGAACTGGTGCGCGGGCGGAAGGTCGTCGTACATAACAACCTGATCGGCGATGCGCGCGCCTACGGCGCCGTTTACACTAACGAAGATGTGGTGGTGGATGGCGACCTCATCACCGCCCGTAGCGGCGGCCACTGCCATCAGTTTGCCCGCGCCATCATTGACCGTCTATCCCTGGCCTGAATTCACGGAGAGCGAAACCATGCCCACTCTTGCCTTCGCCCATGTCGGGCTGACCTGCAAGGATCCGCTGACCATCGAGCGGTTCTACACGAAGTACTTCGGTTTCCAGCGGGTGCGCGTCGTTCCGCTGGGAGACGACGAACTGGTTTACACTCGCTCCGGCAACCTGACCCTGGAAATCTTTAAGGCCAAGGAGGAGCGGCCGATCTCTCCACCAAGCGCGGACGGTTATTCATGGGCTGGGGTACGACATTTGGCCTTTCAGGTTGACGACGTGGACGCCAAGCTTGCCGAACTGGGTGAGGACGCCAAGATATCCCTTGGCCCCCTGGATTTTGACACCTTCATTCCCGGCTGGAAGACCGTCTGGGTTGCTGATCCCGAAGGCAACATCATCGAAATCAGCCAAGGCTATACGGACGCCCCCGGCACGCCTCCCCTGCAACTCTAAACCGGCTCCGCGGCACGCCCGGCGACCCCGCTGGGCTGTTCGGGTTTGGTTCCCCGCCGTGGTCATTTCATGCCGAGAGGGGTGACCGATCAATCATCAAGAGGTTTGACGAAACGTGTTGACCGTGAACGTGGCCAAGTCCGGCGAGGTAACCGAAGTTCTGCTGACCGGGGAACTGGACGGCATGACCTCGTCGCAACTGGAGCAGCAGTTGAACAGCCTGATCGGTTCGGGCGAGCGGCGGTTCTTGATCCGGTTCGCCACGCTAGCGCTGATTACCAGCGCCGGTCTGCGCGTGTTTCTGGGGTTCGCCAAGAAAACCCACAAGCTCAACGGCAAAATGGTCTTGTGCGAGATGTCGCCCAACGTGCGCGGCGTATTCGACATGGCCGGGTTCAGCAACATCATGACCATCAGCGCCACGGCCGCCGAAGGCAAGGCCCTGCTTGAACCCGACTCGACGCCCACCACGACCTAACTCCGCCCGCTGATTCGCGCGCCACCGCCACGGTGGCCTGGTCAGCAAACGTTTATTTGCCCGATCTCAGTGGAGACGTTGATGTTCGGTAGCTCAGGCAATGTATCCAAGGAAGAAGCCGCCCGCACAGCGGCGATCGCCGGCGCCATCGACGTGCTCGTCACCCTGAGCGCCCTGATTGCGGCGCATTCTTCGGTTCTGCTCGCCGACTTCCTCAAGACCAGCCTGGAATTCGTTGCCGTTCTGCTGTCCTGGCTGGCGATCCGGCGCATCGTCGGCGGGAGCAACCACCAGTTCGACTATGGTATTGGCAAGCTTGAGAATCTATCCAGCCTGCTCGTGGGCAGCATCATGTTGCTGGGTATGCTGGTGATCGTGGTCAACGCCATTGCCAACATTCTCAATCCTTCCCATATCCAAGGTATCGGCGTGTGGATCAGCCTGGTCGCCCAAATCGTTTTTGGCGTGATCAACAGCACCTTGAGTTGGCGCAGTTTCCGCACGGCCCGCGCCGAAAATTCGCCGCTGTTAAAATCTCAGGCGCAGTTGTTTTTCACCCGTGCCTTCGGCAACGTTTTTATTCTGCTGGCCCTGGGGTTCAGCTTGCTCCTGTCGGGTTTCTCCTGGTCGGTTTACATCGATCCGGCGGCTTCGCTGGTGATCGCCGCCAGTATCTTGATCTCGGCGATTGGCGTGCTGTCCAGTTCCTTCTACGACTTGCTTGACCGGACCCTGGAAGAAGCCGATCAGATCGTGATCCTGCGCGAATTAGCCCAGCGCTTTCATGATTATGAAGCCTTGCACGGCATTCGTTCGCGCCGCGCCGGGGGACAGGTGTTTGTCGAGGTTTTTCTCGAATTTGATCCCGATAAAACCATGGGCGAAATTCAAACGGTCGCGGACGCCCTGTGCCGCAGTATCGAAGCGCAGATTCCGAGCAGTCGGGTTGCCGTCGCCCTTGCCAAAGAAGCATTGCATTAGATTCACTCTCTAATAAGCCGTCAGCGCATCGGCAATGTCATAACCGATAAAACCTAACGCCATATCACCGCTTTAAGGAGGGTCGTGCATGAACTATCTGCGTAACCTAGCATTATCGCTACTCATCGCTTTGTGCGCCCTGTTGCCCCCCACCAGCGCCAGTGCCAGCGCGCAATCCTACAACGAACTGTGGGAGATCAACGCCGCGCAGAAGGCGGGTGTCAATATCCAAGCCCTCATTCAACCTGCCGCCACCTCCACGGTACTCCAGCAGGCCGCGAAAAGTTTCTTCGCGGCTTACCGGCAAGCCACCCTTGACGCCAGCGCCACCGCCGCGTTGCTAAACTTGCTGACGGATAATGTGGAAATGACCTTTAGCGGACAAGCGGGGGAAATGTTGCCTTTTGCGGGTATTTTCATCGGGCGCGATGGCGTCGCCAACGTCATGAAAGCCATCCGCGATCAATCCAGGACCGAGTCTTTCCAGGTTCGAGAGACCCTCTTCACAACGTTCGCGGTCGATTTCAGCCTGTTGCCGCAGAACCCCTTGATCCCCCAGGACAACCGGGTTGCCGCCATCCTGGAGGAAGTACGCACGGCCAATCGTCTTGAGCGCCGCACCTATCGGCTCGATATAGTCGCCTGGCTGACGGTGGAGAACGATGGCAAAATCTCCAAGGCGCAATTCTTTTATGATAGCTACGTCCCTTCCCAAGCCTTTGTTGGCGCTCCTCGGTTGATGGTCAATCCCGATATCTATCCAGTCATCGCGCCGCTGCGTGATCCCAATGCTGACCCCGTGATCACTCTAAGCACCGTGATGGATTTTTTTGGGCGTTTCGGCTCCGACACGGTCCCACCATTCGATTGCGTCTTCAATAACATCGTACAGGTGATGGACCCCAGCATTGCCGTCAGTTACGCGGGCGATCCAAAGCTGGTGCCGTTCGCGGATGATGGGATTCGGCAGGGTATTGAAGGCGCTCTGAGCGTATTTTGCGACACGGAAGTGTACACACACCCACGAACCTTCAATATCGAGGAAGTCGCCGTGGGGGCCGACCGCGTTGTTGCCAACACGTTCGAGCAGCGCACCGTCGTGGAAACCAGCCGTGGTTATGATATTGCCACGCAAATCATGGTGACCGCTCGCAACAAGCTGATTACTTCGGTCAAAGGTCTATTCGACAGCGTCATCACCGTCACGGCTCTCCACGGTGTGGATCCATTCTACATCGATCCATTCAACTGGCGTATCCCTGCTGGCCAGCGATAACTTGAATGTAGCGACGCCAAGTAAAATAGCGTCGCTACATCTCCGAAAAAATCGAGGAATGGATAACGTCATGGACGAACTTATCAAGGGGGCCATTGACTAGATTGACTCAACAACTCGCCTGCAAGGCAATACCCACCAATCCGGAGAGATATTTTTATGAATGAAACTCTTGGTGGCATCCTGGTTGTGGCCGATAGCGGAATCATAAACGCAACCCTGGCCCAAACGCTGTTTTCCCTGGCGCAACGGGTGATGATTGTCAATGAAGCCAAACAGGCATTGGCTTTGGCCGAGGCTGGTCCTTTCAATTTGGTCCTATTCTCCGCGCGCCTGCCTGATATGACAGCGCAAGAGTTTTTGAGGCCGATTAAGAACGCCGATAGTGCGAATACCGTGGCCACCCTAGTGATCGGCGATCCAGATCAAGATGTCGAATTGGAGCAGTGCTTGCAAGCAGGCGCCGACGATTTTTTGATAACCCCGATCAGCGAAGGGCTGTTGAAAGCGCGCGTGCAATTTGTGCTTGAGCACAATCGCTTGCGCCATCAGCATGAACCCAGTCTCGAAAATGCGGAACTGCTGAAGATCGAGCACGATATCCAGGTCGCCAGGCGTATTCAGGCTGGCTTCTTGCCCACCGAGCTACCCAAACCGGGAGGTTGGGATGTGGCCGCGTGTTTCCAGCCCGCGCGCGAGGTGGCTGGTGATTTCTATGATGCCTTCATGCTTTCGCAAAACCGCCGCCTCGGTTTCGTGATCGCCGATGTGGTGGACAAGGGAGTGCCCGCCGCTCTGTTCATGGCGCTGGTGCGGAGTTTGACGCGCGCTTTCGCCCAGCAAAATTATTCGATCAACTGGACTGACATACTTGAGGCGGGCACATCGGCTCAACCGTTTACCCGCAGGCAAACCCGCGCCATCCCCTCGACCGGAACCATGGCGCTGAAGAACGCGGTGCAACTGACCAATAATTACATCACTGAAAATCATATGCAGGATAACATGTTCGCTACCTTGTTTTTTGGTATGCTGGACCCTGCGACTGGTCAATTGGCGTATATCAACGCGGGCCACAATCCACCGGTCATCTTTGACGGCAACGGCAACCTCAAGCTTGAACTTAAACCGACCAGCATGGCTGTGGGAATGATGCCCGATACCAATTACTCCATTGAATTTGCCCAGATTGATCCAGGTGACTTCATCTTCTGCTATACGGACGGCGTCACCGAAGCGCGCAATGCCGGCGGTGATTTTTTCATGGAAGACCGTCTTTTCGAACTGCTGGCCCGACCAGGAACGACAGCGCGCGGGCTCGTCGATCACGTCTATGCGGCACTACAGGACTTCATGACCGGCGCCGTCCAGTTCGATGATATCACGATGATTGCCGTAGTACGCCAACCTGAAAGGTTTTGATCTACCCTGATAAGCGTCAAGTAAAAATCCAGGTAAAGAAACCATGCCCAAGGTTATCTCGGTTCACTCCTTTCGTGGCGGTACGGGAAAATCAAACACAACGGCCAACATAGCCGCGCTTCTAGCCGAGCAGGGAATGCGAGTCGGCGTGGTCGATACTGATATCCTGTCGCCAGGCATTCACGTACTTTTTGGTCTCGTCGAAGAAAAGATGGTGCATAGCCTCAATGATTACCTGTGGGGATCTTGCAATGTGGAGGACGCGGCGCTCGATATAACCGCCAACTTGGGCGACGCCATCAAGGGTAAAATCTATCTTATTCCCTCCAGCATGAAGACCGGCGATATCGCCCGTATCCTGCGGGAAGGCTACGATGTTGGTCTGCTCAATGACGGTTACGAACGCCTGATCAAGCAACTCAACCTCGACTTTCTTCTCATCGACACCCACCCAGGTCTGAACGAGGAAACGCTGTTGTCGATTGCGATTTCGGACGTGCTGATCATCGTCATGCGTCCCGACGCGCAAGATTTCCAGGGAACGGCGGTCACTGTCGAAGTGGCCCGCCAATTAAGCGTGCCGCTCATGCTATTAGTGGTCAACAAGACACCGCAAATTTTCGACAGTCAAATGGTCAAGAAACGGGTCGAAAACTCCCTGCGATGCGAGGTGGCGGCTATTTTGCCGCATAGCGACGAAATGATGGCGTTGGCCAGCGAAGGGGTGTTCGTCATGAAATATCCCGATCATCCCATGGTGCGCATGTTAAAGAAAGTTCTCGATTACTTTCAAAAGTAATCCGTTGCACCATGCCATGGATGCCCGCATGTCCTGGGTCATGGCCCAATCACCCACCTTGCAGTATCGCTGAGTAAACTGTCTTAGTGAGATCGCTCGGCGCGTAATCGACTCGCCAGCGTGTTGATGCGCTTGAAATACTCCGATTCCACGATTTCGCCGACCTGTCTCGCGCAGTCGGCGTGGTCGATTTCGATATGAATGTCCTGATTCTGCTTCTTCAGCTCATGTTCGCGCGCATAAACCTCCTGGGCATTTTGAATGACCGAATAGCGAATGATATCGGGATCCTGCTCGGAAACGATTGGAGCTAGAAAGATAATTCCCCGATCGTGCAGGGTGAATTCCTCACGTCGAAGGAAGATACGCGCGCCATTCTCCAGCAGCAAATGAGTACCATTGGCGCTCTGGTCCACCAGAATGAATTTGCCTTGGCGAAACTCGATGGTGGCATGACTGCGGGATACCTGTTCTCGACTCACCACCAGGTCATTGCCGGCGCCGCGCCCAATCTTGAATACCCGATGATCGGGCATCAGTTCGATGCTTTTACCGCGATATTCCAAAAACAACCGCGCGAACAGCAACTTCATCAATGCTTCCTGGTAGATGACTACCTGGGTCTGACTGGTGGAGTCGCGCCAGATGATCTCGGTGATTTCCATCTCGCCCTGTTTGCCCGGCACCCACGACTGACCGAGATTGCGAGCCATTTGCCCAAGATCGGCGGGTAGCAACCCGGCCGTTTCCTGGGTGGTGATAATTTGATCGGCCTTGGCCAAGGTAAACATCCGAACAGCGACATTGACCGCGTCACCGAAAACCTTGTCTTCCTCCACGAGCACCTGACCGTGATGCAGGCCGATCTTGACGGAGATGTTCAGGCCGATCAGCGCCGAATCGTCCTTGAGACCCCGCTGCATTTCACAGGCGGCGCGAACCGCCCGTTCCGGATCCGGAAAACAGCTCATGATTTCATCGCCGGCCGCCTTGACTACAACCCCTCCCTGAGCCCCAATCTTAGCGGTGAGCACGCCCAACACCCGCATCTCGATCTGCCGTCCGCGCTGGGCGCCATACTTTTCGAACAATCGACTGCCGCCGCCGTCCGCGAACAGCACGGTTGCCGATACTTGTCGGGGCGATGCAGACCGATCATTGGTTTTGGACAGCAAGCGGCCAAGATTCAGTTTCATCACCTGATCCCAAATGAATTCGCCAGCTGCAATCGACCTGGAGAACCCCTTAGAAGGGTTTGACCAAGGTCAAGGTGGTTATCGATCCTTCGGAACGATCCTTGGCGCCAAATTCGCGCCAGTGACGCAACTGGAAACCGAAACCGTACTCGGGAAAGAAATTTTGGATCTCCGGGCCAATGCCGAACACTCGATCATGGACATTGGCGTCATACTGGATATCGGATCCTGTATCGCCGGTGACTTGCCATTGGGCGTAACCGGAGATACCTACGATCAGAGCGCCGAAGCTTTTGCCCAAGCCCCACTCCACCGAGACATCGTTTCCTGGGGTGATATCCACATACTGGCGCTTGCTGTGAACCTCGTAGCGAGCCAGGAAAGAGGCCGACCAGGTACGCTCCCGGTCGAAAAACCAGGTGCCGGCCACGATGGGATAATGCGTCCAGAAATCCTTGCCCGGTTGCGCCGGTTGCTGGTCGTCCCGGTCGCCGGTGGGCGCGAACAGACCGTAGCCGACGCCGAAGTCCCACTGCGGACCACGCCATTCCAGCACCAGGGGTTCCAGGTTCACATCGCCCAGACCGAAGTCGGAATCGTCGATCCCGAAGCTGTCGATCCGAACACTACGGTACACTAGCGGTACGGCCACATTCCAACTGAATTCCGCGCCCAGGAATTTGATTTGGGTGACATGGATGACTCGATGGACGTTGGCGAATGCCTTGGCTTTGAAACCCAGGGGCTTGCCGTCGGGGGCCAGCGCGGTATGGCCGGCGCTGTTTTTCAGTTGGTCGGCTTCGTAGAACAGATTGTACATCAGATAGTAAAGGCCCGGACCTGGCACGCTGCCCGCCAGGATACCGGAAGTGCCGTTGGGATAGTGGTTGGTCTCCTGCGCCGTGGCCGACAACCCACAAGCCATCAGGAACAAGACGACGGCGCCGCGCAACCCGGATTGACGATCCGCAATCGCGCTTGGTGATTCGCGCCGCGACGCATCCTTGACTGCCCCATGGACTGAATAAAGAGCAATGGTTTGATTCATAAAGTCATATCCGGCAACTTACGCTTTATCCTGGTACTGGAAATTTCAGACTTTGCGCCCACATTCTGGTCCCCATCCAGGCCGATGGCGTCGACCAAACGTATAGCCCAAAAAACCGAGCAAAACAATAGGTCATTGATGGATGGCGGGATCGCCGCGCCCGATCTTTCCCACCGCTTCGCTCGACCCGACACTATGCGGACTCGTTCCATCCGCTCATTCTCAGCCGTGGTCATAATGCCCAAGCCCGGCATTTCTGCTACCATGCGCCGCATTTCAGCGCAGTCATGAAGGAAGTCGAAAATGCCACGCCCATACAATTTTAGCGCGGGTCCCGCCATGCTGCCCGAGGCGGTTCTGGAACAGGCCAAGGCCGAAATGCTGGATTGGCGCGGTTCCGGCATGTCCGTGATGGAAATGAGTCATCGCGGCAAGGAGTTCGTCGCCATCGCCGAACAGGCCGAGGCGGATCTACGCGAACTGCTTGGTGTCCCCACGAATTACAAGGCGCTGTTCCTGCAAGGCGGTGCCTCCAGCCAGTTCGCGATGGTGCCGATGAACCTGCTGCGCGGCAAGGCGAAGGCGGATTACCTCAACACCGGACAGTGGTCGAAAAAGGCGATTTCCGAGGCCAAGAAATTTTGTCAGGTCAACGTCGTCGCCAGCTCCGAAGCGGTCAACTTCACCACCGTTCCGGCTCGCGATACCTGGAAGTGCGATCCCGATGCCGCTTACCTGCACTACACGCCGAACGAAACGATCAACGGCGTCGAAATGCACGAAATTCCCGAGGTGGGCGTGCCGTTGGCGGTGGATGTGTCGTCCACCTTGTTGTCTCGACCGTTGGACGTAAGCAAATTTGGGGTGATTTACGCCGGCGCCCAGAAAAACATCGGTCCCGCCGGTTTGACCATCGTCATCGTCCGCGAGGATTTGATGGGCCAGACCGTTGCGGGCGCGCCGACCATGCTCGACTACGCCGCCATGGCCAAGGAAGGGTCGATGTACAACACGCCGCCGACCTATGCCTGGTACATCGCCGGGCTGGTCTTCCAGTGGCTGAAGGCGCAGGGCGGGCTGACGGCGATGGCCGAACGCAACCAGGCCAAGGCCGAGTTGCTGTACAAGGCCATCGACGAATCCGGCTTTTACAAGAATCCGGTCGATCCGGCTTATCGCTCGTGGATGAACGTGCCATTCACCCTGGCCGACGAAGCGCTGGACAAACCGTTCCTGGCCGAAGCCAAGAGCGCCGGTCTGTTGACCTTGGCCGGCCATCGTTCGGTCGGCGGGATGCGCGCCAGCATCTACAACGCCGTGCCGCTGGAAGGCGTTCGGGCGCTGGTGGACTTCATGGCCGACTTCCAGAAACGGCGCGGCTAAGCGATTTTTTGTCTTTGTATCCGCCCTGGACGCTCGCGTCCGGGGTGTTCTTTTTTCAGGCGAATGGTTGAACCGTCCATGCATAAGATTCTGACCCTCAATAACATCAGCGTTTCCGGCCTAGAACGTCTCCCTCGCGACCGCTACGAGATCGCTTCCGAGATTCAAAATCCCGACGCCGTGCTGCTACGCTCCTTCAGTATGCACGACTGGCCGATTCCCGCCAGCCTCAAGGCGGTGGGTCGCGCCGGCGCCGGCGTCAACAACATTCCTGTACCCCAGATGACTGCCAAAGGGATTTGCGTATTCAACGCGCCCGGTGCCAACGCCAACGCGGTCAAGGAATTGGTGATCGCCGGGATGCTGCTGGCCGCGCGCAATATTTGCACCGCTTGGGACTACGCGCGCAAGCTGCAAGGAACCGACGCCGAACTGTCCAAACAGGTCGAAGCCGGCAAGAAACAATTCGTCGGCATCGAACTGCCCAACCGCACCCTGGGTGTGATCGGTCTGGGCGCCATCGGCGTCAAGGTCGCCAACGCCGCCGGCGCGCTGGGGATGCGGGTGATCGGCTACGACCCGCACATCACCGTCAGCAACGCCTGGCAGTTGTCCTCGCAGGTCGAACAGGCGCTCAGCGTCAACGAGATGGCGGCGCAGGCCGATTTCATCACCCTGCACGTCCCGCTGAACGACGCCACCCGCCAGTTGATCAATGCGCCGCTGCTGAAGAACGCCAAGCCTGGATTGATCCTGCTGAACTTTTCCCGCGAGGGCGTGGTGGACGAGGAGGCGTTGTTCGAGGCGCTGCAAGCCGGCAAACTCAAAACCTACGTCTGCGATTTCCCGACCAACCGGCTGAAGGATCACCCCCGCGTCATCATGCTACCGCATTTGGGAGCTTCCACGGGCGAAGCCGAGGAGAACTGCGCGATCATGGTGGCCGATCAGGTACGCGACTATCTGGAGAGCGGCACAGTCCACAATTCCGTCAACTTTCCGGAGATGGCGATGCCACGCAACGGCGGGCCACGTCTGGCCATCGTCAACGCCAATGTCCCGCACATGATCGAACGCATTTCCAAGGCGATCTCCGAGGCTGGCATCAACATTCTGGATATGCTCAACAAATCGCGTGGCGACATCGCCTGCACCCTGGTGGATACCGCCGCGCCAGTACCGGCCGAGGTGGTAGCACGGATCGCTGACATTCAGGGCGTACTAAACGTTCGGATGCTGTAGGGAAGGCCAGGTATCGGTAATCCGGTATCAGGAGACGGGAACACCCTGAACAACCTGCCTTCCCACCTTCCGATAGCGTGGATATCGCGTTTCCCGGGCGCTTTTCAGCGAACCTACCCGAATCCTGCTTCCACGATTTCCAGGCTGGGAACGTTGTCGCCGCCGCTCCGGGAACGTGGATTATCCGATGCCAAAGCGCCGCTCCAGCCCCCACACGGGAACTGGGACAAATCGCTTCTTTCTGGAGAAAATGTCTTAATCCGTCTCACCCTGGGTGATGTCGAGGTAGGCCAACCAGTAGCGAGATAAATCCTTGATGCAATCGATCCGAGCCAGTAGTGTGGCGATATCGGTCCTGATCCGCTCGACTTCGGGTAGCAGCGTGGCCAAACCCGCATCCAGTTCGCTCAAATGCTTGCTGCGATTGGAGGCGATAATGGCGATCCGGGTCGTCAACAGGCGGATGCGCAAATACAGCAAATCGCCAGGCGCGGTGGCATGGTGCGTATCCGGTATCTCGCCATTCTCTGGCCCCATGTCCTTTTTACCCAGCAGATGCGTTTCCAGCCCCGCCACCCGGGACAGCATCATGCTGATGTGACTTTGGGTAGAGGTTCGGTGCGCCAACGGTTCCAGGACCGCGATCTTTTCCTCCAGCACGCGCCGCCGTTCCTGAATCCGCGTCCGCAACCGGTCAACCTCACAATCGGCTCCGACCAGGCGTAAATCCAGGTCTTGCAATTCCGCCTCCATGCCTTCAAGAAACTCGCGCAATTGGCGAGACAAAATGCGCTCCAAGGCAAGGGTGCTGAACCGCTCCCATAAAGCGTCGGTCTGGGCGCGCAACGGCTCAAAGCCTTGGCGCAGTTCCACCATTCGGTCTAGGATGTCCCGCACGTTCCGCTCGTACTCGGCACGGTCCTGGGCGTGCCAGATCTGCGCCATCTGTTCTCCTTCCTTAAGAACATAGGAGATGCTGGCTGGGGCTATGCTGTCCTCGACTTGATTACTGTCGGTCTCCACGCGGAGCGTCTCCAAAGTGAGCAAGACAAGGTCCTGAAAGGGAACTTGCCCGGCGGTTCGGTCGGGCGTTCAGTCCTGATAGGTCCAGCCGTCGGGAAAGTCGCGGTTGACCTCATGAACGTCATAGACGCAAAAGTCCTGTTCGGGCAGGCCGGGAAACAACTCCCGCGCCTTGGCTTCCGCTCCTTGTTCGGTTTCGGCCAGGACGAGCGCGATGTTGAGCAACTTGTCGGAACTCGGGTCTTCGACCACGATGAGATAAGGTTTCATGAAGGCTCTCCTGCGGTTTTCAAGTTGAACACTGTGATAGGCTTGGATTGTTCAACCATAACGTCATGCCAGCGCGAACGCTTGGAAGCGGCTCAGGAATAACGATGGACGCGGAATCGGTGGTCCGACTCGCGGATAATATCGCCGACATGGAGCTTGAACACACCGGTCTGGCGCTCGGCGAAATATTGATGCAAGGTTTCCCGCACCACCGTGAAGGCCAGTTGCTCCCAAGGAATTTCCTCCTCGGCGAACAGCTTGACTTCCAAACTTTCCGCGCCGGGGCTGGCGGCGCCATCCTTGAGCTGGCCGCGGAACATCAAATACACCTGGCTGACATGCAGCAGCGAGTATAAACCGTACAGGGTTGGATTTTCGACCACGGCGTTGGCTTCTTCCCACGCTTCGCGCATCGCCGCCACGACCGCCGACTCCCCGTTCTCCATGAAACCGGCCGGCAACGTCCACAAGCCATGACGCGGTTCGATGGCCCGCCGACACAACAAGATACGGCCCCGCCATTCGGGAAGACAGCCGGCGACGATCTTCGGGTTTTGATAATGAATGGCATCGCAGGCGTCGCAGACATACCGAGGCAAACTGTCGCCGGTGGGGATACGCAAGGTCACCGAGGCGCCGCACTGGCTACAAAATCTCATCGAGCGCAATCCTTCCGGCAATATCATCACGCCCCAAACCGACCTGGCAACGCCTCCCTCAGCTTGGCGCGTGCCTCACGCAACATCCGCTCAGTTATCGCCCAATCCACGCAGGGATCGGTGATCGAGACGCCATATTTCAGTTGCGAACGATCGGCGGGAATCGTCTGGTTGCCCCATTCTAGGTTGCTTTCGATCATGAAGCCCACGATGGAGCGATTGCCTTCCAGAATCTGGTGCGCGCAGTCGTTCAATACCAGCGGCTGCAAGGCCGGGTCCTTGCGAGCGTTGGCGTGGCTGCAATCCACCACGATGTTGAGCGGCAACTTGTTCTTAAGCAGTTCCTGCTCGCACAGGGCGATGGTCACCGTGTCGTAGTTGGGGCCGTCGGAACCACCACGCAAGACGACGTGGCCGTAGCGGTTGCCCTTGGTGCGGACCACCGCCGATCGACCGTTCGCGTCGATGCCGAGGAAACTGTGGGGCCGGGAAGCGGACTGTAAGGCATTGATCGCGACCTCCAGGCTACCGTTGGTTCCGTTCTTGAAGCCGACCGGGGTAGACAGGCCGCTGGCCATTTCCCGATGAGTCTGCGACTCGGTGGTGCGGGCGCCGATGGCGGTCCATGCCAGCAGGTCGTCCAAATACTGCGGGCAGAGTGGATCCAGCGCCTCGGTGCCAGCGGGCAGGCCCAGTTCGGCGATTTCCAGCAGCAGCGCGCGCGCGATCCGCAACCCCTCGGCGATATCGAAGGAATCGTCCAGATGCGGATCGTTGATCAGGCCCTTCCAACCGACCGTGGTCCGGGGCTTTTCGAAATACACCCGCATGATCAGGAACAGGGTATCGCCCACCTCGTCGGCCAGCGCACGCAACCGCCGCGCATAGTCGCGGGCCGCCGCGACATCGTGAATGGAACAGGGGCCGACCACGACGAACACCCGCGAATCCCGATGGTCGAGGATATCCTGCACGATCCGGCGAGCAGCCAACACCGTGGTTTCGGCGGCTTCGGTCATCGGCAATTGCCGCTTGATCTCCTCGGGGGTAGGCAACACATCCAAGGCAGCGACGTTGACGTTGTTAAGCAGGTTTGAAGACATGGGCATTTCCGCGGACGAAAGGTCAAGGTAAATTCAAGGTTAGTGGGAGATGGAGCGCGTTTTCGCCACGCCCTCAGTCCCCGCGCAGGCTGATGATCGGCCAACCGCGTCGTCGGGCGTGTTCCGCCAGGACGGGGTCGGGGTCCACCGCCACCGGATGGACGACCCGGTCGAGCAGCGGCAGGTCATTATGGGAATCGCTGTAGAACCAACTGTCGGCGAGATCGTGGCCGGTCGCGTCCAGCCACTCGTCCAGTCGTTTCACCTTGCCGTGCTGGAAACAGGGAATTCCATGGGCGCGGCCGGTATAGCGCCCCGCGGCGAATTCGGGTTCGGTTGCCAGCAAGTGCGGCACGCTCAGCAACTCGGCGATCGGTTCGGTGATGAAGCGGTTGGTGGCGGTAACGATCAGCAGGGTATCGCCGGCGTCCCGATGCCGTGCCACCAGTTCCGTCGCCCGGGGCAACAGGATCGGGCGAATCTTGGCTTCGATGAACCGCACCCGCCAGTTCAGCAGCTCGGCCAGTGGATTTTCCGCCAGGGGCCGCAGCATGAACGCCAGGAATTCATGAATGTCCAGCGTGCCGGCCTGGTACTGGTCGTAATAGCGCTGGTTCTCGCGCTCGTAATACTCGCCATCCACCAAGCCCTGCTCGACCAGGAATCGGCCCCATAGATAGTCGCTGTCGCCGCCCAACAGCGTGTTGTCGAGATCGAAAATCGCCAGGCTCATGCCGTTGTAATGATCCTCTCGCGCCGGTTCAAATCAGACCGTATTGCCGAAGCTTCTTACGCAGCGTACCCCGGTTGATGCCGAGAATGATGGCCGCCTGGGTCTGGTTGCCACGAGTGAACTTCATCACGATGTCCAGCAGGGGTGGTTCCACCTCGCGCAACACCAGATCGTACAGATTGCTGGGCGCCTGACCGCCGAGGTTGTGGAAATAGATGCGCAGCGTTTCGGCAACGTGATCGCGCAGTGGGGTAGCGGGCAGCAGGTCGACCGCAGATTCGAGGTTGGGGGTGTTCATGCGGCCAGGCGCTCCTTGGAAGGCAGACGCTTGCGGAAATCAAGGGTCAGTCGTAACTGCCCGCGGGTCTCCCTTTTGGCCGAACATCCCCGCGCGCTGGCGATGCTGACGCCAGTCAATAGCGCTGGAAATACGGGGGTAAAAAGGGCGTGGGGACCAATCTGCATGGGATGCTTGCGCGACGGAAGGAACGATCATTGTACCGGAACACCCGGCGTGGATGAAGAATAGCGATCGTTATCCAGCCCTGCGGTTTGCCGAGCCCTGACCCAGACGTTTCTTGCCCGCCGGACTGGCGGAAAGCAGGTTCTACTTCGCCAACACCAATCGCTGGGTATGCCGGGCGATGACCAGCTCCTCATTGGTGGGCAATACCCATACCGCCGTCCGGCTTTCAGAGCGGTCGATGCGACGGCCGTCGCTGGTGTTGGCCGTCGCGTCCAGATCAATGCCCAGCCACGCCGACAACGCGCACACCCGCTCGCGTACCGCCGCCGCGTGTTCGCCAATGCCGCCGGTGAATACCAGCGCGTCCAATCCCCCCAGCGCCGCCGCCAGCGAGCCGAGTTCGCGGGCGATGCGGTAGCAGAAATAATCCACCGCCAGTTTTGCACCCGGCTCCGCACTGGCCAGCAGATCGCGCATGTCGTTGCTGAATCCCGACAGGCCCAACAGGCCGGATTGCTTGTACAGCAGATTAGTGAGGTCCTTAGCGCCCATTCCGTGCCGCTCGATCAGATAGATCAGCACGCCGGGGTCCAGCGAACCACTGCGAGTGCCCATCGGCAAACCTTCCACGGCGGTGAAACCCATGGTGCTGGCCACGCTCTGACCGTCTCGCATGGCGCACATGCTGGCGCCGTTGCCGAGATGGGCCACCACTACCCGACCGGTGGCTGGCGTCCCCATCGCTTCCGCTAGCGCCCCAGCGATGTATTCATAGGACAGGCCATGGAACCCGTAGCGTCGCACGCCTTCCGCGCGGTAGGCATAGGGTAGAGCGAACAGCTTCGCCAATTCCGGCTGGCCGTGGTGGAACGCGGTGTCGAAACAGGCCACCTGCGGCAGGTCGGGTTGCACCGCGAGCAGCGCGCGGATGCCGGCTAGGTTATGCGGCTGATGCAGCGGCGCCAGCGGGATAAAACGCTCCAGGCGGGCCACGATGTCCGGGGTCAACCGTTGCGGGGCGCTGTACTCCTCGGCGCCATGCACGACCCGGTGCCCGACCGCGATCACGTCGGGCAGATCCGGCGATTCCCGTAACCAAGTGAGCAAATCGCGCAGCGCCGCTTGATGATCGTAAGTCGCCGTGGACGCCGACATAGAGGACAGCAGCGAAGGCGGATCGGACAATCGGCGGCGATGATCCGGCCCCAGCTTGCGGTACTGACCGGACGGTGGCGTCGGCCGAACGTCCGCTAGCACTTGGCCGGCATGATCGAACGCCTTGAAATGCGGGTCGTCCTCGCCGATGTTTTCCTGCAAGCCGCGACAGACCAGCGTCAGTTCACCGCCGCCCGCCGACAAGGCGAACACCGAGAACTTGATACTGGACGAACCGGCATTGATCACCAGCAAACCTTGCGACATCTTATTTTCCTCCCTCTCGGGACTGGCGGAATCGATCAAGTCCTCGGCTCAGATGTGGCTCGGGTCGATGTCGCGCCGTCAATCTTCGGTGGTCGAGGCGGATGGGTCGAGCCGGTGGGCGTTCGCCCGCAGATAGGCCTGGAATCGCTCACCCAGTTCGGGATGGCGCGCGCCATATTCGACGGTGGCCACGAGATAACCCAGCTTGCTACCGCAGTCGTGGCGCCGGCCCGAAAATTCGTAGGCCAGCACCTGCTCTTCGCCCAACAGAGCGGCGATGCCGTCGGTTAGCTGAATTTCATTACCCGCCCCGCGCGGAATAGTGGCCAGCAAGTCGAAAATACGCGGGGTCAGGATGTAGCGGCCCACCACCGCCAGATTGGAGGGGGCGTTTTCCGGCTTCGGCTTTTCAACGATGCTGTCCACATTGCTGATGCGGTTGGCGAATGGCAGCGGATGGACGATGCCGTATTTTTGGGTTTCTTCCTTGGGCACGCGCTCCACGCCCAGAATCGAACATTGATATTTGTTGAAATGGCGGGCCATTTGGCTCAGCGCGCCGCCTTCCCGAGTGTCCTCCTCGATCAGGTCGTCGGCGAGAATGACCGCGAACGGTTCGTCGCCGACCACCGGCCGCGCGCACAGCACGGCATGACCCAAACCCAGCGCCTCAGCCTGTCGCACGTAGACGCATTCCACGCCGGACGGGACAATGTTGCGCACGATCTGGAGCAAATCGGTCTTGCCGCGCGTTTCCAACTCCACTTCCAGTTCGTAGGCTTTGTCGAAATGATCGGCGATGGCGTTCTTGGTACGACCGATGATGAAGACCAAGGTATCGACGCCGGCCGCCACCGCCTCCTCGACCCCATATTGGATCAAGGGCTTGTCGACGATCGGCAACATTTCCTTGGGACTGGCCTTGGTCGCCGGCAGGAATCGGGTTCCGAGGCCGGCCACGGGGAAAACCGCCTTGCGTACTTGCCGTTTCATTTTTCATGCTCCCTTTCATGGGCATCACGTTGGATTGCGAATGACGGTGGATTTTCCGGCATCACGCCGGGCCGGACAAGCATTAATCCTGCGTCGCCGGGCATTCCGTCAGTTGGCTATACTGGCCAAATCTGTTCGATGAAGAAAATGGTAGCATTCATGGCGTTGCGTCAGCCGGGTTATGGCAAGAGACACTTGAGATTTTCGGAACATGAACTTATCGAGACAGGAAATCGAGCATTTCTACGGCATCTGGTTGCCGCTGCTGCATTACGTCAATGGGCGGCGTCAACTGGTTGCGCATGTCCCCCTCGTGCCCGGAGCGGAGACGATCAGCCCGGAAGATGTTGGCCGACTGCGGAAAGCACTTTGGGAAGATGACGCACTCCGGGAAGGATTCATCGCCGAAAATCCCGCCGGGTTGTCGGATGCCGATCTGGAGATGGTCGCCAGTTGGCGTTATCGGGTCGCGGGCCAGTTTTACATTTTACGGTATCTGAAAAAGCACGCCGTTTTCCTGACCGGGCGAGAACCGCCGCAAGCCTACGGCGTCCTGGGTTTGGTCAGTCCGATCCAGGAAGTTATCCCCATGCCGCCACCGGTATTGGTGGATGCGGTGCTGTTGCCGTTTGAGGACCGGATCATCTACGACAGCTTGTTGATGCCTTACCGGCTGATGTTCGGCTCGGGCATCCGGCGGAGCTTGAATGAGGCGTACCGCCGGGTTCAGGAACAGGGCGAGGTGACGACCACGCTACAACCCCTCAGCGCCGAAGCCACCCGGCACGCCATCGGTGGGGGCAATCAAAAAGTCCTAGTCGCATTCCACAAGGAGCTGTTGGCCGGTGGCTTGAGCCCGAAAATGGCCAATGAGCATACTGATAACATCGCGCGGTTCGTTGACGCCTATTGGTCGACGCCGAAACAGCCCCGTCCGTTGCTGGAACTCGACGTGAGTGGCTTGCAACAGTACCTGCGCCAGCAGGGCAAGAACGTCAATTGGGTCAGTTTCCGGCGCCTGGTTCGCTTTCTCAGGGATACGGGCCGCATTGATTGGGGCCAGGCAGAAAGGATGCAGCGCCTGTTGAAACAACGATGATTGGAATGTTGGCGAGAATGGAACCAGCGGCAAGCAGGGACGGCCACCAGTTCCGCTGGTGAAAAATCGATCCTTGTCTCCGGCTTTGCTTTTCCACCACTATTGGACGCCTGGAGCAACGCGCTCCATGGAGAAAACTCATCGACCACGCTTGCAAGGATCAACCACGATGTTGGACACCCTCACCTTGGATCACTGGCGCGAATGTCTGGGGCAGGATTTTCACGTCCGTCTCGGCCCAGAGGCTGGGCTCGACCTGAAACTGACCTCCGCCACGCCACTGGGCGCCGAAAGCGGTTACCAGCGGCAGCCCTATTCGCTGCTGTTCGCCGGTCCGCTGACGCCGTTGTTGCCGCAAGCCACCTATCCGCTGCAAAGCGAGTCGATGGGGGAGTTGGGGATTTTTCTGGTCCCGCTCGGCCCGCAAGGCCAAGCCATGCGTTACGAGGCGATTTTCACCTGAGCGGGTCGGCTGGCTGGTCGGTCGGCGGCTCCACCGCGAGCAGAAGATAGACGCCGGTCTCGCCGACCGGCTCGAACCCCAGACGTTGATAAAGCCGCAGCGCGGGATTGTAGCGTTCGACGTGAATGGTCAGACGCCGGCCGGTGGCGGCGGCTTCCGCCAGCAGATCGCGCAACAGTCCGCCGCCGACGCCTCGATCGCGGTGCTCGGGCAACAACACGATGTCCATGATGCGAATCTCTTCTTTCCAGCGCGCCACGTACAGCCGGCCGACGGGTTCGCCGTCCAACACGATGAGGTCGAGCCGGGCGCCCGGATAATGGGTTCGGTAGTGATGGTCCTGCGCCTCGAACTGCTGGACGAGAAACGCCTGTTTTTGCGCCTCATCCCAGTGGGTGAGAGCCAGTTCCTCCAGGCGGGTGCTGGCATAGACGCGAAAGAGAAAATCGCGGTCCTCGGGACAAACCGGGCGGAAGGTGGGCGATGGCCGGGACATTAGCGCAGCAGGTTGAAAATGGCTTGGTAATACCGGCCCTTGGCGTCGGTTTTGCCGGTGGGTCCGATCAACAGTTGGAACTCGCCGGAGGTGAGGTGCTGGAATTGGTATACCCCACTGGGAAGGGGATCGTCGGCGGGACCGAGAAAGCGCGCAGCGAACTGCTCGGTCTTCTTGTCGCGACGCAAGCCCTCCACCGCCACCAGCTTCAGGTTGACGACCTTGCGCAAGCCGGGGCCGCCATAAACGGAGAACGTCTCGCCGACGTGGGCCTTGAGGCTATCGTAGCTGAAGCGCTCGCCCAGCGACGGCAATGCTTTTTTCGGGCCGGGCGGCTGCCCCTTGGTCGCCGGACCGGCGGCCATCCCGAGTGAGACTTGACCGCCCAGCGCGATGCCCGCGCCATAGGTCATGGCAACCAGAAATGTGCGTCTGTTCATGGGGCGATGGGGGAGGTGGAAGGTGGGAGTGTCCGCCTGCTGGAGTGGGGTCAGTCGCCAGCGGGCGAGGGAGGCCAACGCTTGCACCTCGTTTAGCGGGCGGCAGCCAGCGGATTGGCGAGTTTGAGCCGGTCGAAACGGGTGAAATCCTTGTCGGTGCTGCACAGGGTCGCGCCATGTTCAATCGCCAGTGCGGCCAAGTGAGCGTCCATCACCAGCGGACCGGTTGCCTGACCGTTCTGCAACAACGCCGTCAGGATGGGCCAGTGCCTCGCGGTCGGTTGCAGGATATCCACGCAAGGACGAGCCAGCCAGTCGTCGACGATGGCGGTGGCTTCGGCAATCGAGTAGGGATTCGCATAAATTTTCCGATGGGTAGCGATGCGTAAAAAGGCGAGTATCGTCACCCATGCGAGCCGTATCGGTTCCGCCTCCGACAGGTTTTTTTCCAGCCATTGTTTCGCGGCGCCGTGCAGGGTGCTGGAATCATCGTAGGCATAAAGCAAAATGTTGGCGTCGATGAGCCTCATTTATGAAGAGCCCCTTCCACCAGTTCGAGCAAATCGCCGATGTTGTCGTACTCTATCGGGATGCGTGGCCGCAGATCTCGCGCCCGAACCACGAATGGGTCGGTCGCCCGCGCCTCTCGCGGTGTGTTGAGGCCAAGCCGCAGGTAAAAGTTGACCATCTCCTTAAAGGGCTTTCCGCTACGCCCCATTTCTTCCTTCAGCTTGGCGGCGATGTCGTCGTCCAGGGTCAATGTCGTTCGCATGATCTTGATGCTTTTGTTATGACATCTTGATGCTATCACCGCCTCGAATTCGCCGCAAGGGCATTGCCCTACTCGATACCCAGCCTACCAGATCAACAATCGAAATCTGTCGGGAATGGGTATTACGCCGGTTCAACACCTTGGCCGCCACGGAGCAGCCTGCACAGGCGTTCGCCGACGGTTCGCCAGGCGAAGACCGGTGAACTGGCGTGCAGACGCGCCGCTTGCGCCGCGCGGGCATAGCGAACCGGATCGTCGCGCAGGTCGGCGAACGCACGCGCGACCGCGATGACGTCGACCTCGCCCATCCGCAGCGGCGAATAATCCGTGTAACAGGGTTGGGTTGGAACCCGAATCGCGGCGTCGCCCCAAAGTTCGGCCATGGCGGCGTGATCCGGCACCACTTGCGGTACGCCAGTCGCCGCGTGCTCGAAACTCACCAATCCGAATCCCTCGCCGAGCGCGGTATTGACGCCGAGCGCGCAGGCGTTGTACAGCCGGTTGAGTTCCTCGTCGTCGACCGGACCCGGCGTCGGTGGCCAGAAGATCACTCGATCCCGAATGCCGAGCGCGTCGGCCTGTTGCTTGAGTCCATCGACAAATGGCGGGTGGGCAATAGCCTGATGCAGGCACAGGCGCACGTCGTCGGCGCGACCTTGGGCGAAACGCGCGAAGGCCGCCAGCGTGAGATCGATGCGCTTGCGCGGGTCGGGTCGGCTGGCGTTGAGCACGACGAAGCTCGGTCGGTCGAGTCCGAAATAGTCTTGCGCCATTCGCATCCGCGCGGTGATCGAGTCCGCCTGCTCGATGGGCAACAGCGGACGAAAGCGGCCCAGATCGACGCCGTGCCCCGCCACCGCCACGCCGATCGGAGATTGCCACCGCGCGAGGGCGTCCCGCAAATCACAAGCGGCGCTTTCGGTGTAGGTGACGAGCGTGTGGTAACCCTCCAGCTCGTCGACCCATTCGGCGCGTTCCAGCCGCCCATCCAGGGGCAGATAACCGAGCATCGGCACTTGGCCCTTGATCGTGGCCAGTTCGCGCGAATAGTGCTTGAGATACCACAAGTCGTTCAGGGCCAGGATGGCGTCAGCGGCCAGCGCGTCCCAGTTCAAGCGCAGCGCGTAGGCCCCCATCAGGTCGCCGCCGGTCAGGTTGGTGGGCAACAGCCGGACCCCGGAGGCAAGATCGGTCGGCGGGCCCTGGTAACCGACGCCGACCCAAGTGATGCGGTACTCGCGAACCAAATACGGTAGCAAGGCTTGCAGCACGCGCGTGAAGCCCGTGCCTGGCCGATACCAGCCGCAGAGCACCAGATGGGCGGGCTGAATCAAGCGTCGCTCAGCAGTACCGGGGTGTAGATGGTCTTGCCCTGAATGACGACGGGCAGCAACTGAACGGTCAGCACCGGACCCACGCTCGTGGCCGCGATGTTGCTGGCTTCGAAGCCGGGCAGGTTCTGATTGCCGAGCACGCCCACCAGCGCATAACCAAAGGTGCCCATGGTGCCGCAGCCGAACTGCTGGGCGATCTGCTCGATGCGGCGCAACTCGCGGCCAGCCCCGTTGACGTCGAGGAATTGGAACAAGTCGCCCGTCGGCGTCACGTCCAGACCCAGCCCAAGGGTGGCGACGATCAGGATGTAATCACTGGTGTTGTAGGCACCGAGATTGGGCGCCACGTTCGGCGCCTTCTGCAACTGGTTGTAGACGACGTTCAACGAGCTGCGCTCGATCACCACGAACCAGTAGGCGCGGCCGGTGGACGGCGATTGTTGGACAAGCACGTTCTTGCCGATGGCGATGCTGGCCCACAGGAATTGAGTGTCGCGTGAACTGACCACGGACAATGGAACGGAATTGTCAGCCATGGGAATATCCTTCGAAAGTGGATGAACTTAAACGATTTTGGAATCCGGCGTATCGCGCGAACCTCGGTTCGGTCGAACGAGATCGCGCCATTTCAGGCAGGTTCTTCAAGTCCGGGGCGGATACACTCCCTGTAGCGCGATGCAAAAGTAGAAGGTCAGGTAGGGCTGCATGTTGTTGTGCGGTGCGTCGCCGCCGGTGGGGGTTAAGGCTTGAGCGGACATTGGCTGTATGCCTGCATCCGAGTTTTGGTACAAAAAACCGTTGGTGGATCGTGCCAACACGCGGGTGTTTGTTGGAGCCTTCAGGTCGCCATCGTCGGAAGAGGCCCGCGGGGTATGGCTATGGGACGGGATTTCGCTTTCAAGCAGAGTTACCGTCTCGCTCCCGCCCGTCTCGCCAAGATCGTGCAGCGACAGCCCCGGTCCCTGGCCGGGGTGCATTGGCGCCCGACCCTGTAAATCCGGCAAGGCGAAGTTGCTCTTGCCATTGCCGCCATAGGTCGTGCCCAGGAGCGAAAACAGCGCCGTGTTCTGCGACAAGGGCATGAGTTGCCCGTCGCACCAAGCCCAGCCCTTGGGAGCGAAATTGAAGGGGAAAATTCGGATTTCGGCGACGAATGGGTCAGCCATCTCTTTCCTCCTAAGTGGGCGACGGGAAAATCCCGAACAGTGAAATGATGAAATTGATACAGAGATAGGGCTGAAAATTGGTATGCGGCTGGCTCCCGCCGACCGCCGACACCGCGTCCGGATTCATATTGCTGTTGGCCTGATCTTCAATGTAGGGATTAATCACCACCGATTCGGCCAAGACGTTGATAACCGGACTCGTGTTGGTTCCAGCCGAGGTGGACGCCAGCAAGGAGTGGCTATGAGCCGGAATCTGGCTAACCGTCAGTGTGACCTCTTCCACCCCGCCTGTTTCCGCCAAGACAAAGCCGTTGCCCATGTGCAAAGGCAAGCGACCGCGCAAATCCGGCAGGGCGAAAGTATCCTGCCCATTGCCGCCATAAGTGGTGCCGATCAACTGGAAAAGCGTTTCGTTTTCGGAAATTGGCAGCAGTTGGCCTTCGCAGAACATCCAGCCCGCCGGCGCGAAATTTCCGGCGAACATCCTGATCTCACCGACATAAGGTTGTGCCATAGCCGTACTCCTTTAGGTCGGGCTGGGGAAAATGCCTTGCAGGGCAATCGAGAAATTCAAGGTCAGAAAGGGCTGCATGTTGAGATGGGCTTGCGAACCGCCAACATTGGCGATGGAACTTGGGCCAAGCGCCGTCAAGTTCGACGGGATGCTGTAAACATTGTTGGCGGTGGCCAGGACATTGTTGACGGCGGGTGCGACGTTCGCATTCGACGGCGAACCCGACAAGGTGTGGGTATGGGTAGGAATCTCGGCAATCGAGAGGGTGTGGGCTTGTTCGCCGCCGCGCTCGCCGAGCGTGTGACCGCCGCCGACGTGGATCGGCGCCCGGCCCTGCAAATTCGGCAGCGCGAAATTTACCCGCCCGTCACCGCCGAACGTGGTGCCCAGCAATGAGAACAGTCCCTGATTCTGGTTGATGGGCAAGAGTTGGCCATTGCATAAGGCCCAGCCTCTCGGCGCAAAATTGAAGCTCATGATCCGTATTTCCGACAAGAAGGGTTCCGCCATCACTCTTTCTCCTTCGTGGTTGCGACCGGGCAGAGCCCGGTCGTTTTGCACTGTGCCGCGATCTTACGGAGGCAACAAATATAGGCTGCTGGGCCTCTGATCAAGGCGACAGCGGGTAGGTGGGGTTAGACGCCCAACGCAAAACACGCCAAACTGTTAACCCGTTTGTCCGCGCGCCGTAACCAAACCTGGGGCGGCACAAATCAACCGCAAAACGTTGGGTTACGACGCATCCTGCACTGAGCAATTTCTGGTAATTGTGCCATGCGTGTCTAACCCAACGCGCTGGCAAACATTGTTCTCAAGTCTTAGTCCTGAGCCAGACGATGGATCAGTTTGAGAACAAGTTGAAGAATCATGGTGCGGACGGCAATGTCGGCAGTGTTGGCGATGGGCAGTTAACGCCAGAAGGTGTGTTGATAAAACCACCACCGGTACCACTAACAGTCGCCTGACCAGTCTCCGCACCTGTGTTCAAACCTTGAACGTAAGCGATCACGGCTGCGGTGTCGGAGGCACTGCCTGTGTAACCGACAAGCTGCACCGTTGTATTGATCCGCTGGCGTAGGCGGAAATCTGTTGACCCAGCGCCTGCGTTACCCGCACCAACAATGTTGTTGGTGCGAATATCAAAGCAGCCGGTCTGGCTGTCAGCGCCGCCCCCGCCGGCCGGTGTACTGGTCTTGCCGTGGTTGAGATGAATGCCATTAGCCCCAAACGTACCCGGATTGTTGATGATATTGCTGGTCACCGTTGCTGCCAGGGCTGAACTGCCGTCGCCTGAGGCAAGCAGGATGCCGTGATTGTTGTACTCAAAAACATCGTTGTCGGCCGCCGAAATTATAATCTTATATAATCCAGCACCGGCAGATGCACCCTGCGCATCAATGGCGATGCCGCTACCCTGAGACGAGCCGGAGTCGGTGATGGCGGCGTTGCCAATCGTATTATTTTGGACTCGACCGGATAGCGAGGCTGCGGCTGTAGTGAAGGCGCTTTGGTTGATCGTAATTGCCGTTACGACTGCACCAAACATCGTGTTGTTTGAGACATCGAAGAACACATCTGCGCTCTCATTGTCTGCTACCAGGATAGTGCCGCCGAGGTCATCGCCGAAGGTGCCGTTATTGTCGAAATCCTCGGTCACGCCACCATCAGCGGTCATGCCGTTGTTATTGATGGTGACATGGAGTTGTGAGGTGCCATTCCCACTGGCCGAGACATGGTCGCCGTGATGATTGGCGAAAGTGTTGTTCGCAATGTTGGCAAACAACGATGAACCACCTTCCGTGCTGATAAAGAGCCCATCCTCGCCGATACCGCCGTTGGTGTTGTCGTTGTTCTGGATGGTGTTGCCGGTGATAGTTAGGTTCAACGTCCCGGAATTCTTAATGAAGCGGATGTTGTCAGTCGCACCGCCTGAGATTGTGGAGTTGAGGATACCAGAGGTGCCGCTGAGATCGGTGATAAAGATAACGCTTTCGCGCGAAGTAGGGTTGGTGCCTGCATTTCCAGCACCCAGAGTCCCACTAACCCCGTTGATAACACTGTCACGGAGAACAAAACTGGCAACGATATTGCCAAGGATAGCGAAGTTCTGGAAGTCGTTCATTTGCATCCGTGAAAGCGACACCGGCCCGGTATTATTTAGATAAACGCCAACGCCGGTTACAACGCTGCCATTCGCGCCGGCCTTGTTGGCAACTGTTCCTCCACTCCCTGCACTCCCTGTTCCTGTCACCGTTAACCCACCGCTGGAACCGGTAGTATCCAGAATGATGCCGGTATTTGACCCGCCATTTGAGGCGATACTCTGGAACGTCAAGCCACTCGCACCAATGGTGGTATTGGCGACATTCAGCGCCGTGCCGCTGCCACTGGTAATGGTGTTGCCGCTGCCGGTCACGTTGACCGTGCCGCCGCCGGTGGCGCTGAAGCCGTTGCCGCCGGTGGTGCTGATGGCGAGCCCGCCGCCGGTGAAGTTGATCGTGGCGCCGGTATTGTTACTCAACGTCACGGCGGGATTGGCCCCCGAGGTCACGACTTTGCTGGCGCCGCTCAGGGTAATCGTGCCGCTCGTGTTGTTGGCGATGTTGATCCCCGTATTACCGCTGGTGGACGAAAGAGCGCCGCTCAGAGTGATGTCCCCCGAACTATGGGTCTGGATGTCGATGGATTTGGCTGCCGTAATGCTGCCGCCATAGGTGATGGCCACGGTGTTGCTCGCGGGACTGAAGCCGCTCACCACGAAGGCCACGCCCGATCCGGCTCCCGTGAGCGCGCCACTACCCAGGTCAACCGTCCCCGCGATGCTGTTCAGGCGCACGTTAAACGTGCCTCCACTCGACGAAACGCTGTCAAAGGTGGCGTTGAACGTGCCGTTGCTCAGATTGAGCGCCTGTCCGTTGGTCGCTATCGCTGCGTCGTTAACCGTCAAGGTGCCGATGCCGCTGCCCACGAGGGCGTTATTCGCCGCCCCGACGTTGCCGAAATTGAATCCGCGCAGGGTGTTGTTGCTGCCGAGCGTTAGGCAATCCGCCGCAGCGGTCAGCAGTGGCCTCGTACCGGAAAGTGTCGGGAAGGCCGAGCCGGTGACGGGCGTGATGGCGGTAAAGGTTGCGAGGTTTTGGCTCGAACCACCACCGATGACGCCTTGGCTGGGTCTCAGGGTAAGCCCGCAGGTGTGATTGCCTTCGAGATAAAGAGTGTCGCCATCACCATCGGCAGCGACCGCATTGAAACTGCCGGCACCGGTGAGTGTGTTGAACGGCCTGGCTTGGGTGCCGTTGCCACCGGCTGCGGCGGTCGCGTTAATGAACCAGGTGCGCGGCTGATTGAGGATGCTGAAAGTGACATTGGCGGTATCGCCGCCGGTGACCGTGTAGCAGAAGGTGCGAGTCAGGGCGTTCAACCCGGCGGGCGGTTCGTAGCTGAAGCTGCCGTTGAGGTTCAGGGTCAGGCGACCGTTCGCCGCGCCGGCGTCGAGTTGAGCGCCGGGGGCGGTGCCGGTGCAGCTTGGCGCGAAGCCGAAGCTGGTGATGCTGCCGACGCCGAGTTGGTCGTTGGCCGTGACCCGGCCGCTCTGGATGCCGGTATCCACGGCAAGCGTCAGATGCGGAGTGACGGTATAGGCATCGTCCTCGGCAAGCGATTGCGTGGTGAAGCTGAAGCTCGGGCTGCTCGCCATGACGTTCGGCGGGTCGGCGGTGTCCATGTCGCTGACGCTGCCGCCGTTTATCGTGACCGTGCAGATCGTGCCGCCGGGCAGATTGGCGCTGGGGTCCAGGACAATGAGGTTGGTGCCGTTGCCGCTGCTGATGGTGTAGCCGAGGCTGCCGCCGCCGCAGTCGAGGGTGAAACTGGCGGGGCTGCTGACGTTGACCGCTTCGCTGAAGCCGACGCCGAGGTTGTTGGCGACGTTGACGTTGACGTTGCCGTTAGCTGGGGTGCTGCTGACGAAGGTTGGGGCGGTATCGACGGTGAAGCCGAGCGTGAAGTCGTCAGCGTCGCCGTCGGTGGTGTCGCTGTCACCGTTACCGTCTAGTTGGTTGGGCGGATCGACACTGTCGACGTCGGTGATCAGGGTCGATTCCAAAACCACGGTGCAGGTTGCGCCTTCGGGCAACGCACTACCTGGCGTCAGGGTCAGGGTGGTCACGCCGGTTTGTGGCAAGGCCGGGCTAAAGGCGATCGCGCCGCCGCAGTTCCAGGTGATGCCGCCAGCGGCGATGTCGACACTCTCACTAAAGTTCAACGTGACGGTCTGGCCGGTGCCGACCGTGGCACTCGCCGTCGGGGTGGTCGAGGTCACGCGCGGCGCGGCATCGACCGTGGTGAACGTCGACGTGAAGTTCGCCGCCATGTTGTCGGGCGGATCGTTGCTGTCTTGATCGGCGACTTGGGTCGCGGTGACGGTGACCGTACACACTTCGCCGTTGGCGAAATCGGTGGGGTCGAGAGTGAAGCTGGTCGGGCCACCGCCGATGGCGAAGGGGTGGTTGCCGCTGGTGGCGCAGGTGATATCGAAAGCTGCCGCCGGGGCGGTAACGTTTTCGCTAAAGGTGATCAGCACATTGGCGTTGATAGGCACGCCGGTCGCGTTGTTGGCGGGGTTGATGTTTTGCACCTCTGGCGCGGCGTCGATGTTGACGGTCTTCGTCGCGGTGTTGCTGGTGCCGCCGTCGCCGTCGGTGAGAACGACCGCGACGGTGCGCGTGGTGCCGGTCGGCGAGGCGACGGCGCTGAAATAGGTCAGGTTGCGCAGCAGCGCCTGGGTCGCGGTGAGGTCGGCGGTGGCGTTCAGGGTGATCGCCAGCGTCGGTACCGCCGGGGTGGCGCAGTTGAATTCGGTGGCAATGGTGCCGATCGCGACCGGACCACTACCGAAATCGTAACGAACGGTCAAGCCGCTGACACTGATATTGCCGACGCCCGCTCCCTGATCGCGGACGCCGATGCGGTCGTCGTTCTCGCAATTGGTGGTGACATTGGCGGCGAGCACACCGGTGTCGAAGTTGGGCGAGTCGATGTCGATAACGGTGGCGGTGGCGTCCAGGATGACCGGAGTAACGGTGTCGTAGGCCACGGTCGGGCCGGGCAGCGCGATGACGGGAGCGTCGTTCAAGCAGTTGACGGTGACCGATACCGTCGCCGTGGAGCTACCCGGCGTCAGGGTATAGGTGAATGTGTCGAGCGTCGTGCCGGGCGGATTGTTGCAGTAATTAGCGTTGGGCTGGTAGGTCAAATCCGCCCCGCCGTTGGTGATCACCACCGTGCCGTTGGTCGGTTGCGTCACCGAGTTGATGAGCTTGGGACCGGCGTCGGGATCGGTATCGTTGGCCAACACGTTGATCGTATTGACTCCGGAGTCTTCGTCCACCGTGGCGGGGTCGTCCACCGCCGCAGGTGGGTCGTCCACGCAGGTCACGGTGACGGTCACCGTGGCGGTGGAACTGCCCGGCGTCAGGGTGTAGGTGAAGGTGTCGAGCGTGGTGCCCGGCGGGGCGTTGCAGTAATCAGCATTCGGCTGGTAAGTAACGTTGGTGGTGTTATTGACGACCGTGCCGTTGGTCGGCTGGGTGACGGAGGCGATGCTCTTGGGACCGCCGTCGGGATCGGTGTCGTTGGTCAGGACGTCGATGGCGGTGGCCGGAGCGTCCTCGGCCACCGTGGCGGGGTCGTTCACCGCTACGGGCGGGTCGTCCACCGCCGTGACCGTGATGAGGAAGGTCTGGGCGGCGCTGGTGTTGACGTTGGGGGCGACCCCGGAACCGCTGTCCGAGAGCGTCACGGTGATCGTGGCGCTGCCGCTGGCGCCGGCCGTCGGGGTGTAGGTGAGATTGCCCGTGGTGGTGTCGACCGCCGGCCCGGCGCTGAACAGGCCGGGATTGGTGTTGTTGGTGATGTTGAAGATGAGGGTCTGGGCCGACTCGTCGGCCGGTCCCGCCGAAATATCCGTGGCCCAGCCGTTGACCGTTTGCGCCCCGGCGTCTTCCAGCACCGTCTGATTCAGCCCCTTGGTGAAGCTGGGCGCGTCGTTGATCGGGTCTACCGTGATGGTGAAGTTCTGTGGCGCGCTGGTGTTGACGTTGGGCGGGGTGTTGGAGCCGTCGTCCGAGAGCGTCACGGTGATTGTGGCCGTGCCGTTGGCGTTGGCCGCCGGGGTGTAGGTGAGATTGCCCGTGGTGGTGTCGACCGCCGGCCCGGCGCTGAACAGGCCGGGATTGGTGTTGTTGGTGATGTTGAAGATGAGGGTCTGGGCCGACTCGTCGGCCGGTCCCGCCGAAATATCCGTGGCCCAGCCGTTGACCGTTTGTGCCCCGGCGTCTTCGTCAACCGTTGGATCCGCGCCCTTGGTGAAGCTGGGGGCGGAGTTGATGGCGTTGACGGTGACGGTCGAAGTGGCCGTCGGGCTGTTGCTGGCGCCGTCGTTGACCACGATGGTAATGACGCGGTTCGTAGCGTTCGGGTTGGCCGACGCGTTGTTGTAAGTCACCGTCCGCAGCACGGTTTGGAAGTTGGCGACCGTGTCCGGTCCGGTGAGCGTCAATACCCCGGTTGCCGCAACGTAATTGGCCGTGATCGAGGTTCCCGCCACGTTCGCCAACAAGGTTTCGACACCCGCATCGAGCAGGTTGGTCAGGGTCACCGTGGCGGAGGCCAGGTTCGGGCTGTCGAGGTCGGCAACGGTCAACTGGGTCGCGTCGACGATGGCCACCGCGCCGCCGCCTTCGGTGAAGGTCGCGGCAAAGTCGATGCCGGCGGCGGGGCCGTTCAGATCGACCGCCGGTGCGTCATCCACGCAGGTGACGGTGACGGTGACATTGGCTGTGGAACCGCCCGGCGTCAGGATATAGGTGAAGGTGTCGAGCGTTGTGCCGGGCGGATCGTTGCAGTAGTTGGCGTTGGGTTGATAGGTGAGGCCCGTGCCGCCGCCAGTGATGACCACGGTCCCGTTGGCCGGTTGGGTGACGGAGGCGATGCTCTTGGGACCGCCGTCGGGATCGGTGTCGTTGGTCAGGACGTCGATGGCGGTGGCCGGAGCGTCCTCGGCCACCGTGGCGGGGTCGTTCACCGCTACGGGCGGGTCGTCCACCGCCGTGACCGTGATGAGGAAGGTCTGGGCGGCGCTGGTGTTGACGTTGGGCGGGGTGTTGGAACCCGTGTCCGAGAGCGTCACGGTGATCGTGGCGCTGCCGCTGGCGCCGGCCGCCGGGGTGTAGGTGAGAGTACCCGTGGTGGCGTCGACCGCCGGCCCGGCGCTGAACAGCGGTGCATTGGTATTGCCGGTGATGTTGAAGATGAGCGTCTGACTGGCTTCGTCGGCCGGTCCCGTCGAAAGGGCGGTGGCCCAGGAGTTGACGGTCTGCGCCCCGGCATCTTCGAGCACCGTCTGATCCGGCCCCTTGGTGAAGCTGGGGGCGTCGTTGACCGCCGTCACATTGATGTCGAAGGTTTGCGGGGCGGACGTATCCACGCCGCCAATGGCGGTGCCGCCGTCGTCTTTCAGCACCAGGGTGATGGTGGCGCTGCCGTTGGCATTGGCCGCCGGGGTGTAGGTGAGATTACCCGTGGTGGCGTCGACCGCCGGCCCGGCGCTGAACAGGCTGGGATTGGTGTTGTTGGTGACCTGGAAGGTCAGCGCCTGCACGGCGCCGGGGTCGCTGTCGTCGATGGCCGTGGCCCAGCCGTTGACCGTTTGCGCGCCGACGTCCTCGTCGACGGTTTGATCCAACCCCTTCGTGAAGCTGGGGGCCTGATTGGGTGTTTGGACATTGGCGGCATCGATGCGGAAAAACGCGTTCCCACCCTCCCGCGCGGCGAAGGCGGCCAGAATGTCGGTGGTGTTCGAAGCGCTATCGCCCGTCGCGTCGGTACCGACCGCCGGCACACCTTGCCAGTCGTTGACCTGGCCGTCCAACAGAAAGCCCGCCGCCCAGACGATGCCGGTCAGCATCCCCACCAACAATACGGCCACCATGCTTCCCGGCAGACGCGAGCGTTGCCGGACCACCGCAGCCAGCAGGAGTAGGATCAGCCCCAGCAAACCCCATTCCGACAGCGTCGGAATACCCACCGAGCCGCCGGTGGGCCATAAGTCGAACAGGATGGGGGCTCCACCCCCCGCCGACCCCAGCAGGTCATCGCTGGTCCGCCCTTGCGCGGCGAAGTAAAGACGCACGGGAGGACCAGGGGGAGCCACAGCGTCGGCGGGGGCAGCTTGTTCGATGACATCGCCTCCCCCGACGCCGTTGTTCAAACCTACGGGATAGGGGGTGCCGGGTAGCGCAACCGGAGCGCCGAAGCTGCTTCCGACGCAGCTTTCCAGACTGAGCTGCGTCACCTGCGGCGCGGCGTTTTCGGAGACGGTCGCCGTCAGTCGCCGCTCGATCCCCGGCACGGTGCCCGCCGTCGGCAGGGCGACCGTGCAACCCGTCGCCGTGTTGTTGTCGGTGTCGATCAGAGTGAAGTAGCTGATTTGCGCCCAGCTTGAGGCAGACCCAAGCACCAACACGATAGCCACCAACCAGCGGGCAACCAGGTTCATGACGATACCCCTAACATGAAAAACTTCACTTCACTCCGCGCCAACAAGTCCATGCACTGGACTGTCGACCCTTCTCCAATCGAAAGTAGACTATATTTGTCAACCATACAAGACTTGCTATTTACAAATTCTTACGAATTTTTACAAAACTCAATTAAGCATTAACAGACATAGGGAAATAACTGACGCAGCCAGGCGGAAAAATCGAGGCAAGGTGCCCCAAAACGACCGAGGCGCCTTGACGGCGCCTCGGTTATTCATTGTTTGGCCAACTTGTCGGGCAGTCGCTTGCGGAAATCCAATCCCTCCTGGCCAGCATCCACCGCCACCGTATCGCCGGGGCCGAACTCACCAGCCAGAATCCGCCGCGCCAGCGGATTTTCCAATCCCTGCTGGATCGCCCGCTTGAGCGGCCGCGCGCCATAGACCGGATCGAAACCGGCCTCACCGAGCCGATCCAGCGCCGCTTCGGTAACCTCCAACCCCATCTGTCGGTCGGCCAGCCGCTGGCGCAGATAACCGATCTGAATGTCGGCGATGGCCCGAATCTGCTCCCGGTCCAACGGATGGAACACCACCACCTCGTCGATGCGGTTGACGAACTCGGGCCGGAACTGGTCCGCCACCTGCGCCATCACCATGCTCTTCATCAACGGGTAGTTGTTCTGCGCCGCCAGTTCCTGAATCATCTGAGAGCCGAGATTGGAGGTCATCACCACCACGGTGTTGCGGAAATCCACTGTGCGGCCCTGCCCATCGGTCAGCCGCCCATCGTCCAGCACTTGCAGCAGCACGTTGAACACGTCCTGGTGCGCCTTTTCGATTTCGTCCAGTAGGATCACGCTGTAGGGCCGCCGCCGCACCGCCTCGGTCAGATAACCGCCTTCCTCGTAGCCGACGTAGCCGGGCGGAGCGCCGATCATCCGGGCTACGGAGTGCTTCTCCATGAATTCCGACATGTCGATCCGCACCATCGCCTCGTCGGTATCGAACAGGAACCCAGCCAGCGCCTTGCACAGTTCGGTCTTGCCGACACCGGTCGGACCGAGAAACAGGAACGAGCCGTTGGGCCGGTTGGGATCGGACAACCCGGCGCGGGAGCGGCGAATGGCGTCGCTCACCGCCTTGACCGCCTCGCCCTGGCCCACTACCCGCCGGCGAATCGCTTCCTCCATCCGCAACAGCTTGTCGCGCTCGCCTTCCAGCATCTTCGCCACCGGAATGCCGGTCCACTTGGAGACCACCTCGGCGATTTCCTCGTCGGTCACCTTGTTGCGCAAGAGCTTGAACTCGGTGTGCTCGGCGGCGCTGGCCTGCGCCAGTTTCCGTTCCAGTTCCGGGATGCGGCCGTAGCTCAACTCCGACATCCGTGCCAGATCCCCGGCACGACGAGCGGTATCCAGTTCCAACCGCGCCCGCTCCAATTCCTCCTTGACCTGCGCCGAACCGTGCAGGGCCAGTTTCTCGGCCTTCCAAACCTCTTCCAAGTCGGCAAACTCACGCTCCAGCTTGGCGACTTCCTGTTCCAGCAACTCCAGCCGTTTCTTCGACGCCTCGTCACCTTCTTTCTTCAACGCCTCGCGCTCGATCTTGAGCTGGATCAAGCGCCGTTCCAGCCGATCCATCGCTTCCGGCTTGGAGTCGATTTCCATGCGGATGCGCGAGGCCGCCTCGTCGATCAGGTCGATGGCCTTGTCGGGCAGGTTGCGATCAGTGATGTAGCGGTGCGAGAGGGTCGCAGCGGCGACGATGGCCGGATCGGTGATTTCCACCCCGTGATGCACCTCGTAACGCTCGTTCAGGCCGCGCAAGATGGCGATGGTGTCTTCAACACTCGGCTCGTTGACCAGCACTTTTTGGAAGCGCCGCTCCAGCGCCGCGTCCTTCTCGACGTACTTCCGATATTCGTCTAGGGTGGTCGCGCCGATGCAGTGCAGTTCGCCGCGCGCCAGCGCCGGCTTGAGCATGTTGCCGGCGTCCATGGAGCCTTCAGCCTTGCCGGCGCCGACCATGGTGTGCAGCTCGTCCATGAATAGGATGATCTGCCCTTCCTGCTTGGCCAAGTCCTTGAGCACGGCCTTCAACCGTTCCTCGAACTCGCCGCGAAACTTGGTCCCGGCGATCAGCGCGCCCATGTCCAGCGCCAGCACCCGCTTGTGCTTCAACCCTTCCGGGACCTCGCCGTTGATGATGCGCTGGGCCAGACCTTCGACGATGGCGGTTTTGCCGACGCCGGCCTCGCCGATCAGTACCGGGTTGTTCTTGGTGCGCCGCTGCAACACCTGAATGGTGCGGCGGATTTCGTCGTCGCGGCCGATTACCGGATCGAGTTTGCCCTGCTCGGCCCGCTCGGTCAGGTCGATGGTGTAGCGTTCCAGCGCCTGGCGTTGGTCCTCGGCGTTCGGGTCCTCGACCTTCTGGCCGCCGCGCACGGCGTCGATGCCGCGTTCGATCAGACTCCGGGTCGCGCCGGCCTTGCGCAGCAACGCACCCAGTTCGCCCTTGTCCTCCAGCGCGGCCAGCACGAACAGTTCGGACGAGATGTAGGCATCCTTGCGCTGCTGGGCCAGTTTGTCGGTCAGGTTCAGCAACTTCGATAAGGCGTTGGAAATCTGTACGTCGCCGCCGGTCCCCTCGACGCGCGGCAGGCGATCCAGCGCCTCGCCGAGCTGGGAGCGCAGCAGGTTGACGCTGACGTCGGCCTGGGCGAGCAAGGGGCGCACCGTGCCGCCGTCCTGATCGAGCAGGGCCGCCATCACATGCGCCGGCTCGATGAATTGATGATCGCGGCCCACCGCCAAACTCTGGGCGTCGCTCAGGGCCAGTTGAAATTTGCTGGTCAGTTTGTCCATGCGCATTGCAGGTTTACTCCACTGGAATCATTTTCCTGCAAAGTGGCGGTGATCGAGGGGAATTCAAGGGGCTTCGACCCGCGCCTACCCCCGAATCAGCGTCCCGATGCCCGCGTCGGTGAACAGTTCCACCAGCACCGCGTGTTCGATCCGCCCGTCGATGATGTGCGCGGCCTTGACCCCGCCCAGCACCGCGTCCAGGGCGCAAGCGATTTTCGGCAACATGCCGCCGTGGATGGTCCCGTCTTCGATCAACGCCTCCACCTGGCGGGCATCCAGACCGGTCAACAGCTTGCCTTCCTGATCCAGCACGCCGGTGGTGTCAGTCAGCAATATCAGCTTCTCGGCGCGCAGCACCTCGGCGACCTTGCCCGCCACCAGATCGGCGTTGATGTTGTAGGACTGCCCGTCCGGACCGACCCCGATTGGGGCGATCACCGGAATGTAATTGCCGGCGGTCAACGTCTCAACGATGGATTTATCGATGCTGGCGACTTCGCCGACATGGCCGATGTCGATGATTTCCGGCACTTCCAGATCGGGACTCTTGCGGGTGATGGTCAATTTGCGGGCGTGAATCAAATCGCCGTCCTTGCCGGTCAGACCCACCGCGCAACCACCGTGGCGGTTGATGTTGTTGACGATCTCCTTGTTGACCAGCCCTCCCAGCACCATTTCCACCACGTCCATCGTCTCGCTGTCGGTGACCCGCATCCCGTCCACAAAGCGGCTTTCCTTACCGATCCGCTTGAGCAGATGGCTGATCTGCGGTCCGCCGCCATGCACCACCACCGGATTGAAGCCGACCAGCTTCATCAGCACGATGTCGCGAGCGAAGCTGTTTTTCAGATGCTCGCTTTCCATGGCGTTGCCGCCGTACTTGACCACGATGGTTTTGCCGGCAAAGCGGCGGATGTAGGGCAGCGATTCGGTGAGAACGTGCGCCACCTGGGTGGCGGCCTGGGCGTCGAGAGCCATGGGGTTGGTCAACCTCAAATATGGAAAAGAAAAATGGAAGGGGGTCAAAAGGGTAGGCGCAAATCGGGCTGCAACACCAGCAGTTGCCGACGAAAGCGATCCTGAATCTCGATCATGGCGGCCGGATCGTCGGCCTCGAACCGCAGCACCAGGCTGGGCGTGGTGTTGGAAGCGCGCACCAGACCCCAGCCGTGCGGAAATTCCACCCGCAAGCCATCCAGGGCGATGATTCGCGCGCTCAATCCAAAATTGGCTTGATCGGTTAGGCGGGCCATGAAGGCAAACGGCTCGCCTTCAGCCATGTCCAGCCGCAACTCGGGTGTGCTGATGCCTGTCGGGAAAGCGGCGAAAAACTCCACGCTCGAACCCCCACGCCGAGCCAGCAATCGCAGCAATCGGGCGGCGGCGTAAAAGGCGTCGTCAAAACCGAACCAGTCGTCGGCGTGGACGAAATGGCCGGTCATTTCACCACCGAGTAAGGCGCCGGTTTCGCGCATCTTGGCCTTGATCAGCGAATGGCCGGTTTTCCACAAGACCGGCCGGCCGCCCATCTGTTCGATCAAGTGGCCCAGATGCCGAGAACACTTGATGTCATAGACGACCGCCGCGCCGGGATGCTGGAGCAACACCTCCTCGGCCAGCGGCATCAACACCCGATCCGGCCAGATGATTTCCCCAGTGTCGGTGACCACGCCCAGCCGGTCGGCGTCGCCGTCGAACGCCAGCCCGATATCGGCCCGCTGTTCACGCACCGCCGCCTGCAAATCGGCCAGATTTTCCGGGATGCTGGGATCAGGGTGATGGTTGGGAAATCGCCCATCCACTTCGCAATACAGTTCCACCACGTCGCAACCCAGCGCGCGCAGCAAGGTCGGGGCCGACTTGGCGGCGATAGCGTTGCCGCAGTCCACCACCACCTTGAGCGGTTTGGGCAGCCGCAACGCGCCGGTAATGCGCTGGATGTAATCGGCGCGGATGTCGGTGAACCGCTCGCCGCCGTGACCGTGGCGCAAATCGCCGGTTTCGATCCGGCGGCGCAGGTCGCGGATCACCTCGCCGTGCAAGGCAATGCGGTCGATGACGATTTTCAGGCCATTGTATTGTGGCGGGTTGTGGCTGCCGGTAACCATGACCCCGGCGCGGGTCGCGTCGAGCGTATGGGTGGCATAGTACAGCAGCGGGGTGGAAATCGCGCCGAGATCGATCACGTCCAACCCGGCGGCGCGAATGCCCGCCTTGAGCGCGGCGCACAGCGCGGGGCTGGACAGTCGTCCGTCGCGGCCCACCGCGACGCAGGTTTCGCCCCGCTCGGCGGCGAGGCTGCCTACCGCCTGGCCGATGTCGCGCACCACCTCCGGCGTCAGGTCGCGGTCCACCACGCCACGGATGTCGTATTCCCGAAAGATGGATTTCTTCATGTCGGCTTCAATGCCGCCCGGAATGGCCGAAGCCGCCGGCCCCGCGTTGGCTGGGCGTAAATTCGGGGACGATTTCGAACCGGGCGTGGACCACCGGCACAATCACCAACTGGGCGATGCGCTCGCCGACGGCGATGGTGAACGGAGCGTGGCCCCGGTTCCAGCATGACACCAATAGCTCGCCTTGATAATCGCTGTCGATCAACCCGACCAGATTGCCCAGCACGATGCCGTGTTTATGGCCGAGGCCGGAACGCGGCAGCACCAAGGCCGCCAGGCCAGGATCGCCGATGTGAATGGCCAGGCCGGTGGGGATCAGATGCGTTTCGCCCGGATGCACCGTCAACGGTTCCGGCAGGCAGGCGCGCAAGTCCAGGCCAGCCGAGCCGGCGGTGGCATAATTTGGCAGGGGTAGGTCTTGACCCAGCCGGGGGTTGAGGATTTTCAATTCGATGGTTTGGGCAGTCACGGAATATCATCCGCCATGGAGGTAACCGTGAATATTACCGCGCACTCTCCCATTCTCGATACCGTTCCGCGATCAGCCCGACCAGTTGTTGCCCCAGCAGCGTTTTATCCGCCAGCGGCAAGACCCGCTCTCCACCTTCCCAAAGTACGTGCAGTTCGTTCTGTTCGCTCTCGAATCCGCTGCCGACCACGCCGACCCGGTTAGCGGCGATCATGTCCAGATTCTTGCGGCGGCGCTTGTCTTCGGCGTAGCGCAACACATCGTGCGTTTCGGCGGCGAAGCCCACCGTGAACGGCCGGTGCGAGCGTAGCGCCGCGACCTCGGCCAGAATATCGGGGTTGCGGGTCAGTTCCAGCGTCAGGGTATCGCGGGTTTTCTTGATCTTCTGGTCCGCCGGATCGGCGGCGCGATAATCGGCCACAGCGGCGGTGGCGATGAAGATGTCCGCCTGACGAGCGCGCCCCATCACCGCCTCATGCATTTCGACAGCGCTTTCCACGTCGATCCGCTCGACGCCAGGGGGAGTTTTCAGCGTCACCGGGCCGCTGACCAGCACCACCCGCGCGCCCGCCGTCGCCGCCGCCGCCGCAACGGCGAAACCCATTTTCCCCGTGCTGCGGTTGCTGATGAAGCGCACCGGGTCGAGCGCTTCCCGCGTCGGACCGGCGGTGAGCAGCACGGCTAAGCCTTGCAGGTCGTGGGGCGCGGGCAGCGGCGGTGGCGGAGCCAGCGTTTCTGGCCGTTCCTCCCGCGCGCCGAGCATTTCGACGACGAGATTGCACAGTTCCAGCGGCTCCAGCATCCGCCCTGGACCTATTTCGCCGCAGGCCTGCTCGCCGACACCCGGTCCCCAGATTTTGACCGCGCGCCGCGCCAGCAGCCGGCAATTGTCCTGAGTCGCGGGGTTTTGCCACATCAGCCGGTTCATCGCTGGGGCAATAGCGATGGGCCGGTTGGTGGCCAGGCAGAGTGTGCTGAGCAGATCGTTGGCCAGACCGTGCGCCAGTCGGGCGATGCAATCAGCGCTGGCGGGCGCGATCAGGATCAAACCAGCCCAGCGCGCCAGTTCGATATGCCCCATGCCGGCCTCGGCGTCGACATCCAGCAGTTCGGTGCGCACCGGTCGGCCGGAGACCGCCTGAAAGGTCAGTGGACCGACGAACGCGGTCGCCGCCGGGGTCATCACCACTTGCACCTCCGCGCCGACTTCGCGCAGGCGGCGGATCAGATCCGCGCTCTTGTAAGCGGCGATGCCGCCGGTGACGCCGAGCAAAATACGTTTTTGGGCGAGAGGTTGCGGCATGGTGGAACTCCGCGCTGGACCATGGGATTCGCGGCTAGCTTACGGCGAAACCCGGCGGATGTCTTGAAGGCGCGAAGATAAAAAGGGCGTCCAACCGCGCATCGAGATGACACGATTGGACGCCATGGTCCGCGACGGCGGCCCCCGTTAGCCGCCCGAATTCGCATCGCTTCCAAACCCGATGGCCGGGTGGACGCGAATTCTTGGGGGTAAAGAAGGCAATTCCATTGCCAATTTAGTCATGCTATTGTTTTAGATTAATTTTATTGGATTGAAGCCGCGCGGAGCCCGAGGGGCGCGTGAAGATTTGCCTCAATCAGGTGCTTGATCCGGGTGGGTTGCCCCATCATCGGGCACGACCAGCGATGATTGCGAACCGTGGGGGACCGCCGTCGAATTCGTTATGATGCCGGGCGCCACATCACCCAAGGAGAAAGGTCCGATGTCCATTCGCGACTGGCCCGACGACGAGCGCCCCCGCGAGAAGTTGTTGCAACGCGGGGTCGCCGCTCTGTCCGACGCCGAACTGCTGGCGATTTTCCTGCGGGTCGGGACACCGGGCCGCAGCGCGGTGGACCTTGCCCGCGACATGCTCAAGCAGCACGGCAGTCTGCGCCGCCTGCTGGAACTCGATCAACAGGAATTCTGCGCGACGCCAGGACTGGGGCTGGCCAAATACGCGCAGTTACAGGCGGTGCTGGAACTGGCCCGACGTCATCTGGAGGATACCTTGCAGCGTGGCGACGCCATTCAGAGCGTGGCCGACACCCGCCGCTACTTCATGGCCCGGATGCGCCATCACTCCCACGAGGTGTTCGCCTGCCTGTTTTTGGACAACAAGCACCGGGTGATTCAGTACGAGGAGCTGTTTTACGGCACCATCGACAGTTCCTCGGTGCATCCTCGCCAAGTCGTCAAGCGGGCGCTGTATCACAACGCCGCCGCCGCCATCGTGGCGCACAACCATCCCTCCGGCATCGCCGAACCCAGTCGCGCCGACGAGACGATCACCTTGCGGCTGAAGGAAGCGTTGGCGCTGGTGGATGTCCGCCTGCTCGATCACATCGTGGTCGGCGACAATCAGATCGTGTCGCTGGCGGAGCGTGGCGTGTTGTAGTTTTGTCCCATAGTATGGACGCTCGATCAAGGTCGGTCGAGCGTTATTCTTAAAGATAAAAAACCGGCGGGGTCACCGCCGGTTTGTGGGTCTTACCGCTCGATTACGGCGTCGTTTGCGGAACGCAAGGACTGTGGCTCGACTGTGGGCCGCAAACCGCGATTTGGAGTACCTGGCTGCGAACTTCGGGACCAACCGTCGAGAAGAAAAAGTCCACGCTACCGTTTGAAGGCAAATCACTGACACTCAAAACCGCCCTCGCATAGCCGTTTCCGCCGCTAGCCAGCGTTTCCGGCGAGATCGACGCGGTAGGCGCATGCAGGTTGGCAACCGCGCGCGTCTCGGCGGCGGCAATTTTGGCTTCATCCAAAGCCGTCGTCAGTTCTTTCTGCTTGGCGCATTTTTCCGGATCTCGCTCTTCCGGTTCTCCCTCCGGATCCTTCAGCACCAGATCGCAAACACCTGGATTGGCGCTAACGAACGCATCGTAGGCTGCTTGCGCCTTTGCCAGCGCTTCCTCCGCCGCGACCGCCGCTGCTTCGTCTGGGTCATTGATCACGATATCCACCGCGATCGGCACGGCGGGGATTGGAGTGCGGCGTAGCACTCCACCTGACAATACACCGCCATCCAGCACTTGCAGGGTGACCGGCAGGGTGATCGCCGTGCCAGGGTCCACGGTCTCAGTCACTGGAACCAACCCTGGCCACGGTGAAACCGCCAATGGATTGTCGCCCACGGCACTCGCAATCTGCGCGGCCAAGGAGGCCGGCTGCGTGATGGTCAGAATGCTGTCATCCGGCGTGCCTAGATACCAGTGAGTCATCACCGCGCCCACCTTGCCGCCGTTCGACTCGGCCGCCACCATGAACCGCCGCCCAACCTGGCTGGCCGGGTAACTCATCACCGTACTGGCTGCACCGGAAACATCCGTCAGCACGACAACCTCGTTGCTATCAAGATTCGCCACATTACCCTTGTGCGGCGGGCATCCGACCGTGTACCAGACATTGGCGCCGACATTCTGGCTAACCTGGTTGAACGGCGTGTTGACGGTCAGCGTGTTGTTACCTGGCCGTCCAATGATGATTCGGCTGCCAACGTGGTATTCCAACCGACCCTCTGACGGCAACGCATTGACGGTGCTAGGATTGGGGTTGATGACCTCCGGGTCTTGCAACATCAGCAAGCAAAGCGGATTGGCAATCGCCAGCGACACGCCATTCGGCACCACGAACGGACTCAGGGTATCCGAGGCGGTCCGCTTGGTCTTGCGGTTGGGCGCGAAGAACGCATCGCCACCTTCCTGGGGATCGCCCGTGGTGCCGGTGATGGCGAATTGGCCATGCCCCTGGTCGGGATAGCGATTTTGGAGCATATCCAGCGGCGAATCGATCAACCGGAACGTGATCGGCGTCCCCGCGGGCGGTGGATTGCCATAAGGATCGCTTGCGATAACCGAGACGATGCGATTGTAGACGCCATTCCATACGCTGTCGCACGGATTGGCGCCACACTGACCATTAACCGCAATGAGATTGTTGGCCCCCACAAACACTGCGTCCGCGAAAGGTCCCGTGAAAGTCAACGATTTGATCTCACCGGTTCCGATCGACACCATGGCGTAATTGGTGATGCCCCTCTGGATGCCATTATCGACGTTGTTATCGGCGCGGTCGGCCGTGGCCGCAATCACGACCGTGCCGGGCAACGTGCCGCTGTGCAAGGTCAAGGAAGCCATACCGCCGACCGTGCCCGTCAAGACACGGGTCCCTTCCTGCGGATTGCCCTGAACATCGGTGGTGCTCAACCACTCACCGCCATTCGGCCGGTTCGGCAACATTTCGACCCGCAAGTTGTTGTTCCCGGCGCCCGCGCCAACTGCAAAACCACCATCATCCAGGACAAGAATATTGAATGGCTTAACCGTATTCTGGGTTTCGGCGGTTGTGCCCAAGGGATTGTCACGGATATAAACCAGCGTCGGGTCCATCGCGAACTTGACCGACGAAGGCGCGCCGCCCACAGCATTCACATTGAGAGTCAGATTGTCGCTGATGGTTCTTCCGGTGGTCGGATCCTGGGTCGTGGCTGTCAACACCACAGTCCCTGGCGTACCGCTGGCAAGAAAGTGGGCCGACACCACCCCCGTCGTTTTCTCGAAAACCACCGTGCGATACGCAGTGGGAACCGTGGGAGTTGGAGGGCATGTGGCCCCTGACGGGCAGCGTTCGTGCGTCGGATCGCCATCCAAATAGTACAGCGCCCCACTGGACAGTCCCTGGGCCACGGCAATGCCGACACTGGGCGCCGCATAGATCCCACCATTCCGCCTGACCGTGACATAGACCGTAGCGGTATAGGGATTGCTTGTACTTGGCCCCACACCGAAAATATTGACCGGCAGCGTCGCCTTATCCGCCGTGATCTCGACCGAGACCGTCGACTGCGGTCCAGTAAACCCGCCTCCCTGGCTCGCGCCGCTCCAGCCAATCAGCATGGCGGCCAGCAGCAACGACCCAAGCCACCCTTGCAAACCGTCTACCCGTGATCGCATGATTCTACCCCCCACGACAGAATGTGTTTTCTCGAACGTTCAACGCTCGGCCACCGCGCCGTTCTTCAGGATCTGCGGCGTCACGAAGATCAGCAGTTCGCGCTTGGCGGTCGCTTTGCCGTTTCTCTGGAACAAATAACCCAGCAGCGGAATATCGCCCAGCAACGGCACCTTGTCCTGACTGTTGGTCTTGGTTTGTTCGAACACGCCGCCCAGCACCACCGTTTCGCCGTTGTTGACCAACACCTGGGTTGTCACTTCACGCTTCTCGATGGACAACGCGAACCCACCTGTCGCCTGCGGGACAGGAGGGCCTGGTTCGTCCTTCGACACCATCAGGTCCATCCGCACCCGGTCGTCCGGCGTGATCTGCGGCGTGACCTCCAGCTTCAGCAGGGCATCCCTGAATTGCGTGGTGACGCCGTCGTCGCTCACCACCGAATACGGGATTTGCCGGCCCTGGATGATGGTCGCTTTCTTCAAATCGGCGGTGACCACCCGCGGATTGGAGAGAATCTCGCCCTTGCCCTCGGTTTGCAAGGCCGACAGCTCCAAATCGACCAGATAGTTGGATCCTAGGATAGCCAGGGCGATGCTGGGACCAGCCACTGGCAGATTCACCCCCAGCCGATCGGTGAGGGCCGGGATGAGCGCTGGATAGGGTTGGCCGGTGTTGATCAAATTACCCACCACGCCGACATCGTCGCCTGGTATGCCAGCAACGTTGCTCCCCGATTCGTCGGGGGCTTTACCGGTCAGCATGGAGTTCGTGCCTTGCACTCCACCGCTCACGGTGCTCACCGTGTTGCCATTCGTGCCCACGCCCGACACGCCAAACCGCACGCCGATGTCGCGGGCGAAGTCGTCGCTGGCGATCACGATGCGGGAATCGACCATGACCTGCTTGGCCGGGACGTCCAGTTTCGTCACCAGATCGCGCACTTCCACCACCTTGTCGGGCACGTCCTTGACAATCAGGCTGTTGGTGCGCTCATCCGCCACCACATCGCCTCGCGGCGACAGAACACTCTGCTCGGTCTCCTTTACTGCGGTCTTCCGCTTCAGCAACACCGCCAGATCGGCGGCCTTGGCGTAATTGACCTGGATGATCTCGGTGCGCAGCGGAATCAGTTCCTGCACCGTCCTACGCGATTCCAGGTCCAGCTTCTCGCGCGCCGCCACTTCCTCGGTTGGGGCGATGAAGATCACATTGCCGTTCTGCCGCATGGCCAAACCCTTGGTGCGCAGGATGATATCCAGCGCCTGATCCCAGGGTACGTTCTGCAAGCGCAGGGTCAGGTTGCCCTTCACGCTGTCGCTGACCACGATGTTCAAGCCGGTGAAATCGGCCAGGATCTGCAGAATCGCCCGCACCTCGATGTCCTGAAAATTCAGTGACAACAAATCGCCGCTGTATTTTTTCTTGGACGGATCGAACTGCGCCTCCTTGTCTTCCTCCTCCTTGGATTTTTGCGGCGGGCGCACCTCGATCACGTACAGGTCGTTGGCCTGATAGGCCATGTATTCGAATGGCGGATTAGGCCGGATGCTCAAGCGGGCGCTGCCGCCCCGGTTCAGTGCTTCCATCGTCGTCACGGGCGTGGCGAAGTCGGTCACGTCCAGACGCCGCTCCTGCCCACGCCCCAGTGTCGCCTTCTGAAAATCGGCGATGATTTGATTACCCTCCTGGCGTACATCCACCGGAATGTTGGGATTCGACAGTTTAACCGTGATCACCCCCTGCCCGCCTGGTCCTCGTTTGAAGCCGACGTCGCTCACCGTGCGGGGCGCCGTCACCGGCCCCTCGGCATCAGCCTGCCGGGAACTCGCGGCGGCCGCCTTCGCCGCCGCCGCTGGCGTTGGCGCGGGCGTCCGCGCCGGCGCCGCGCCCGCGTTCTCCAGCGTCAACACCACCAGGTTGCCTTGTACCTGCACGTTGTAGGGCACCAGCCGCGCCAGATTCAGCGAGGCGCGGGTCCGGTCGGCTCCCTCCAGCACGCTGATCTTGTCGGCCACCCCGACATTGATGGATTGTTGCCGCACGCTCAAGCCATTCGTGGTGTCCAGAAAATCCAGTACGATCCGCGCTGGCTCATTAATGGTAAAACTACTCGGCGGTCTCTTGGGCGGCGCCGACAATCGAAACCGTAACTGCAGGCGATTGCCGGCCAGTGGGCTGATATCCACCCCCTGCAGTACCACCGGCCCGGTTTCGGCGACCGCCATCGCCACCGTCCCCCACATCCCAACCAGTACGATTCCCCAAGTCAGACCCAGCACCACCCAGAGCGGCAACCACCCTCTAGCCGACCGACGGTCATGTTGGCCTTCGCTCGCGGACCTGTTCGTCATGACACTTCCCCCTCACTCATTGGGTAAGCGACAGGAACGCCTCACGCTCCTGCCAGCGCCCGGGCCCATCCGGAACGATTTCCTTCAGCTCGACTCGCTGCTCCGTGATGCCGACAATCTTGCCGTGGTTGGTGCCCAGATAATTGTTTTTCTGCACCCGATGCACGACCTTATCGGGAGCCAGAACCAGCGCCCACAACTCGCCCCCGCCGCCCATGCGAAAGGTCCCCATCATCTTGAGCGAGCCGAGAGAGTACTTCTCCAACTCTTCCCGCACCCGGTTCGGATCGGGCTGGGGCCCTTTATAGTTGGGACTCTGGGTCACGATCTCCCCCGTCACATCCCCCAGTTCGTCCTCCTGAGCGAACGGCGCCAACGCGAACGGATCCTTGATACCCTGAGCCGTATAGGTAAACGGCTCATAAGGCTTGATCGTTGGTGGCTGATCAAGCTTCTTGAGCGGCGTGGTCTTCTGGGTGGTTTTCACAAACTCTTGAACTCCGCTCTTATCCGGCTGGGCGCATCCCACCAGCGTCGCCAGCGCCAAGCTCAGCCACACCGCCGCGCCCACTGATCTTACTACAGCAACATGCGCGCTCATTCGCCAGCCCCCGCCTTGTTCTGCGACGGTTTCCGCGATGGCTTCGGACCCCCCGCCGATGCCGGCGCGCTAGGGGCCTCATCCATGTAACGGTAAGTCTGCAACGTCGCCTGAATGGTCAACGGCTCGCTGGTCAGCTTGACGTCCCTCTTCTTCGCCAAGTCCTTGGTGGCGGCGCTGGTCAACGTCGCGCTCTCCAAGGTCACGATCCGCGACAGGGCCGCCACCCCGCTCACAAATGCGCCAAACTGATGATAGTTGCCCTTGGCCTTGATGGCGATCGGCTTGGCGGCGTAAAAATCCTTCGGCTTATCGGCCTCGGGTTTGAACAACTCAAACTCCAGGCCGTTCTTCTTGCCGGTATTGGACACATCCTCTAGCAGGTCCGGCATCTCGGTGCTGGTCGGCAACTGGCGCAACAGCACATCCAGATCCGCTTCCATCTGCTTGATCTGTTGCCGGAATGCTTCCAGATTGGCGGTCACTCGCCATTTTTCGACGAATTCATTGCGCAGTGTTTGTTCCTCTCGCTCCACCTTATCCAATTCCTGAAGCTGGTCGTTGGTCAAGAAGTAATACCCGGCGCCCAGCACCGCAGCGAGCACCAACACCGCCAATACTGCCTTACCCGCCAACGGCCAATCGCCCGCCTCGCGCAAATCGAAGTTGCTGAGATTGATTTCGGATAGATTCATGTTTTCTTACCCCCCGCGCTGGCCTGATCGCCTTCCACCCCTCCCCCCAGCTTGAGCGGCACGATCAGTTCGAACACCCGGGCCTGGACGTTGTTCACGCTGCGGGTTTCGATCACCTGCAACACTGGTTCGCCGAACAGATGGGTGGGACTGTTCCTAAGGTCGCGCATAAACTCGGAAATGATGTTGTCGGAACGGGCAATGCCATTGAGTGTCACTTGGTTGGGAGCAGTCTTGAAAGCGGTCACATAGATGTCTTGGGGCACCAGCCGCGCCAGCTCGTCCAACATCCTCACCATGCCAGGTCGAATCGCCTGCAATTTTTGGACGACATTGAGACGATCCACCAGCCGGGTTTTGACTTTTTGCAACTCCTTCATCTCCTCAGCCGCCTTTTTGAGCTGGGCGATTTCGTCGCGCAAATAGTTGTTGCGCTCCTGCTGGTACTTGATGCGGTTATCGATTTCGGTGTACACCCCAAACACGATGCCAGCCCCCAACAGCGCCGTCGCCGCCAGTATCCCGATCAGTTGGCGTTGCCGTTGGACGCGGCGCGCTTCGCGCCAGGGCAGCAAATTGATGCGCGTCATGTCAGTCGAAGCTCCTTAGGGCCAGTCCACAGGCAATCAGCAACGATGGCGCGTCGCGCAGCAGGGCGTTGCTGTTGACCCGCGCGGCGCTCCCCATGTTTTTGAAGGGATTGGCCACCACCGTGGTCATGCCCAGCACATCCGCCACGACCCGGTCCAAACCCACGACCGTGGCGCCCCCACCCCCTAAGACGACGGTATCTACATTATAGCGGCCAGAAACATACTGGTCAGAGGAAAAAAAGAACTGCAAACCATGACCGATTTGTTCGGCCAGCAGTTGCTTGAACGGCTCCAAAACTGTGGTTGGGTAATCCTCGCTTACCATACCGGAACGCTTGGCCTGTTCGGCCTGGTCGCGGGGCAAGCCATAGGCCTCGGCGATCCGAACAGTCAGCTGATCGCATCCAAAGCGCTGCTCGCGGGTAAAGATCACGCGATCCTGCTGAAAGATATAAAGGGTGGTAAGCGTGGCGCCAACATCCACGAGCGCCGTCAGACTATCCCGTGCCTTGGTCAGGCTCAGCCCGCCCTCGCCGCCCGCTTTGGGTAGGCTTTCCATCAACACTCGAAAGGCATTTTCAAGGGCGTAGGCTTCCACGTCCACGATCACCGGCGTTAGACCCGCTTCCTTAAGGGTTGCCTCTCGGGTATCCACGTTCTCTTTGCGCGTGGCTACCAACATGACATCCTGGATGTCAGTGCTAGCTGGAGACAAGCCTTTCGCCTCAAAATCCAAATAAACCTCCTCGATGGGATAGGGAATGTACTGGGTCGCTTCAATCGCGATGTTGACCTCGATATCGTTTTCCTTGAAGTCCGCCGGCATTGGCACAGTGCGGGTGATCACGCTAGACGTTGGCACGGCGACAGCCGCGCGGCGCGTTCGGGTACCCGCCTTGCGGCAGGCTCGCTTGATCGCTTCCGCCACCCCATCGGTATCGGCGGGGTTGCGGTCTTCCACCATGCCTTCGCCTAGCGGTTCGATGGCAAAACTGTCGACCCGAAACCGTGGTCCGGAACGGCTCAGTTCGACCAGCTTGACCGCCGAGGGACCGATGTCGATGCCCAAAAAGGGTTCTTTACGCGTGAACAGAGCCAAGTTACGCTTCCTCGCTTGATTGGAACGGACGATCGCTCGCTCCATGGAATATAGAAAATATAGCAAATGATCGTATCCACGGTGTCGTCAGGCAGCGGCCTGGCTTATCCGCGGATGGTCGCTGTCCTCGCCCTAAACCGCTCGCCCACGCCCGGAGTTCGCCCATGTCCCGCCGCCTTCGTGACGACCGTCGCCTCAAAACCCTGATCGCCCAGGAATGCGCCCGGCTTATTGTCGAGGAAGGCATTCAGAACTTTGGCGCCGCCCGGCGCAAGGCCGCCCTGCGGCTGGCTATCAGCGATCGAACCATCCTGCCGGACAACGTCGCCATCGAGCAAGCCATGCTCGACCGCCAGCGGCTGTTCCATGCCGACCGCCAGGCGATCTATCTGCGGGGCTTGCGAGAAACGGCGTTGGACGCCATGCGGTTTCTGGCGCGCTTTCGCCCCCGCTTGGTCGGATCGGTGTTGAGCGGCGCCGCTGGCCCCCACGCCAGCATACAACTGCATCTGTTCGCCGACTCGCCCAAGGAAATCACGCTGTTCCTGCTGGAATACCATATTCCCTTCGAAACGGATGAGCAGCGGCTGAACATAGCTGGCGGCGTCCGGGTTTGCCTGCCGGTTTTTCGCCTCACCGCCGGTGAGGCCCGCATCGATCTTACGGTCTTCGCGGCGCTGGCCGAGCGGGAAGCTCCGCTCAGCCCGGTCAATGGCCGCCCCATGCGACGAGCGGGCCTGGCCGAGGTTCAGGCCTTGCTGACCGAATCCTGGCCTTGAACATCCCTGATCCCGCCTGGCCATGCTCCGAAACTTTGGTTTCGTTCACGCCTTGGCTGGATTGTCAGGATGGGTGTCCACGAAATGTTTGAGCACCAACTTTAGCTTCAGCACCTTGTCGGCGTGGCCACGCCGACGCTCTTCCTCAATGTCTTCCAAAATAATGCGCTTGATCATAGGGACGCCTTCCGGGCTATGCACCAGATAGCTGCCCAGTTCCAACGCCGCCATCTCCGGTAGATGTTCGTGCTCGGCGATAGCCTCGATTTCTTCTTCGGTCAGGTCGCTCAGATCCACGCAATCTAGATAGGTCAACATGATGGGATTCCCCCCCGATCGTTTGATGGTTTAAAGCCCACTACGACTCACCTTCAGCACGGCGCCAGCCCGCGCCGCCATAGTTTAAGTAAAGGTTAAACCCGACCCCGCGTCCATACAAGCGCAAACCCCATCGCTTTTGCACTTATCGCGCACCTTGTCCATCCAAATCGATCTTTATAGGGTAATACATGAGTTAGATAGTGGTGTATCCTAACGGCGAGAGGGGGTCGGACCGCCACACCCCGCCAAAGTGCCGAGACACGCGCCTTGGATCAGGCGCCCGCAGCGGGTGGCCATAGTGCCTCCAAGCCTCGGCGGCTACTTTCATCTCCGTCGGCGTGTCTTTCATCACAAGCCGTTTCGTTCTATGAATTCGTCCCGCCATGGTGCGATACTATTTTCAATTGATGCCACGACTTCCCCACATGCCCGCCATATCCACTACCCCTGTTGCTCCGCCCAGTGATCCGCCATCCCCTTGTATCGGTGTGTGCGTCATCAACCCACAAACTCAAGTCTGCGATGGCTGTTTCCGCGCTTTGGACGAAATTGCCAGCTGGTGGGACTGCTCTCCCGACCAAAAGCATAGAGTGCTGGCCAAGGTGGATGAACGTCTGAAGCGCATTATGAGTGATACGTTTTTCGACTGACCCCTGGGCCATCGGTCAGCCTCAATAAGGTTATTTGGAGGATTTCATGCCGCTCTCCGCTCCCGCTCCGCGCCAGTTGTTGCACCGACGCATCGTGCAGTGCACGGGTTATCGCCGCGAGGATGGATTATGGGATATTGAGGGCCAACTCGTGGACACCAAGGCCTATTCGTTCCCCAACGAGGATCGGGGCGGCGTCATCCAGGCCGGCGAACCGCTGCACGAGATGTGGATTCGTCTGACGGTGGACGATCAGTTCCAGATCCGCGATGTGGAGGCACACACCGACGCCGCGCCGTTCGGGCTTTGCCCCGCCATCACCTCCCGCTACCGGCAGCTGATTGGCGCGCGCATCGGACCTGGCTGGTCCCTCAAGCTCAAGGAACTGTTCACTGGTGTGCAGGGTTGCACCCACATGACGGAATTGCTTGGCCCAGTCGCCACCACCTTTTTCCAGACGGTCTACGGCCAGCGCTATGACGAGGAAGACGCCAAACCCGCCGCCGATCGAGCACCGCCACCGGTCTTGAACACCTGCCACGCCTTGGCCAGCCACAGTCCAGTGGTGAAAAAGCGCTGGCCGCGGGCGTATAGCGGGCTAGATCGGGAAGGGGAGGGACGTCCGCAGCCGCTGTTGGACACTATTACCTGAGCGAGCCGCAACCCAGGGGGACATTGGTGACACCGGCTTCAGATCACCTCGGGTTTGGGATCACGCGCCAACAAAATTTCCACCGCCCGGCGTGGTTCCTGGCCATGATACAGGACCTGGTTAACCTGTTCGGTAATCGGCATTTCCACGCCGTGCCGCCGAGCCAGCCGCAGTACCTCCCGCGCCGTGGCGGCTCCCTCCACCACCTGACCGATGGCCGCGAAGGCTGACTTGGTGGTTTCACCTCGGCCAATGGCCAACCCGAACCGGCGGTTGCGCGACTGGTCGTCGGTGCAAGTCAACACCAGATCGCCAATACCAGCCAACCCCATGAACGTTTCGCGCTGGCCGCCCACCACCAGCCCCAGTCGCGCCATCTCCGCTAGGCCGCGGGTGATCAGCGCCGCTCGGGCGTTGGCGCCAAATCCCAGACCGTCAGCGATGCCGGCGGCGATGGCCAGCACATTTTTGACCGCTCCGCCCAGTTCGACGCCGACCACATCGAGGCTGGTGTAGGCGCGCAAATTGGACCCGTGCAACAAGGCCGCCACCCGCCGAGCGTGAACCGCATCGCTGGAAGCGACGGTGACGGCGGTCGGCAAACCGCGTGCCACTTCCCCGGCGAAACTGGGTCCCGAAATCACCGCCATCGACCAAGCCGCGCCCAGTATCTCCGCCGTGACCTCATGCAAAAACCGCCCTCCACCGTGCTCCAAGCCCTTGGTGGCCCAGGCAAAACCGACATCCGCTGGCAAATGCGGCCGTAACCGGGTCAGGGTAACTCCATAGGCGTGGCTGGGCACCGCCGCCAGCGCCAGATCGACGTTGGCCATCGCTTCCGCCAAGTCGACGTCGACGGTCAGGGTTGAGGGAAAGGGAATGCCAGGGAGATAGCGACGGTTTTCCCGCTCCCGGCGCAGTGGCGCGATTTCCTCGGGGTCGTGGCCCCACAGCCGGACCGTGTGGCCATTGCGCGCCAACAGCAACGCCAAGGCGGTGCCCCAGGAACCAGGGCCGAGCACCGCGACCGTGGCCACGACGCTCTCGCGTCAGTGCGCCGCTGGCGGCGCAACTCCAGCCGCCTGCGCCTGTTGCTGTTGCAGACGCTGTAGGTACATGCCATCGAAGTTGATCGGATTCAACAGCAACGCCGGGAAACCTCCCTTGCCGATCAGGGAAGCCAGCTCCTCGCGGGCGAAGGGGAACAGAATATTTGGACAAAAGGCATGTAGCATGTGTCCCATTTGTGGCTCACCGAAGCCACGCAAGGTAAACAGCCCACCTTGCTGGACCTCAGCCAAATAGGCGGTGCGCTCGCCGACCTTGGTGGTGATGGTCAGGGTTAACACCACTTCAAACAACTCCTCGGTCAACGGCGTGGCGCCGGTTTCCAGTCGCACTTCGGTTTGCGGCTGCCATTGCTCGGTAAAAATCAGCGGGGAATTGGGCGTCTCCAGCGATACATCTTTCAGATAGACTTTCTGGATTTCAAAGTGCTGGGGAACCTGCGGTTGCTCGCTCATGCGAATGCTCTAGGTTTAAGGTTGAGGGCTGATAGAGATCCGCCGGAAACGGCGGGTTCACAGGGGATTTAGCAGTGAGTCCAATTCGCCGCGCCGGTCCAACGCGACCAAGTCGTCGCAACCGCCGAGGTATCGGTCGCCGATGAAGATCTGCGGTACAGTGGCGCGGCCAGCGCGCTCGGCTATCTCGCGCCACAGCTGCGGATCGCGGTCCACATCCAGCACCGCGTAGGTCACACCCTTCCGATCCAGCAAGGCTCGCGCGCGCCGGCAGTAGGGACAAAACTCGGAACTGTAAAGAACGATGTTCGACACAGCGTGTCCAGCCTGGTTATCAGGCCGTCAAGACTTCTTGCGACTAATTGGCAAGCGGGCGTCCAACCAACTTGGCAAGCCGCCGTTTAGGCTATGCACATCGGTAAAACCCTGTTTTTTGAGCAGGGCGCAGGCCGATGGGGACGTCGCGCCGGTGCGGCAATAGACGATCATCGGCTTGTCCTTGACCTTGGTCAACTCACCCAGACGCTCTTGCAGGGCACTGAACGGAATGTGGCGAGCCTGCGGGATATGGCCTTCCTTATAGTCGCCCGCGTCACGGATGTCCACGATCACGGCGTCTCGGTCATTGATCAGCCGCAAGGCGCTGGTGGCGTCGAGAGTGCTGACCCCCCGCATCTTGCGCAGGATCTCGCCGCCGACCAACATGCCCAGAATGGCGAACAGCGCCACGAACAACAGCCAGTTACGCAAGGCAAATTCAGCAAAATCGCTCATCGCCGATCCCTAGGTCAAATGATTCAGTTTAAATCACTGGCTTTTTTGACGCCCAGCTTCCACAGGATCATTTCCGCTGGGCAAAAACGAGTGAAGCCACTCTGAAATAGATTGAAGCCGACGAAGGCAGTGAACCACAGCCAGTAGCTGCTGTGATAGAGCGGACTGGCCGGCACCCCGAGCAGCAGCGACAGTAAAATAAAGGAACCGGCCATGATCCGGATAATTCGCTCGCTATTCATACACTAACCTTTTTTAGAGCTATCGAGACTAGTCCCGAGCGCAAAACACATCTCGCATCATGCCGATCAGGCGTAGGGTACGGGTGTCGCCCACTCGATAATAAACCCGGTTGGCATCTTTGCGGCAGGTCAGGATGCTCTTGTCGCGGAGGATGGCCAGATGTTGGGAGATGTTGCTTTGCGAGGTGCCGACTTGCTCGACGATATCCTGCACGCTGGCTTCCTGGTCGCCCAGGGTACAGAGAATCTTGAGCCGCAACGGGTGCGACATCGCCTTGAGCGAGCGCGACGCCCGTTCGATATCTTCGTCGCGGGTCATCAGAAAATCCGGCGGGACACTGGAATTGACGCTATGTCGCGCCACGCCGGCGCGTTCGCCGCGCATCATGTTCCGACCAAGCCTTGTCCGGGAATCTTGTCGACCAGCATAGCGGAATATGGCGCCATTGAGAAGTTGCGAGCGCCACCGAGTCCCCGACCGCCGAGCGTGGCTGGCGCAATCGGCTGACCGGGCGTATGATTCCAGCGTCAAAATTTCATGCGATCCGGATAACCCGCGCCGGATTCGATAACGACAACAAACCCCGCTGAACGACGAGGAGGCTTTTATCTCATGTATAAAATCGTGCTTATCCGCCACGGCGAAAGCCAATGGAATATGGAAAATCGTTTTACCGGCTGGGTGGACGTGGATCTGTCCGACAAGGGCCGCGAAGAAGCCCGGAAAGGGGGTCAGGCGCTCAAAAAGGAAGGTTATGCCTTCGACGTGGCCTATACCTCGGTGCTCAAGCGCGCCATTCACACCTTGTGGACCGTGCTGGATGAAATGGACTTGGCGTGGATTCCGGTACACCGGAGCTGGCGGCTTAACGAGCGCCACTACGGCGCCTTGGCGGGCCTGAACAAGTCCGAAACCGCCGCCAAGCACGGCGAGGAGCAGGTCAAGGTCTGGCGGCGCAGTTTCGATATCCCGCCGCCAGCACTGGAACCGAGCGATTCACGCCACCCAGCTTTCGATCCGCGCTACACCGGTCTCGACCCGCGAGTGCTGCCGGCCACCGAAAGCCTCAAGACCACCATCGACCGAGTGTTGCCCTACTGGCACGATGTCCTGGTGCCGACCATCCGCTCCGGCAAGCGGGTGCTGATCGCCGCCCATGGCAACAGTTTGCGGGCGCTGGTCAAGTACCTCGACGACATTTCCGACGATGCAATCGTGGCCCTCAACATCCCCACCGCCGTGCCTTTGGTCTATGAACTCGATGCCAACCTGCGGCCGATCAAGAAGGGGGGGCAGTATCTCGCCGATCCCGAGGAGCTTAAAAAACTGATGGACGCCGTCGCCAATCAGGGCAAGGCCAAGTAAGCGGAATTACCCACTCCCGCATTCGCGCCGCCCCGCGCGTCGGGTTCCAGCCGGCGCGCGGGAGTTCCTCCAAAATCGCCTCCATTCGCATCGCTTTCCCTCAAGCACGCCGCGATTTTCGAGCGTGTTCCGTTGTCTTACCCGAGGAATGGGCCAAATATTTCCAGTTATCCCCTCGCCGCAATCAAAAATGGTTTTCGGAGTAAGCTAATGAGTGCCGCAATCCGACACGGTCTGGCGTTGGCGTTGAGTTTTCTGGCGGGCATTTCGCTGACGGCGGTGCATACGGTCTGGGCCGAAAAGGAAATATCGCCGGAAAACAAACTGCCTCTGGACGAGCTGCGCACGTTCACCGGCGTGCTTGACGCGATCAAGGAAGATTACGTCGAGCCGGTCAAGGACCGCGATCTGCTGGAAAACGCCATTCGCGGCATGTTGAGCAATCTGGACCCGCACTCCGCGTTCCTGGACGCCGAGGCGTTTCAGGACCTGCAAATCGGCACCTCGGGCGAATTCGGCGGCCTGGGTATCGAGGTTGGCCAGGAAAACGGCTTTCTCAAGGTCATCGCCCCAATCGACGACACGCCCGCCCAACGGGCGGGCATCCGCGCTGGCGATCTGATCATCCGGCTGGACGACGTCTCGGTCAAGGGTATGTCGCTCTCGGACGCGATCCAGCGGATGCGCGGCAAGCCGAACACAGCGATCATCCTGACCATCGTGCGCGAGGGTATGCGCAAGCCGCTCAAGATCAAGCTGATCCGGGAGGTCATCCAGGTCAAGAGCGTCAAGAGCCGCTTGCTGGAGCCGGGATTTGGCTATCTGCGCATTACCCAGTTTCAGGCCAAGACCGCCCAGAACCTGCGGCAGGCGATGCAGGAAATCGAGCAGCAGAACAAGGGACCGTTGCGCGGCGTGGTGCTGGATTTGCGCAACAACCCAGGCGGGGTGCTGAACGGCGCGGTGGATGTCGCCGACGATTTCCTGGAGGAGGGCGCCATCGTCCAAACCAAGGGACGCGGCAATGGCTCGGACCAGAGTTTCAAAGCGACTCCGGGCGACTTGCTCAAGGGCGCGCCGCTGGTGGTGCTGGTCAACGGCGGTTCCGCCTCGGCTTCGGAAATCGTCGCCGGCGCGCTACAGGACCACCATCGGGCGCTCATCCTGGGCGAGCGTACCTTCGGCAAGGGTTCGGTGCAGACCATCCTGCCGCTAGGTAACGGCACCGCGGTCAAACTGACCACCGCCCGCTACTACACGCCGAACGGCCGTTCCATCCAGGCCGAGGGCATCGAGCCCGACATCAAGCTCAAGCCGTTCAAGGTCGCGACCAGCGCCGAGGGCGCCGATTCGGACACCGTCAAGGAAGCCGACCTGACCGGCCATCTGCGCAACGATGGCAAAGTCCCGGCTGATGGCGCGCCCGACGCTCGGATCACCGGCGCCGAAGGTGACCCGACGCAAAGCGACTACCCCCTGTATGAAGCTCTGAATCTGCTCAAGGGCATGACCCTGTTGCAAACCCGCAAGAACGGCTGAGCGCTTCTTGCCATACCCGCTGGAGGAGACACCGTTCATGACCACCGCACTCGTTCCCCTGGCCCAAGGCTGCGAGGAACTGGAAGCCGTTACCCTCATCGACCTGTTCCGCCGAGCGGGCATCACCGTGACGGTGGCGGGATTGGAAGCCGGTCCGGTCACCGCGTCGCGGGGCGTGGCGCTGCTGCCCGAAACCACGCTGGACGCGGTGTTGGATCAGGATTTCGACCTGGTGGTATTGCCGGGTGGCCTGGGTGGTGCCCAGCGGCTGGAGGCCGATCAACGGATTGCGGCGCTGTTGCGGCGGCTGACGGAACAGGGCCGCTATGTGGCGGCCATCTGCGCCGCGCCGAAAGTGTTGGTTAGCGCCGGTCTGGTCAGTGGCCGCGAAGTCACTGCCTATCCCGGTATCCTTGATGGACAAGCCGACATCCGACTGAGCAGCGCCGCCGTGGTGCGCGACGGAACCTTCATCACGTCGCGTGGACCAGGCACGGCGATGGACTTTGCCCTGACCTTGATCGAACTGCTGTGCGGCCGGGCCAAGCGCGACGAGGTCGAAACCGCGTTGCAGCGGTCGTAAAACGCTCAACCCTCCGTCGGCCAGGCGCCGAGCAACAGGCCGATCCCAATCCCCCCGAGCAACCAGCTCGCCAACGGCGCCTGCCACAGGCTGACGCTGTTCTGGGCGTCGAACCCCAAGATGACCGCCGCGCTGACCACCAGCGCGGCGCCGGCGCGCGCGTGAAAACCGCGCCGGTTGGCGCGGCGCAGCTCGCGACGCAACTGCTCCATCTCCTGCCGGTGCAGGCGTACCGTGATCTCGCCGTCGCTGGCCCGGCGCAACAGGCCATGGATCAGGTTGGGTAAATCCGGCGTCTGGTCGGCCCAACGCGGGAGCTGGTATTTGACGCGATGGATGAACGAGAGCGGTCCGACCCGATCACGCATCCAGTTTTCCAGGAACGGCTTGGCGGTTTGCCACAAGTCCAGCTCGGGGTCGAGCTGTCGACCCAGCCCTTCGATGTTGAGCAGGGTCTTTTGCAGCAATACCAGTTGCGGCTGCACCTCCATGTTGAAGCGGCGGGCGGTCTGGAACAGGGTCAACAGAAACCCGCCGAAGGAAATGTCCTTGAGCGGCCGGTCGAAGATCGGCTCCGACACAGTGCGAATGGCGGATTCAAATTCATCCACCCGGGTTGCCGCCGGCACCCAACCCGATTCGATGTGCAACTCGGCCACCCGCCGGTAGTCGCGGTGGAAGAAAGCCAGGAAATTTTCAGCCAGATAATGCTGATCGGTGGGGCTGAGGGTGCCGATGATGCCGAAATCCACCGCGATGTAGCGGGGGTCGGCGGGATCGTCGGCGTTGACGAAAATGTTGCCCGGATGCATGTCGGCATGGAAGAAACTGTCGCGGAACACCTGGGTAAAAAAAACTTCCACGCCGCGCGCCGACAGTTTCTTCAAGTCCACGCCACGTCGGCGCAGTTCGGCGATCTCGCCCACCGGAATGCCGTAAATCCGCTCCATCACCAACACCTCGCGGCGCGTCTCCGGCCAGAACACCTCGGGAACGTACAGAATCGGCGAGTTTTGGAAATTGCGCCGCAGGTGGCTGGCGTTGGCCGCTTCACGCACCAGGTCCAGTTCATCCAGGATGGTCTTCTCGTATTCCGCCACCACTTCCAGCGGTCGGAGTCGGCGACCTTCCTTCCAGTAGCGCTGGGCCAGACTAGCGACGATGTACAGCAACTCCACGTCGCGGCGGATGATCTTCTCAATGGCCGGCCGCAACACCTTGACCACCACCTCGCGGCCGCTCCGCAACCGGGCGGCGTGAACCTGGGCGATGGAGGCCGACGCCAGCGGTTGCGAATCGAATTCAGCAAACACCACCGCCAGCGGTTGGCCGTAGGCTTTCTCGACAATGGCCCGCGCCTGCTCGCCGGGGAACGGCGGCACCTGGTCTTGCAGCTTGGCTAGTTCCAGGGCGATGTCGTCGGGCAGCAAGTCGCGGCGAGTGGACAACATCTGGCCAAACTTGACGAAGATCGGACCGAGATCCTCTAGCGCCAATCGGATGCGCTCGCCACGCGACAGCCTCAATTCCTGGCGTGGCGCCCAGTTCCACGGCAACAAATGGCGCACAAAGCCAATGGGCCGGAACAAATGAGTGGCCAACACGATGTCGTCGAGACCGTGACGCACCAATACTCGGTTGATATGCAGCAACCGCAACAGTTGGGCGGGACCAAACATGCTATTTTCGCGTCTCGGCGGTAAGCGGTGAGATCAGGTTGGATCGCCGGTCGCCAACCAGTGACGCAGACGCTCGATCCGCGCGGCCAGCCGGTCGGTATCCTCGCGCAAGGTATCCACCGCGCTCAAAAATTGCTCGACCGCCGGGCGCGGCGGCAAGACTCGAAGTTCGTGTTGCAGATATTCGCCGCCATTGTGTCCCAGTCTATCGCCGGTTCGCTGGCCCCAGGTCTGGAACTCACGCCAGAACCGACCGATCCGATGAGCGGTGGAGTCACCAAGCAGACGGGAAAGCGGCTCTTCCCAATCGATGTCCAGCCGCGCCAGCGCGGTTTGAAATTCCCGCCCCACGGCGGCATCGCCCTCGACGGTGATATCGCCACTGGCGGTTCCGCGACCGCGCCATTGTCGGGCCAGAGCCAGCAGTGATCCCCGGATGTGGACCGTCGGTTCGCCGGCGTGCTGGTCCAGCACCCGAACGCCATGGGCGCCTGGCAACAGATAGAGCGTCAGCCCGAAACCTTCCAGCTCGATGGCGATGACGCTGCCTTCCAGCGCGGCCAGCCGGGCTTGGGTGTCAGGATCGAGCCGCAACACCCGGTTGAGCAGGGTTTCCAGGCGGGTGGCGATGACAGCGGGGGTCACGCGGTGGTTCTCACGGCTCAGAACTTGTAGCCGCGATGCACCGCAACCACGCCGCCGGTCAGATTGAAATACTGGCAACGCTCGAAACCCGCCGCTGCCATCATGCGCAGCAGCGTCTCCTGGTTGGGGTGCATGCGGATGGATTCGGCCAAGTAACGATAGCTGGCGGCATCGTTGACCACCAGTTTGCCCAAGGCCGGCAGCACGGTGAACGAATAAAGGTCATAGACCGATTGCAGGCCCGGCGCGATCGGATGCGAAAACTCCAGAATGATCGCCCGCCCACCCGGCTTGAGCGCGCGAACCATGGCCGCCAGCGCCCGTTCCTTGTAAGTCACGTTGCGTAGCCCAAAGGCGATGGTGATGCAATCGAAGGTGTTGTCGGGAAACGGCAACTGCTCGGCGTCGACCTGGGCGTAGGCCACATTGCCGATGGTGCCCTCGTCCACCAGTCGCCGCCGGCCCTCGCTCAACATGTTGGCGTTGATGTCGGACAACACCACCAACCCCTTCGGCCCCACCAGCGGCAACATCCGGCTGGTGAGATCGCCGGTGCCGCCGGCCAGGTCCAGTACTCGGTCTCCAGCTCGCACCCCGCTGATGCCGATGGCGAAGCGTTTCCACAGCCGATGGATGCCCAGCGACATCAAATCGTTCATCAAGTCGTATTTGCCGGCGACCGAATCGAATACGCCGGCCACCTTGCGCGCCTTTTCGCTGGCGGCGACCGGTTGATAACCAAAATGCGTCGTCTCGGGTGGTGCCATGAATCGTGGACGCCTCGAAATCCAAGGATGAATTCAAGCCTGGCGCTGATAGCCAGCTTCGGCCAATCGGCGCAGATAGTCTTGCCAGTGGCTCTCCCGATCCTGGCCCAGGTCGTACAGGATGTTCCAGGAGTACAGGCCAGTCGAATGGCCATCATCAAATATCAACCGAACCGCGTAATGGCCCACCGGTTCGATGGCGGTGATGTTCACGTTCTCTTTGCCGGTCACCAGGGTTTCGGTGCCGGGACCATGGCCCCGCACCTCGGCGGAGGGCGAAAACACCCGCAAGTACTCACAGGGCAACTCAAAGCGAGCGCCATCCTCAAATGCGACCTCCAGAACACGGGATGCCTGATGCAGCTTGATCTCGGTCGGGCGGATGCTCATGGCCGGGCCTCACAAAATGTAACGGGTCAAGTCCTCGTCCTTGATCAACTCACCCAGATGGGCGTCCACGTAGGCGCGATCGACGGTCACCGCTTGACCGGATCGGTCGGGCGCTTCAAAGGAGACGGTTTCCAGCAACCGCTCCATCACCGTATGCAGCCGGCGGGCGCCGATGTTTTCGGTACGCTCGTTGACCTGATAAGCGACCTCGGCGATGCGCCGCACGCCATCCGCCGCGAACGTCAGGCTGACTTCCTCGGTATTCAGGAGCGCCGTGTATTGCTCGGTCAGCGAGGCATCCGGCTCGGTCAGAATCCGCACGAAATCCTCGACGCTCAGCGCGCCCAGTTCCACCCGGATCGGCAATCGACCCTGCAATTCGGGGATCAGGTCGGAGGGCTTGGCCAGATGGAACGCCCCGGAGGCGATGAATAGAATGTGATCGCTCCGCACCATGCCGTACTTGGTCGAAACGGTACAGCCTTCGACCAGCGGCAGCAAATCGCGCTGAACGCCCTCGCGCGACACGTCCGGGCCGCCATATTCGCCGCGCTTGGCCACCTTGTCGATCTCGTCGATGAATACGATGCCGTTCTGCTCGACCGCCGCCAGCGCCCGCAATTTCAGTTCTTCCTCGTTGATCATCTTGGCCGCCTCTTCCTCCTGTAGCAACTTGAGGGCGTCCTTGACCTTGAGCTTGCGGGTCCGGGTGCGGCCACTGTTCAAATTTTGGAACAGGCTCTGTAACTGGCTGGTCATCTCTTCCATGCCGGGCGGCGCCATGATCTCCACCCCCACCGGCCGCACCGAAACTTCGATTTCGATCTCCCGATCATCCAATTCGCCCTTGAGCAGGCGGTCGCGCATCTTCTGACGGGTGACGGAGTGATCCGGCGCCGGCGGCTCGTTGGCGAAGCCGACGCTGCGCGGGCGCGGCAACAGGGTGTCCAGCACCCGGTCCTGAGCCGCTTCCTCGGCGCGGTGGCGAACCTTGTGCGTTTCTTCCTCGCGGACCATTTTCACCGCCATGTCCATCAGGTCGCGGATGATGGATTCCACGTCGCGGCCCACGTAGCCGACCTCGGTGAACTTGGTGGCTTCGACCTTGATGAATGGCGCATTGGCCAGCTTGGCCAACCGGCGGGCGATTTCGGTTTTACCGACTCCGGTCGGGCCGATCATCAAGATATTCTTGGGGGTGATCTCGTTGCGCAGTGCCGGCGCTACCCGCATCCGCCGCCAGCGGTTGCGCAGGGCGATGGCCACGGCGCGCTTGGCGGCGTCCTGGCCGATGATGTGCTTGTCCAGTTCCTGGGCGATTTCTCGGGGGGTCATCTCCGACATGGCTCGGCTACCGTCTGGGGGTGGGGCGAAAACAGCGTGGCGGGTTGGTCCAACGTGGATTCTGGATCATGCGCCCGCCAGTTCTTCCAGGGTCAGATTCCCGTTGGTATAGATGCAGATGCCGGCGGCGATTTTCAAGGCTTGCTCGACGATGGCCCGGGCATCCAGTTCGGTGTGCTCCAACAGAGCCTGAGCAGCGGCCTGGGCGTAAGCGCCGCCCGAGCCGATCGCCGCCAGGTCGCGTTCCGGTTCGATCACGTCGCCGTTGCCGGAAATGATCAGGGTCACGCTGGGATCGGCGACGATCAACAACGCCTCCAGCCGGCGCAGCATCCGGTCGGTGCGCCAGTCCTTCGCCAGTTCCACGGCGGCGCGGGTCAGGTTGCCACCGTGCTTTTCCAGCTTGCCCTCGAAGCGTTCGAACAGGGTAAAGGCGTCGGCGGTGCCGCCCGCGAACCCGGCGATCACCTTGTTTTGATAGAGTCGCCGCACCTTGCGGGCGTTGCCCTTCATCACGGTGTTGCCCAACGTCACTTGTCCGTCGCCGCCGATCACGACCCGACCGTTGCGACGCACGGCGATCACCGTGGTGCCATGCAATGATTCCATGCGGTTGCCTCCCGGTTTGACCCGGATTGTACACAATTGACTTTCGCGGAAATGGGGCCGACCGCGGAATTCTCAAGGTCGCCGGGCAAAAAGAAGCCCCGGTTACAAGGGGGAATGGAACCGGGGCGAATATGGTATCCAGTTCAGCGAACCGGATATAGCCCGCTCAGGGAGGGAAGCGGACAGGCGTAAGGGCTTACGCTTGATAACTAAGATGGGGATGATCCGAAAAAGTTCAATGGGGCTCAAGCCGAACGTTGATAGGTTCCCACCAGTTCGGTGCTGGCCAGGACGTGGCCCTTCATCGCTTTTTCCAACGCGGCCTTGGTGGGCTTGCCCAAGTCCGGCAATACCGTATCCAGGGCGTAGAGCTTATGAAAGTAGCGATGTCGGCCAATCGGTGGGCACGGACCGCCATAGCCGGTTCGCCCCCAGTCGTTCAGTCCCTGCTGGGTCCCGGCCGGCAAATCGCCGGGCGTCACGGCTTCCGCGAGGCCGGTCGCGGTGGGCGGAATGTTGTACAGCACCCAGTGGACCCAGGTCATGCGCGGCGCGGCGGGATCGGGCGCATCGGGATCGTCCACGATCAGGGCCAGACTTTTGGTTTCGGCGGGCAGGCCCGACCAGCGCAGTTCTGGCGACAAATCCCGCCCATCGCAGGTCAGGCGGGCCGGCATCGCCCCGTTATGGGTGAACGCCGGTGAAGTGAGCGTCAGAGTCATCATGGTCTCCTCGATTTGGTGACAACCTAGGTTCCCGATTCTAAAATTTTAGCGTCGAGCTTGAGTTGGAAAAATCCAGTCTCAAAATCAACATCCCCCGCCAATTGAGGAAATCATCATGAAAACAGTGGCTGTCATCGCTCTTGTAACCTTGGGTTTGAACGTCGCTGTCCTCAGCGCCACTCACGCCGCCGGACGATTCCATGCGGGCGGAACGGTCGTTAACGAACAAGGGGCGGTCAGTGGGCGTGGCGCGGCTGTGCGCGGTCCCCACGGCGGCGGCGCGGCGCGCGGCGGTGGTGCGGCCGTGGACAATCAAGGCAATTTCGTCAGTGGGCATGAGGGAGCCGCTACCATTAAGGATAGCAGCGGCAACATCAAGGCTCAGGGCGTCCGCGCTGGCAAAACGACTGGCAAGGTCGGCAGTGGCGCCCAGCACCAAAGTGGCATGGCTGCCCAAGGGACCCAAGGCACCGTCAAATCCACTGGTTCGTTCAGCACCGACGGTGCGGGTGGCGCCAGTGGCTCGCGCAGCACCTCGGCCCAAAGCAGTACGACCGATGCCAGCTATCAAGGATCGACCAGTTACCAAAAAGGTTCCGGCGCTACCCACACCAGTACCTGTACCAACGCCGCCGGCCAGACTGTATCCTGTACCAAGTAATTATTTTTATAAAGGATTTCGACCATTCATGTATCTTTCACCCGAACCTCGCCGTTCCGGCGGGGTTTGCGTTTTGGCGTTTGGGTGCCGCCGACTTCAGCATACAGATCATGCTCGTCGGCGCCCACGATCCGGACCTCGGCAAACTCACCGACCGGCAACGCTGCGCCATCCTCGATAAACACCACACCGTCGATTTCTGGCGCATCGGCGTTGGACCGAGCGATGGCCCTGCCTTCCTCGTCGTGCGCGTCCACCAGCACTTTCAGAACCTGCCCGACCTTGCGCCGCAACCGCCGGGCGCTGATCTCGGCCTGCAACACCATCAATCGAGCTTGCCGCTCCTGCTTGACCTCCTCCGGCACGGGATCGGGCAAGGCGTTGGCGGCGGCCCCGTCCACCGGCGAGTAGGTGAAACAACCCACCCGATCCAGTTCCACCGCCTCCAAAAATTCCAGAAGTTGTTGGAAATCGGCGTCCGTTTCGCCAGGAAATCCGACGATAAAGGTGCTGCGCAAGGTCATCTCGGGACAGATTTTCCGCCAGCCCCAGATACGCGCCAGTGCGCCGTCAGCGTTGGCCGGTCGTTTCATCGCTTTCAGAATGCGCGGACTGGCGTGTTGCAGCGGGACATCCAAATAGGGCAGTACCCGGCCTTCCGCCATCAGCGGGATAAGTTCGTCGACATGGGGATAGGGATAGACGTAGTGCAACCGCACCCACGCGCCGAGTTCGCCCAAAGCGGCGGCCAGTGGGGTCAGATGGGTCTTGAGCGGGCGGCCGTTCCAGAATCCGGTGCGGTAGCGCACATCCACTCCATAGGCGCTGGTGTCCTGCGACACGATCAGCAACTCCCGCACGCCGGCGCGGACCAGGTTTTCCGCCTCCCGCAGCACCTCGCCGACCGGCCGGCTGACCAGATCGCCGCGCAACCGGGGAATGATGCAGAACGTGCAGCGATGGTTGCAGCCCTCGGCGATTTTCAGATAGGCGTAATGCCGGGGCGTGAGCTTGACCCCCTGCGGCGGCAACAAATCCAGGAACGGATCGTGCGGCCGGGGCAGATGAGCGTGGATCGCCGCCATTACCTCCTCGCAGGCGTGGGGGCCGGTTACCGCCAGCACGCTGGGGTGCAAGTCACGCACGACGCTCCCTTTCGCGCCCAGACAACCGGTGACGATCACCTTACCGTTCTCCGCCAGCGCCTCACCGATGGCGTCCAGCGACTCGGCCACTGCCGCATCGATGAAACCACAGGTATTGACCACCACCAGATCGGCCTCAGGGTAGGTCGGCGCGATGCCGTAACCTTCGGCCCGCAACTGGGTCAGAATCCGTTCGGAATCCACTAGAGCCTTGGGGCAGCCAAGGCTGACGAAACCGATCCTGGGTTGGTAATTCATCGCAATTTCCACCTGAAAACTGGCCAAGGAGAACACGGCTACGCCATGGCGGCCGGACCCATCGGAATTTGATCGGGTCGCGACCTTGCGGCTCAACCTTAAAACTCGCTATAGTCTAATGTCTTAGTCGCCCGCCAGGGACTCGCGCCCGCGCCACCCCGGCGCGAATCGGCCCACCGCACCGTGAAGGTTTTGGCATTCATGAAGAAAGACATCCATCCCGCCTACCGCGAAGTCGTATTTCAGGACATCTCCACCGACTTCTCGTTCCTCACCCGATCCACGATTTCCACCAAGGAAACCATCCAGTGGACCGACGGCAAGACCTATCCTCTGGTCAAGGTGGAAGTGTCCAGCCACTCGCACCCGTTTTACACCGGCAAGCAAAAGATCGTGGACACCGCCGGCCGGGTGGATCGCTTCCGCCGCAAGTACGGCCTGTCCTGAACCCGTCCTGGTTCCGTCACCCAAAGGCATCGCGCGATGCCTTTTCTTTTGCCTCCGTTTCAGCCACGCGAATTTTGCGGCAACACGGCGTCCTGGGTTAGGATTACCTTGCTTCGGCTAAGGGATGGAATGTCGCTGAGACAATGAAAAAACATCACAGCGGTTCGCCCACTGGTTTTTGACTCGTCGACCCATGTTGGAGGCTGTTCAATGACAACAATTACCTTTAAAAATGATGTCAACGGAAAGGTGGCGCAGATGCCGGTGCTGGAGCCGACCTACGGCGCTCCAGTGGTGGATATCGGCAAACTGGCCAAGGAGTTTGGCTATTTCACCTACGACCCCGGTTTCATGTCCACCGCCAGTTGCCAAAGCACGATCACCTATCTGGATGGCGACAAGGGCGAGTTGATGTACCGCGGCTATCCGATCGAGCAATTGGCCGAGCAGTGCAACTTCCTGGAAGTCTGCTACCTGCTGCTTTACGGAGAATTGCCCAACGCCGAAAAGAAGCAGATCTTCGAGACCAGCATCACCCGCCATAACCGAATTCGCGAGAATCTTCGCCGCTTTTTTAATGGCTTCAACCACGACGCTCACCCGATGGCGATGATGATGGCCGTCGTCAGTTCGCTGTCGGCGTTTTTCCACGACCGGCTCAACATTCAGGACTACGAAGACCGCATGGTCACCGCCCGCCGGCTGATCGCCAAAATGCCGACCATCGCCGCCGCCTGCTACAAGCACAGCATCGGCGATCCTGCGATTTATCCCCGCGACGACCTGAGCTATACCGGCAACCTGCTGTACATGATGTTCAGTCTCCCCGGCAAGCGCTACGAGGTCAATCCCGTGGCCGAGCGGGCGATGGACGTGCTGTTCACCCTGCATGCCGACCACGAGCAGAACGCTTCCACCTCCACCGTGCGGCTGGCCGGTTCCTCGGGCACCAATCCCTACGCCGCGATCGCGGCGGGCATCGCCACCCTGTGGGGACCAGCGCACGGCGGCGCCAATGAAGCCGTGATCCGGATGCTGGACCGGATTGGCGAGGTGTCGAACATCGACCACTTTATCGCCAAGGTCAAGGACAAGAACAGCGGCGTCCGATTGATGGGTTTTGGCCACCGGGTTTACAAGAGCTTCGATCCTCGCGCCAAGATCATCAAGGAAGTCTGCCATCAGGTGCTGGACAGTTATGGCCACGATCCGCGCCTCGATCTGGCCATGCGCCTGGAGGAGATCGCCCTGAGCGATCCCTATTTTATCGAGCGCAAGCTGTATCCCAACGTGGATTTCTATTCCGGCATCATCTACAGCACGTTGAAGATCCCGGTCGAGATGTTCACGGTGATGTTCGCCATTGCCCGTACCGCTGGCTGGATCAGCCACTGGATCGAGATGATCACCGAAAAGGATCAGAAGATCGGGCGGCCGCGGCAACTTTACGTGGGAGCGTCGCGTCGTGACGTTCCACCGCTGAACGAGCGTAACTAACCGCTGCTGGCGGTCAACAAAAGAGGCGATTCATTCGAATCGCCTTTTTACTACCTGGGCACATGGACCCAGGCCACGTTTGGTGGGGTTTTCCAGGGTGGATATGAATATCGATGAAATCCTTGCAATGGATTGATCATCAAGTCATTTGCTCAATCCATTGTTTAATCCATGCCCACGTCTGAGGCACTATCGCTTCAAATCGCTCCTTAACTCCGTCGCTTGGTTGCCGTCTTTTGAAGCTTGGTCAAGGGTTCGGCGCGAACCGCAGCGACCTTGGTGTTCTCCCGTTTCTCCGGCTTGGCGGCCGAGGCGGTTGCTGGCTTGATCATTTGAACGGTCGGTTTGCCAGGCGCCACGACATTGGACTTGGCGGCCTTGACCGTGCCAGGCGTCGGCTTGGCCATGGCCACGGCAAGCGGCTTGGCCGGCTTGACCGCCACCACCGGACGAGCCGCCATCGCCGGCTTAGCCGCAGCTAGTGACTTGGTTGGCTTGACCGCCCCCCTTGCCGGCACCGGACGGATCGCCACCGCCTGGACCGCCTCGGAAGGCTTGGCGACTTTCTGGGCGCGGACGGCGATGACCGGTCTAGCGGGTGGCGCTGCTCCGACAGCGCTAGGTTGCCGATCCGAGGTCAGGGGTTTGGCTTCCCCTCGCGCCACTGGACGAACCAGCGTCGCGCGCGTCATGGCCAGAGTGGGGCCTCCAGGTTCGTTCTCTTCCTCGTCCAGTTGACGCTGAACCAGAACTGGCGGCGGTTCCGGTGTTGGGGGTGGCGGCGCCAAGCCATAGTGGGCAAAACCATAATTGAGTAGCGTGCGGGCATCACGCCACAACGCCCCAGGAGTAGGGCTGTTGAGAATGGCCACGATCAAGCGGACTCCACCGCGATCCACCTCACCGACAAAGCAACGTCGGGCCTTGAGGGTAAACCCGGTTTTGCCGCCGAGCGTTCCCTCATAGGAACCCAGAAGGCGGTTATGATTAACCACTGGAACCATGCGCCAGTCGCCGTATGGACCCTGGCTGGATTCGATCCGCAAGGCCGCGTTACGGGTACGCACGATATCCGCGAACATCGGATGGTTCATCGCCTGGCGAAAAATCAGCGCCAGATCGTAGGCGGTCGCGTAATGGTCGTCGTTCGGCAAGCCATGCGGATTCATGAAGTGGCTGTTGCGCGCGCCAATCTGCCAAGCTTTGGCATTCATTAATTCAGCGAACCCGAAAACGGAACCGCCGGCGGCTTCGGCCAGAGTTTCGGCGGCGTCATTGCCTGATTTCAGCATTAACCCGTACAACAGATCCTGGATCAGGGCGGCTTCGCCGGCCCGCAGTCCGACACGGCTCGGCGGCGCGCTGGCCGCTTGCGGGCTGACCACTACCCGGGCATTGGGGTCAAGGCGTTCCAACGCCACCAGCGCGGTAAGCACCTTGGTGGTGCTGGCGGGCGGCAAGCGCAAATGGGGCTCCTTGGCGAACAAGACTTCGCCCGTGGCCGGGTTCATCAACACCGCCGACAGGGCCGCAACCTCGGGTTGCGAGGAATTCCCCCACCCCTCCTGTCCCAGCGCGGGTCCCACCACGATTCCCAGAATTAGGGCCAATGCCCTTGAGGGGACGTTCCTTTTGGGAAGCATATTGAAAAAAAATTTCAAAAACATTTAGTTGACCTCATCACCATCTTCAGTTCGGATTAGGTTGCCCAAGGTATGCGGCGATAGCAACCTAGTTGCCGGGTTCGCGCCGAAAGCGTGTTCTTCTATTTTGGGTGAAAATACGCCAACCGGCTAGGGCGCGGCGCGCAAGAAATTCATCGGCTCCTCACGGCCAAGCCAACATGCCGCGATCGATGCCTGACAACCCCCGACGATTATTCAGTCCATCCGGTCACGTCGGGCGAACAGAATATCTCGGATCGCATACCCCAACCGCCAACCACGCTGTTCAAATCGAGTCAGAGGCCGATACACGGGGCGCGGCGCGAAGCCATTTCCCGCAGCTCGGTTGACCAGTTCCGGAGTCGCTTTCAGCAGGTTGAGAATCGAATGGGCATAGTCCTCGCAATCCGTGGCGATATGCAATTGTCCACCTGGCTTGAGTTTATGAACCAGCAGAGTGACGAAATAACTTTGAATCAACCGTCGTTTGTGGTGCCGTACCTTCGGCCAAGGATCGGGAAAGAAAATCTGCGCGCGGTCCAGGCATTCGTCCGGCGTTTGTCGTTCCAACACGTCCACGGCATCCGCGCACATGACACGAAGGTTGGTCAACGCCAATGCCTCAGCCCGTAAAAATAAATGCCCGATACCGGGGCGATGGACCTCCAGACCTAGGTAATTCACCATTGGATCGGCGCTGGCCATGGCTGCTAGTGATTCACCATCGCCAAAACCGATCTCCAGTACCAATGGCGCGCGGCGCTCGAAAAGCGTCGTTGAATCCAGTGGCGCGACGCTGGCGTCGACGCCAAACCGTCCCCACAACGTCGCCAGTGCCCGGCGCTGAGCGTGGGTCATGCGACCTTCGCGGCGAACAAAGCTGCGAATTCGAGATTCCGACTGGAAGGCAAGCTCCGAAGTATCCGATCCGGATCGAGTTTTTGGGAGGGGTTGCATGTTCGTTGCGTTCATGGCATTGCACGATTACTGCGGTAAGTTCATATCCGAAGAGACTCGAAAGGCTGGATTTTCGGGATAATCCAGTCCAATCAGCCTGGCTTCATGAAAAGAATTGCGGAAATAGAAAAATATTCTACAATAGCCCCTTGACTCAAGGCGTGGACTTCCCATAACTCACAAAATGATGGTGCACAGACCATGAATGATGATGATCTGATCGAATCCTTGTCCATCGAGCAACTCAAGGCGCTCATCGAAAAAGCCCAGAATTCCATCGAGCAAAAGAAAGCTAGTGAAATCGAGGCTATTCGGGAACGAATGGTCGAAATGGCCAAACGGGTCGATATGGCGCCGGAAGAGGTTCTAAACTATTCTAGCCGCAAACGGAGACCCGGCAAACCAAAATATCGCAATCCCAACGATCCGGAAAAAACCTGGACGGGTCGCGGTAAACCGCCACGCTGGTTGAAAGAAATGGCGGATCCCGAGAGTTGCCGGATCCCGGAGTGACCTTGGTCCTCACTTGGGCGAGGTTACCAAGGCGCGTAACCTTCAGCCTTGCAGCGGCTTCGCTTTATCGCTAACATCCCGGCTCCGCCAGTTCGCTGCGGTTCAAGCAATGGTGCGCGGGATTTTGCGCGCGGGTGTAGTTCAATGGTAGAACCTCAGCTTCCCAAGCTGATGGCGTGGGTTCGATTCCCATCACCCGCTCCAAAACAATAGGGTTGCGCCGTAGCGCAACCCTATTTTTGTGGCCGCGCCTTTTTCAGGCGCGGTCGCGGCGCTGTCGACCATCCCTTCCATATCCCCCAAGGAACTGTCGCCATGATTCATGTCGCGATCACCGGCGTGGCCGGCCGCATGGGTCGCCATTTACTTGAAGCCTGCCATTTGGTCGATGGAGTGCGTTGCTCGGTGGCTTTGGAGCGCCCCGATCATCCATCGGTCGGCGCCGACGCCGGAGAGCTTGTGGGCATTGGGCGGTTGAACGTGCCCATCGTCGCCGATCTGGCGCCATTGGTCGATCACTTCGACGTGCTCGTTGATTTCACCCGTCCGGCGGCCACCCTTGCGAACTTGGCTGTCTGTCGGACGGCTGGCAAGGCCATGGTCATCGGCACCACCGGCCTGTCCGCTGACCAGAAGGCCGTCATCGCCCATGCCGCCGAGACTATTCCCATCGTATTCGCGCCAAATATGAGTGTCGGTGTCAATCTCTGTTTCAAGCTGCTGGAACTGACGGCGCGAGTGCTGGGCGATGGTATGGATATCGAAATCATCGAGGCCCACCACCGCCACAAGGTAGACGCGCCCTCCGGCACCGCGCTGGCCATGGGACAGGTGATCGCCACGACCCTCGGCCGTGACTTGGCGCAATGCGCGGTTTATGACCGGCGGGGTGTTACCGGCGAGCGCGACCGCGCCGCCATTGGTTTTGCCACCGTGAGAGCTGGCGATATCGTCGGCGAGCACACCGTGCTGTTCGCCGATGTGGGCGAACGCCTCGAAATCACCCATCGCGCCTCCAGCCGGATGACTTTCGCCAAGGGCGCGATCCGGGCCGCGACCTGGCTGGTCGGGCGCGATCCAAGCCTGTTCGACATGCGGGACGTGTTGGGCTTGCGCTAAACAAACCGGTCGGTGATGGCCCGGTACCTGGAGCAGGGCGGCGCGATTTGCTAGACTCCGCGCCAGTCTGGGTCTGTTTTTTTGCACTGCGTCATGAGAGCGGCTTCCGTGCCGCTCTTTCCTTGCGCGTGCCGATTTTGGAGGCTTGCTTGAGGAAACCCGCGCTTCTGGCCCTAGAGGATGGCAGTTTGTTCTGGGGCGAATCCATCGGCGCCGATGGCCACGCCCAGGGCGAAGTCGTTTTCAACACCTCGATCACCGGCTATCAGGAGATCCTGACCGATCCTTCCTATTGCCGCCAGATCGTCACGCTGACCTATCCCCATATTGGCAACGTCGGCGCCAATCGAGGTGACGAGGAAGCGACCCGCGTCCACGCCAGCGGCTTGGTGGTTCGGGACTGCCCGCCCATCGCCAGCAACTGGCGTAGCCAGCAACCGCTGGATCATTACCTGCGCGAGCGGGGCGTCATCGCCCTCGCTGGCATCGATACCCGCCGGCTGACCCGGTTGCTACGGGAGAAGGGCGCGCAGAACGGCTGCCTGATGGCCGGCGATCATCCCGACGCGGAGCGGGCCTTGACGCTGGCCCGCGAATTTCCAGGCTTGAAAGGCATGGATCTCGCGCGGGTGGTCAGCGTGTCCGCCCCCTACGCTTGGAGCGAAGGAACCTGGCAACTGGTCAACAACGGCTTTCCGACGGTGGGCGACGCCCGTTACCATGTGGTTGCCTACGATTATGGGATCAAGCGCAATATTCTGCGGATGCTGGCCAGTCGTGGTTGTCGACTGACCGTGATTCCGGCGCAAACGCCTGCCCATGAGGTTATGGCCTTGCGGCCGGATGGCGTCTTCCTGTCCAACGGTCCCGGCGATCCCGAGCCCTGCGATTACGCCATCTTCGCCATCAGCGAACTACTGGAGATCGGCGTGCCGATTTTCGGCATCTGCCTCGGCCACCAGTTACTCGGTTTGGCCAGCGGGGCGCGCACCGTCAAAATGAAGTTCGGCCATCACGGCGGCAACCATCCGGTGCTGGATCTGGATAGCGGGCGGGTGATGATCAGTAGCCAGAATCACGGCTTCGCGGTGGATGAAGCCACCTTGCCGACCAACTTGCGTCCCACGCACCGCTCGCTGTTCGACGGCTCGCTGCAAGGCATCGCTCGCACCGACCGGCCGGCTTTCAGTTTCCAGGGACATCCCGAAGCCAGCCCCGGCCCCCACGACGTGGCGCCGCTGTTCGACCGGTTCATCGCGCTATTGGAAGCTCGCGTCGCCGCGCGTCGCTGAAATCGTTCGCTTCGCCGCTGCGGATTTTCTCCAGGTAAAGTCATGCCCAAGCGTACTGATTTACACAGCATCCTCATCATCGGCGCCGGTCCCATCGTGATCGGTCAAGCCTGTGAGTTCGATTATTCCGGCGCGCAAGCCTGCAAGGCGTTGCGGGAGGAGGATTACCGGGTCATCCTGGTGAACTCGAACCCGGCCACGATCATGACTGATCCCAACATGGCCGATGCCGTCTACATCGAGCCGATCCACTGGCGGACGGTCGCCCACATCATTGCCCGCGAACGTCCCGACGCCCTGCTGCCCACCATGGGTGGGCAGACCGCATTGAACTGCGCGTTGGACTTGGTTCGGCATGGCGTGCTGGAGCAGTATGGAGTGGAAATGATCGGCGCCTCGCCCGACGCCATCGACATGGCCGAGGACCGCGAACGCTTCCGGCGGGCGATGCACGAGATTGGTTTGAAGACCCCGCGCTCGGTGATCGCCCACACCCTGGAGGAAGCGCTGGCCCAGCATCACGAAATCGGTTTCCCGACCATCATCCGACCTTCCTTCACCCTTGGCGGTAGCGGCGGCGGCATCGCTTACAACCGTGAGGAGTTGGTGGAAATCCTCGAGCGTGGTCTCGATCTATCCCCGGTTAGCGAAGTGCTGATCGAGGAATCGGTACTGGGCTGGAAAGAATTCGAAATGGAAGTGGTGCGCGACCGCGCCGACAACTGCATCATCGTTTGCTCCATCGAAAACCTGGATCCGATGGGCGTCCACACCGGCGACTCCATCACCGTCGCCCCAGCCCAGACCCTCACTGACAAGGAATACCAGATCATGCGCGACGCCTCCCTGGCGGTGTTGCGCAAGATCGGCGTGGACACCGGCGGCTCCAACGTCCAATTCGCCATCAACCCCGACGACGGACAGATGGTGATCATCGAGATGAATCCGCGCGTGTCCCGTTCCTCGGCGCTGGCGTCCAAAGCCACCGGATTCCCCATCGCCAAGGTCGCGGCCAAATTGGCGGTGGGTTATACCCTCGACGAGTTGCGGAACGAGATCACCGGTGGCCGCACGCCGGTTTCGTTCGAGCCGAGTATCGACTACGTGGTCACCAAGGTGCCGCGTTTCAACTTCGAAAAGTTCCCGCAGGCCAATCCGCGGTTGACCACCCAGATGAAATCGGTCGGTGAGGTGATGGCCATCGGCCGCACCTTCCAGGAATCGGTACAGAAGGCGCTGCGGGGCCTGGAAATCGGGACCGATGGTTTCAACGAAATCCTTGATGGAGAGAATCCCGATCCCCACCTGATTCTCAAGCACGAATTGGGCATGCCTGGTCCCCGGCGGTTGTGGTTTGTCGCCGAAGCCTTTCGGCTGGGCTATTCGGTTGAGACCCTGTACGAACTGACTCGAATCGATCCCTGGTTTTTGGCCCAGCTTGAGGAGCTGGTCCGGATCGCCAGCGAGACGCGCGCATTCGGGCCGGCGGCCCTAAGGGATCGCCAACGACTGTATTTCCTCAAGCGCAAAGGCTTTTCCGACAGCCGACTGGCGACGCTGGCCGGCGTCGCCGAAACCGAGATCCGCCGGTTGCGCGAGGAGCTGGACGTGCATCCGGTCTACAAGCGGGTTGATTCCTGCGCCGCCGAATTCGCCACCAGCACCGCCTATCTGTATTCCACTTACGAGGAAGAGTGCGAGGCTGAGCCCACCGACCGTGCCAAGATCATGGTGCTGGGCGGTGGTCCCAACCGCATCGGTCAGGGGATCGAATTCGACTATTGTTGCGTACACGCCGCCCTGGCGTTGCGCGAGGATGGCTACGAGACCATCATGGTCAATTGCAACCCGGAAACGGTATCCACTGACTTTGACACCTCGGATCGCCTATATTTTGAGCCGCTGACTCTGGAGGATGTGTTGGAGATCGTGCGCAAGGAACAACCCGCGGGCGTGATCGTCCAGTTCGGTGGCCAGACGCCGCTGAAGCTGGCCCGGCCGCTGGAAGCCAACGGCGTGCCGATTGTTGGAACCAGCCCCGACGCCATCGATCGCGCCGAGGATCGCGAACGGTTCCAGCAGATGATCCAGCGGCTCGGCTTGTTGCAACCGCCCAACCGCACTGCTCGCGAACCGGAAGCGGCGGTCCGGCTGGCCCGGGAAATCGGCTATCCGCTGGTGGTGCGGCCTTCCTACGTGCTGGGCGGTCGGGCGATGGAAATCGTCCATCAAGAAGAAGATTTACGCCGCTACATGCGGGAAGCCGTTCAGGTGTCCAACGACTCACCGGTGCTGCTAGACCGCTTTCTTAGCGACGCGGTCGAGGTGGACGTCGACGCGCTCAGCGACGGTCGCGAGGTCATCATCGGGGGCATCATGGAGCACATCGAGGAAGCCGGCGTCCATTCGGGCGATTCCGCCTGCTCGCTGCCGCCTTATTCCCTCGATCCAGTAATTCAAGCTCGGTTGCGCGAACAGGTGCGCGCGATGGCCCTGGAATTGGGTGTGGTCGGGCTGATGAACACGCAGTTCGCCATCCAGGGCGAGGACATTTACGTGTTGGAGGTCAACCCTCGCGCGTCTCGAACGGTGCCCTACGTCTCCAAGGCCACGGGCCGGCCGCTAGCCAAAATCGCCGCCCGTTGCATGGTCGGGCGGTCACTGACCGCTCAAGGTATATCCGGCGAGATAATTCCCGCCTATTACTCGGTCAAGGAGGCGGTCTTCCCCTTCGCCAAGTTCCCCGGCGTGGATCCTCTGTTGGGGCCGGAGATGAAATCCACCGGCGAAGTGATGGGGGTTGGGCGCAGTTTCGGCGAAGCCTTCGCCAAGGCCCAACTCGGCGCCGGCGATCAGTTGCCGCGCGGCGGCCGAGCTTTCCTCAGTGTGCGCGACGCCGACAAGGCGAAACTGGTGGAAATCGCCCGCGACCTGGAACGGCTCGGGTTCAGCCTGATGGCTACCAAGGGTACGGCGGCGACCTTGCGCGTCCACGGCCTCGATTGCGAAACGGTCCACAAGGTCGGCGAGGGCCGACCCCACATCGTCGACCTGATCAAGAACGATCAGATCGCCCTCATCGTCAACACCACCGAAGGCAAGCAAGCCATCGCGGATTCCTTCTCGATCCGCCGCGAAGCGCTGATGCACAAAGTCAGTTACACCACCACGCTCGCCGCCGCGCGGGCGACCTGCCAGGCTCTGCGCGAACTTGACAACGCCACCGTGAACTGCTTGCAAGATTTGCACCGGGAATTGCACGCATGACTCAGAAAGTACCGATGACTGTCACCGGCGCTGCTCGACTGCGCGCCGAACTTCAGGAACTCAAGACGGTGGCGCGGCCACGGATCATCGCCGCCATCGCTGAGGCTCGCGCCCATGGCGACCTGAAGGAAAACGCCGAATACCACGCCGCGCGCGAGCAACAAAGCTTCACCGAAGGTCGGATCGCCGAAATCGAGTCGAAGTTGGCTCGCGCCCAAATCATCGACGTGACGACCTTGCCACCCTCGGACCGGGTGATATTCGGCGCCACGGTGCTGCTGCGCGAAGTGGAGAGCGAGGAGGAGCGGCGCTATCAGATCGTTGGCGAGGACGAGTCCGATCTGAGGGAGGGTAAGATTTCGCTCAAATCCCCGATCGCCCGGGCGCTGATCGGCAAATCCACCGACGATGTCGTCGATGTCCAGACTCCGGGCGGCACCAAAACCTACGAGATCGTTGCGGTGCAATACCTTTGAGCGGCGGGGCAACCGCGCGAGGCTCATGGTGGAGTCTTGCGAAATTCGCCGAACAGTCGGGGGTAGTTGCAAACGGAAGCGCGCCGCCTTGAAATCCCGCCGCTTGTCCACATATCGGACTCCAATTCCCGAATTCACCCATCAGGAGTCCATCACCCATGACCGTCGAAGCTCACAAGGAAACCCTTGGTTTTCAGGCCGAAGTGCAACAGTTGCTGCGCCTGGTCGCGCATTCCCTATACTCCCACAAGGAAGTCTTCCTCCGCGAACTGATTTCCAACGCCTCCGACGCCTGCGACAAGCTGCGCTTCGAGGCCCTGACCGACAGCGCCTTGTACGAAACCGATCCCGAGCTGAAAATCCGGGTCAGTTTCGACAAGGACGCCCGCACCATCACCGTCGCCGACAACGGCATCGGCATGGACCGGCAGGAAGTCATCGACAACATCGGCACCATCGCCCGTTCCGGCACCCGCCAGTTCATGCAAAAGCTGACCGGCGATCAGGCCAAGGACGCCCACCTGATCGGTCAGTTCGGCGTCGGCTTTTATTCCAGCTTCATCGTCGCCGACAAAGTCGTCCTCTTGACCCGCCGCGCCGGCATGGGCGCGGAACACGGCGTCCGCTGGGAGTCCAACGGCGAGGGCGAATACACGCTGGAAACGGTCGACAAGCCCACGCGCGGCACCGAGGTCATCCTGCACTTGCGCGAGGATGAAACCGATTTACTCACCGAATGGCAGTTGCGCTCGATCATCACCAAGTATTCCGATCACATTACCCTGCCGGTGATCATGCCGGTGCAGAAATACAGCGAGGACAAGGACGCGCCGCCGAAAATCGAGGACGAGCGGATCAATCAGGCGGCGGCGCTGTGGGCGCGGCCCAAGCAGGACATCAAGGAAGAGGAATACAAGGAGTTTTACAAGCATGTCGGCCACGATTTCGAAGACCCACTGGCCTGGACCCACAACCGGGTCGAGGGCAAGCTGGAATACACTTCGTTGCTGTTCTTGCCGGGCCGCGCGCCCTTCGACCTGTGGGATCGCGAGCAGCGCCACGGCGTCAAGCTGTACGTGCAGCGCGTCTTTATCATGGACGACGCCGAACACCTGATGCCGCGCTACCTGCGCTTCGTGCGCGGGGTGATCGACTCGAACGACCTGCCGCTGAACATCTCCCGCGAAATCCTGCAAAGCAGCAAGGTGGTGGACGGCATCCGGGCCGGTTCGGTCAAGAAGGTGCTGGGCCTGCTGGAAGACATGGCCGCGAACGACGCCGAGAAGTACGGCAAATTTTGGAAAGAGTTCGGCCGGGTGCTGAAGGAAGGGCCGGCGGAAGATCACGGCAACCGCGAGCAGATCGCCAAGCTGTTGCGCTTCGCGTCCACTCACACAGACGGCGCCGAACAGACTGTTTCGCTGGCCGACTACATCGGGCGGATGAAGGAAGGGCAGGACAAGATCTACTACATTGTCGGCGACAGCTTTGCCGCCGCCAAGAACAGCCCGCATCTGGAAGTCTTCCGCAAAAAGGGCTTAGAGGTGCTGTTATTGAGTGATCGGGTGGACGAATGGCTGATGTCGCACCTGACCGAGTTTGAGGGCAAGCAGTTCCAGTCGGTGGCCAAGGGCGCGCTGGACCTGGACAAGATCGCCTCGGAAGAGGAAAAGCAGGAGCAAAAACAGGCTGAGGACCAGTTCAAGGATTTGCTGGCGCGAGTCAAGGAAGTGCTGGGCGACAAGGTCAAGGAAGTGCGGATTTCCTCGCGGCTGACCGATTCACCGGCCTGTCTGGTGGTGGATGAATACGCCCTCAGCGCCCACCTGGAGCGGCTGTTGCGCGACGCCGGCCAGAGCGTGCCGGCGAGTAAGCCGTATCTGGAATTGAACCCTACCCACTCACTGATTACGCGCCTTAAAGAGGAGCCGGACGCTGGCCGATTCAGCGACTGGACTCATCTGTTGTTCGAGCAGGCGGTATTGGCCGAGGGTGGGCAACTGGAAGATCCGGCCAGTTTTGTAAAACGATTGAATGGATTGTTACTGGCGCTGGGACGCTGATCGATGGAGGGGACGGTGGACGCCAGATCTTTCCCCAGCAGGGACGCGCCGCCCGCCCGTTTACGCCGCTGGCTAAAACCGATGGATTTGCTAAATTATCGCCGGATTTGCCCAGCTAGCCTGTTTTAACCCACTCCAGGGGGGATGCCCGAATGATGCAGTTGAAGGAAATTCTGAGTAAAAAAGGCGGCCAACCCGTCACCGTGCCAACCACCGCCACCGTCGCCGACGCTATCCGCGCCATGACCGAGCATAAGGTGGGTTCGGTGATGATCCCGAACGCCGATGGTTCGCCCGCGGGCATCTTCACTGAGCGCGACGTGCTGAACCTGTGCGCCGAGGGGCGGACCGATTTTGCCAAAATGTCCATTCGACCCTGTATGACCTGCGACATGACGACCGGTAAACCGAGCGAAACGGTCAGTGAAGTTCTGGCCATCATGACCGCCAAGCGTTTCCGCCACATGCCGGTGGTCGATGACGACGGCAAATTGATCGGCGTGGTCTCCATCGGCGACCTGGTCAAGGCCAAGCTGGAGGAAACCGCCCAGGAAGCGCAAGCCCTGCGCGAGTACATCACCACCTGAATCCTTGGCGCCGGCGCGCGTTCGCCCGCGTTGCCGGTTCCGGCGAATGGCATGAGCGCCAAATTTCCATCTTCTCCATTTTGGGAAACCAAAACCCTCGCCCAGCTCACCGAGCCCGAATGGGAGGCCTTGTGCGACGGTTGCGGCAAATGTTGCCTGCGCAAGCTGGAAGACGAGGATACGGGTCAGTTGTTCCATACCAATGTCGCTTGCTGGCTGTTGGATCTGACCACTGGCCGGTGTAGTCGTTACGCCGATCGCCTGCGGTGGGTGCCCGACTGCGTGCGCCTGACGCCCGCCGAGGTGCAACGAGTCCGTTGGTTGCCACGAACCTGCGCCTACCGGTTGCGGGCCGAGGGCCAGCCGCTGCCGGCTTGGCATCCCCTGCGGGTCGGCGACCCCCGTTCCACCCAGCGAGCGGGGATGACCGTGTGCGGCTGGGCTATGTCGGAACGGCGGATCCGTCGGCTGGAAAATCATATTATCGAGAGTTTGTCATGAATGTTCGCTGTCTGACCGTGGGCGCGTTTCAGGTCAATGCCTATCTGATCGAGGATCCGGCTACCGGTCAGTGCGCGGTGGTGGACACCGGCGACGGGCCACAACTGGCGAACGCGCTGGCGAGGATGCAACCGCGCCCGGATTTGCGGGCGATTCTGCTGACGCACGCCCATTTCGACCATGCCGGCGGACTGGCCGACGTGCAGCGAGAATTTCCTGGGGCCCTGACCTATCTGCCGGCGCTAGAGCGACCGATGTTCGACGCGCTGCCGCAACAAGGCTCGCTGCTGTTCGGCATGGCCGATTTCGACCGGCCCAGCGGGCGGATCGACCGGGAAGTGCGCGACGGCGACACCATTGAGGTTGGGGGGATACGCTTCCGCTTCTTGTCCACGCCAGGCCACACCCCGGGCCAGGGCTGTTATTACGACGATACCTATATCTTCGTCGGCGATACCCTGTTCGCTGGCAGCATCGGCCGCACCGACTTTCCCATGAGCGACCCGGAATTGATGCAGGCCAGCCTGAGCCGCTTGCTGGAACTGCCAGGCCATCTGCTGGTATGCAGCGGCCACGGTCCGGTCACCACGCTGGAGCAGGAATTGCGCACCAATCCGTTTCTGGGCCACGTGCGCCGGGCGCGGGGCATGGCTGAATCCCACGGGTCGCCCGCGGCGGGGCCGCGCTGGGGCTGAAGCGAGGTTCGCTCATGTGCGAGTTGCTCGGGATGAGCGCCAATGTACCCACCGATATCTGCTTCAGCTTCACTGGGTTGATGCAGCGCGGCGGCAGGACCGGTCCGCACCGCGATGGCTGGGGCATCGCCTTTTACGAAGGACGTGGCTGTCGGACCTTTCACGACCCCAATCCCAGCGCCGAATCGGAAATCGCCCGGTTGGTGCAACGCTATCCCATCAGGAGCCTGATCGTCGTTTGCCATATCCGCCGCGCCAATCGCGGCCGGGTCTGCCTGGAGAATACCCATCCCTTCAGCCGCGAACTATGGGGCCGGCATTGGGTATTCGCTCACAACGGCCAGTTACGGGGCGTGAAGCAACTGCCGCTTGGCGCTTACCGGCCGATTGGCGGAACCGATAGTGAGCACGCCTTTTGCTGGCTGCTGAACCGAATTCGCGCCCGATTTCCCGAGCCGCCGCGCCGACCGGACGCGCTGTGGCGGCATATTCATGCCTTGGCCCAGGAACTGAATCCGCGCGGTGTCTTCAACTTCCTGCTCAGCGACGCCCGGCACCTCTATGCTCACTGCGGCACGCAACTATCGTGGCTAACCCGGCGGGCCCCATTCGGCGAGGCCCGACTGATGGATGCCGACATGACTGTGGATTTTCAACGGGAGACCACGCCCACCGATGTGGTGACCGTGGTGGCGACCCAGCCGTTGACCGACAACGAGGCATGGACGGTGATGGACCCTGGAGCGTTGGCGATTTTCGGCGCCGGGGAGCGGATCGCGGCGCTCAACCCGTGACGGTCGGACGAAACATCCAGTAAAGGCTGCTAACCGTTCGGACCGCTATTCGCTGGCCAGCGCTGAGTTATCGGCGTTATGGGCGAAGCACCCGTGCTCAGGAAGGTCGCGCCGCCGGCCATGCGCCGCCGCCAATACGGCTGTTGCAGGCTGACCTTGCGAACCTGCCCACTACCCGAGGAGGCGTGGATCATCTGCCCGCCACCCGCGTAGATTCCCACGTGGGAAATCCGACCGCCGCCGTCGGCGCGAAAGAACAGCAAATCTCCCGGCAGCACCTGGCGCTGGGCTTGTGCCGCTTGGAACAACTCTGTCGTGGTGCGCGGCACCTGGATGCCCGCCTGGCGGTAAACGTACCGCACCAGGCCGCTGCAATCCACTCCACCCGGTGCTTCGCCGCCCAGAACGTAGGGGGTCCCAATCATCCGCTCCGCAGTGCCGAGAATATGCTGGCGGACAGTGGCGCGTGGGTCGCGCGGAGCGGAGGACGGCGTCGCGCAACCGCCCAGCCCAAGCAGACCGGCGAGTAGCCATGGAGCGATGAACGGCCGACCAGCGCGAGACGGGATGATAGGCATGACGGACCCCCCTAAATCCGATGGACGACGATGGTTCCAGTATAGGCGGCGCGTCGGGATCAACCGCAAGACACGCGCGTTTTTTTGCGGCGAATGCAGACGGGATGTTCTATAGTAAAGCCTGTTTTTGGCCCATGGGGGTTTGTCATGAAAGCAGTTCGCGGCAGGGTTGTGTCCCTGCATTACACCCTGACCGACGATTCAGGCGTTCAACTCGATTCCAGTCGCGAGCGGGAGCCGTTTGCCTACTTGCATGGTTACGGCAACATCATCGCGGGGCTGGAAGCCGCGTTGGAGGGTTGCGAGGCGGGATTCAGCTCGGCGATCCACCTCACGCCGGCCGAGGGTTATGGCGAGTACAATCCCGAGGCGGTACTCGAAGCACCGCGCGCGCAATTCCCACCCGGCGAGAACATTCAGATAGGGATGCGAGTTCAGGGCGAGGGTGAGCGAGGCATTTTGAATTTCACCGTGGTCGACTTGAACGATCAAGTCGTGGTGCTGGATGCCAATCACCCCATGGCTGGCAAAAACCTGCATTTCGCGGTGGAGGTGTTGGCGGTGCGAGACGCGACCGCGCAAGAACTCGCGCATGGCCATGCTCACACGCATGGTCATGATCACTGAGGAAGCATGGATGACTGACCAAGCCCGCTACCAATGGATTTCACCATGCAATAGGCATGTGGAATAACGCGGATAATCCACCATCGTTCAGCCTGAGAACCGCGGTGCCGCCATGTTGCTGCGTTCCCCCCGCTTCGCCGCCGAACCCGCTCCGCCCTTCGAACTTAAGGGTAGCCTGTTCACCCTGACCGTTCTGCATTTGTTCCAACTGGATCGAGTCGCCATCGAGCGGCATTTGGCGTGGAAGGTCAAGCAAGCGCCCAGCTTTTTCAACAACACGCCGGTGGTGATCGATCTGGAGGATCTGGCGGAGCCTCCGCACAAGCCGGACGAGATGGATTTCAACGGCCTGTACGAATTGCTACGCGGGCATGGCATGGCGCCGGTGGGCGTCCGCAATGGCAGCCCGGAACTTCAGGCGGTCGCCCGCCAGGCCGGGTTGCCATTGCTGCCGGACAATCGCTCCACCGGCGCGACCCGAAAGCCCGAGCGATCCGAGCTAGCTCCGATTCGCAGCCGGATCGTCAACCATCCGGTTCGATCCGGCCAGCAAGTCTACGCGCCAGATGGCGATTTGATCGTGCTGGGCACAGTCAGCGCCGGCGCCGAGGTCATCGCTGATGGCAACATCCACATCTATGGCGCCTTGCGTGGGCGTGCCTTGGCGGGAGTCAAGGGCGATGTCGAAACCCGGATTTTCTGCCAAAGCCTGGAAGCGGAGTTGATCTCGATCGCGGGCCGTTATCGTATCAGCGAACAGATCAATCTCGATCCCGCTGAACGTGGCAAGGCCATGCAGGTCCATTTGGTGGATGATCGACTGGTCATCGATCACCTGGCGCGCTAATCGTCGGCTGAGATTGCGTGTAACAAATTAAATTTAAAGTTCTTCTTAATAACTTTTCGTGTGGGATGGCAACTTGGCTACCGTCATCGTCGTGACTTCCGGCAAGGGGGGCGTGGGCAAAACCACGACCAGCGCGAGTTTCGCTACGGGCTTGGCCCAACGCGGTTACCGGACCGTGGTGATCGATTTTGATGTGGGTTTGCGCAACCTGGATCTGATCATGGGCTGCGAGCGCCGGGTGGTGTACGACTTCATCAACATTATCAATGGCGAAGCCAACCTCAACCAGGCGCTGATTCGCGACAAGCGGGTGGAGAACCTTCATGTCTTGCCGGCTTCGCAGACCCGCGATAAGGAGGCGTTGACCAAGGAAGGGGTGGAGCGGGTTCTGAACGAACTCCGGCAGAATTTTGAATACATCGTCTGCGACTCGCCAGCCGGTATCGAGCGGGGCGCGCTGATGGCGCTGTATTTCGCCGACGAAGCACTGGTGGTGACCAACCCAGAAGTATCGTCGGTGCGCGACTCCGATCGGATCCTCGGCATTCTGGCTAGCCGCTCGCGCCGGGCCGAGCAGGGCGAGGCACCGGTCAAGGAGCATCTGGTGCTGGCGCGTTACGCGCCAGAGCGCGCCGATCGGGGCGACATGCTCAGCGTGGAGGACGTGCTGGAGATTTTGGGCATTCCATTGCTGGGGGTGATTCCGGAGTCGTCAACCGTCTTGCAGTCCTCCAACGCCGGTGTCCCCGTGATTTTGGAGGATGGCAGCGACGCGGGTGCCGCTTATGGCGATCTGGTGGATCGTTTCCTGGGTAAAAACCTGCCACATCGGTTCATCACCACCCAGAAGAAAGGATTTCTGAAACGTTTGTTTGGCGGAGGGTAAGCCAATGGGTCTATTCGATAATATCTTTCGCCCATCACCGAATAAGTCGTCGGCCGCGCTGGCCAAGGAGCGGTTGCAGATCATCGTCGCGCACGAGCGAGGCAGTCGCCGCGGTAGCCCCGACTATCTGCCGGCGCTCAAGAAGGAACTGCTGGAAGTGGTACGTAAATACGTGCCGGTGGATCAGAGTCAGATCAAGGTGCATCTGGATCGTGAAGGCGGTTACGAAGTTTTGGAGCTGAATATCACCTTGCCGGATGAGGAGCCGCAATCAAGGCGTGGCTTGGAGATTTCACGGGGCAACGGCCAGGGTTGAAAGGGATGAACGCTGCGGAGAGCGACGAGCGGCTTGCGGTAGCCAGTGGCGCGGTGGATCGAGTTCGACTCGATAAATGGTTGTGGGCCGCGCGCTTCTTCAAGACGCGCGCCTTGGCGACTGCGGCGGTCACGGGCGGTAAGGTCCATACGGGTGGTCAGCGTTGCAAACCTTCTCATTCCGTCCGTCTGGGGGAATCGCTGCAAATCCAGCGTGGCCTTGATGAATACGTAATCACGGTCAGGGCATTGAACGACCAGCGCGGCCCCGCCAGCGTGGCGGCGCTGCTGTATGAGGAAACGTCCGAAAGCCGCCAGCGGCGCGAAGCCTTGCACGAGCGGCGACGCCTGGAGCGTTCCCCTGTGCCCCAACCGGCTGGCCGACCCACCAAGCAAGACCGGCGCCGCATCGTGCGATTCACTCACGGCGACGACTGAACCGCTCGCCCGCCAGCGAGGCGCCCGGCCAAGCGCGTCGCCTTGTCCCCAAACAAGAAAACGGGCCGGTCGTCGCCGAATCCGACCCGAATCCAACCTTTTTATACCGTTTATCGATGGATTTTATCTTTTTAAGGCTAAAAACCACCCCATTCGTCATACCCGCGAAAGCGGGTATCCCGTTTTTCAGTGGCTGACAGGATTCCCGCTTTCGTGGGTATGACGACCATAAGCACGGAAATCTACCGAGAATAGGTATTACTCCCCAAGCGCGTCTGGCGACCACGCTTCGCTGGAGAGTCGGCGGAATTGGTTAGTATGCGTACTCTAATTTTCCTTGTTAACTTCTTAAGCCAAGAGGGTTTCCGAGCTGCTGCCCGCCAAAATTCCGAGAATGATCGAATTCAGCGACGGCAACCGATACAACCAGACTTGCGCCATGATCCATGAGGAGGGCTCCAAAATGAAAGCCTATTGGCTTGAAAACCAACTCACTCACAATGCGCGGGATTTCGCGCGCCAAATCTGGCTGGCGGGACTGGGCGCCTTTGCCAGGGCCCAGGATGGGGGTGGCAAGTTTTTTGAAACGTTGATCCAGGAAGGACAGGCCGTGGACGCGCGAATGAGAGAGATTGCCGATGATAAGACTGAAGCGGGCGAAACACTTGTGAAGAGCAAGGTCGAGGAAATTCGGGACAGGGCGACCGGAGCCTGGAACAAATTGGAGAAGGTTTTTCAGGCGCGAGTGGCGCGCGCCCTGCGCCGCCTGGGCGTGCCCAGCCGGGACGACATCCAGCAATTGTTTCAGCAGATCGATATGTTGAATCAGAACATTTTGGAATTGACCCAGGCGGCGGAGACAGAAACCAAGGTAAGAAAAGTTCGCGCCATCCGGTCGCCCGATCCAGCCGCCGTCAAGATTGCCGAACCTATGGGGTGATCGCCGTTCCAGCCTGGCCGTGGCGAACCAGGGCTCGGTCCTGACGACTGGTTAACTCGTCGTATTAAAGCAAGGGCCAGGGAGGGTCCGTTTTGCCTTTTTCCACCCCGAGTTCCGCGCATCAAATTGACCGTTTGCCGGTCGCAAGGTAACGTAAGCGCTTGCTAAAGCGGACGGGCAAGCATGATGGCCAAGAAAAATCTCCCCATTCCCTTTGAAACGGCGCTGGCGGAACTGGAAAGCCTGATCGGACAGATCGAACAGGGTGATCTAACCCTTGAGGATTCCTTGCAACGGTTCGAGCGTGGCATCGCTCTGGTGCGAAGCTGTCGAAACACCTTGTGGGAAGCCGAGCAAAAAGTGGAACAGTTGATCGAGCGCAATGGTCAATTGGAAACTGCCCCGCTCGCCCTGTCGGCGGATTGACGCCGATGACGGTGGAATGGATCGGAGGTTATCAAACGCGCGCCGAATGGGCGCTTGACCAGCGATTGCCGGCGGCTAGCCTCCATCCTAGCGCTTTGCACCACGCCATGCGCTATGCGGTGCTGGGTGGGGGTAAACGCATCCGTCCGGTGCTGGTTTACCTGAGCGGCGCGACGGTCGGCGCGGTGCCGGAGGCGCTTGATGGCCCCGCCTGCGCGGTGGAGTTCATCCATGCCTACTCGTTGATTCACGACGATCTGCCGGCCATGGACAACGACGACTTGCGTCACGGCCAGCCGACCTGCCATAAGGCTTTCGGCGAGGCGTTGGCGATCCTGGCCGGTGACGCGCTGCAGGCACTGGCATTTCAAGTGCTCGGCCAGGATACCGCGATGGTGGCCGATCCAGCCATCCGTCTGCGGATGCTGGGCGTGTTGGCGCAAGCCGCTGGCTCGCGCGGCATGGCGGGTGGCCAGGCAATCGATCTGGCGGCGGTCGGGCAGGCGCTGACCTTGGCCGAGCTGGAAGACATGCATATCCACAAGACCGGGGCACTGATCCGCGCCAGCGTGCTGCTGGGGGCGCTCAGTCAGCCGGCGGTCGAGCCGGCGGTGCTGGAGCGACTGGATCGCTATGCCAAATGTATTGGGCTCGCTTTCCAGATTCGCGACGATATCCTCGATGTCATCGGTGACGCGGCCACGCTGGGCAAGAGTACAGGTGCGGATTGGGCGCTCGCCAAACCGACTTATCCGATGCTGTTGGGGTTGGAGGGCGCCCGCGAGCACGCCCGTCTGTTGCGCGAGGAAGCGCTGGCTAGTCTGCGACCGTTGGGATCGGAAGCCGAACCGCTGCGCTGGATTGCCTCCTACATCGTGGAGCGGATGTATTGAGCGTCGCGCGCCTCGCCCCCGCTCCTGCCTTGCCCCTGGTATTGCCAACCGGCACGAACTTCTCTATCGACGATGACCACCGGATCCGCCTTTCCGCTGTTGGAACAAATTGACACCCCCCTAGATTTGCGCGCGCTGTCGGAAGCACGGTTGCCGGCCCTGGCGCATGAATTGCGCGAATTCCTGATCCAGACCGTGGCCAGGACCGGTGGCCATTTTGCCGCCAACCTCGGCGCGGTCGAGTTAGCCATCGCCCTGCACTACGTGTTCGAAACGCCCGAGGATCGGTTGGTCTGGGATGTCGGCCACCAAAGCTATCCCCATAAGATCCTGACGGGTCGCCGAACCCGAATGGACACACTGCGCTACAAGAACGGCATCGCGGGATTCCCCAGGCGGTGCGAAAGTCCCTACGACACGTTTGGGGTTGGCCACTCCAGCACCTCGCTGAGCGCCGCCCTAGGCATGGTCATCGCCGCCGAACGGGCCGGTAGCGAGCGCCGGGTGGTCGCCGTGATCGGTGATGGGGCGATGACCGCGGGCATGGCGTTCGAAGCCCTGAACCACGCGGGCCACCTTAAGAGCGACCTGTTAGTCGTGCTCAACGACAACGAGATGTCGATCTCGCCAAACGTGGGCGCGCTGTCGGCGCATCTGACCCAACTGTTGTCGAGCCGTCTTTTTTCCACAGTGCGCGCGGGCGGCAAGAAAGTCCTGAGCCATGTGCCGCCGATGCTGGAAGTGGCCCGCCGCGCCGAGGAGCAGGTCAAGGGGTTGATCGCGCCGGGCGGCACCCTGTTCGAGGAGCTGGGCTTCACCTATTTTGGGCCGGTGGACGGTCACGACTTGTCGACCCTCGTGCCGACCTTCCGCAACCTGCGGGCCCTCAAGGGGCCACGCCTGTTGCATGTGGTCACCCGCAAGGGCAAGGGTTACCAGCGGGCCGAGGACGAGCCGGTGGGTTACCACGGGGTCGGCGCGTTCGACCCAGCGCATGGCCTGAAACCCGCCAAGACGGGAGGCGGGCTGACCTACACCCAGGTCTTCGGTCAGTGGCTGTGCGAGATGGCCGAACGGGATGGCCGACTGATCGGCATCACCCCGGCGATGCGGGAAGGTTCCGGCCTGGTCGAATTTTCCGAGCGATTCCCGGATCGCTACTTCGATGTCGCCATCGCCGAGCAGCATGCGGTCACGCTGGCCGCGGGCATGGCCTGCGATGGTCTCAAGCCGGTGGTAGCGATCTATTCCACCTTCCTGCAACGCGCCTACGATCAACTGATTCATGATGTCGCGTTGCAAAACCTGCCCGTGCTGTTCGCCATCGACCGCGCTGGGTTGGTGGGGCCGGATGGCCCGACCCACGCCGGCGGCTTCGATTACAGTTATCTGCGTTGTATTCCGAACCTGGTGGTGATGGCGCCGGCCGACGAGAACGAATGCCGACAAATGCTGTATACCGGGTTCCGGTTGAACCAACCAGCGGCGGTACGCTATCCACGCGGCCAAGGACCTGGCGTGGCGTTGGAGCGAGAAATGCGGGCGCTGCCGCTGGGCCGGGCCGAAGTTCGCCGGCGAGGTCGGGATCTGGCGCTGCTGGCGTTCGGCAGCATGGTCACCGTCGCCGAGGCGGTGGCGGAACGGCTGGACGCCACGGTGGTGAACATGCGTTTCGTCAAGCCGCTGGACGAAGCCACGGTGGTGCAAATAGCTGCCGAGCATCGTTGGCTGGTGACGTTGGAAGAGAACGCGGTGGCCGGCGGCGCGGGCAGCGCGGTCAACGAGTGCCTAGCGGCGCGAGGCATTCAAACTCTGGCGCGCAACCTCGGATTGCCTGATCGCTTTGTGGAGCAGGGCGAGCGAGGGGAGTTGCTGGCCGAATGGGATCTGGACAATATCGGCCTGCTGCGACGGCTGATGGAATGGGGCATGATCGCCGCGCCAGCGCGGGTTGATGTCTGAGCGAAATCATCGGGAATTTACCGCCGGATCGACCATCCAAGCGTTCGATGGGTGGCGATTGGCACCCCAGTGGCCGGGAGCGGCGCCAGGTGTTGGGTCTTAAACGAAGGCGCGTACGCGCCGCTGAGAGGATTGAATGCAGCCATTAACGATGAGTTCCGCGGCTCTGTCCACGGTGGTCCATATCCCCGACGTGCAAAACAGCGCCGATACCCGCCGGTTGGCCATCAACAAAGTCGGAATCAAGGATATCCGCCATCCGGTCAAGGTGCGCGACCGGAGCGGGGGCGAACAGCACACCATCGCCACGTTCAACATGTACGTGAACCTGCCGCACAACTTCAAGGGCACCCACATGTCGCGTTTCGTGGAGATTTTGAATGTGCCCGGACGCGAGATTTCGGTGGATTCCTTCAAGGACATGTTGATGGAGATGACCGAGCGGTTGGAAGCCGAATCGGGTCATATCGAGATGTCCTTCACCTATTTCGTCACCAAGGCGGCTCCGGTGTCCGGGGTCGAAAGCCTGATGGACTACGAGGTGACGTTCACCGGCGAAATCCGCGACGGTCGATCCGCCATGAATCTTAGGGTCGTGGTGCCGGTGACTAGCCTGTGTCCCTGCTCGAAGAAGATTTCCCGATACGGCGCGCACAACCAGCGTTCTCATGTAACGGTCAACGTCCGCACCCGAGGGTTCATTTGGATCGAGGACCTCATCGACTTGGTCGAGAAGGAGGCGTCCTGCGAGTTGTACGGGTTGCTCAAGCGGCCCGACGAAAAATACGTGACCGAGCGCGCCTACGAGAATCCCAAATTCGTCGAGGACATGGTGCGCGACATCGCCGCCCGGTTGAACCGGGACGAGCGGGTGGCGGCCTATGCGGTGGAGTCGGAAAATTTCGAGTCCATTCACAACCACTCGGCCTACGCCATGATCGAGCACGACAAGGATGCTGGGTAAACCGTGACGCCATGGGTAGACGCCGGACACGAAAAAGCCGTTCCTGAGAACGGCTTTTTCGTCGGTGGAAATCGATGGTGGGCGATGCTGGGCTCGAACCAGCGACCCCTACCGTGTGAAGGTAGTGCTCTCCCACTGAGCTAATCGCCCGTCAACCAAAAGGATTATAAAGACCTGGCGCCGGGTTTTACAAGCCTGGCCGCTGGTCGAACAGGGCCATCGCGCGATGTATTTTCTGTAGAGCGCATTCGGGTGGATAGCGATGGCTTCGTGGGCGGATCGCTCATCGATGGGGGCGCGGATCTCGCCCAGCGTGGAGCTTACCGGTCCACATCCACACCTTCATGTCGCAACAGCCAGCATTTGATCCCCAGCGGATCGCCGGTCACCGCGCCTGCGTAACCTCCCAACCCCCGCCGCCCCACCACCCGATGACAGGGGATCAGGATCGGCAGGGGATTGGTCCGGCAAGCGCCACCGATGGCGCGAGCGGCGGTATCAAGCTGCCGCGCCAGTTCGCCGTAGGTCAGCACGGTCCCCGGCGGAATTTCCCGCAACGCCGCCCAGACTCGTTGTTGGAACGCGGTTCCGGCCGGCGCTAGCGGAACCGTGAATCGATAACGGGGATCGCGGAGATAGGCCTCCAGTTGCGCGACCACCGCTCGCGCCGCTTCGTTTACCGGCGGCTGTTCGGGTGCATCGGCGGCCAAATAATCCAGCGTACTTACGGTATCGCCCGTCATGCGGATACCCACTCGACCCAGCGGCGCGGCGATTACGGCCTGATAAGCACTGTTCGTCGTCATGGTCAACCCTCGCGTGGAACGTAGCGCAACCAGTCACGGCTAACGTCGCCGTAGACGATGAAATACGGATTCAACAACGATTCACGAGTGTTGTAACGCAGCGGTTCGCCGGTTTCCGCCGACACCACCCGACCGCCAGCCGTTTCGACGATGGCTTGGGCGGCGGCGGTATCCCATTCCGAGGTGGGACCAAAGCGCGGATACACATCCACCGCGCCCTCCGCCACCTGGCAAAACTTCAGCGAACTACCGATGGTGACCAGCTCGTGCGTGCCCACCGCGCTGGCGAATTTTTGCAAACCCGGCCCACCGTGGGAGCGGCTACCGACCACTCGCACTGGTTGGCCACCTTGCAACGGCTTGACCTGAATCGCTTGCGGCGGCTGGCCTGGCTCCGCACGGAACGCGCCGTAACCACGGATCGCGAAGTAGCATAACCCGGTCACCGGCACGCGCACGACGCCCAGTACCGGTTCGTGGTTTTCAATCAGCGCGATGTTGACGGTGAATTGGCCGTTGCGCTGAATGAACTCCTTGGTACCATCCAGGGGGTCCACCAGCCAGTGGCGCCGCCACCGCGACCGCTCGGCGAATGGAACAGTGCACGACTCCTCGGAAAGTACGGGAATATCCGGCGTCAGGCGTTGCAGACCGGTGACGATGATGCGATGGGCGGCCAGATCGGCGGCGGTCAGCGGACTATCGTCGTCCTTGGCGAGCACGCCGAACGCCGTGGCGTAAATCTCTAAAATTCCGGCACTGGCTTCCGCCACCAATGCTCGAACCGGTTCCAGCCAAGCTCCCCATTCATCGCGCATGACTCACTTCCCCGCGCCTCCAACAAAAAAGGGGCGATCCAGCCCTGATCGCCCCCTCGTTGATCCCGCCATCGAATCTCAGGACAGTTTTTCCTTGATGCGGGCCGCCTTGCCTTCCAGACCACGCAAATAGTACAGCTTGGCGCGGCGCACGTCGCCCCGGCGCTTGACCGTAATATCGGCAATGGCCGGACTGTAGGACTGGAACACCCGCTCCACTCCCTCGCCGTGGGAAATCTTGCGCACGGTGAACGCCGAGTTTAGGCCGCGATTGCGCTTGGCGATCACGATGCCCTCAAACGCCTGCAAGCGCTCGCGGTTGCCTTCCTTCACCTTGACCCGCACCACCACGGTATCGCCTGGGCCGAAGGCCGGGATTTCACGGGTCATCTGCTCCCGCTCGAATGCTTCAACCAGTTTGCTCATGACACTATGCTCCACGTTGCTCCGCGAGCTTTCCGGCGGCGCCGGCGCTCTCCGTTCTCTCTCGATATGCCCGAATAAACTCTTCCAGCAGCGCCTGATCGGGGTTCGCCAGCGCCCGCCGGGCCAGCAGGTCGGGCCGCCGCAACCAGGTTCGTCCCAGCGCCTCGCGCCGCCGCCAGCGGGCAATGGCGGCGTGGTCGCCGCTCAACAATACCGCCGGCACCCGCCGCCCATCCAGTTCCTCCGGGCGGGTGTAATGCGGACAGTCCAGGAGACCCTCCATGAACGAATCCTGTTCCGCCGATTCGTCGTCGTTCAGCGCGCCCGGCAACAACCGGGCCACGGCGTCGATCACCACCAGCGCCGCCGGTTCGCCGCCGCTGAGCACGTAATCGCCGATGGACCATTCCTCGTCCACTTCAGCTTCGATCAGCCGCTCATCCACGCCTTCGTAGCGGCCGGCCAGCAGGATCAGGCGTGGCTCCGTCACCAATTCCCGCACCCCGTCCTGGGTCAGCGGCCGGCCCTGCGGACTGAGATAAAGCGTTTTTCCAGCCGGCTCCGCCGCCGCTCGCGCCCGCCGCAACGTATCGCGCAGTGGTTGGACCTTCATCACCATGCCCGGTCCACCACCGTAGGGCCGATCATCCACGGTGCGATGGCGATCATGGGTCTCGTCGCGCGGATTCCAGGTCGCCACCCTCAACAGACCGCGCTCCACCGCCCGGCCCGTTACCCCAAAGCGCAGCAGGGTCTCGACCATTTCAGGGAACAGGGTGACCACATCCACACGCATGAAACGCCCCCACCCTTAACCCCTCTTCCACAAAAGCGAGGAGGTCAAAAATCCGGGTCCCAGTCCACCCGCAGCAGACGCTGTTCGAGATTGACCTCGATCACCACCTGGCCCTGGACGAACGGCAACAGGCGTTCCCGTTCGCCCTTCACCACTAGCACGTCGTTGGCGCCGGTGGCGAGCAAATGGGAAACCACCCCCAGCTCGACGCCTTCCAGCGTCACCACCCGCAAGCCTTCCAGATCGGCCCAGTAATATTCACCCGGCCTGGGAGGCGGCAATTGCGCGCGGCGCACCGCGATGTCGCTTTGAATCAGGGCGGCGGCCTGGTCGCGGTCGTCGCAATCGGTGAATTTTAACACCACCCCGGCGCCGTGAGCGCGGCCCGCTTCGATCTTGAATTCCCGCCATTCGCCCTGACGCTGCAAAAACACGGGATGATAGCGGGTAATGCCTTCGCGTGGTTCGGTGTAGGAAAACACCCGCACCCAGCCGTTCACGCCGAACAGGCCGGATACCCGGCCCAGCACCACCCAGTCGGTCATCGGGGGTGGCCGATCCTGGACTTACTGCGCCAGTTGTTGGCGCGCATACTCCTTGATCAGGCTGTTCACCCGTTCGGAAGGTTGCGCGCCCGTGCCCAGCCAGTATTGCACGCGCTCCTGATTCAGGCTCAGGCGTACATCCTGACCGCTGGCGATGGGATTAAAGAAACCGATGCGTTCGATATAGCGGCCGTCGCGCCGGTTGCGGCTGTCGGTTACGACCACGGTGTAGAAGGGGCGCTTCTTGGCGCCGCCGCGGGACAGGCGGATAGTGACCATGCGCTGCGAGTACCTCTTGCGGATTCCGATAAGAAAAGGCCGCCTCGCACGTGGGCGGCCCAAGAAAATGGAGAATATTACCCAAACCGCCGCGGATTTAAAACCCGCGGGTTGACTTATACCAGGGCAATCGCGCTATGTGGGGGGGTTTGCGGGCAGCGTCCCGTCGGCGTCCGAACCCGTCTTAGCAGCTTCACTGGCCGCGCAAGAACGCTTCCACGGCCGGATCGTTGAATTTTGCCTCCGCGCCGGGCTGGTAGCTCGTCGCCGCCCGCTGCTGCAACTGATCCTTGCCGTAGTTCTCCCGCAGGCGTTGCTCGATGCTAGGTTGAACCTCCTCGAAGCTTTGCTGCCGCGCCGGCTGACGCTCCAGCAGCTTGATGACATGGAACCCGAACTGAGTTTCGACCACCCCGCTCAGTTGGCCGGGTTCTAGTTTAACCATGGCGTCGGCGAACGGCGTGACCAGTTCGTCGCGTTTTAGCCACTGGCCCAGGTCGCCGCCCTGGGCGGCGCTGGCGGTATCGTCGGACTCGGTCTTGGCCAAGGCCGCGAAATCTTCCCCCGCTTGCAACCGGGCCTGCACCTGCTCGATTTGGCGCTGTTTTGCGGCGCGCTCGCAGTCGCAACTGGCGCGTTTCAGGATGTGGGCGACCTTGAACTGCGCCGGTATCAGGAACTGGTCCGGGTGGGCGACATAGTGTTCGCGCGCCAGCGCTGCGAAATCGGCTGGCGTGACCTGCTGTTGCAGGTGCTTGCCCAAGGCTTCGGCCAGAATCCGCCGCCGCTCCGCCGCCAGACGAGCCTGCACCGTGGGCGTTTGCTCCAGCCCAAGCCGTTCGGCCTCGGCGAGCATGCGTTTGCCGACATAGATTTCGCGCAGCAACTCCTTGAGGGGTTCGGGACCGGACAAGGCCCGGTTACGCCGGTTGTCCGACAGCAACGATAAATCGCGTTGCAGGTCCTGGGCGGTGACGGTGATGTCGCCGACTTGCAACAACACCGCTTCGTCCGCGCCGCTGGCCAAGGCCGCCGGCGTGGCCAGCAACGCGGCTAGCAATCCGATCATCGGGAAATGCGGAGTGATCATGGCAGACCGTGCTCGAATAAATGCAGTGGTCAGGAACCCGCCCGCGCGGGCGGCGCAACGAAAAGGCCCGCATTTTCACGCGGGCCTTGAGGCAAAACACGCCTACCGTCTCCCCTCGCTCCAACCCATCAGGCATGGATGGAGTGGAGTTCGAGGCAATCAGGCAATGACAGCTTTCCTAAGTCAGGGTTCGTTCCCGTCATCATTAGCCTACTAAGGGTAGGTGCGGGAGTACGAATGGTTGAAGATCATCGCCTCGTTCAGCGAGCTGTTGCTGGTATTCCGGACGGTGATCTGGAAGCCAATCGCCGGCCGACCGGGCGCCATCAAGGCAGTCGCACCACCGGCGGCGGGAGCGCTGAAGGCAATGTTCAGCCAGCCGGCTTCGCCCGGCAGGCCGTTGATGCTGGACACCGTGGCTGCGTTCGATTTCAGGATGTTGCTGCCGTCGAAGGTCAGCACGTTGGCTTCATAGCACAGTTGCGGGTTGCCGCCGGGCGAGAAACCGCTGCCAACCGCCAACTTCTCGTTACGATCATACAGATTGAAAGTGATCGCATCGCAAGATAGCCCCGCGCGTATGGCGGTAGCAGGACCCGGAGGAGCTCCAGCCGCCCCCGCCGTGTTGACAAAATAACTGGCGAACGGAGCGGGAGGAGCTGGCCAGGCAGCAAGCGGCGGCAAACCAGGCGCGAAAGTGGTACGTGGCGTGGCCCGACCCGAATACTGGTTGTTGGGATCGTAATCGACGTAGAACAGCTTGGTGGGGTAGGTCACTACCCAGTCGGTATCGGTGGTCCAGCCTTGCGGGTCGGTGCGCCGCGACCATTCGTTGATGATATTGGTGTGCTGGATCGTGAAACCGACCGCCTCGGCGGTGCTGGCGGGGCCGGCCAATGGGGCGCCGGTATTGGGATTGAGGATAATACCGGCGGTATTGGCGGAGTTCAGAGTCGGTTCGTGCCACGAAATCTGCCAATTAATAGGAGCAGCTAGAGGTATCGAAGCCGGCGGCAATTGCATGGATAGGAGATTGTTAGCGATGCCGGGACCAAGCAGCACAGCCCAAAAGTTAGCCAGCGTGACCGGCAAACCGCCGGCGCTCCAGCCCAAGCCCGAGTTCACCAGACTGAACGAACCCTTGAGCGGGTTTTGGGTGGTATCTGGCGGCACGAGTGCTACACCGTTCAAGTCCGGATAGCCGAACTGTCCCTTGAGACCATTGGCACTGTTAAACACGGCGGCATTCGTTTGAAAGGCAAAGGCCAAATTGCTGCAGCCGTTAGCCGGGAGAACGCCCGTGGCCGGGTTATGAACGGCACCGAGAAGAAGCTGGGCGGAAGCGTAGTTTGGGGCGCCCGGCGCGATACCCTGCAACCGCGCCACATTAGCCGTGCCCATCAGGATCATTTCCGCATAGCCTTCCCGCATCCGGTCCACCGTGGTGGGACCACCATCAGCAGCAGTACCGGTAAAAGACGGGGGCGACGGAACGTTATTGACCAGCGGCGCCGGGAATGCGGCGCCACCGGCGGGAATGACGGGCGCCGTGCAGCTCGTATCCACGGTGTTCATCACCGGTCCATTGGCACTGTCGGACACGTAACCGGTCCATACGTCATTCGGCGACAGGATGACGTTGAAGTCAAACACGTCGCGCGAATTATAAGATTCGTGGAACCGCACCTTGACCGCCGCGATGTCGGAGCTGCTGGTGTTGGTGACGTGTAACAGAGTCTGCCAGCCGCCCCGAACCGTGTAATAGGGGAAGATCAGCACCTGACCCAGGCCGTCTTGAGCGACTTGCACCGCCTGCGCAGACTGAATCAGGCCCACACCGCCCAGCGCCACGGCAGCCGCCAGCGCCAGTTTCTTCATCTTGCACTTTGTCATCATCAAATCTCCCAAGCAAACACAAAGGAACCAAGTTGCAAAACAGCCCGGCCATTCGGGCCCATCCTAAACCAAATCACTGCTTCATCAGATACCACCACTGCCCCTCCGTGCGCACCCAAGGTTCCTGAACATAGGTTTTCATGTCAAGAGGTTTCCCGGATTGCGCGTCATGATACACGACAAAGAGGTTGATACCAACCGTCGCGGCATCATCGTTCTGAAAGTTGACATCTACGACAGTGATGCGTTGCCAAGCCACTTTGTCACCAAAATTGCGCTTAAACGCTTCCGCTGAGTACAATTTGCGATAAGCGGGCGAGGTAAACGAATAGGCAGCCGCGAAGTCCTTCCGAATCAACGCATCCCATTTGGCGGCGACGCGTTGCTCCAGCAACTTGCGTTGCGCCTGCCTGGCATCGTCCATCGGGGTGGCGGCCGGCGCGGGCTGGGCCGCTGGGTCATCCGGCGGACGAAACTCAGTCGCCACCGTATACCCCAGCATGGGATATGCCAACAAACCCGCCATCAAACTATACAACAGAGGCGCCGTGTGCTTCATGGGGCTAATGAAAGTCCGGTGGAATCCAAGTTGTGTGATTTATACAACAATCTAGCCGCTTTTAGCCAAAATGTCAACAGCATCGTATCTTTTTTGCAGGCTCTGTTCCCATCCCCCTGAATCATGACCGATTCCTCCAATAACATTTAGGAATATAATTCAAAAACCCTTTCTTCCCGCAGAGGGAACTTAGGGCAATCCTAATTATTTTAGCATAACAAATTGATTTAACTAAATATTAATCTACCAACGCACCATCTCGCACCATCTCTTTATTTTTCAACTAATTGATAAATATTAAAAAACATAGTTACGATCACCCTGACAAAGGGAAGGTGAAACTCACGCAGGTTCCAAAACCGCCCGGATTCGTTCCAGAAAATTTTCTCGGCAAAACAATTGCGCCCGCTCCTGACACGCGGCCCGCATGGCCAGGGCGGGGTTGCGTTCCAACCGGCGCACCGCCTGGACGATGTCTGGCACGGTCAACGTGGAAGGGACCAAAATCCCCGTCTCGCCATCCACGATGGTTTCCAGCAAGCCCCCCTCCGCCACCCCGATCACCGGCTTTCCCGCCGCCATGGCTTCGACCGGCGACATGCCAAAATCCTCATCCATGGGCAGATAAATGGCCGCGCGGGCGTTGCCGATCCACTCCCGTAATTGCGCCTCGGATTGCCAGCCGGTGAAATGAATATTCCGGGCACCGGCCGCCAAGCGTCGCAGATTCTCCAGTTCGGGCCCCCCGGAAACCACCACCAGTCGCTGATCCGGCATCCGCAAAAAAGCCCGAACGATCCACTCCACCCGTTTGGGCTGGGTCAGTCGCGCCAGGGAAACGAAATAATCGCCCGCGCCCAGCCAGCGAAAGCGCGCCACGTCGATCGGCGGGTAAATAACCTGGGCCTCGACACCCAGATAGTGCTTCAACCGTCTTTGCACATTGCTGGAATTGGCGATCACCGCATCCATGCCCGCGAGCGCCTGCTCGTATTCGCGCCGAAACCAGCGGATGCCCGCGTCGAAGACCGGACGCCACGGCAGGGGTATCGCGTTCCGATAGCCGGCGGCCCAATCATAGGCGTACCGGGGCGGGGTATGGCAGTAGTAAATCTTTCGGCCGGCACGCTGATGGCGCACGGCCAGCGGCGCATAAAAGCCGCTGTACAGCACCACTTCGGCATGGCGCAGAAAGCGGGTGGTCGTCCTGAACCGCCAAAGGGCTTCGGGAACGCGGCCTACCCACCGGCTGACGCTGGAGCCGAGGCAACGAATCGCTGGCATCCTGATATCCAACGCGCCGGCCTCCGGATAAATCCGCGCGACCACCAACTGGAATTCCGGGAACGCATCGGCCAGCGTCAAAGTCAACCGCTCGGCGCCACCCGCGACTTGCAGGTAGTCATACAAAATGAATCGGTTCGGTGGGCGCAAGTCGTTCATCCCAGGCTGGACAACAACTGATGATAGGCGGCGGCCCGGCTTTCCCAGGCATGTTGGCGGATGGCGTCGCGCTGGGGGGAAAACAGCGCGTTCAGCCCACCGCCGCGCCAAGCCTCGATCAGTTTGGCCAAGGACTCGCAAATACGGGCCACGTCATTCTCGACCACCAGCCCCGCGCCCAACGCTTGAATAAGTTCAGCGCCGGGATCTGGCGCCCCGGTTTGGAGATGAAAAATCGGTTTGCCCGCGCCGAAATACTCGTACACCTTGCCCGGCAACTGATAAGCCTGGACATTGCCGATGTTGAGCAGCAGATCGGCTTGGCGCTGCAATGCCAGACACTGGAAATGATCGATCCTCCCGGTGAATCGAACGTTCGGAATCTGATCGAACAGCGCGCGAAAACGGGCGTTGTCGCCGGCGATGGTGAGCGTCGCCTCCCGCGCCGCCAAGGCGCGCAGCGCCAGGGCCAGACGTTCGGGACTGCGAAAATCCCGGTAAAACGTGCCGGTGAACACGATGTTCATCCGGTCCGCGGGCAGCGGCCACGTGGGCGGTAGCTGATCTCCGGGCTCGCGACGGGTGGGAAAACCCTGTGGAATGGAGAGAAACCGGGAACGGTCAACGAGATGATGCCGTTCGCACAAAAGGTCTTGCACGGAATCCGTGGTGACCACGATGCGGTCCGCTCGATCCAGTACGAACCGCTCAAACCGGCGATCAAGGCCGCGGCGCCAGACCGGTGTGTAAGGAGCCAGGAGAGGATCGCCCAAATCGATCACCCAGCGCCGTGCAAAATGTTTCTTAGCCCACCAGCCCAGCAAAAGATCCACGCCGGGTTCATGCGAGCTAATCACCGCGTCAAAAGGGTATTGCGCCAGCAGCGCGCGCAATTTCGGCTTCGCGAATGGATACCACTCCGTCCGCAGATCCGGATAAAGCACCTGATCGAGCCCTCGGCGGATCAACCGATAGACCGCCAGTAGCACTGAGGGGGTCGTATCGCCGGCGGTGGCGGAGAGGGCTGACCGCTTCAGCGCGTTGGACGCCAGTCGTTGCGAAAGCCCGACGTAAGGACCCGGCCAGACCCGATGGGGAATGACGCGATCGTGCGAGCGAACCGGATAGTCGGGCAACGCGGGCAGCGCGGGGCACAACACATGAACTTCAACCCCCCGGCGAGCCAGTTCATCGCTCAGGTAAAACCAGCGCAGCGACTGCGCCGCGATAATCGGCGGAAATTCGTAGGCGATGAGCAGGATACGCAACGGTTATCCCATCAGCGACTCGCGCAGGATGGCGGCGATCCGTTCCGCCGCATGGCCATCGCCATAGGGCGAGACGCCCCGCGCCATGGAGGCGTAATGATGGGGATCGTCCAGCAGCCGCGCCGATTCCGCCAGGATGGCGTCATAATCCGGCCCCACCAGCTTGACCACGCCGACGCTCACCGCCTCGGGCCGTTCCGTTTCCCGGCGCAACACCAGAACCGGTTTACCCAAGGCCGGCGCTTCTTCCTGCACGCCGCCAGAATCGCTCAGGATCAAATAGGCGCGCTTCATGGCCGCGACGAAGGGTAAATAATCCAACGGCTCGCACAAGTGGATGCGTGGATGACCGGACAGCAGGACCTTGGCGACTTCGGCGACGTTCGGATTGGGATGAACGGGGTAGAGAATCTCAAGGTCCGTATAGCGATCCGCCAACGCCCGAATGGCCAGGCAGATTTGGCGAAACGGTTCGCCGAAATTCTCCCGGCGATGCGCCGTGACCAGAATCAGCCGTTTGGAAGCATCCAGCGCCACGCCGAGGTCCAGATCGCGTGGGGCCACGGTCATCAGGGCGTCAATCACGGTATTGCCCGTGACCACAATCGTTTCGGCCGGGATGCCTTCCCGCACCAGGTTCTCCCTGGCGCTTTGGGTGGGGGCGAAATGCCAGCGCGCCAGACGGCCTGTCACCACCCGGTTCATTTCTTCTGGAAAGGGATTGCGCAGATCCCCGGTGCGCAGACCCGCTTCGACGTGTCCGACCGGGATCCGGTGATAGAAGCAGGCCAGAGCCACGCTTAAAACCGTGGTCGTATCGCCTTGTACCAAGGCCACGTCGGGCCGTTCGGCCTGCAACACGTCATCGAGATCGAGCAGCAGCCGCGCCGTCAGCGTGGTGAGCGCCTGATTGGGCCGCATGATGTCAAGATCGATATCCGGTTCGATCCCGAAAATCGCCAGCACCTGATCCAGCATATGCCGATGCTGCGCCGTGGCCAGCACCCGGACCTTGGCCCAACCTTCTTTTCTCAGAGTCAGGATGACCGGCGCCATTTTAATGGCCTCCGGCCGCGTGCCGACGACGCAAAGAATTTTGCCCATCTCGATGCCCACAGGTTCGACTGTTGTTAGCGCGAGTCAGTTCGCGCTGCGACTACAACGAAATCGCTCTGAATATCTCCGGAATCGACAAGAGCGTCCTCGATGTTGATTAACATGTCGAGAATCAGCATGGATTGAGGGTCCGACGGCTTGAAATTGCCCGCGATTCCACTTAGCAGAAATTGCAGAAGGGAACCACCACACTGGTTGATCGTCACGATATCGAACAAATTTTTGACAACCGGTAAGATATCTTGTGACCTTACTGCTTCGGATGGATCGGTACGCGCGACCTCCCTGGGATCAGGAATTGGTGGAGTTTCCTGGTATTTATTTTTCCGATCCACAAAGGAACGCCGATACTGTAGTGGAATCAGAAAAAACGCATGTTGGATTGCATCACGCTGACGGCTTGGGAAAGCAAAACGATTAAAACCCACATACTCGTTAAAAAATAACCATCCTCCGGGTTTTAGGGCTTGTTTAACTCGTTGGCATACAATCTCCAGCTCCTTGATGTGATGCAGTGAACCATTAAACCAGACGACATCATATTGTTTAGCGCCTAAATCCATGGCTTCGACATCATGTACTGAATAGGTGATGGATTCGATGCCAAGTTGATTGGACTCATTCTTAGCCGCTTCTATAGCCTTGGGAGAAATGTCAACGGCATGGCAATGCTGAAATGCCTTTAAATTGAATAGGTGGCGTTCCAAGCTGCCAGTTCCACAACCGATACTGAGCATTTTTTGTACAGGGACGCGATCTCCTAAAAACTCTCCAACACAATATTCGATCCAACTTGGGTAAGGTTTGTTCGCACAAGCTCTCTTCTGATAATGCTTCTGAACATCTGGTACCGCCAACCAATAAACATCAGGAGAGAAAGGATTAGAGCCAGCCAAATTTTCTGACCAGTAGTCAGCAATTTTTCGTTTGTCGTCATTCATAACTTGATTTCCTCAGTGAAATCAATCGGCTCTTTGTGATTCGGTATCAACGATGCGCGTGGGGTTTCCATTGCCCCCATTTCTTTTCATAATAAGCTTGGTTATTGGCCCAAATCCTTTGATATTCACCAGTTTCAATCAGCTTCTTGAATGCTGCCTGACCAAAGTGGTGAACAAATGCATCCTCAGCGCATACCACACGGAAGCCTTTTTCGCGAACGCGATTGCTATAATCGTCATCTTCAAACATGCCGATTCCAAAGTTTTCATCCAGGAAACCTACACATTCGAATACACTACGCCGCATCGCTACACAAAACATGGCGAGCACCGCAATGTCGAAAATCTTGCCTGAATGAGTATATATGTAACGGTCGGCGAATGATTCCATTTCATCCAGCGATGAGTAATCAACATCGACTTTGGCTTCGTTCCCCACAAAATTGGTTACAGGCCCAACCAATCCTATATTCGGATCTTTCAAATGCAGCAGCAGCGGATCAAGCCAGCCTCGAGGCATCACAGTGTCATTGTTCAGCAAAACAATGTATTCACCCGTAGCCACTTTAAGTCCCTGATTGTTGGCCACGGCAAAACCGAGATTTTGACTATTTAGAATAATCTTGACGCGATCGGAAGTCCGAGCCAGATAACGCAAATAATTGCGAGTATCATCGGACGAAGCATTATCCACGATAATGACCTCGTACCTGGGATATGTTGTGTTGCGGAAAATGCTTTCAATGCAAAGACGGGTCAAGTCACAATTGTTGTAGGTAATGACGATGATCGAAACTTTTTCATAAAGAGCAATGATTGCGGAAGAAAAAGCTTCAAAGCGGCTAGTCCAATCGTTACGTTGAGCCAATTCTACTCTTCTGTTGAATAAATCAGGATCAATTTCGCCAAGCGCCATTTCAATCTTCCGTAGAAATTGCTCTGGTTGGCTGGCGAAATAGATATAATCACTGTATATTTTCAATTCTTCCAATGGCACCGATACAATGGGTTTGCCAGCGCTAATGAATTCGTAAAACTTCACAGGATCAACTGCATGCGTTACATTGTTAAGCTTGAACGGAATCAGGCATACATCGAAGTGGTAGAGGAATTTCGGCATGTCTAGATAAGGTTGCCGTCCTGGCATATACACATTAAATATTTTAGCCAATCCAGCCGTATCTTTGACAAAGATATCGCCGATCAATACAAAACTCCAATCAGGCCTGCTCTGCGCCAGGAAGGATAGTAATTCGAAATCAACCCATTCGGCTAGTGCTCCGTAGTAACCGATTATGGGGTGAGTTATATCCTCCAGCAAACGATTTGGAGAGCAATACTCCCTGAAAAATACATAATCAACCGCATTCCGAATTAGTACGCAACGCTGGGCGACCGACGACCATTTTTCGTAAAGAAGCGATGCAGTAACAGTAACAAGATCGCTTTGTCGAACCAAAATTTCCTCCTGGTCGATTAAGGCCTTGCCAATATTTGGAAAATCAACCCACTCATCCATGCAATCGTATAAAATTTTCCAGTCATATCGAGCTCTTAATTCAAGAGCCAGAGGCGTCCAGTAAGGAATATGAACCACCGAAAGGGCGGTCTTAATCCGATAATCCTTCATTAATTCAGCCAGGGATTCGAGGAAATCGATCTTATTTCGATATTCCATCATCTCGCCATAGAAATTTTGAGTCAAGCCAACCCGTAAGCACACCTCATATACATGTTCGGCTACTTTTTCAACCATGTAGGCTGTATTCGATGGAGGGAGTTTTGAGGCAATGATATAAAAAACCCGATAGCCATTTTTTGCAAACTGACTCATAATGTGTTGAGGACGCTGATAACGCGCCGACCATTCAATGTTGGCGAAGCAAATTACATCGAAGGAAGCCAAGGCCGATTGAGCCGCAGATTGAGGGGCGACATTATCAACAACAGGTGACTGAACATCCAATGATTGCTGATCATTGGATGCGCCAATTATCGATTTTCCATGTTCAAAAGTTAACAGACTGGCCAACTTTTTACTCAAAAGTTTATCACAAGAATAAATCCATGTATGGTGGATGACATTGATAATTCCACCTTTATTGTAAGCATCTTTCACATCATGAATTCTCAGATCCATCCAGTTTCTAATATTCGCGGTGGACCTTAATGGAGAGGTGATTTTCCAGCTTAAGCTTGCGAGTAAGTCATTAACCCAGCGAGTTAGCTCCACCTCACGATATTCTAGATAATGAACACGATTATCAAGACTCTCTCGCACCAGTTTGAGTTGATTTAACTCAGTTGAATTATTCCTCTTTTCTTCCTCTAATGCACGAATTCTGGCGCGAGCGGATTCGATTTCGGCGCGAGCGGATTCGATTTCGGCGCGAGCGGATTCGATTTCGGCATTATATCTCGCAACTTCGGCGTCGCGACTTATCAAAGCAGTCTCTAATTCGAAGGCCGGCAGTTTACAATTTAGGTAAATATCCGGTCTTTCTATCGATATGCCTGTTACAAATTTACGTAATTCTAGCTCTTTCAGCAAATGAACTGAATACTGCTCGTCAGAGATATCTAATCCACATGTTTTTACAGCCTTCTGAATGAAAGTTTTCCATTCAATTAATCTTCCATCATTGGGAATCGCACACTGGGAAGTATTTCCAAGTGCCACAAACAATCCTCTGAATAGTAAAAAATCAAGCGTTATCGTGTCAGCACTCTCCCATTCCAAATCAAAGTGCTCAAACCCACCATTATGTTTGACGATAATATTTTGTGGTAATAAATCTATGAAATACCCAGGCAAGTTGGCTTTGGACGATTCTTTATCAAGGTCAATACTTCGCAAACTAGCTACCGATCGTATTGCACGAATATAACGCTTTAAAAAAAATCCAACTTCGGATATTGACCATCCAGTACGACTGATAGTTTCGATGAATTCGCGTAAAAGAAGCTTCCCACTAATATAAGCCGAGCTATCTGGAACGGAAAAGTAAAGCTCTCCAGATGAAGTTGGTCCTCTATGATCTGCATTGGACGCAAGTCGGCGATATTGAACAATTATGTCGCCAGATTCTTTTTCGATAAATCGGGTTTCTTTACAAAATTGAGGTCGTCGCTCCGTAGTATAATGAAAAGCCAGAATATTTGGCCTATTTGATTCCCGACTGGATATTGATGCAACGATGAGAAATGAATTGGCCATATCCATGGCTAACCCGTTTTTGAATATTTCAGGCCAGGCTAGTTCAAGCGCAAAACTGGTATGTACAGGCAGTTGAGGATCACGCCTGACGCTTTGCCACGCCAAGGTGGCCGCATCAAAGGCTTGGTTATTCATACCTTGCTCAGTCAAAATCGAAACAGGTAATTTGTAATCCGGGAATGGAGCTAAAAATTCCACCGATTCAAATCCAGCATCCTTCAGCATCCGTTTTAAAACAACTTTGCCAAATGTTTGTGGTTGACCATTTCTATAGCGAGCCTCAATGCCATACATTGATTTTCCAAGGTGATCCTCGGGCGCACCGGCAAAATACTTCAAACCTAGTTGGTTCTCTATTGCAATGATTAGCTTTCCACTGGGCTTTAATAGCGACTGGGCGCGCTGCAACATGGATAGCGCCGGATCATCATGGTTAGAAAATAAGTTAGCATACTCAAGCACGCCAATCAGAGTGATGACATCAAATTTCTGAGCACACTGAAACTGATTAAAGTCGTCCACAACTACAGCAACATTTGGCAGATCTCGTGTCCTTGATTTGGCAATAGCCGCACGCCGGGGACTACCTTCAAGTGCCAATACATTTCCACCGCACTCACCCAAATAACGGGTAATCGCTCCACAACCAGCACCAATTTCTAGGATATCCCCACGAAGATCGGCTTCAAAGGGGCGCAAGATATTAGCACGCGCGCTGGTAAGGTGATACAACGATGGCCAGTCGATGCAATATTGGCGAAGTTCAGTGGATAATACTGTAATATTGTTTGCCTGCTTGATTAAGCCGGCAATGCGTTGCTCAACTTCATCGCCATCCGAATAGGAAAAATGGAAGCGGTTTCGATTGGGTAGCCAACACTGGCTGTTCTCATCAAACCGGTAGTCGTCAAGGGATAAATTTATGCTCTGACCAGGCAGGTCGATAGTACTATTTTTCATGTAATCTTCTCTCTGTAAAAGTCACGATGAATAATAATTGATGATGTCATCCACAGATCCCCTCATTTTTATGAGGCCATGTTGCAACCATATGACATCATTGCAAAGCTGCTTGATTGCGCTTGGGTTATGTGAAACAACAAGAATTGTTGATCCATTATTGGAGTATTGTAGAATTCTTTGTGCAGATTTTTTCTGAAACTCAACATCTCCCACTGATAATATTTCATCAATAACCAGGATATCTGGCTGAACATCGGTTGCAACCGCAAATCCCAGTCTTGCCACCATGCCGCTGGAATAGGTACGAATTGGAGCGTCAATAAACTCGCTGATGCCAGAAAATTCCACGATTCTATCCAAGCGGCTTGCAATATCTTTTCGATTAAAACCCAATACGGCTCCATTGAGAAAAATATTTTCCCTGCCTGTCATCTCATAGTCGAACCCTGCACCCAGTTCCAATAATGGCGCGATGCGTCCTCTCAGAAAAACGCGACCGTACGTTGGGCGAATAACCCTTGAGATAACCTTAAGCAGGGTGCTCTTGCCAGCGCCGTTGGCGCCAATGATGCCGACTGTTGCACCCTGCTTGATCGAGAAACTGACATTGTTCAATGCATTGAAGTCGGAAAAACTGACACTACGTCTCTTCAGCCAACGTATCGCATATTCCTGCAACGTGGGAATCTTTTCATGAGGAATGCGAAACCGTACCGTTACGTCATTGAGTTGTATCGCGGTATTTTCCATTATTACAGGCGATAGGCAAGTTGGTCAGCCTTGCTGGTGAACAGGACCCAGCCAGCGACCAAGGTGATTAGCGCGAGAGATGCGGCGTTTACAACGAGACTGAAATCTGGGAGATGGTTGGCATGGATCGGTATTCGAAAAACTTCGATTAGAATAACGAAAGGATTCAATGCAAGCAATTGATTTAGCTCGGGTGGAAGAATTGATGGGGGATACATGATGGGGGTTAGGAAGAATAAAGCCTGAATCAGCACCTGATAAATATCGACCGTATCGGTGAAGAATACTGACGCGGTGGATAAAAATAGTGCAAGACCCAGCGAGAAAATAGCCAGAATCACGATACTGACTGGTAAAAACAGCCAAGCCCAGGTTATTTCATGGTGGAGGAAAATGATAATGACCAACAGAGCGCCAACCGAAACGACCAAATTGACCAAACCATTGCCGACCGCTGCGATAATATAGGTGGCGCGTGGAATATAGACCCTTTTCAGCAATCCCCCACCATAGGCCATGCTGTTCATGGCGTATTGGGTGGTTTGTGTGATAAAGTTCCACGCTAACAATCCAGTCAAGAGATAAACTGCGTAACTGGGTATTGATGACTTGAACATCGTCCCGAATGCGACACTGAGCACGATCGTCTGCAACAGTGGATTGAGCAGCATCCAGAAGACGCCCAGCACCGAACGCTTGTAGCGGTTCTTCAGGATGCTTTCCACCATCAAGAAGATCAAGTCGCGATAACGAATCAGTTGAAAAAATTCGTCGATCGCGGGCGGTGGTCTTTTAGCTGAATCGTACTCAAGCATTATTCGAAATGGATACCAATTTTTTTTTGATCGACACGGTGATCGCGGGCGGTCTATTGGCGTTTGCGATCGCATTCTTCCTGAGTCGGCGCTTGGCGCGCGCGGTCGCCTTGCCGGGCTTGCTCGATCATCCCAATGCGCGTTCCTTGCACCAGCGGCCCGTTCCAAGAACCGGCGGGTTGGCCATGCTGGCGGGAATGATGATCGGTATGTCGCCAACGATGCTCGCGACCGCCGACCCGCCGCTTCAAGCTTTTGGACCTGTTTTCGCGGGCTTGGCATCGCTGGCGTTGGTTGCGTTGGTCGATGACTGCCAGGGTGTCGCCGCTAGGTGGCGCATCTTAGTTCATCTGCTGGCCGCTGTCAGCCTGTTGGCGGCTGGTCTTGCTCCCGACCGTTTCGAACTTCCCGGTCTTGCCTGGCCCATTCCCGTCTGGGTAACAACTCCCCTGACCCTGTTGCTCATCGTCTGGATGATCAACCTCTACAACTTCATGGATGGCATGGACGGCTTCGCCGGCGGCATGGCGGTGATCGGGTTTGCCACGCTAGCCTGGTTGGGACGGGCCGATGGCGGGTTCGTAACCCTTTGCCTGACGACGGCGGCGGCCAGCGCCGGGTTCCTAGTCCATAATTTCCCGCCGGCGAAACTCTTTCTCGGCGACACCGGCTCCACCACTCTAGGCTTCCTGGCAGTGGCGTGCGGCTTGTGGGGCAACAAGGTCGGACTGTTCCCGTTCTGGGTGGCGTTGCTGGTATTTTCGCCGTTTATCACCGACGCAACCGTAACTCTTCTGCGTCGCCTGCTGCGCGGCGAGAAGGTTTGGGAAGCCCATCGAACCCATTGTTATCAACGCCTGGTGCTGCTCGGCTGGGGCCATCGCCGAACGGTGTTGGTCGAGTACGCACTGATGCTGACCTGTGCCGGGTCGGCGCTGTTGGCGGTCCGGTTGCCCCCCGCCGGCCAGGTGGCGCTGACAGTTGGTTGGATAGTCGTCTACGGACTCCTGATGGGGTGCGTGGAGTGGTTGGAGCGGCGGCATGTCGCCTTGGCACCGCTTGCTCGTTCAATAGCGTTGCAGGATCAGCTCCAGCACCAGCTTGCTGCCGAAATAGGCCAACGCCAGAAAAGCGAAGCCGCTCAGGGTCCAGCGAATGGCGGTGCGACCGCGCCAGCCGAAGCGCCAGCGGCCCCACAACAGCACCCCAAACACCCCCCAGGCCACGAACGAAAGCGTCGCCTTATGCGCCAAGTGTTGGGCAAACAGGTCGTGCAGGAAAAACAAGCCGCTGACCAGGGTGATGCCGAGCAGGACAAAACCGGCGCCAATCATCTGGAATAACAGCGATTCCATCGTGGTCAAGGGCGGAATGCCGCGCAGGAAGCCGCCCGGATGACGGTGGCGCAGGCGGTGATCCTGAATCGCCAGCAAGATCGCCTGAACCGCCGCCAGCGCCAGCAGCGAGTAAGCCAGGATGGCGATCAGGATATGCAGTTCCAGCGGCCACTGGTAGGGATCGGCGACGATGCGCTCGGCGGGGAACAACAGACCAAAAACCAGCGTCAGGGCGTCGAAGGGCAGCACCACGATGCCCAAATTCTCGATCGGCCGGACCATGGCCACTGCCAGCAACACCACGCCAATCAGCCAGCCAGTGAAGGACAGGGCATTGAAAAAGCCGAGATTTAGACCGACGGGCTGGAACACGGTCTGGGCCAGGATCATAGCGTGCAACAGCGCCGCGCCCCAGCCCAGCGCCAGCGCACCGCCCTTCGAACCAGCCGCGCCGGCGCCAGCGCGCGCCAGGCGGACGGCGAGCCAGCCGCCGGCGAGCAGATAGAGCAGGACGGCCAAGCCGCCGACGACCGCGTTCATATGTGTCGGATCTCGAGAGATTATATTGACATTAGGAGCCGTCGTCTGTTGGAATCGCGACGGTTCTTAGACGATCTGATCGCCGCGATTCCAGCAAACGACGGCTTTGAGTGTCAACATAATCTCGATCTCGCGGGACCTGACATCCACATCGGTCTGCTGATTCTCGGCATTCTGGCCACCTTCGCCACCGCCGACCTGCCGCTCTCTATGCGGCCTTTCCCGATTCGCTCCACCGTTTCAGTCGCTGAGTAATCCATTGCCACAAGTGGTCGCCATCGTCGGGAGTTTGTTCGCGTCGTATAGCGACGGCGATCCACTGCAATGGTTCGCCGTGGCCTGTCTGGGCGCGTTCACGCTGTCGGTAGTGCTTCAGGAGCATAGATTCATTAACTGATGGGCTAGGAGGAACGCCGTGAAAGCGTCTAGTTCGCTAGGACTCGCTTTGTTGTTTTGTTGCGAGGCGCTGGATTAGTCGTCCTGTTAAGTTTGCATTTTTTCTAAATTCCATCCAAATCATGCACATCCATATTCTCGGCATCTGCGGCACCTTCATGGCCGGCGTCGCCCTGCTGGCCCGCGCGGCGGGACATGCCGTGTCCGGTTGCGACGCCAACGTTTATCCACCGATGAGCACCCAGCTAGCCGAGGCCGGCATCGCCTTGCGGGAAGGTTACGCTCCCGAGCAACTTGCCGAGTTCCAACCGGACATGGTGGTCGTCGGCAATGTGATGAGCCGGGGTCGCCCGATCATCGAGGAGTTGCTGAACCGCGACCGACCCTACGCTTCCGGGCCGGCCTGGCTGGCGGAGCATGTCTTGCGCGACCGCCATGTGCTGGCGGTGGCCGGCACCCACGGCAAGACTAGCACCAGCAGTCTGCTGGCCTGGATTCTGGAACGGGCCGGGCTGGAGCCGGGCTTTCTGATCGGCGGCATTCCCGCCAATTTCGGCCAGTCGGCGCGGCTGGGCCAGGGCCGGTTTTTCGTGGTTGAAGCCGACGAGTACGACACTGCGTTCTTCGACAAGCGCTCCAAGTTCGTCCATTACCGGCCGCGCACCTTGATCCTGAACAACCTGGAATTCGATCACGCTGACATCTTCCCCGATCTGGCGGCTATCCAACGTCAGTTTCATCATCTGCTGCGCACCGTGCCCGGTTCCGGCCTGATCGTCGCCAACGGCCAGGACGCCAATCTGACCGAGGTATTGGCGACAGGTTGCTGGACCCCGGTGGAACGCTTCGGCACGGGCGACTGGGAAGCGCGGGACATCGCTCCGGACGGCGGCGCTTTTGAGATTTACTATCAAAGCCAGCGTCAGGGTCGGGCCGGGTGGAACCAGTTGGGAATGCACAATGTCCACAACGCACTCGCCGCCATCGCCGCCGCTCGTCATGTGGGTGTGCCGATAGAGAGCGCCCTCAAAGCCTTGCGGGATTTTCAGGGCGTGAAACGGCGGCTGGAAGCGCGCGGCGCGGTCAACGGCGTGACGGTTTACGACGATTTCGCTCACCATCCCACGGCCATCGCGACGACGCTGGCCGGATTGCGGGCCAAGGTCGGCGCGCAACCGATCATCGCGGTGCTGGAGCCGCGTTCCAACACCATGAAATTGGGCGTGTTCAAGGACAGCCTGGCGCCAGCGCTGGCGTTGGCGGATGCCGTGGTGCTGTATCAGGCGCCCGATCTCGGCTGGAACCTTGGCGCGGTGGCGGCGGCGCTCGGCCCGCGTGGGCAGGTCTGCCATTCACTCGACGATACGCTCATCGCCATCCAGACCCAGGCTAAACCGGGAACCCAAGTGTTGATCATGAGCAACGGTGGTTTCGGCGGGATTCACGAGCGATTGCTTCGAACACTGGGAGCTGTTGAAGCGAAGGTATGAGGACAACTCGGTTAAATCTCGATAGTCCACTAGTCGCTGTCGGGAGGAATACCCATGATCAGTGCAGTTTTGTTAACGAGACTGTCTCTTCACAGTCCGCATGGTGGGCGGCAATGGTCTTGAATTCGTCCAGGCAGGCCAGGAAGGCGTCAACAACGGCGGGGTCAAAATGGGTGCCCCGCCCCTCGCGGATCACCTCAACTGCTTGCTTGAATGGAAGCGGCGCCTTGTAGACTCGCCAGCTGATGAGGGCGTCGAACACATCAGCCAGTGCCATCAATCGGGCCGGGATGGGAATGGCCTCACCAGCCAGCCCGTCGGGATAACCGGAACCATCCCATTTTTCGTGGTGGTAGTGAGCGATGTCCTTGGCCAGGTGCAGAAATTCCACTGGCTGGTCGGTATCCCGCTCGGCCAGTTCAATGGCATCGCGGCCCAGACGACTGTGAGTCTGCATGATCGCATACTCTTCGGGCGTGAGCTTGCCGGGTTTGAGCAGGATGTGATCAGGAATGCCGACCTTGCCGATGTCATGCAACGGAGCCGACTTCACCAACGCCTGAATGTTTTGAGCGTTCAGAAACGCGGCGAAGCGCGGATGCGTCCGCAAGTGCAGGGCCAGCACCTGGACGTAACTCTGGGTGCGGCGCAGGTGGTTGCCGGTTTCCGGGTCGCGGATTTCGGCCAGATGGGCCAGGGCGCGGATGCTGACCTCCTGAATCAGTAGGTTCTCTTTCAGCCGCCGCGTCACCTCGGCTTCCAGGACGGCGTTGCGATCCTGTAGCCAGTCGCGAGCCGCCTTGAGGTCCAGGTGGATTTTGACCCGCGCCAGCACGAGCGCCGGTTTGATCGGTTTGCTGATGTAGTCCACCGCCCCCAGCGCCAGGCCGCGTTCTTCATCGCTGCTGCGATCCAGAGCGGTGACGAAAATCACCGGGATGGCGGCGGTGGCTGGATCGTCCCGCAACCGGGCGAGGACCGTATAGCCATCCATTTCCGGCATCATGACATCGAGCAGAATCAGGTCGGGGCGCGGGGCGCTGGCCGCCACCTGCAAGGCGCGGCGGCCCGAATTGGCGGCCCGCACCTGGTAATGGGGTTGCAGCAACTCGCTCAGCACCGAAAGATTCTCGGGAGTGTCGTCAACGATGAGAATGGTTGGCGCGCTGTCTTTTGCCATTTCACCGACCCTTTCGCGATCAATGGTCGCAATCACGTCAATTCAGGCGACCCCGTGAGTTGTCGCCGTTGCCCGCAAGACTTGCAGTGCCGTGTCATATTCGAAATGCTCGATGGCGCTGCCGATCTGGATCGCGGCAGGCCCTAGCGCCGCCATGACCAGGGGCGCACACTCGCGCCAGACTTGCCCAACTTGCGTGTCGTCGACCATCAGCAGGGCTTCCAGTTGCACCAGCATATGGCGCGTTCGCACCGCGTCGACAGCTTCATGCAGCAGCGGCGGCGCCGCCAGTTCCAGCCGCCGGATCGCGGCCAGTAGCGGGGTCAGCACCGCATCAACCGCGCTGATGCCGGCTTCCAGCTCCGCGTCGTCCGCGTCGCTGCTCAGCGCCCTCTTCAGCGCCAGGGCGCTCCGGCAAACCGCCTCGGCCCCCAGGGTCGCCGCCACGCCCTTGAGCGTGTGGGCCAGCCGGCGTGCGTCGCTCCTTCGGCCGGCCGCCAGATGCGCGCGCAGCGTCGCCGCGTCGCCGCCATGCTCCCGGGCGAACAGGTCCAGCAAGCGCGCATAGCGAGCCCAGTTGCCCGAGACCGCTTTCAGCCCCGTCTCGACTTCCAGCCCGGCCACACCGACCGGAGCGGCCTGCTCCGGGGCTATCCGAACTGGCGCTTCCTCGACCGGCGCCGCCTCGACCGGCTCCGGCAGCCAGCGCAGCAAGGTGGTGTAGAGCTGGTTCGGTTCGACGGGTTTGCGGACATAGTCGTTCATGCCTACGTCCAGACAACGCTGGCGGTCGGTGTCGAAGGCGCTGGCGGTCATCGCCAGAATGGGCAGTGTCGCCGCGTCGGGCAATTGACGGATCGCCTGAGTGGCGGCCAGGCCATCCATGACTGGCATCTGCATGTCCATCAGCACCAGGGCGTAAGCGCCGGCGCGGACTTTTTCCACCGCGATCAGGCCATTGTCGGCCACGTCCACCGTTAAGCCAACCGCTCGCAACAGGTCGACGGCCACTTCCTGGTTGATGGGGTCGTCTTCGACCAGCAACAGCCGCGCTCCCCGATACCGCTGGGCCAAAATCTGATCGGCCGACGCAAGCTCGGCATCAACCACGTCGGCGCTGGCTGGGCTTTCAGCCACCCGGCCCAGCCGGGCGGTCAACCAGAAGGTGCTGCCGACGCCGGCCTGGCTTTCCACCCCCACCTCTCCACCCATCAGGTTCGCCAGCCGTTTGGCGATGGCCAGACCCAGGCCGGTTCCGCCATATTGGCGGGTGGTCGAGTCGTCGGCCTGGACGAAGGCCTGAAACAACCGCGCCTGTTGCTCCGGCGTCAGGCCAATGCCCTGGTCGGCCACCTCCAAGCGCAGCAGCACGCTCTGTTCGTCCTCGGTCTCGATGCGGACACGCAGAGTGATCTGGCCACGCTCGGAAAACTTGATGGCGTTGCTCACGAAGTTCAGCAGGATCAGCCCCAACCGCAGAGGGTCGCCGCGCAGCCGCGCTGGCACGGCGGCGGCGATGACCGACACCAGGCGCAGGCCTTTGGCGGCCGCCCGCTCGCCGAGCAGGCTCAGTGTATGATCCAAGACCCGGGCCAACGAGAATTCGGTTTCCTCCAGGGTGAGCCGGCCGGCCTCGATCTTGGACAGGTCGAGAATGTCGTTGAGAATGCGCAGCAGATGCTGAGCGGCGTCGTTGATCTTGTCCAGCCGATCCGCCTGTTCGGGCGTGGGGTCGGCTCGCCGCAACAGGTGGGTCAGCCCGATGATGGCGTTCATCGGGGTGCGGATTTCATGACTCATGTTGGCCAGAAACACGCTTTTGGCCCGGTTCGCCGCTTCGGCCGCATCCTTGGCTTCGGCCAGATCCGCGGTGCGGGACAGCACCAGATCTTCCAGGCGGTGGCGATAGCGGTCGAGTTCCTGCTCGATCCGCTTGCGTTGGGTGATGTCCTGAAAAGCCGTCACGGTACCCACGATCTCGCTGTCCTCAAACAGGGGGGCGGTGATGATCTCCACCGGAAAACCGGCGCCATCCTGGCGGAAGAACCACTCTTCCTGGGAGCGGACCTGGCCATCTTGCCGGGTGAGGTAAATCGGACATTCGGTAACTGGGTACGGCTGGCCGTCGGGGCGATGGTGGTGAAACAGCACATGTTGATCCTGCCCGAGCGCCGCGTCCGGGTCTATGCCGAGCATCGACCCAGCGGCGGGATTGATGAAGCGGCAACGCCCCTGGACATCCGTGCCATAAACCCCTTCGCCCAGGGCGTTGAGAATGGCGCTCTGCCGCGCTTCGCTGTCCGCCAGCCGCGCCATGCTGGCCTTGACCCGCCGGCGCTCCACCTTCAGCCAGCGATTGGTTCGCCACAATCGGACTGTGATCAGCAGTAGGATCAGACCTCCGATCAAGGCAGCGAGGGTGATGGCGTTATGGTGGCGGTCCCAGATATCGCGCGGCGAAAATTGGGGAGCGTCGTCGAAGGGCGGCAGGCGCAGCTCGCGCAGCAGATCATCCACCGGATGGTAGTTGGCGGGAATGGTAAAACCCTGGATGCGGCAGGCTCGCGCCACCGCGCCATCGTGAGGCAACGCCAGCAAGGCCGCCGCCACTTGGCGGGCCAGGGCGATGTCAGTCGTCGGCATGGCCACAAACGCCCATTCGGGATACAGGCGCGTGGACAAGTGATGGGGAAAACTCGCCACGGTCCGCGGATTGAGGATTTTCAGCGCCGCGGCATCCAGCTTGCCTTCCCGAACCATGGCCTCGATCACCCCGGTGCGCACGAACCCCGCGTCCGCCTGACCTGTCAACACCGCTTGCACCACCCGATCTTGCGGTGGTTGGGTTTCGATCACCTTGGCGTCCTGGGGCAGGCGAACGCCGGCGCGGGCCAGTTCCAGGGCCTGCATCTGGTAGCTGCCGAGGGAGTCCGTCGTGGCGGTCGCCAGGATTTTCCCCCGAAGATCGGCGAGGGTAGCGATATCGTCGCGGTTGGCGCGCGTGAAGATAACGCCGCCGAACACATCCAGGGGGTAACCGCCGACTTTGTCGACCAAGGTAGCGAGCGGCGAGGAAACCCCGTCGCGGTAGGTCATCAGAACATAATGCGCGGGCTGGGTAAGGAGGAAATCGACCTGCCCCTCGGCAATCGCGGTCTCCAGCTCCGGGTAGTGGTAAACCGTCAACACAAAACGGTGGCTGGGCACCGTCTGGTTCAGATAGTCGGCCAGCGGTTGCCAGCGCGCCAGCATCTCTGGCTTGGGCCGGAACGACAGTACGGCCATTCTCACCGGTTCCGGGTCGCCGGCACCCAAAGGCGTCAGCAGTCCCAGGGCGGTCCCTCCCGAGTCGTCGGCGCTCAAAGGCGTCAACAGTCCCAGGGCGAAGGTGAAGATAAGCAACAGTCGTTCCACCCGGCTGAACCAGGGCGTAGCCACGGTGGCGCGGGTTGGGCCGATCATTGATCACGCTCGGGTCGTAGCGCCAGCCATGGCCGGCGACGACAGGGCGGTTCGCAGGATTCGCAGCGCCTCGTCGTACTCAAAGCGCTCGATGGCCTTGTCAAGCTCGACCGCCGTGGCTCCCAACGTCATGGTGATGGTGGGCGCCGCCTTGCGCCACACCTGACTGGCCCGGGTGTCGTCCTCGGCTAGCAGGGCTTCCAACCGGGCCAACATCTCTCGTGCCCGCGAGTTATCCATTGTGGCCGGCGCCGCCGGGGCCGGGCAATTGACGAATGGCCCGGGTCGCCGCAAAGAATGCTGACCGATTGGTTTTGGTTCAGGTCCAAGGCAGGGCCACAAGTGTTGCGTTATGAAAGGCCGGATATTGCTGTCGCCCGGAGCTGATTTCCCCCAGGCACAAAGCGCCGGCCAGCGGCGCGGGCGCCAGTGCTTCCGCCAGCGCCGCCAGTTCCGTCGTGGCGGCTTCCTGATCCAGATGCATCAGGCGACCAGCGCAGTAGAATACCAGCACTCCGGCCATGGCTTCTCCAGAACGCGCGCCCGCGCCCACTTCGCGCGCCGTTTCCAGACGGCCCGGCGTCACGGCCCGAACCACGCTGAGCAATGCGTTTTCAGGCACTTCGCCGGCACAGTAAACCGAGCCGTCCTCTTCCACCTTGACCGGGATGCGCACCAGCGATTCTCCTTGAGCGCGATTGAGGGCGAAGGGGAAGTGGACGGCGTAACGGTAGAAATTCTCCCGGTCGAGTTCAATGCCGTATTCGCGCGCCATCAGTTCCTGATACACCGTGAAAGCGGGTCGGCCATCAATGGTCTCGACCCGGCTGCCGGTCGTGGCGGTCGTCACCCACAGGGCTTCGCCGCCGCGATAGTGATGGGCCAGGGTCGCGCCGGGATGCCGCCGCAGCATCAGGGCCAGCACCGCTCCCGTCGCGAAGGTTTCGCTGTCGAACAGGCAGGGTATGGACTGGAAGGTTTCGCTGCCGACGCACAGGCCGGCGTAGTTGACCTGGTCGCCAACTTCCAGGTAGAGGCGATCCAGCAGGGAGGCCGCGTCCGGGATCATGGTGTCCATGAGCAGCAGCAGGGTGTCGCCACCATTTTCGTCCGCATGAGTAACGACGAAATCGGCCACTGACGCCACCGCCGCGTCCGTGGCGCGATGCTCCACATGGGGCATGGGTATGATCCGCCGTGGCGTCGCCGCGTCAAAGGCGACCAGGATCGCGCCTCTTCGCCAGAACCGGGCGCCGGCGATCAGTCCCGGCACGACCGCGCCCAGCAGGGGCATGGTTGCGGCGGCGGTAGCCTGTTGCAATAGAACCACCGCCCCCTGTTCCTGCTCGCAGACCAGAGCCAGAACGCCGGTTCCAGGCTGGCGTTCGCGCCAGGTTTGCAGGGTGGCGGCGATGCCCTGAGGCGTGAGAGTGTCCAGATAGGTCCATTGCATCGGTTGCATCGCAGGCTCCTTTCGTGGGGTGGAAAATCGGGGCTTGGATGAGTAACTGATGGACAGAGGCCAGACGATGGCCTTCAGGGGGCGCCGAGCCGGTGCTCAACCTGTTGAATGTGCCGACGATACTGTGACTGTGCTTCTCCTAAAATCCGCGCGCTTCCCGGATGCGTTCGTAGGCGGCGGTCAGTTCGCGAGTTTTTTCGGTGGCGCGGGCCAGTTCCGCCGCCGAAACGCCCTTGGCCGCCAGCTTGTCGGGGTGATGGCGCTTGAGCAGGCGGCGGTAGGCCAGCTTGATGTCGTCCGGGCTGGCGTCTTTCTCCAAGCCCAGCACCGCGTAAGCCTGGGCGAGGGAGTTGACGGCGGTGGTCGGCCGTCGGCCGTGCGTCCGCTGGTCGTGCGACTGGTTTGAGCCAGTTTGGCGGCTCTGCTGTTGCGCCCAGCGCTGGGCGACGAACAGGGTCTGCAGGGCTTCGAACTGCAAGCGGACGATCCCCAGCCGCTCCGCCACGGTCGCGAGCCGGGTTTGCGTCGCCGGTGGCGGGCCGCCGTCGGCGTAGGCGATATTCAACAACAGGTTCAGTAACCGCTGCGCCAGGGCCGGACGCCCCCGACAGGCATTGCGGAAGGCGTCGATGGCGGCGTCGGCGGCGAACCCTGGCTGTTTGCCCTCGGTGAAGCAATCGATGGCGGCGCGGCGCTGGGCGGCGTTCAGTTGCAGATGGTCCATCATGGCGCGAGCGGCGGCGATTTCCAGTTCCGAAACCCGGCCATCCGCCTTGGCGATATAGCCCATCAATTGGAAGGCCGTGGCGAGAAAAACCCCATGCGCCCGCCCGTCGCTGAGGATGTCCGGTTCCTCGGTGGCCTTCTGGCCTCCTCGGTCGAGATTATGGCCAAACGCCGCGCCCAGCAGCCCGCCGAGCGGACCGCCCACCATGAAGCCAAAGGCCCCACCCAACATTTTTCCCCACACGATGGCGTATCAACCTCTTGCATTCGACCCAAGGCCACGGCTGGCGCCTGGCCTTGCGGTACTAGACGCGCGTTTTCAACCTTTCAGATAGGTCTCGTCGTCATAGGTTTTCAACCAGTCGGGCTTGAGACCGATCAGAACAGTGATCATCATGCCGTTCAGCAGGCCCTCCGGGAACAGGTACAGCGGCAAGAAGGGCAGGTATTCAGCGCTGACGCGGGCGAAGGTGTAGGTCTCGGTCGCCACGAGCAGGATCACCAGGGCCAGCACTGCCGCGCCCGCCGCCAGCATGGCGTTGAAGAAGGCGCATAGAAAAATATAAATAAACAGATGATGAGGCAGATGGCGATGGACCAGGAGGTAGATGCCGTAGCTGGTCGAGACCGGCAGCACCCCCAGCAGCAAGGCGTTCATGGCCAGCGCCGCCCAGTCGCCGCTGGTGACAGCGACCGCCAGCGCCGCCAGGCTGGCCCCGATCACGCCCAGCGACCAGCCGAACATCAGGGTATACACGGTCACGCCCAGAAAGTGGAAACCCAACGCTGGCCGGACCCCGACCTCGAAGATCCACATTAGGAACAGCGCCGTCGACGCGCCCAGAAAGACCCGCTGGAGGTGGGAACGGGCCAGGAACAGCCGCCACGGGGCGGCGCGCAGAGCCTGCGACAACACCAGCAGCCAGGGAAGGTAGGCGAACATCAGCAGATCGCCGGGAAGCAGGGCATCGGTGAGATTCATGGCGCAAGCATACCGTATCGGCGGGATTGGCGACATGACGGGAAAGCGATCCGGGCGAGGGTGCTTTCGCGCGTTCCGAACGCGCGCCGGACAGGTAGAATGCGGGCACGATTCCTTGAGACCCCGTTCAGGAGCAGCCCGTCCATGTCCGCATCCACCCTCGCCCCACCCGAGATTGCCAGTCTGCCGCTCGTCTATCGCGGCAAGGTTCGCGATTTATACGCGGTGGACGATCGACACCTGCTGATGGTGGCGAGCGACCGGCTTTCCGCGTTCGACGTCATCTTGCCCACGATGATTCCCGGCAAGGGCGCGGTGCTGACGGCAGTTTCCAATTTCTGGTTCGCTCGTACCCGCCACATCGTTTCCAATCATCTGCAACGAGCCGAGAAGACCCTGGAGCAGGCGTTGCCCGATTCATCCGAACACGCTCGCGTCGCGGATCGGGCGGTGGTGGCGCGGCGGCTGAAGGGTCTGCCGGTGGAAGCCATCGTGCGCGGCTACCTGATCGGGTCGGGCTGGAAGGATTACCAGCGCGATGGAAAAGTATGCGGCATCGCCCTGCCGGCGGGTTTGCGGCTGGCGGATCGGTTGCCGGAGCCGATTTTCACGCCTTCCACCAAGGCGGCGCTGGGCAGCCACGACGAGAACGTGAGTTTCGAGCACATCGTCCAGACTCTCGGGCGGGAACTGGCCGAACGGGTGCGGGAGATCAGTCTGCGACTGTACCGGGAAGCGGCGGACCATGCCCTGGCGCGGGGCATCATCATCGCCGACACCAAGTTCGAATTTGGATTGGACGAGGCGGGTGAACTGGTGTTGATGGACGAGGCCCTGACGCCGGATTCCTCGCGGTTCTGGCCGGCGGATCAATACCGGCCCGGCGTCAATCCGCCCAGCTTCGACAAACAGTTCGTGCGCGATTATCTGGAAACGCTGGATTGGAACAAGCAGCCGCCGGGACCGGAACTGCCGCCGGACATCGTCGCCCGCACCGTCGCCAAATACCGCGAGGCGCTGGAGCGGTTGACCGAAACTACCCTGCCCTAACTCCGTTTCTCACGATACCTTCGCCATGCTACCCGTGATCGCCCTGGTTGGCCGACCTAACGTCGGCAAATCCACCCTGTTCAATTCCCTGACCCGCACCCGCGACGCGCTGGTGGCGGACCTGCCCGGCCTGACCCGCGACCGCCAGTACGGCATTGGCCGGCGCGGCCCAAGCCCCTGCGTCGTGGTCGATACCGGCGGCCTGACCGGCGAGGCCGAGGGGCTGAGCGGACTGGTGGCGCGGCAGGCGTGGCGGGCCATCGAAGAGGCAGACGCCGTGCTGTTGCTGGTGGACGGCCGCGCCGGGCTGACGGTGGCGGACGAAGAGATCGCTGGCCAGTTGCGCCGCGCCGGGAAGCCGGTGCATCTGGTGATCAACAAGGCCGAGCATCGCGATCCGCATCTGCTCAGCGCCGACTTTCACGCCCTCGGCTTGGAGCATCTGCACATCATCGCCGCCGTTCACAACCAGGGCGTCGAGACGCTGATGGAGGAAGTGTTCGCCGCCCTGCCGACCACGGTCGAAGCGGACGAAGCGGCGCCGGAGGAACCCGAGGGCGTGATCCGGCTAGCGGTGGTGGGTCGGCCCAACGTCGGCAAATCGACCCTGGTCAACCGCCTGCTGGGCGAGGAACGAATGCTGGCTTGTGATCTGCCCGGCACCACCCGCGACAGCGTGGCCGCGCCGTTCGAGCGCGACGGACAACGTTATATTCTGGTGGACACCGCCGGGGTGCGCCGCCGATCGCGAGTCAGCGAGGTGGTGGAGAAATTCAGCGTCATCAAGGCGCTACAAGCCATCGAGCAATCCCATGTGGTGGTGCTGGTGCTGGATGCCCGCCAGGGTGTCAGCGACCAGGACGCCAGCCTGCTGGGCCTGATTCTGGACAGCGGCCGGGCGCTGGCGCTGGCGGTCAACAAGTGGGATCGCCTCGATCCCGACATTCGCGCCCAGGTCAAGCGCGACCTGGACTGGCGGTTGGGCTTTCTCGACTTCGCCAAAACTCACTTCATTTCCGCCCTGCACGGCACCGGGGTCGGCGAACTGCTCAGTTCGGTCCGGGAAGCCTACGCCGCCGCCACCCGCAAACTGTCGACTCCGGAACTGACCCGAATTCTGGAAGGCGCATTGGCCGCCCATCAACCGCCGCTGGTTCACGGCCACAGTATCAAGCTGCGCTACGCCCATCAGGGTGGACACAATCCACCCATGATTATCATTCACGGCAACCGGACCGAGCATGTGCCCGAGGCCTACCGGCGCTATCTGGCCGGGGTCTACCGCAAGCGACTGAATCTGTGGGGCACGCCGATCCGGATCGAATTTCGCGGCGGCGACAATCCTTACAAACCTGTGGCATCGGGACGCCCTCAGCCCAAACCGGACGGACGGCGGAAAACCGGTCGGTGATGAAAATTGTTTCGCCGGGTTCCACAATCAGCCACCCCCCCTGAGGAGGCGGTTTGATGTTGACCTCGGCCACCGCAAGCCGTGCCTTCTGGACGAAACACCTGATCTAGGCTAATGGAATCATGAAATTCCACGGATCAAGCGTTTTAACCCCAGTCGGCTGAAAATCGACCACGTTTCGAGTCACGACGGTCAAACCGTGTGTCAAGGCCGTTGCGGCGATCAAGGCATCCCGCTCCGAACGTGGGTCGGGAACGTGCAGGCTGGCGCAGCGGCGGGCGACGGCGGTATCCACGGCCAAAATCCGCCCGAAGAACGTTGGCAACACCTGTTGCTCCAACCAAACTCGCAATGTCGCGCCCTGAGCCGGATCGCGGCGCTCAATCAGCAACACGCCCAACTCCAGTTCCAGCACGGTGATGGCCGACATGAACAAGCATGCCACTGGCACGCTCGTCCCCCAGGCAGTGACGCGCGGGTCGGCTTTACCCGCCTTTGCCCGGCGCAGTTCAGAGATCACATTGGTATCAAGCAGGTACATCACTCCAAATCCGCCGTTTGAAATAGCGAACCGCGCAGGCGGGGCGGTTCGAACTCAATGTCCGCCGCGCCTGGCTCCGCCAGCAGCTCGACGATGTTCGGTCCGTCACCTGTCAGGCGTTGATACGCCTCAATGGTCAGCAGCACATGCGCTGGCCGGCCCCGATCCGTAATAAACACCGGCCCGGCGCTCGCCGCCTTTTTCGCCTGTGTCACATCCCGATTGAATTCCCGACTGGAAAATACCGCCATTGCCTCTCTCCGACCGTGCTTAATGTAGTTACGTTACTACCACAACCATGCCCCTGGGCGCAACGGCTCACAAAAGGAAGGCCGCATTCTCGCCCGGTTGTTGCACCCCAACATCGTCGCCATTTATGACATTGGGTTTCCGACACCGGACGGACGGCGGAAAACCGGTCGGCGATGAAAATGACCGGGGAGACTCCTGATTCGACGAGGCGTTATTCGCTATGATCATCCCCATTACCATGGCGATATCAATCGCTATCATTGGAGATGCCCCGATGCGAACCGTGCAGATCACGCTGGAAGAGGAACTGGTCCAGGCGGTTGATCGGGCCGCTGGCCGGCTCGCGCTATCCCGCTCGGCGTTCGCGCGCGACGCCTTGCGCGCGGCCTTGGCGCGACTGGAGTTGCAGGTCCAGGAGCAGCAACATCGGGAAGGCTATCTCCGCCAGCCGGTGACGCCGGGCGAGTTCGACGATTGGGAAAATGAGCAGGTTTGGGGGGACTGATGCGGCGCGGCGAGATTCGCTGGTACACCTTCAAAACCCCCGATAAGAAACGGCTTGTACTTCCGCCCTCCACAAAAACCGTCGAAGAACCATGTTGGAAAGCCATGGTGCCTCCACTCAATTCTCGAAAGCAGTCTTCTAGTCGGCAATGCCCACGACCAGGGCTAACATGCGGTTCAGCGCCAACATCGCCACCTCATCGAGCCTGCCAATGATAGCGCCGCACTTATTACGGCGAACGGCCATGACCTTGTCCACCATCACTTGTGAAGTGGCCTGCAAGCCGTTGGATGGCGACGGCTCCACCGTTAGCCGAAAGATCGGCGCATCGCGCACGGTGCTGGTGAACAGGCAGACCAAGACGCTATCCGTCTCGTCAAGCCAGTCGGATTGAATCACCAAGGCAGGACGTGGTTTACCATAATCGCCCGCCAGCGCCACGGTCACGATATCGCCGCGCTTCACACCCTCAGCCCTCCCGGTCGGCGACGGCCTCGATGAATTCCAGCGATTCAATCTCCTCTGGCATCCCACGCAAGAGCGCGGCTTGTCGCCGGGTCTCCTCGCGGAAACCGGGCGCATGGGGGTCCGGTACCCAGATTCGCAGCAATTTCATTCCCTTGGCGGATTTCCTTATGCGGTAACGCTGGAATTTGTTCAAGCTGTTTTCGGGGTTGCTTACGGTATGAGGCATGGCCGCTGTCCTGGTCATCATTTGTTATGGGAACAGCGTAGCGCGCTACTCATGCGCTAGCAATATCTTGATGGATACCGCCTGCGCGCCAACCGTTCCGTCAAGCAGCCGGCGGCGCGAGCCCGATCAGACCAGGCGCTCGCGCGAACGCGGCGACGTCTGGCTGCCCTGGCCCAGGGTGGCGGACGAAAACCAGGGCGAAAACAGTACACCCCCCAGAAAATATCTTTAGAATCGCGTTTTCGATCCCGACGCCACCCATTCGCGACCCACACGCCATGGCCTACAAAGGTATCATTCTCGCCGGCGGCTCCGGCACCCGGCTGCACCCGCTGACGCTCACGGTCAGCAAACAACTCATGCCGGTCTACGACAAACCGATGATCTATTACCCGATCGCCACCCTGCTGCTGGCAGCGGTCCGGGACATTCTCGTCATCACCACCCCGCGCGACCAGGAGGCGTACCAAACCCTGCTGGGCGATGGGAGCCAGTGGGGCGTGAACTTCCAGTACGCGGTCCAGCCCAGTCCCGACGGGCTGGCGCAAGCCTTCCTGATCGGCGAGACGTTCATCGGGCGCGATCCGGCCTGCCTGATCCTCGGCGACAACATTTATTATGGGCAAGGACTGTCGGCGGTGCTGCGCCGGGCCGCCAGCCGCGAGCGGGGAGCCACGGTGTTCGGCTATTACGTGCGCGACCCCGAACGCTACGGCGTGGTCAGCTTCGACGCCAGCGGCCGGGCGATGGACATCGAGGAAAAGCCGAAGAAGCCCAAATCCAACTATGCGGTGACCGGCTTGTATTTCTACGACAACGACGTGGTGAATGTTGCCAAGAACATCCAGCCCTCGCCGCGCGGCGAGCTGGAAATTACCGATGTCAACAAGGTCTATCTGGAGCGCGGCGCGTTGAACGTCGAGGTGCTGGGGCGCGGCTACGCCTGGCTGGATACCGGCACCCACGAATCGCTGTTGGCGGCGGCTCATTTCGTGCAGGTGGTGGAACAACGGCAGGGTTTGAAGGTCGCTTGTCCCGAGGAGGTGGCCTGGCGGATGGGATTGATCGACGACGCGCAATTGACGCGCCTGGCCGAGCCGCTGGCCAAGAGCGGCTACGGTCAATACCTGTTCGAACTGCTGGATCGGAGAATCGCATCGTGAAGGTGATCGAAACCGGCCTGCCCGGCGTGCTGCTGCTGGAGCCGAAAGTGTTCGGCGACGCGCGGGGGTTTTTCATGGAAACCTGGCAGGCGGCGCGCTACCGCGAGGCCGGCCTGCCCGAACGCTTCGTTCAGGATAACCATTCCCGTTCCCGCCGGGGCGTGCTGCGCGGTCTGCACTATCAATTGATCCAGCCCCAGGGCAAGCTGGTTTGGGTGACGCGCGGGGCGGTGTTCGACGTGGCGGTGGACATTCGTCCGGGTTCGCCGAGCTTCGGCCGCTGGTACGGCTGCATCCTGGACGACGTCGCTCATCGGCAATTGTATGTCCCGCCGGGTTTCGCGCACGGGTTTTGCGTGGTGTCGGACGAGGCGGACTTCTTCTACAAATGCACCGACTACTACCATCCCCCGTCGGAGCGCGGCATCGCCTGGGACGACCCGGCGATTGGCATTGAATGGCCGCTGCGGGAGGTGTCGCTGTCGGCCAAGGACCAACAAAATCCCCGGTTGAACGCGCGGCGTCCCGAGGATTTACCGGTTTACGAAGATTCCCCCTCACCTCCAACCCCTCTCCCTCAAGGGGCAAGGGGAGCGTTGAACGAGGACTGAGCCATGCGGATTCTGATCATCGGCGCTCAGGGCCAGGTCGGTTGGGAACTGACCCGGCGCGCGTCCCTGCTCGGTCACGACGTGCTGGCTTGGGACGTGGCCGAACTGGACATCGCCGACGCCGACGCCGTGAATCGGGCGTTGGCTACCCTCGGCATGGACGTGGTGATCAACGCGGCGGCCTACACCGCCGTGGACAAGGCGGAACAGGAACCCGCACTGGCGTTCGCCGTCAACCGCGACGGTCCCGCCCATCTGGCCGCCGCCTGCGCCCGTCTGAAAATCCCGTTGCTGCATATTTCCACCGACTACGTGTACGACGGCGCCAAGCCCGGTCCCTACGTCGAGGACGATCCGACCAGGCCGATGGGGGTGTACGGCGCCAGCAAATTGGCCGGCGACGAAGCGGTGCGCCGGTTGCTGTCTCGCCACCTGATCCTACGGGTGAGCTGGGTGTTCGGGGTGCACGGCCACAACTTCGTCAAAACCATCCTGCGGCTGGCGCGGGAACGCAAGGAACTGCGGGTGGTCGCCGATCAGTACGGCTGCCCAACCTTCGCCGGTGACATCGCCGATGTCCTGCTGGAACTGGCAGGGCGCGTCGCTGAAATCGACACCCGCGACGCTTGGGGTATCTATCATTATCGCGGCGAGCCGGCCACCACCTGGCACGGCTTCGCCAGCGCGATCGTCGCAATGGCCCGCGAACGCGAGCCGTTGTCCGCTCAAACCGTCACCGCCATCGCCACCGCCGACTATCCCTTGCCCTCCGCCCGGCCCGTCAATTCGGTGCTGGATTGCGCCAGGCTGGCCGCCCGATTCGGCATCCAGCCGCGTCCGTGGCAAGCGGGGCTGGCGGCGTTGTTGGCGTCCGGCGCCTGATTCCGGTCCTGAAATTTATGTCCATCGATCTTGGCGAATTACTGGTCGAGCGCCAAAAACTGGCCGACACCGATTTGCAGCGCGCCCGGCGGGTGCGGGAAGGCACCGGCGAGGGACTGGATACCCTGCTCGTCAAGCTGGGGCTGGTGTCGGAGCGCGACCTGGCCGAGGCGCTCGCCGCGCACTTGAACCTGCCGCTGGTTCGGCCCGGCGACTATCCCGAAACCTCGGCGACCAACGGCGGGGTTTCGCCGCGCTTTCTCAAGGAGTCGCGGATCATCCCCCTGTTCGAGGACGACCAGGGGTTGACGGTGGCGATGTCCAATCCGACCGACGACTACGTGCTGGCGGCGTTGCGGCTGGCGACCGGCAAGAGCATCACGCCGCGCGTTGGCATTCCCTCGGAACTCGACGCCGCTTTCGAGCGGCTGTACGGCGGCGGCCGCTCGGCGATGGGCCAGATCGTGGACGCCATCGGTCTGGCCGACAATCTGACCGACGAGGAGCAGATCCAGCACCTCAAGGATTTGGCTAGCGAAGCGCCAGTCATTCGTTTGGTCAATCTGATGATCGCCCGCGCGGTGGAATCGCGGGCCTCGGACATTCACATCGAGCCGTTCGAAAATCGGCTCAAGGTCCGCTATCGGGTGGACGGCGTGCTGCGCGAGGTGGAGTCGCCGCCCTCGCGGCTGTCGGCGGCGGTCATCTCTCGCATCAAGATCATGGCCAAGCTGAACATCGCCGAGCGGCGCTTGCCGCAGGACGGACGGATTCAGTTGCGGGCGCAGGGCAAGGAAATCGACTTGCGCGTGTCCACCGTGCCGACCCTGTGGGGCGAAAGCGTGGTGATGCGTATCCTTGACAAGGCCAGCGTGGTGCTGGATTTCGAGGTCCTGGGGTTCAGTCCGCGCACCCTCGAGCGGTTTCTGGAAGTGCTGCACTTGCCCCACGGCATCATCCTGGTCACCGGCCCGACCGGGAGTGGCAAGACCACCACCCTGTACACCGCTCTGCAAACGCTCAACACCTCGGAGCGAAAAATTCTCACCGTCGAAGACCCGGTGGAATACCAGTTGGAAGGCATCAATCAGATTCAGGTCAAGCCGCAAATCAATCTGAATTTCGCCAACGCCCTGCGCGCCATCGTCCGTCAGGACCCGGACGTGATCATGATCGGCGAGATGCGCGACCTGGAAACCGCCGGCATCGCCGTGCAGTCGGCGCTGACCGGCCATCTGGTTTTATCCACCCTGCACACCAACGACGCCGCCGGCAGCGTCACCCGCCTGCTCGACATGGGGGTGGAGGATTATCTGCTGACCTCGACCATCAACGGCATCCTGGCGCAGCGGTTGGTGCGCCTGCTCTGCACCCAGTGTCGCCAGCCTTACGTGGCGTTGCCGGAACTGGTCGAGGAAATGCGCCTGCATCGGTTTGCCGAGACGCGCGAGCAGTCTCCCCGCGCCTCGGCCAGGAAGGACATCGAAGATGAGGGTGGTGGGATCACCTTATATAAAGCGGTTGGCTGCGAGCAGTGCGGCGGGACCGGTTATCGGGGCCGGGCGGCGATCATGGAATTTTTGGCGATGAGCGACCCGCTGCGCCGCATGGTGCTCAAGCACGCCGACGCCACCGAATTGCAGGTCGAGGCCCAAAAGGAAGGCATGGACACCATGTACGAGGACGGTTTGCGCAAGGCGGTCGCCGGCCTGACCACCATCGAGGAAGTGCTGCGGGTGACCACCCAGCAGGAACAGGAGGCGTAGCGTGCCGCGCTATCGCTACGAGGCGGTGGACGCCGTCGGCGAAACGCTGCGCGAGGAACTGGACGCCGCGTCGCCGGAAGCGGCCGTCGAACACCTCCGCGACCAGGGTTTGCTGCCCTTGTCGGTCGCTGAGGTTAAGGGAGGCTGGTTGCGCGGCGGTTTCGGTCAGCCACTGTTCAGCCAGCGTCGGTCAGTATCGCAAAAATCCATCATTCTCCTGACCCAGCAATTGTCCAGCCTGCTGAACGCCGGCTTGCCGCTGGATCGGGCGCTGACCATCCTCATCGGCGTGGCGGAGGACGAGCGCGGCAGGGCATTGCTGGAACGGGTGCGGGAGAAGGTGCGCGGCGGCTCGTCGCTGGCCGATGCCCTGGAAGCGCAGGGCGCGTTCTCGCGCTTTTATCTGAACATGATCCGGGCCGGCGAGGCGGGCGGCGCGCTGGAGGCGGTGCTGAAGCGGCTGACCGAGTTTCTGGAACGGTCGCGGGCGTTGCGGGAAACGGTGACCTCCGCGCTGATCTATCCGACCATCCTGGTCGCGGTGGCGGCGCTGTCGGTCATCATCTTGCTGACGTTCGTGGTGCCCCAGTTCCAGCGCCTGTTCGCCGACGCGGGCAAGACGCTGCCGCTGGCGACGCAGATCGTCATCGCCGTCGGTGACGGCTTTCGCCATTACTGGTGGGTCGGCGTGATCGTGATCGGCCTCATCGTGGCGGTCGTCCGTCAACAGTTGAGCCGACCGGAAAGCCGCCTGCGCTGGGACCGGGGGTTCCTGCGCCTGCCCCTGTTTGGCGACCTGATCGCCAGGGTGGAGACCGCCCGGCTGTCGCGCACCCTGGGAACCCTGCTTGGCAATGGCGTGTCCCTGTTGAACGCGCTGACCATTGTCCGGGAAACACTGAGCAATCAGGTTCTGGTCGCGGCGCTGGGCGAGGTGGCGGAACATGTCAAGACCGGGCGTGGCCTGGCCGATCCGCTCTTGGAGGCCGAGGTTTTTCCCAAGCTCGCGGTCCAGATGATCCGGGTGGGCGAGGAAACCGGCCAGTTGCAGGAAATGCTGCTGCAAGTCGCCGAGACTTACGACGGCGAGGTGCAAACCGCCGTCAAGCGGATGTTGACGCTGCTGGAACCGGCCCTGATTCTGGGGCTGGGCGTGATCATCGCCGGCATCATCATGTCGATCCTGGTGGCGATCCTCAGCCTGAACGAACTGGCGTTTTGAACGCCGATATGGTTGGCGCTTTTTCAAGAGTGGGCGATTGATGAAATTGCAAACCCATGAACGCCGCGCGCGCGGCTTCTCTTTAATCGAACTGTTGGTGGTGCTGGTGATTCTCGGCCTGCTGGCCGGCCTGGTGGGGCCACAGGTGATCAAGTATCTGGGCGGCGCCAACACCAAGACCGCTAAGCTGCAAATCGAGGATTTCAGCACCGCGCTGGACGCTTTCCGGCTGGACATGGGCCGTTATCCCAACAGCGCCGAGGGCCTAGCGGCCCTGGTCGTGCAACCTTCGGGCGCAACCCGCTGGAACGGTCCCTACCTGCGCAAGAATACCATCCCCAAGGACCCCTGGGGCCACGATTATCAGTATCGCTCTCCGGGCCAGCATGGCGGCGCGTTCGATCTCTACTCACTCGGCGCCGACAACGCCGAGGGCGGTGACGGCGAAAATCAGGACGTGGTGAGCTGGCAGTAACCACTCGTGGACGCAGCGACGACCGCGCGCGGGCAGCGGGGGTTCACCCTGCTGGAAATTCTGGTCGCGCTGGTGATCGGGGTGCTGCTGGTGGCACTGGTTCCACCGCTGCTGTCGGGCATGAGCGGCGCGACCGAACTGCGCGGCGCGGCCCGGCAACTGGCCGCCGGGTTGCGCGGCGCCCGCAACGAGGCGGTGACCCGCCAGCAAGAGGCGGTATTGACGCTCGATCTGGCCGGGCATCGTTTCGGCGTGACCGGCGATCCGCGCGTCGTCGCGCTGCCGGAGAGCGTGGCGCTCAAGCTCTACACCGCCCAGTTGGAATTGATCGACGGCGCGACCGGCAACATCCGCTTCTTTCCCGATGGCAGTTCCACCGGCGGCCATATCACCGTCAGCGGTCCAAGACTGGCCTACCAGGTGAACGTGGATTGGCTGACCGGCGCCATCGCCATCGTCGAGCGGGAAATTCAGCCGTGATGGTGGATCGAGGTGGTCAACGGGGGTTTTCCCTGCTGGAAGTGCTGGTGGCTTTCGCCATTCTCAGCGTTTCGCTCGGCGTGCTGTTGCAAGTTTTCGCCACCGGGTTGCGCAATGCGGGCGTGGCCGATGATTACACCCAGGCGACGCTGTACGCCGAATCGATCTTGGCCGCCTACGGCCGCGAGGCGCCGCTGAGCGAAGGCGTTCGCGAGGGTCCGATCAACGAGCGGTTTTCCTGGCGCGGCGCGGTGAGCGCCTACGCCGAGAACGTGCCGGACCCGGAAAAAACCCAGGTGCGGGTCTGGCGCGTCAGCGTCGAGGTGTTTTGGCGCGGTCTGACGCAAACCCGCTCGGTGATGCTGGAAACCGTGCGGTTGACGCCGCTGGAAGCGTCGGGGGTGCGCGGATGACCGCTACACGCGGTTTGCCTCGCGAGCAGACCGGCTTTACTCTGCTGGAACTGGTGGTCGCCATTACCCTGACGGGGCTGGTGCTGGTGTTGCTGTACGGCGGCCTGCGGTTGGGACTGAACGGCTGGGATAGCGGTGAGGCCCGCGCCGAGGCCACGAATCGGCTACGTCTGGCGGAAGAGTTTCTACGCCGCCAATTGGCTCAGTCCCTGACCGTTTACTGGACCAACGACCGGCAGGAAAGAGTGGTGGTGTTTGCCGGTGAATCGAGCCATATCGAGTTCGTGGCGCCAATGTTGGCTCAGTTGGGACAGGCCGGATTGTATCGGGTGCGGATCGAGGGAGGCGATGGCCGGTTGTGGATCCGCTGGCGGCCGTATCTGCCCGCGGAGCCGAATGCCGGCCAGGAGCGGGAAACCGTGTTGCTGGAAGGCGTTTCCGGCGTCGAATGGGCCTATTTCGGATCCGAGCGCGACGACGATCCCCGCCCGCAATGGCGTTCTCAGTGGACCAGTCCAACGCGGCGGCCATTGCTAGTGCGCCTGAATTTGGCCCTGCAAGGTCAGCCCTGGCCCGATCTGGTGGTGGCCCTGAGCGAGGGACCGCCGCGATGAACTACGTCGATTTTCGAAAATACCCCGCTGGCCAACACGGCATGGTGTTAGTTATTGTGTTGTGGATCGTGATTTTGCTGGCGGTGATGGCGGGCGGTTTCGCCTACTCGATGCGGGTCGAGACCCGGCTGGCGACGAGCGCGGTCGAGCGGGCGCAAGCCCGAGCCCTGGCCGAGGCGGGGATAGCCTATGGCTTGGTGTGGCAACTGGATCCAGAGGCTCAGAAGCAGTGGCCACCGAATGGCGATCCGCGCGAATGGGCGTTTGGTGGCGGGCGGGTACGGATCGAGGTGACCAACGCTAGCGGTTTGGTGAATCTGAACAATGCCGGGGCCGAATTGCTCAAGGCCTTGTTGGCGGGGGTGGGTGTCGCGCCAAGGGACCAGGATAGGCTGGCGGACGCCATTCAGGATTGGCGCGATCCCGACGACCAACGGCTGCCCCAGGGGGCGGAAAGCGCCGACTACCGCGCCGCCGGTTGGCCCAAGCCCAAGAATGCCCCTTTTGAAAGCGTCGAGGAACTGGGACAAGTTCTGGGCATGACCGGAGAACTGCAACAACGCTTGGCTAGCGTGACGACGGTATATTCCTATGAATCCACCGTGAATCCGGAATCGGCCCCCACCCGAGTCTTGAACGTCCTGGGGCTGGACGAGCGAACGGTGGCCGATTACGTCGCGACGCGCGCGCGCGCCGCCGCCGATGGCTTGCCCGCGCCACCCTTGTCGTCGAGCGAGGGATCATCCTTTTTCTTCGGGGGGCGCTCCAGCGTTTATCATATCAGGGTCGTCGCGGAAACCGACGCGGGAACGGCGGTAACCCTGGAAGCGGTGTTCGACGTGCAGGGTGGGATGGTCGGGCCAGGCGCGTTCGGGGCGAGCGCGTTCGGGGGACAGGGTCCGCGACTTCTGGCCTGGCGTGAGGGGTGGTAGGGCGCGGTCATTTTCCCCTATTCATGGGACGGCGGTTTTTTTAACTGGAGTGTCTGTCGCTGGTGTTATCACTTTCGCAAGTCTTGAAAATCAACCCACGCCTGGACTGGGGCGCGGCGTGGCGTTGGTGGCGGGAAGGGTTGCTGGCATGGTTGCCCGTTGAGGTTCGCCGTTGGCTGGCGGGATCGGCGCGGCGACTGGTGCTCGCGGTGGAAGATGACGCCTGCGTGCTGGCGCGCGAGGAACCCGGCCACACCCAGGAACTGGAACGGCTGGATCGGTCGATGCCCGACTGGAAAGCGATAGCCGACCGGTTTCGAACGGAACATCCCCAGCAATGGGTGTTGCGCGTTCCCGCCAGCCAGGCGCTCATTCGGACAGTCACCCTGCCGTTGGCGGCCGAGAAGAACCTGCGCCAGGTGGCGGGGTTCGAAATGGATCGGCTGACGCCGTTTGCCGCCGCCCAGGTTTATTACGACGCAGCCGTGTTGGAACGCCAGCCTGAATCGCGTCGTTTGCGGGTCGAACTGATCGTTCTGCCGCGCGCCGCCGTCGAGCCGATGCTGGCCCATTTACGGCAACAGGGGTTGCCGCCAGACGCGCTGGAGGTCGCGGGTGGTCGTCCCCACCTCAATCTGCTGCCACCGGAACAAATTCCCGCGCGTGGACTTTGGAGCCGGCGCTGGCGCGTGGCCGTGATCGCCGTCAGCCTGTCGCTGGTCGCGGCGGCCGTGGCGCTACCCATCTGGCAACAACGCGCATTGGTGTCTGAATCCATCGCCAGGGTTGATCAGGCCAAGAAGACGGCGCATCAGGCGTTGGCCTTGCGCGATCAACTCGACAAAACCTTGGAATCTTCCCGGATGCTGGCTCGAAAGAAACAATCGGTTCCCGCCCGGGTGGAACTGCTGCGGGAGTTGACCGTGATCCTGCCGGACGATACCTGGTTGGAACGGTTGCAGATCAAGGGAGATAACGTGCAGCTCATCGGGCAGTCGAGCAAGGCGTCGGCGCTGGTCGGAATCGTGGAAGCCTCGAAATGGTTCAGTGGGGCCGGCTTTACTTCGCCAGTGACGACCGATCCTCGAACCGGCAAGGAACGTTTCATGTTGAACGCCCGCATCGGACGAGAACCGTGATGGACGCCACGACCGGACCCAGTCGGAACCATCGCCTGGCGGCCCTGGCCTTGTTGCTGCTCGTGGGTGCCGCGCTGATTCTGCTGGTGGATCAGGCGCTGGTCGGTCGCTATCGCTATTATCGAAACGCGCTGGAACAATATCAGGAGCAGTTGGCACAACTGGAACGGATCACCACAACCCAGGAACCCGTGCGGCAGTTGATCGCCAAGGTCCAGCAGGATCGCAACGTGACCGCCCAGTATTTACCGCAATCTGTCCCGGCGTTGGCGGCGGCCGAGTTGCAACAGCGGCTCAAGGCCCTGATCGAGGCCGCCGGGGGCACCCTGCAAAGCATTCAAGCCCTGCCGCCGGTCGAGGAGGCCGGCGCGATCAAGGTCACCATCAGCGCGGTGATGAACGGCGATGTCGGCGGCTTGCAAAAGGTACTGTACGATCTTGAATCGCAGACCCCGCTGCTGTTCGTGGACAGCCTGGAAGTGACGGCGCGGACGAATCGCCCGCGCCTGCCCAACGGCCGGTACGCCACCTATACCCGGATTCAGTTGAACGCGCAGTTCGAGGTTTCGGGTTATTTGCGCAAGGAGGGCATCTGATGCCCGCCAAGACGGTCGGTTTTCTGTGGTGGCTGGCGCTGGGCGGACTGGCGACCCTGGTCCTGCTCTGGCGGATCGGGCATCCGCCGCAACCGCCGGTCATCCGCCCCGCCCCACCGCCGGAGCTGCCGGCGGTAGCGCCGCTGGAACCCTTCAGCCTGTCGCCGCCGGCTCAGTACAGCGAGGTGGCGATCCGCCCGTTGTTCATCGCCGAGCGCCGGCCCGAACCGCCGCCGCCCGATGAGGCGCAACCGGAAAAACCGCCGCCGGGACCCGAGCAGAAATTCATATTGTTTGGCGTAATGATCATGCCCGGCGCCCGAGCCGCCCTACTGCGGCCGGAAGCGCCGAACGCCAGGACGATGCGGGTCGGCGTGGGGGAAACCATCGGGGAATGGCGTCTGGACGCGGTCTTGCCGGATCGGGTCGTGTTGCGCAAGGGCGAGACGACCCAGGATTTGCCGCTGACGCGGCCCCGCAAGCCTGGCAAGCCGCGCGGCAAGCGAGCGGATGCCCCTCCATCGGGGCAGGACGCGGCCTCTCCAACCCAGGCCCCGGTTCCCCCCGCCAACTTGCTGATCGGGCCAGGAGGGATGCCGGTCGCGCCACAACCTAGCACGCCGCCGCCGGTTGCTCCCACGCCGTCGCAATAGAGATCAAAGGCTGATCCATTCATGAGCAAAACGAGCTTTCTTTCTCCAGCCGGCCCGTTGCTGGCTTTGCTGCTGGGCGCGTGCGCGACCGCGCCGTCCGGCCAGAACGCCCCGGAGGTTCCGCTCCCTGGTGGGGCGCCGCGATTGACCGCGCAACCGCAGTCCTTGCCAGAACCGGCCAAGGCCGGCATGGATTTGGCGCCGGCCCCCAAGGCCCCGCTGATTTTTCCGAGCACCGGCGATTTCATCGACCAGAAGGCCGCGACCAAGCCGCCGCCCGCGCCCCGAACCGCGCCCGGCGAGGTCACCCTCAATTTCGACGGCGCCGACATCCGCGACGTGGTCAGGGTCATTTTCGACACCCTCAAGGAAAATTACACGGTCGATCCCCAGGTGCAGGGCGAAGTGACGGTGCAGACCAGCCGGCCACTGGCGCGGGATCAATTGCTGCCTACATTGGAGACTCTGCTGCGGGCGAATCAGGCGGTGCTGGTGCGTGAGGGAAGCCTCTATAAGATCCTGCCGGCGGCCGGCGCGGTTCGACGGGGTCATCTGGCACCGCGACTGGGCGGCGGCGGGGTGGGATACGGGGTGCGGATCATTTCCCTGAACTACATCAGCGCCGTCGAGATGCAGGCGATCATCGCGCCCTTCGTGCCCGAGGGCGGCGTGCTCCGGGCGGATGTCGCCCGCAACCTGCTGATCGTGGCCGGCACCCCCCAGGAGCTGGCCAGCGTGCAGAGCACGATCGACACCTTCGACGTGAACTGGCTCAAGGGCATGTCCATCGGCATGTTCCGACTGCGCAACGTGGACAGCCAGACCGTGGCCGGCGAATTGAACCAGTTGCTGGGCGAGGGTTCCGGCACGCCCATCGCCGGCTTGCTCCGCTTCGTACCGCTCGGCAAGCTGAACGCCGTGCTGGTGATCACGCCCCAGGTGGAATACCTCAAGCAGGTGGCGACCTGGATCGAACGGCTGGACGGCATCGGCGGCGAGCGACTGTATGTGTATGCGGTGCAGCATAGCCGGGCCGACTACATGGCCGAGTTGCTCAACAGCCTGTTCAACCTGGGCGGCGGCGGCGCGGCCCGCGGCGGCGACGTGGCGCCGGGTCTAAGGTCAGGACAACTGTCCGGTGGCGCGGCGACGACGAGTGGATTATCGGGCGGTTCGGGCCTGGGCGGCAGCTCAGGGTTGGGCGGGAGCAGTTCGGGCCTGGGCGGCAGCTCAGGGTTGGGCGGGAGCAGTTCGGGGTTGGGTGGCAGCAGTTCGGGGCTGGGCGGGAGCAGTTCGACGGGATCCGGCTTGGGGTCTTCCCGTGGAACGCTTTCCGGTGGTTCGGGATCATCCCTGGGTGGTCGCTCCGGCGGTCGTTCCAGTGGCGCGGGCGGCGGTGGGGTTGGCGCCCTGGGTTCCGGCGGACCCAGCGCGGGCATGGAAGAAGTCCGTATCGTGGCCGACCCCGATAACAATTCGCTGTTGATCTGGGCCACCAGCCAGAATTACGAACGGATCATGAGTACCTTGGAAAAAATGGACGTTCCACCCCGGCAGGTGCTGATCGAGGCGACCATCGCCGAGGTGTCCCTGACCGGCAATCTGAAATATGGAGTGCAGTGGTTTTTCAACAACCGGGTTGGCAACGGCTACACCGGCAACGGCTCGCTCGGTCTTCCGAACGACCTGACGTTGACGGATGTGCTTTCCGATATCCCGGCCGGTCAATTCTCCTACGCCATCACCGACAGCGCGGGGGTGGTCAAGGCACTGCTGAACGCGCTGGCCACCGATTCCAAGGTCAAGGTGCTCTCCTCGCCACAGATCATGGTGTTGGACAACCAGCAGGCGTCGATTCGGGTCGGCACCCAGACGCCCGTTCCCGCCCCGCAAACCATTTATGGAGGCACCACCATCACCACCGGCGGCGCGGATTACAAGGACACGGGCGTGTTGCTGGAGGTGTTGCCCCGGGTCAATTCCGGCGGCATGGTGAACATGGAGATCAAGCAGGAGGTCGTCGAGCCAGGCCCGTTGGTCGAAGTCAGCCAGACCGGAGCGGTGGCCAACAAGCAACGGGCGTTTTTGCAACGCAACGTCACCAGCAAGGTGGTGGTCAAGAGCGGCCAGACCCTGGTGCTGGGCGGTCTGATCCGCGACAACCGCACCGATGGGCAGAGTGGCTTCCCGATTCTCTACAAGATTCCGGTGCTGGGCGCGCTGTTTGGCAACACCGAGGAACAGGTGGATCGTACCGAACTGATTGTGTTGATCACCCCGCGGGTGGTACGGAACAGCGAGGAGGCCAGCCAGGTGACCGAAGAGATCAAGCGTAAGATGCAGCAGATCGCGCCGGTGGTGACGCCCGCCGGTTGACCAGACTGTCCTTGGGTAAGATGGCGAACGACGGAGAGTTTTGTTGTTTTTTTGGTATCGGTTGTTGCATGGTTGACAAGATGATTTGCTACACTTATAGTCTATGCTCAATAGGGGTTTGTGGTGGCAAAGACTACGGAGTTGTTGTATTTTTGTCATCGTCTGTTGTTTGGTTGACTTGCAGAGGTTTTCAACGTACAGTTGATGCTGTTGTTGAGACTTCTCTTGGATAATGCTACTCCCTTGCTACTTGTTAAGGAGCCTCAAGATGGTGCGTGAATTCAAAAAGATTGGCGCCGCCGCGGCAGTGGCGGGTGCCCTGCTGGCCTCGGGCAGCAGCTATGCGACTGTGCAGTTGTCCGCCGCCGGCGATGTTTTGCTGGTGCCCTATGTGTATTGCGACCTGAACAGCGATATCAGCAAACAATCCAATACGCTGATCGGCCTGATCACCTTCTGGAAGCAGCGGTTGGGGTTGGTTGACAGGAATGGTGCGCTTTTGCCAGCTCCCGCCGGCTTGGCTAATGTGGAGCCGAGGGGTGTTCCCACCGTGCCGGAGCGGGTTACCACGCTGCGCGGGAGCAGCAGGAAGGGGTTGGTACACTGGTACTTCTACAACCAGAAAAGCGAGCATATCCTGGACGGCGTCATTCCCGTAACCGACAATGATTTCATTCGAGTCGACTGGTGTGGGACCATCCAAGGCGACCCCAGGGCCACGGCGCTGGCCAACAAAGTTCCAGGTTATATGCTGTTCGTCGACGATACGTTCGATTCGGCGCAGTTGTCGGGTCAGCAGCGAGTCGTTGGGATGCCCAACTTCGCGCTCTACGGTCATGCCTACATGATTCAGGGCGTTTGGGCGTCGCAGGCGTTCATTCCCGTGATCTCGAATCCGGTCTGCACCTTCGATGTCTCTAATAATCAGCCGGCGTCGGATGTGACTTGCTCGGGCGTGGAAGGACAGCCCGGTGGGTTCTGGATCAATCTTGTCAAGAGCTTGACCGATGGCTATCCGAAGGTCGCTCGCCTGGTGAGCGGCATCGATTTTACCAGTAGCGCTGCTAGGCAGGTGCGGGACGTCTACGTTCGCTACTTCCTGGATCCGGCGTTGGCGACGGAAAACAGGATGGTTTTCTGGTTCAACACCAACAACAGCGCCCGCGTCGCGGCCGGCGAGACCTACAACAGCGAGCAGGTTTACATGCGCTCGTTCTCGTATCCCCTTGTGGAGGAGCTGAATCTCATCGTCAGTACTCCAAGCGATCCGAAGATCCCGGGCATGATCCACGAGGAGCTGGATAACGGTCAATTGGTTAAGAACACCGGCATCATCCGCTTTGGAGTGCCCGAGATCCAAAGTGGCATAGAGTGGTCATCTTCCGGCGTGGTCTTCAACATGCTGGGCTTGGCCGCGCCTGGCAACCCGCAGCAGCTTCAAACCGAAATGGCCACCGAGGGTTCGGAGTATCCCTTCTGATCCCCTAGGTTAGGTCGTTTCTCCCAGAACGACGCCTTGTTCCAAGGCGTCGTTTGTTTTTGAGGGATGCAACTCCCGCCATTGCCGAATCTAGACCGCTCGATGATGAAAACTCCCCCTTGTTGCTTGCGCTCAATAGCCACTGCGGTGTTTTTTGGAGGGTCGTTACTTTCAACGCAGTTGTCGCGGGCGATGGAATCGACGGCCGCATTGGCCCCTGAGCCTTTACCTGTTGCCGGCCAAGCATTTTCCCTGGTGGTCGACGACGTGGACGAGGATGGCCGCAAGGATTTGGTCGTGACCAACCGTGGCACGGGGACAGCGCAAGTGCTTTACCAGAAGGCGCGGCGTCGGTTTGAGGCTGGGCCGGTCGCGGAGGTGTTGGGGTTTCACGCCAACGAGCTCACTGGTTTGGAGCATGACCATCGCTACGTGCTCAGCGCCGAAGGCGAGGGGCAATTGAGAGTGTTGGCACCGGATGGCAAGGGGAGCTTGCGGGAGATCGCGAATCGCCCCCAGGAGGGGCCGGTTACGACCACAGCATTTTTTTGGCCACATTGGGGCTTGTCGCTGGCTGTAGCGCCGTATCAGGGTTCGTGGTGGACGCTGCTGCGCAATTTCCAGGCCGATACCGCAAAGGCGGAGCAGGAATACAGATTGGGCGCGGAGGGTCATAGCGTCCCCGGAGCGGTCACCGCCGCCGACATCGATGGCGATGGCGTCGTCGAACTTCTCTATACCACTCGACGTTCGCGCACCCTGTGGCAGGTCCGTTACCCCAAGGACGATCAAGTTCCCCAGCCAGAGGCGATTTGGACGGCGCCGGTGGGAGCGCCCCGCCATCTAGTGGTGGCGGATTTGAACGGTGATGGGGCGCTGGACATTCTGTTGCCGCTGGAATCGGAACGCCGAATCGCGGTGCTCCTGAACGACGGCAAGGGCCACTTCGCGCCTGGATCGGAAATGGCGGTTCCCGGTCGGGCTTGGGGGCCGAGCCGGTTGGCGATAGCCCAAGCTGGGGATGGAACCTGGCTACTGGTCGCCGACACCGAACAGTCCCTGGTGTTGTACCGAATCGAACGGGGCAATCCCTATCGCTATGAAACCATCGAACTGCCGTTGGATGGTAGCGTCAGCCAACTGTTGCTCACGGATGTGGATGGCGACGGTGAAGCCGATTTGATCGTTGGGCTGAACAAAGTTCAGGATTCGTTGCGAATTCTATACGGGCCACTCTGGCGGGTAGCGACAAAGCAACGAGATGCGGGTTCGATTCCCGATGAGCCCAAGCAAGCGGCGGAACCAGACGCCGGCGTGGATCCCGCTTCGGCCATCAAGCGCAATCTCGCCGTGGTCGTTGATCCGGCCCGCGTACTGGCCCGCGTTGGCGATCACGACATCACTTTAGGAGATTTCCGCCAATTTGGGGTGCAAGCGGGACTAGGCCAAGACTTGCAAACCCAGGCCGGTCAAGTCCGGGTCTTGCGTCGGATGATCGAGGAGGCCCTGCTTGGAAAAGCGGTCGAGCAGGAAGAAGGTTCGAAACCAAAGCCGCTGTCCCAGGAAGAGTATGCTGCTGCCCTGCGACGTCTTCAAGATCAGCACTTTCCAATGCCGCCGGTACCGGACGAAACCGTGTTGAGGGCGTATTACGACGCCAACCGGGAGGAGTTCGGCATCCCCGAACTGGTTCGATTGGTGCAAATCCAGTTCCGCAACGATCGGGATCAACCGGGCGGTCCCACAGCCCGACAACGGGCTGAGCAGGCCTTGCAACGGCTGGAAGCTGGCGAGAGCTTTGCCGATGTGGCCGCCAAATTGACCGAAAATCCACGGGCCCGCGACACCGGGCCAAACCGGGGCTTCGTGGCTCGCAACGCCGAACCTTGGTTGCGGGATGCCGTGCGCGGTCTGCAACCTGGCCAGCGTACCGGCATTGTACAATCACCGGCTGGATATGAATTACTGCTACTAGCGGATTGGCGGGCGCCCCTGATCGCGGATTTCCAAAGCGTCCGCGCCAAGGTGGCGGATCGCTGGCAAACGCAACAGCAACGACAGGCGCTTGATCGCTATCTAACAATGTTGGCTCGGACGATTGGAGTCGTGGTCAACGAGAAAATTCTGGAAAAAGCCAATCCGGCTCATGTCCAAGCTGGAGAACCTTTGGAACAAAGAGTTCAGCGTTACTGGCTGGCCCGGTCGATCAATGATCTTCCAACCAGCTACAACTTGGAGTCGGCGGCGCAACCGGGGGGTTGGTTAACTCCGGACCAATACCAGCAGATTGGCGGGCTACCGGTTCGCCAAGTCCAAATGACGGAAACTAAGGTTGAAGGTGAACGGGCCTTGGTCAAATTGGAAGGCAAGGTGGAGATTGGAACATTGGGCTGGATACCACAATCTCTCACCGAGGAATGGGTGCTGATGGAGGGCGAGTGGTATCGCCAGACGCCCAAACCTCCAGCCGAAGCGAAAAAGGCCCCTTAGATTTTTCAAACCAGGGTTGATGGGGCGATGGATGGTCAGACCGTCATGCAAACTGCGCTCGCGCGGGCAAGCGGATTACTCGATGAACGCCGTGATGCGGAAGCCTTCGATCTGTACGACCGGATCTGTCAGGACCATCCCGACAGTACCGAGGCTTGGGCGGGGTTAGCGGTTGCTGGCCTACGATTGCGGCGTTATCCGGAGTGTTTGCAAGCCGTCGCCAAAGCGCTGAGCCTGGATTCGCGGCAATTACGACCGTACTTGGTTGCGGCGGTGGCGGCGAACCAGATGGGGCGGTACGCCGAGGCCATCCAGGCGGCCGACGCCGCGCTAGCCATCGCGCCGGATCACCTTCAAGCCCTGAACAGCAAGGCGAGCACCTTGCTGAGCCAGCGGCGGTATCCCCAAGTTCTGCCATTAACAGAACGGATCTTGCAAATCGATCCGTCCAATACGAACGCTCTTCTAAGCCAGGGAGTAGCCTTGCATGGCTTAGGGCGGTCGCTGGCGGCGTTGGAAGCTTTCGACCGGTTATTGGCACTGGCGCCCGATCATGTCAACGCGCTAATCAACCGCGGTTCGGTGCTGGTCGCCTTGGAGCGCGCCGAGGAAGCGTTGCAGGCCACCGATACGGCCCTGCGAATTCGACCGGACGCCACCATCGCATTGCTGAATCGAACCGCGGCACTGCTGAGTCTAAACCGTCCCCAAGAGGCCTTGGCGACCGCTGATCGATTGCTGCAACTTCAGCCTCGTCATGTCAAGAGCCTGATCAATAAGGCGGTCGCTTTGCTGGCGCTGCGGAATTACTCAACTGCGTTGGCGACGCTGTTTACCGCGCTGACGTTCGATTCCTTCAACCCCGACGCGTTGGAACTCAAACTACAGGCGTTGTTAGGTTTGCGGCGCTTCGCGGAAGTGGTCACCGAAGGACAACGGCTTGTATCCAAACATCCCGATCGCGTGGCGCCGAAACTGGCGCTGGCGAGGGCCTTGGTGAGCCTGGGGCGCATTGCCGAGGCCGAACCTTTCGTGGATGCTGTGTTGGCGTCTATCCCCCAGCAGTCGGAAGCGGTGTCGCTCAAGGCCGAAATGCTGTTCAGCCGCGACGAATGGGACGCCGGCCAAACCCTGGTCGATAGGGCGCTGGCCCAAAATCCCGGTCAGGCTCAGCTATGGGTGGCCAAGTCGGCCATTTTGTTGGCGATAGAGCATTATTCCGCGGCGCTGGCCGCCGCCGAGAGCGCCTTGGCCTTGGAGCCGAGGCAGATTCAGGCTGCGACCAACCGAATCGCGGCGCTGAACGGATTGCATCGTTTTGCCGAGGCATTGACGGCTGTCCAAGAATTGCTGGAATGGGGAGTGAGCGATTGGCAGCTTTACGCTAACCAAGGTGGCGCCTTGGCGGGTTTGGAGCGCTTTGAGGAGGCTCGCCAGGCGTTCGAAATGGCGCGCAACCTGGACCGGGTAGCATTGCGGTCATTTCAGATGCGCCGTGAAATTTACGGCATGGTCCTGGATGCCGTTGTGCCCGAGGTAGATCCTCGAGCCGAATACCTCGCGTTCAACCTAAGGCGACTGGAACGCTGCGACTGGCGTGATTACCAAAAGAGCGTGTCGCGGACGAGAGCGTTGGTCGAGCAATGCCTGGTGGAAGGATTGCCGGCGCCGTTACCACCATTCAAGTCGCTGACATTACCGTTGCCTCCCGAATTGATAGCGGCCATCGCCGGTAGCCGTGGCGAGTTTCTCGCGTCGAGCATGGCCAACATGTGCCAACAACTGGCGCTCACTGAGCAAGCGTCAATCACGAGTCGACTCAAGATCGGTTATCTGTCGGCGGATTTTCGCAACCATCCGACCGCACATCTCATGCAAGGGCTGTTTCGGTTGCATGATCGGGAACGGTTCGAAATCCATGTCTATGCGCTTTGCAAGGACGATGGCAGCCATTATTACCAGCGGATTAAGGCCGATGCCGAGCGATTCATCGATCTGACCGATATGACGAATGCCGACGCCGCATCGCGCATCCATCGCGACGGCGTTCATGTTCTAATCGATTTGATGGGATACACCGCATATGCGCGCTCGGAAATCCTCGCCCTGCGCCCCGCTCCCGTGCAAGCCAGCTATCTGGGCTATCCCGGCACCATGGGGGCGTCCTTCGTACCGTATATCATCGCCGACTCAATAGTTTTGCCAGAAAATCTCCAATCTCAGTTCACGGAACAACCCGTTTACCTGCCTGAATGCTATCAAGTCAACGATCGAGAACAACCCATCGCCGCCACGGAGACTGGGCGAAAGGAAGCAGGTTTGCCCGAGGTAGGGATTGTCTTCTGTTGCTTCAACAAACCTTCTAAACTCGATCCAGTCATGTTCACGACATGGAGCCGGATCCTCCAACGGGTTTCCGGTAGCGCGTTATGGTTGCTGGTTTCGGAGCCAGACGTGGCTGTCAATTTGCGGCGCGAAGCGGAACAGCGGGGAATAGCCAGCGAGCGCCTGATCTTCGCCGAACGCTTACCCAAGGATCGTCACTTGGAACGCCACCGGCTGGCCGACCTGTTCCTCGATACCCGTCTTTACAACGCCCATACCACCGCCAGCGACGCCCTGTGGGCTGGTCTGCCGGTGCTGACTTGCATCGGCGAGACCTTCCCGGCGCGGGTGGCGGCCAGCCTGCTACATGCCATCGGAATGCCAGAGTTGATTACACGCTCGCTGGAAGAATATGAAGAGTTGGCGGTACGATTGGCGACCCAGCCAAATGAACTGGCGATGCTGCGGGAAAAACTGGCCTACAATCGTCTTCGAACGCCGCTGTTCGATACCGAGCGTTGCGCCCGGCATCTTGAGCGGGCGTATGAGATGATGTGGGAACGCCATGCTCACGGGTTACCACCCGCGCCGTTGTGGGTTCCGCCGCTGCCGAATACGACCTGATTCGATGTTTTTCGTGGATTTTAAGGCGGATACCGGACGCGGCGGGTTGTTGCGCCAGGCTCTGCGTCAATCTTGGCTACAACGCCCACTGTTCCTCAAGCTGTTGCTGCGCGACTTCGCCGAGCGCTACCGCGGCTCCTACCTGGGCGTGTTGTGGTCCTTTGTGCTCCCAGTGTTGTCGCTGCTGGTGTTCACATTTTTCTTTGGCGTGATTTTCAGGATGCGCTGGGCGGGTCTTGCCAGCGACTCGCTCAGCGAGCTGGCGCTGGTTTTATTCATCGGCATGGCGCTCTACAATTTTTTCGCCGAATGCCTCGGCCGCGCGCCTGGACTTATTCTGGCGCACCAGAACTACGTCAAAAGCGTCGTTTTCCCCTTGGAAATGTTGCCGGCGGTGATGGTGGCGTCCGCCCTGCTGACGTTGATCGCCACGTTGCTGGTGATCCTGCTGCTACAAGTGGTTTGGGGATCGGGCCTGGCGTGGACCGTGTTGTGGCTGCCGCTGGTTATGTTGCCGCTGGTGCTGTTCGTGCTGGGACTAAGCTGGTTCCTGGCGGCATTGGGCGTCTACATCCGCGATATCCAGCAGATGATCGTGCCACTGGTGCAACTGATGATGTTCCTCAGTCCGGTGTTCTATCCCATTGGCGCGCTGCCGAAGTCCATGCAGCCCTGGCTACAACTCAATCCGCTGGCGGTGGTCATCGAACAGGTCCGAGCAATCCTTTTGTTCGGGCAATCACCAGCCTGGATTCCCTATTGGCTGTGTCTTGCCCTGGGATTGACGACGGCGTCGCTGGGCGCCTGGTGGTTTGCCCGCACCCGCAAGGGGTTCGCCGATGTCCTTTGAGGCCGTTGCCGCTCCATCCCCCCACGCGCACGCGGTCATCGAGGCGAAGGGGGTCGGCAAGTGCTATCACATTTATGAGCGACCGCAGGATCGCCTGAAGCAAATGCTGTGGCGTGGCCGTCGCCGCTTTTACCGCGAATTCTGGGCCCTGCGAGAGGTGTCCTTCACCGTCCAGCGCGGCGAAACGATCGGGGTGATCGGCCGCAACGGCTCCGGCAAGTCCACGCTGCTCAAAATCCTGTGCGGCACGCTGGCGCCGACCACGGGAACGCTGGCGGTTCAGGGTCGGGTGGCGGCCCTGCTGGAACTGGGCACCGGTTTTAACCCGGAGTTTACCGGCCGCGAAAACGTCCTTCTCAACGCCGCGATTCTCGGTCTCGACGATGCGGAAATCGAACATTACTTGCCGGAGATTCTGGCGTTCGCTGACATCGGTGAATTCATCGATCAACCGGTCAAAACCTATTCCAGCGGCATGGCGGTACGACTGGCCTTCGCCGTCGCCGCTCACGTCCGGGCCGATATTCTGGTGATTGACGAGGCGTTGGCGGTCGGAGACGCCTTCTTCGTACAAAAGTGCATGCGCTTTCTCCGCAGCTTCCAGGAACGAGGCACGCTGTTCTTTGTCAGCCATGACACTGGCGCGGTGATCAATTTGTGTGATCGGGTCTTGTGGCTGGATCACGGTCAATTGCACGAGGCCGGACCCGCCAAGGAGATTTGCGAGCATTATCTGACGGCCTTGCTCGCGGCTCGGGTCACCGCTGCTCCATCGGAGCGAGCCGTCACCGATCGGTCTGCCTTGTCCGCCCCCAGCCAGTGTGCCGTCGTTGGACCGGTGGATCAGCGGTTGGCGGTTCTCAACCAGACCCGGTTCCGCAACGACCTGGAATTATTCGAATTTCATTTCAAGCTAGACGGCTATGTGACCGGGGCGGTCCGCATCGAGGACGTTTATTTCGAAGACGAACACGGGCAACGCTTGCATTGGATGGTTGGTGGCGAATTGGTCACCTTGATGGTCGATGCCTTGGTGCTGGAGCGCGTCGACGATCCAATTATCGGATTCTTCGTCAAGGACCGACTGGGTCAGAATTTGTTCGGCGACAACACCTATTTGACCTATGCCGCCGATCATCGGTCGGTAGCCACCGGCCAGCGCCTGATTGCGCAATTCAGCTTTTGTATGCCGGTGCTTCCGGTCGGCGATTATGCCTTGGACATCGCGGTAGCCTCGGGTACCCAGCAGGAACATCTTCACCATTGCTGGTGCAGCGACGTGTTGATTTTCAAATCCCATGCCAGTAGCACCCACCAAGGGTTGGTGGGTATGCCGATGTTAAATATTGAACTCGACATCGTGCCTGACAACGCCCCAAAACCGGCTCGGGCATCGACTTGATGATTTCCGACATCGATCTTCGGTGACGTAAATGAGCAACCCCATATCGGTCATCATTCCTCTTTACAATCATGAAAAATTCATTGAGGCAACCATTGAAAGCGTTATCAACCAGACCGTTTCTCCTGGTGAAATCATCGTGGTCAATGACGGCTCGACCGATGGTTCACATACCGCCATGCAGCGTTTATGTCAAGAGCACCCTAAAATAAAATATATTGTTCAAGCTAATCAAGGCGCTCATGCAGCGATCAATACGGCGATCCAAGAAGCGATATACAATTATATTGCGATTCTAAATAGCGACGATCTATACCACCCAAAGAGATTGGAAACATGTCTCCAATACGCCTTATCCGACCCAAACGTGGATATGATTGTAACAGCTATCCAAGGTATCGACGAGGAAGGAAAGCTAATCGAATTGGTCTGGTGTAATTATTACAAATCCAAGTACAAGGAAACAAACGATTTGTTCCTGACCTTGGTCGACGGGAATTTCCTGTTCACGACATCGAATGTCTTCATCAGGAAAAGTGTGTTCGACGAAACGGGAGCCTTTGCTCGTTTCCGCTATGCGCACGATCTGGACTTTTTTTTACGCTTGATTACGCACGACAAAAAGATAGTTATTATTGATGAGCCATTATTAATGTATAGGATTCATGCCTCTAACACAATCAGCGAAAATTACCATAAGGTATTTTTAGAACGCGATGCTATTGTGGCGTTTCATATGTATGCGAGAGTAACGGACTATGAACGGGTCGGTTTTGAACAAAAAAACCTAACTTATCTAATCCAGTGCTTGACTAAAGCTGGGAGATTGGAAACCGTTTTTTATTATTTTTCCTATTATTTGCGGAATCGATGCAAAACTGCCGATGCGTATCTTTCGGATAAGGATTTTATGGATCCTGATTTTTATTCAGATGCAGAGAGTCCACCAGATTCTTTCAGCAAACTTCAGAAAAGATCTTTGGAACCGGTTGCAGTAACCGAAAACGTCCCCGAAACCGAATTTCAGCGAATTGGACGGATTGCGATAATAAGAATCGGTGATAAAATGAAACACTATCCACTTTTATCCACCCTTTGCATCAAGGCAATGCGAGGCATCTGGAAACTGTATCGTTACTTCAAATCGAGAGGAATGAAACGCTTTTTTTCGAATCTGGTCCCCCTGTCCGAAAAACGGAACGTGTCGGTCATGTTCATCGGTCATGATGCGGGCAGAACCGGTGCGCCGATCGTGCTGCTTAACCTTCTTCGCTGGATAAAAAAGCATACCTCATTGAATTTTAAGATAATCTTGAGAGGGGGCGGCGAACTTTCCGGAGAATTCATGGCACTGGGACCCACCTTGATTCGTTCGGAGGTTGGCCCCGATGCATGGATCGATGAACTGCACGATTTCATTAGTGACTCTAAGATAAAACTAATTTATTCCAATACATCGGTCAATGGCGATGTAATCGACGATTTGAAGTCGGTCATCAACGTACCGGATATACCGGTAATATCGACCATACACGAACTGGAGCATAGCATTCAGCGTTTCGCACCGGGCAGACTGTTTGAATTGGTGAAGAAGCATACAACTTTATTTATTGCGGTGTCTGGTACGGTCAAAGCTAATCTTGAGATTAATCACGCTATCTCCAGTGAAAAAATAAAACTTATTCACTCTTTCGTGCCCATCACGGAGATAACCCGAAAAGCATCCATGGTTGACTCTTCCATTATTCGTCGAGAATTGAGCATTGATGCGGGCATGTTTGTTGTGGGTGGGTGTGGTACGACGGACTGGCGCAAGGGAACAGACCTGTTCGTTAAAATAGCAAAAACATTTTTGGAGATGTTGGTGGCGGAAGATCAGCATCGTATAAAATTCGTATGGGTTGGTGGTGATCTTGACTCACAAGATACATTGCAACTAAGCCATGAGATCAATCAATACGAGCTGCTGAAAAACCGCATAGTTTTCACAGGAGTAAAGGAGCAAGTGGTTCCTTATTTTTGTCAATTCAACGTATTTTTACTGTCTTCCCGGGAAGATCCTTTTCCGCTGGTTTGTCTTGAAGCAGGAGCCTTGGAGAAACCAGTTGTTTGCTTCGACAAGGCGGGTGGCGCCCCCGATCTGGTTGAGGATGATAGTGGGTTTATTGTTCCCTATCTCGATGTCAACGGAGCGGCGTATGCTCTTTATCGATTATTCAACGAACCCGATCTAACCAAGGCAATGGGTAAACGTATTTCAAATAAAGTTCTTAATCAATATGATGTTGAAATAAGTGCAAGGAAAATTTTTTCCGTCATCGATGATTATTTACCATCAAGCAACCGTATCGGCGGCTGATCTTTTAGTAACCATCTCTCATGAAGCAATCCAAAAATCGGCGCGACAAAGAATAAAATACGGGGTCTTTCATGTCTTCAAGTGACGGGATTCCAAATAGCGGTGTTTCGCGCATCGTTTGTATTCCGGTCTGCGAAGGCGAACAATCTCTTTCAAGCCGTACTTTGGAATCCGTTGTCTCCAATACCGTTGTGGAAACGGAAATCCTGGTAATTCTGCTCGATATCGACTGGAAATCAATTCCACTTCATAATGGACCGATCACGGATTTGGGTAGCCGGGTTCGATGGATTAAAGCCGAAGAATCCGTGGATCCCTATCTGCCTTACCGGGCGCTTTCTTACCTACCCACACAGTATAATGATCATGACGTGATCCTTGTCTTGCCTGGCGTGGAGGTACCGCATGGTTGGGATGCTCGACTTGCCTTAGCGGCGTTTCAGGATGAAAACATTGCCTCTGTATCGCCGCTCTGCGATATATCTCCGCTGTTTGCGCTATTGGACAAGGAACACTCACGGAGATCGAACCTGTCGATCGTGGACCGACTAGCTCATGCCTTGGGACAAAGGCGTAATATCGAAGTACCGGCGCTGCTGTGCGGTTGTGTGTATTTAAGGCGACCCGCGTTGCGCTTGGCGGGGCCTAAGTGTACCGCTAAGGAAGACCAAGGGCTTGGCGCATTTTGTTGGGCCTTGGCAAAAACCTTTGCTCTCGACGGGTTCCATAACGTTTGTTGCGACCATCTTTATATAATGGATTTCAATCCGGCCCATTTGAGCTTTATGGAGGAAATCGCTGCGCAAGAAGAAGTTCAGCTCATCAATCAGAGCCACCCTCTCACTGAGATCCGCCAAGCGGTTAAGGAGGCCTTGCTAGGAGATATTGAAAAACCAATCGACATCAATAGCACCCGACCCGTGCAAATGCATGTCGTTCATAGTTGGGGTGGTGGGCAAGAGCGTTGGTTAAGGGATTATTGTCATAGCGATACAAGCCGAATAAACCTAGTACTGAGGTCAAGTGGTATTTGGGGCATTTTTGGAAAACGCATCGCTCTATACCGTTCCTACAACATGGAGGCGCCACTTCGCTCGTGGGATCTTTATTATCCAATTCGTTCTACAGTCGTTACGAACCTCCAATACAAGACCATCCTGCAAGAAATTATCGACGATTTCGGAATCGAGGTTATCCTGGTTTCGTCGTTGATCGGGCACTCACTAGATGTACTCGATACTGATATAAAGACAATCTTCATCACTCACGATTACTATCCATTTTGTCCAGCCATCAATATCTATTTTGATGGGATATGTGAGGAATGCACCGAAACGCGCTTGAAGAATTGTTTCGTTTCGAACGAGAAGAATTGCTATTTCAATAATGTGAGCTTGTTGGAATGGTTAGGAATTCGCAATCACTTTGTGAAGCTATTGTCGAAATCGAAAGTTCTTCTGGCTTCACCATCGGAATCGGTTCCTCTTCATATGAAGGCTTTGATTCCTGAACTCCGAAATAAAAAGTTCGAAATCGTTCGTCACGGCGTTAATTTTATAGCCCATGTGATAAAAGGTGAAGTTCATCCTTCTAAAAAGTTGCGATTAATAGTGCTTGGAAGCTTGGTGCCGCACAAGGGTAAGAGGCTATTGGAAGAAATCTATCCGGAGCTATGCGGTTTCGTGGATTTCTACCTGATCGGCTGTGGAGAGAATGGGCGGGCTTTCGAGGGAAAGCCTGGAATTTACGTAACGCTGTGGTACGAATATGACCAACTCCCAGAAATTGTGACCGGAATCGACCCCCATATCGGTTTACTACTTTCAGTTGTGCCAGAAACCTACAGTTACACCTTGAGCGAGCTTTGGATTCTTGGGATTCCGCCCGTCACCACTAATCTTGGTAGCTTCATGGATAGAATCACGGATGGAGTCGATGGATTCGTCTGCCGGCCCGACAAATCGAGCATTGTGGAAAAGATTACCTGGCTGTCTCGAAATGTTGCGGTTATTCGTCAAGTCAAACAAAATCTTATCAGCCGGACGCATCGCACGGCAAAAGAGATGGTCGATGAATACCATAGGTTGACGTCATTACCGGAATTTTCATATCCACGTTATTTCTTGAGGCATGATATCCCGAAGCAGGTTGATATTACCGATGTTGTGGCAGTGAAGGATGAAAAAACTCCCGTGCTTCTAATCGATCCAAAAGCACGATTTTTCGATGTGGCACGGCAGTTTGGGCGCTACACGCTGCAAAAGCTAGCAGCCAGTCCGCGCTTCGGCCAGCGGCAAAAGAAGTTGCTCGTCATGATTCTCGGCTCCAGCTTCAGGCTGATTGGCGTCGCGGCAAGCATGCTGCGCGCGCGTTAGCCAGTTCGCCTCACTTCCCCGAAGAAAATGATTTTTCTGCTTGCAACCAGAATGTGATGGCCGACGATTGGCCGATGGAGCGCGGTGGCAGCCAAAGTCGCGGTGATCATTGTGAATTTCAACAGCGGATTTCTGCTTGACCAGTGCCTGCGTCATCTGCGCGCTCAAACTCGGCGCCCGGAGCGGGTGATCGTGGTCGACAACGCCAGTCACGACGGTTCGGCCGACCGGATAGAGCATGACTATTCGGGGGTGGAAGTCGTTCGGCTGGACCGCAACCTGGGATTTGCCGCGGCCAACAATCTGGCAGCGCGACGAGCAGGCGAGGTGGAATGGCTAGCGCTGCTCAATCCAGATGCATTTCCGGAGCCGGAATGGCTGGAGCGTTTCTTGACCGCGACGGCGACTTGTCCTGATTGCGCCAGCTTCGGCGCACGATTGCTGGATGCGAGCGACCCTGGCCGCCTGGATGGAACCGGCGATGTCTATCACGTCAGCGGCTTGGCTTGGCGGCGCGATCATGGCCAACCAGTCGCGGCGGGGGCGAGCGAGGGCGGGGAAATTTTCGCACCCTGCGCGGCGGCGGCGCTGTATCGCCGCGAAGCGTTTTTCGAGGCGGGCGGCTTCGACGAGGATTATTTTTGTTATTTCGAGGACGTTGACTTGGGATTTCGGCTGCGGTTGCTAGGTCATGGCTGCCGATATGTCCCGGATGCGGTGGTCCGGCATGTCGGCTCGGCGGTGACGGGTCGGCGCAGCGCGTTTTCGCTCTATCACGGTCATCGCAATCTGGTCTGGACCTGGTGCAAGAACATGCCCGGTCCGCTGTTCTGGCTGTACCTGCCGTGGCATCTGCTGCTCAATCTGGTGGCTCTGTCGTGGTTCGCCTTGCGCGGCCAAGGCCTTACGCTGCTGCGCGCCAAATGGGACGCCTTGCGCGGCCTACCGCGTTGCTGGCGGCGGCGCGACGCGATTCAATCGCGACGCCGGGTCTCCTGCTGGGCGCTGCGGCGCGCGATGAGTCGTGGTCCGCTGGTGCTTTGGAGAAGGTAAAGGCTCATCCATGTCCCACGTCTATCGTCGTCCCCTGGACCCGGACAGCCAGGATTCCTTGGCCAAACTTGCTCGTCTGGTTCGGCCGGCCAGTCGGGTACTCGATTTGGGCGCCGGACCCGGCGTGCTAGGCCGCTATCTGGCGGAGCGACTCAGCTGCGCGCTGGATGGGGTCGAAAGCAATCCCGCCGCCGCCGCCGAGGCCGTTCCCTGGTATCGCCGACTGGAGTGCGCCGACCTGGAACGCATCGAACTGGCCGAATATTTCACCGGTTGCCGGTACGATTTCATCATTTGTGCCGATATTCTGGAACATCTGCGCCAGCCCGGCGATCTTCTCGCCCAATTGACCGGGTTGCTCGCCCCGAATGGGCGGGTATTGATCTCGATTCCCAATGTGGCTTACGCGGGGTTGATCGCTGATCTGCTGGCCGGGGAATTTCGCTACCGCCCCGAGGGCCTGCTTGATGAAACCCACCTGCGGTTTTTCACCCTGACGTCGCTGGGCCGACTGTTGGAACAGTACGGTTTGCAAGTGATCGCGGTGGATGTCGCGTTCCGGGATCTGCACGAATCCGAGTTCACCGACCGGCATTGGGACGCACTCCCGCCGGCGTTGACCCGCGTGCTGTTGGGCCGGCCCGAAGCGCTGGTCTATCAGTTCATCGTCGCCGCCACCGCCGCGTCCGAAAGCGTCGAAGCTGTCCCATTGAGCTTCGTTTCCCCACCTCCCGAGTTGCGGTTTGCTTGCCAACTGTTCTGGCGAACGACGGGAGAGCCTTATCGGGAGCACGCCAGCAGCGTTGCCTGGGGCCGGCTGGGCGATGCCCGCCAGTGCGTGGCGTTGCCACTGCCCCCCTTGCCGACTCCACCCGAGACATTGCGACTGGATCTGGCCGATCGACCGGGACTGATGCGGCTACATGCGCTGGCCTTGTACGACGCCACCAATCGGTTGTTGTGGGAATGGGATGGCCGACGCGACAGCTTGGCGACGCAACCCGGCCAGCAGTTGGCTTTCGCGGAACCGGTTTTGTCGTTCGGGGTAACGGCGCTGCTAGTCGGTGAAGACCCCTGCCTGGAGCTGCCGATTCCCCCCACGGCGCTGGTCGAACTGCGGGAAGGCGGCCAGTTGCGCCTGGAACTATCCTGGCCGATGTCGCTGGACTATCTAGCCCTAGTTCAGGATTGCATTCCGCGCCGGGACGCTGAAGCGGCGCGGGTCGATCTGGCGCGGCGCGAAGAGGCACTGAAGGCTAGCGTGACGGCGTTGATGGAACGGAATGCTGGGTTGGAATCCGCGCTGGCGGCGCGAAGCGCGCGTGAGATTGAGCTGGAAGCGGAATTGACGGCGTTGGCGACGCGCACGGCGGAATGGGAACGACAGGCGGACGCCTTGCGGGCGCGGTTGAACGAACAAAGCGTCGAACTGGCTCGATTGCGAGCCCTCTTGCAACGCTCGTGGCGCGAGCGATTGTGGGCCAGATTACAACGCTGGCGTGGTCGCGCATGACATCGCTGGCGATTTCGATTGTCACCCATGCTCCGGACTTGGCTTTGTTGACCCAAGAGCTGGACCATCTCGGTCGGGCCTTGCGCCACGCCAGCCAGCGGGGCGCTTTGACCGAGGCCAGAGTGGTGTTGGTGGACAACGGTCCGGGAACTGGCTGGCGCGGGCCGTTGCGACAGGGGTTGGACGCAGCCGCGCTGCCCGCCGCCACCGAATTGCTGAGCGGTCATGGCAACGTCGGTTATGGCGCCGGTCATAATTTGGCGCTGCGGGCTTGCGATGGTGAGATTCACCTGCTTCTCAATCCCGACGTGCTGCTGGAAGAGGATGCGCTTGGGGCGGGACTGGCGTTTCTGGCCTCGCACCCCGAGGTCGGCCTGGTCACGCCAGCGGCTTGGGGGGGAGACGGCCAGCGACAATATCTGTGCAAGCGTTATCCGACCGTGCTGGATCTGGCGCTGCGCGGCTTCGCGCCGGCTGGGTTGCGGCGGCGCTTCCAGGCCCGGCTGGATCGGTACGAATTGCGCGATCAGACCGGCGACGAGGTATTCTGGGATCCACCCATCGTCAGTGGCTGTTTCATGCTCTGCCGGCGGGCGGCGCTGGACCAGGTGGGTGGATTCCGGCCAGAGTATTTTTTGTATTTCGAGGATTTTGATTTGAGCTTGCGGTTGGGGAAGGTGACGCACTTGGCCTACGTTCCCCAGGTTCGCGTCATCCATCGGGGAGGGCACGCCGCCCGCAAGGGCTTGCGTCACATTGGGCTGTTTCTGCGCGCGGCGACGATGTTCTTCGACCGGTACGGTTGGCGGTGGTGGTAGCGGCGGATTTTTTCCAGGATCGGCCCGTGCTGGTGACCGGCGGGACCGGTTTCATCGGTCGCCGGTTGGCGATGACGTTGCGAGAACGCGGCGCAAGAGTACGGGCGCTGGTTCGCCTGGAGCGCGCGATGTCGTCGGACTGGAGCGGCGTGGAAATTGCCATCGGCGACTTGGCTGATGCCGCCAGTCTAGCCCGTGCCTGTGTCGGGATCGACACCGTGATCCATGCCGCCGGGTTCGCTCATGCCGACGCGGCGGCCACGCCGGAGTTCGCGGCCCGGCACTGGGCGATCAATGCCGAGGGAACCTTTCGCCTGCTCGACGCGGCCGTGACGGCTCAGGTCGAACGGTTCGTTCATCTCAGCAGCGTCAAAGCGGTGGGCGAACCGGGGTCGCGTTGCGTGGACGAAGGCTGGGACGCACCGCCGGAAACGCCCTATGGCCGGGCCAAGCGCGCCGCCGAGGAACAAGTTCTTCTGGTGGGCCGTCAAGCCGGATTGCACGCGGTCAATCTGCGTCCGGCGCTGGTTTACGGATTGGGGATGAAGGCCAATCTGGCGCGCTTGCTCGAAGCGGTGCGTCGCGGCTGGCTACCGCCACTGCCGGAAACCGGCAATCGCCGCTCGCTGGTTCATGTGGACGATGTGTGTCAGGCGGCGGCGCTGGCCGCCGCGCATCCAGCCGCGCGAGGTCAAACCTATCTGGTGACCGATGGCCAACCGTATTCGGGACGGGAACTGTATCTGACGATCCGCCGGGCGCTGGGATACACCGCGCCACGCTGGGTAGTTCCGGCAAGCGTGCTTTATGGAGCGGCAGCGCTGGCGGATGGCGCGCTATGGTTGACTGGTCGCCGGGATCGGCGGGCTGAGGCGGCGCTGGACAAGTTGCTAAGTTGGGCCTGCTACGATTCCACGCGGATCAAGCAGGAACTGGGTTACTGGCCAAACTGGACGTTTCAGCGCTATTGCGAGACGGGGTTATGGCAATGACGCGAACGATGGGGACGCGAATTTTTCTTCGCCAGATACAACCGTTTTGGCGTTGGCTGCTGGCGGTGTTGGGTGGGGCCTTGCTGGCGGTATTGGCGCTGGTGCTGTTTTATCTGCTGGGCGGCTTGGCGGTGGTGGCGCCACCGGTGGTCTTGCCGGGCGCCAAGCTGCAACTGGTCAGCGGCCAGGGAGAATCCACACCCACCGGGCTGGAAATTCGCCAGGTCGGCCCACAGGGGTGGGCGGCGGCGCGGGGGGCGGCCCGGATGGCGCCAGCAGCGTTGTATCGTCAGTTCGCGTGGCGTATCGACGGTCTGCAACCCGGTAGCGAGATACGGCTGGTCTGGGCGACAGCCGCCGATCCCAAAACCTCGCGCGAGCGGGTGTTGCCCCTGGCGGGTTCCGACGAAGGCGTGCTGGATTTGGGGGCGGAACCGGGCTGGCAAGATCGCATCGCCGGCATCGGCCTAGCGGTGCGCGGGCCACTGTCGCAACTGTTGGTGGTCCGCCACTTGGAGCTGCGGCCGGTGGTCCCCACCGTGGATGCGTTGCTGCGCGGGATGGTCGAGGACTGGACGGCATCCGAGGACTGGAGTCAGCGGTCGATCAACTACTACTCGGGCGCGCCGCTGAACGCGCTGTTTCCGCCGGTGGTGATGGTGGCATTGTGGGTGGGGTTCGGCGCGGCGCTACAAGCGCTGTTCAGTCGGCCGCGCCGCGCGCCAGGCGCGTTATTGCCTTATGTCGCCTTGTTCCTGCTGGGCTGGCTAGCGCTGGATGCGCGCTGGCAATGGGATCTGGGCCAGCGCTTGACGCAAACCGCGAGGGATTTCGCCGGTAAAAACGTAGAGGAGCGGCGATTGGCGGCGTTGGACGGCGAGTTTTACCGCTTTCTGCGGGAGGTGCGTCAGCGGTTGCCGGAACGACCAGCGCGGCTGTTCATCGTCAGCGCCGACCCCGCTGGCTTCTGGGCGGGCCGCGCGCGCTACCATCTGTTGCCGCATAACGGCTATGCCGGATTCGCCCGCTTGCCGCCCCCCGACGCGGCACGCGCCGGCGATTATGTTTTGATCCTGTCGCCGTTCGCCGGGGCACGCTACGTTCCCGAACGGCGAATGTTGGAGGAAGAAAACACGAGATTGGCGGTGGAAATGCTGCACCGCGCCGACCTAGGCGCGCTGTTTCGGATTCGGGGGGGAACGTGATCATGGAGTGGTGGCGGGTGGGGTGGGCGCTGGCGATCCCGTGGTTCGCCGGCGCGCTCTGGGTGCGGGCTTTGTGGCGTGATGCGTCGCCCCCCGGCGTATGGCCGCTGGCGCTGGGCTACGGCGGGCTGCTCGGGTTGCTGGCGGCGACCCTGCTGTTGCGCGTTCAGACCGCGCTCGGGCTGCCATTGGGTTGGGTCGGTCCCACCCTCGTTCTGGCGCTGCTGGCTCTTGCGGGTGGTAGGCTGGCGTGGCGGCGAACCTCGCTCGATTTCCCGATCCTGGGTCAGAGAGGGAAAGCCCCGCCAGATCGATCCCTGGACTCTCAGGCTCAAGAAACGACGCCGGAGAGGGAGGCGAAATGGCGACAGGCGCTGTTCGTGCTCCTGCTGGCTTGGCTGGGGATACGGTTCATCAATTTGGCGCTGGAAGTGTGGTGGCGACCGCTATATCCCTGGGATGCCTGGACCACTTGGGCGGTTCGACCGCGCGTCTGGTCCGAGTTGGGGCAATTGCTGCCCTTTGTCGATCCTCAGCGCTGGCTGGGTGATGCCACGGGATCGGTCTATACCATCGAGGCGTGGACCTATCCCCACACCGTGCCCCTGTTGGCACTATGGCCGACCCTAGCCTACGGCGGGTGGAACGAGACCGCTGCCAATCTGCCCTGGCTGGGCTGCGCGTTGGGATTGGGACTGGGGTTTTACGGGCAGGCGCGACTATGGGGCGCATCAGCCCTGACCGCGTTGGTTTTCACCTGGCTACTCTTATCGTTGCCGCTGCTGGATACCCATGTCGCCTTGGCCGGGTATGCTGATCTGTGGCTGGCGGCGGTGTTCGGGCTGGCCGCCATCGCGTTTTTCCAGTGGGCGCGAGATGGCGACCGCCGACAAGGGCTGTTGGCGGTGCTACTGGCCCTGGCTTGTCCACTGGTCAAGCTGGAGGGCGCGGTTTGGCTGCTCCTCTTCATCCCGGCGTGGCTGGCCGCCCGCCTCGGTGGATGGCGGTTGCTGGCGGTCGCGATCACGGTCACGGCGCTGGGGCTGGGGTGGTGGTGGGTGGGAGGCGTGGCGTTCAATCCGCCCGGACTGGGCGAGTGGGTGTTGAGGCCGGATTTGATCCAGGTTCCGTATCTGGGCCGGTTCAACCTGGGTTATCGCGGCGGTTGGGACCCGGTGGTGAAGAATTTCCTGGTTCTGGCCAACTGGCATCTATTGGGGTACTTGGCGCTGATCGCCGCCGGGGTGGCGGTGATAACCGTGATCCGAGGTCGGGCGGAGCGCTGGTTGCGGGCGGAACTGACCTTCGTTGTCGCCAGTCTCGCGGCCCTGTTCGTGCTGTTTTTCCTGACCGACGCCCAGCGCTGGGCAGAACAGTACACTAGCATCAATCGGGTAGCCTTGGATTTCGTTCCGGTATTCCTGTTTTGGATATTGACGCTGTTCGAGCAAACCGCCCGCGCCCTCGATCCTGCTCGGTCAGAAGAGCCGCGTGGCGGTTAGCGTTCGTCGATAAAGTTCCGCCACCGCCGCCGCCACGGGTTCGATGCCAAACCGTTCCCCCAGCGCCGTCGCGCCTGCCTGACCCAGGGATTGCCGCCGGACGGTATCGTGTTGCAGTTCCCGCAGCGCCGCCGCCAGTTCGGCGGAATCGCCCGGCGGGACGAGCAGTCCATGGCCGGCCTGGCGCACCACCCAACCGGCCCCGGAGCCGGGAATGTCGCCCACCACCACCGGCTTGCCGAACCGCATCGCCTCCAACAGCACCAAACCGAATGCCTCGGTGCGTTCCAGCGACGGCAGGCAAAGCACATCGCAACGGGCCAGCAGGGCGTTGAGATCGGGTTCCGGCTGAAACCCCGGCAGGCGCACCCGCTCGCCCAGACCCAGCGTTTGGATCAGCGTTTCCAGCCGCGCCCGCCGTTCGCCGGTCCCCACGATCAACACCCGGCTGTCCGGCAGATCGGCGGCGGCTTGGATCAGCACCTCGTGGCCCTTGTAATAGGTCAGCCGCCCGATGGCGAGCACCCGAAAACGCGCATCGCCCCACAGCGTCCCGGCGCGGGCCAGCACCGCTGGCTCGGGGGTGGGGATACGGTTCGGGTTGAGACCGAGCGGAACGATGTGGCAACGCTCCCGCCACGGCGCCAAGGCGGCGCTGGCGTCCAGATAGGGCGGTGAAGTGGCGATCACTGCTCGGCTGGCGGCGAGCAGGTGCTGCTCGAACGGTCGGTAGAATCGGTAGGCCAGCGCCAGCCGGCGGTCGAGCAGGGATGCCACCACGTCGGCATGCCAGTGCAAGACCCACGGCAACCGGCGCGCGGCGGGAACCGCCAATGCCCAGAACGCCGAGGTGTTGGGCAGGTGCAGGTGCAATAGGTCGGGGCGGAACTCGCGGATCGCTCGGGCCAGCCAGAACGGGAACCGGGGGCTGACCGGCGCGTAGAGCAATCGGCCGTGACAGGGTGTGCGATAAACCGGAATAGTGGCGTCCGATGCGGGCCACTGGCCACGGCGGCGCGGCTGTTCATCATGCACCAGTGCCGCCGCCGCGATACCCCGTGTTCGCAGGGCGGGTAGCAGGTCAGCCAGGAAGTGTTCCATGCCACCGGCGAAGGGCGGGTAATATTTGCCGACATGGAGAACGCGCATGGTTTATTCAGTGGCCCTGGGAGGAGGTGGGGGATCGTGTTCCGTGGCGTCCGCTCCATTAGGCTCCGGCGCTTGCGCCTCCAGCATCGCTAATCGCTGGGCCAGCCGGCGAATCAGCCGCTCCTGCCGGGAGCGCTCCAGGTCCATGGTCAGAATCTTGACCAGCAACATGCTGAAACCGAGCACGATGGCTAGGATCGGGGGATAGCTGATCCCCAGCTTGCTGGCCAGTAGATCGAACAGACGGGGGAAGAAACCGAGCAGGGCGACGGTCGCGGCGGCGCCGATCCACCACAGTGAATAGGGTCCGTGCAAATGGTCGCGGCGCACCAGGAACAGGATGACGGCGGCGAGGAGAATGCCTATCGCCATCGAGGTAAGTTGGTAGGTGATCATCAAGACGTTTTAGTCGGCGGCGGGCGGTTGTGAGGGATTGAACCCAACCCGGGCGATGCACAGCACGCTGGTTTGCAGCATGTATTTTCCCACAACCCACCACGAGCGGAATATCCGAGAGGCGCCAGCGGCTCTGGGCTGCATCGCCACCGGCGCCTCGACGATACGCAGGCCCTTGCCGCGCAGGATCAGCAGGACCCCCACGTCCTGATAATCCAGCAGGCTCGCCTCGCGCGAGGCGAGCGCGTGCATCGCCGCGCGGTTATAGGCGCGAAAGCCCGAGGTGATGTCCTCCAGTTCAAGGCCGGTGAGCCCGCGAAAATAGGACCAGGCGAGACGTCGGGCGCGACTGGCGCGCTCGGGAAAGGCGCCTATAGCCACGTCGGCGGCGTCAGTAGTAAGCGGTCGCAGCAGAGCACCGATGTCCTGGGGGTCGTGTTGGCCGTCGGCATCGAGGGTCACGGCGGTCCGATAACCCTGCCGCAGGGCATGGCGCAGACCGGTCTGAATGGCGCCCCAAGCGCCAAGTTGGATGGTCAGCGGTAATACCGTGGCCCCGGCACGGCGGGCAATTGGCACCGTTGCATCCGTACTGCAATCGTCGATGACCACAACCGGACAGCGCCACAAGCGCCGGACCTGGGCGACGATGTCGCCGACCGTGGCTTCCTCGTTGTGAGCGGGAATGAGGATGACGGTAGAGTTAAGATTGCCCATCGGCCAGCCGTTTCAGTCCGTCCACGTCCGGTGGAATGGGCACTGACTTCGCCCTTTCGTTCGACGCGCTGTTTTGGAACATGGGGTACTCAGGGAAATTTGTTCTGTGCGGATCGGGACCGTAGTGTAGCCGATCCATGGCGTCGGTTTTCGGCGTGGGGCGATTTGACCGCCGAGAGCGGCCATCGCTATTTTTACTTCTTGGCAAACCCAGGCGTTTGACCCATGCTGGGGCACCGCGAACCCAGTCCCTGAACCGTCCGGCGCGGAGGGCGCGCCACGCTGGCGATCCTGAGGACACTTGGCCCAAAGACCTTGCGGAACCACCATGCTTTCTTCCACCCATATCGATCCGGAAAACCTTCTAAGGCACGCGATCATCCACCATCAGGCCGGCCAACTGCCAGACGCGGAAAGGCTTTACCGACTTGTTCTCACCCACCAGCCTGAACAACCGGACGCCCACCACAATCTGGGGGTGTTAGCCATGCAGAGCGGCAGGGTGGAGGGCGGCCTGCCCCATCTCAAGAAAGCGCTGGACATCGATCCCGCCAACGGCCAGTACTGGCTTTCGTATGCGAGGGGATTGTTGTGCGCCGGACAAATCGAAGCGGCCCACGCCACCTTGCAAACGGCCATCGGCCACGGGCTGCAAGGCGAAAGCGCGCGGGTGCTACAGCAACAGATCGCGGTCGCTCGGGCCAACGCCTCGGCAAACGCCCCAGCCTCTCCCCCGACTGGGGGGACTGATCCGGTGGCGCCCCTGTTCGCCTTGCTCAGGGCTGGCCGCCATGCCGAGATGGAAGCCGCCGCGCGAATGTTGTTAAGACAACATCCCAACCACGGCAAAATCTGGCGTCTGCTCGGCACGGCGCTATCGATGCAGGGTCGCTATCTTGAAGCGGCGGCGGTGCTCAAGAAAGCTAGCACGCTGTGTCCGAACGATGTTGAGATATGGTACGACCTGGGGGCGCTGTTTACCCAGTTGGGGCAACCGGATAAAGCACTGCCGTGCTACGCGCGCGGCGTCGAGATCGATCCAATGCACGCGGAGATTTGGATTGATTTTGCCGCTTGCGCCAACGCGCTGGGCCACTTTGAAGAAGGTTGTGACCATGCCAGGCGCGCGCTGGCGCTGAGACCCAACCATGCCGCAGCCTACAACAATCTGGGTATCTCCCTCCATCAATTGGGATATTGGCAAGAAGCCGTGGCCAGCTACCGCCGCGCGCTCGAACTCAAGCCCGATCATGCCCTGATCCATGCTAATCTGGGTAATGCCCTCAAGGACTTGGGACAGATCCAAGACGCCGTGGCCAGCTATCGCCGCGCGCTCGAACTCAAGCCCGATCACGCCGAGATCCATGGCAACCTGGGCAATGCGCTGCACGATCTGGGGCAGCCCCGCGAAGCCATGGCCAGCTATCGCCGCGCGCTTGAACTCAAGCCTGATGATGCAGCTACCTTTAGTGGGATGTTGTTTTGCTTGTCGCACATGGAAAATGTCGATCCCGAGGTGGTCTTCGCCGAACATCTGGCCTTCGGCGAGCGGTTTGAGACCCCCTTGCGCGCGAAATGGCAGCCCCATGGCAATGACCGAACGCTAGACCGGACGTTACGGCTAGGATTTGTTTCCGCCGATTTGTATAAACACTCGGTGGCATATTTCATCGAGCCGATGTGGCGGGCGCTAAATAAGACCAATCTTGAGCTTTATGTTTACAACAACAATATACGGGAAGATGCGGTCACGGTCCGCCTTAAAAAGCTGGTGGATCACTGGCGACAGGTTGAGCGACTGTCCGACCAGGAGTTGGCCGAGCGCATCCGCGACGACGACATCGATATTCTTTTCGATCTTTCCGGCCATACCTCGCACCATCGTCTGTTGACCTTCGCCCGCAAACCGGCGCCGGTGCAGGTCACCTGGATCGGCTATCCGGAAACCACGGGTCTGCGCGCCATGGATTACAAGTTGACTGATCAGACTGCGCCACCGGGAACATTCGATCATCTGTACACCGAAAAATTTGTCTGTCTACCGATAGCCACCTTGTTTGAACCGGCGACAGATGCACCGGAGATAAATGCGCTGCCGGCTCTCACTCAGGGGTTCATAACCTTCGGTAGTTTCAATCGCACCAACAAGCTGGGTCATCAAGTCATCGCCTTGTGGAGCAGGGTGCTGCTTGCGCTGCCCACTGCACGGATGCTGATCGGTTCCGTTACCGACGACGGCCTTAAGGCAAGTTTGACCGCAATGTTTGCCTATCATGGGATCGATCCCGGCCGGCTGGAATTTCATCCCCGAGTCGGGCTGCGGGACTATCTGCAATTGCATCACAAAGTGGATATCCTGTTGGACACCTTCCCCTACACGGGGGGCACCACTACCAACCACGCGCTCTGGATGGGCGTGCCGATATTGACCCTGACGGGACCCAGTCGGGTACATTGTGGTAGTGCGCGCGTCCTCTGGCGTCTTGGATTGCCTGAATGGGTTACGTCCACAGAAGATGAATTCGTTTCCCGTGCTGTCCATTGGGCAAGCCACCCATCGGAACTGGCGATGCTGCGGGCCGGGTTGCGCGAGCGCTTCAGCAGCAACCCGCTGTACCACCCGAAAACCGTGGCGCGCAACTTCGAAACGGCGATGCGGATCATGTGGCGGCGTTGGTGCGCGGGTCTACCGCCCGAACGTTTCGAGGTAATCCCGTGAGTAACCGGCCCATCACGGTGACCCAACCTTTCCTGCCGCCACTGGAGGAGTTCACTCCCTATCTTCAGGAAATCTGGCAAACTCACAGACTGACCAACGCCGGACCCTTCCATCGGCGGCTGGAAATCGTCTTGGCCGAATATTTGGGCGTCGAACACATTGCGCTGCTCGCCAATGGTACCCTGGCGCTCATGACGGCGTTGAAAGCGTTGGGGTTGTCCGGCGAGATCATTACGACCCCCTTTTCCTTCGTGGCCACCACCCATGCCTTGTGGTGGAGCGGGATCACGCCGGTGTTCGCCGATATCGATCCCAACTCGTTCAACCTCGACCCCAAGGCGGTTGAGGCCGCGATCACGTCTCGTACCACGGCGATTCTTCCGGTGCATATTTACGGGCGGCCCTGCGACGTGGGCGCTATTCAACGCATTGCCGACACCCATGGCCTTAAGGTGATCTATGACGCGGCTCATGCTTTCGCCGTACGTGACTCCGGTGGCAGCATAACGAGGCATGGCGACCTGTCGGTGCTGAGCTTTCACGCGACCAAGGTGTTTACCACCTTTGAGGGCGGCGCTATCGTCTGCCCCGACGCCAGAACCAAACAGCATGTCGATTTGCTCAAGAATTTTGGCGTTGCCGACGAGGTGACAGTGCTGGCTACAGGCATCAACGGTAAAATGAATGAATTGCAGGCTGCGTTTGGCCTTTTGCAACTGCAACACGTCGACGCCGCCATTCGTCGTCGTCAGGAAATCGACACTTTCTATCGCCGGGCGCTTGAAAACGTCCCCGGTATCGATTGCCCACCGTTACCGCCGGATATTGTTTGGAACCACGCCTATTTTCCAATCCTTATCCAACCCGATTATCCGCTCTCTCGCGATGGGGTTTATCATCGACTGCAAGAACTTGGTGTCCATGCGCGACGTTATTTTTATCCGCTCATCAGTGAATTTCCCATGTACCAGGATCTGTCCAGCGCCGCGCCCGCCAACCTACCAATAGCGCACGATGTAGCAAAAAGAGTGTTGTGTCTACCGATTTACCCAACCCTGGAACTTGAAGACATAGTTGAAATCGTCGATGTCATTGCTGAAATCGGTTAATTCTGGGTCTTTATATTGCCTCTTTTTTGATGGAATTAAATATGTTAGGTAAACCTGGACGAATATTGATCACCAGCGTCGGCAGTCGGGTCGGTTGGGCGATGCTAACCGCGCTTCATCCCCTTCGCTCTCGGTTGGTCGTGATCGGTTGCAATTCCTTGGCGGCGGCGCCCACGGTGTTCGATTGTGATCGGGCCTATCGGGTGCCGAAAACCTCGGATACTCCAGCCTACCGAGAGGCGCTTCGAACGATTGTTCTTCGGGAACAGCCCGATTTGATTATCCCTGGACGGGATGAGGAGCTGGCCGTCCTGTCCGAACTTTCCACCGCCCCCGTCTGCAACGCCACCCGGGTACTGGCGCCACCCCCGAAGCTTGTCCCCGTCTTCAACGATAAGCTGGAAACCGCCCGTTTCGCGGCCCGACATGCTTTGCCTTTCGCCGCGACGGCTTGCGAACCCGAAGAGGTTACCGCACTGATCGAGGCGCATGGTTTTCCCCTCGTGGTCAAGCCGCGACTTGGCGGCCACGCCTCCAAGGAAGTTCGCGTCGTTACCAACGCCGCGCAACTGCGGGCGGCGCTGGCTAGGGGCAATATGCTGGCGCAGGAATGCCTGAACCCCGAAACCCTCTTGGGACTTGATAGCTTTTCACCTGAAACCGGTGTCCCGCTTCACTATGCCGTCGGCGATCGGCGGCACGCCGCCGAATGGCTGCTGGACGATACCGGCGAGATTCTTTCCTTGTGGGGCGTGATCAGTCATACGGAAGGCCCACAGTCGATGTGCATGCGTCTAACCGACAATCCCGCGCTCGTGGAAGTGGCGACGGGTTACGCGCGGGCCTTGGCTGGGGCGGGACATCGCGGAGTCGCCAATATTCAGGGAAAGTTGCTTGCCGACGGCCGCTTCGTGCCCTTCGAACTAAACGGTCGTTTCACTGGATCGGCCGCGGCGCGCGCGTATATGGGATGCAACCAGGTGGCTCAAGCCGTCTGCCACTTTCTCTGGCGGGAGCCTTACGCCGATAAGTCCCTCCATCCGGACACCACGGCGCTCAAGTCATCGATATATCGAGGTGTCGATCAGACCGCTATCGATACCCTGGAAACCCATGGATTCTGGTCGGCGGACGGAACGGATGAGCCTTGGAGCGATTCGACGGGCAAGGCGCATGAAACTTGAGCCGGACCGTTGTTTCGACTGCGGCGACTGCGTCTCGGTCTGCCCAGTGGACGCCATACGGCTTCAGGCGGGCGCGATCTCCGTGGACCAGGAGCGATGCGTCGAATGCGGGGTCTGCTGGCGAACCGGGGTTTGTCCAACCTCGGTTTTCGAACCCGAGGATCTGCCTTGGCCACGCCTGTTGCGGGCCCTGTTCTCGGACCCGGCGACCGAGCATCGTCGGACGCGGCTGGCGGGGCGGGGAATGGAAGAGATCAAGACCAACGATGTTCGCCGCCGCTATGTGGGCGACTGGGTCGGGGTGGCCGCCGAGGTTGGGCGGCCCGGCGTCGGCGCCTCCTTCCGTGATGTTCAATGCGTCACCCAGGCGTTTGCCGAAGGCGGCGCGCGCTTCGTGGCCGACAATCCCCTGATGGAATTGATCGTCGATCCAGCACGGGGTCGGCTCGATCCCACCATTCTCGACGAGCGGGTGCTCAGCGTCATCGTCGAGGGCTTGGTGCCGGTGGTCGCGCTGGAGCCGACCTTGCGTGCGCTCGTCGAGGCCTGCTCCCGATTATCGGCGCCGGTATTGTTGAGCGTGGCGGGAGGCCATGACATCGACGGTTCCATGTCGTACCGGCCTGTCCTGGCAGCGATGGCGTTTACCTGCCTGCCCACTGGCAAGATGAATCTGGGGTTCATGGCATGACGCATTCCCTGTATCGACTCGGCGGAAATGCCTGGGGCGACGACTGGGTGGTGATCGCGCGCGCCGCGCGTGGTGTCAACGACGCAGGCGCTGCTGCCCGTTTGCGCCAATTTTTGGAGCGGGCACGGGCATCCGGCGCGGTGAACTGGGGCCACGGACGCGGCGGTGGTCGCCTGAACGCCGACTGGGAAAGCATGATTGCCCGCCTGACCGATTCCGCCACCGTGACGGTGGTATTCGATGATCTAGCGCGTTTCGAGGATTTTCTCGACCAGATCCACGCCATGAATCTGGGACTTTCCATCACCGTTAGCGGAGAGATGACGGAAATTGGGAAAATCTGCGACCGGCGTGGGTGGGAGCCTCACAGCGGCAGGCAGGCACTCGGCGTTTTCGGCGATCGGGGGCGCTTGCCGTCCCAGGAGACGCTCTGCGTGACGTCTCAGTGTGGCCATGGCCTGATCGCGGTTCGCTGGGTCGAGGTCATGGTCGACCGCGTTCGCGCCGGCGAATGCACCCCGGAGGAAGCCGCGCGGCAATTGGGTAAGCCTTGCGTCTGTGGCTTGCTCAATCCTTCCCGCACAGCCGCGCTCATGCGTCATCTGGCCGATCAAGCCTAGGACGCTGTATGGGAGTTCCGCGCCCGTGAGAGTTCAACGCGAACGCACGGGTCACTCCAGCGCCTGGGCCAGATCGGCGACGAGATCACCCACGTCCTCGATGCCCACCGACAACCGTACCAGGCCATCGTCGATGCCAAGTTCCCGGCGTACTTCCGGCGGCACCGAGGCGTGGGTCATGATCGCCGGGTGCTCGATCAGGCTTTCCACGCCGCCCAGGCTCTCCGCAAGCGTGAATACCCGGCAGCGGGTCAGGAACCGGGTCACGTCCGCCAGACCGCCGCGTACCACCGCGCCGATCATGCCGCCGAAACCGCCGCGCATCTGCCGTCGCGCCAGTTCGTGTTGCGGATGGCTGGGCAGGCCGGGATAGATCACCCGTTCGATCTTCGGATGCCGTTCCAGCCAGGCGGCGAGGTGCAGCGCGTTCGCGCTGTGTCGTTCCATCCGCAACGCCAGGGTCTTCAGGCCGCGTAGGGCCAGGAAGCTGTCGAAGGGGCTGGCGATGCCGCCGATGGCGTTTTGCAGATACCCCAGCCGTTCGGTCAATTCCCGACCGCGACATACCGCGACCCCGCCTATGATGTCAGAATGGCCGTTCAAATACTTGGTGGCCGAGTGGATCGCGATATCGAATCCATAATCGAGCGGGCGCTGCGACCAGGGCGTGGCGAAGGTATTGTCGGCCACGGTCAGGATGCCGCGCGCGCGGGCGACGGCGACGACCATCGCCAAGTCCACCAGTTTCAACAGCGGATTGCTGGGTGTCTCCACCCAGATCATCCGGGTCTTCGGCGTCAACGCCGCTTCCAGCGCCGCCCGGTCGCGTAGATCGGAGTAGGAGAAGGTCAGGCCGGCGCTGCGCCGCCGCACCTGCTCGAACAATCGCCGGCTGCCGCCGTAAAGATCGTCCAGCGCCACCAGATGATCGCCGCTGTCCAGCAATTCCAGCACCGTCGCGGTGGCGGCCAGGCCCGAGGCGAAGGCGAAACCGGCGTCGCCGCCTTCAAGATCGGCCACGCAGCGCTCGTAGGCGAAACGCGTGGGATTCTGGCTGCGCGAATACTCAAAGCCTCGATGGACGCCCGGACTGGACTGGACATAGGTCGAGGTGGCGTAGATCGGCGTCACCACCGCGCCGGTGCTCGGGTCCGGCGACTGGCCGGCGTGAACGACGCGGGTGGCGAAACCCAGGGGACGGGAGGGATCGGTCATGGTGGGAACCTTCGAATCGTCGGACACGGGGCGGAAACACCCGCTGACGGACAGCGTTCAAGGAGAAAATCGATCTAGCATCATATCGAGACTATCCCATCCGAATAAAGAAACCTCCACCCCTCTTGCACCGCCGTCCTAACCGGCAACCGGTTTTACTGTCGCCATCGGCGGCCGGGTCTGGTATCGTGTAGCGTCTTTCGCAACCCCCCATCCCGGCATGACCCGATTCATTTTCATCACCGGCGGCGTGGTCTCCTCGCTGGGCAAGGGCATCGCCGCCGCGTCGCTGGCGGCGGTGCTTGAAGCCCGCAACCTCAAGGTCACCCTGATCAAGCTCGACCCCTACATCAACGTCGATCCCGGCACCATGAGCCCGTTTCAACACGGCGAGGTGTTCGTGACCAGTGACGGGGCGGAAACCGATCTCGATCTTGGCCACTACGAGCGCTTCGTTTGCCTGACCGCCAGCCGACGCAACAACTTCACCACCGGGCGCATCTACGAAAACGTGATCCGCAAGGAACGGCGCGGCGACTATCTTGGCGGCACGGTGCAGGTCATCCCGCACATCACCGACGAAATCAAGCGCTGCATTCGCCTGGGCGCCGGCGAAGCCGACATCGCCCTGGTCGAGATCGGCGGCACGGTCGGCGACATCGAATCGCTGCCGTTTCTGGAAGCCATCCGCCAATTGGGCCTGGAATTGGGCCGCGACCGCTCGCTGTTCATCCACCTGACCCTGGTGCCCTACATCAAATCCTCGGGCGAACTTAAGACCAAGCCGACCCAGCACTCGGTCAAGGAACTGCGCTCCATCGGCATCCAGCCCGACATGTTGATGTGCCGCTCCGATCGGGACATCCCCGCCGACGAGCGCCGCAAGATCGCCCTATTCACCAACGTCGAACCGAAGGCGGTCATCAACGTCCCCGACGCCGACACCATCTACCGCATTCCACTCCTGCTGCACGCCCAGGGCGTCGACGACATCGTCGCCCGCAAGCTGCGGCTGGACAATCCCCCACCGGCCCGGCTCGCCGACTGGGAGCGGGTGGTCCGGGCCATCGAAACGCCGACCGGCGAGGTGGACATCGCCATGGTCGGCAAATACGTGGATCTGACCGACGCCTACAAGTCGCTGAACGAAGCCCTGCTGCACGCCGGCATCCACACTCAGACCCGCGTCCACATCCACTACGTGGATTCCGAACGCATCGAGCGGGAAGGAACCGCTGGCCTGGAAGGGATGGACGCCATCCTGGTGCCGGGCGGCTTCGGTCGGCGCGGCATCGAGGGCAAGATCGCGGCGGTCCGTTTCGCCCGCGAGCAGCGGATTCCCTACCTCGGCATCTGCCTGGGGATGCAGGCGGCGGTCATCGAATTCGCCCGCCATGTCGCCGGTCTGGAGGGCGCGCACAGCACCGAGTTTCGCCCCGACACCGCCCATCCCGTCATCGCGCTCATCGCCGAATGGGTGGACGAGGACGGCTCCGTGCAGCAGCGCCAGGAAGGCGGCGACCTGGGAGGGACCATGCGGCTGGGCGCGCAACCCTGCCGACTGGTCGCCGACAGCCTGGCCCACCGAACCTACGGCAAGGACGTGATCACCGAGCGCCACCGCCACCGCTACGAGCTCAACAACCGCTACCGGGAATCGCTCCATGCCGCCGGGCTGACCTTCTCTGGCTATTCGCTGGATGGCCAACTGGTGGAAATGATCGAACTGCCCGACCATCCCTGGTTTCTCGGTTGCCAGTTCCACCCGGAATTCACCTCCACCCCCCGCGCTGGTCATCCACTATTCCAGGGCTTCGTCTTGGCGGCGATGCGCCAGCGCCAGCAACTCCCACTGGAGGCGGACCCAGCATGATGAAACTGTGTGGTTTCGAGATCGGCCTGGACCGGCCGCTGTTCCTGATCGCCGGCCCCTGCGTGATCGAATCCGAGCAACTGGCGCTGGATGTCGCCGGCCGGCTCAAGGAAATCACCGGCCGGCTCGGTATCCCGCTGATCTACAAGTCCTCGTTCGACAAGGCCAACCGTTCCTCGCACCAGAGCTATCGCGGCCTCGGATTGGCGGAGGGGCTCAAGATTCTGGAAAAGGTCAAGGCCCAGATCGGCGTGCCGGTGCTGACCGACGTGCACGAATACACCCCGCTGGCCGAGGTCGCCGCCGTGGTGGACGTGTTGCAAACCCCCGCCTTCCTGTGCCGACAGACCGATTTCATCCAGAACGTCGCCCGTCAGGGCAAGCCGGTCAACATCAAGAAGGGTCAGTTCCTATCGCCTTGGGAGATGTGCAACGTCGTCACCAAGGCGCGCATGGTCGGCAACGACCAGCTGATGGTCTGCGAGCGCGGCGTGTCTTTTGGTTACAATAACCTGGTTTCCGACATGCGCGCCCTGATGGTGATGCGCGCCACCGGTTGTCCGGTGGTGTTCGACGCCACCCATTCGGTGCAACTGCCCGGTGGCCAGGGAACCGCTTCCGGTGGCCAGCGCGAGTTCGTGCCGGTGCTGGCGCGGGCGGCGGTGGCGGCCGGCATTGCCGGATTGTTCATGGAAACCCATCCTGATCCGGACAAGGCTTTGAGCGACGGACCCAACGCCTGGCCGCTGAACCGGATGGAACCGCTGCTGGCGACGCTCAAGGCGCTGGACGCTGTCGTCAAACAGCGCGGTTTTCTGGAAACCGGACTAGAATAAACCTTTTATTTCCCCAAGAGCGCAACACCCATAGGAGTTGAATAATGTCGAAAATCAAAGAAATTCGCGGTCGTGAAATCATGGATTCGCGAGGCAACCCGACCGTCGGCGTGGACGTGATCCTGGAATCTGGCGCCAAGGGCAGCGCCGGCGTGCCATCCGGCGCCTCCACCGGCAGCCGCGAGGCGCTGGAACTGCGTGACGGCGACAAGAGCCGCTATCTCGGCAAGGGCGTGTTGAAAGCGGTCGCCAACGTCAACAGCGAATTGCGCGACGCCCTGCTCGGCGTGGAAGCGGTCGGCAACCAGGCCGCCATCGACGAGAAGATGATCGCCCTGGATGGCACTCCCACCAAGAGCCGTCTCGGCGCCAACGCCCTGCTGGGCGTTTCCATGGCGGTCGCTCACGCCGCCGCCTTCGAGAAGGGCGTGCCGCTGTACAAGTATCTCAACCCCACCGGCCCGTATCATCTGCCGGTGCCGATGATGAACATCCTCAACGGCGGCGCCCACGCCGACAACAGCGTGGACATGCAGGAGTTCATGATCATGCCGGTCGGCGCGCCCAGTTTCCGCGAGGCGCTGCGCTGGGGCGCGGAAGTATTCCACGCCCTGAAGGCGGTGCTGAAGGGGCAGGGCATGAACACGGCGGTCGGCGACGAAGGCGGCTTCGCCCCCAACCTGCCCTCCAACGAAGCGGCCCTGGACGTGGTCATGGAGGCCATCAAGAAGGCGGGCTACACCGCCGGCAAGGACATTTACATCGCCCTGGACTGCGCCAGCTCCGAATTCTACAAGGGTGGCAAGTACGTGCTGGAAGCGGAGGGCAAGTCCTTCACCTCCAACGAATTCGCCGACAAGCTGGCCGACTGGGTCAACCGCTATCCCATCGTCTCCATCGAGGACGGCATGGACGAGAGCGACTGGGACGGCTGGGCCTATCTGACCAAGGTGCTGGGCAAGAAGACCCAGTTGGTCGGCGACGATCTGTTCGTGACCAACACTTCGATCCTCAAGCGCGGCATCGATCAGGGCATCGCCAACTCGATCCTGATCAAGGTCAACCAGATCGGCACCCTGACCGAGACCCTGGCGGCGATCAACATGGCCGCCGCCGCCGGCTATACCTCGATTTCGTCCCACCGTTCCGGCGAGACCGAGGACACCACGATCGCCGACCTGGCCGTGGCCACCGCCGCCAGTCAGATCAAGACCGGCTCGCTCAGCCGCTCCGACCGCATCGCCAAGTACAACCGCCTGCTGGTGATCGAGGAAGAACTGGGTTCCGCCGCCGTCTATCCCGGCAAGAAGGCGTTCAACGTCTTCCGCGATTGAATCCCCGCAATCCTGAAACCCTGACGGCGGCTATTTTGGCGCCGTCGTCTTGATCTTGCCGCGCCTTCCCGTCTTCCTTCCCGAATGGAGGGGATGGCGGGGAGGCGCTGATTTATTCAGTCACCGCGCGATCCATGGCCCATCCCCCCGAGCAAGGATTCAAACTGCAACTTCTGGCGGTCGCACTGATCGCGGCGCTGGTGTTCTTGCATTATCTGCTTTGGATCGATGAAAACGGCGTGCGCCAGACCCACACCCTGCGCATCAGCATTCGCGCCCAGACCGAGGAAAACGGGGAACTGACCGAGCGCAACCGCGCGTTGATGGCCGAGATCGAGGATCTGAAGCGCGGACTGATGGCCATCGAGGAACGGGCGCGCGCCGACATGGGCATGATTCGCCCGGACGAGACTTTTTACCGCCTGCTCGAAAAGCCCTTGTCGCCACAGGCAACTCCGAACAAACCTACGCCACCTGCCAAGCCCCCGGCCCCTACCGCCAAGCTCCCGGCCCCTACCGCCAAGCCCCCGGCCCCTACCGCCAAGCCCCCGGCCTCCGCCGCCAAACCCCCGACGCCCACCGCCAAGCCCACGCCAACCCCTGGAGCGCTACCAGGCCGTGACTAATCCGCGTCACTGGGCATTGGTCCCCGCCGCCGGCGTCGGCAAACGCATGGGTTCGACCGTCCCCAAGCAATATCTACCCTTGGTTGGCCGGCCGGTCATTGCCCACGCCCTCGCAACCCTGCTGAATCATCCGCGTATTGGCGGCGTGGTCGTCGCTATCGGCGCCGAGGATGAGTGGTGGCCAACGGTCGTCGCCGAACGGACCGCCGCCAAGCCGCTGGTAACCGCCACAGGCGGCGCGGAGCGTTGCCATTCGGTATGGAACGGACTGGAGGCATTGCGGGAGTGGGCTACGCCGAACGACTGGATTCTGGTCCACGACGCCGCCCGGCCCTGTCTGACCGCCGGGGACGTGGATCGGCTGCTGGAACTGGATGATGATCCAGTGGGCGGACTGCTCGCCGTGCCAGTGCGGGATACCTTGAAACAGGCCGACGATGCCGGGCGGGTTGCGGCGACCGTGGATCGTGCGCGGCTCTGGCACGCTCTGACCCCGCAGATGTTCCGACTGGGAATGCTGCGCGCAGCCCTGCGCGCGGCGCTGGCGCGCGGGTTGCTGGTGACGGACGAAGCAGCAGCGATGGAAGCGGCCGGTTTCGCTCCCCGGTTGGTCGAGGGCCGGGCGGACAATTTGAAAATTACCCGGCCGGAAGACCTGGCGCTGGCGGAGTTTTATCTCACCCGCCGGTCCACTGGCTAAATTCCGACCGGAGGATAACGCCATGCGCATCGGTCACGGCTTCGACGTTCACGCCTTTGGGCTAGGCAAATTCATCATCCTGGGCGGGGTCCGCATCCCGCACACCCATAGACTGATCGCTCATTCCGACGGCGACGTGTTATTGCACGCGCTGTGCGACGCCTTGCTGGGCGCGGCGGGACTGGGCGACATCGGCCGACACTTTCCCGATAGTAGCGCGGAATTCAAGGGCATCGACAGCCGCGTCCTGTTGCGGCGGGTCGCGACCCTGCTGCGGGAACAGGGGCTGACGGTAAGCAACGCGGACGCCACGATCATCGCCCAAGCGCCCAGAATGGCCCCGCACATTTCCACCATGCGGGAAAACATCGCCGCCGATCTAGCTATCGCCCCGGACCGGATCAACGTCAAGGCCACCACCACCGAACGGCTGGGCTACATCGGGCGCGGCGAGGGCATCGCCGTTCACGCCGTGGCGCTGCTGGTTTAAACACCCGAAAGGGGGAAAGGCTCAACCACCTTTCCCGTCCCCCGTGAGAGCGGGATCGGAAGTGATCGGTTCGCTGAGGTCTTCGTACAACGCCTCCACCGGGCAGTCCAGATCGACGCTGTCCAGGCGCAGCCGTCCACCGGGACCGATGTTATCGACCCCCCATTGCCCGTCCCGCCGCCGATAAATCAGAACCCGAATTCGCTCCTGATCCACCAGCACGTATTCCCGCAGACTGTCGAGTTGCTGGTAGGCGGCGAACTTATCGCCCAGATCGTAGGAGGCGGTACTGTCCGACAGCACCTCGACCACGAGTGTCGGCGAGCGCTTGACCAGACGGTCGGCGCGGTCGCTCTCGGCGCAGGTGACCTGAAGGTCCGGATAGAATCCACAGTCCGCCGCATCCACCCGGACCTTGACGTCGGCCATGAACACCCGGCAAGGCGTGCCGCGCAAATGCTGGCGCAGCAGGGTATAGCAGTTACCGGAAATTTCATTGTGCCGGTCGGTGGTCCCAGCCATGGCGAACACTTCGCCGCGCACGTATTCATGGCGCTCCGGCTGGCGTTGTTCCCATTCAAGATAATCGTCGTAGGTGAAGGCGCGGCGTTGCGCGAGTTGAGGCATGGCGGCGCTCCAGGCTGCTATCGTCGATCATCAAAGCTTAGCATGGCGGACCGACCCATCGGCGCGCGGGCTAAACTGAGCGATCCAAACAACCCGGAACATCACGATGGCCACTGAAACCCAGCATTCCATCCCCCTCCCCTTCGCCCACGGCCAACCGGCCGGGTCGGGTCGGTTGCGCGCCGTTCCCGAGGATTTTCAAGTCTGTGAGGAAATCCCTTTTACCCTGGACGGCGCGGGTGAACACGTCTGGCTGTGGGTGCGCAAGCGCGGCGCGAATACCGAATGGGTGGCGCGGCGGCTGGCGGAATGGGCGGGCGTCCCGTCCGGCGCGGTGAGCTACGCCGGTCTCAAGGACCGCCACGCCGTGACCGAGCAATGGTTCTCGGTGCATCTGCCCGGTCGGGCGGAACCCGACTGGTCCGCCAGCCCCGATCCCGATTTCACCGTGCTGAACGCGACGCGCCACTCCCGCAAGCTGCGGCGCGGTGCACTGACCGGTAACGCTTTCCGCGTCGTCATCCGCGACCTAGACGGTGACCCGACTGAACTGGCGGCGCGGTTCCAGTACATCGCCGCGACTGGCGTCCCTAACTACTTCGGCGAGCAACGCTTCGGTCGGGAAGCCGGCAATCTGGAGCGGGCCGAGGCGATGTTGCGCGGCGCGTTGAAAGTCCGCGACCGGCATCAACGCGGCCTGTATCTGTCCGCCGCGCGCTCGGCGCTGTTCAACGCCGTGTTGGCGCAACGAGTGACCGACAAGACCTGGAATCAGCCGCTACCCGGCGAGGTGCTGATGCTGGACGGGAGTCACAGCAGCTTCGTGATCGACGAGGTGGATGAAACGATCCGCCAGCGGGTCGCTAACCTCGACCTGCATCCGACCGGGCCACTGTGGGGCGCTGGGGAGTTACGCAGCGGCGGCCTAGTCCGGGAACTGGAGGAAGCAATGGCGGCGACGCTGCCGATATTCCGCGACGGCCTGACGGCGGCGGGGCTGGACCAGGAACGACGGGCGCTGCGGCTGGTGGCGCGCGACGCGAGGCTGGAATTCCCTGAACCTGGCGTTGCCGTGGTGGCTTTCAAGCTGCCGGCCGGCGCCTACGCCACCACCGTATTGCGCGAACTGATCGAGTCACGGAGTTGAACGGTAGGTGGTTCGCTGATCGCCGATGACTGAGACCAACGTAGTCCTGTCCGGCCACTTGAGCGGGTACGCCAAGGAGCTTGGTTTTTTGAGGAGTTGCTTTCAACAAGAAAAAATTTATAATTCGGTCAGTTTATTGACGGAATTATCATGTATATACCTCAGCGTCAGCTCGAAAACCTCAGAAATACACTGAAGCCTGGCAAGGTGGTGGTCATTTATGGTGCCCGCCGCACCGGCAAGACGACGCTGCTCAAGGAATTTTTGAAGGGGGAGACCGAACCTTGCCTGCTGGTAAATGGAGAGGACATTATCGTTCAAGGGTATCTCTCATCCCAGTCCATTGAAAAATTGAAAGCGTTCGTTGGCAATAACCGTCTCCTGGTCGTCGACGAGGCCCAAAAGGTCCAGAACATCGGGTTGAATCTCAAACTGATTGTTGATCAAATCCCTGATATCCGCATCGTGGCTACCGGATCATCCTCCTTCGATCTGGCGCGCAGCATCGGAGAGCCGCTGACCGGAAGAAAAATCACCCTGATTCAGTATCCCCTCGCCCAATTGGAAATCACCGCCATCGAACAACCCCATGAAACGGCGGCGCGCCTGGAAAGCCGGTTGATCCATGGAGCCTATCCTGAAGTGGTGCTGCTGGAAGATAACCGCGAGCGGGAACAGTATTTAAAGGAACTGGTCTCTTCCTATCTTTACAAGGATATTCTCGAACTTGAGGGCATCCGGCAATCCGCCAAGATTAGCCGACTGCTGCAACTGATGGCGTTCCAGATCGGCAGGGAAGTTTCTTATACGGAGCTGGGCAGCAGTCTGGGAATGAGCAAAAACACAGTGGATCATTATCTTGACTTGCTGGAAAAGGCTTTCGTCATCCAAAAATTGGGAGGTTTCAGCCGTAACCTGCGAAATGAAATCACCAAAAACAGCCGATATTATTTCATTGACAATGGCGTCAGAAATTCGTTGATCAACAATTTCAATGGGCTTGAACTGCGCAATGATGTGGGTGAACTGTGGGAAAATTATCTGGTCATCGAGCGGTTGAAGCGACAGGAGTATCTACGGGAATACGCCAATAATTACTTCTGGCGTACCTATACCAAAAAAGAGTTGGATCTGGTCGAGGAGCGCGGCGGTCAACTTGATGGATACGAGATCAAATGGGGAGCAGCGAAACATCGTCCGCCAAAGGAGTGGATAACGGCCTATCCAAATGCAAAATGGATGCTGATCAATCGTGATAATTATCTGGAGTTTATCGAATAAAAAAGCTGCCCGGCGTATTTCCGGATGGCTGGATGTGGAAAAACTGATGATCTCCACAAATAACTCTTTAACCTGCCTGACTTCCACCAGAACCGCTGAAAAACCTCCTGGATCACCGTCAGCGCCTGCCGGGTCAGCCGGCGTCCTGGAAAGAACGAAAAACAGCTTCCCTGACGCGATTTCGGCACGCCAGCCAGCGGTCCTGGTATGCCAAACCGACCATTTCAGGCTACCATGGCGCATCCATCCCACCGGGATTGTTCCGCATGGCCAAACGCACTCCCCTGTATCTCCGCCACGCCGCCCTGGGAGCGAAGCTGGTGGATTTCGGCGGCTGGGACATGCCGCTGCACTACGGTTCGCAACTCGACGAACATCACCGGGTACGCCGCGCCGCTGGCCTGTTCGACGTGTCGCACATGACCATCGTGGACTTCGCCGAACCCGCGCCGACCCGCGCCCTGCTGCGTCATCTGCTGGCTAATGATGTCGCCCGCCTGTATCCCGGCAAGGCGCTGTACACCTGCCTGTTGAACGAAGCCGGCGGCATCATCGACGATCTGATCGTCTACGATCGGGGCGCGATCGGCTACCGGCTGGTGCTGAACGCCGCTACCCGCGATAAGGATCTGGCCTGGATCACCCCCATCGCCGAACGCTTCGGCGCGGCCTGGCGCGAACGCGACGATCTGGCGATGCTGGCGGCGCAGGGGCCGGAAGCGCTGGCCCGGCTGGAACCGGTGCTTGGCGCGGCCATGGTAGCAGCGGTCCGCGCGCTCAAGCCGTTCCACGCCCTGGAAGCCGACGGCCTTTTCATCGCCCGCACCGGCTACACCGGCGAGGACGGCGTGGAAATCCTGCCGCCCGCCGCCACCGCGCCCGAACTTTGGGACCGGATTCTCGCCGCCGGCGTCGCCCCCTGTGGACTGGGCGCCCGCGATACCTTGCGCCTGGAAGCCGGCATGAACCTGTACGGCAGCGACATGGACGAAACCACCACGCCACTGGTCTCTGGGCTGGGCTGGACCGTGGCCTGGGAACCGGCGGATCGCGACTTCGTTGGCCGCGCCGCGTTGGAACGGCAACGAGCTGCCGGCGTGCCGCAAACCTTCGTCGGTCTGGTCTTGGAAGAACGCGGCGTGCTGCGCGGTCATCAATCCGTCCATGCCGACGACCGCGAAATCGGCCAGATCACCAGCGGCACCTTCTCGCCCACCCTGACCCGCGCCATCGCCCTGGCGCGGGTCGAGGCCGGCGTCGGCGTCCGCTGTCAAGTGGACATTCGCGGCAAGCGGTTGCCGGCGCGGGTGGTCAAGCCGCCGTTCGTCCGCCATGGCCGTGTTCTGATCGAATGACCCCTCCCTCGAACCGTTGTTGAGGAACCGAGCATGAGCAGCATCATTCCCGCCGACCTGTATTACACCGAATCCCATGAATGGGTGCGCCCCAACGACGATGGCACCGTCACCGTGGGCATCACCGACCACGCCCAGCACCTGCTCGGCGATCTGGTCTTCGTGGAAATCCCGGAAGTGGGCCGCGCCGTGGCCGCCGCCGAAAGCTGCGCGGTGGTCGAGTCGGTCAAGGCCGCCTCGGACGTGTACAGCCCGCTGGACGGCGTCATCGTGGAAGTGAACGAGGCGCTGGCCGACAACCCGGAACGGATCAACGAGGATCCATACGGCCAAGGCTGGATTTTCCGGCTCAAGACCGCCGCCGCGCTGGATGGGTTACTGGACGCCAGGGGCTACGAAGCCGTCGCCGTCGCCGAGGACGAGGACGAAACGTCCCTGGCCAATCCCAAGTTGGCCGGCTGACGCGAGACGCGCTGGCCATGCCCTTCATTCCCCACACCCCAGCCGACGTCGAGGCGATGCTGGCCACGATTGGCGCCCCAAGTCTTGAAGCGCTGTTCGACGAAATTCCCCCGACGCTGCGAATCGGTCCATTGCCAGCCCTGCCGGAAGCGTTGAACGAGTTGCAGGTGACCCGGCTGCTGGAAGCGCGGGCGGCGGACACGCCCCGCCCGCTGTGCTTCCTGGGGGCGGGCGCCTACGAACATCACATTCCGGCGGCGGTCTGGGAAATTGCCGGTCGCGGCGAGTTTTACAGCGCCTATACCCCCTATCAGCCGGAAGCGAGTCAGGGCACCTTGCAGGTGCTTTACGAGTACCAGAGCATGATGGCCGGCCTGACCGCGATGGACGTTTCCAACGCCTCGCTGTACGACGGCGCCTCGGCGCTGGCCGAGGCGCTGCTGATGGCGGTGCGCGCCCATCGCAACGCCAAATCCAAGCGGGTTCTGGTTCCACGTACCTTGCATCCATTGTATCGGCGGACCGTTCACGCCATCGTCCACAATCAAGGCATCGAAGCGGTGGAGTTGCCCTACGATCCGGCCGGAGGCCATACCCCGACCGAGGCGCTCGCCCCCTATGCCGGGCAGGATTTCGCGGCGCTGGTGATTCCACAGCCCAATTTCTTCGGGGTACTGGAGGATGTGGATTCATTGACCGACTGGGCGCACCACAATCAGATGCTAGCGGTCGCGGTGGTCAACCCCACGGCCCTGGCCATCCTCAAGCCGCCGGGCGAATGGGGCGAAACCGGGGCGGACATCGTCTGCGGCGACGGTCAGCCGCTTGGGTCGCCGCTGAGTTCGGGCGGGCCGTATTTCGGGTTCCTGTGTTGCCGGCGGGAACTGGTGCGGCAGATGCCGGGCCGGCTGGTGGGCCGCACCGTGGATCTGGACGGCAAACCCGGTTTCACCCTGACGCTCCAGGCCCGCGAGCAGCACATCCGCCGCTCCAAGGCCACGTCCAACATCTGCACCAATCAGGGCTTGATGGCGACCGCCGCCACACTGTACCTGTCGCTGCTGGGGCCGCGCGGACTGGAACAGGTCGCCGCAGCTTGCCACGCCAATACGCGGGCGCTGGTGGAGCGGCTGACGCAAGTTCGCGGCGTGGAACGGGTTTTCGACCGGCCAGTGTTCCATGAAGCGGCGCTGAAACTGCCGCGCCCCGTCAACGAAGTATTGGACGGTTTGCTGACGCGCGGCATTCTCGGCGGCTTCGATTTGCGCGGCGAGTATCCCGAACTGGGCAATGCACTGTTGGTCTGCGCCACCGAAACCCGGGACGAGGCGGATTTGCAGCGGTACGCGGCGGCGCTGGCCGAGGTGGTTTAGCGGTGGAAATGCCGCTTGGCTCGCTGGCGCATCGGGCTGACTCAAACCGATGGGTGGCGAGCCAGCCCGCTACCGACTGCCGCGCCGGGTGTGAGCGATCAGCACCGCCACCGCGCAGGACGCCATGCGGGTGCGGACGTTGTCGGCGCGGCTGGTCAGGATGATCGGCGCCCGCGCGCCCAGCACGATACCGGCCGCGTCGGCCTGCGCCATGAAGGTGAGCTGCTTGGCCAGGATGTTGCCCGCCTCCAGATCGGGCACCAGCAGGATGTCGGCGTCGCCCGCCACTTCGGATTTGATCCCCTTGATCTCCGCCGCCACCTTGCTGATGGCGTTGTCCATCGCCAGCGGCCCATCCAGCAGCCCGCCGACGATCTGTCCCCGGTCGGCCATCTTGCACAGCGAGGCAGCCTCGGTGGTCGAGGCGATCTTGACGCTGATGGTTTCCACCGCCGACAGAATCGCCACCTTGGGGCGCTCGATCCCCAGAATCCGGGCCAGATCGATGGCGTTCTGGCAAATGTCGCGCTTGTCGTCGAGCGCGGGGTAGATATTGATCGCGGCGTCGGTGACCAGCAGCAGCTTGTGATAGGACGGCACGTCCATGCAGAACACGTGGCTGATCCGGCGTTCGGTGCGAATCCCGGTCTCGGCGCGCATGGCCTCGTGCATCAGTTCGTCGGTGTGCAGGCTCCCCTTCATCAATACCTCCGCCTGGCCATTGCGCACCAGTTCCACCGCCTTGGCGGCGGCGGCGTGGCTGTGCGGGACATCCACAATCTCAAAGCGACCGACATCGATCTGGTATTTGTCCGCCGTGGCGCGAATCTTGTCCGCCGGCCCGACCAGGATCGGCAGGATCAGACTGGCCTCCGCCGCCTCCACCGCGGCGGTGAGCGAGGATTCGTCGCAGGGATGGGCAACGGCGGTGACGATGTCGGGCAACGGAGCGCAATACTCGATCAGCCGATTGAACTTGTCGTGGGTCTGAATCGCCATCGAGGCCAGCTCTGGTCGCGGCGTGGTGATTTTTTCCGCTGGCGCGATCACCTCGACCGTCGCTTCCATCACCGTCTCACCCTGCTGGTTGACGGCGGCGCAGTCGAATACCACGATTCGGTGGTCTGGGCGTTTTTCCCGCGCCTCGGCGGTCAGGGTCAGGGTGTCATTCAGATGCACCGGCCGCAGGTAGCGGAACGACTGGGCAGCGAACACGCTGCCCGGACCCGGCAACTGACAGCCGAACAGCCCCGACAGCAGGCTGGCCGTCCACATGCTGTGGCCAACCCGTTGCCCGGCCTGATACTGGCGAGCGAATTTCTCGTCCAGGTGGGTGGGATTCAGGTCGCCGGTCAGCGTGGCGAACAGTTGTATGTCGAGCGGTTTCAGGGTGCGGGTCAGGCTGGCCTTCTCGCCGATCTCGATTTCGGCGAAAGTGCGGTTGGTAATGGTGTCGGCGTGCATGGCGATTCCTCCCAAGGCGGGCGTTGCGAGGCACAGTTCAGCGATTCGATAACCGTTTCAATTTTAGCTCGTTTTGCATTGCAACACTCACTACCATCGGAGTTCGATCCCATGAGCGTCAATGCGGGCCATCTGTTCGCGGGCATCCCGACCGCCCTGCCGGCGGAGCGGTTCGACCTTCTTCTGTGCATGGGTGGTTGCCGGCTGGAACGCATCGTTTCCATCGGTCACGCCACTCCACCCGGTCAATGGTACGATCAGGACGAAGGCGAATGGGTCGCGTTATTGCAGGGTCGGGCCGAGTTGCGGTTCGCCGACGAGGATACCGCGCGCGTCCTGGTACCGGGCGATTACGTCTGGATTCCGGCGCATCGCCGACATCGGGTGGAATGGACCAGCCACGATCCGCCAGCGGTCTGGCTGGCGCTGCATATCGAAGGCCACGACAATATCCGATGATTCAGCTTGGTTTCAGCTTCATCTTGCAAAATGGCGGACCCGTGGCATGATTACCCATATCGGACTCATTTAGTCACAAATTAGGGGGATATTAGGAATGAACAAGCAAGTGGCGATGATTTTGGCGGGTGGAATCCTGGGCATGGGCGTACTGACGGCCGCCAACGCGGCTGGCCAGAAGCCAGAAGAGGTGGTCGAGTACCGAAAATCCGTTTACACGATCATCGGCTGGAATTTCAAACCCATCGGCGCGATGGTCAAGGGTGAGGTTCCGTTCGACGCCGCCGCCGTGGCCCGTCACGCCCAGTACGTCGAGATGATGAGCAAGGCGGCCCCCGAGGGTTTTTCGAAAGGCACCGGCCCGGATGTGGTGAAGAATACCGAGGCCAAGCCGGAAATCTGGACGAAATGGAGCGAATTCGAAACCAAGATGACTAATTTCCAACAGGAGGCCGCCAAGCTGGCCGAAGTCGCCAAGGGCGGCAAGGAAGCGGACATCAAGGCACAGTTCGGCAAGACCGCCGAAACCTGCAAGGCTTGCCATAAGGAATTCAGGAAGGATTGACGGTTTCGCGGATTGTCGAACCCAAAGGCCATGCCGAAACATGGCCTTTGTCGTTTCCGCCGCCGCTCAACGCACCAGCAACCAAACCACCACGACCGCAACCACCAGCACCGCCAACCCTCGCCATGGATTGACGATGCGCGGGGCCGGGCCAGCCTGTTCCGGCGGCAGGCGTTTAACACCGCTCAACATCGGGTGAACCAGATTCTCGCGCTTGACCAGCAGGTAGAACAGCACCGCCGAGAGATGGACCGCGATCACCAGCAACAGCAGATTGAAATTCAATTTGTGGATTGTGGTCAGCCAGTCGCTGGTCTCTTTCGATACCCAGGCGTACAGCGGCCCCTCGATCATGATGTCGTCATTGGCGAACAGACCGGTGCCGGTCTGGACCAGTAGCAAAACCAGCATCGCCACAATGGACCAGGCGCCCAGGGGATTGTGGCCTAAATAGTGTGGCGCCGCGCCGCACCGCAGCGCCTTGACGTACTCCAAAGCCGCGCCGGGGCCGCGCACGAAATCACTGAAGCGCGCGGTGTCGCTGCCCACGAATCCCCACATCAGGCGAAACAGCACCAGCACCAGCACCGCATAGCCGCCCCAGACATGCCAACTCATGGTGCTGCTTTCCTCAGCGGTCAGCCATTGCGCGACCATGAGCGCCACCAGGGACCAGTGGAACAGCCGGGTCGGTAAATCCCATATCTTAATAGTTTGAAATGGATCATTTTTTTTCGACATCAACCCTTACCTCGCTCAACGATGCGCCCATGAAAAATTGTCCTGGCTCCATTCTCCACAAACCTGGGTCAGCTCCCAACCACCACAACATTTCGACATCCCTGTCAAAATCAAGAGAATTGTTAATATAATGTAAGGTATTGTTTCCGTGTTTCCCCAAGACTAATTCAATTCATTTAAAAACAAATTATTGTGAGGCTTGATAACATGATTCCCCAGCCAATCTACGAACTTTTGCCCTATTTGTACATGCTGGCGGGGTTGATCACGCTATTCGCCTTGGATAATATCCCGGGAAAGTTGTGCGGCGTGATCCTGATCATCGCGGGCGTGATCGTCCAACAGGTTCGAGCGCGGGCCCGCGGCAAAAAACCGGTTCGCCCGAAAAGTGCCGGGCGTGATCCCAGCTCCGGTCGGCCCGTCGCCAATTCCGGGCGCGATCCCCGATCGGGCCGACCCGCCGCCAATACCGGGCGTGAACCCGCCTCCAGAAGATCCTTGCCCGACCGACCTTCCAAGCGGCCATAAAACTATCCACCCATCCATGAACGTGCAATCCACCGAACGGTTCGAACGGCGACTGAATCGCCCGGCCTCCCCAGGGAGCGCCGGGGTCTTGCTGTCGCCGTTCATTCCCATGAACCGTTTCAAGGATTGCTCCCATGTCTGACCTGTATCGATCCTGCGTCTTCCACGTTTCTGTCAGCGTTCGTCCCCCCATTTTCGCGCCTACCCTCTCCCTGACCCTGCCGCGACTAAGCCGCGGTCGTCGGGCCTAGCGGCGGCCTGGCGGCCGGATTCGCGCCGCGTTCATGCTTGAAAACACGCCATACCCTAGTAATTTGTCGAGAGAGGAATTTTCCCATGCGCGTTGACGCCACCCAAAAGTATCGACCCTTTCCACCCATCCAATTGCCGAACCGGCAGTGGCCGTCGCGAACCCTGACTCAAGCTCCAATCTGGTGCAGCGTGGATTTGCGCGACGGCAACCAGGCGCTGATCGAGCCGATGGGCACCGACCGCAAGCGCCGCATGTTTGAATTGCTGGTTCAGTTGGGTTTCAAGGAAATCGAGGTTGGCTTTCCCGCCGCCTCGCAAACCGATTTCGATTTCGTCCGCTATTTGGTCGACCACCGGCTGATCCCCGACGACGTGCGCGTTCAAGTCCTCACCCAGTCGCGCGAGCACCTGATCCGTCGCAGCTTCGAGGCGTTGCGGGGCGTGAAAAAGGCCATCGTCCATCTTTACAACTCCACTTCGCCGATCCAGCGGCAAGTCGTGTTCGGGTTGGACAAGGCCGGGATCATGGACATCGCCGTCTCCGGCGCCCGGTTGATGCGGGAAATCGCCGCCGAACATCCCGCCACCGAGTGGACCTTCGAGTATTCCCCGGAAAGCTTCAGCGCCACCGAACTCGACTTCGCCCTGGAAGTCTGCGAGGCGGTGGTCGAAGTTTGGCGGCCGACGCCGGAACGTAAGGTGATTCTCAACCTGCCGGCAACCGTGGAAATGGCCACCCCCAATGTCCACGCCGACCAGATCGAATGGTTCTGCCGTCATTTGAGCCAGCGCGATTCGGTATCGATCAGCGTCCATCCACACAACGACCGCGGCACCGCCGTCGCCGCCGCCGAGTTGGCGCTGCTGGCCGGCGCCGACCGGGTCGAGGGAACCTTGTTCGGCAACGGCGAGCGTACCGGCAACGTGGACATCGTGACCCTGGCGTTGAACCTCTTCACTCAGGGTGTGGATCCGAAGCTGGATCTGTCCGACATCAACGCCGTGGTCCGCGCCGCCGAGTACTGCAACCAGCTGCCGGTGCATCCACGCCATCCCTACGCGGGCGAACTGGTGTTCACCGCCTTTTCCGGCTCGCATCAGGACGCGATCAAGAAAGGCCTGGCCGCGAATGCCGGTAGCGCGCTTTGGGACGTGCCCTATCTGCCGATCGACCCGACCGACGTGGGCCGCACCTACGAGGCGGTGATCCGGATCAACAGCCAGTCCGGCAAGGGAGGCATCGCCTACCTGCTGGAGAAGGATCACGGGCTGCGCCTGCCGCGCCGCTTGCAGATCGAGTTTAGTCAGGTGGTGCAGGGCATCGCCGACACCACCGGCAAGGAACTCACCTCGACCGACATCTGGGCGGCCTTCGAGGCGGAGTATCTACAACCGGCCGAGCTGTACCGCCTGGTCGAGTACCGCGCCATTCCCGACAGCCATGCCAGCGGGATGTGCAAACTGACGGCGACGATCCGCGAACGCGGGCGGGAACGGCTGATTTCCGGTAAGGGCAACGGTCCCATCGACGCCTTCACCGACGCCCTGAACCGGCATTGCGGACTGGACGCTCGGGTGGTGGATTATCACGAGCACGCCATCGGCGCCGGCGCCAACGCCAACGCCGTGTCCTACGTCGAAGTCCGCATGGACGGCGAGCCGGCCACGCAATTCGGCGTCGGCATCAATGGCAACATCGTTACCGCCTCGTTGAACGCGGTGGTCAGTGCCATCAACCGGGGATCGCGGCAGACGTCAACCACGGCGGAAAGCCGCGAACAATCGCGACGGATCGTGGGCCTGGGCGGTTGACGCGCGCCAAAAAAATGGGGTGGAGCGAACGCCGCTGGGCTCGCCCCACCCCCAATCCACGCGCCTCCGTTCGCTGACCCCGTTGTCGCTGCTCAAAAAATCGGTAGCCCCACCGCAAGCCATTCCTGATAACCCAGATGCCTGGTCCCTGGACCCGCGAACCGCTTGGTCCCAAGCGCTGGTCGAGAGTTGGGCCGGACGCACGATAGTCTAGGCAAAGAACGGGCCATGATTTCATGGCTTCGAAAAACAGGATTTTTCCTTTTGGTAACTGGTCTTGAGCAGGTTCCGGTCCACAATGACCGCTTGAACCGATTCAACATGAACCGCACTCCATTCCAAAATGAACGCAATCCAACAGGCTTGATCGCGCGTCGCCACGGGCACCGGGCTGTTCTATGCTTAAAATGCAGCGCGCTCGCGCCTCTAAAAGCCAGGAGAAGTCTTCGATGTGCAATGTCTGTGGTTGTGGTGAGGGAGAAATCCGTATCGAGGAACGTCAATCCCCGGAATATCGGCACGATCATGTCCACCATCAGGGCGATGGCCATACCCATGCTCACTTGCGCGATCCTGGCGGCACTCATGCTCCCCCTTCCACCTTTGCCCAAGCGCCGCCCGGTTCCGATTCGACCCGACTGCTGCGGCTTGAACAAGATCTGCTGACCTATAACCAGAGCTTCGCCAACGCCAACCGGCGGCTGTTCGAAACGCGGGGCTTGCTGGCGTTGAATCTGGTGTCCAGCCCCGGTTCCGGCAAGACCAGCCTGCTGGCGCGGACCCTGGAGGCGCTGCGGGAGGAAATGCCGCTGGCGGTGATCGAGGGCGACCAGCAAACCAGCCGCGACGCCGACCGCCTCCGCGCTACGGGCGTACCCGCGATCCAGGTCAACACCGGCAAGGGTTGCCATCTCGATGCCCATATGATCGGCCACGCTTTCGACTCCCTGGCGTTGCCCGAGGGCGGCGTGCTGTTCATCGAAAATGTCGGCAATCTGGTGTGCCCGGCCGGTTTCGATCTGGGCGAGGCGCATAAAGTGGTCGTGCTCTCGGTGACCGAGGGCGAGGACAAGCCGCTCAAATATCCGAACATGTTCGCCGCCGCCAATCTCCTCCTGCTCAACAAGATCGACTTGCTGCCGCATCTGGATTTCGACGTGGAACAATGTCTGGAATACGCCCAGCGCACCAATCCCGATCTCGCCGTCCTGCAACTGTCGGCCCGCACTGGGGCAGGCATGACCGACTGGCTGGACTGGTTACGGGTCGAACGACGCGCGGCGCTGCGACGGCAAGTCGAACGCCTAGAGGCGCGGTTGGCCGAGGCCCGCGCCCGGCTGGAAGCATGAGCGACTGAACGGAATCGCAATGGCGGAGCCCCTCTCCGGCGTTGCCGCCGAACCGATCAGTCGGCTGGCGATCCGCATTCGCGGCCAAGTCCAGGGGGTCGGGTTCCGGCCCTTCGTGTATCGGCTGGCCCACGACTTGAGATTGGGCGGCTGGGTGCGCAATGACGCCACCGGAGTTGCCATCGAGGCGCAGGGATCGGCGACGGCATTGGAACGATTTCTGACCGCGCTGCGCCAACCACCGCCGCTGGCCCGGATCGACGAATTGCGAGCCACGACCCTGCCGGCGCGCATTGGGCCAGAAAATTTCCGCATTCACGCCAGTCACGCTGGTCCGGCGCTGGCGGAAATCACCCCCGATGTGGCGGTCTGCGCCGCTTGCCTGGCCGAATTGTTCGATCCCGCCGACCGCCGCTACCGCTACCCCTTCATCAACTGCACCCACTGCGGCCCCCGTTACACCATCACTCGCGCCCTGCCCTACGACCGGCCCAATACCAGCATGGCCAGCTTCCCGCTCTGCCCGGATTGCGCGCGTGAATACCACAATCCGAGCGACCGCCGCTTTCATGCTCAACCGGTGGCCTGTCCGGTTTGCGGGCCGCGCCTGAGCCTGCGTGATGCCCAGAGAAGCCCCGTGGCCGTCGCCGATGCCGTCGCCGCCACGCTGGAGCGATTGCAAGACGGGGCGATCGTGGCGCTCAAGGGGTTGGGTGGGTTCCATCTGGCTTGCGACGCCCACAACGCCGCCGCAGTCGCCCGGTTGCGCCGACGCAAGCAGCGCGAGGCCAAGCCGTTCGCGGTCATGGCCGCCAATCTGGCCTCGTTGACGCCGTGGGTCGAGGGGAACGAGCACGAACAACGGCTGCTGGAAACGCCGGAACGGCCCATCGTGCTGCTGCGTCAACGGGTGGGCGCGGCTGCCGCGCTGGCCGGGGTCGCGCCCGGCATGGACCGACTCGGCGTGATGCTGCCTTACACGCCGTTGCATTACCTGCTGTTTCACCAAGCCGCTGGTCGGCCCGACGGTGACGGCTGGCTGGCGCAACCCTGGCCGCTGTTGCTGGTGATGACCAGCGCCAACCCCGGTGGCGAACCGCTGGTGATCGACGATGAGGAAGCCTTCGCCCGGCTGGCTGGCATCGCCGACGGTTTCCTCACCCACGACCGCGCCATCGTCGCCCGCTGCGACGACAGCGTGCGGTTCTGGCGCCCCAGCGGAGCGGCGTTCGTGCGCCGGGCGCGGGGCGAGGTTCCGCGCCGGATCGCCCTGCCCGCCGCCGGGCCGCCGGTGCTCGCCTGCGGCGGCTGGCTGAAAAACACGATCTGTCTGACCCGCGACGCCCAGGCGTATTTGTCGCCCCATATCGGCGACCTCGACAATGCCGCCGCCTGCCGTGCCCTGGAGGAAATAGTCGAGCGGTTGCTGGACACGTTGCGCATCGCGCCGGAGCGAGTGGCTTGCGACCGCCATCCGGATTTTTACAGCAGCCGCTTCGCCGCCGTGTTCGCCGCCGAACGGGGTCTGTTCCGCGTGACTGTGCAACACCACCACGCCCACATTGCCGCCGTCGCCGCCGAGCACAGCTTGAATCGGCCGCTGCTGGGGCTGGCGCTGGACGGTGTCGGCTTGGGCGACGACGGGGGTCACTGGGGCGGGGAATTGCTGTGGGTGGATGGGGCGAGTTACCGGCGCTTGGGTTCCCTGCGGCCGTTGCCCCTGCCTGGCGGCGACCGCGCCGCCCGCGAGCCGTGGCGCATGGCCGCCGCTGCCCTGCACGCGCTGGGTCGGGGCGAAGAAATCTCGCGCCGCTGGCCCGGACCGCTGGCGGAGCCGGTTCGCCGCCTGCTGGAACGGGGGGACGAGACCTATTGTCCCCTCACCAGCAGCGCCGGGCGGCTGTTCGACGCCGTCGCCGCCCTCCTGGGCGTGCGCCGGATCAGCGACTACGAAGGTCAGGCGGCCATGGAATTGGAAGCGCTCGCCGCAACCCACGGTCCCACCGCGCCGCTCGCCAATGGCTATCGTTTGACCGAAAGCGGTCAACTCGATCTGCTGCCACTGCTGGCCTGGCTGGCCGATCAGGCCATCGAACCCGCGCTGGGCGCGGCCCGGTTCCACGCCACGCTGGCGTTGGCCCTGGCGGACTGGGTCACTCGTGCCGCGCGGCGAGAAGCGGTGACCGACATCGCGCTGGGCGGCGGCTGTTTTCTCAATCGCCTGCTCAGCGTTCAGACGCGCGCCGGGCTGGAGCAAAACCACTTGTGCGTTCACGAGGCCCTTCAGGCGCCGCCGAACGATGGCGGTCTCAGTCTGGGGCAGGCGTGGATCGCGATGCAGGCTTCCATTTGAAACCACCTCTCCGACCCGAGATTTCCAACCATGTGTCTAGCCATTCCCGTGCAAGTCGTCGAAACGCCGGATGCCGAAACCGCCGTGGTGGAGTTGGACGGTATCCGCAAGTCCATCTCCACCGCCCTGCTGGACGAAGTAACGGTGGGTGATTACGTCATCGTCCATGTCGGCTACGCGCTCGAACGCTTGAACGTGACTGAAGCCGAGGCCACCTTGCGCCTGTTCGCCGAACTGGCGGCCAGCGCGGCCGAGACATCGGTCTCATCAATCAATTAAACCGTTTTGAATCTAAGGAGTTGATTTCATGAAAGCCGTCATCCTCGATCAACTCGGTGGTCCCGAGCAGTTACGCATCGGCGATATCGCCACCCCGGAACCAGGTCCGGGTCAGGTCCGGGTGCGCCTTCATGCCTCGGCGCTCAACCGCCGTGATGTCTGGATCACGCTCGGCCAGTATCCAGCCATCCGGCTACCCTGCACCACCGGTTCGGATGGCGCCGGAGTGGTGGACAAGCTGGGCCCCGAAGTTCCGGCGGACTGCCTGGGGCGGGAGGTGGTGATTTATCCCGCCTACGACTGGGGCCCGGACCCGCGCTTTCCCGGTCCCACTTTTCGGGTGTTGGGGATGCCGGACCCCGGCACTTTCGCCGAATACATTTGCGTTCCCGTCGGCCATATGTTTCCCAAGCCGGCGTTCCTGAGCTGGGAACAAGCCGCAGCCATCCCGCTGGCTGGTCTGACCTCCTGGCGGGCGCTGATGACGCAAGGGGTAGCTCGGACTGGGGAAACCGTGCTGGTGACCGGCATCGGCGGCGGCGTGGCGACCTTCGCCTTGAAATGGGCGGTGGCGTTGGGAGCGCGGGTGTTCGTAACCAGCGGCGACGAAGCCAAGCTGGAACAGGCCCGGCAAATGGGGGCGACGGACGGCGTCAACTATCGGGCGGGCGACTGGGACAAGCAACTAGCCAAAATGAGCGGTGGCGTGGATGTAGTCATCGACGGCACTGGCGGTCCAGCCTTCAAGGGCTGCTTCTCGGTGCTCAAGCCGGCCGGCCGGTTGGTGATCTACGGAGCGACCGCCGGCAACCCGCCCACGGGCTTGGAAATGGCCAAGTTGTTCTTCCGACAAGCACATATCATCGGTTCCACCATGGGCTCGCCGGATGAATTCGCGGCCATGCTGCGCTTTGTCGAAGCTCATCGGATCGAGCCCGCGCTGGATCGAGTATTCGCGCTCGATGAAGCGGTCGTTGCCCATCAGCGACTGCTGGCGGCCGAACAACTGGGCAAGATCGTGCTGCGACATGGTGGCGAAACCGCCTAAAAGTTGGCTGTCGCAGTTTTTCATCCTGGTTTTTGTGGCTTGAAACGCTGCTTAACAACTTGCTCGCATAACCTATTGCCCACCTTATGAGAAAATTTTTAAATTGCTTGACGCAGTGCAATATGGTCTTTATACTGCAATGCAGCATTCATCTTGAATGCTATTCGATTCACCTGTCCTCATGGGTGGATGCGGATTGAATTATCCTCCTTTGGTGGTTCCTTGCCGAGGCAACTAGTTTGCCTCGGCTTTTTTGTTGCGCTGCAAAAAATTACTTGACGCACCGCAACAAAACCGCTTACCTTATGCGCTAGACATCGTTCGGATGTTGTTCTTCTCCAACCTTCCTTTGGTGGTTATTGGCCGGGATCTCGCATCCCGGCTTTTTTTATGTTGCGGGATGGGATTAGCGCCGGGAACTTTCTGGATATGAAGGTTCCGATACCAGACAAATCGTTCCTCCATCCGCATCTCTCGCCTCATACCGATGACACCCCCACCGCGCCGTTCGATTCCATTACTGGGTAAACCACTATTGTTCGCCGTTAGCCTGCTGCCGTTGGCCTGGATGGTCTGGCTGGGCTGGCAAAATCAGCTAGGCGCCAACCCGGTCGAAACCCTCAGCCACCATACCGGCGACTGGAGCCTGCGTTTCCTGCTGCTAACCCTGGCGGTGACGCCGCTACGGCGGCTGACCGGCTGGAACGGGCTGCAACGATTTCGGCGGATGCTGGGCCTGTTCGCGTTTTTTTACGTCTGCCTGCACTTTGGCGTGTACCTGGTGTTCGACCAGTTTTTCGATTGGGGGGCCATCGTGGCGGATATCGCCAAGCGGCCCTACATCACGGTGGGATTCACCGGCTGGCTGCTGTTGATCCCGCTGGCGGTTACTTCCACCCACGGGATGATCAAGCGACTGGGACGCAACTGGCAGCGGCTGCACCGGCTGGTTTACCTGATCGGCGTGCTTGGCGTGCTGCACTATCTATGGCTGATCAAGGCCGACATCACCGAACCACTGATCCATGGGGGGGTGCTGGCGGCGTTGCTGGGCTATCGGTTGTGGTGGTGGCAAACCCATTCGACTCCGATCCGTCGCGCCGCGTTGCCGGTTAAAACGGTCTGAAGGTCACGTAAGGCGAGAAGCCACTGAATTTTAAGAAGCTCACTCTGTCACGGCGACTCGCTCCACCCGCTGAAAGCCACGCGGCAACGGTTTGCCCCGACGGCCCCGCTCCCCAGCGTAATTTTCCAAATCGGCGGGCTTGAGTTTCAAATCCCGCTTGCCGGCGGTCAGCACGAGGCCCCGTCCCGGCGGGGCGAGGGTCAGGATCGTCAACCGCTCCTCGCTCGGCGCATCGAGAATCTTGTTGCCCTTGCCCTTGGGCAGGTGTGGCAACTCCTTGACGGGGAACAACAATAATCGACCACCGCTGCCCACCGCCACCAGTCGGTCGGTTTCCACTCCCGTAACCGGCAGAGGCGGCAGGATGCGCGCGCCGTCCGGCACGGTCAGCACCAGTTTACCGGCCTTGTTGCGACTCGTCAGATCGTCGAACGCACAGAGAAAACCGTAGCCGGCGTCGGTCGCCAACAGGTAAAGGTCCTCGGCGTTGCCCAACAGGACGCTGACGAAATTGGCCCCGTCCGGCGGACTGAGCTTGCCGCTCAACGGTTCGCCGTAACCGCGCGCCGAGGCCAGTCCCATCACCGGCAAGGTGTAAGTCCGGCCGGTGCTGTCCAAGAAAACCGCCGACTGATTGCTGCGGCCCTGCGCCTGGGCCAGGAAACCATCGCCGGATTTGTAGTTCAGCGCCTCGGCGTCGACCTCGCGTCCCTTGGCCGCCCGCACCCACCCTTTTTGCGACAGCACCACCACCATCGGTTCGCTTGGGGTCAGGCTGGTCTCGTCCAACGCCTGCGCCGGACGCCGTTCCACCAGCGGGCAGCGCCGGGGATCGGCGTAGCGTTTGGCGTCGTCCTGAATCTCCTTGCGAATCAGCGTGTTCAACCGCTTTTCGGAGCCGAGCAGCAGTTGCAATTGCTCTTGCTCCTTGCGCAGTTCGCCCTGCTCACCCCGCAGTTTCATTTCCTCCAGGCGGGCCAGATGACGCAGTTTGGTTTCCAGGATGGCCTCGGCCTGCGCGTCGGACAGTTGGAAGCGCGCCATCAACACCGGCTTGGGCTTGTCTTCAACGCGCAGGATGCGAATCACTTCGTCCAGATTGAGATAGGCGATCAGCAAGCCATCGAGAATGTGCAATCGCTGCTCGACCTGATTGAGTCGATGTTCCAGTCGGCGCCGCACCGTGATAACGCGATAGCGCAGCCACTCTTCCAGAATCTGTTTGAGGTTTTTGACCCGCGGCCGACCGTCCAGCCCGATCATGTTCAGGTTGACCCGGTAGTTCTTTTCCAGGTCGGTGGTGGCGAACAAATGATCCATCAACAAATCCACGTCCACCCGGTTGGAGCGCAGCGCCAGCACCAGCCGGGTCGGATTCTCATGATCGGATTCGTCGCGCAAATCCTCGACCATCGGCAGCTTTTTGTCCCGCATCTGGGCGGCGATCTGCTCCATGATCCGCGCCCCGGACGTCTGATGCGGCAGAGCGGTGATGATCACGTCGCCATTCTCCCGCTCGAACCGGGCACGCATCCGCACCGCGCCGTTGCCGGTCTGGTAGAGCTTGCGCAGTTCCTCACGGGGGGTGACGATTTCCGCGCCACCGGGAAAATCCGGCGCGGGCACCAGTTCGTACAAAGCTTCCACGCCGCAGTCGGGATGGTCCAGCAGGTAAATGCAAGCGGCGGCGACTTCGCCCAGATTGTGCGGCGGGATGTCGGTGGCCATGCCGACGGCGATGCCGGTCGCGCCGTTCAGCAGCACGTTGGGCAAACGGGCCGGCAACAACACCGGTTCGTCCAGCGTGCCATCGAAGTTGGGGGTCCAATCGACCGTGCCCTGGCCCAGTTCGGCCAGCAGCACTTGCGCGAAGGGCGACAGTCGCGCCTCGGTGTAGCGCATGGCCGCGAAGGATTTGGGATCGTCGGGCGAACCCCAGTTGCCCTGCCCGTCCACCAGCGGATAGCGGTAGGAAAACGGCTGGGCCATCAACACCATGGCTTCGTAGCAGGCCAGGTCGCCGTGGGGGTGGTATTTGCCCAAGACATCGCCCACGGTGCGGGCGGATTTCTTGTGCTTGGCGCCAGCGTTCAGGCCGAGTTCGGACATGGCGTAGACGATGCGCCGCTGCACCGGTTTCAACCCGTCGCCGATGTGCGGCAAGGCGCGGTCGAGAATGACGTACATGGAATAATCCAGGTACGCTTTTTCGGTGAAGACTTTGAGCGGGACACGCTCAGCGCCGTCGGCGGTAAAAGTCAATTCGGTCATTCAGAAAGGTCGCTTAGGGACTGGGGAAAAGCTCGGCCAAATCGATCGCGGCATCGGGACAGAGAATTGGCGCGATTTGGCCGGCGCGGCGGCAATCTCGTTGCTGATAGATGCCGTTGATCGGTTCGCGATAGATTTCCAGTTGTCGATTTTGAATATCCAGCAACCAGACTTCCGGGATGCCGTTTTTTGCGTACAGGGGAATTTTGACATCGCGATCATAACGGAGGGTGCTGTCGGAAACCTCGATAAGGAGCAGTACATCTTCTGGATGAGGGTTCGATTGCTCGTAATCATCCGCTCGCCAGCGCAGGATGGCAAGGTCGGGTTGGGGCTCCGCATAGCCGCTCAGCACGACGGGATTCTGCGCCGCGATAATCGCTTTGTCGCCGACCACTTTTGAAAACAACCGAATGAATCGGTTGACATTACCGCCATGAGAACTACCAATCGGCGCCATTTCAACGATCTCCCCATCGATCAATTCCACCCGCGAGTCTTCATGCAATAAGCCGACTTCACCCATGCGGTGGTATTCCGCCACGGTCCAGCGGTGGCGCGGTTGGGCGTTCAGCAATTCCCGTTCTGTTATCGACGTTGACATGGTATGTCCTCTCGCCCGAAGGGTTTTAATGCAAAGTAACTATTCTCCAACAAAATTCAGCAGCTTTTGCACCAGCGATTTGAGCAGCGAATGATCGGTAAGCTCTTTTTTGATCTCGATGCCAAGCAATCACGCAGCAAGGATTTCTAGGTCTTCATCAAGGTAACTACGATCTATACGCTTGTGATTGACCAGCAGAGTGGTGACAGTGCGCTCGGAAACCCTGAAGTAATGCGCTGCATCTTCTCTCGCATCAGTTGAATAATCGCCATCCAGCTGCTCTTCCAACGCTTCGAACGGGCACAACAACTCAGCGGCAAATGCCCGCTGAAACTTTTGCCGATAGGTATAAGCCCGTGTTGCAGGTAGTAACCGTTCGTTTAGACAGCCGGTGGTCAGCCTGTCACCTAGCAGACGTGCCAATTCGAAACGCCGTCCCGTTTCCCATTTCGACCGTAGTACAATGCGGCCAGCCTTGCCGGATTCGTCGTCCAAGCTGAAGGCGAAGGCATGATCAGCCGTTGGAGACGCTGCTAGCACCTGCACCGAAACACCCGAAATATCTGCAAGACGCTGATCTGGGAGCGGTCCCGATTGAAGGCCACAAGTAACTCGCAGTGCACGGGCGGTCTCGTATCCATGTCGCCAAGCAGGAACCTGATCGCGTGGAGATAGTTCGGTTTCCGAGAGCAAGGGGATGTCTCCGGGCCGCGTCTCCATTCCGATAGTGGCCGCCAATGCGATAAAATCACTCATTTGTGGGATTGATCTTCCACCAGGTTGATGATCGGCAGCCAGCTCCTGGATCGCATCCCAACCGAACCCCTCGGCGTCGGCAAATAGGCGTTCGATTTCTTCCGCAGGGGCTTCATCAGGGTCATAACCAAGGAGCGCCTCTAACTTCCGGTAATTAGCCATCTTTAAGTCGGTGCGTTCCGCCTGCAACTCGTCCCAGATTCGGTCAAAGTTGGTCAAAGGTATCGTCTTTGCCCGTAGTTGCCCCTGAATTTGTTCCATGAATCGGTCTACAACCGCAACGAATTGCCTTGTTGGCAAGATAATCGCTTGATCCGCAGTAAAGCGAAAGGGAGCGAAACCCTCGGGATGGGTCGGTTTCGCAATTAGGACGGTGCGTTCGCGATCAGAGAAGATACTGATATTTGGCCACAAATATCCCGCCCCAATGGTAGCGAGGCTATGCGCGAAGCTCCAATCGTGGCTTATTTGTTTAGGCTTGGGTTCTTCGGTCAGGCGCCACCAATTCCAGGCCAACCATTCTGCCAAGTGATAGCCGGATACCAAGGGGCCGCGTCGTGCACTGTCTATGAATCCGTCTATCCCTTCCGTCAAAAACCAGGTCCCTTGACGGATCGTGAGTAGCCCGAAACAAGCGCATTCTTCGACCGCACCTTCATCCAGCCGCTCCCAACTGACAGCAATATCCAGCGCTTCTTTCATCGTAGCCTCCACTCGTACAGTACCAAGGAACGCATAGCACCCTCGCTTGCTTGGTCCAACCGATACCCATGATAGCCATCATTACCGATTTTGGCTTCATACACTTCCCCTTGATCATCGACACTCCATACATACTTGGGAAGATCGCCCTCCTGGTAGGTGCTAATCATGTTTTTACTGATACCGGCAGCGAAAAGCGCCTTAGCTTCTACACAAGGAATCGGCCGCAGATCATCGCACAGGGATTTGTGTGGACGCGGATTGGTTGGGGGATGGAAACCGTAATCCGATGGGGTACGCTTGTGTAAGGCGCTTCCCACGTAACGTGCGGAGGAAAGTAAAAATTTCTGTTGTGAAGCATCTAATGATCTCACAGGTGCAATACGGCGCTTAGGGTTCGTTGACTGACGTGGTTTCATGACTCTGGGTATACACTTCAATCGCTTAGGGCATTATTTTCCATATGTGAGACAAACCTGCAAAAATCGAGCATTTTAAGTATTCATGAAAACCCGATCACACGTTCCCGGAGCATAAGTATGGCAGAATGCGTGCGTACCGCTTCGCTTCCTTTCAATTGCAAACCGTGTGTTTGACCACTTCGTACGCACGCGCATTTATTGAATGCGTATCGAAGATACTGACACCATCGCGCGGCAAGCCTGCCGGCAGCGGCAGCAGATCGTGGCCGCGATCCAACTGGCGCTCGATCCGGCAATGGTGGGCGAGCGTACCGGCCTGCTGCGGATCGGCCAGCGCCTCCCACGGCCACGCCAGCACGCCGGGATAGTCGCTGGCGATGCGCAAATCCAGTTGCTCCAGCCCGGTGTTGTAAGCATCGTGGTAGAAATCCCGGCCCGGCCCGGCCCCGAACAAGGCAGTGAATGCCTGCTCGCCCCAACCGCGCAACGCCTCTTGCACATGCTCGGCCCGGTCGATGACCGGCGGAAAGGGATAGTCGAGAAATTCTTCCAGATACCAGCGCAGTTCGGCGCTCAGGTTGCTGTTCGGCAAATCCTTGACCGGCGTTCTGGCGGGCGAAGCGATAGAGACGGGAGGGGTCGTTTTGCCGTCCTTCAGGCGAACAACCTGAAATTGCGGCAGGTCGCTGGCCTCGACGTGGCGAATGACAAGCGCGGGCATCATTGCGTTCCTGAATAGTGGTACGGTGGTCCTTGAGGTGCGGATCACATGCTATTTAACAACGGCAACGCATATCCACCCCGTAAAACGGTCGCTCAGGTCTTGGGAAACAGTTCGGCTAGGTCGATGACGGCATCCGGACAGAGCATCGGCGCGATTTGGCCGGTCTGGCGGCAATCCCGCTGACGGTACTGGCCGTGCGCGGGATCGCGGTAGATTTCGAGTTGTCGTTGCTGGATGTTGAGCAGCCAAACTTCCGGGATGCCGTGATTGGCATAGAGTGGCACTTTAACGTCACGGTCGTAGTGAAGCGTGCTATCCGAAACCTCAATGATCAGCAGTACATCTTCCGCGTGTGGATTCGCTGTTCGATAAAAATCATCGCGCCAGCGTAACAAGGCAATATCTGGCTGCGGCTCGGCATGTCCGCCCAATATGATGGGATCCTGAACGGATACAATCGCTTTTCCATTCAATAGGGAAACAAGCTTATTATTAAAATACTTGACCTTACCCCCATGAGCACTCCCAATCGGCGCCATTTCGACGATCTCCCCATCAATCAATTCCACGCGCGAGTCTTCGTTCAATAAGCCCACTTCACCCATGCGGTGATATTCCGCCACGGTCCAGCGGTGGCGCGGTTGAAGATTCAGCGATTCCCGTTCCGCTAGCGGCGTTGCCATGATTCATCCTCCTCCACTGGGTTGTATAACTTACAGGTCGGCGGCGGGTGGTCACATCAAAAGTCTAATCCAGGCGAGATCGAGCGCCTACCCATGCAGCAACTGTCTCGGCCGAATTCCCACCGCCAGCGCCGCCAACAGATAACTGCCCCCACCGGCGAGAATCAGCCAGCCTAGATGCCACAAGCGCGCGCGCGCGCTGGCGTTCAGCCATTGCTCCAGATCGCCGGTCCCGAACCATAGCACCAGACCCATCGCCAGATTCGCCACGACCAGTTGGACCAGGAATTTCAGCCACCCGGCGCGCGGCCGGTAAATGTCTCGTCGCCGCAGGTTGTAAAACAGCAGCCCGGCGTTGAGGAAAGCGGCCAGCGAGGTGGCCAGCGCCAGCCCGGCATGGGCCAGCGGCCAGATGAACATCAAGACCATGGCGGTGTTCGCGCCCATCGCGATCAGGCCGTACTTGACCGGGCTGCGGGTATCCTGACGGGCGTAGAAGCCCGGCGCCAGCACCTTGATCAACATGAACGCCACCAAGCCCAAGGCAAAAGCCATCAGGCTGCGGGTGGACATGATCACGTCGCGGGCGTCGAACTCGCCGTGCTGGAACAGGGCCGACAGGATCGGCCCGGACAGGATGACCAGCGCCACCGTCGCCGGCACGCCGATCAGCAACGCCCAGCGCAGGGCCCAGTCCAAAGTGTTGGAAAAATCGTCCGTCTCCGCGCCGGCGTGATGGCGCGACAGCTTGGGCAGGATCACCGTGCCCAGCGCCACCCCGAAAATGCCGAGCGGAAATTCCACCAGCCGGTCGGAGTAGTACAGCCAACTGACGCTGCCCGAGACCAGGAACGAAGCCAGCACCGTGTCAATCAGCAGATTGACCTGCGCCACCGACGAGCCGAACAGCGCCGGCAGCATCAGCTTCAGCACCTGTTGCACGCCTTGGGCTGCCCACCCCCAGCGTGGGCGCGGCAGCAGTTTCATTTGGCGCAGGAAGGGAATCTGAAAGCTCAACTGGATGACTCCGGCGATGAACACCCCCCAGGCCAACCCCACCACCGGCTTTTCCATCCGCGGCGCCAGCCACAGCGCGGCGGCGATCATGGTCAGGTTGAGCAGCACCGGGGTTACGGCGGGAATGGCGAACTTGCCGCAACTGTTCAATACGCCACCGGCGAAGGCGGTGAGTGAAATGAACACCAGGTAGGGAAAGGTGATCCGCAGCATCTCCACGGTCAGGTCATACTTGTTGGCATCGGCGGTAAAGCCCGGAGCAAACAGCAGAATCAACACCGGCGCGGTCACGACGCCGATCATTGTGATCAGCAGCAGGATCGCGCCCAGGGTGCCGGCGACCTGATCCACCAGTTCCCGAAGTTCCTCGCGCGAGCGCTGGGTCTGATATTCCGAGAATACCGGCACGAAGGCTTGCGAAAACGCGCCCTCGGCGAACAACCGGCGCAGGAAATTGGGGATGCGGAACGCCACGAAGAAGGCGTCGGTGCCGGCCCCGGCCCCGAACATTTGCGCGTAGACCATGTCGCGGATGAAGCCGGTGATCCGGGACAGCGAGGTCATGGCGCTGACGATGCCGGTGGATTTGAGAAGAGCCTTGCTCATGGGGATACAGTCCTGCGCCGGGCGGATGGGAAAGGCGCGGATGATAGCTGGGAACGCTCGGGACTGTCAGCGACGCAAGGCAAATGGAAAGCGGCGCAAGGCAAATGGAAAGCGGCGCAAGGCAAATGGAATGGACGTCCTTGAACCCTGCCTATCGACCCACTGGACAGTAAGAACTACCGGACAAAACCCGAACGGACGGAGCCGGCGGTGGCACGACCAGGGCGGCGAGCACCGCTGGGGTGTAGCCGCCGTCGTTGGCGTTGGTGGGGGTCGCGATCACCCCCAGTTGAAGCCGGAAGGCTCTTCTTGATCGCCAGGCGCTCGTTTCAAATTGAAACGGCGTGAAATTTCCTGTTGCAAATTGAAACTGCCTCAGCGCTCAAAAAAATCAACCGGCGCTGGTAACCTCTTCATCAATAACACCATTCGCATCATGCTCAACTATGGCATGGAAGATGCTAATGGATAAAAAATGTCTCTATGCACCAAGAGCTATTTCGTGCCACGCACATCGATTCCGCACAACTTGCCCTCGCTTCCATTGTTTTTCGGTTGCGAACAGGAGTTGCGTACAATCGAAGAGGCGCTTGGCCACGAAAGCTGCACTTAGAGAATAGTGATCGATGGGTTGGGTGGAATGGGGAAAACGTCACTCGCGGTTTATGCAGCCTATGATGTTAAGCCTGAGGATTTCAACAAGAACAAAAGTGCAATTTACATCAAACCAAAAGGAGCTTTCTCGATGACCCGCCTAACATGGCTACACCTATCCGACTGGCATCAAAAAGGCCGGGATTTTGACCGAACTGTTGTTCGCGACGCGCTCATCAACGACATTCACCAGCGGCAAGATATTGATCCAAGCCTCAAACAGGTGGATTTTGTCATCTTCAGCGGCGATTTGGCCTATCAAGGTCAAACACAGGAATTTGAGGAAGCTCGCAAACAGTTGCTCGATCCAGTGTTGGAATCCGTAGGATTAACACCTGACCGTCTGTTTATGGTACCTGGGAATCATGACCTAGACAGAACTCATGTTTACGAAATGCTGCCGCAAGAATTGCAAAAGCCGTTCGACAGCGATGCCTTAGTGCAAAAATGGCTGGATGGGGATTCCAAACGCAGCCGAGTTTTGGAGCCTTTTAAACACTACAAAAACTTCGTCGCCAATTACACAAACCAGAACTCGCCCGATTATGCCTCTATTGTCAGACTAGACGTTGCAGGCAAGAAAATTGCATTCTTGGGTCTTAACTCCGCATGGATGTGTGGTCGCAATAAGGATAGCGATGGCGAAGTGAATGACGACCGGCATGTGCTGGTTGGCGAGCCGCAGATTCACGCGGCGTTACAAAACATCGCCGATGCGGATGTAAAAATCGCCGTGCTGCACCATCCTCTCGAATGGCTAGCTGAATTTGATCGTGCCCGAGTTAAAAGCCGCTTGTTCGACGAGTGCCATTTCATCTTACACGGCCACGAACACCTACCCAAAGTAGAGATAAACAATGGCACCGACGGCCAATATGTCATTATCCCCGCCGGGGCTAGCTATGACCGACGCGTCGCCTCCCATCCACGTTATACCAACTCCTACAATTGGGTTAGCTTGGATTTTGCCGCTGGTGAGGGGACAGTCTATCTGCGCTGCTGGTCTGACCAGCGCAATAATTGGCGCGAAGATATTGACGCTCATAAACATGGTCAGTTTTCGGTTAAGCCATTGCCGAAAAATTTAGCCGTTCATCAATCACAACAAACAAATATCGCTGAAGCAACAGTATTGTTTCCAGATCCCCGAGGGAGCTCTTCCAACAATGATTCTCCCCATGACGAACAAACTCTGCCCCTAAAAAAAAAGAACCCGTCCGCCCTAGCAATATGGCAGGAAAAACTCGCTTATCTCAGGGAGCAGGAAGCGATCCTAGCCGACCCAGCTCAGAAGTTTTCCCTAAAGAAGCAGATCGAAGAAGTCGAGTCAAAGATTCTAGATTTGGGGGGCAGTGTATGAGCAACACCAGCAAGGATGTGTTGAAGGAAAAACTTGAACATTTACGCAAAGAACACGCCATCGCTAGTGATGCCGGTATTAAATTTACTCTCCAAAAGCAGATAGAAGAGGCTGAGGAAGCTCTATCTAAGCTGGAGAAACCGGCAAACGAAAGTGTAGTACAAAAAGCCAAACCTTCAAACAACCCTGAAAATGTGAAAGTTACTGGAATTGATGGGGTTATTAATGACGCAGAGCATCAGGCCGATCAAGAGCTATTAGAAGATGGTGAGGAAGCTCTATCTAAGCAGAAGGGGTCGGTAGATGAAAGTGTAGTACAAAAAGCCAAACCTTCAAACAACTCTGAAAATGTGGCAGTTACTGGAATTGATGGGGTTATTAATGATGCAGAGCATCAGGCCGATCAAGAGCTATGGTCAAATGTTACTCTGAGCCACTTTTCAAAAATTAAATCTAAAGTGATTTTGGTTGAAACGCCATTTCATGGCGAAATATCAGGGTTAGAGCCAATTTCGTTCAATGATTTCGTTACACAGTTCTTCCGATATGAAATTGATACTAAACGAAATTGCCTAAAATGGTTGCCAGATACAGAAGCGACCAATATGAGAACAGTTCCATCAATTTTTTTCTTAACAGGAAATGCTGGAATTGGAAAAACCGCATGCCTTAAGATCATGACTAGTCGATGGAATAGCGATGAAGGGCTAGGAATCTTGCCTGTGTATGCACCTCTAACCCAAGTTCTCGAGGCTGCAAAGAAGCCTCAAGACCAAGAGGATTTTGAAAAATGTCTAGATGCCTATATAAGGGATAAATATACCACAATCAATGTGGAGAAATTTTTTTACAATACTGACGATCGATTTAAAGACGTTATATTAATTTTAGATGCATTTGATGAGGCAGCGCTCCACCCTGGCCAGCCGAGGGTGACTCTTCTTAACTCGATTAAAAAATACCTAGAGCTCAAGAAGATAATATACTCTGCAAATGGGTATGAGGGAAAAACCGATCCTAAACGTCAAAGAACAAAGCTTCGGGGAATAATTCTTGCTTCGCGCCACCGACCATCCTATACAGAGCGCCAACTCCTCCGCGGAGCGACAACAATTTGCCTAGCTGCATTTATACCAGAAGATGTCGGAAGTTGGCTTAGCATATTCAATTCGCGTGCGAGGACATTCCCACAGCAAGGTGGATTATGCAGACGACTTGAGTATGATGATTTTTTTTGCGAGTCTAGTGAATATAGAGGTTTGAAAGGAGTTATCACTACTCCGCTCTATTTATATTTATTGGCGTGTACATGCGTTGTTAAATCAGATGCTGCATCAGATATTGTGGGAAACCTTAATATTCCTGAAGACATCGACGAACAAGATCAAAAGGTATTTCGTGATGCACCATTTGCAATTATAGGATCTTTTCTTAATCATGTTCGTAAACACGACTTTCTAGAGGTTGGTGCCTTCAACTGTGCGTATGGAGATTTGTCACAGATTAGCTTGAAAAAGCTGGACAGCGAGTTTGTGCTCTCAACTCTCGGACGGATAGCCGGTCAATCTGACAATCAACGGGTCATATTTAATGAATTTAATGAAGTCGAAGGTTATAAAGCGGAGGAGGTAGAGTCTTGGGCAATTCGCGCATTGCCGCTCGAGAGAATTAAGAAAAAAGAAATAATTCAATGGCGTTTCCCACACCTAAGCCTCGTTGATTTCATCCAAGCTGAACGCTTGGTCAATCAACTCTCCGAACATGCGGTAAAACATAATGCCAAAGGAGAATCGAATGCTTCAAGCTGGTGGTATAACCAAGTTCCTGAAGTCCACAGGGTTACTATTGAAGCAAGTCGTATGACCATGTCGGATCGAGCATTCGATTATATTGAGCAGCACCTTATGACACTAGATGAAAATACGCTGGATAATATCAGTAATTTAACACTTTCTTGGTCGAATCTTAATGCAGTAATCATTCCCAAGCCATCTATAACTGATTTTGATGGTAACTATATCATAGCAGAACGGCAAGAGGATTTAGGGCTCCGTCTCGCCAATTTGGGCTTACCTTTATATGGATGCTGTCTTAGGGCACGTGGTGCCTCATTTGAGATCGGCTCGATAAAAAAGGAGACTACTACATCGAGATATCGCCTTCGTCAATATTTAAGACTTGCCAGTTTTGTTCTTGACAGTGAATTCGTAAATAGAAGCGACATAAGTCGATTGCCATTAAACAGCTTAAAATCATTGAGATCCTCTATGGAGGGTGTCGACATGAAAGACGTTATCCTTGAAGATGGGCACCTGCTGGACTCGGATTTGCAACATGCCTATCTTCTTGGCGCAAATCTGAGCGGTATAACTATAGACAAGTATTGTAATCTACAAGACAGCAGCTTAGTTGGAGTTAACTTGCGTGATGCCCGTCTGATGGAGGGATTAAAACTTGAAGGCGTGAGTTTTTACAGAGCGGATCTTAGCGGTGCAACTCTTTACCGTGAAGAGGATAATAAAAGGGCTAGGACTAAACGGAGTAGCCATATAGAAGGGATCTACTTTTCTCTATGCCATTTGGTGAACGCAAATCTCCAAGGAGCTATATTAAGAGGTTCTGTCTTCGACAATTGTACAATGATGTCGGCTCAACTGCAAAACGCTAAAATGCAGGATACTAAGTTTAAAAAGTCAATTTTAATTGGGGCTAACTTTGATGATGCGGATATTTCGGGTGCTAAAATCGAGGGAGGAGTTTGGCTGGAAACTCAGTTTAACCGCACCAAGGTCGAAGGCGCTGAGTTCAAGAATCCATTTGGTTTTCCTGAAGTCTGGCGAAAACGACTAGAGGCCAGTGGGGCCAAGTTTTCTGAATAAGTCACGCGCCACCCGCATAGCGGGTGGCTTGAGGAAAGCCCCTAAAAGGGGCTGTTAATTTAGTCGTCGAAATCTAGCGATTCTTGCTTATCCAACGCTTCCTGATTGCGCACATAGGCACGAACCGTCGCCTCATCCAACCCAACCGTGCTCACGCAGTATCCCCGTGACCAAAAGTGCTTTCCGGTGAACCCCTTCTTCACACCCAAGGCTTCCCGATGGATCGGGATCGCGGATTTCCCTTTCAGATACCCCACCACCAGAGCCACGCTGAACTTCGGGGGAATCCTCAACACCAGATGGATATGGTCAGGCATCGCGTGTCCCTCCAGGATTTCTACCCCTTTTTGCCGGCACAACTGCCGCAGAATTTGCCCAACCTGTCTGCGTGTCCGCCCATACAGAACCTTTTTGCGATACTTTGGAACGAACACAATGTGATACTTACACTCCCATCTCACGTGGGCTAAGCTTTGCCATTCTTTCATCACTTACCTCCTGACTTCGGCCTTCGGGGCTTCCCTCAGGAGGCTTTTTTACGCTGGAACGGCAGAGCCTGTTCTAGTCGCACCGGCAAAGCCGGTGGTTTATTTAAATTTTAAGGTTCTTCGTCGGTTTTTGTGGAGCTAAGCGAAACTGATCAGTATTCGTTGCTT
>JARSSP010000045.1 GCA_029624675.1 Candidatus Contendibacter sp.
GGCTTCTATCTTAAATGGCCCGGCCCCTGGTCTTGACTGAGGGGTCCACTTTAGTGAGCGTGGTATATCTCTGGGCCATGGGCGCAACAGCGCGCGAAGGACAAGTCGGCGCGTGCTCTTCACCACTGTCTTTTGAGATCGCAAACTCATGCATCGTGTCTCCCGGCATTCTTTGGCGAGGATCGAAGCCCGACCCAGCGGGTGCCGCTTCGCTGGTTTCGCTGGGAGTCAGATCAGTAGTCAATCTAGAATTGCTTCACGATGACATCGAAGCTTTTGAGTTGGCGCGACCTGCCAAGGTTCTTTCAGAAAGCCTTAAGTACTTTCGCGTGCATGAGTGGGAACCGAACGTACTGATCGCGCCCTCTCTCCTGGACGCTCATGTTGCCGAGTTTCTCGCGATCGTGAAGACTCAGCCGCGGCCAATCTATGTTCACTGCAGGTCAGTGCAGAATCGCACCGGGGTAATGATCGCAGCCTACCGAGTACTGTTTGAAGGCTGGTCCGCCGAATCGGCGGTTGCTGAAATGGGCAAGTACGAAGGACTATGGTTCAAATTGGACGCAAAGTACATCAGGAGCATAACGGGCGAGCACCGCGTGAATCTTGAGAAGGCTGTTCAGTCCAACCTGAATAAGGTACACCCCAAAGCGATTCTTACGTGCTCGGCGCGAGGCTGCACTTCAATAAAGTAAGAGTCGGCTGGAAGTGGCCCATCCTCACAGGACGGACAGCGGTAGCGCTTCGGCCGGATCTCAGCGAACACCATCCGCCCGAACACCAGCCGATGCCGCAACCAGATCGGTCGACTGAACCCGTGAAACCGGTTGATTTCCTGGCCACAGCGGTGACACTAGATCGTCTGCCAGGTGCTTTCCACCTCGATCAACACCGTGCCATCCTCCAGTATCCGGCTGGCCAGCCCGCGCGCGGCGGACCGGTCCAAGGGCACGGCAAGGGCGACCGGCATCGTCAACAGTCGATCAGCAGGGATGTCCGGCCAGCTTTCCATAGCTCGGATCCCGGGTGCCATATCACCACAGCTTGGGGCTTCCACGGGAAGCCTCATTGAACCTCAATGGACCTTTCCCGATCCGGAATTGCGCTGCTGACTCAACACGCTGTCCTTGGCCGGATCGATCCACCAGGCGTCCAGCTGCACCCCATGCAGAGGCGTCACCGCCGGATAGCCAAATTTGTCCCAGAAGGCGACTCGGTCGTAAGGAATATGCCAATGCGGGACGACCAGGAAATTCCACTGGAGCGCCCGATCCAGCGCCCGCGTCCGGGTCACCAAGCTGGCTCGGTCGGGCGCGGCGATCAGTTGATCCACTAACTTGTCCACGGCGGGATTCTTCAGACCGACCAGATTGCGGCTGCCGGGCTGATCGGCGGCGGCGCTGCTCCAAAACTCGCGCTGCTCGTTGCCGGGCGACAATGACTGACCCCAGACGTTCACCACCACGTCGAAATCGAAATCGCGCAGTCGGTTTTCGTACTGGGCCGAATCCACCAGACGCACGCTCATCTCAATGCCCAGCCGCTCCAGGTTGCGGGCGAAGGGCAGCGCGATCCGCTCCCAGGTCGGTTCGGCGATCAGCAACTCGAAACGGAACGGCTCGCCGGTCTTGGCATTGACCAGTTTGCGGTTGCGGAAGGTCCAACCCGCGTCCTGCAACAATTGCAGGGCTTTTTGCAAATTGGCGCGCAGTTGGGCGTCGTCATTCGCCACCGGCGGTGCGTAAGCGGCGGTGAAAACCTCTGGTGGCAACTCCTTACGCAGCGGCTCCAACAGCGTCAGTTCCTCGGGTGACGGCAACCCCCGCGCCGCCAATTCCGAGTTATCAAAATAACTGCGGGTCCGGGTGTATTGATCGTAGAACAGGTTCCGATTGCTCCACTCGAAATCGAAGGCGTAGCCCAGCGCCTGCCGCACCCGGATATCCTGAAACAGAGGCCGGCGCAGATTGAACGCGAACCCCTGCATTCCCGCTGGCAACTGCCGGGGAAAGGTTTCTTTCTTGACCAGGCTCTTGGCCACGGCCGGGAAATCGTAGCCAGTCGCCCACTGCTTGGCGGAATTTTCGAGGCGCAGGTCATACGCACCCGCCTTGAACGCCTCCAGCGCCACGACGACATCGCGGTAGTAGTCGTAGCGCAGCCGGTCGATGTTATGCAATCCTCGGTTCACCGGCAGATCCTTGCCCCAATAATTCCCGTCGCGCTGATAGACAATGAAGCGGCCCGGCTCGAATCGCTCGATCCGGTAGGGACCGCTGCCCACGGGGATATCCAACATGGTCGCGGCAAAATCGCGGTTCTCCCAGTACTTCTTCGACAGCACCGGCATCTGGCCCATGATCAGCGGCAATTCCCGGTTCTCACCCGGCGCGAAGGTAAACCACACCCGGCGCTCGCCCAGCTTCTCGGCCTTGGCGACATTGGCGTAATAGAGCCGATAGAAGGGACTGCCCTTGGCCTTCAATACCTCAAAGGAAAACAGCACATCATCGGCGGTGATCGGGCTGCCATCGTGAAATTTCGCCTGCGGCCGAATGACGAACGTGACCGATCCCCGATCCTCGGGCACCTCGATGCTCTCGGCAATCAATCCGTAGGCGCTGAACGGCTCGTCGGCGCTGTTCATCAGCAACGTCTCAAACAACCGGCCGATGCCATCAGCAGCTTCACCCTTGATATTGAAGGGATTGAAGGTATCGAAGCCGCCGATGGCGGCGAACCGCGCCTCCCCACCCCGAGGAGCATTGGGATTGACATAGGCAAAGTGCTGAAAGTCGGGCCCATACTTCGGCTGACCATACAAGGCGATGCCGTGGACCGGGGCACCGAGTCCGACGGTTGCGGTCAGAAGGCCAACCAGTCCCAGTAGACCACTGGCCAGCAACCGGGAAAAACGGTTTTTTGCGCGCGTCATGCACTATCCTTTACAGTTCGCGAATTGGTTGACCCGTCTAAACGATACCTAAAACGCATAGGAGTTCATCATGGGCTTTCTCGCCGGCAAACGCGCCTTGATCCTGGGAGTCGCCAGCAACCGTTCCATCGCCTGGGGCATCGCCCAAGCCATGCACCGGGAAGGCGCCGCACTGGCCTTCACCTACCAAAACGACAAGCTGAAACCCCGCATCGAGAAAATGGCCGCCGAACTGGGCAGTTCCATCGCCCTACCCTGCGACGTGGAAAGCGACGCCGACATCGCGGCCGTGTTCGAGGGGCTCCAACAACACTGGGACGGGCTGGACATCGTGGTGCACTCAGTGGCCTACGCGCCGCGCGAAGCTTTGGAAGGCGATTTCCTGGACGGCATCAGTCGCGAGAATTTTCGGATCGCCCACGACATCAGCTCCTACAGCTTCGCGGCGCTGGCCAAGGCGGCGCGGCCCATGATGCACGGTCGGCGGGGCGCCTTGATCACCATGACCTATCTGGGCGGCGCGCGCGCGGTACCCAACTACAATGTCATGGGCCTGGCCAAGGCCAGCCTGGACGCCAATGTCCGCTACCTGGCGCAGGCGCTGGGTTCGGAAGGTATCCGGGTCAACGCCATTTCGGCCGGACCGATTCGCACCCTGGCGGCGTCCGGCATCAAGAATTTCCGCAAGATGCTGGATACCTTCGAGCACATCGCCCCGCTGCGCAAGTGCGTCACCATCGAGGAAGTGGGCAACACGGCGGCGTTTCTCTGCTCGGACCTGGCCTCCGGTATCACCGGCGAGATCGTTTACGTGGATGGCGGTTTCAACACCGTCGCGTTGGGTGCGATGGACTAAATTCTCCGCGCCCCGCCCCCACCCTCCCCCACCAGGGGGAGAGACCTTTGTTCTACAGTCGGTCGCTGTAAGTCACGACCTTGGTCTTGGCGCGCACGCTATCCAGCAGTTTGTCAAACTGATCGGCACCGGTCCGCTGCGCCAGTTGCTGGGCCAAGGTCTTGCGCTCGCTTTCGGAAAGCGCATCCTTTTGACCAGGCACGACCCGCGCGACTTCCAGCACGACCTGATCGCCGTTGGCCAGAGTCGCGGAACCCAACGCCACCTGACCAGCACCCGGCTGGGGCAATCGAAACGCGGCGTCCAGTACCGCGCCATCCACCGCCAATGCGTCACGTCCCACCAGTCCAGCATTCTTGAACTCGCCACCGAATTCCGCCGCCAGGAGTTGTGGATGTTCGCCCTTGGCGGCGCGCGCCTTGATACTCTCAACATCCTTGGCGATGGCTTCGCGGGCCTTTTGTTCGCGCAACACCTTGACGATGTCCTCACGGGATTCGTCCAAGGTGCGCGGCGCGGCGTCCTTGTGCTCTTTGACCCGGATCATCACGATGCGGCCCGGCTCTAGTTCGAGCGGCTCGCTGTTGACGCCGCGCTTGAGCACGTCCTCGCCAAAGGCGCTTTCCACCACCTTAGGGTTGGCGGCGACACCCTCCCCGCCCTTGCGGTCGAACCAGTCGCTGTCCTGAATCGGTACATTCAACGCCTTGGCCGCCGGCTCCAGGCTATCGGGATGCTCGTAACCCAGGTTGGCGAGCATCTGACTGATTTCGTACAAGCGGTTCTCGGCCTTTTGATGGCGAAGCTCCGAAACCACCGCCTCGCGCACTTCCTCGAACGGCTTCACCTGCGCCGGAGTGATGCCGTCGAGCCGGATGATGTGGAACCCCGAAGGCATCCGCACCGGCTCGCTGACCTCACCTGCTTTCGGCAGGGCGAACAAGGCAGTTTCAAATGCTGGACTGTCGAACATGCCTTTGCCGATTACACCCAGTTCGCCACCCTCCAGTCCACCGGCTAAATCAGTCTTGGTTTCCTGTAGCGCCTGATCGAAGCTCTTGGCGCCGGAATGGATGCCATCGGCGATTTGTTGCGCCTGGACGCGAGCCTTTTCCACCGCCTCCTGGCTGGCGTTTGGCGGCAGTTTGACCAGGATGTGCGAGGCCGAACGTTCCTCGGGCCGACTGTATTTAGCGATTTGCTCCTCGTAAGCGGCCTTCAGTTCGGCCTCGCCGATCACGACGCCTTCGGCGATTTGCGCTAGCTTCAGGTCGATAAACTGGAGTCGCGCTTGTTCGGGCTTGACGAAGCGCTCCTTGTTCTTCTCAAAGTATTCCTGGATGGCGCTGTCATCCACCGTCGCCCGGGCCGAGTAGCGAGCCAGTGGCAACACCACATACTGTAATTCCCGCTGCTGCTTGAGCAAGGCAATCCATTGCTCCAGTTCTGTTGGCGTGACCAAGGCCGAGGTGGTCACGCCTTCGCGTAGTTGTCCGGCCGCCAGTGATTGCCGCAGGCTTTCCTCGAACGCCGCCGCCGTATAGCCTTGATTGCGCAACAAGCGTTCGTAAAGTTCCTTATCGAAGCCACCGCTTTGCTGAAACACCGGCAGCGCCAAGACAGCATCGCGTAGTTGCCGATCACCAACCCGGAATCCCTGGTCACGCGCGCTTTGATCCAACACCCGTTCATCGACTAGTTGCCGCAATACGTCCTGCTTCAGACGTGGCCCTTCCAGCAACGCCGCATTCATTTGACCACCTAGCATGGCCTGCATCCGCTGACGCTGCTGCTGATAAGCACGCTGAAATTCCTGAAGCGAAATCTTGCTGTCACCGACCACGGCGGCGTCCGTCGGCCCGCCACCTTCAAAGTAATAGTTGATGCCCCACACCGCGAATGGAATGATCAACATGCCAAAAAGGAAATAGGCGAACCAGCCTTGAGCATGATCACGGATTTTCTGTAGAAGCATGGCGACAATCCAGTTTTTCAGCGGAATACCAAGGGGTAAGGCGCGGCGGACGCGCACAAAAAAGGGCGTCTAAGCGACACCCTTTGAATATGTGGCGGAGCGGACGGGGCTCGAACCCGCGACCCCCGGCGTGACAGGCCGGTATTCTAACCATCTGAACTACCGCTCCAAAAACGGTAAATCCAAATCACTGGGCGCGGTCGGGAAGTAGTGGCGGAGCGGACGGGGCTCGAACCCGCGACCCCCGGCGTGACAGGCCGGTATTCTAACCATCTGAACTACCGCTCCGGGATCCGCGACGTGGTGGGTGCTGAGGGGCTTGAACCCCCGACCCTCGCCTTGTAAGGGCGATGCTCTCCCCACTGAGCTAAGCACCCATAAAAAGATTATTTTATAGTATCCCTAAAAGTTTTACCAGCCTTGAACACTGGGGTTTTACTGGCCTTCAATTCCATCGGCTGACCGGTCTTGGGATTGCGACCCGTTCGGGCGGGGCGCTCACGGATCGAGAAGGCGCCAAACCCAGTTAACACCACCGAGTCTCCTTTATTAAGCGCAGCTTGAATAACATCCAGAACCGCAGTCACGGCTTTACCCGCAGCGGCTTTGGACAGATTGGTTGCCTGGGCAACGGCATCGACAAGTTCAGTTTTATTCATGCGGCTATTCCCGTGCGATGTTGTAAGTTATTGGATTTTCGCGTGACGCGCGACAACCCGCGCCCCGAAAGAATGAATGCACCTTATATCTTATATAGGGCGCTCAAAGCAGTGTCAATTGGCTACCGCATTCATCCTATTCATCATTCAGTGGGCGCGCGCGCCATCCAAGACGCCGCTAGCTTTCGTGGCGGATTCCGGTATCGCCACCGGTTCACTTTGCCCCACCGTATCCTGCGCCATGGGCAACGGTTGCGTTTGCAATGCGATCTCCAGCACTTGGTCGATCCAGCGCACCGGTCGCACCTCCAGCCTGGCCAGGATAGTTTCCGGGATTTCCGTCAAATCCTTGCGATTTTCCTCGGGAATCACCACCGTCGCGATGGTACCCCGTTGGGCGGCCAGCAGTTTTTCCTTCAAGCCACCAATCGGCAACACCTCACCGCGCAAGGTAATCTCACCCGTCATGGCGACACTAGCCCGTACCGGAATGCGCGTCAGGGCCGAGACCAAGGCCGTGCACATGCCGATGCCGGCGCTAGGACCGTCCTTCGGAGTGGCGCCTTCGGGAACATGAATGTGCAGATCGTATTTCTGATGAAACTCCGGATCGATGCCCAGCATACTAGCGCGACTGCGTACCACCGTCATCGCCGCCTGGATGGATTCCCGCATCACCTCGCCCAAATGGCCGGTATGGATCAGTTTACCTTTGCCCGGCACCAGGGCGGCTTCAATGCTGAGCAGTTCACCCCCCACTTCAGTCCAAGCCAGGCCGGTCACTTGCCCAATCTGATCCTGTTCCTCGGCCAGACCGTAGCGGAAACGGCGCACACCCACATATTTCCCAAGCAGGTTAGGGACGATGATCGTCTTGTGATCGGTGGGATACAGGGTGATTTCCTTGACCACCTTGCGGCAGATCTTAGCAATCTCCCGCTCCAGATTGCGCACCCCGGCTTCGCGGGTATAAAAACGGACGAGATCGCGGATGGAATCCTCGGTGATTTCCAGCTCATCTTCCTTCAGGCCATTGTTGGTCATCTGTTTTGGAACCAGATAACGCAACGCGATATTCAGCTTCTCGTCCTCGGTATAGCCGGGGATGCGAATCACCTCCATGCGATCGAGCAACGGCGGCGGAATGTTGAGCGAATTGGCGGTCGCCACGAACATCACGTCCGACAGGTCGAAATCCACTTCAAGATAATGATCGCTGAAGGTGTTGTTTTGTTCGGGGTCCAGCACTTCCAGCAAGGCCGACGAAGGATCGCCGCGGAAATCCATCGACATTTTGTCGATCTCGTCGAACAGGAACAGCGGATTACGCACACCAACCTTGGCTAGGTTCTGGATGATCTTGCCGGGCAGCGAACCGATATAGGTACGGCGGTGGCCGCGGATCTCCGCCTCGTCGCGCACCCCGCCCAGCGACATTCGCGCGAACTTGCGGTTGGTGGCGCGGGCGATGGAACGCCCCAGCGAAGTTTTGCCCACGCCCGGCGGCCCCACCAGGCACAAGATCGGTCCCTTCAGCTTGCGCGCCCGCTGTTGCACGGCCAGATATTCGAGAATTCGTTCCTTGACTTTTTCCAATCCGTAATGGTCGGCTTCCAAAATCGCCTCGGCCGCGGTCAGATCTTGATGGACCTTGGTGCGCTTGCGCCAGGGAACGTTGACCAGCCAGTCGATGTAGTTGCGCACCACCGTGGCTTCGGCCGACATCGGCGACATCATCTTCAGCTTGTTCAGCTCCGCCTTGGCCTTGTCCTTGGCCTCCTTGGGCATGCCCGCCTTCTCGATGCGCTGGCCCAGCTCCTCGATTTCGTTGGGCGCGTCCTCCAAATCGCCAAGTTCCTTTTGAATCGCCTTCATCTGTTCGTTCAAATAATATTCGCGCTGGCTCTTTTCCATCTGCTGCTTGACGCGACCGCGGATGCGTTTTTCGACTTGAAGAATGTCGATCTCGCTTTCCACCAAGGCTAGCAGATGTTCGAGACGCTCGGACAAATCCTGGATTTCCAGAATTTTCTGCTTTTCATCGAGCTTGAGCGTCATGTGGGCAGCGATGGTATCGGCCAGCCGGTTGGGATCGTCGATGCCGGTGACCGAACTCAGCACCTCGGCCGGAATCTTTTTGTTCAGTTTGACGTACTGGTCGAAGGTATTCAGCAACGAGCGCATCAGTCCCTGCACTTCCTGGGACATTCCCTCATCTGTCGGCGCTTCCAGCGCCGACACCTCGGCGATAAAACAGGATCGGGTCTCGGTGAAACGGTGGATATAGACCCGCTGACAACCCTCCACCAGCACCTTGACCGTACCGTCCGGCAGCCGTAGCAGTTGCAGTACATTCGACAGGGTACCGACCGCATACAGATCGCTGGTTCGCGGATCGTCCACCTCGGCGCCGCGCTGCGCGACCAGGACGATGCGCTTGTGCTGCTGCATCGCCAGGTCGAGCGCGTGGATGGACTTTTCCCGGCCGACAAACAAGGGGATGACCATGTGCGGATAGACGACCACGTCGCGGAGCGGTAAAACCGGCATGGGCGCATGACCGGGCAAGCTGTCGAACAAGGTTTCGCTACGCTTCATGGGGCAGGCTCTCCGCGGGTAACCTGAACAATCGAATGAGCGACGGCATCATCGCTTGGAACAGCAAGACTCAAGATTCAAGACCAATGCCATTTTCCAGTTTCAGCAGCCTCGGGCCACAACACCACCAGCGGCGCGTGAGGGTCGGGTCGGCGTTCACTCGTGCGCGGCGGCGCGGCGCTCGATGTTCTCGTAGATGAAGTACGGTTTGGCGCGACCATCGACCACGGAATCGTCCACCACCACCTTACGGACATTCTGCAAACTCGGCAGATCGTACATGGTGTCCAGCAGGATGTGTTCCAAAATGGTCCTCAAGCCCCGCGCGCCAGTCTTGCGCTCCATGGCTCGGCGCGCGACCGCCCGCAAGGCATCCTCGCGAAATTCCAGCTCGCTGCCTTCCATCTCGAACAGCTTCTTAAACTGCTTGGCGATGGCGTTCTTGGGCTCGGTCAGAATCCGCACCAGGGCGTGCTCGTCCAACTCGGTCAAGGTCGCCACCACCGGCAAGCGACCGACGAATTCCGGGATCAGGCCATACTTGATCAGATCCTCCGGCTCGACCTCCATCAGCACTTCGCCAAGATTCTTACCCTGGTCCTTGCTCTTCACATCCGCCGAGAAACCGATGCCGCCCTTTTCCGAGCGGCTGCGGATGACCTTGTCCAAGCCAGCGAAAGCGCCGCCACAGATGAACAGGATATTGGAGGTGTCGACCTGCAGGAATTCCTGCTGCGGATGCTTGCGCCCACCCTGCGGCGGCACCGAGGCGATGGTGCCCTCGATCAGCTTGAGCAACGCCTGTTGCACGCCCTCGCCCGACACGTCGCGGGTGATCGAAGGATTGTCGGACTTGCGCGAAATCTTGTCGATTTCATCGATGTAGACGATGCCGGTCTGGGCCTTTTCGACATCGTACTCGCACTTTTGCAGCAACTTCTGGATGATGTTCTCCACGTCCTCGCCGACATAGCCCGCCTCGGTCAGGGTCGTGGCGTCGGCGATGGTGAACGGCACGTTCAGCAAGCGGGCCAAGGTTTCGGCCAACAGGGTCTTGCCGGAACCGGTGGGACCGATCAAGAGGATGTTGCTCTTGGCGACCTCGATATCGGCATCCTTGGCGCGACCGGCGCGTTGCAGCTCCAAGCGCTTGAAATGGTTGTAGACCGCCACCGCGAGAACCTTCTTAGCGCGCTCCTGGCCGATCACGTACTCGTCGAGAACCTGATTGATGTCATGCGGCTTGGGCAGCTTGCTGGCGGCGGCCGGAGCGCTCTCCTCCATTTCCTCACGGATGATGTCGTTGCACAGCTCGACGCATTCATCGCAAATGAACACATTCGGCCCGGCGATCAGCTTGCGCACCTCGTGTTGGCTCTTGCCGCAAAAGGAGCAATACAACAGCTTGTTGTCGTCGCTCCGGTCACTTCGGTCTCTGCTCATAATGCCATCCTCGTCATCGCGCGGTCGGTGGAACCGACAATGGCCGGTTTCCAGCGAAAATCGCATGATCGGCCGCCGCCAGGGCCTCACGCAAGGCCAACGGCGACGGGGATACAAATCGGATGCTTAACCGGGGGGAACGCGCTGATTCAGCACGGCGTCGATCAGGCCATATTCCACCGCCTCGGCTCCGCCCATGAAGTTGTCGCGGTCGGTATCGACAGCGATCTTCTCGACCGGTTGGCCGGTGTGCTTAGCCAGGATGCGATTGAGCCGATCCCGAACCAGCAGAATTTCCCGGGCGTGGATGTCGAAGTCGCTGGCCTGTCCCTGAAAGCCACCCAGCGGCTGATGGATCATTACCCGAGAGTGCGGCAAGCAGAACCGCTTGCCCGCCGCGCCGCCCGCCAGCAGCAGGGCGCCCATGCTGGCCGCCTGACCCACGCACATGGTGCTGACATCCGGCTTGATGAACTGCATGGTGTCGTAGATGGCTAGACCGGCGCTGACCGAACCGCCCGGCGAATTGATGTAGAGATGGATGTCCTTGTCCGGATTCTCGGCTTCCAGAAACAACAATTGTGCTACGACCAGATTGGCGGCGTAATCCTCGACCGGCCCCACTAGAAACACGACCCGTTCCTTCAGCAGGCGAGAATAGATATCGTAGGCTCGCTCGCCGCGCGCGGTCTGCTCGACCACGATCGGCACCAAATTCAGCGCCCGGATGGCGGTGGAACCATTCTCGTTCATTCAGCCGACTCCGCCAGCGCGGCCGCGGCCGGTTTATTAGGAGTCATGATCTCGGCAAAGGTGCTCGCCTTTTCGGTGAGTTGCGCTCGTTCCAAAATCCAGTCGACGACCTGCTCCTCCAACACCACAGCGCGCAAACTGTCAAGCGCGTTTGGAGTTTGCTCGTACCAGCGCATCACCTCGGCCGGTTCCTCGTAGGGAGAGGCCAGAGCGTCCAACCGGGCCCGAACCCGTCCCTCGTCGACCCGAATACTCTGATTGGCCGCCAACTTGGAAATCAACAAACCCAGAGCCACGCGCCGGCGGGCTTCGGCCTCGAACAGTTGAGTCTTGAATTGCTGGACTTTTTCCCGGATTTGTTCACTAACACCGTCAGTTTGCAAGTGCAACTGATTCGCCAGCGACTCAATTTCAGTCTCGACCAGTGCCCGCGGCAACGGAATGGCATTGACCGCCAACAATCCCTGCATGACCTGACGCTTGACCGCTGCCCGGATGCCTTCGCGCAATTCGCGCTCCATGTTCTCGCGCAGCGCTTGCCGCAAGCCGGCGACGCCGCCTTCCTTGACATCGAAACTCGCCACGAAGGGTTCATCCACCTCTGGCAGGCGGGCTTCCTCAATCTCATGCAGCTTGACCTGGAAACGCGCGGTCTTGCCGGCGACTTCCCTGGCCTGGTAGCCCTCCGGAAAAGTCAGATCGAATTCGATTTCCGCTCCCGGACTCAAGCCGATCAACGGCGCTTGAAAATCCGGAAGCAGGGATTTTCCATCCAGCACAATTTGAGTGTTTTCACCCTGGTTACCCGCGAAATCCTGACCGTCGATCTTACCCACGAAATCGACGCGGACCCGGTCGCCCTCACGGACCGGACGTTCGACAGCGTTCCAGACCGCCCGTTGTTGACGCAGGGTTTCGATCATATGGTCCACATCCTGCTCGGTGACTTCCGCCACTGGTCGCTCGACGCGGATGTTTTCGAAACCGGACGGCTCGAATTCGGGCATCACCTCAAAGGTGGCGCTGTACTCAAAAGCCTGTCCTTCCTCCAACGGTTGGGGTTCGATTCTTGTGCCCCCCAGTGGATTCAGGTTTTCCTGAACCAAGGCATCGCGCAGACTGGTTTGCATCAGTTCGCTGACCGTCTCGTAGCGCACCTGATCGCCGTACAGCCTTTGCACGATCTTGAGCGGCACCTTGCCGGGACGGAAGCCGGCTACCTTGATCTTGCGGGACATGGAGACCAATCGGTCCTGAATTTCCTTGGCGACTCGTTCGGCGGGCA
>JARSSP010000046.1 GCA_029624675.1 Candidatus Contendibacter sp.
ACATGAACCGGGGCAACGCGCGCGGCGACGGCCAAGACCTGGGCGGGGCGCTGGCGGATTACGGGCAAGCCATCGACTTGATGGACGCCTTGCGCCGCCAACTGGGCGCCGAATGGCCGCCGGCCTGGGCCAACGACCTGGCCGGTGCCTACCTGAACCGGGGCACCGCGCGCTACGCCGGCCAAGACCTGGGCGGGGCGCTGGCCGATTACGGGCAAGCCATCGAGTTGAGGGAGGCCTTGCGCCGCCAACTGGGCGCCGAATGGCCGCCGGCCTGGGCCAACGCCCTGGCGGCGGCCTACCTGAACCGGGGCGTCGCGCGCTACGCCGGCCAAGACCTGGGCGGGGCGCTGGCCGATTACGGGCAAGCCATCGAGTTGATGGAGGCCTTGCGCCGCCAATTGGGCGCCGAATGGCCGCCGGCCTGGGCCAACGACCTGGCGGGGACGTATATGAACCGGGGTATCGCCAGGGAACAGGCCGGGGATTTGGCGGCAGCCATCGAGGATTGGGATGCCGCCGCGACGATTTACCTGAAACGGGTCGAACAGGGTGGGCTGCCGGCGGGCGCCGATCTACTCAAGGCGATTTATTGGGTGCTCGGCGGCTGCCTGGATCTGGCCAACTGGCCGTCCGCCGCGCAATGCCTGCTGGCGTTCATGGCTCTTTATCAGCAACTGGAAGCCCAGTGGCGCGACCAGCACGGCGAGTTGGAACCGCCCTGGCGGAAAATCGTGGGGCAATTCGCGGGCGCGGTGCATGGCCTGAACCCCGATCAGCGCGCGGCCCTGCTGGCGGCGCTGGGAGAAAAGGCCGAAGCGGTCAAACAGGCGTTTGGGTGGACGTAGCCTGGCTGGCGAGCGGCGGTATGGCTATTTCGCATCGAGCCGCGCCTGTTGCGCGCGGCGGTTCCACAGCCAGAACGCGACCCATACGGTGGCGCACGACCCCAGCGCCACCCACAAGCCGTGTTGGTGGATGCCGCCCCACCAAGTCCCGTCCTCACCCCAGTGTTGCAGCACGTTGCCGCTGAAAATGGTCGCCATCAACGCCGCCGGGAACCCGTAGAGCGTCAGGTTGTTGATCAGGCGGTTGCCGTGCAGGCTCAGATGATCGCGCACCAGGGTATCCAGTTGCTCCAGGGTTTCGTGCAATTCCGCCCGTTGTCCGGCCAAGCCCCAGCGCTGTTCCAGCAAAGCCCGGAACCGCAAGACGTGCACGTCTTCGCTTTCGGCGCGGGTGTCGAACAACGCGGTGCGCAGGCGCAAGCGCTCCTGGGACAGACGCCGCACCAGGTCGCGATGGGCCAGGCGTTGACCGGCGTCGACCGCCGTTCGCAATCCGCCGACCAGCTCGTCCGCGCGCGCGCCGATCCGGTGGAACGCGTCCAAACGGCGCGTGATCCGGTCGAATTCCGCCTGACACGCCTCGATCGGCAAATTCCGGTTGCTCCAGTCATCGACCAGCAGCACGCCGCGCGCGTGGATCACCGCGAAACCGCCCGGCAGGTTCAGCACATCGAAACTGGCCGCGTCGGGCAAGGCGTCCACCGGCACGCCCTCCGGATAATCACATTCGGCGCAGGCCGCCAGATAGCGTTGCAGGGTGGGCGTCAGCACCAGAGGTTCGCCGTTGCCGCGATCCCAGCGGACGATCAGCAAGCGCTTGCCGCCGGGGGCCGTGCGGGTCGCCGGAAATTCGTGCAACGGCCGGCCCCGATTGCGCGCGCCCACCGGCGGAACGAACCGCAACGCCCGCGCCGGGTGGTAACAGGCCCACAGTTGTTCGCGGACATCCTGCCAGGTCGCCTTGCCGCCCGGCCGGCCATCGGCCAGGGCGAGGGGCGCGGCCACCAGGGTATAGCGACCGCCATCGTCCCACCACGGTTCGTTGGGGCCGGGGCCATCGGTCTGCTTCTCGTAGCTTTCGAGGGGGCGCGGCCGATCGCGCGGGCGCTCGTCCCCCCAGCGCCGATCCTCCAACCGCTCCAGCGCCCGCCAAAGCTCCTCCAGATGAATCCCGGCGGCCGGGTCCACGGAAACGGCCAGATCCTCGCCCGGCTTGGCCAGCGGCCGGTACAACGCCATCAACGAAAACCCCTGACCGAACCAGGCGTGCTCGCGGTCGTTGCGCGCGAACGCCTTGGCCGTGCCGCTCGCCGTCATTTCCGTGACGAGGTAGGCATCGACCAGCAGATGGCGCTGACCGCCTTGCAGCGGCACGCGCAATTGCAACAGTTCGGCGCTGGCCAACGAATGCCGATAGGCCTGGTAGTCGCGTTGCAACTGCAACCGGGCGCGGTGGTGGTGTTCCACCCGTGGCAAATCGTCGGGCACCCGCGCGGGATCGACCCCTTGCGCCAGCAGGTCCAGCAGATAACGCAAACAGATCGGAAACGCCGTTTCGATGCCGTGCCCGCCGGCTTGGGTGGGATCAACGCTCGGCGGAATGAAGCTGTGGCCCAAGGCCGAGTGCAAGCAGCCCCAGGACGCGAACGGCTGGCCGGTGGTGCGCACGTCGCCCTGTTCCCAGCGGTCGGCGTAATCGCACCACAGGGCCGGCAACGCGGCGCGCGGTACACCCAATAGCCGCGCCAGGAACAAGACCAGACCCAGACAGCTATCCGGCGAGGCGTCCTCGACGTACAGCGTCGCGCGCAGCGCGGCCGGGGTGGCGGGTTGGCCGAGGCGGCGGCGCCAATCGGCGATGCGCTCGTCGTCGGCGTGCTGAAGCAGGGCGCCGAGGGAACGGTCGGAACTGCCCTTGTGTTGCAGCACCACGCCCGGTTGTTCGATGTCTTGTCCGGTGGCATCCCGAACGTAACCCAGGCCGATCAGGATTTCGCCCGCCTCGGCTCGTTTTTTGTCGGGGTTGTAAACCACGCGCAGCCGAGGGCTTTGGGGATCGTCCTCCGACCGTTCGCACAGGTCGGGTAAGGCCGCCGTCAGGTCGGCGATAAATTCGAGAAAAGCGTCGGCGGCATCGTTCATTTTCGCGGGACTCTCAAGTTGGAAGGCTTCTTTGCCTGCATGGAGTGATAACGCTTGAAGCGCGAAAATTTGCAGCACTCTTCAAAAATCTTCCATGAAAACCGTTCGTTCGCTCCCCTCTTTTTATGAGAAGAGGGGGTTTTTGCGCGGCCTCTTAAAAAATCGCGGGCGGCGGCGTTGAAAGAGATGACGAATCCGCAACCAGCACCCGGCGGCGCCGTAAGCGGAAATCTCCCGCTTCTCTCGCCGGGATGCGCCAGACTCCCTAACGCCCAGGAGGTCGATGTCATGTCAAACGATGCAACAGCCTTTTTCCACGCAACGCCCGCCACCGTCCGGTGCGTCGGGGACGTTCACGGCGAGGCGGAGTCCTTCGCCGCCGCCGTCGCCGACGCCTTGGCGCGAGGAATCTTCGTCGTGCAATTGGGGGATCTGGTCGATTTCGGCCCCGACGCGCCCGGTTGCCTGCGGCTGATGCGCGGTCTGATCGAGAACCGGCAGGGGTTGTTCGTCCGCGGCAACCACGACGACCGCCTGTTTCGTCATCTGGCGGGGCGGTCGATCAAGCCTTCGCGCACGCTGGACGACACCCTTCGCCAACTCGCGGCGGCCCCGGACGGGCCAGAGTTGACCCGCTGGTTTTGCGAGGTCTACCCGACGATGCCGTATTGGCTGCGGCTGGGCGATCATCTGCTCGCGCACGCCGCGTTCCATCCCGACATGGTGCATTACACCGCCCCCGAGGCGGTTCCCACCGGCAAACGGCATCAAGGCAAGTACCGCGCCCTGGCCCTCTACGGCGAAACCAGCGGCGCCCAGGATGACGACGGTTTTCCGGTACGGACCTACGGCTGGGTGGACCGCATTCCGAACGGCCTCACCGTGATGGTCGGGCACGACATCCGCTCCCGCACGGAACCGCTGACCGTCACCGGCGCGCTTGGCGGGCGGGCGGTGTTCCTGGATACGGGGTCGGGGAAAGCCGGTCGGTTGTCTTTTCTGGATCTCGTCCCGGCTGCCGATTGGAATCCACCGGATACCGTGACGTGACACATCGTCGTAAACTCATGTGTCGGATCGATGCGCCACCACTCCCGAGATACACACCATGACCATGAATCACACGCCCCCCACAGCCGAATCCGGTTTCCCTCCCGTCACGGAGGTTGCCTGTCATCTCTTCTTCGACTTTCGCCACGAACCGGGACCTACGCCAGCGGCCTTGCCGACGCTGAACGCCCTGGAATCGATCCCCGTGACTGGAACCGCGGGCGCGACGGCGATACGGCTGATCGATCCCACGCGCCTCGTGGCGGACCATCCCCGCCCCATCGGCGAGCGGCCGGTCTGGGAAGAGCGTTCCCTGACTTTGTCCAACGATCTTCATCCGTTCATCAGGACCATGCTCGATTGCGCCGACCCGCCGAGCGACGCGGCGCCCGCCGCCGATCCGCCGATTCGCTGCCGGGGTCTATCGTCAAACGGCAAGAACCTGATCAACGGCCACTACCGGCGACCTTCGCCGACCGGACCGGATGCCAAGGGAGCGGCGGCGCGCCCAGGACGAGCGGCCAATGGCCTGGAGGTCGTGTTGGGCGCCACCGCCAAGGCCCGGCTCCAGGCCGCCAGTGAGGGGGTCGACCCGCCGGACGCCCTGCCGATCCTGATCGAGGACATCCAGCTTTTCCGGTTTCGCACCGGTATTACCCTCGCCGTCGTGGACGTCTCGTTCCCGCCTACCCAGACCCCTTGGGACCGGGCGCCCGAAAAGCTGCTGGAGACTCTTCCCCTGTTGTCCCGCCACACGGGAGCCGGTCTGTTGCGCTGGCGCGATTCGCCGACCGACGCCAAGTCGGGGGAGCGATTCTTGCCGGGCGATCTGGTGCGCGGCGTTCTGGGCGGGGCGGTGTTGCCGGGGGAACGGCCGCCCCGGGTTTATTCGCATGTCGCCGCCGTGTTCGAGACTTCCATGCCGCCGGTTCAGGCGCGGGAACTGGCGTTTCGGCTCAGCCGGCACTACACCGGCGCGTATCGGGTGGGAGCGGCATTGGAAGGGACCGTCTTGACGGAACCCTTCGAGGATATCGTCCACGCCGCCAGCCTTGAAGGCGCGGCCTCCGTCATCAACGGTTACGCCACCGCCCGGGAAGGCGAACGGGAACTGCTCAAGAACTGGCTCACGGATCGTTACCGCCAGGTCTATCTGCCATTGCAAATCGTGGCGATCCACGAGCGGGTGGCCCTGCTGGACATGGCGCAGAACGCCGCCATCGATGTCGGAGCGATGGACGTCACCGCCGAGGCCACCACGCTGCGGGCGTTGTGCAATCGTTTTCTGACGTTCCGCTTGCGCTACCGCGCCGTCCAGGTCAGCCACATCACCATGCACAACCAGGTCCATCAGGCCACGCGAGCGGCTCTCGACCTGGACCGGATGATCGAGAAAGTCGCCCACGACGTGATGGAAGCGGAGCGCTGGCTGAGCGATGCGGCGCGAGAAAAAGCGGCGGCGAAGGAACGGGAGCGGCTGGAAGCGGAAGAGAAAAAGCGGGAAGAAGCGGCGGCGAAGGAACGGGCTTGGGAACAGCGTTATGCCTGGTTCGCCGGGCTGGGTGGTGGCGGTCTCACCTTCCTCACCGTCACCGCCGCCGCCAAGGCCATCGCCGAGTTTTGGGACAAGTCGCAGGGTCTGAGCGTACTTGGGAAACCCACCGTGCTCATTCTGTTGGTCGGGTTGATACTGGGGTTTGTGTTGGCGGTGGTTGGCGGCGTGTACGCATGGCGGCGGACCAAAGCAGGCCACCATGAACTAGGGCACCACGCCGAGCACGCTGGCAACAAGGTCGTCATCAAGAGCCACGGTTAGACGAACCCGGACGCATGCCATGACCTCCAACCTCGCCCAAAAACTTCAGGAACTGAAACAGCTTCTCGACAACGGCTTGCTGACTCCGGCGGAATTCGAGCGCGAGCGGGAAACGCTGCTGGCGGCCTGGCGCGCGTCGTCCGCTCCGTCCGTGCCCGCCGTGTCGGTCGATCTGGATGCCCTGCCGACCGTGATCGCCCTGCCGTTGCGGGAGTATCTGGACGAGGTCAACCCGGTGCTGAAGCTCTGGTACGCCTGCGACGGCGTGGAAATGCTGTTGCGGTTGGTGGTGATGATGGGCCTGGCGGTACTGAGCCAACGCGGCCCGCTGACGCCCGAACTGCGCAAACGGCTGCGGGAGTACCGGTTGGAAGAACCCACCCTGGGCAACTGGCGGGCGCTGGCGGAGGCGGTGGTGGAAGCGTTGGGCGATGGACCCGGCCCGCTGCCGGAACTGCCCGGCTTGGTGCGGGCTACGCTCGCGCCCTTGCTGCGTGGTCCCGGCGAAGGCGAGCGCGACGAAAGCAACAGCTTCATCCGTCTGCGCAACCGGCTGGCGCACGGCGGCGGCATCAGCCGCGCCCTGGCGCAACGCTTGGGAGAGATTTGGCAGCCGCGCTTGCTTGCGTTGTGGGAACAGCTCGCGGGGCGGCGGGTGGTGTTCCTGCTCGATGGCTTGGACGAAATCGCCGCCCGCGATGCCCGCTTTGCCCAGGACGCGCCGCTGGCGTTGACGGGGTCGGGGATTTTGTGGATCTGCGCCGGACGGCCGGAATACGACCTGCCGGCGGCCTTCGCGGCGGCGGGCGCGGTCCAGCCCTTTCCGGACGGTTTGCCGGGTATGAGCGAGGGCGATATCCGCAACCTGCTGCTGGAGCGCATCGGCCCCTTGCGCAAGCATCTGCTGCGCCACGATCAAGAACAGGGCGAGCGCATCGGCAACCCGTTCGTGGAGAAAGTGGCCAAAGCGGCGGCGGGCGTGCCGCTGTACGTCAAGTACGTCATCGACGACATCTTCGCCGGGCGCTACGTGAGCGGCGCGCTGGAGCTGCGGGATGGGCGCATCCTGTCGTGGCTGCGGCGTAGCACACTGCGGCTGTGGGATGGACAGACCGTAACAGTGTTATTTGCTCCTGATGGATTGGCAGCACAACAGGAAGTTACCAACTCTCAACTGGTGAGCGGCTGCTTCGTGGGTTGGGATAACGACAGAATGTGCGGCATTGTGGCCCAAACTGGCTTATCTTCTGCAATCCCAGTCTGGCACGGCGATTCTGCAACCCGAGCCCGCGTTCTATTGCCAGACGGTACCCTGGTGGTCACTCTCGACAGCGGCCACGTCTTTTTCTTGAAGCTTCACCACAGCGCGCGGCGGATCTCCCTGGCGGAATGGGATGAACTGCTCGCGAAAACTGACCGGGCGCTTTGCGAAACCCAGTCCAACGCCACTCCCGCATCATAGGTTTTCTTCAACAGCAGAAACCGATGCAGCGGATCGGTGGGGAAAGACACGAGCCGAAATGCGCGTGGAAAGCGCGGGCCCCAAGCGTGGGTTTCCGGTCAAGCACCATGCTATTCGGAATCAAGCATTGGCAGCGGTGGCTCGTCGTCTTGATCGATAGGGCTCTTCCCAGGTTGGGCCGATGCCGGCGCCTGAATTTCCAGCTCGGTCATAAATTCGCGCTCCAACTCAATCATTCTTTGCAACCGACTCGCGAGCACGCTTTCCATTTTATCGGGATTGTTGAGGGCGTCGCCTAACGGACAGGGCAACAGGTGCGACTCAAGAAAGTCCTGTCGATGATTCTGAATCTTTCGCAACAGGGTGCGCGCCTGGCCAGGTTCTTCTCCAAAAACATTAAACATTCGATTGGCTGGGCTGGACCTCAATAACGGGGAGCCAACCCAGAGGGTCCGCATGGCCTCGGGTCCATTGCGAGCGAAATCATCGGCGATGGCCGCTACATTTTTGTTCTCGCCGTTCGGCTCGACGACTCCGTGGCGAGCCAGCAGGCAAAGCAGGGTTCGCACTCGGGCGCTGCGCAGATCATAGCGTTCGGGAAACGGCTCTGTCGGGGTATTCCAGGGAAGGTGCTCCAGCCTCTCCGGAACCGCAGATCCCTGCTGGGTCACCTTGCGAGCCTGATCGCGGAGCTCGGCGAGTACGGCGGCATAACGGGACGGGTTCCCCTGGCCGAACCAACTGGCAAACCCGGTCAGCCAGAGCCAGCGCCGCAGCAGTTTCCTGGCGGCTTCGCCGGGATTCGGGTCTTCCCCGAGCCAGGCGCTCAGTCCTACCAGTTGCAAGCCATAGGGCAACATCCGGGCATTGTAGATGCCTTCGTCTCTCAACAGGTGGATGCCGCTCAACAGTCCCTTTCGAGCCCTGCACATGGCCTCGGGCAGCTTGCTGGCCGCGCTCTCCCGAGTCTCGGTTCCGAGTTTGTTCCAGTCCGTGCGATAAGGATCGAGGTCAGCGGCCACGAGAAAGGCGCGCAGGACGAGGACGCGGTCAACCTCGCCGAACCCACTCTGCTTGATCTCGGCCAGGGCACGGTCTATCTCGCTGGCGATGTGGAAGCGTTCACCCTGCGCGCCGGCCTGATAGGTGAGGGCGGAGAACATCTCGTCAGCCCCGATCGGGACACCTTTACGATTGAGCCGGGTAAAACTCTCCACCGCCAGATTCAGGTCATCGGTCACGAACTCCACGATCGGGATCTTATAAGACTGCAAGGCGCGGGCAACGGCCTGGAGTCGGTCGAACAGTACGTCCTTGGTAAGACCCGTCTCCTTAAGGGTTTCCTCTGGAGCCTTGAAAATGGCGGCGACGGCCTGGAACAGCTTATTGGTATCGCTCAACTGATGAAGAGGAACCTGCCATGGCCTGGCTTGGGTTCCTGTTGCGAGGTGCATAAACACTCCCTCGCGATCCCGGTCCGCCTTGCCTTTGCCTCCTTTGGGATTGCCGCTGGCATCGAAATAGACGGCCCACCTTTCCGTATCTTCATTATCGCCGGACCACGCGGGCAACCCAGAGTCGCGCAGCAGCACACCCGCCAAGGTGGTCAGTCGTTGCTGGCCGTCCAACAGCAGCAAGGTTTCCGTCGGTCGGGTTTGCGCGAGATCGAAAGGCCCAAAGCGAGCCAGCGACCTTGCGGTGTCTTTTGAAGACTTCCAAAACAGCAAGGTACCGATGGGGTAGCTCCACCGTACCGAATCGAACAGGTCGAGCATGTTCGCTCGCGACCAGACGTAGGAGCGTTGGAAGGCCGGCACCCGGATCCGGCCTTGCCTGACCCACTTCAGCAGGTCGAAGAGGAAGACAACGCTCGGGTTGATCTCCGGGCCATCGTCGCCAACACGTTGAGTCATGGCGCTAACGCTCCTGTTCGATCAGCTTGAGGATGGCCACCAGGTCGTCCGAGTGGTCGCGGGCGCGCAGACCCTCGGCGATAGCGCCGAGAGAGGCCGGATCATGTGGTTCCCGAACGCGCTGCAACAAGATTTCCAGGTGATAGGGGCAGTTTTGATCGTAGTGCGGTGTGAGTTGCTTGCAACCGAGTTTTTCCATATCGCAATAGTCGCGGTCATCGGCGGACATGGCCATGATGTCCGTCATCTTTTGGGTCCAGTTCGGGTTATTGGGGTTCCTTTGCAACTCGGCGCGCCAATGGGCATCGGGGATATAGTTTTCGCCCTCGCGCTTGGTGAGTATGAAAGGGCGAGCCTTCTTCTGCAAAGCGACCTGTTCGATGCGAGTTGCCTGCTCGGAGGGCGGTTGTTGTGGGCCGCTCCGATCAGAATCCACGATGACGATCAATCGCAGTGGGAGATCGGCTTGACGCGCCTGCTCCGCCTCGCGTTCGATAAATCCCGGCATATTCCCTGTCCCACCGGCGTGAAGCACGTCGATGGCCACTGGCGCCGGCGGTTCGATCCACAATAGTCGAAGTGTCTCGCCGGCGAGGAGTCGAACCGCGACCTCCAGCAGAGCGCCATCCCGAAGGCGATCCTCCACGAGAATCTTGACCGGGGAGTTGGCCATGCGCAGCGCTCGCTCGGCCTCGGCAAGAGTCGTGACTGGCCACGATGCTGACTGGGCTGAAGGCGTCGTCCAAGCCGAGGCGCGGGCTAGTTCGCAAAGCTCCAGTAACCGATCGCGCGCCTTCGGTCGGGCGCCCCGGAACCATTCGCTTTCATCGAGCAAATCGGCGTCCCGTAGCACAACCTCGTGCGCCGCCTCGTCGGCACGGGCGATCAGCCGGTCGAGATGGACCAGCGCATCGGAATCGTCCCAAACCGGAAGCCCACCCTCGCGATGGGGAGCTTCAACAACGAAGCGCATCAACCACCCCGCCCCCTCTGGGCGCGCCGCAGAGCTTTGACCTCTTCATAGGACTCCAGGAAGACCCCTTTCGGCCAGTCATCGACCTCACCGGTTTCAAGGATCTGGATGCGGCGCAGTTCGCTGCCCTGGAGGGAATCATCAATGTAGTAGAGAGCGACGCGATCGGCGGGAAATTCCCCTTCGGCAATCCGCCGCCGCACCCGTAGCAGCAACCCCTCGGCATGGGTTTCCACAATAGTGACGCCAGCTCCGGTGCGGGCGACATCGAGAAAGAGATCGCCGAGCATGGGTTGAAGCGCGTCGTGCAGATGCAACTCCGGTTGCTGAATCACATCGAGAAATGTTATGGCGTCAGAATGGTGGCGACGCCACTTGGCGAGCGTGAGGACCGGGAGCAATTGATGCACACCCGTCCCGACCTGGGTGATGGGTACGCTGCGGGCCGCGCCGCGCACGGTCTGCAAGCGCCACAGATCGAGATTTTTCTCCCAGCGTAGCGACAGGCCGGCGTGTTGGGCAAGCCAGGACGAAACCTCGTTGAATACCGCGCCATCTTCGGCCAGGAGGTCGATCACACCCTCACCTCTCGGTCCGATGGGGAGGTTCTGGGGATGGCGTCCATGCCGGAACGGGATTTCGGGGACTGTCCCACGCAAGGGGCCGAGCCATACGCTCGAACGCCATACCTTGACAGCCTCATCGCGGACTTGCGTCGAGCCGAACGCGCCATTGGGTATCAAACCGTCCTCAAGAGGTGTGTCGGAACCGGGATAGTCGACCCCGTCCCAGCGGACGCTTCGCGCGCGTGGACGTGGGTCGTCGTCAAGCAGCCCCGGCAGGTAGAGAATGACTTCCAGGCGGTGCCTGCCACTCAAACCATCGGCGGTGACATCGAGTTCCAGGAATGCCGTCAGATCCCTGGCGGGGAGCAGGTCTTGAAAGCACTCGGCCACGGCCTCTCCCCCTACCGCCAGAGACAGGGCATTCTTGTCGACGCCGCCCATCCCCGCGAGCACCTGGTGCAGCAATGTCGCTACGCTGGTTTTTCCAGCGTTATTACGTCCAATTAGGAGCGTAAGCGGCGCGAGGTCGAATCTCTGGAACGGCTGGCTGCGATCATATTGACGACGGCAGGGGAAACTTCTGTACCCATCAAAGCAGAGGGAGCGAATCATGCGGGTCAGGCGCTCTAGCGGTAAGGCAAAAACAAACCAGGAAATAATTGCAATCAACGATCCCGTGGCAAGTCGCGGGGCATGTATCCCGAAAGGAAATCATTCAAAGCATTCCCAACTGCCGCAAGGTGGCGATGTCTCGGTCAAGCTCCGGCACGTCATAATGGGGGGATATGCCCCGGCTGGCCAACAGGTGCTGGAAAGGGATGGGCCGCATTTCGGCGAGTTCGGCGGCCTGCATCAAGGTCAGGCGGTCGCGCTCGAACAGCAACACCGCCAATTCTTGCTTGAGTTCCGCCGCCGTCAGATGCGCGGCGTAAAGGGTTTCATCGGGTATCACGACAGCCATGATTGCGGCCTTGGGTTGATCGACGCTAAAACAGATTTTGCTGTTTGGATTCCCGCGATGCTACCACCTCTTTTCCTGACACTCACCGATTCTGTACGACAGGAAAATCCACGGGCTGCGCACACGTAGGCCGCCACCGCTGGCGGATGGAACGCCTCGAACTCGATGTGCGGATCGCCCAAGGCATGCAGTTTCATGGTGGTATCCGGCCCAACGGCGGCCCATGATGATCGACCTTGGCGGCGCGGGATTCTACGTTCCCGCCGGATCGATGATGCTGGCGACCCGGTTTACGATCTCCTTGACGGTGGCCGCGTCCAGGGATTCGACATACCGGGCGCCGGTCCGCGCGCGCTTCCAGATCGAACGACCGCGCCTGTCTTCTCGATCAATCCCGTCGGCGCGGGGCGTATCCAAAGACTATTTCTACTTTGTCAGATTCATATTTTTGATTTTTCTCAATAATTAAAGATCAGATA
>JARSSP010000047.1 GCA_029624675.1 Candidatus Contendibacter sp.
AGGAAGGCCGCCAGGAAGGCCGCCAGGAAGGCCGCCAGGAAGGCCGCCAGGAAGGTCAGCGAGAAGAACGCCTCCGCATTGCCCGGGGCTTGTTGGACGTGATCGCCGATGATCGTTTGCTGGCGGAAAGGATTGGGTTAAGCGAAGCGGAGGTGCGGGGATTGCGGGAAGGGAAATAGGGTATGCGCCGCGTACCCCACTTTTGCGAATGAACGATACCACTCCGGTCATTCTGGCCGAAGACCTCACCCGCCGCTTCGGTGATTTCGTCGCCGTCGATCACATCCACGTCACCGTGCAACCTGGTGAAGTGTTTGGCTTGCTGGGCGCGAACGGCGCCGGCAAGACCACCGCAATTCGGATGCTGTGCGGCATGTTGCCACCGACCGCCGGCCGGATTCGGGTCGCGGACGTGGATATGGTGCAGCATGCGCGCCGCGCTCGGGGTCGAATCGGCTACGTCGCCCAACGGTTCTCGCTGTACGGCGACCTGACCGTGTCCGAAAATCTCAAGCTGCAAGCGGGTCTGTACGGCTTGACCGGCGCGCGCCAGCGGGAGCGATTGATATGGGCACTGGCGCATCTGGAGCTGACCGACCGCAAGGACGCTATGGCCAGGGCGTTGCCGCTGGGTTACCAGCGACGCCTGGCCCTGGCCGCCGCACTGCTGCACGAGCCGCGCGTGCTGTTTTTGGACGAGCCGACCTCGGGCGTCGACCCGATGGCCCGCCAGCGATTTTGGGAATTGATCTATGAACTGGCCGACGACGGCATCGGCATCTTGGTTACCACCCATTACATGGACGAGGCACTGTTCTGTGATCGACTGTCGCTGATGCAAGCCGGCCGCATCGTCGCCGAAGGCACACCCGATGAGTTGTTGCGCCAGCCGTTGCCGACCCCGATTTTGGAACTGAACAGCCCCGACGCCGCCCGCTTTGAGCAATTGGCGCAGACCTGGCCTGAAGTGCGCGAAATCGTTCCTCACGCCGGACAACTGCGGATTCGCCTGCGTGCCGGGATGGATACGAGTACGGTAATAGCCAAAATTCACGCGGCGGCGGTGGAACACAAGCTGACTGTCGGCGTTCCGCATCTCGCCACGCCAGAGTTGGAGGATGTGTTCGTGGCGGTACTGGAGGAGCACGAGGCGTGAATTTCCAACACGTCCGAGCGATGGCACGCAAGGAGTGGTGGCATCTGCTGCGCGATCCACGCAGCCTGGCGCTGATCCTGATCATGCCCAGTATGCTGTTGTTTCTGTTCGGCTACGCCATCCGACTGGATCTGCAACACGCGCCTATCGCCCTCGTCCAAGAATCCCGCGACGCCGCCACCGAGGAACTGGCCGCTCGTTTCGCCGCCAGTCGGGCTTTCCGCGTCACCCTGCGCTCCAACGACCGCCGCGACGCTACCACGGCGTTGCAAAAAGGCCAGGTCTGGGCGGCGGTGATCTTTCCCGCCGACTATCCCCGACGGCTGGAACGTGGCGAAGCGCGGATTCAGTTGTTGCTGGACGGCGTCGACGCCAACACCGCCCGACTGCTCCGCAACACCGCGTTGGTGTTGGTGAACGACTATCTGCTAAGCCAGGGTGGTCAGCCGCCGATCCGCATCGAGGATCGCACCTGGTTCAACGAAACCAAGGAGAGCCGGCTGGCGATCATTCCCGGCGTGATCGCGATGGTGATGGCGGTGATCGGGGCGCTGATGACCTCGCTGACCATCGCCAAGGAAATGGAACAAGGCAATCTGGTGATGTTGCGCACCACCCCACTGACCCGCCGCGATTTTCTATTCGGTAAACTGCTGCCCTACCTCTTCATTGGCCTGCTCGATCTGGCGGTGGCGGTGGCGGTGGCGGTATTCGTGTTCGAGATGCCGCTGCGGGGCTCCCTACCGGTTTTGCTGTTGCTGTCGGCGCTGTTTCTGGGGGTGGTAATGCTGCAAGGCGCGCTGATTTCGATCAACGCGGGGAACCAGTTGCTCGCCAGCCAGATGGCATTGGTGAGCACCTTTCTGCCGGCGTTCCTACTGTCGGGCTTCATTTTTGCCATCGAAAACATGCCGACCGCGCTCCAATACATCACCTTGGCGGTGCCGGCCCGCTATTACGTCGCTCTGTCCCGCGCCATCTTCCTTAAGGGCATCACTCCACTGCTGTTGTGGACACAAGTCATCGCGTTGGTGGTGATTTTGCTGGTGTTGCTGCGGCTGACGCTGGTTCGGTCGCGGAAGCTGGGACTGTTGCCGTGAATCCAGTCGCTGCAAGTCTGATCCGGTTGCGTGCCCTGTTGGGCAAGGAGTTTCGGCAACTGCTGCGCGATCCCCGGATGCGATTTTTCATGCTGGTGCCACCGCTGTTTCAATTGATGGTATTCGGCTACGCGGCCAGTTTCGATGTCCGCCATGCCGAAATCGCCGTGGTGGATCAGGCGCGAACGGCGGCGACCCGCGAACTGCTGGCCGCCGTGGCGGCGACCGGCCGGTTTACTCTGCATCACTACTCGGCTGTCGGCGCGGCGACGGCGGCGATGGACCGGGGCGAAATCCGCGCCATTCTGCGGTTTGCCCCCGATTTCGACCGGCAACCCGTGGCGCAAATCGTTTCCGATGGCTCGGATTCCAACAGCGCGCAGATGATCACCGGTCAGTTGAGTCAAACGCTGCAACAGAATGCCCGCTTGCGCGCCGGCATCGAACCGCCGGTGCAAATCGAGGAACGGGCCTGGTTCAACGAGAATCTGGATGACCGGCCCTATTTCGTGCCCGGCATCATCGCCACCATCGTGCTGATCACTACCGTGATTCTGACCGCGATGACCGTGGTACGCGAGCGAGAGCTTGGCACCCTGGAACGCCTGTTGGTGACGCCGGTCGCCCGGTTGGAATTTCTGATCGGCAAGATGGTGACCGTGGCCGCCGTCGGCCTGTTCGACGTGGCGTTGATCAGCCTGATCGCCGTCGCCTGGTTCGACGTGCCGTTTCAAGGCAACATCGTCGGCCTGCTGACGGGCAGCGTGCTGTTTCTGATGAGCTCGCTGGGGATCGGGCTGCTGATTTCCAGCTACGCTGAAACCCAGCAACAGGCGATGCTGCTGGCGTTCTTCATCATTCAGCCGATGGTGGTGCTGTCGGGCTTCGCCTTTCCCATCGACAACATGCCCGAGGGCGTGCAATGGCTGACCTGGCTGAATCCGCTGCGGTATTACCTGGTGGTGATTCGCGACGTGTTCCTCAAGGGCAGCGGCTTGAGCGCGCACGGTTTTGAGTACGCGATGATGGCGCTATTGGGGAGCGCGGCGCTGGTCTTGAGTCTGGCGCGGGTCAAATAACGGGCCCTCCTCGCCTGGCGGCTGGAGAGGAGGACAAGTGGCTGGCTATTCGGTGAGCATGGAGCAAGGCGGTCTGGCCGTGGCGTAGCCCCCCTTTTGAGCAAGACCTTCGGTGGATAATCCGGCGACCAGAGACCTAGAGCGCATCAGAGGGGCAGCGTCTTTTGCTTATCCAGACCCTCCTTTTCGTAAAGTGCAATTTTTGCTTGGCCGCCCTCTAGTTCCAGAATTCCGAAGTTGCCGCTTCCCCCGCCAATCCTGGGGAGCGCGGCGCCGGACGAGGTGACTTCAAAGAGATAGCCATCATGCAATTGGGTGGCGTTCTTGTGGATGTCGCCGCTCAACACGACGGTTTTTTTGAATCTTTTATCAATGAGCCACTGGTAATCCATATAGTGGTCCCAGCTCTCTCCGCTGCGGGTGAGGGTACTACCGGAGCAGAGCAGCTTGAGGCCATTACTGGCCTCTACCTGGTTTTCCAACCAAGTTCGCTGCGCCTTGCCGAGGAGGGAGCGGACGAGCATTTCATCATCGTCTTTTCCATTGTCGGGGTCTTCCCGGTAGGTTCGTCCATCGAGCATGATGATTCGAACGGGACCGTAATCGAAAGCCTCCTGAATTCCGATATCATCACCAGAAAGAAGTTGAACGAGGGATGGCTGATTCGGATACGCCGATGTGATATTTTTTTGCTGTACCCGGCCTTTGAACTGGAGAAAGAGGTTTTTCGAAATCCGGCTTTTTTCCCGAGGAACCGCTTGCTTGCCTTTGGTCCCGGCGCCACAGGAACCGTTCCAGGCAAAGTCGTGATCGTCCCAAGTGAGGCCAACCTGTTTTACTGATGCGACCAGCTTGCGGAAGGATTCGACGCCCCATTGGGCCCGGTAGCGGTCGTACATTTCATTCGCAAACTCCTGGTTACTCCACTTTCTTGGACGTCCCAAATGTGGGAAGTAGTCCATGTAGATCGTGTCACCAAGCAAAAGGAGAACTTCGGGCGCTTGGGCGCGCACTTGATCCCAAACGATTTGCTCTGGATCCACCAGAGCGTCAAAACAGGATGTAAAGGCAATTTTCATTATGGGTCTCCTTCAAGGGGATTGATCAGGTTTTTTCAGCACCGAGAACGGTATAATAAATTTGAATCAACCAAGTATTTTTTGGCATTCTTCATGATTTTCTTGCGACAATAACCAGATTTTGCCACTTTGATGAAGTATTGCGAACACCAATGCACTCGGTGATTATGAAGCCATTCTGCTCCAAGAAAGTAGTCAACTGCTCCCTGGACCAATATTCAAAAGGGTGGTCACCATATCCTAGCGAAAAGAAGCGACTCCACCAGTTTTTGGCCAATACTGATAAGCATCTTAAATGACCATAATAAGGAATTGATAGCGCGATGACACCACCAACCTGAATTTTTGGAAAGACAAATTCGATCAGCATCGATAAATTGCAACAGGGATTGTTGGATTGGATAATCAGCGCCATGTTAAAATTACCCGTCATGATCTTTTCCAAGCCATATTTTGTTAATGGCAGTGGCAATTCACCGGCCGGTATTGATGCGGTTGGGTTTATCAGAGGAGATCGATCAGAATCGAGGACGGTTACGTTGTGGCCAGCCTTATATAGATCGAGGCAGATGGACTGAGCGCCATCGCCGATACCAAGAATTTCCACCGCCTGGTGGCGTGTACAGATATCGACGATTACAGATCGGACGCCACGATAAGCGTCATCTTTTCCTGCTTTCCCATCACTCATGACCCTTCTCCTCAAATAAAATAACCAATTTATTTTTCAAGCAGTTTTGATTTTCAAACAGTTTTCATAGTGCATTTCAATTCGAAACGAGCACGTTTCAAATTGAATTCGCGCGATCATGAAGACGCCTCCCTATGGCGCTACTACGTCCTAGCTTACCCAAGTAACCAGGGTGGGCGAAATCCCGAAAATATGGGATGTGAGGCATTTGAAAAATCGATTTTATAATCATAAGACTCGGTTTTTTGTGTCAAACTTATTACATAATTCGAGGTGGTCCAACGATTGCATTATCTTGCCGAGTATCTCGCCGAGTATCTCGCCGAGTATCTCGAATGACGGACTGACCACCATGCCAAGAGCAGCCAATATCGTTGGAGTATTTTTTGCCCAGTCTCTTTTGATAATGAACGCCCAAGCTGAAGACACTTCAGCGCGAGTTTTACCCCATGGGGTTTCGCTGTTCGACACCACGTTTTACTACTATTTCCCTATCGAAAAGCGCTATGGGCCAGGCGGGGACTCGGAGGCTCTCGCAGCGGATTTTAACACGGACCTGAACAGTCGAGTGTTTCCGGCTCTGTCCGGATTGAATCCCTTGGTCGGCGGCAACGCTACGCTAGGGAAATCGGTGGTCGACTCCAGATTGACTTCCCGTTTTTCCGAATTCAATCTGGCTTACGGGTTGACCGACAAGTTGACGCTGGTTGTCAAAGTACCCTATGGCTACGTAAAAAATGAAATCCGAGTTGGCCTGAATGCATCTCAAGCCAATGTTGGAAGAAATCCGCTCTTCGGAACGCCATCGGACCCTTTTCATAGTCCTCTGATTCCAATCGCCGCTGGTGGAATACGGTTGACCGATGAGGATATCCAAAATCTGCTAGGACAGGGACTGGATGTCAATCGGGATGGGGTCACGGATATTCCCGGCTATGGATATGAACGGTTTGAAACCTTTACCGACAGTGGGATTGGCGATATCGAGCTTTACGCCAAATACCAATTTTATGACCGGAAACCGTGGCGGTTGGCGGTGGCTTCCGGACTCAGATTTCCAACTGGAAAGGTAAAGGATATCGATAATCTCGCGGCGCTGGATTTTGGGGACGGGCAGACCGATATTTTGTTTCGCTTTCATGTGGATTATGGGGTGACTGAAAATCTGCAACTGAATTTTACTACCCGCTATGATTTACAGTTGCCAGCTCGCCAAACCTTGCGAGTGCCCAACTCGGTCGATCAACCGATTACCCGTGATATCGAAACAGTCGATCGAAATCTCGGAGATGTTTTTGGGTTGGATTTGATAGGTCTCTATCAATTCGCTCCCGAATGGTCGGGCTCCCTGAGATACAGCTTCGCTCGGAAGTTTCAGGACGATATCGATGGTGACTCTGGTTTGCCCTATTCATCCCTGGAGCAGGAATCCGAGAGCGAAAATCAGCGGGTAGCCGTAACTCTCGGCTATTCGACCCTGCAACGGTATCGGGATAAAACAGCCAAAACACCTTTCTACGCCAATCTCACCTACCGCAATCGGTTCGCCGGTGAAAATGCCGTGGTTTCGCAGTATATCTCGCTGAATATCGGGGTTTTGTTCTGACCGCAGTAGGTCAGCGCCGGCTCGGCGAGCGGTTTTTGGTTACTCGCCGAGGAAAGAACCGAGAGATTATGTGATTTCAACTGGAGCAACCATGATGACGATTGCCACCGACCCAATCATCCAAGTGGGTTTGGTTGAGGATCAGACCGAAACCCTGTCGTGCATGATCGCCGCCGTTCGATCCAGTGCCGACATGCGGGTGCTGTTCCACGCGGCTTCGGTTACCGAAGCCACTAGGGCGCTGGCGAGATACAGCCCCGATGTCCTTCTGGTCGATCTGGGATTGCCGGATGGCTCTGGTCTCGAGGTCATTGGCTTGGCTTCCAGAAAGCACCCGGCCTGCCAAACGATGGTGTTTTCCATGTTCGGCGACGAGGCGCTGATCCTCGCCAGCATCGAAGCCGGCGCCAGCGGTTATCTGCTCAAGGATACGCCAGGGTCAACGCTCGAAGACTCGATTCGCCAGGTTCGTTCGGGCGGTTCCCCGATGAGCCCGATCATCGCGCGTCGAATTCTGCAACGGCTGCGTAAGAGTCCGCCGACCGCGGACCCGGCAAAGACCGAAGTTTCCGACAGGCCAGTCCCTGAAGTCGGAACGCCGGCTTTGACGGAACGGGAAACCGAAATTCTCGTCCTGATCTCGCGCGGCTACACCTACGCCGAGGTGGCCAGCCTGTTGGCGGTGAGCGTTCGCACGATCCAAACCCATATCAAGCACCTGTATGGCAAGCTCGGCGTCCACTCCCGCTCGGAAGCGGTGTTTGAGGCTTCCAAGATGGGATTACTGCGGGGGCTTCTGGATCAATGACGCCATGATCCTCCTGCTCCTGATTCTGATCGCGCTCGCTCGGCCCTGTCTTGCCGCGTCGTCCGGCGCCAGCGTCGAAATCCCGGAATCGGGCGTGACGATCCGCGAAGCCCTGGCAACCGTTACCTTCGATGGCGAGGCGCCGTCCGATTCGAACAGAGTTCGCCTGCCCTATCGCTGGGATGATTTCTCTAGCCGACGGGATGGACAGGCTCGATTTGAGATCCGGCTCGATCCGCTCAAGCACGCGCTCGATGGACCGCGCGCGATTTATTTGGCCAAGGTCGGCAATCAATTTGAGGCGCGGGTCAACGGCGTCCTCGTCAGCGCGCCTCTTAATGCCCAGAGCGTGCGCCTCGATCTTGCCAAGGCTCCCCGGCTGGTGACTATTCCCCAATCACTGTTGCGGGGCGACGACCGGCTGGAAATCACGATTCGGGCGCAGTTCTTGCGCCGCGGTGGTTTGTCGGTGATTTACTTTGGCGTCGAAAGCGACTTGCAGCGGGAATTCAGCACGGTCTACCAATGGCGCATCATGGGGTCGCTGGTCGTGGTTGGCATCAGCGTGGCGCTGGGGGTGTTCTCCCTTTTGCTCTGGTCGCGGCAGCGAGTCGCCTTGTATCGGGTGTTCGGCATCGCCGAACTGGTCTGGGCTTTTCGCGTCGCCGACGTGCTGATCGATGAACCGCCGCTTGACTGGCCCGCCTGGGGCGTGGCGGTCGCTTTTGCCTACGCGCTCTACGTCGGCTTTACCGCCCGGCTGACCATGCTGGTGCTGGACGTGGAGCGAGGCTGGTTCCGGCCGGCTTGGCGGGCGTATCTTCTCGGCGCGGCCGCGACCAGCACGATCGGGTTTACGCAGGGTTACGTGATGCTTTGGACAACCTGGCTGGGACTCATGATTGGTCTGGCTATGCTTTGCGCGGGCGTCGCGGTCCGCTTCGCTTGGCTCGGCCGCAGGCTCGATCAGGCGCTGCTGGCCTTTTCCCTCGTGGTCTCGGTGCTGGTCGGCATCCGGGATTGGACTTACGTCTGGTTCACCCCGGATGCCTTTGGCGAGACTTCGTGGGTCCGGTACGTGTCGATTCTGTTCTGCTTGACGATGGGCTTTATCATCGCGGATCGCTACACTCGCGCCGCCCGCGAATTGCACGCCCTGAATCAAACCCTCGCCGAGCGGGTGGCCGAACGGGAGCGGCAGCTTGCCGTCTCCTTCGAACGGACCCGGGAAGCCCTGCAACAGGCCGCCGTGCTGGCGGAACGCCAACGCCTGATGCGCGACATGCACGATGGGTTGGGAAGCCGGTTGAGCGGCGCGCTTGGGGTGCTGCGCCGCGACGACGCCTCATCCCACTCGGTCGCGGTCGAATATATCAGCGAAGCGCTTGAAGAATTGAAGCTCGCGGTCGACTCGCTTCAGGACTACGGAGGGGATATCGACACCGTGCTGGGCCATCTGCGCTATCGGTTGCGGGATCGCCTGAAAGCGGCTGGCGTGAGCCTGGTTTGGCGGGCGCAACCGCTGCCGCCGTTCAAGGAACTCACGCCGACCGGCGTCCGCAGCATCCAACATTTGATGCTGGAGGTCATCGCCAACGCGATGCGGCACGGCGCCGCCACCGAGATCGTGGTGACGACCCGCTTCGATCCGGAAGCCGATTGCGCGTGGATCGTAATCGAGGACAATGGACGGGGGTTCGATCCCCACGCCATCCAGGGGGGTCGCGGCCTGACCCTCATCAGGCAGCGGGCGCGGGAGTTGGGCGGGGAAGCCGCGATCGGAGTCGGTCCTGGCGGCGGCTGTCAGGTGCGAGTGCGGTTGTCGTATCGACCGGCGGAATCCCCGGAATACCGCCAAGCCTAACGATCCGACAGAGTGATTTGATTCATCGGCAACGAGGCAAATCCATGGACATTCAGGTTAAATACTTCGCCAGCCTGCGCGACCGCCTGGGTCGTTCCGAGGATCGACTTGCCGCAACCAAGATGCGCGACTTCAACAACAACGAACCGGTGCGCGGGATGACACTGGAGCACTACTCCGGCATGACCGAGCGGCATTTGCAACGGATCATCGAAACCACGACCCAGGAATGACCATTGCTGGATGTGCTGGTCATCCACCCGGCCTTGCGCTGGTGCTCTTTCACGATGGCGGTCGTATCGTGCGCCTGCACTTGCACCTGGCGCCGCGACCGCCGCGTGGCGAGGAAGACTGAGCGGCGAACTTTTCGGATCGCTGGCGCATCCTCGATTTGACGGTACTCGGACCGTTGTCCCACTCAAACTGGAGAATCGATATGCACGCGAACAGAAACGACCTCCCCGTGACCCTTGAGGCGGGGGCAGCCTACAGCCGCGATACCCAATGGGGCGAGATGAACGTAGCGTTCGAAGGATTTCCCGCGGGCATGGACACCCGACCGCTGTTCAAGGGCTTACCGGAGGACCGCTGCCAATGCCCGCATTGGGGCGTGTTGCTCAAGGGGCGGCTGAAGATCCTCTATGCCGAAGGTGAAGAGGTGGTGACGGCCGGTCAGGCCTACTACCTGCCACCGGGCCACAATGTCGTGGTCGAGGAGGACTGCGAACTGGTGGAGTTCAGTCCCCAACACGATTACGACCGCACTCTGCAAGCCGTCGCCCGCAACCTGCAGAACGCCGGGACTCCTCCGGCCTGACGGCTACCCCATCGGCGAACCGCGCCGCGAACTGGGTCTAACTGGCGGTGCGAGCCACCCGATCCATCCGCCCCTCTTTGGGGCAGTTTTTTCATTAACGGCTGCGAGAGTGATGGTGGGCATTCTTGCGCGATCCTGAGTGATTTGGTAGGAATCTTTTCACCCATGACGCCTCTAACCGCCCAGTTTGTGTAGCCCTATGTGGTTAAAACGCAGCTATCTGTAATCTTCATTAGCAGATGCGTGATGCAACCCAACACGCTGAAAGGCCAACATGGAAACGATATTGACCGAACGCAGCCCGCTCGGCATGCACGAGAGCATGCTGCTGACCCGGGCCTATGAAGAGAAGCTGGCGGCACTGTTCGCGGCTGGTAATTTCCCGATGACCTGTTCGTCGCAAGGGCAGGAGGCTTCCGCCGTTGGCGTGGTACGCGCGCTCGGGCCGGACGACCAGATTCTCACCAACCACCGCAGCGCCGGCCATCTAATCGCCCGCGGCGCTGACCCCGGCCGCATGATCGCCGAAGTCATGGGCAAGGCTACCGGCTACTGCGGCGGTAAGAGCGGCACCCTGCACATCTCGGTAAAGGAATTGGGGGTCATGCTCACCTCCACCATCGTCGGCGGCGAGTTATCGTTGGCCACGGGTGTGGCGCTGTCGAAAAAAATGCTCAAACAACCGGGTATCGTCGCTTGTTTCTTCGGTGACGGCGCGGCCTGCGAAGGCATTTTCCATGAGTCGCTAAATCTCGCCTCAGTGTGGAATCTGCCGATTCTCTACGTCTGCGAAAACAATCAATGGCAGGCCTTTGTCCATCGCCGCGAGACCATGGTCGCCGACCACCTCAGCCCAAGGGCCGCGTCATACGGAATCGCCAGCACCACCGTCGACGGTAACGACGCCAACGCCGTGCTGAAATCCGCGCTGGCCGCGGTCGAGCAGATTCGCCAGACGGGCCAGCCCTATCTGCTTGAGACCTACACCTACCGCCAGAAAGGTCACATTTCCTTCGACGATCAGGCGCACGTCGATCCGAGCGAACTTGCCCATTGGCTAACGCTCGACCCCATTACCCGCATGGAGCGGCACTTGCGGGAAATCGCCGGCTTCACCACCGGTGAACTTGCCGCCTTGCGCACCAAAGCGCAAGAACGCATCGATGCCGCCTTGGAATTTGCTCGGCAATCCCCCTACCCCGATCCGTCGGCGCTGACCACCGACGTTTACGCTTGAAGAAGCCACCATGCCACACATCACCGTCGAACAAGCGATTGGCCAGGCGCTGATTGAAGAGATGCAACACGATCCGCGCGTGCTGATTTTTGGCGAGGGCGTCGCCACCACGCAGCCGCACCTGGTGCAACAGTTCGGGGCCGAGCGCGTACGTAATACCCCGCTCGCCGAAGCCATCATCGCCGGCACCGCCGTCGGCGCCGCCGCAACTGGCCTGCGCCCGGTCATCGATATGCTCTTCGCGCCGTTTCTCGCCTACGCGATGGATGCCATCGTCAACAGCGCCGGCAAGCTGCGCTACATGTCCGGCGGGCAATTCGCATTCCCACTCGTGGTGCTGGCCAAGACCGGCGCCGGCTGGGGCGTGGGTGCCCAGCACACGCACAACCTTGAAGCGTGGTTCGTGCACAGCCCGGGTCTCAAGGTCGTCATGCCCTCCACCGCCGCCGATTTCAAGGGCTTGCTCAAAAGCGCCATCCGCGACGACAATCCGGTGCTGTTTTTCAACGACATGACGCTGGGCCACCACGCCGGTGAGGTTGAAGAAGGCGAAGCCGCGCTAGTACCGCTCGGGAAGGCGGTGGTTGCGCGCCCGGGTCGGGACGTCACACTGGTGTCCTACGCCAAGGGTATGCACGCTTGCTGGCAAGCTGCGGAAATGCTGGCCGCGCAGCACATCGAGGCGGAATTGATCGACCTCCGCACGCTGAAACCGCTCGATGAGGAGACGGTGTTGGCATCGGTGCGTAAAACCGGGCGGCTGGTGGTGGTCCATGAAGCCGGGCCGTTGTGCGGCGTGGGGTCGGAGATTGCCGCGCTGGTTGCCGAAAAAGCCTTCTCGGCACTGAAAACGCCCATACGCCGCGTCACCAGTCCGGATGTACCCACGCCATCGTCCCATGCGCTGGAGCAAGCCTTTCTGCCCCAAGCACCCACCGTGGTCGCCACCGTGCGCTCGCTGCTCGACTAAGTAGCATGAGTTCCAGATCAGGATGGGAGCGCCGGGAGCGGAACCTGCTAAAGTTTTTGGTTGACAGTCTGATCCAGACCACGTCGTGAAGCATAAACAAGCGGTCAGCATGACTTTCGAAACCATCACAGGAGCATGAATCATGAAAATCGCCATCATCGGTAAGGGCAACATGGGCAGCGGGCTCGCCAAGCTGGCCTCCCAAGCCGGACACACCGTACTGATTGGTTCCAGGGACCCCGCGCAACCGCCGCTGGCCGCCATTCAAGAGGCGGAGCTGGTCATCCTGGCCATGCCCTACGCAGCCGCTCTCGCGCTAGCGGAAGACGCGGCTACCCGTCAGGCGTTGGCGGGCAAAACGGTTATTGACATCACCAATCCTCTGGCGGCTGACTACATGAGTCTGACCATCGGCCATAGCACATCCGCGGGCGAAGAGATCGCCAAGCGATTGCTGGGCGCGAAGGTCGTCAAAGCCTTCAACACCCTCTTCGCCGATGTGGTGAGTCTGCGCGCGGCGGGCGCGAAGGTCACGGCCACCGTACTGGTCGCGGGTGACGACGAGGATGCCAAGCGTACTGCCATCGAGCTTGCAAGCTCCTTTGGCTTTGAGTCCATCGACGCCGGAGCGCTTTCCAACGCTCGTTACCTGGAACCCATCACCGAGCAGCTCATTCACCTCGCTTACGTCAAGGGTATGGGTACGAAGATCGGTTTTGCCCTTGTGAGGATAACCTGATAATCCCATTCATCGGCAACGAGGCAGGCCCATGGGCATCCAGGTTAAATACTTCGCCAGTCTGCGCGACCGGCTGGGCCGCGCCGAGGATCGGCTCGCCGCCACCGAGGGAATGACCGTCGCGGCGGTTTGGGCGGCGCTGTGGCCGAAAACGCCGTTGCCGCCGAACACGCTGACGGCGGTGAACATGGAGTACGCCAGCCTGGAACAAAGCGTGCGCGACGGCGATGAGGTGGCATTTTTCCCGCCGGTGACCGGAGGGTAGGTCATGACCATCGAACTGCGGCGCGCATCCTTCGAGCCACTGGTGGAATTGGGGCGCTACCAGGTTAGCCAAGGCGAATTGCAGGGTCGGTACGGCGCCACGGCGATCTTCGTCGGCACAATGCGCGACTTCAACGACGGCGAGCCAGTACGCGGGATGACGCTAGAGCATTATCCCGGTATGACCGAGCGGCATTTACAACAAATCGTCGAAACCGCGACCCAGAAATGGTCGTTGCTGGATGCCTTGGTCATCCATCGGGTCGGCGAATTGCGGCCCAACGATCCCATCGTGCTGGTGGCGGTGTGGTCGACGCATCGGGCGGCAGCGTTCGCGGCCTGCCGCTTCATCATGGAGGAATTGAAGTCGAAGGCGCCGTTCTGGAAGCGCGAGGACGCCGCCACCGGGACGCGCTGGGTCGAACACAACACGCCCGGTTAGTTGGAAAATACGGCACGGGTGCGTTCCGGCGGGCTATCCGTTATGCTGCCCGAATGAATGAATTCGCTCCCAACCCACTCATTGCCCGCCGCTTCCGAGGTTTTCTTCCGGTCATCATCGACGTCGAAACTGGCGGCGTCAACGCCCAGACCGATGCCCTGCTGGAAATCGCCGCCGTGATCGTCCGCATGGACTGGCAGGGGTATCTGCGTCCCGCCGGCACGCTGGCCCATCACGTTCAACCCTTTCCGGGCGCGCGGCTGGATCCAGCCTCGATGGCGGTGAACGGTATCGATCCCGACCATCCCTTTCGGTTCGCAGTGCTGGAGCATGAAGCCTTGGAGGCTATCTTCCGGGAAGTGCGCCGGGAGATGCGGGAAACCGGCTGCACCCGCGCCATTTTGGTGGGTCACAACGCCTTTTTCGACTTGGCGTTTCTGAACGCGGCGGCGGCCCGCGCCAAGGTCAAGCGCAATCCCTTCCATCCGTTCAGCAACTTCGATACCGTTTCCTTGGCTGGATTGGTCTACGGCCAGACGGTACTGGCTCGGGCACTTCAGGCGGCGGGCATCCCGTGGAACGAACGCGAGGCGCATTCGGCCATTTACGACGCCGAGCGCACGGCGGAACTGTTCTGTCAAATCGTCAACCGCTGGCGGGAAATGGGTGGCTGGGCGGCGGATGATTAACCGCTGCATCGAGGCAAAGCATTCCCTGCCCCCCGACTGGATTCCCCTGGCTCCGCGCCCGGTGTTTCGCCGGCCTTGCCAGGCGCATCGAGCCAGCGCGAGAGTACTGCGGCCAACTGCTCCCGACTGAACGGCTTGCTCAAATAATCATCCATGCCAGCGGTGATGCAGCGTTCGCGAAACCCCTTGTTGACGCCGGCGGTCAGGGCGACGACCGGGATTCGGCGCTGGCCCGGCGGTTCCCGCCGCCGTAGCTCGGCGGTGGTTTCGAAGCCGTCCATGATCGGCATATAGCAGTCCATCAGCACCAAATCGAAGCGTTCCTGATCCAGCGCCACCAACGCCTGTTGGCCATCGTCGACCGCGATGAACTGGCAACCTAGCAATTCCAACATGGCGGTGGCCACCGCCTGATTGACCGCGTTGTCTTCCACCACCAACACCCTGGCCTTGAAAGTCGTTGGGACACCAGCGCTCGGGGTGGCGCGCGGCGAGGGCGCGGTTTGCTCGTTGGCGCCGCTGGTCATCAGACGGACCGTGAACCAGAACCGAGAACCCTGCCTGAAGACGCTCTCAACATTGATGTCGCCGCCCATCAATCGCACCAGACGGCGCGAGATGGCCAAGCCGAGCCCCGTGCCGCCATGGCGTCGCGTGGCCGAGCCATCGGCTTGCACGAAGGATTCAAAAATCCGGGCCTGCGCTTCCAGGGCGATGCCAATGCCGGTATCGGTGACATCGATGCGCGCGATCAGCGCCGCAACGTCGCGTTCCAGTAGTCGCAGATGGATCGCCACCTCGCCCGTCTCGGTGAATTTGATAGCGTTCCCCACCAGGTTAACCACGACCTGCCGCAGCCGGATGGGATCGCCGCGCACGGAGGTGGGAAAATCCGGCGCCAGATCCGCGCGCAGTCGCAAACCCTTGGCGCGCGCCCGTTCGCCGAACGCCGCCGCTGTTTCCTCCAGCATTTCGCGCAAATCGAAATCCACGGACCGCAACTCCAGTTTGCCCGCCTCGATCCTGGAGAAATCCAGGATCTCATCGATCAAGCCGAGCAACGTCCGGCCGGACTGCACCAGGATGCTGGCGTAGCGTCGTTGTTCGTTATTCAGGGAGGTGCCCAGGAGCAGTTCCGCCATGCCCAACACCCCGTTCAGGGGGGTGCGGATCTCATGGCTCATGGTGGCCAAAAATTCCGATTTGGCCTGACTGGCGGCCTCGGCGGCCATCTTGGCTTGTTGTAGCTCCCACGTGCGCTTTTCGACCAGTTCCTCCAGATAGTCGCGGTAGCGGCGCAGTTCCGCCTCAATCCGGCGGCGCTCGGTCACATCGCGGAATACCAGTACTCCCCCCATCCTGTTGCCCTGTTCATCGCGGATGGGAGCGGCGCTGTCGTCGATGGGGCATTCCTCGCCGTCCCTGGTGACCAGTAGCGTTGGATTGGCCAAATCCGTCGCGATCCCGGTCTCAAGCGCGCGGTTAAGGGGATTCGGGGGCGGCAGTCGCGTGGCTTCGTCGACGATCTGGAACACGTCCGCGAGGGGTTTGCCAGCGGCCTCTTCCTGCCGCCAGCCAGTCAGGCGTTCCGCCTGTGGATTCAAAAAGGCGACGGTGTTATGGGCATCGGTGGCGATCACCGCATCCCCAATGCTGTTCAAGGTGGTCTCCAGCCAATGCTTGCTTTCCTTCAGCTTGCGTTCCATGCCGTGGCGATACAGCGCCATTTCGAGGGTGGAGCGCAAGTCCGCCTCCTCGAACGGCTTGATCAGGTACGCGAAAGGACCGGTCACCTTGGCCCGCGCCAGGGTGTGGTCATCCGAGTAGGCGGTCAGATAGACGACCGGCACGTCGAGGCATTCCTGAATCTGGGTGGCGGCGGTAATCCCATCCATATCGCCTTCCAGCATGATGTCCATCAGCACCAGATCGGGCCGGAGCGCAAGGGTCTGGCGCACGGCCTCCTCGCCGGAGGCGACCACCGCGGGCACTTCGTACCCAAGATTGCGCAGGGTGCGCTGGATCGACAGGGCGATGAGCCCCTCGTCCTCAACGACCATGACGTTTGCTTTCATCATGTTACTTTTTCCCCAAAACCGATTGCTTTGTCTTCACTGGCGGGACCACGAAAGTGATGGTGAACTCGGTTCCCCCGCTGCGTTGCAGGGTAAGATCGCCCCGCAGTTGCCGGATCAGGGTGGCGACGATGGTCAGGCCCAGCGTTTTGGAGTGCTGGGGATCGACGGCGGGTGGCAATCCCATCCCATTATCCCAAACCCGTAGCATGACGCGCTTCTCCCCGGACCTCTTCAACTCGACGCCGATGATTCCAGCTCTGTCTGGGGAAAAGGCGTACTTGAGCGCGTTGGTGATCAATTCGTTGATGATCAAACCGCAGGGCACGGCGTGCTCGACGCTGATGGACAGCGGTTCGATATTGGTTTGCAAGTTAATCAAGCGATTCGCGCTGGCGTAGGACGAAAACAGGGAATCGGTCAGGTTTCGCACATACTCGGCAAAGTCGATGCTGGCCAGATCGGTGGCGCGATACAAACGTTCGTGAATCAGCGCCATCGAGCGTACCCGATTACGGCTCTCGCGGAATTTTTCGCGGGTGGCCCGATCCCCGATCACTTCAGCCTGCAAGTCGAGCAGGCTGGTGATGATTTGCAAGTTGTTCTTCACCCGGTGATGGATTTCCTTGAGCAACACCTCTTTTTCTTGTAGCGAGGACTTGATTTTCTCCTCCGTCGCCTTGCGTTCGCGGATGTCGCGAACGAACGCGCAATTGTATTCCGTATCGCCGAAGCGCAAGTGGGTAGCGGTAATTTCCACCGGATACAGCTCGCCATTTTTCCTTTTGTGAAGCGCCTCGAATGTCGTATGGCCAGCTTCCTTGAGAATCCGCCAGGTGATCGGCCAGTTTTGGGCTAGATCCGAAGGAGAAATGTCCGGCACTCTCAGACCGAGCAATTCGTCGCGCGAATGGCCAAGGGCGCGGCAGGCCGCCTCGTTGACGTAATCGAAACCGCTATCGGGCCTTACAAGATAAATCTCCTCGGCGGATTGATCGACCATGAACTGAGTCAGTTGGAGCACCTGTTCAGCGCGTTGGCGCTCGGCGATTTCCTGTTGCAGTCGCACGTTGGTTGCCTCCAAGGCGACGGTGCGCTCACCGACCAGTCTTTCCAGATGGTCGCGATAGTTCTTCAGTTCAATCTCGACCTGCTTGCGCGCGGTGATATCGATCATGGTGCCGATCATCCGCAGTGGATGGCCCGCCTCATCGCGGATAAGAGTCCCAAAATCCTGCACCCAGCGGATCTCGCCATCCGTGCGGACGATACGAAATTCAAGGTCTAAGTCCCCGCCGGATTTCACGGCTTCCCAAGCCTTGGATTGCGCCCAGGCGCGATCGTCGGGATGTATCGATCGCAACAGTTTTTCCAGCGAAAAAGGCAGAAACTCCGGACCTCTCCCAAATATTTCCAAGGTTCTTTTGGAAGCCACATTCCGATCGCTTCGCAAATCCCATTCCCAAACTCCCGCGTCGGCGGCTTGCAAAGCCAGGCGCAGGCGGGCTTCGCTCTCCTTCAGTTCTTCTTCGGCTTGCTTGCGCTGGGTGATATCGATATTGATACCCACCATTCGCTCCGGCCACCCGGCACTGTCGTAGAAAATTCTGGCGGTATCGCTAATCCAGCGGATCTCACCACTCATCCTGACGATACGATATTCCTGGGCAGACAGATCACTCCTCCGGGCGAGGTTTTCCTGTACCCATTCCAACACGCGATCCCGGTCGTCAGGGTGCAACCGTTCCACCCAAGTCTCGAAACCCGGTTGCTCGACACACGGTAATCCGAACAGGGGGAACATCTCGGGTGACCAAGCGACGGCGTTGTCCTTAACATTCCATTCCCACGCCCCGGCATTGGCGACTTCCAGCGCCAAGTGTAGCCTGGCCTCGCTTTGCCTGAGCGATTGTTCCGTGCGTTCTCGCTCGGCGATTTCCAAGCGCAGTTTTTGATTGGCCAATGCCAATTCGCCGGTGCGTTCGACGACCATATCCTCCAAGTGTTCCCGATGGCGACGCAGTTCCGCCTCGGCCTGCTTGCGCTCGGTGATGTCGATAGCGAATCCGCCCAGCAGCATCGGCTTTCCGGCTCGATGGAGCGGAAACTTGACCGTCTCGAAGATGCGTGTTTCGCCATTGGCCAGTGGTATCAACCTCTCTTGCCGCTGGAAACCAGTGGCCAATGCCCGACGGTCGTCGGCGATTATCAGCGCCGCCACTTCGGTGGGATACACCTCGGACGTAGCCTTATTTAGCCAGCCATCGTCAATGTGTTGACGGAAATATTGGTTAGCGAAAAGATAGCGCGAATCCTGATCCTTAATGAAGGTCAAGGCGGGCAGATGATTCATGAACGCGGCGAAGCGGTCTTCGCTTTCGCGCAATGCATCCTCAGCCTGCTTGCGCTCGGTGATGTCGAGCTGGATGCCATGCAATCCAATCGGCTCGCCGTGTTCGTCCAACTGAAACATGCCAATGCTGTTGATCCAGCGGATTCCAGTCGATGTTACGATACGGTATTCGATATTCAAATCCCGCCCATCCCGCAACGATTGTTTCACTTGCGCGTCGATCCGCGCGCGATCATCGGGATGAACATAACGCTGCCACAGAGCATAGCTGGGCTGCGCGTCTTGGGGTTCCAAGCCGAGCAGCAGATAGTTCTCGTCCGACCAGACGATTTCCTGGGTGCGCAGATTCCATTGCCAGGCCCCAGCCTTGGCGGCCTTGAGCGCCACGCTCATCAGATTCCGGCTTTCACGCAACGCCAATTCGATCCGCTTGCGGTCGGTGATGTCGTTGAAAATCGCCAGGATTTTGTCTTCGATCAGGGCGCCGGCCACATTCACCACGCGCACCGAGCCATCGCGATGGACAATGTCGACATCGGTTGGCGCGATGTCGGTTCCGTTTCGCCTGGCGTGCTCCATTCCGGTGATCCAGCGTTCCAGAATGCCCTGGCGGTAGATCGGATCGGGATAGGCGCGCAAGAACCATTCCTCGACACTGGGAATATCCTCGCGCCGATAGCCGAACTGTTCGGTGAACCGGGGGTTGAGGTATTCGATGTTGCCTTGCGCGTCGGAAACGCCCATCGCCACCGGCGACGCTTCGATCAGACGGCGGAATTTCGCCTCGCTCGCCCGCAACGACTCCTCGGCTCGTTTGCGTCTAGTAATGTCGCGCACGATGGCCCACATGCCGGCGGGTTGGCCGGTCGCGTCCCGTACCAATATGGTTCTCAACTCGATGGGAAAAATGGTCCCGTCCTTGCGGCGATATTCCTTTTCATAGATTTCGGAGTATCCCCTGGGCAAAACTTGTTGCTCGATGATCTCCGTCTCGAACGCCTGCCATTTCTCGGGAGTTAAGTCTTGATACGTCAGGCGGAAAAGCTCTTCTTCCGAATAGCCCAGCATCCGTTGGTAGGCTGTGTTGAATTCCTGAAGACGGCCGCTCATATCGGTACTGACGAAGGCGTCCCGCAGGGATTCGTACAAGCGGCGGTACTTGGCTTCACTCTCTTGCAAGGCATCCCGCGCCCGCTTGCGGTCGGTGATGTCGATGGCTATCCCGCCGATCAGGGGCGATCCCGCGCCTGTCCGCATGGGGAATTTGATGGTTTGAAAAACCCGGGTTTCGCCGTCGGCCACCGTCAGCGTTTGCTCAAGCTCCAACACGCTGCCAGCCAGCGCTTGTCGATCGCTGGCCATCATCCCTGGGGCGGTTACCGACGGTAGTTTTTCCGCAACGGTCTTGCCAAGCCAGTCAGCCGCATCGAAACATTCTCGAAGATATTTATTGAGATAGACGTGTCGGCATTGATCATCCTTGATGAAGGCCACGGCGGGCAGGTGATCCATGAAGGCGGTGAACTGTTCCTGGCTCTCACGAAGATGTTCTTCCATGCGCTTGCGTTGGATGGCCATGGCGTAGAGATCGGCCAACCGCTCGATCAGCGCCAAATCTTGCTCGCCGTAGTCGCGGTCCGAGTTGGCCAAGACCACTTGCCCCACCAGCACCCCCTCGGCCATCGCGGGCGCGGAGATAAAACGCTGGATCGGTATATGGCCAGGCGGCGTGCCGGACGAACGCGGATCATCGGCGGGCGCGTTGCTCAACAGCGCTTGGCGATGATTCAGCACCCAGCCCCACAGCCCCTTGAACTCCCTGAAGACAAAGGTCTTGTCCTGAACCTGGCAGACATCCCAAACGTCCCCGCCGAGCGTCGAGCTTACCAAATAGCCCGTCATCGGGTCGATGTAACCGACAAAGCCGTATGCACTTCCCGTGAGGCGCTTGGCGTGTTTCAAAACCAGGGAGGCCATGTCTTCGACTGTCATCCGCTCAAGCAGCGAGCGGGAAACCTCGGCCAGGGCGGCATTGACTTGCGCTTCCCAGACCAGTTTTTCCTGCGCCCTCTTTTGCTCGGTGATGTCACGGGCCACGGTGAACAGAAACTTGACCTCGCCGTGCCGCGTCCTGTGGACCAGGATAATCTGGGAGATTGGAATTTCCCGTCCCTCGCGAGTCACCAGAGCCGTCTCGCCACGCCAGATGCCCTCCCGCAAGGTGGTGGGGATGGCTTCGTTAGCAATCAAGTCGCTCGCCCAGGGCGGATGCATGTCGGCGATCCGGAATTGACCAACGTCCGCCGCCTCGTCGATGCCCACCAACCGCCGTCCAGCACGATTGAGATAACCCACACGCCCGTCAAGGTCCGCCGTGCTGATAAAATCGGCGGCCTCGTCCAGGAGGATGCGCAAGTCGACGCGCTGCTGCGTGGTCGATTTCCGCGAAACGACCTCATCGGCGCCAGCCCTTTGCTTCAAGAGGGCTTCGAGCCGTTGATTGTCGGCTCGCAGCCGAGCGTTTTCGGCTTGAAGCCGTGCGATGAGATCGTCATCCACGTTGTAAGCTCTTAATTAAGATCATCGATAATAGGCGGGCGGACATTCCACCGATGCTTAACCCGCCGGCTCGAATCCATACGGCAGCGGTTCCAATCGCAGCGCCGGGCCGCCAATACCATTCAAATGCAGCGTTCCCCGTTCCGCGCACTCGATCAGCGCCACCGCCAGCACGGCGTAACCACCGTCGGGATGAGGACAGGCGTCGGCCAATTGACCGGCGCTCTGGCTGGCGTCGGCCTGGGGCGAGAACAGCGGATCGCCGGGGCGAGGCGGCGTCGGGCTGTCCACCCGACCCAGCACCATCCGTCGCTTGAGCTTGCCTAGATAATGGGTGCGTGCCACGATTTCCTGTCCAGTGTAGCAACCCTTTTGGAAACTAATTCCGTCCAGCAGTTGCAGATTCAGCATCTGTGGCACGAACGCCTCCACGGTTTCCGGGTACACCGCCGGCGTCCCCGCCAGAATCTCCAGCAACCGCCACGGCTCGGGGCCGGTGAAGGTGACATCGGCTTCGAGCTGGGTCCAAAGGGCTTGCACCGCCATCAACGAGCCGTGCAACTCGAAACGCGGCGTCGAACCGGGCAGGCGGATCACGGTGATGTCCCGTGAATCGGCCGGCGCCTGGACGACCTCGTTGGCCGCCCGCGGGACCGCGCCAAGCAGTTTTGTCAACAAAGCGTCGGCGTTCGGCCCGGCGACGTCGATCCGCGTCCAGCGATCGCTGGCGTCTTCCAGCCGGACCTTAGCCCGCAACACATAGCGACGCAACCGGGTCAGCGTGGGCCCCACCAAAGCGCGCGGCAATTCCAGACACAAGGCGTCCTCGCGCCGGAATAGGCGGAGGCAGGCCAGCGCCCGGCCCTTGGGCGTGCAATACGCGCCGATCCGGCTGCGATCCGGGGTCACCGCCCGAACGTCGCAGGTGAGCTGTCCTTGCAGGAATGGATCGGCGTCCGGACCGTGCGCGGCGATCAGGCCCTGGTCCGACCGATCGCCGCAAATGTCGCCATGCAGCGCCGCCCACCGCTCGACGTCCGGCCGACCGAAATGCACCGGCCGGCCGCTTTCCAGACAGACGCCGAACCGTTCGAGAAAATCGTTCCACGCCACGTTCATTTTTCGATACCCGATGGTGAGTTGGGTCCGACCGCCGCGACCGTCACCGCCCCTGCTTCGTTGCGTTCGCGGGCGGCGACCGGCATAATAAACCCTGCAAAATATGGCCGGAATACGCTTCGCGCCGCAAGGGCGCGATGTCCGGAGCCCGGTGGTCTCGTCGGCGGATGGGACCGGGACGGTCCACCGCCACCACCCACGAACCCTAAGAATACTAAGGTGAGTTGCATGAGCGAAAATCACCAGCAGACGCCACCCTCCACGCCGCCGGCCGTAACCCCCGACCCGCCCCCAGCCGCCGAGCCTCCCGAACGGCCCAAGGAATACGGTGGACCCAAGGGTCCGGAGCCGACCCGCTACGGCGACTGGGAAAAGGCCGGCCGCTGCATCGACTTTTAGCAGGCCGTTCCGCTTCGCCGGTTCGTAGCGCCGAACGCGGTTCCTATTCTCCTTTCCCCGTCGTTCATCCGGCAATTCAACCGGCTTTCGGTTATTATTGCATCGCACCAATCAAGCCCCGTCTTCCATCGCCACCGCGTAACGAGGAGAAACGTATGTCAGCCAAACAACGGCCCTTGTCGCCGTTCATGATCGGCCCCTACTACAAACCCCAAATGACCTCGATCCTGTCCATCACCCACCGCGCCACCGGCGCCGGCCTCGTGGTGGGCACCCTGTTGCTGGTGTACTGGCTGGCGTCCGCCGCGATCGGTCCCAAAGCCTACGCGCAAGCCCAGACAGTGCTGGGGTCCATGCTGGGACAACTGTTCCTGTTTCTGTGGACCTGGGCGTTGTTCTACCACCTGGCCAACGGCATCCGCCACCTGTTCTGGGACGCCGGTTATGGCTTTGAACTGGAAGACGCCGCCAAGTCCGGCTGGGCGGTGGTGTGGTCCTCCATCATCCTGACTTTCCTGTGCTGGCTGATCGCCGCGCCCTGAGGAGAAACGTCATGAGCATTCGCACTCCGCTCGCCCACGTTCGCGGTCTGGGCACCGCCAAAGACGGCACGCACCACTGGTGGGTGCAGCGCGTCACCTCCATTATCCTGGTGCCGCTGGTGCTGTGGTTCGCGTTTTCCATGCTGCGCTACTCGCGCGTCGAACACGAGGTTTTCCAGCACTGGCTAAGCAATCCGTATCGAGCCGGCGCCATGGTGGCCCTGCTCGCCACAGCGTTCTATCACGCCAGTCTGGGCATGCAAGTTATTTACGAGGACTATGTCCGGCCGGAAGGGGCTAAATTCATCGCGCTGCTGGTCACGCAGTTTGTGCTGTTTCTGCTGGGCGCCATTTCCATCGTCGCCGTGCTCAAGATCGCACTGGCCTGACGCCCACCACTGGAGGCTGAGGTTTCATGTCCAACGCATACCCACTGATTCATCATAATTACGACGTGGTCGTGGTCGGCGCCGGCGGCGCGGGCTTGCGCGCCACCTTCGGCATGGCGCAGAAAGGCTTGAAGACCGCCTGCCTGACCAAGGTGTTCCCGACCCGCAGCCATACCGTGGCCGCGCAGGGCGGCATGTCGGCGGCGCTCGGCAACATGGGCCAGGACCTGTGGCAATGGCACATGTACGACACCGTCAAGGGTTCAGACTGGCTGGGTGATCAGGACGCCATCGAATACATGTGCCGCGAGGCGGTGCCGGCGGTCATCGAACTGGAGCACTACGGCGTCCCCTTCTCCCGCACCGGGGAAGGCAAGATCTACCAGCGGCCGTTCGGCGGCATGACCACCAACTTTGGCGAAGGCATCGCCCAGCGCACCTGCGCCGCCGCCGACCGCACCGGCCACGCCATCCTGCACACGCTGTATCAGCAGGCGCTCAAGCACGACGCCGAGTTTTTCATCGAATACTTCGCGCTGGATCTGATCATGGACGACGCCGGCGCCTGTCGCGGCGTGGTGGCCTGGGATCTGGCCGACGGCACGCTGCATGTGTTCCGCGCTCACCAGACCGTGCTGGCGACCGGCGGCTACGGCCGCGCCTATTTCTCGGCCACCTCCGCCCACACCTGCACCGGCGACGGCAACGGCATGGTGCTGCGCGCCGGCCTGCCGTTGCAGGACATGGAGTTCACCCAGTTCCACCCGACCGGCATCTACGGCTCCGGCTGTCTGATGACCGAAGGTTGTCGCGGTGAAGGCGGCTACCTGACCAATTCCAACGGCGAGCGCTTCATGGAGCGTTACGCGCCCAACGCCAAGGACCTCGCCTCGCGCGACGTGGTCAGCCGCTCGATGACCATCGAAATCCGCGAAGGGCGCGGCGTCGGCGAGCATAAGGACCACATCCATCTGCACCTGGAACACCTGGGCGCCGACGTCATCAACAAGCGGTTGCCCGGCATCGCCGAGACCGCCCGCATCTTCGCCGGCGTGGACGTGACCAAGGAACCGGCGCCGGTGTTGCCGACCGTGCATTACAACATGGGCGGCATCCCGACCAATTATCGCGGCGAGGTGGTGATCCTCAAGGACGGCAATCCCGATACCGTGATTCCCGGCCTGATGGCCATCGGCGAAGCGGCCTGCGTATCGGTGCACGGCGCCAACCGCCTGGGCTCCAACTCGCTGCTCGACATCGTGGTGTTCGGTCGCGCCGCCGCCATCCGCTGCGCCGAGCTGATCCAGCCCAACAGCCCACACGGGGCGTTGCCACAAGCCTCGGTGGACCGGATCGTGGCCCGCTTCGACGGGCTGCGCCACGCCAAGGGCGAGAACCCGACCGCCAGCCTGCGGATGCGGATGCAGCGGACCATGCAGAATCACGCGGCGGTGTTCCGCACCGGCGATTCCATGGCCGAGGGTATCAAGTTGCTGGAAGAGGTATACGCCGGCTTCGAGCAGATTGGAGTCAGCGACCGGGGCCTGGTCTGGAATTCCGATCTGGTCGAGACGCTGGAGCTGGACAACCTGCTCGGTTGCGCGATGGTGTCGATCAAGTCGGCGATCAACCGGCCCGAAAGCCGCGGCGCGCATGCCCGCGAGGACTATCCGGATCGCGACGACGACCACTGGATGAAACACACGCTGGCCTGGCTGGGCCCCAAGGGCGAGGTCAAGATCGACTACCGTCCGGTCCACACCTACACCTTGACCAATGAGGTGGAATACATTCCACCCAAGAAGCGCACGTACTGAGGGGACGCTGCCATGGCTCAATTCAAACTTCCGGCCAATTCCGTCATCGGCAAGGGCAAGACCTACTATGCCGGGGCGGGCGCCAAGAACGTCAAGCGCTTCCAGATTTACCGCTGGGACCCGGACAGCGGCGAAAACCCGCGCATGGACACCTACGAGGTCGATCTGGCCGCTTGCGGCCCGATGGTGCTGGACGCCCTGCTCAAGATCAAGAATGAAGTCGATCCGACCCTGACCTTCCGGCGCTCCTGCCGCGAGGGGGTGTGCGGCTCCTGCGCGATGAACATCGACGGCACCAACACCCTGGCCTGCACCAAGGCCATTAGCGATGTGTCCGGCGAGGTCAAGATTTACCCGTTGCCGCACATGTCGGTGGTCAAGGACCTGGTGCCGGATCTGACTCACTTTTACGCCCAGTACGCCTCGATCAAGCCGTGGCTGCAAGCGATCACGCCACCACCGGAGCGGGAGCGGCTGCAATCCGAGGAAGACCGCGCCAAGTTGGACGGCCTGTACGAATGCATCCTGTGCGCCTGCTGCTCCACCAGTTGCCCGAGCTACTGGTGGAATGGCGAACGCTACCTGGGTCCCTCGATCCTGCTGCAAGCCTATCGCTGGATCGTGGATAGCCGCGACGAGTTCACCGGCGAGCGGTTGGATGATCTGGAAGACCCGTTCCGGCTGTACCGCTGCCACACCATCATGAACTGCACCAAGACCTGTCCGAAGAGCTTGAATCCCGCGAAGGCCATCGCGGAAATCAAGAAGATGATGGTGGAACGGCGGTAAGTCGTTACCTGCTCCCTCACCCCCAGCCCCTCTCCCGCTCGCGGGCGAGGGGTTTTGTTTGTAGGAGACGCGGATCGTGGATGAACAAATCGGTAAATTGCGCTGGCGCTGCCGGCGCGGCATGAAGGAACTGGATCTGCTGACGCTGGCTTATCTGGAGCGGCATTACCCCACCGCGTCGGCGGAGGAACAGCGGGCGTTCGCGGATTTGCTGGAACTGCAAGACCCGCTGCTGATGAGCTACATGGTCGGGCGGGACATACCGGCGGATGCGACGACAGCGAGGGTGGTGGGGGTGATGCGGACGTTGCTGAACGAGACGGATCACTCTTGACGTCGAACGCGCAACCTCTTGCCGGTCAACGCGCGCCGCATTCGCGCCAGACCTGAGCGAAAATCAGTCGACGCTTGGATAAACGATTCGATGACATAGCGCCCCGTTCGGATTTCCGCTCAGTTCGACCAGGACGCGCGGCAGGTCGGCGAATGGGCTTTCGCCGCTGATCAATGCGTCCAGCGCGGGGTCATCCAGTAATTCCATCACCGTGGCCATACGTCGCTGATGATCCCAGCGCCCGCGCTGCGCGGTGGCGATAGGGCCGACTTGGGAACTCTGAATCGTCAGCCGCCGGCTGTGAAACGCCTCGCCCAGCGGCAAACTGACCGGCCGCGCGCCGAACCAACTGGCTTCCATCACCGTCGCCTCGAAGCCGGCCAGGCCCAGCGCCGTCGTTAGACCGGCGGGCGAGCCGCTGGCATGAATCACCCGATCCTGTTCTCCTTCCGCCCGTTCCGGCAAGGCAAAACGGACGCCCAGGTGGTGGGCGATAGCTTCCCGGCGCGAGTCCACGTCCACCAGTTGCACCGTACAGCCCGGCAAACGGCCCGCCAGCCGGGCGATCAGGCAACCGACCACGCCCGCGCCGATCACCGTGATCCGGTCGCCCAGTCGAGGCGCGGCGTCCCACAACACATTGAGCGCGGTTTCCAGATTGGCCGCCAGCACCGCCCGCCCGGAAGGAATCGTCGGCGGAACCGGGGTCAGCGCCGCCACTGGAATCACGTAGCGGTCCTGATGCGGATAAAGACAAAATACGGTCAGCCCGCATAACGCGGCGGGACCAGCCTCGACCACGCCGACACTACAATAGCCATACTTGACCGGGACCGGAAACTCGCCTCGCTGGAACGGCGCGCGCATGGTTTGATATTGGCTAGGCGGCACTTCGCCGCGAAACACCAGGCTCTCGGTGCCGCGACTGATGCCGGAATATAGCGTCCGTACCCGCGCCTCGTCCGCGCTCGGCGGTTCCAGCCGTTCCACGCGAATTTCACCCCGACCCGGCGCCGCCAGCCAGAAAGCGCGCGCTGACTCAAGCTCACTGCTCATCATCAACCCCGATTACCGCTGATCCATTCACCGATACCGATGAATCTCTTAACCGCGTCCCCACTGCGACCGCTCGTCTTCAACACCCTCTTCCACTTTGCCGCTGCGTTGCCGCTGGTGGCGGGGCTGGCGTGGGTCCTGACCGAAACCTTCCAGTTGTCCCCCCACTACGTCCTCCAAACCCTCGCCGTCTTCGCCGGCCTGCTGCTAGCCCTGCTGCCGTTCCTACCCCAGCATCGGCCCTTGCAACGGTTTGGCGCGGCCAACGACGTCACCCTGCTGCGCGCCGGTATCGCCGCCCTGGCCGCTGGGCTGATCGGCCAGGCGGAACCGCCGCCGGGACTGGCCTGGACGCTGGCCGCGCTGGCTGGCGTGGCGCTGCTATTCGACGGCGTGGATGGCTGGCTGGCACGGCGCGGTGGCTGGCAAAGTCCGTTCGGCGCCCGGTTTGACCTGGAGGTGGACGCCTTTCTCATCCTGGTCCTGGCGGCGCTGGTCTATCAGACCGACAAGGCCGGCGGCTGGGTGCTGCTGTCGGGCGCGCTGCGCTATGGCTTCATCGCGCTGGGCTACGCCCTGCCTTGGCTGCGTCAGCCATTGCCGCCGCGCCGGCGCCGCCAAACCGTCTGCGTGATTCAGACCGCCGCGCTGATCTTGTGCTTGCTTCCACCGTTGACGCCGCCATGGACCACGCTGCTGGCGGCCGGCGCGCTGGCGCTGTTGACGCTGTCCTTCACGGTGGACACGATCTGGCTGGCTCGTCACGCGCCTCCACCCAAGTGAGGGATAACAGACGGTGGATCGTTCAGCACCCGCAACAGCAACAATCCCAGCTCGCCGATACCGCCCAGCGCCGCCGGCCCCGGCGTCATGCCCACTTGGAAGCCCACCGCCTGAAACGCGCCGATCAACCCCGGATCGCGCGAGAACACATGAACCGGAACCTGCCACGAAATCTCGCGCCCGCCGACGATGGCCGGCGGCTGATGATCGCCCAGAACCACGAACAGCGCGTTCGCCGGGGCGTGTTGGCGCAGATAGCCACCCAGCACCGCCAGGTTGTAACGGACGCTTTCGACATAGGCGGCGGCCAACGCCGCGCCGTCCAACCGCTCGTTCAGCCCCACTTCGCCCGCCGCGGCGGACGCGGTCAGCCGGGTATCGAACCGGTTCCAGTCCGCCTCGTAGGGCGGGATCGGCGCGAACGGCGCATGGCTATTGATGGTGGGAAAAAACACGAACAGCGGCGGCCGGCCGGCCAGTCGCACCTCGGTGCGATCCAATCGGTACAGGCTGTACTGGTCGGGAATGACCCAGCCCCCGTAAGCGGGACCCCGATACTCCAGCCGCTCGGCGTTCAGAATTTGGTCGAAGCCGTAGAATCGCCCCTCCGGCCAGGCGTGCCGCAGTCCCGGCATCAACGCCACGCAGCGGTAGCCGGCGGCGGCGAACCGGCTGACCAGGGTCGGTCGGCTGGAGGCCAGCAGGTCATAATAATCCCCCTGGTCGGCGATGCGCAGTCCAGACAGCAGGCTGGAATGCGCCAGCCAGGACAACCCGCCGAACGTGCTGGACTCGACCCGCGCCGAGGCCATCCGCCAGCCAGCGTCGGTCAGCGACCGCTCCAAGGCGGCGAAATCGCCAGCCAGCGGCGCGGCAAAGCGGGGATCGTCGAACACCAGCGCACCCTGCGACTCGAAAAAAATCACGAAGACATCACCCCGCCCCATCCGGCCCAGGTTCGAAGCGGGCAGCGGCGGCTGAACCGCGATCCAGCGGTCGTCCCGAAACACGGTCGCGGCCAGTACCCCCTCCACCTGCTCGGCCAGCATGGCGGTCACCGGCAACGCGAACAAGGTATCGGTCGACAGGTGGGGATTCAGACGACCAGCGCCGTATAGCACCAGCAGCGTCAGGGCCAGGACGCCCACCGCGTGCCGGACGAGAGGGCGGACCAGCGCGGCGATGACAGCGCCGACCGCCCAGCGCAAGACGGCGAACAGCGCGGCCAGCGACGCCAGCAGCGCCACGCCGCCCAGCGCCACTCGCCAGCCCGCCACCCGATCTAGCAACAAAGCCGCCACCGCTGGGACATGTTGGCTGTCCCAGTACAAATGGATGGAACGCCCCATCAGGGCCGGCGCGGTGACATCCAGATACCGTCCCAGCGTCAGGACGACGAATGTCGCCAAAACCGCGCTGCGCCACCCACGCCCCAGCGGACCGCGCCAAGACGTGGCCAGAACCAACCCCAACAGTAGCGCCGCCAGTTCGACGGACAGTTCGGGAACCCAGCGCACCCCGACCGTCGGCCAACGGTTCTGGAACGTCAGCGCCGAGTTGAGGATGAACAACGCCACCAATCCGCCAAGTGTACTCGTCGTTCCTTGGCGAATTAGGCGCCTCATGTCAGCCGCTTTCATTTTAAAGGCGTTTTTGGTCAGCCTCCTCAGTGGGGCCTCGACACTTGGGAATTGCTCACTTGCCATTCGCGGGCCAGTTGTCGAGCGCGAGCCAGATCGATCTCGCTCATCTGCTTGGCGATGGCATCCAACGGTTGGGCCGCGCCCACGTAGCCGCCGGACACAGCCAAACTCAACCACTGATGGGCCTTGACCAAATCCTGCACCACCCCCCGACCGGCGCCGTGCAGCATCCCCAGCCCATACTGGGCCAGTACCAAACCGTTGTCGGCGGCCCGCTCGAACCAATGAAGCGCCTGCGGATCGTCACGAGGCAAGCCACGTCCCGTCGCGTAGCCGAGCGCCAGCATCAACTGAGCCAGCGGCAGATTTTGCTCGGCCGCCTTGCGGTACCAGGCGACGGCCTGCGCCGGATCGCGCGGCAATCCGCCCCGTCCGTCCGCGTACATCAGTCCGAGATTCAACTGAGCTTGCGGCAAATTTTGCTCGGCTGCCTTGCGATACCAGCTCGCGGTCTGCACCTCGTCGCGCGGCGCGCCCCGACCGGAGGCGTACAACACCCCCAGATTGAATCCCGCCACGACATCACCCTGTTGGGCCGCCTCACGAAACCAACGCAATGCTTGCCGGTCATCTCGGGTCACACCGATCCCCTCGGCATAGAGCGCCGCCAAGCGAAACTGGCTGACGGCATGGCCCCGCTCCGCCGCCTTGCGATACCATTCCGCCGCCAAGCCGTCGTCGTGCGCCACGAACTCGCCGCTGGCGTAAAACCCTGCCAGCCGGTAGCACGCCTCGACATGACCCTGTTCCGCCGCCTTGCGCAACCAGCTCAGTCCAGCCTGGTCGTTGCGTGGCGCGCCGCGACCCGCCAACAGCCGCTCCGCCAACGCAAATTGCGCCTCGGGGTGGCCGCCCGCCGCCGCTAGACCCAACAACTGCATCCCCTTGGCTTCGTCAAGCACCACTCCACGGCCATTCAAATAACCGTTGGCCAGATCCAGTTGCGCTATCGACAGGTTCTGATCGGCCGCGCGCCGCAGCCATTGCAAAGCTTCCAGCTCGTTGCGCGCCGTGCCGCGCCCATCCGTCAACATCCGCCCCAGGGAATATTGCGCCAAGGCTTCACCTTGCTCGGCGGCCAATCGGTACCACTTCACCGCTTCCCCGTCGTCGCGGGGAACACCCTGGCCATCGGCGTACAACCGACCCAGATTCACCTGGGCCAGGGTCAACCCTCGATCGGCGGCCTTGCGGAACCAGCGCGCCGCCTCCTCGGCGCTGGCGGGCGCGCCCCGACCGGCCAGCAATCGCACGGCCAGATTGTACTGAGCCTCGACATGACCCTGCTCCGCCGCCTTGCGATACCAAAGTACTGCGTCCCGATCGCTGGCCACGGTCACGCCGCGGCCGGCGGCGTACATCGCCCCCAGGTTGAACTGGGCACCGGCATGACCCTGCTCCGCCGCTCGCTGGTACCATTGCACGGCTTCCTTGTCGTCGCGCGACACCCCGCGCCCGCTGGCGTAAAAATTTCCCAGCTCGAACTGGGCGCCGGCATGGCCCTTCTCCGCCGCTCGCCGATAACCGTTGGCGGCCTCCGACTCATCCCGGCCCACGCCCTGACCGGTCGCATACTTGCCCGCCAGGATATACAACGCTTCGGCATTGCCCCGTTCCGCCGCCTTGCGCAACCAGAATAGCGCTTCCTTTTCGCTGGAAGCGGCGCTGGGGTCGGCGGCGAACAGGACCCCGAGCTGGAGTTGGGCGTCGGTATTCCCTTGCACGGCCGCCTTGCGCAGCCACTCGACAGCGCTGCGCGAATTTTGCCCAACGCCCTGACCGCGCAGGTACATCTGTCCGACCATGGCCTGGGCGCGGGGATCGCCCTTCTTGGCCCACTCCATGTACTCCTGAAACGCCTTGGCGTAATCGCCGCGTTGGTAGGCCTCGGCGGCGCTGTCGACGGCGGCATTGGGCGAAACCGGACGAACGCTGCCGTAATGCCACTCGCCGGCTTCGTCCTGCCACTTTTTGACGCCCGACTCGGCCGGTTTCTTGGCATTCGGCCCGACCGGTGGAGCAGCGGCCCAAACCACGCCCGTCAGAAGAATCGCCAACCACAACGCCTGCTTGCGCATGACCGCCTCCGCCCAACTTGAATTTCCCGCATCCGTCGTCATTTAATTATGGATAGCAACCATCACCCATCTCGCTACCGACCAATTTCGAGGCGGCGCCCCAGACCACCGTCACCATCTACACTATCCTAAACAGCGCTGCATCATCCAACCCCCATTTTATCCCAGCAACCGAGGAAATCCGCATGGCCATCAATCTGCAAAAGGGACAGCGTATCAGCCTGGAAAAGGAAGCGGGACGCAGCCTAAACCGGGTCGTCATGGGGCTGGGCTGGGGCATGAAGCAGGTCCAATCCCGTGGCTTTCTCGGCTTCGGCGGCGGCGTCCGCCAGGAAGCCGTGGACCTGGACGCCTCCTGCTTGCTGTTCGACACCGGCGGCAATCTGGTGGATACGGTCTGGTTTCGACAACTGGAAAGCCGCTGTGGCTCCATTCGCCATAGTGGCGATGATCGCGCTGGCGGCGGCGAGGCCGGCGCGGAGAACGAGCGCATCGCCATCGAGCTGAACCGGGTGCCCGCCACGGTGCAAACCCTGATCTTCACCGTCAATAGCTTCAGCGGCGAAGGCTTCGCCGGAATTCCCAGTGCCTTTTGCCGGATCGTGGACGACGCCAACGGCGGCGAAATCGCCCGCTTCGATCTGTCGTTGGAAGGTGGCACGCATACCGGCCTGATCATGACCAAGCTGTATCGCCACAACGGCGAGTGGAAGATGCACGCGCTCGGCGAACACGCCAGCGGTCGCACCTTCCACGATCTGCTGCCGGCGATCCGACCCCATCTGTAAATTCGCCGAAGGAGGCGTCATGGACCTGCAACCCGGCCAAAACATCTCGCTCACCCAGCGTCAGCCAGCGCCGGCCACCATCGAAATCGCGCTCGCCTGGGAACCGACGAACACGGCGCTGGCGATCGATTCCAGCGCCTTTGCCCTGACCGGTCAGGGCAAGGTGCGCGACGACGGCGACTTCGTCTTCTACAATCAGCCGGCGTTGGCCGGTGGCGGCATCCAGCGCGCCGGCGACGGCCGCGCCTTCGCGGTCACCCTCACCGCATTGCCGGCGGCTATCGAGCGCGTGGTCATCGCCCTAACCATCGATCAGGGGCGGCGGCGCGGCCAATCCTTCGGTCAACTGAACCAGGTCCGGGCGGAAATCCGCGACGCTGGCAGCCAGGCGGTGCTGGCCGCTTTCCCGCTGAGCACCAAGATGATGGCGGAAACCGCGCTGATCGTCGGCGAACTGTACCGACGCAACGCGGAATGGAAATTCCGTGCCGTCGGCCAAGGCTTCGTCGGCGGATTGGCGCCGCTGGCCCGGCAATACGGGGTGGACGTGGCCGACGATCCCGACACGGCCGAGCCGCCACCGCCACCCGCGGCTCAACCCGCGCCCGCGTCGCCACCCGCCGCCCCGGCCAAGCCGATCCGGCTGGAGAAGATCACCCTGGAGAAGAAAGGCAGCAGCATCTCGCTGGAAAAGAAAAACCAGGGTTTCGGCGAAATTGTGGTCAATCTCAACTGGAACCAGGGCGGCGGCGGCAAGGGCTTCTTCGGCCGACTGACCAGCCGCAAGGTGGACCTCGACCTTGGCTGCCTGTTCAAGCTGCGCGATGGCCGGGCGGGGGCGGTGCAAGCCCTGGGCAACAGCTTTGGCAGCCTGCAACAACCGCCCTATATCCAACTCATGGGCGATGACCGGTCTGGAGCCAGCGCCGCTGGCGAGTTTCTGCGCATCAACGGCCGCCACTGGGACGAACTGGATCGCCTCGTGGCCTTCGCCCTGATCTACAAGGGCGCCCCCAACTGGTCGGAAACCGACGCGGTGGTCACGATCCAGACGCCCGACCAGCCGACCCTGGAAATCCGTCTGGACAGCCATCGCAACGACCAGCGCATGTGCGCGCTGGTGTTGTTGGAGAACCAGGGCGGCAATATCAAGGTCACAAAGCTGGTCGAATATTTCCAGGATCACCGGTATCTGGATCAGGCCTACCATTTTGGCCTGCGCTGGGTCGCCGGGTCCAAGGATTAGTTTTTTTCAATCCATCTCGATAACTTTTGGAGGGAATGCCCACATGGCTCTTGAATGGTTAAAGCAGCGTTATAGCGAAGTCTCCGCCAGCCTGAAAACCGAGGTCGCCAAGTTCAAAAACAAAAGCTTCCTGGAAGCGGTAGTGGCCGGCTGCGCGCTGGTGGCCCACGCCGACGGCGTGATCCGACCCGAGGAAAAGCAGAAGATGATGGGCTTTCTGCGCAATTCCGAGGTTCTGTCCGTCTTCGGCACCGACGAGATCATCGCCATCTTCGACAAATACGCCAAGCAGTTTGAGTTCGACTATCAGATCGGTCAAGCTAGCGCCCTGCAGGCGGTCGCCAAGGTCAAGGACAAGGAGGCCGAGGCGCGATTGATGGTACGGGTCTGCTGCGCCGTCGGGGCCGCCGATGGTGATTTCGATGAGAAGGAGAAAACCGTGGTGCGCAAGATCTGCGCTGAATTGGGTCTGAATCCCAAAGACTTCGATCTAGCCTGAGCGTGCGCGGCAACATGGAACATCACTTCGGTTTTCCGCTGGAGACTGTCGCCATCTTCGTGGTGGTGGTCATCTTCTCGGTGTGGCTGGATCTGCGGATGCACAAGGACAGCGAGGACATCAGCATCCCCAACGCCCTCGCGTGGTCGCTGTTCTGGATTTTCCTGGCCATCGCGTTCTTCTTCTACCTCAAGGTGCATCACGGCGACGAATTCGCCGATCTGTTCCTCGCCGGCTACATCCTGGAAAAATCGCTGTCGGTGGACAACCTGATGGTGTTCGTCGCCATCTTCGCCTCGTTTGGCATCAAGGGCGCCCTCCAGCACCGGGTGTTGTACTTCGGCATCCTGGGCGCGGTGGTTTTTCGGATGCTGTTCATCGCTTTCGGCACCACGCTGTTCGGGCTGAGCACCTGGATCGAGTTCGTGTTCGCCGCCATCGTGGCCTGGACCGGCTGGAAAATGCTGAGCGGCATCGGCGAGGACAAGGACATCGAGGACTACTCCGATCACTGGTCGGTGCGGCTGACCCAGAAACTGGTGCCGATCTTTCCCCGCCTGCACGGTCATCATTTCGTGGTCAGTCACGGCCACGTCAAGACTGTGGTCGAACAGGATTCCAGCCTCACGGTGGCGCGCGAGGCCACGGTGTACGCCACGCCGATGCTGCTCTGTCTGGTCTGCATCGAGGTGTCCGACATCATCTTCGCCTTCGACTCGGTGCCGGCGGTGATCGCCGTCACCCGCGAACCGCTGCTGGTCTACTCGGCGGTGATCTTCGCCATCCTCGGTCTGCGCTCGCTGTATTTCGTGCTGGCGGCGGCGCAGAAATATCTGGTCCATCTGGACAAGGCGGTGGCGGCACTGCTGTTCTTCATCGCCTTCAAGCTGGCGCTGCAAGCCTCCAACCACCTGTTCCACTGGCCCGGCTGGGAAATTTCCGCCAACCTTAGCCTGATGATCATCCTTGGCACGCTGGCGGTGGGTGTGATCGCCTCGCTGCTGCTGCCCCAAAAGGAAGAGGCGGAGGAGGAACGCGCGGCGCAACCGGAAAAATCGGAATGATCGCCGCAGGCCTTTGACTTCGCTAAGTCCATGCGGGCCGGACGGGCCAAATCTCCAGCCAGTCCGCCCGCTTCACTCTCAACCATTTAAATCTAGGGAGAACGAACCCATGGCTATTTCCCTCAACAAAGGCGAGCGGCTGTCGCTGGGCAAGGAAGCGCCGAATCTCAAGAAGGTGCTGGTCGGGCTGGGTTGGGACGCCCGCGCCACCGACGGCACGGATTTTGACCTGGACGCCTCGGCCTTCCTGCTCGATGCCAGCGGCAAGGCGCGCTCCGACGCCGACTTCATTTTCTACAACCAGTTGAAATCGACCTGCGGCTCGGTGCAGCACACCGGCGACAATCGCACCGGCGCTGGCGAGGGTGACGACGAGGCGCTCATGGTGGACTTGCCCCGCGTCCCGGCGGACGTACAGAAAATCGCCTTCACCGTGACCATCCACGACGCCGACGCCCGCCGGCAAAACTTCGGCCAGGTCAGCAACGCCTACATTCGGCTGGTCAACGCCGAAACCAACGCCGAAGTCGCCCGTTACGACTTGGCCGAGGACGCCTCGACCGAGACCGCGATGATCTTCGGCGAACTGTACCGGCACGGCGGCGAGTGGAAGTTCACTGCGGTCGGCCAGGGTTACGCCGGCGGATTGGCGGCCATGTGTCGGCAATACGGCATCAACATCGGCTAATTCATCGGTCCACTTCCCGATTCATCCTCGACAACGAGAAAGGAGCATCCGCGATGGCTATTTCCCTGCAAAAGGGCGGTAACGTTTCCCTGAGCAAGCAGGTCCCCGGCTTGAAGAAAGTCCGTTTTGGGCTGGGCTGGGATTTGCGCAAGACCGACGGCGCCGATTTCGATCTGGACGCCTCGGCCTTCGTGCTGGACGGCAACGGCAAGGTGTTGAGCGACCAGCACTTCGTGTTCTACAACAACCCCAAGGATCCTTCGGGCGCGGTCGCGCACAAGGGCGATAACCGCACCGGCCAGGGCGAGGGCGACGACGAGGTGATCGAGATCGAACTGGGGACGATGCCGCCCACCGCCGCCAAGGTGGCGTTCGTGGTCACCATTCACGACGCCGAGGCGCGCAAGCAGAACTTCGGCCAAGTCGGCAACGCCTACATTCGGTCGCTCAATGCCGAGGGCGAGCAGGAAATCGCCCGTTACGACCTGTCCGAGGATTCCTCGACCGAGACGGCGATGATCTTCGGCGAGCTGTATCGCCACAACGACGAATGGAAATTTAAGGCCATCGGTCAGGGCTACGCCGGCGGGTTGGCGGCGGTCGCCCGCGATTACGGCGTCAATCTTGGTTAAAATCGGCAGTGATTGATCGCCGCGCCGAATCTACCCGGCCCGCCGATTCCAGGCGGGCTTTTCTTTTTTGGATAAAGAACAATGAGCGAAACCGTCAAATACCTGCTCGATGAAAACCGGATGCCCAAGTACTGGTACAACTTGGTCGCCGATCTGCCGAAACCACCGCCGCCGGTGTTGCATCCTGGAACCCTCAAGCCGATCGGCCCGGCCGATCTGGCGCCATTGTTCCCGATGACGCTGATCCAACAGGAAGTGTCCGCCGAACGGGAAATCGAGATTCCCGAACCGGTGCGCGGGATTTACCGGCAGTGGCGACCCAGTCCCTTGTACCGTGCTCGCCGGCTGGAACAGACGCTCGGCACGCCGGCGCGGATTTACTACAAATACGAAGGCGTCAGCCCGGCCGGCAGCCACAAGCCCAACACCGCCGTCGCCCAGGCGTTCTATAACAAAGAGGCCGGGGTCAAGCGCATCGCCACCGAAACCGGCGCCGGTCAGTGGGGTTCCTCGCTGGCTTTCGCTGGCGCGCTATTCGGCATCGCCGTGCAGGTGTTCATGGTACGAGTGTCGTATAACCAGAAGCCCTACCGTCGGGCGCTGATGGAAACCTACGGCGCGCGTTGCGTGGCGTCGCCTTCTGAAGAAACCGCCTCCGGACGGGCGATTCTGGCCCAGCGACCCGCCCATCCCGGCAGTCTCGGCATCGCCATTTCCGAAGCGGTGGAAGTTGCCGCCCAGCGCGACGACACCAAGTACGCCCTGGGTTCGGTGCTCAACCACGTGCTGCTACACCAAACCGTGGTGGGTCTGGAAGCGATGGACCAGTTGGCAATGGCCGACGACTATCCCGATGTCGTGGTTGGCTGCACCGGCGGCGGCTCCAATTTCGCCGGCATCGCCTTCCCGTTCCTCGGCGCGCACCTGCGCGGCGGCCGCAAGGTTCGTATCGTCGCGGTCGAGCCGGCAGCCTGTCCCAGCCTGACCCGCGGCCCCTACGCCTACGATTTCGGCGATACCGCGCATCTGACGCCGTTGACCAAGATGCATACCCTGGGCTCGACCTTCACCCCGCCCGGCTTCCACGCCGGCGGCCTGCGCTACCACGGCATGGCGCCATTGGTCAGCCACGTCAAGGAACTGGGTCTGATCGAGGCCCGCGCCTACCACCAGACCACTTGCTTCGACGCCGGCGTCCTGTTCGCCCGCGTCGAGGGTATTCTGCCGGCGCCGGAAGCCAATCACGCGGTCAAGGGCGCCATCGACGAGGCGTTGCGTTGCAAGGAGGAAGGCGTCAGCCGGGCGATCCTGTTCAACCTGTGCGGCCATGGCCACTTCGACATGCAAGCCTACATGGACTATTTCGCTGGCAAGTTGACCGACCAGGATTACGACGAAGCTGAACTGGCGATGGCGCTATCCGGGTTGCCGTCGGTGACGGAGGTTTGAGCCTTCCCTCTCTTTCAGCGGGAGAGGAACCTGGATGGGAAGCAGTCAGTTCAGCGTCTTCAGCCAAAACACCATCGGCTTCGACGACTCCGCAGCCTCGTCCAGATCCCGCCACGAGAAGGTGGTGCGCAATTCCGGGTGCCTGACGAACCCCTGCCGGTTCCAAAGCGCATCCAGCGGTACATAACCCGCCGGCCGGCGTGGATGGCCGGCGGGGCGTTCCACCGCGCAAAAGCAGGCGATATCGAAACGACCCAGTTCGCGAACATGCGCCTCGCGTTCCTCGAAAAATCGCTTCCCCAGTCCTCTCTTTCGATACTCCGGCAGCAGGACCGACTCGCCGTAATAGAAAATTCGCGATGGGTCGTAGCCGTGCGTCAAAAACGGTTCGATCACGTTTGGAGTTTCGGCGTCCAGCGGCAGACCGCTCGATGCCCCCACCACCCGTTCGCCGTCGCGAGCCAGCACCATGACGCTGTCGGGCGCATCCACGTAGGTCTTGAGATAGGTTTCCTCGTAGGCCGCGCTGCCGTCGTAAAGATAGGGAAACTCGCGAAATATCTGGATGCGCAACCGCGCCAACTCGGGCAGCCAGGCGTGGATCGCGGCGCCGGAAAAACGTTGGAGAGACAGAGAGTCGGACATGGCAAATTCCCTCGGGTTTTAAACACCCAGGACGGACATTATTCCGCGAAAAACGCCCGTACTCGCTCCAGCTTGCGCGTGCGGGGCATCGGCGGCAGGCTGTCCAGAAACGTCCGCCCATAGGATTTGGTCAGTAGACGCGGGTCGCAGAGCATCAGCACTCCCCGGTCGCTCACATCCCGGATCAGCCGGCCCGCACCCTGCTTGAGGGTGATCACCGCATGGGGCAACTGATAGTTCCAAAACGGATCCTCGCCCCGCTGGCGCAAGGATTCGATTCGCGCCTGCAACACCGGATCACCGGGCGAAGCGAACGGCAGGCGGTCGATGATCACACACGACAGCGCCTCGCCGCGCACGTCCACTCCCTCCCAAAAACTCGCGGTTCCCAGTAGCACCGCGTTGCCCAGGGCGCGAAACTCCCGCAGCAACGCCGCCTTCGGGGCCGCGCCCTGCACCAGCAGCGGATAATCGAGCCGCCCCGCCAGCCCTTCCTCCGCCTCGCGCAGGGCGCGGTAACTGGTAAACAACAGAAACGCTCGCCCCCGGCTGGCTCGCAACACCGGCAACGCGGCTTCCAGCAATGCCGCCGTGTAATGAGGCGAGACCGGCTCCGGCAGGCCGGGCGGGTGATAAAGCAACGTATTGCGAGCGAAATCGAAGGGACTATCGAGGCGCAGCGCCGTGTAATCCCGCAACCCCAACCGGGCCGCGAAGTGTTCAAAGCTTTCCCCCACCGCCAAGGTCGCCGAGGTAAAGACCCAAGCGCCCGGTCCTGTCTCCATCCGGGTTTGGAACGTCGGGGCAATATCGAGCGGAGTCAGGCTCAAGGTGAACCCACGACCTCGAACTTCGAACCAACGCACGGTGTCGGGATCGCGTTCTTCCCCGGTCGTCGTCGCCAGGCGTTGTTTCAGGTCCTCGGCGCGGCGGCGACAGCTCTCCAAACCCTTGCCGCGCTGGGCCGCTTCCTTCAAGGCTTCCCCCAGCCGGTTCAGCGCTTCGGTCAACTGGCCGACAGCTTCCCGCACCGCCGATTGGTCGGCGACCTCCCGCCACGGCGCCCGGCGCTCCGCCATCCCCAACGCCTCCCGCAACACGGGCTCGATTGCCGCCAACGCTTCGGCGCGGTTTCGCAACTCGGGAAAATCCGCCGCGTCCCGCGCCTGCTCCACCACCGTATCCCGCGCCAGTTCGGTCAATTGCCGACCGCTCAGCGAACGGCCGAAAAAGTGCGTGGCGATATCCGGCAACTGGTGCGCCTCGTCGAAGATGACCGCTTCCGCGCCCGGCAGCAACTCGGCGAACCCGGTTTCCCGGAGCGCCAGATCGGCGCAAAACAGATAGTGGTTGACCACCAGCACCTCCGCCGCCAGCGCGTCGAACCGCGCCTTGGCGAAAAAGCAGTCCTCCAACTGGGGACAATCCTGCCCCAGGCAGTTATCCACGGTGGAAGTGACACGCGGCCAGAGCGGCGAGGTTTCCGGAACGTCGGCGATGTCGGCGATGTCGCCGCTTCGGGTACGACCGGCCCAACGTTGGATGCGCTGCAACTCAACGACCTGCGCGCGCGAAGGCAGCTTTCCCTCCCGCTCGACCAGTTGCAGGCGATACCGGCATAAATAATTGCCGCGTCCCTTCAACAGCGCCACCCGCGCCGAACTTTTCAACGCCCGGCGCACCACGGGCAGGTCCTGGTGGTAAAGCTGATCCTGTAAATGACGGGTGCCGGTGGAGATGAGAACCCGCGCCCCGGATAGCAGCGCGGGCGTCAAATAAGCGAAGGTCTTGCCGGTACCGGTGCCAGCCTCGACGATCAGCGAGCCGCCATCCTCCAGGATGGCGTCGACCGCTTGCGCCATCCGCTGTTGCGGCGGGCGCGGAGCAAAGCCAGGTACGTGTCGGGCCAGGGGACCCCCTGGCCCGAGTAATTCGGCCATGCCCACGGCGACGTCCGGCAACCGCGACCCGTCTCAGCGCGAGAACTGCGTGGCCCGAGCCTCGGCTTCCTCGGCGCCAGCGGCATTGCCGGTGGCCTTGCGGGCCGAGGCGATCACCTTCCAGTTGCGAGACTGCAAGCTGCGGTTGCCGCCGGCCAGGTTGTTGGACTTGCTGGCCAGCGATTCGGCCTGTTGGTACTGTCCCTGGTGCAGGCGGATCTGGGCCAGGTCGTGCCAGATGCCGGCGTTGCGCGGCTCGATCCGCAGCGCCCGCTCCAGCGCGGCGCCAGCCTTGTCCAACTGCTTGCTCTTGACATATTTGTCGGCGCTTTCGAGCAGCGCCGCCACCGCCTGATTGCCCTCGCGGGTGATCTCGGCCGGCGGCAACTCGGCCGGCGGCGCGGCGGGCGGCGGGGATGGGCGGGCGGGTGGTTGAATCGGCTCCGGTTCGGGCTCCGGTTCGGGCTTCGGCGCGGCCGGCGGGACCAGCGCAACCGTCGGCTTGCTGGGCGCGGCGGGCGCGGCGGGCGCGGTAGGCGTGGTGGGAGGCTTACCGCTGGGTGTGGGCGTGGCGGCCGGCGTCCGTGGCACCACCGGCTGTGGCTCGGGCAGCACGCCCGGCGCGGGCTGGGTCGAGTACCGCTCGTCCGTCGGTGAATAGGCCGGCGCGGGCCGACCGTATTCGTTCGCTGGGGCCGGATAGGGCTGAGGCGACGACGAATAGGGCGTAGCGGCGCTCGTCGGCGGATAGGCCGGCTGTCGGTAGTCGCCGCTGGCACTCGGCGGATAGGCCGGTCGCCGTTGGGAGCCACCTGCCTCCGTCGGATAAGGTTGCGCCGACGCGCCATAGGGATCGGAGGCGTATTCCCGCGGCAGGAGTGGATCTTCCTCGGGCAACTGTCCCGTATCCGCCGGGGGTGCGGGTCGCCGCGCGGAATACGCGGGTGGACGGCGCGCGCTGCGATCCACCACCGGCGCCTTGGCGGACGGCGTCCGGCTGGAAGGTTGCTGCGAATAAGGTGCCGTCGTGCAACCCGCCAGCGCCAGCGCCAGCGCCAGCGCCAGCGCCACCAGGCTAGGACTTGGTTTGATCGGTTTGAACTGTGTCTTCATCACTCTCCCCATGAAGTTCGGCGCCGTCCGGGTGGCGGTCTCGAACCCCAATGCCATCTATCGTCGGTTGAACTTTACATTTTCCCCGTCAAGCCGTCATGCCGAACCGGCGACCGGACCCCCTTATTCCCACCTCGCCGACTCGTTTCGACAAGACGGCTAGCCGCTTTAAAGGTTTTCAGACAGCCTTTCGCAAGCTAATTCGTTGAAAAAGCACCCTCGCTCTTGCCTATCCCCCTCCTCGGGCACAGGATTTCCAGACAGTCGTTCATTCCATCAGACGCTGAAAGAAACCGCTCATTCCATCCGTGTCATCGGTGTCGTCGGCATCGGGCGACCGAGGCTTGCGGCGCGGGGCGGGCGGCGCGCACGAGGTGGAGCCACGCGGTTCGGAGCCGACCAGAAACGGCACCGGTTCGCCGCGCCGACATCCCGCGCCAACCCGCAGGCCGCTGTGTGGTTCCACCCGAATTTCCTCGATATCAACCGGCGGCGGCGCATCCAGCGGCTCCAGTTTCAACCCCGCCATCAGATCCATCCACACCCGCAACGCGCCGCTGGCACCGCTTAGCCCAGTCGGTTTGTTGTCGTCGCGGCCTAGCCACACCACGGTGACCCGGTCGCCACTGAAACCAGCGAACCAGCTATCACGATAATCGTCGGTGGTGCCGGTCTTGCCGGCAATATTCAGATCGGGCGACAACTTGCTCTTCATGGCGCTGGCGGTTCCTGCCTTGACCACCTGCTGCATGGCGTGGGTGATCAGATAGGCCGGTCCCGGCTCGACCACTTTCACCACATCCATGGCGTAATGCTGCAAAGCCTGACCGCTGGCGTTGGTGACCTCACGGATAGCGCGCAGGGGAATGCGGAAGCCGCCGCCGGCGATGGTGGCGTACACTTGGGCGATCTCGAAGGGCGACGCATCCAGCGCGCCTAACAATAATGCTGGATAGGGTTTGAGCGGGTGGTCGAAGCCTAGGCGCTGGAGCATCTCGACCACCTTGATCACATCCATATCCAGGCCCACCCGCACCGCTGGAATGTTGTAGGAACGGGCCAGCGCGTCGCGCAGGGTCACCCGACCATGATAGCGATTATCGTAGTTGGCCGGAGTCCAGCGCTTGCCGCCCGAGGTATGAACCAGCGGGCTGTCGTTGATCAGAGTCATCAGGGTGTAGCGATCTGGTTGCTCCAGCGCGGTCAGATAGACCACCGGCTTGATCAGGGAGCCGGCCAGGCGCTTGGTGTCGAGCGCCCGATTGAAGCCGACGGTTTTGGGCTCGCGATCACCGACCATCGCCAGCACCTCGCCGGTCTGGGTGTCGGCCACCACGGCCGCCCCTTGCAGCGGCCGGGCCTTGGGCTGACTCTTTTCCAACGCCGGCAGACTGGTCGCCAAAGCGTTCTCGGCGACCGCTTGTACCCGTGGATCGAGGGTGGTGAACACCCGCAACCCTTCCGAGACCAGGTCTTCTGGCTTGTAGTATTGCCGCAATTGACGCTGCACCAGTTCCAGGAAGGCCGGATAGGCAGTGATGCCGCTGGCGGCCTTGGGCGTTACGTCCAGCGGCATGTCCTTGGCAATGGCGGCGTCTTCGGCGCTGATCAGATTTTGCTCGACCATGACATCCAGCACCAGGGCGCGACGCTCTTTCGCCGCATCGGGATGCTTGCGTGGGTCGTACAGGGAGGGGCCCTTGATCATCCCCACTAGTAAGGCAAGCTGGTGTAAATCCACGTCTTCCAGTGTCTTGCCGAAAAAGAACTGGCTGGCTAGCCCAAAACCGTGAATCGCTCGACTGCCGTCCTGCCCCAGATAGATAGCGTTGCTATAGGCCTCCAGAATCTCATCCTTGCCGTAGCGAGCGTCGATCAAGATCGCCATCAGGATTTCGTTCACCTTGCGCTTGATTGACCGTTCGTTGCTTAGAAACAGATTCTTCACCAACTGTTGCGTCAGGGTGCTGCCACCCTGGACGGTCCTCCCGGCGCGCAAATTGACCACCAAGGCGCGGAAGATGCTCTTGGGATTGACGCCAGCATGCTCAAAATACGAACGGTCCTCGACCGCCAACAGGGTATCCACCAACGCCAGCGGCAGTTCCTTGCCGTTGAGCAGGATGCGATCCTCGTAATGGGAGGGATAAATACCGGCGATCTCGGGGGGGTCCAGCCGCAACAGGCCCGGCGCTTCCCGGCCATCCAAGCTGACCACATCGACCAGGATGTCGCCGGCAAACGTCAACCGGATCTTGCGCGCCGGCTCCGCGCCATCCCAGAACACGAAATCGCGAGTCATGACCTCAAAGACTTCGCCCTGGCGGGCGTAACCGCCAGCCTTGTCCGGCGAATTTCCGCCGCCGGGCGGCGGAGCGCAAGCTTCCGGCGCGGGGAGCTTGGGTTTGCGCTTGATCGTCCGTTTGCCGGGTTCGGGCGGCGCGGAAGGCTCCACCGGACAGTTCACGTCGCGATACCCCAGCAGCTTGAGTTCCTGGGCGAAGGCATCGGCGCTCAGCGGCATCCCGGCGAACAGCTCTAGTGGGCGGGCATAGACCTTGGCGGGCATGGCCCAGCGCTTCCGATCAAATTCGGTGCGAATAACGCCGTCCAGGTACAGCATATAGAGACCCAAACCGGCCGCGCCCAACAGTGCACCGCCCAGCAGCAGCGAAAGCAGCAGCGAGAACAGCGACCGCAACAATGGCAACCGTTTTCTGGAACCGCGTGATGATCGAACCTTAGCCATGCCCGTTCCTGCCCAAACCCGCTGTTTTCACCAACCGGCTTGGCGCGTTGTCGTGATTCTGTCTTATCCTACCGCTCCGTCTTCCTCATCTGGAGCCAGCCGCGTGTCTTCCGCCCACGATCCCCACGATCAGGCCGCGTTGATCGCGGCGCTGCGGCAACCGGCGCGTTATCCGTACCCGGTCGCGACCGTCGAGCATCTCCAGACCCACATTTCGCATGTGCTGCTGGCCGGTGACTACGCCTACAAGATCAAGAAGCCCCTGAATCTGGGGTTTCTGGATTTTACCAGCCTGGAGCGGCGGAAATACTATTGCGAGGAAGAACTGCGCCTGAATGGCCGGCTGGCTCCGGAAATCTATCTCAACTGCCTGCCCATCGGCGGCGAACCGGCGAACCCGGTCCTGGGCGGCGGCGACACGGCCATCGAGTACGCGGTGCGGATGCGCCGCTTTCCCCAGGAGGGGTTGCTGGACCGGGTGCTGGCCGCCGGTCGGCTGAAACCGCGTCATCTGGACGCACTGGCCCGTCGCCTGGCCGAGTTTCACCGCGCCATTCCCGCCGCCGATCCCGCCGCGCCATTCGGCAAACCGGAACAGGTTCGCCAACCGATGCTGGACGATTTCACCTGCACCCGGCCATTGCTGGCCGATCCCACCGACCGCGAGATTTTGGCCGCCGTGGAGCGCTGGACCCTGGCCGCCAGCGAGCGGCTGTGGCCGCGCCTGGCCGAGCGCAAGGCCGGCGGCTGGATTCGCGAGTGCCACGGCGATTTGCATCTGGGCAACATGGTGCTGACCGACGCCGGGCGAATCGTGATTTTCGACTGCATCGAATTCAACGACGATTTCCGCTGGATCGACGTGATCAACGACCTGGCTTTTCTCACCATGGATTTGCGCTTCCGCGACGCCGACGGTTTTGCTCAACGGCTGCTCAATACCTATCTGGAGTACAGCGGCGACTTCGCCGGCATGGCGCTGCTGTCCTACTACCAGGTCTATCGGGCCATGGTCCGCGCCAAGATCAACGCGATCCAGGCCAGCCAAGACGGTATTCCGGGACCCGCCCGCATCGCCGCCGACGCGGCGTGCCGCGATTATTTGCGGCTGGCGCTGGTGTTGACCCAGGAACCGGCGCCGTTCCTATTGATCACGCACGGCGTTTCCGGTTCCGGCAAATCGCGCCGAACCGGGCAATTGCTGGAACGATTTCCGGGCGTCATCCGCATCCGCTCCGATGTGGAACGCAAGCGGCTGTTTGGTCTCGGCCCCTTGGACGACAGCGGTTCCACCCTGGGCGGAGGACTGTACACGCCGGAGGCCAGCGCCCGTACCTATCAGCGCCTGCACGATCTAGCGGACGGCTTGCTCGCCGCTGGCTGCCCGGTGCTGGTGGACGCCACGTTCATGAAACGCGCGCACCGCCAACCGTTCCGCGAACTGGCCGGTCGGCGGGGCGTGCCGTTCATTCTGCTCGACTGCGCCGCCGATCCCGATACATTGCGGGCGCGGGTCGCCGCGCGGCGGGCACGCGGCGACGATGCCGCCGAAGCCGATATCAAGGTACTGGAGCGGCAACTTCGATACGATGAACCACCGGTGGCCGATGAAAATCCGCTGAAAACCGATGGCGACGGCGACGTGGAACGACTGGCCGCAGTAATCGCGGCGGCATGCAATACCGATTCTTGACTATTCGATGACGGAGGCGATGATGGCGAAATACGACGTTTACGGGATCGGCAACGCGCTGGTGGATATGGAGTACGAGGTCGAGGTCGCCGACCTGGAGGTGCTGGGCATCGAGAAAGGCTTGATGACCCTGGTGGACGAGGAATGTCAGTCGCGGATGATGGAGCATCTGACCGCGCATCCTCACCAGCGCGGTTCGGGCGGGTCGGCGGCCAATTCGATGATCGCGGTCCGCCAGTTCGGCGGAAGTAGTTTCTATTCCTGCAAGGTGGCGGGGGACGATCTTGGCCATTTCTATATGAAAGACCTGATCGATGGCGGCGTGGACACGAACCATCATACCGAGAAGGAACCCGGTCATACCGGCCGCTGCGTGGTGCTGGTCACCCCGGACAGCGACCGCACCCTTTGCACCTTCCTGGGGATCAGCGGCGACTTGTCCACCAAGGAATTGGTCGAGGAGGCTTTACGTGATTCGGCCTACTTTTACATGGAGGGCTATTTGGTCACCTCGGACACCGCTCGCCAGGCGTGCATCGCGGCCAAGCGCATTGCCGAGGGGTCCGGGGTCAAGACCGCTATTTCCTTGTCCGACCCCAACATGGTTCGGCATTTCAAGGCGGGATTGCTGGAGATGATCGGTTCGGGCGTGGACCTGCTGTTCGCCAACGAGGACGAGGCCAGGGACATGGCGGGCGCGGCGGATTTGAACGGCACGGTCGCCTACCTGAAGACCGTCAGCCGGGAGTTCGTGATCACGCGGGGTTCCAGGGGCGCGCTGGTTTGGGACGGACGGACGTTGATCGACATCGATCCGGTTAGAGTGGACGCGGTGGACACGGTCGGCGCCGGGGACATGTTCGCTGGGGCGTTCCTCTACGGTCGGGGCCGGGGTTGGGACCACCGCCGCGCCGGGGCGCTAGCCTCGGCGGCCTCAGCCGAGTTGGTGACTCGGTTGGGACCGCGCATGGCGGCGGCGGAAACTCAGGCGATTTTACAAAGCTTCTGGTAGTGAGCACAGCCGAAAAGACAGAATCACCGAATCCGAGCAGGAAACCGCCGATGATTGCGCGCACGGACTCAGATAAGTGCGAGCGGCTACAGATAGCCCTCCGATACCGCATTCTTTTACTTTAAATTGTATTATAATTGAGGTATAATGTATCAGGTAATGCAGCGTGGGAGGAAACGCCATGAAACCCGTGCTGTTAATTTTCTTCATTGTTATCATCGCCACCGCGCCCACCACGCTTGGGCAATCGATTTACAAATGCCCTGGGCCGAACGGGCTCTCGTATTATCAGCAGACACCTTGCCCGCAGGGAGCGCGGATGGTCAGTCAGGACAACGGCAAGGAAAGTGGCACTCAGGACGCTGCTCCTCCTTCCCCAGTGGCCCCACCTACACCGCCGCCCGCCGAATCGAGCGGTCCAGGCGAGATCGCCACCGTACCCGTGCAAGGGCAGTCGATTTACAAATGCCCTGGGCCGAACGAGCTCTCGTATTATCAGCAGACACCCTGCCCGCGGGGAGCGCGGATGGTCATTCAGGACAACGGCAAGGAAAGCAGTGATACCGCACAGAAAGAGTTACCTGCCGAAACGAGCGGTCTTCGTGAAGGAGAGCAAAGATGGCTACAGGCTATCCGCCAGCGTGAGGCAGAGAGCGCACGATGGAAGTATGAGGGAACGGCGGGGGGAACGGCGGGGGGATCAGCGTGGCAAGGAGCTGAACGGGCGAGAGTCACGCAGACTCAAACGTCGCCCACCGAGTCGAATAGCCCGCGTGCTCAAACATCGTCCACCGAATCGAACGGCTGGAGTGATGAGGCGGTACGAGAAATCCGCCGGCGCCAGGAAGAGAATGAGCGACGTTATCGTGAGCTAGTAGGGCAATCCAGCCGGGTTGAATCTAACCACTACCATGAGTACTCGCAGAAAGATATACAGCAACGGTGGCGTATGGATGAGAACAGAGATATACAGCAACGGTGGCGTATGGGACGGTAGTAAACAACCCATATCTGTCGAACATGAGTGGAATCTGGCCGCTTTTTTGCGCTGACGGTCTCGATTCCCCCGTTGCCTGGCGTGGGGTGTCTGGAAATCCCTAGTTTATTGTCCACCGCCGAAGGGTTCGCGCCCGCCGGCGGATTTGTGTCCTCAAAAATTCTTGCGCAGGTCCATTCCGGTGTAGAGGCCGGCCACCTGTTCAGCGTAACCGTTGAACGGCAGGGTGTCGCGGCGGAACAGTTCGCCGATGCGCCGTTCCCGTTTCTGGCTCCAGCGCGGATGATCGACTTCGGGGTTGACGTTGGCGTAAAAGCCGTATTCGCTTGGATTTTCGCTGGCCCAGGTGGTGCGCGGTTGCTGCTCGGTAAAGCGGATTTTCACGATGGACTTGATGTTCTTGAAGCCGTATTTCCACGGCACGATCAGCCGTAGCGGGGCTCCATTCTGATTGGGCAACTCCTTGCCGTACAGCCCGGTCACCAACAGGGTCAACGGATTTATGGCTTCGTCCATCCGCAATCCCTCAACGTAGGGCCAGCTCAACAGGCGGGTGCGTTGCCCCGGCATTTGCGCGGGGTCAAGCAGGGTGGTGAATTCGACGTACTTGGCGCTGGCGGTCGGTTGGAAGCGCGGCAGGATTTTGTTCAACGGAATGCCCAGCCACGGCACCACCATGGACCAGGCTTCGACGCAGCGCAGCCGGTAGATGCGCTCCTCCGGTGGGTGCGGGGCCAGGAAATCCTCCAGCGCGTACTGACCCGGTTTTTCGCAATGACCCTCGACCGTCACGGTCCAGGGTCTGGTCTTCAGGCTGCCAGCGTTCTCGGCCGGATCGGTCTTGCCGGTGCCGAATTCGTAGAAATTGTTGTAGGCCGTGATGTCCTTGTAAGGCGTTGGCTTTAGGTCGTCGGCGGGTGGGGCCGCTTGAACCTCGCGCCAAACCGACGGCAGCAGCGCGCCGAGGCCCAACGCAGCGGCGATTTTCAGGAACTCGCGGCGGCGGGCGTACATCTCGGGCGGAGTGATTTCGGACGGGCGGATGTCGGCGGGGCGTTGGATCAGCATGGCGCGGGTCTCGATGGCGGTTGGTACCGTTGTGACCCGTCTCCATCTGGCGAGTTGCACCGAGGCGCGGTTGCCGTCACCGGCCCTTGCTGGACAATAGGTCGGTGGGTTCCTTGGGAAATCGTTGGTATACCTGCTGACCGAGCCACTGAGCGACCCTGGAATGGCTTGGACGGCCCGCGCCGCGCTACTCCCTGGCGGCTGGTCAAACGGGTCCAGCGGGAAAGCCCAACCCACAGGGATAACCCTTTCAGGAAATGGCCTGTAGGGTGAAGGAGCGCGTCAGTCCGCTAGTCGGCGAGCTGATGGGTGATGGCGTAGTGCATCAGCTCGGCGTTGTTCTTCAAGTGCATTTTCTCCAGGATACGGGCGCGATAGGTGCTGATGGTCTTCACGCTGAGGGATAGGGTATCGGCGATTTCCGACACGGTTTTGCCGGAACCGATCATATGAAGGATTTCAAACTCGCGATTGGACAGCGTTTGATGCGGCAGCTCTCCGGGCGGTCCGGCCACATATTCCACAAGTTGCTCCGCCAGTTCTGGACTGACGTAGTGTCCGCCCGCCAGGACCTTGCGGATGGCCAGCACCAGGTTCTCCGGGATGCTGGCTTTGTCGAGATAACCCGCCGCGCCGGCCTGCATGGCGCGTAAACCATACTGATCTTCGTGGTACACGCTGAGGATGAGAACGGGCAGCCGTGGCCATTCCTGGTGGATGCGTTTGAGCAGTTCCAGACCATTTTGATCGGGTAGGCCAATGTCCAGCACCACCACATCGGGTGAATGGGCGCGCAGCATCGCCAGTGCTTCCAGGGCGGAACCCGCTTCATGAATCTCGATATTCTTGAGTGCGTCTTCCGTGATCGCTCGAATGCCCCGGCGGGTTACTATGTAATCATCAACGATCAACATGCTGGGCATGGGTTGACCCGCATCCGAGGTTTTAAGCCGGGATACGCACCCGCACCGTGGACGCGGCTCGCCGTCGTGTTCCAGAACACCAGCCGGCCGGCGTCATCCATCATCATTAAGGCGTCCGGCACGGCGCCGCCGATGCCGCGAAGGTGTTTCTCGCAGTCAGTCAGCGCCTGCCGCGCTGACTGTTGGTGGGTGAGGTCGAGGATGAAGCCCCCGATCCCGATGGGGTGGCTCTGCTCGTCCAGCAGGGCCTGGCCCGTTTCGATTGTTCTCATTTTTTAACCTTGGCAACGGGTTAGAATCCTGTAGGACGAATGCCGACATGAAATTCAGCCAATTGCCGATGCTGGTCATTCTCTTATAAGTGTAACTTAAAAACTACTGTAATTTAAGAACACAGTGTTTGTCCGTGGGAAATGGAAAGGAGGAGGGAGTAATCATGAAAACGTATCGAATGATGCCGGGTGTATTAATAGTTGTGGCGGCAATGATCTGTCTGCTGCCCGCCGCGCAAGCCCAGACCACAGAGGAAGAGACAGTCTATACAGGGTGTTACCATAAAAATTCTGGGATGTTGCGGATCATCGGAGACCCAATAGTGGGTTGCAAGCCCAATGAGACCATGATTCAGTGGAACCAGGTCGGTCCGCAAGGCGAACCAGGTCCGGCGGGTTCTCAAGGTCCAACAGGTCCGGCGGGTCCAGCAGGCGCAACAGGCCCGCAAGGTGAGCCAGGTCCGGCTGGCCCTCAAGGTCTGACAGGTTCGGCGGGTCCAGCCGGTCCCCAAGGTCCGAAAGGTGATACCGGCCTAACCGGTTCAGCCGGTCCCCAAGGTCCAAAAGGTGATACCGGCCTAACCGGTTCAGCCGGTCCCCAAGGTCCAAAAGGTGATACCGGCCCGGCCGGTCCACAAGGTCTGAAAGGCGATCAAGGCCCAATCGGTCTGAAAGGTGATAAAGGCGATACCGGCCCAGCCGGCCCCCAAGGCCCAGCCGGTCCAGCCGCAGTGAAAGCCGATGGCCCGTGCTATAACGACGACGTCAACCGTTATCAGGACTGCGGGAATGGTACGGTGACGGATACGGTGACTGGCTTGATCTGGGTGAGGAATGCCGGCTGCTTTGGGGGTAGACAGTGGGTAGCAGCAAACCAGACAGCGGCAGCGCTGGCTGATGGTCAGTGTGGTCTGCTTGATGGTTCATCCGCAGGAGATTGGCGGTTGCCCACGAAGGAAGAGTGGGAAGCGACGGTTGCTCAGGCAAGATATCTTGGTTGCTTGAGCCCTTCGCTGACCAACACCGCTGGTTCGGGTTGCTATTATAGTGGTGGATCAGAACCCTTCGTGGGCGTCCTGTCCAACATCATCTACTGGTCGTCCACGACGGACGCGTCCAATCCCAGCGTCGCGTGGTACGTGAGCCTCGGCAACGGCGGCGTGAGCTCGGTCAGCAAGAACGTCGGCGGCTACGTGTGGCCGGTGCGAGGTGGACGATGAGAGGCTTCGGCGCTTAGGGTCTTCGACCCTTTGGGGGTGCAGGGGGTTTGCCCCCTGCCGCCGTTTTTGGAGGCGCCTTCGTACATGCCACCTCTCAAAGCGACGGTATCGCCACATCCCCCCGGCCGCCACCTTCGCGACGACAAGATAGAGCCGGTTGGCCTCCTCCAGCTTCTCGATTTCCTTCTCAAACTCGAAGCGCTCGAAAATCTTGCGGACGTTTTCGGAAAAGCCGTCCGTGTATCGGGTCAGATGGCGACCCATGTGGTCGGGGTCACCCTTGAGCCGCCGGAAAGCGAGTTCGCTGTGATTGTGAAAGCCCAGGTCCTCGCCACCGCCCGCCACCTTGTTCAGGATCGGGTCGATGTTCCGGACCTTCCCACCCTCAAGTTGATGGAACCGTTTTACGACCTCGGCCTTGGTGGATTCCAACACGCAATCGAACCGGCGCAATACCGTCATGGGCAGCATCACCCGTTCGTACTGCGGCGGTCGATAAGGGCCACGCAGCAGATCGGCGACGGACCAGATGAAATTCGCCAGTTCCTGAAAATGAGTTTCCTGTTCCTTCATCGCGTTGACATCCTGACTGCCCGGTAACCGATCATTTCCTTCACCTGCTGGCGGGCGGTTCGATGCCGGACGGCCACCGCCTCGGCGCGGCGATGCGCCACCGCTTGTCACGGCCGGTTTCGCCGGCCAGCAGCGTCACCTGACTTTTGGCGACTCCAAACAGGTCGGCCAGGAACTCCCGCAAATGCGCGTTTGCCTGGCCATCCACCGGCGGCGCGGCGATGCGGATCTGGAACCGATCCTCCCGCAATCCCGCCCATTCGTCACGACCGCCGCGCGGCCGCGCCCGCACCTGAAGGATCAGGTCGGCGCCCTCCCAGCGGTAGCCCGTGGCGGCCATGAACTCAGCGCAAGCCGGTCAGCAGGCCGAGGAAGTCCTGTAGCAGCAGGCTGACGAAGATCAGCGCCACCACCACCAGCATCGGCGACAGGTCCACGCCGGAAATCGGCGGCAACAGTCGCCGGGCCGGCCGCAACAGCGGCGCGGTCAACTGGGCCAGCACCCGCGCCGCCGGATGATAGGGATCGGGATTGATCCAGCTCAGCACCGCCTGGATGATCACGCCCCACAGGTAGATATTGATCAGCAGTTTGAGCAGTTCCATCACGGTCAGCAGCAGCAGGCCGCCGACGCCGAGGGCGCGGTCGAACAGCAGGGCTATCAGCAACACCTCGACCAGTTGCAGGGCGAAGGCCAGCACCACCGACGCCAGGTCCAGTCCCCGGTAGCCGGGTATGATCCGACGCAGCGGCAGCAACGGTGGATTGGTGATGCGGACCAGGAACTGCACCAGCGGGTTGTAGAAATCGGCCCGCACGCATTGCAATAGAAAGCGCAGCATCACCGCTAGGATGTAAAAACCGAACACGGTTTGAATCAGGAAAACCGTCGCGGTCATGGCTGGCCTCCCAGCAGATCACCTAGCTCCTCGGAACGGTGGCGAGCGGCTTCCAGCGCCTTGGCGACCAGATCCTCCAGACCGTCGGCCAGCAGGGCCGGCGTTTCCAAAATCGCCAACGAGGCGTTCAGCGACTTGGCGATCAGGACATCGAGCTGCTCGTCCTGGAACACGCTGATCGCCCGCTCGGTGGTGCCGCCCGGCGAGGTGACCCGGGCGCGCAACGCGGCGGCGTTATCGGGGCTTTCCAGCGCCATCTTGGCGGCGCCGAACGCGGTCTGGATCGTCAGCAGGCGCGCAATCTCGGGTTCCAGGCCCAGCCGGACGCCGATCTTCTCCAGGGCTTCCATCAGCAGGAAAAAGTAGGCGGGGCCACTGCCCGACAGGGCGGTGACCGCGTCCAGCAAACCCTCCGCGGCCACCCATACGACCAGACCGACGGCCCGCAGTATCGATTCGGCGATTTGTCGTTGACCATCGCTGACCAGGGCGTTGGCGAACAGCGCGGTGGCGCCGCTACCGACCAGGGCCGGGGTGTTGGGCATGGCGCGGACGATGGCGGCGTTGCCGCCCAGCCAGCGGCGGATGTCGGGCTCGCGCACGCCGGCGGCGATGGAAAGGACCAGTGGCTGATGCGCACCGACGATCTCGGCCAATTCCTTAGCCACTGGGCGCAGCACCTGCGGCTTGACCGCCAGCACCACGATGCCGGCCCGGGCCGCGATGTCGCGGTTGTCGACGCTGGTGTGAACGCCGAACCGTCCGCGCAGGATTTCCCGCTGGCCGGCGTCGGGTTCGGCCACCCAGAGGGAGGCAGGGTCGCTGCCGCTGGCGATCAGGCCGCCGATCAGGCTGCGAGCCATGTTGCCGCCACCGATGAAGGCAATGGAGGTGTCTTTCATTTCCGCCTCGTGGAATTTAGGACCGCGTGGACGCCTGAACAAACCGGGCTTCCACGCGAGGATGACGCGGGTGCGTCCGCTTCAAGGTTTGCCGCTCAGCAGTTGAGCGGCCCGCTCGCTGATGCTGGTGAGCTGATTGTTGTTCTGATAGGCCTGGTAGAGTTGTTGCTTGCGTCGGGTGTTGAGCTGCTGATAGACCGTGTAGGTGCCCGGAAGGCTGCGGCGCAGCGCCTGTTCGAAGGTGGCTGGATCGAGTCCCGCCTCCAGCCGGTCGGCGCTGGTGTCGGGCGCGAGGGACGGCGCCGGCGGCGGAGTGGTGATTAGGATCGCCGCCTGCCGCCGGGCCTCGTCCTCGATTTCGCGCAGGAAGTTGTCGTCCGCGCCCAGCAGGAGCGGAACGCTCAACAACAGCAAGCTGGACAGCCCGCCGCGCGCGGCGGGAGTGAACGGGGGATGGGGTAGCGACATGGCGAATTCTCGAAACAGGGCGATTAGGGTCATCGTGGCGCTAGCATAGCGTAAAGTCACCGTTCAGCGGCGCGATCCGAACAGGGCCGTGCCCACTCGCACCAGGGTCGCCCCCTCGGCGACAGCGGCTTCCAGATCGTCGGACATGCCCATCGACAGGGTATCCAGCGCCAAGCCCGTCGTCACGAGTTGCTCTTGCAAGACGCGCAGCCGGGCGAAAGCCTGGCGTTGCGCGACGAAATCCGCTGTCGGAGCGGGAATCGCCATCAGGCCGCGCAGTCGCAAGCGGGGCAAGGCAGCGACCGCGGCGGCGATTTCGCCCACATCCGCCGGGTCCAAGCCGTGCTTGGTGGGTTCCCGGTCGATATTGACTTGCAGGCAAACATTCAGGGGCGGCAAGGATTCGGGCCGTTGCGCGCTCAACCGCTCGGCGATTTTCAGCCGGTCCAGGCTATGGACCCAGGCGAAGCGTTCAGCGATGGGGCGCGTCTTGTTGGCTTGAAGCGGGCCGATGAAATGCCATTCCAACGCCAGCGGCGCCAGTTCGGCCATTTTTTCCAGCGCTTCCTGGACGTAGTTTTCCCCGAAGCAGGTCTGGCCGGCGGCCGCCATGGCGGCGACGGCGACCGCCGGCTGGGTCTTGCTAACCGCCAGCAGGCGCACCGCGCCAGGCGAGCGCTGAAAGCGGCGTTCGGCGGCGCGGAGACGGTCCCGCACGGCATGGAGACGGTCGGCGAAATCGGTGGTCATGCGGACTGGATTCCCTGGGCGGATGACGCAGTGCAAGGCTTGCGGTAGATATATACTAAATTTTGTAATCCGATTCAGCGGCGCGGCTCGCCAGCGAGCCGTCATTCAACGCCCCAGCGAGAGCAATCGCCATGAACCTTGACGAACTGTTGACTTTTTCCGTGCAGAACAAAGCCTCGGACCTACATCTGTCGGCCGGCCTGCCGCCGATGATCCGGGTGGATGGCGACGTGCGTCGCATCAACGTCCCAGCGTTGGAGCATAAGCAAGTGCACGGCCTGATCTACGACATCATGAACGATAAGCAGCGCAAGGACTACGACGAATTCCTGGAATGCGACTTCTCGTTCGAGATTCCCAAGCTGGCCCGGTTCCGCGTCAACGCCTTCAATCAGAACCGGGGGGCGGCGGGCGTGTTCCGCACCATTCCCACCCTGATCCAGACGCTGGACGATCTGGGCTGTCCGGCGGTGTTTCGGGATTTGATCGATGTGCCGCGCGGGTTGGTTCTGGTGACGGGACCAACCGGGTCGGGCAAATCGACCACCCTGGCGGCGATGATCGACCACATCAACAAGAACGAGTATGGCCATATCCTGACCATCGAGGACCCAATTGAATTCGTTCACCAGAGCCAGCGCTGTCTGGTCAATCAGCGCGAGGTGCATCGTGACACGCTTGGGTTCAACGAGGCGCTGCGTTCGGCTCTGCGCGAGGACCCGGACATCATCCTGGTCGGTGAGATGCGCGACCAGGAAACCATTCGGCTGGCGCTGACCGCCTCCGAGACCGGCCACCTGGTATTCGGCACGCTGCACACCAGTTCCGCGCCCAAGACCATCGACCGCATCATCGACGTGTTCCCGGCCGGCGAAAAACCGATGGTGCGCTCAATGTTGTCCGAGTCACTACGCGCGGTCATCTCGCAAGCGTTGCTCAAGAAGAAGGGTGGCGGCCGGATGGCGGTGCACGAAATCATGGTCGGCATCCCCGCTATTCGCAATCTGATCCGCGAGGACAAGGTGGCGCAGATGTACTCCTCCATCCAAACCGGCGCGGCGTATGGGATGCAGACCCTCGATCAGGCGTTGCAGGAGGTCATCAAGAAGGGATTGGTCAGCCGCGAGGAAGCCATTTCCTATGCGCAGAACAAGGCGTCGTTCAAGGTGGCGGCGTGAGCGGCCCGGCCCGACTGTCCCGTTACCGCAGCGGATTTGCCGCCGTGGGGCAAGAAGTGTTGGTGGAAGCGTTCGCTCGCCGTCCACACGCGTCAAATCGGGCCGGTTTTAGCGACGGGTGAAAGGGCTGCGACGACAAACGGGCGTGGTTTCTTTCATCCATCAAGCGCGGGCTCAATGGCCTTGGTCGAGCGGCTCGTCGTCGCCGATCCGGCTGGGAGTCGGGCCAGTCTGGCGCCGGTATTTGGCGTCCTGGCGCTTGTCGTAGGGCCGGATGGCGGGGCCGGTGAGGGTCTCGAAGCTGATGGCGCAAATCGCCATGCCGGGCCGCAGCGCCAGCGGCAGCTTGCCGCTGTTGAAGCATTCCAGCACGATGGCCCCGCTCCAACCGGGATCGATACGGTGGGCGGTGACATGGACCATCAAGCCCAGCCGGGCCAAGCTGGAGCGGCCATCCAGCCAGCCCACCAAATCGTTCGGCACCGTGATCGTCTCGGCGGTCGCCGCCAGGGCCAGTTCGCCGGGATGGAGGAAGAAGGCGCCGTCCGCGGCGATCCGGATCTCCTTGCTCATGATCCGGTTGATGGCGTGATCCACCGCCTCGCGCGGACCGCTGAGATCGATATGGGACGCGGCGTGATCGTTGAACACCCGAAACCGGCTGCCCAGATGCAGGTCCACGCTGACCCCGTTGATCTTGCCGGGCGCGGGGCGCGGCTCGATGCAAATTCGGCCCTCGTCCAGGCAGCGTTCGATGTCGTGATCACACAGCCGCATGATGGGAGCCTCAGGTGTTCTGGATCACGATATTGGGAAACCGGTGGCTGTAATTCTTCGCCTGCAACGACAGCCGGGCGCTGGCGCGGCGGGCGATGTCCCGATATAGACTGGCGATGCGACTATCCGGTTCGGCCGCCACGGTCGGCTGGCCACTGTCCGTTTCCTCGCGGATGCGGATATCCAGCGGCAGCGCGCCCAGGAGCGGGACGTTGTATTGCGCGGCCATGCGCTGCCCGCCGCCCTCGCCGAAGACATGCTCCTCGTGGCCGCACTTTGAGCAGATATGGATGCTCATGTTCTCGACGATGCCCAGCACCGGCACTTCGACCTTCTCGAACATCTTCAGTCCCTTGCGCGCGTCCAGCAGGGCGATGTCCTGCGGGGTGGTGACGATGATCGCGCCGCTGACGGGTACTTTCTGCGCCAGGGTCAGTTGCGTGTCGCCGGTGCCCGGCGGCAGGTCGATGACCAGATAATCGAGATTTTGCCAGCGGGTGTCGCGCAGCAACTGCTCCAGCGCCTGGGTCACCATCGGTCCGCGCCAGACCATCGGCGTTTCCTCCTCGATCAGGTAGCCGATGGACATGGATTGAATGCCGTAACTCACGACCGGTTCCATGGTCTTGCCGTCCCGCGATTCCGGCCGCGCGTGCATGCCCAGCATCCGCGGCTGGCTGGGACCGTAGATGTCGGCGTCCAGCAAGCCGACGGTCGCGCCCTCAATATTCAGCGCCAGCGCCAGGTTGACCGCCGTGGTGGATTTACCGACCCCACCCTTGCCGGACGCCACGGCGATGATGTTCTTGACGCCCGGCAGTGGCTTCAACCCCTTTTGCACTTCGTGGGCGATGATCCGGCTTTCCACCCGAATCGCCACCTCGCCAACGCCCGGCAGCGCCGCCAGCCGCTCGCGGAGCGCGGCGCTTAGCGCGTCTCGATAGCCGACTGCTGGAAATCCCAATTCCACCTCGACCTCGACCCGTCCCCCCTCGGTCCGAATCGTCTTGACGCACTTGGCGGAGACCAGGTCCTTCTCCAGATAAGGATCGACGTAACCCTTGAGGGTGTTTTCCACATCGGCGCGCGACAAGGCGGTCATCATTCAGGCTCCTTAAAATTAAGATTGAAAACAAGTCGATTTCGGCAAAACCGCTCGCCGGTCGTCCCCGCCAAGGGCTTTCGCTCAATACTCGGCCAGGCACTTCTGGCGCGCGGCTTCCAACTTGAGGCTGGAATTGGCCCGCATGGCGTCGATCACGCATTGCCAATAAGACGGCTGATAGTAGTTCAGCAACCGGCAACTCACCACATTGAGTTGTTCGGGAGATTCGCCATGCTGTATGGCCAGGGACACCGCCTGTTCGCAAAAATTCTCGCTCCAGATTTCCTCGGCCCTCGCCTCCATGCCGGCGCGCACCGCTTGGGCCGCCAGCAACCCCGCGACAATCAAGCTGAACAAGATTTTGATTTTCATCATTAACCTCCTCATTGACCCAGCCATCGCCCCGCCCGAACGGGTAGCGGGAGCGTGGGAATACTGCTAATTTAGCGCCCTTCCCCGTTCAGCGACCGTGATTGCCCGCGCCATGAGCCACCCAACCCGCCGCATCCTCGTCACCAGCGCCCTACCCTACGCCAACGGCCCGATCCACATCGGCCATCTGGTCGAATACATCCAGACCGACATCTGGGTTCGCTTTCAGAAGCTGCGCGGTCACGAATGCCATTACGTCTGCGCCGACGACGCCCACGGCACGCCGATCATGCTGCGCGCCGAGCAGGACAACGTCACCCCGGAACAGCTCATCGAGCGGGTCTGGCGGGAGCATCGCGCCGATTTCGCCGATTTTCTGATTGAGTTTGACAACTATCATTCGACGCATTCCCCGGAATGCCGCCATTACGCCGAATTGATCTACCGCCGACTGGACAAGGGCGGCTACGTCAGCCGTCGGGTCATCACCCAAGCCTACGATCCGGAAAAACAGATGTTCCTGCCGGATCGCTTCATCAAGGGCGAATGTCCGCGCTGCGGCGCGCTCGACCAGTACGGCGACAGTTGCGAGAACTGCGGGGCGACCTACGCGCCCACCGACCTGAAAAATCCCCGCTCGGTGGTGTCCGGCGCAACGCCGATCCTCAAGGAATCGTTGCATTTCTTTTTCAAGCTGGCCGATTTCGAGGCCCTGCTGAAGGACTGGATCGCCAGCGGCCCCATTCAGCCGCAAATGGTCAACAAGCTGGACGAATGGTTCACCGCCGGCTTGCAGGAATGGGACATCTCCCGCGACGCCCCGTACTGGGGTTTTGAAATCCCCGACGCGCCCGGCAAGTATTTCTACGTCTGGCTGGACGCACCCATTGGCTACATGGCCAGCTTCCAACACTACTGCGACCGGGTCGGCCTGAAGTTCGAGGATTTTTGGAACCCCGAGAGCGACGCCGAGGTATATCACTTCATCGGCAAGGACATCGCCTATTTCCACATCCTGTTCTGGCCGGCGGAACTGACCGGCGCCGGTTTCCGCAAGCCGACGGCGGTGCATTGCCACGGTTTCCTGACCGTGGACGGCCAGAAGATGTCGAAATCGCGCGGCACCTTCATCAAGGCCCGCACCTATCTCAACCATCTGCGGCCAGAGTATTTGCGCTACTACTTCGCCAGCAAGCTCAGCGACGGCATCGACGACCTCGACCTGAATTTCGAGGATTTCGCGCAGCGGGTCAACAGCGACCTGGTGGGCAAACTGGTCAATATCGCCAGTCGCTGCGCCGGTTTCATCACTCGCCGCTTCGAGGGTCGACTGGCCGACCCACTCGCCGAACCGGCGCTGTACGCGGAATTCGTCGCCGCCGGCGCTTCCATTGCCCAGGCTTACGAAGGGCGCGAATTCGGCCGGGCCATGCGCGAAATCATGGCGCTGGCCGACCGCGCCAATCAATATATCGACGAAAAGAAACCCTGGGCGCTGGCCAAACAGCCCGGCGCCGAGGCCGAGGTTCAGGCCGTGTGCGGCATGGGCCTGAACCTGTTCCGGGTGCTGATGATTTATCTCAAGCCCGTGCTGCCCGGCATGGCCGCCCAGGTGGAGCAATTCCTGCAAATCCCGCCGCTGCGCTGGGCCGATTTGGACGCCCCGCTGCTCGATCATGTCATCGCCGAATTCAAGCCGCTGATGCAGCGGGTGGAGATGGCGCAGATCGCCGCCATGATCGAGGATTCGAAGGAGAGCTATCCCCCCGCCGAGGAAGTCGCCAAGCCCAGTGGACCGCTGGTGGACGATCCGATTGGCCCGACCGTGACCATCGAGGAGTTCGCCAAGGTGGACTTGCGGGTAGCGCGCATCGTCAAGGCCGAAGCGGTGACCGGCGCCGACAAGCTGGTGCGGCTGGAACTGGACCTCGGCGGCGAGACCCGCCAGGTGTTCGCTGGGATCAAGTCGGCCTACGCGCCGAATGATTTGCAAGGCCGGCTGACGGTGATGGTCGCCAATCTGGCGCCGCGCAAGATGCGCTTTGGCGTTTCCGAAGGCATGGTGCTGGCGGCGGGTGGCGGCGGTGGAATTTACCTGCTCGCCCCCGACGCTGGCGCCGAGCCGGGAATGCGGGTGAAGTAATCAGCCATCGTAACCTTTGGAATGGAGCCTGACCGATGTTTGATCTCGCCACCACCCGTCTCGGCATCGTGGGTCTGGGTTACGTGGGACTGCCGCTGGCGGTCGAATTCGGCAAGCAGTTCCCCACGCTCGGCCTGGACATTAGCGAAGCGCGCATCCGGGAATTGCAAGCCGGCGCCGACAGCACCCTGGAAGTCACCCCGGAGGAGCTACGCCAGGCCACGCACCTGCGCTTTACCCATCAGGCCGAGGAATTAGCCGACTGCAACGTCTACATCGTCACGGTGCCGACTCCAGTGGACGAGTACAAGCGCCCGGACTTCGGGCCGCTGATCGGCGCCAGCACGACCGTGGGCCGGCTGCTGAAACCGGGCGATGTGGCGATTTACGAATCCACGGTCTACCCCGGCGCCACCGAGGAGGTCTGCGCACCGATCCTGGAGCGGGAATCGGGTTTGCGCTTCAACGTGGATTTTTTCGCGGGTTACAGCCCGGAGCGCATCAACCCCGGCGACAAGGAACACCGGGTCACCACCATCCGCAAGGTGACCTCTGGCTCCACCCCTGAAGTCGCAGACTTCGTGGACGCCCTCTACCGGCGCATCATCATCACCGCCGGTACCCACCGGGCATCCAGCATCCGGGTGGCGGAAGCGGCCAAGGTGATCGAAAACACCCAGCGCGACGTCAACATCGCCCTGATCAACGAACTGGCGCTGCTGTTCAACCGCCTGGGCATCGACACCGAGGAAGTGCTGCTCGCCGCCGGCTCCAAGTGGAACTTTCTGCCGTTCCGACCGGGACTGGTGGGCGGCCACTGCATCGGCGTGGACCCTTACTATTTGACCCACAAGGCGCAGGAGATCGGCTTCCACCCGGAAATGATCCTGGCGGGTCGGCGCACCAACGACGGCATGGGCGCCTACGTGGCCCAACGAGTGGTCAAGCTGATGACCCAGAAGCGCATTCCAGTGATGGACGCCAAGGTGCTGATCATGGGGCTGACCTTCAAGGAAAACTGCCCGGATCTGCGCAATACCCGCGTGGTGGACATCCTCCGGGAATTCCGTGACTACCGCGCTTGCGTCGATGTGTACGACCCCTGGGTGGATCCACAAGAAGCCATGCGCGAATACGGGATCGCGCCGGTTACGCAACCCAAATCCGGACATTACGACGCCATCATTCTGGCGGTGGCGCACCACCAGTTCCGCGAGATGGGCGTCGAGCGCATCCGTGCGCTGGGCAAGCCGGGAGCCGTGTTGTTCGATGTGAAGTACCTGTTTCCCGCGGCGGCCGTGGATGGCCGGCTATGAAGATCCTGGTCACGGGCAGCGCCGGCTTCATCGGCGCGGCGTTGGCGTCACGTCTGTTGGAACGCGGCGACGAAGTCATCGGTTACGACAACCTGAACGATTATTACGACGTGAACCTGAAGCGGGCGCGGCTAGCCCGGTTGCAGGCGTATTCTGGCTTTACCGAGGTGCGGGCCAGTCTGGAGGATCGAGCGACGCTGACCGCCACCGTCGCCGAGCACCAGCCGCGACGGGTGGTGAACCTGGCGGCCCAGGCGGGAGTGCGCTACTCGATCCAGAATCCTCACGCCTACGTCGATTCCAATCTGGTCGGTTTCGTCAACGTGCTGGAAGCCTGCCGCCATCATGGGGTCGAGCACCTGGTATATGCCTCGACCAGCTCGGTGTACGGCGCCAATACCCGGATGCCGTTCTCGGTCCACGACAACGTCGATCACCCGCTCAGTCTGTACGCGGCGACCAAGAAGGCCAACGAACTGATGGCGCACACCTACAGCCATCTTTACGGCCTGCCGACCACCGGCTTGCGGTTCTTTACCGTCTACGGTCCCTGGGGCCGACCGGATATGGCGCTGTTTCTGTTCACCCGCGCCATCCTGGCCGGCCAGCCGATCGATGTATTCAATTACGGTCATCATCGGCGGGATTTCACCTACATCGACGACATCGTCGAGGGCGTGATCCGGGTATTGGACCGGGTGGCGACGCCGGACCCCGACTGGTCGAGCGAGAATCCGGACCCCGCCACCAGTCATGCTCCCTACCGGCTGTACAACATCGGCAGTCACCGGCCCGTCGAGTTGATGCGCTATATCGAAGTGCTGGAAGACTGTCTGGGCCGCAAGGCCATCAAGAACCTGCTGCCGATGCAGCCAGGCGACGTGCCGGATACCTATGCGGATGTCAAGGCGCTGATCAAGCACGTCGGCTATCAGCCCAGCACTCCAATCGAGGAAGGTGTGGCCCGCTTCGTGGCCTGGTATCGGGAGTATTATCGGGTTTAGGTGGGATGGGTCGGTTCCAGCCGCCGCCACACACACGGCCCACCGTTGCTCTTGTCCAGCAGGTCCAGATAGCGCGCGTGAGCGGCGTGTTCCTCGGCGTCGGCGCGTATCACCGGCAGCGGCGGTCGATCGCGGCGTAACGCCGCGCGTTGGGCCTGGCCGTGATTCAGCGCTGCCTCGGTGACGGTTGTCGGCACGAACAGCGAATCCTGCTGGCGGGTCATCGCCAGATAGACATCGGCCAGGATCTCCGCGTCCAGCAGGGCGCCGTGCAGGGTCCGTTGGGAATTGTCGATGTTGTAGCGCTTGCACAGCGCATCCAGACTGTTGCGCTGACCCGGATGGCGCTGCCGGGCCATGAGCAGGGTGTCGACCACCGCGCAGAGTTGTTCCAAAGCCGTCTGGCCCCGCCCGCATCGCCGCAGTTCGTGGTTGATAAAACCTAGATCGAACGGCGCGTTGTGAACGATCAGCTCGGCGCCCTGGACGAAATGCAAAAATTCGTCGGCGATATCCGGAAAGCGCGGCTGGCTGGCGAGAAAGTCGTTGGTGATGCCATGCACTCGTAGCGCCTCGGCATCAATGGCACGGTCGGGTTGCAGATAGACGTGAAACCGGCGGCGGGTCGGCCGCCGGTTCAGCAACTCGATGCAACCGATCTCGATGACCCGATGCCCCTGATTGGGATCAAGCCCCGTGGTTTCGGTATCGAGCACGACCTGACGTTCGTTCATGGGTTATTGATCGCTTCGGTTTCCGGCCAGCTTCGATTGACGGCGCGCGGTCGTGGCCAACTGATCCGCCCGCTCGTTTTCGGGGTGGCCGGCATGGCCGCGCACCCACTGCCATTCGACCTGGTGCGGGGCTAGGGCCGCCTCCAGCCGCAGCCAAAGGTCCACATTCTTGACCGGCTGACGGTCGGCGGTCTTCCAGCCGCGCCGTTTCCAGGCCGCCAGCCATTCCGTGATGCCTTTCATCACATACTGGCTGTCGGTGCAAACATGCACCCGCATCGGCCGCTTGAGCGCTTCCAAACCGTGGATGACCGCTAGCAATTCCATGCGGTTGTTGGTGGTGGCGGGCTCGGCGCCAGACAGTTCCTTTTCATGCCCCCGATAACGGAGCAGCACGCCCCAACCGCCGGGGCCGGGATTGCCGGAACAGGCGCCGTCGGCAAAGAGAGCCACTTCGTCTCGCCCGGCGGTGGATTCCATCTGGTCGTTCTTATCGTTCACGCTGTTCCTCGTTGCCTGGGGAGTCGCCAGCGCGGGATCGAATCGGCTCACGCCGCCGATGCGCCAACCGATTCCGATGCGATGATAACGCTCCACCCCCTGAAGAAACTAACTATGACGGCCATAGTCTCTTTGCATGAAACAGAGCCGTTCCGGTGGCGTCCTGGATGGCTTGATGATACCCTTAACCCTATATGGTAAACCCGGTCCCACAAGGGCCGCACCCAATCAAAATCCAGTACGGACGGCGGCAAGCCAGTTCCGTTTGAAGGCTCTTCAACCCCATCCCACTTGAATAAACCACAGGAGAGTCCCTAGATGACAGTCGCTCATGACGGTAAGAACCGGACCAGCAACGCCAAACTATTGAGCTGGGTGGACGAGATCGCCGCCTTGACCCAGCCCGACAAGATCGAATGGGCCGACGGCTCGCAAGAAGAGTATGACCGGCTGTGTCAGTTGATGGTGGACGGCGGCACGTTCATCAAGCTGAACCCGGAAAAGCGGCCCAACTCCTACCTGGCTCGCTCGCATCCGTCCGACGTGGCGCGGGTTGAGGATCGCACCTTCATCTGCTCGGAATCCAAGGACGACGCCGGCCCGACCAACAACTGGGCGCCGCCGGCCGAAATGCGGGTGAAGCTGAAGGAACAGTTCGCCGGCTGCATGCGTGGCCGGACCATGTACGTCATTCCCTTCAGCATGGGGCCGATCGGCAGCCCGATCGCCCAGATCGGCATCGAGATCACCGACTCGCCCTACGTGGTGGTCAACATGCGGATCATGACCCGCATGGGCCAGAAGGTGCTGGACACGCTGGGCAGCGACGGCTTCTACATCCCGTGCGTGCACTCGGTCGGCGCGCCGTTGGCCCCCGGCCAGAAGGACGTGCCTTGGCCGTGCGAGCCGGACATCAGCCGCAAGGCCATCGTGCATTATCCCGAAACCCGCGAGATCTGGTCCTACGGCTCCGGTTACGGCGGCAACGCGCTGCTCGGCAAGAAGTGCCTGGCGCTGCGCATCGCCTCGGTGATGGCGCGCGACCAGGGCTGGCTGGCCGAGCACATGCTGATTCTGGGCCTCGAATCGCCCAAGGGCGACAAGACCTACGTCGCGGCGGCCTTCCCCAGCGCCTGCGGCAAGACCAACTTGGCCATGATCGTGCCGCCCAAGGGCTTCGGCAAGTGGAAGGCACTGACCGTCGGCGACGACATCGCCTGGATCAAGCCCGCGCCCGACGGCACGCTGCGCGCCATCAACCCCGAAGCGGGCTTTTTTGGCGTCGCCCCTGGCACCTCCTACGATTCCAATCCCATGGCGATGGAATCGGTCAAGGCCAATTGCATCTTCACCAATGTCGTGCTGACCGACGACGGTGACGTCTGGTGGGAAGGCATGGGCGTGGAGCCCCCGGCGCACGGCATCGACTGGCAGGGCAACGACTGGACGCCGGACTGTGGCCGGCTCGGCGCGCACGCCAACTCGCGCTTCACCGCCCCCGCGTCGCAGTGCCCGACCATCGACCCAGCCTGGGAAGATCCCGCCGGCGTGCCGATTTCGGCCTTCATCTTCGGTGGTCGCCTATCCAAGACCTTCCCGCTGGTTTACCAGTCCTACGATTGGAACCACGGCGTGTTCATGGCGGCCACCATGGGCTCGGAAGCCACGGCGGCGGCCATCGGCGTGACCGGCATCCGGCGCGATCCATTCGCCATGCTGCCCTTCTGCGGCTACAACATGGCGGCGTACTGGGGTCACTGGGTCAACATGGGCAAGAAGGCCGGCATCAAGCTGCCCAAGATCTTCCGCACCAACTGGTTCCGCAAGGATGCCAACGGCAAATTCGCCTGGCCGGGCTACGGCCAGAACATGCGCGTTTTGGAGTGGATCGTGGAACGGGTCAACGGCCATGTCGGCGCGGCGGAAAGCCCGTTTGGCTACATGCCGCGCTACGAGGATATGGACTTCCAAGGGCTGAACTTTACCAAGGAGCAATTTGAAGCCATCACTAACATCAGCCGCGCCGAGGCGGCCAGCGAAGTCGAGGAAATCAAGGGCTTCTTCGACAAGTTTGGCCAGAAGCTACCGCCAGAACTTGAAGCTCAGCGTCAGGAATTCGGCAAGCGGGTTGAAAAGGCTCCCGAAGTCTGGAAGGTGGTTGCTTAAACCTTGTTTGAAAACGCGGTCCCCAAGGACCGCGTTTTCCGGGGCAAGACATAAAAAGCCGGCTCGCGCCGGCTTTTTCATTGGCCAAAAATCTCATGCCCTTAGCTACGATGACTGGCTCGGTGTCTCCGTTGGCCGGATACCGCCCTTGTCCAACTTGCGTTGTCGTTTCTCCTCCTGCTTCTTCTTTTTAGCAAGATCTTTCTGGCGCTTCTCGTATTGATAGTTAGGCTTGGCCAAGAGGGAGTCCTTTTGATAGGGGTGGGGGAGCAAAGAAAGTGGGATCCATGGGATTTCCCACGTTAAACATACTTCACTTGGACAACATCCAGTACTGTTCATTATCAGATCGACACCACCCCATCGCTCGCCGTCTCCAGATTCAACGCCGCAGCCAGCAGTGCCTGGGTATATGGATGCTGAGGATCGGCGAACACTCGCCGCGCCGGACCTGCTTCCACCACCCGGCCGTTCTTCATCACGAGCAAATGATTGGCCAAGGCGCGCACCACCCGCAGATCGTGGCTGATGAACACATAGGCCAATCGATGACGGCGCTGCAACTCGCGCAGCAAATCCACGATCTGCGCCTGCACCGACACGTCCAGCGCGCTGGTCGGTTCGTCCAGAATCAGCAGGCGCGGCTGCAAGGCCAGGGCGCGGGCGATGGCGATGCGCTGACGCTGGCCACCGGAAAATTCGTGCGGGTAGCGATCCTGGGTCGCCGGGTCCAGTCCCACTTCCTCCAGCGCCTGGCTAATCCGGGCGCGGCGGGCGGCGCGATCGCCGGCCAAGCCATGCACCAGCAAGCCTTCCTCGACGATCTCGCCCACCGACAACCGAGGGCTGAGCGAACCGAATGGATCCTGAAACACGATCTGCATGGCCTTACGCAAGGGGCGCAGCGCGCTGCTTCCCACGCCGTCGATCCGCCGGCCCTCGAACCGAATCGCGCCCTCGCTGGCCAACAGCCGCAGCAGCGCCAGCCCCAACGTGGTCTTGCCAGAACCGCTCTCCCCCACCACGCCCAGGGTCTGCCCTTCGCGGACACTCACATCGACCCCGTCCACCGCCTTGACATGATCCACCACGCGCCGCAGCACACCGCGCTTGAGCGGAAACCAAACCTTCAGGCTCTCACCGACCATCACGTCCGGGGCGTCGGCAATCTCGGGCGGCGGCTCGCCCTGGGGTTCAGCGGCCAACAACTGGCGGGTATAGGGGTGCTGGGGGTTAGCGAAAAGATCGGCGACCGCGCCCGATTCCACCACCTCGCCGGCGCGCATCACGCACACTCGATCCGCCATCTTGCGAACGATGCTCAGATCGTGGGTGATGAATAGGATCGCCATGCCGAACCGCGATTGCAGATCCTTCAACAGCTTCAGAATTTGGGCCTGGATGGTGACATCGAGCGCGGTGGTCGGCTCGTCGGCGATGAGAATGTCGGGTTCGTTGGCCAGCGCCATGGCGATCATCACTCGTTGACGCTGGCCGCCAGACAGTTCATGCGGCAACGCATTCAAACGCTGCGCGGCGTCGGGCAAACCGACCAACTCCAGCAATTCCCGAATCCGCGCCCGCAACCGCGCGCCGCTCAACCCCTTGTGCAGCGCTAGAGTTTCGCCGATCTGCTTCTCGATGGAATGCAAGGGATTCAGCGAGGTCATCGGCTCCTGAAACACCATGGCGATCTGATTGCCGCGCACCTCGCGCAGGCGAGCCGGCGGCGCGCCCAGCAGTTCCTCGCCGCGCAGGCGGATGCCGCCGCTCGGATGGCGGGCGTGAGGATAGGGCAATAATTGCAGGATCGAGAGCGCCGACACCGACTTGCCGGAGCCGCTCTCGCCCACCAGGGCCAGCGTCTCGCCGCAGTCGAGCGCGAACGAGATGTGTTTCACCGCGGGGGTTGCGCCAAAGGAAACCGACAGGTCGCGGACTTCGAGCAGAGGGGGAGTTGCGGTCACGGGCGTTCGGCTCCTGGCGAAAGATCGCTGGTCAGCATAGAGGGCTTGTCCGGCCTGGACAATGCCCGCAACCGCGCCTCCCGCTCGGTGGGCGGCAATCGACCGATAGCCTCCGCCGCCCGATAAAACGCCGCGAAATCCCGCCCTTCCCGTTCGTATAGAGCCTCAAAGGCCGGAACCAACCGGTAGTAGGTGCTGACGCCGGCCAGTTTGGCGTTGTTCAAGTCTTGATCGAACCAGCGGTCGTAGCCGGCGTAGCCGCCCCATTCCCGTTTCAAGGCCGCATAGCGGTCACGCAACTCCGCCAGGATCTTTTGTTTGCCGATCCGCTTTTCGGCCTCGTCCTGGGGAGAAGCGTAAAGCGCCGCCAACCGCTCGCGGGCAACCGCCACCAATCGCAGAAACCCCAGTCGCCGCTGGTAATCCGTCATGTAGTCCGCCCGCTCGCGCGCCGCGCCGCGCCGTTCCAGCCAGCGTTCCGCGCCCAGCCGGCCCACGGCGGTGGCAAACGCCTCGTTAAAGGCGGAATCGTCGGCGATGTACAGTCGTTGATGCGCCAGTTCGTGGAACATCAATTCCGCCAACCGCCCGGTCGGCCAACCAATGAACGTATTCAGCAAGGGATCGTCGAACCAGCCCAGGGTCGAATAGGCGGAAACATCAGCAGCGTAAACATCGTCGCCGCTGGCCCGCAATTCATCGACCAGACGCTGCGCCGCCTCAAGGTCGAAATAGCCGCGATAGCTCAGGCAGCCGGTGATCCAAAAACACCACCGGCGCGGCTCCAGGCTCAGCTCCGGCGCGGCGAATACATTCTTCACCACCCAGGGTCGTCCGAGATCCGCGTAATCGCGATAACTGGCGTTGTCGGGCAAGGCCAGGTCGGCGCTGGCGAAGGCGCGCAGTGCCTGGGCGGTTTCCAGCTTCCGCCGCAGTTCAAGCGCCGTGGCGGGATCGGCCAACACCTCCGTCACTGGCCGCTGGACCCGCCACAATTCCCACTGCCCCATCGCCGCCTGCCGATAATAGGCCAAATCGGCGCAACCAGCCGTCGCCAACGCCAGATGAATGACCGTTATCGTTGTCCAAAAAATTTGTCGCATCACTGATAAAACAGTCTATGGTTTATCAAGACATAGTTCGCGCGTCCGTCCATCCACTGGACGACGAACCCCGCGACCGTGAAACCTCATCGAACAAACCTACGAGCATACTCATCATGGAAATCTATCTGGTCGGCGGCGCGGTACGCGATGCGCTGTTGGGCCGACCGGTCAACGAGCGCGACTGGGTCGTGGTCGGCGCGACACCCAACGATCTGCTGGCGCGCGGCTTTCGCCCGGTCGGTAAGGACTTCCCGGTCTTCCTGCACCCGGATACCCGCGAGGAATACGCCCTGGCCCGCACCGAACGCAAGACCGGACCGGGTTATCACGGCTTCAGCTTCCACGCCGCGCCCGACGTGACGCTGGAAGACGACCTGCTGCGCCGCGATCTGACCATCAACGCCATGGCGCGTAACGCCCAGGGCCAACTGATCGATCCCTTTGATGGCCAACGCGACCTCGAAAACCGCTGGCTGCGTCATGTTTCGCCCGCTTTCGCCGAGGACCCGGTGCGGATTCTGCGGCTGGCCCGTTTCAGCGCCCGCTACGCTCCATTGGGCTTTCGGGTCGCGCCAGAGACCCTGGACCTCCTGCGGACCATGGTTGCCCACGGCGAAGCGGACCATCTGACCCCGGAGCGGGTCTGGACCGAAACCGCGCGCGCCCTCGGCGAACCGTGCCCCAGCCGATTCATCGCCACCCTGCGCGAGTGCGGCGCGCTGGCGCGGATTTTTCCGGAACTGGACCGACTGTTCGGGGTGCCGCAGTCGCCCGTCCATCATCCCGAAATCGACACCGGCGCGCACATCCTGCTGGCGCTGGAACAAGCGGCGCGCTTGAACGCGGATCCAGTCACCCGCTTCGCGGTGCTGGTGCACGACCTTGGCAAGGGCGCCACGCCACCCGAGGAATGGCCCCGCCATCTGGGCCACGAACAACGCGGCGCGGATTCCGTTCGCTCGCTCTGCCAACGCCTGCGTGTCCCCAACATGTACCGCGAACTGGGGGTATTGACCGCGCGTTACCACATCTATTGCCACCGGGCGCTGGAATTACGCCCAAGGACTCTGCTCAATACCGTGCAGAGTCTGGACGCGCTACGCAAGCCACAACGGTTCGAGCAATTTCTCGTCGCCTGCGAAGCCGACGCCCGCGGTCGACTGGGGTTGGAAAATCGTGATTATGCACAGGGAGATTTCATGCGCCGGATGCGCCAGGTGGCGGCGAGTATCCAGGCGCGACCGCTGGTGGAACAGGGTTTGACCGGCCTAGCGCTGGCCGAGGCGCTGTATCGGGACCGGCTAGCGGCGATTACCGAAGCGCGACGGGAATTCAAGACGGGTCATCCTGCTCGATCGGTCGACTTTTCAGGTCGACCGCCCATTCACGACCCCATCCCTCTCCTATCGTCATGACCACCTTGGAGCATGGGTTTGAATTCCGCCAAACGCGGCCTCAATCCCAGTCCCCCCACAAGGTCTGCACCGCCGCCAGCGCCGCGATCCCGGCGGTTTCGGTGCGCAGCACGCGCGGCCCCAGCCGAACGCCGACGAATCCGGCCGCGCGGGCCTGAGCGATTTCCGCTGGGCTCAATCCGCCTTCCGCGCCGATCAACAACGTCACCGCTCCCCCCGACGGCCCCAGCCCACGCAAACCCCGTTCCGCCATTGGGTCGAGCAGCAAAGGCAAGCCGAATTCAACGGGCCGCCTCAACCACTCCAGCAACGGCAACGGCTCCCGCAATTCCGGCAGCCGGTTGCGACCGCACTGCTCGCAGGCGCCGATGATAATACCGCGCCAATGCTGGATTTTCCGGGCCCGCCGTTCACTGGCCAGATCGACGCCGCCGCGCTCGGTAAAAAGCGGCTGAACAGCGGCCACGCCCAACTCGACGGCTTTTTGCAGGGTGTAATCCATCTTGTCGCCGCGCGAGACGCCCTGCGCCAGCACCACCCGCAGTGGTGACTCCGCGTCGCCGGGCAAGGCTTCGTCCACTCGCGCCCAGGCATCTCGCTTGCCCACCTCCATCAGCGTCGCCGCAAACGCGCCACCCGCGCCGTCGAACAGGATCAACGCCGCGCCGGGCTTGAGCCGCAACACCTTCACGGCATGGTTGAAGGCATTGTCGTCCAGCGCCACGGTCGCACCGACCATCAGCGGCGTGCGGAGATAGAGTCGGGGGACGCGCATGTGGATAAAAATCCCGGCAACGCAAAGGCCCCGCGAACGGGGCCTTGCAGGTGAATCAAACAGTCAGGCAACGATCAGGGGCATCAGGCGGCTTGCTCCAACGCCGGTTGCAGGGCGGCTTGGGCCGCTTCCTCGTCGCGCCGAGCCAGTTCTTGCTTGACCTTCGACCGCACCATGCCCTGGATCAAATCGTTGAGCATCATCAACACCGTCGCCACGGCCAGCAGGATACCCGCGACGCCGAACGATAGGGCAAATCCACCGGTCGCGGCCTGCATCATCTCGGAAGCCCGGCCCAGCGCGAACCCGCCCAGACCCCAAGCCGTCATCAGCATTCCATAGTTGGCGCCGAAGTTCTTCAGGCCCCAGTAGTCCTTGGTGATCGCGGGGAACAAAGCCAGGTTGGTCCCGTAGTTAAAGCCGATGAAGGTGGCGAGCAGGACGATCAACAGAGCGCTGGAGTGCTCGGCGGTAACCACTGGGATCGCCACGAACATCAGTATCGCCTGGAACCCCAGCATCAGCGACAGGGTCAGGGTGCGGCCGATGCGGTCCGACAGCGAACCGGCGATGATGCGGCCCGACGCATTGCCCACGGCCAGGATGACCACCGCCAGGAAAGCCAACTCGCCCATGCTCTGCTTGGCCATGCCGGCGATGCTACCGATCACCATCAGACCCGCGCCGGCGCCGATGAAGAATACCACCCAGAGTAGATAGAAGGCGCCGGTTTTCATCATTTGCGAAGGAGTGAAATCCTTGGCCTGGGCCGCCGGAGCGGTCTTGGCGGCCTGCGCCTTGGCCGGGGCGCCCCCGAACAAATAGCCAGCCGGTGGATTGGAGAGCAACAGGGAGAGCAAACCGACGACGAGAGCGAACGCCACCGCGAAGAACAGCATGGTCCACTGCAAACCGCTCGTTTTCATCAAATAGGTGGCCAGCGGCGCGATATACACGGGGGCCAGACCGAACCCCGACACCACGATACCGGCAATCAGGCCCGTCTTGGCCGGCGGGAACCATTTCAAGGCCGGCGGCGTGGCGGAGGAATAACCAAACCCCAATCCCATTCCGACCAGAACGCCGAACCCCAGTACCCACATCCAATAGTTGGTGGTCATCGACAGCACGAAGAATCCAGCGCCCACCAGCAGGCCGCCAATCATGGCGGTGAAACGCGGTCCCACGCGATCCTGGCATTTGCCGGCCAGAATCATCGAAAAGGCGAACATCAAACAACAAACCGCATAGGGGTCGTTGATGGAGGCCAAGCTCCACTGGAAAGCTCCTTCTCCGCCCTTCTTGATCGATTCGCCGATCGCGCCCTTGAAAATACTCCAGGTATACAGAACGCCCAGCGCCAGATTGATGCCGGTTCCCGCCAATACGACGGTCCAGCCTTTATGGTTCGTTGACTTTGCCATGATTTGATTTCCTTCCTTACGGTGTACTCGTTTCAACTGGGGTGGTTGGATTAGACTTACGGTGACCATCGGTCCCCGGCTTTGCCGAAGCACGCGCCGGGGCGCTGGAATCCACTCTCCCAAAAAGTCGGTCTATGGCCCGGGTAAGACGTACCGCCTCGTCGTGAATGATCCGCAGAAAATGCCGCTGCGCGTCGCGATCCTCGATCGGACAACCCAGCAAAATCTCGGTAAACGAGAGAATGCTGGTCAGTGGCGTGCGTATCTCATGATTCAAGATCGTCACGACCCCCTGGTCGAATTGCAACGGAAACACCAAGCCGCCGCTGGGCATATAAACCAACTGATCCATCGCTGGGGGAAGTTGGGCGGACTCCTCTCCACCACTGCCAAGGTGGCTCTTGCTCAATTCCCGGTATCTGGCGCAGTCCTCGTAGCGCGAGGTGCAGTGCCGGACGATAACTTCCACGTGATAGGGCGAAATATAGCCAGCCCCCACGTCACAGGGTTCCATGCCCTGCCCATAGAAGGGACAAACCTGCTGGCAATTCATGTTCGCTCCACTCCCTTTTGTTGGGTCGCGCTTGAAAGAAGGCAACCCTCATGCCAACAGTTTTGGCAGAGCGAGTCAGATAAAATATGTTGATTTTTTAATTGGTTGGAAAAACAGGGAGGTGAGTGCGAACGAAGAACGAATTTGCGGTCTTGCGAATCGATCCATCGTCTCACAAGCGCGCGACGCGCCAAGGTGGGCAAGGACAAAATAATAGCTATTTACTTTCAATAACTTATGATCTGAGCCAAGATTTTGGGGATTTTTTCGCGCCCTTGCACGAAATCATTCGCGGGAACGCCAAAAACCTTCCACGCCAGTCAGCCATTGCGGCCAACGCATCGCTCATTCATACGCCGTAACCGTTCAAATCCCCTGGTAGCTTCCGGCCCGTATTGATGGGTTTCGCTACGCTCAACCCATCCTACGAAAAGCAATGGGTTGTAGGATGGGTTGAGCGTAGCGAAACCCATCACCGTACGGAACGAGAGGGGGCTGGAAGGTTACCGCGGGCTTTCCTTCACTTAGCGCAACCCGTACTTCTTGATCTTGCGGTAAACCGTGGCGATATTCATGCCAGATCGATGGGCGACGTCTTCGATATTACCAGCGCTGGCCTGGAGCAGTCGGTTCAGGTACTCGGTCTCAAAGCGCGTGAGCGCCGCCACGTAGTCGAGCTGGCCGAGATCGCCGGCCAACGCGGCGCTGTTTTGAGGCAGTTCGATCAGTTGGGCCAGAACATCGAGCCCGATGTAATCACTGTTGTCGATCGCCATGGCGGCCTGCACGACATTGCCAAGCTGGCGGATATTGCCTGGCCAGTCGTATTTGACCATCGCCTCGACCGCCTGGCGGTCGAATCCTTTCACGTGCGTGCCAAACCGCTTGTTTTGTTCCTTGACGAAATGCGCCACGAGCAAAGGGATATCGGAGCGGCGCTCTCGCAACGGTGGGAGTCGGAGATGCACCACGTTGAGACGATAGTACAGATCCTCGCGGAAGGCGCCGCTTTGCACGGCGACCTGCAGATCGAGATTGGTGGCGGACAGCACGCGTACATCGACCTTGATGGGGGTGGTGTCCCCCACCCGATAGAACTCCTGCTCTTGCAGGAAGCGCAACAGGGTCTTCTGCACGTTCGGCGGCAACGTGCCCACTTCGTCGAGAAACAGGGTGCCGCCGTCGGCGGTTTCGATCAGTCCCTTGTGATCGCGATCGGCTCCCGTGAAGGCTCCCTTGCGATGGCCAAACAGTTCGCTTTCCAGCAGCGTTTCCGGGATGGCACCGCAATTGATGGCGACGAACTTGCCCTCCCGGCGCCGGGAGTAATGGCGGATCGCGCGCGCCACCAGTTCCTTGCCGGTGCCCGATTCCCCACTGATCAGCACCGGAATGTCACGAATCGCCACTTTCCGCGCCGTTTCGAGCAGGCTAAGCAGATGTGGGGAATTGCCCACGATGGAGCCCTGCCAGGCCGCCAGCTCCTCCTTCAGCTCGCGATTTTCCTTGATCAACTCGGTTTGACGCAGGGCATTGCGAATCCGCGACAGCAGCTCCTCCGGTTCGAACGGCTTGGTCAGGAAATCGTAGGCCCCCTGGCGCAAGGCTTGAATCGATAAATCGACCGTGGCGTGCGCCGTGATCATGATGACGGGTACCGCGGGGTCCTGTTGCTTGACCTTCTGCAAAACATCGAGCCCGCTCATGATCGGCATCTTGATGTCGGTGATCACCAGATCGTGCTTGCCGGGCGCGAAACCGGCCATGGCGTCGAGCGAGCGGACATGCGCCGAGACGGCGTAATCCCGGTCCGCGAGAATCGCCTCCACCATCCGGCATACGGCTTCATCATTGTCGATGACCAGAATCCGCTTTCGTCCGCTCGCCATCACGCCCGCTCCCGGTTGACGGGCAGGCTCACGGTCATCAACGTGCCTCGCCCTACTTCGCTGGCGACGTCGATCCTGCCGCCGTGCTGCTCCACGATGGTCCTGGTAATCGCCAACCCCAAACCGGTTCCCCGCGTCTTGGTGGTGAAGAACGGTTCGAAAATCTTCTCCAGGTTTTCCCGCGGAATGCCGGCGCCGGAATCCTGGAAGGTGACCTTCACCCAGCCGTCCTCGTCCAAGGCGGTTCCCACCACCAGGCGGCCACCGTCGGCCATGGCGGCCCCGGCGTTGAGCATCAGGTTCATGGCGACCTGGCGGATCTGATCGCCATCCACCCAAACCCGGGGCAACCCGGCGTCGAAGGCCGTGACGATCTCGACCGCATCCATGTCGGTATGATGCGCCGCGAAGTCGACGATCTGCTCGATCAAGGCGTTGATGTCGGTTTCTTCCAGCGCGGGCTTGGGCACCCGAGCATAACTCAGCAAATCCTGCACGATATTCTTGCAACGTTTGCTTTCGCGCTTGATCTCCTGGATGTACTTGAAGCCGGGGTCATCGGGATTCATCTTGTTTTCCAGGTGAGCGGCGTAGCCCAGGATGACGCCCAGGGGATTGTTGATCTCATGGGCCACCTCCGACGAAAGGACGCCGAGGGAAGCCATTTTGTTCTGCTGAGCCAAGCTGGCCTCCAATTCCTTGTTTCTGCGCAACATCTCCGCCATCCGATTGAATTCCGAAGCCAGTTCGCCCAGTTCGTCGCTGGTGGTGACGGCGAGCTGGGTGTCCAGCCGGCCCCGCTTGACTTCGCGCACTCCCGCGATCAGGCGTTCAATCGGATCGGTCAGAAACTTGGACGCGACGAACACCAATAGAACCGCGCCCAAACCCACCACGAAAGTCAGCAGACCCATGCTAGACCAGATGCGTCTCTCGATCTCGTTGGCCGGTTGGTAAAACTCGTTTTCGTAAGAGCCCACGGCGACGATCCAGTTCCAGGGCGCGAAATATTGATAGCGAACGATTTTCATGCGGGAAACCGAGTCGGTCTCGTTTCGCCAAAGATAATGGATCCAGCCGTTTTTACGTTCGATCATCTCGCGGATGAAATAACGGCCATTCTGGTCCTTTTCATCGTAGACATTCTGCCCCTCTCGAAACGGGTGGACGGTCAATTCTCCGCGCGTGGTCATGGCGTAAATATAGCCAGTCGTGCCGACCGCCTTATTCAGAATATTCCGTTTAAGTTCCTCAAAAGCCTGTTTCTCGAACGTCACATCCTCATAGGTTTCTTCCAGATAGCCGCCGGCCGCGATGATCCAATCCCAAGGCTGGAAATACATATAAGCCACGACTTTATTTCGGGCGCGAGTTTCTCCCAGAATCTCATTGCGCCAGGGATAAACGATGTAAAGCACTTCGCCGGGCTTCGCGGCAACGGCCTTCTCGCACATTTCCTGGATGAAGTGGCGGCCTTTCTCATCCTGAGCGTCAAGGATGTTCTTGCCTTCCTGAGCAACGTGAATCGTCAAATCGCCCTTCGAGGTCATGGCGTAGAGATAGCCCGTTTCACCCACGCTAATATTCTTGAACGCTCTCCTGGCTTCCCGTTGCGCCTCCTCCAGGGTGTGCTGGCCATTGACGGACTGGTCGTGCTGAACCGTGACGAGGTTGTAGGCAAACTGGACCAGGGTCGCCAAATCCTTGTAGGCGGTCCGCCGCTTGTCCTCCTTGTAAACCTCAAATTGCTGATAATGAGCGTTCAGGAGATCCAAGGTAAACTGGGCCATATGTTCAAGATCCGCCCGGGTGGCTTGGGTAATGCCCAGATACGCTTGCTGCTCGGATACATAGCCAACGATCATGCCTATGCTAAGGACAGGCAGCAGCACGAGCGGCAAAACCACCGCCAGCAACTTTCCGCGGATCTTCAGGTCGCGCACGAAACGCAGCATATCGATCACCCGATCACCCATAAGTTTTTGTAGTATATAGTCCAACTTGCGTCTTCCCCGCTCCTGGAAACCGCTGGGATGGCAACGATCAAGTTGGGGTTGCCGGCGCGTGCTTCAGTTCTCTTGACGCCGGGCATCGCCGCGCCGGCAGGCGGCGGTGAAACCCGCGTCCGTCAGTATAGACTCGGTCTTCCGTGCCGATGGGGGCGGACAGCGAATGTGTTCCATGACCACATGGCGAACCGGGCAATCGCCTTCCAGCTTTGCCAAGGATAGGGAAAGCAGCTTGATCAAACCTGATTAGCAAGATACTTCAGCCGGCCCTGTTTGGTGCCGAAAATCAGGCGTA
>JARSSP010000048.1 GCA_029624675.1 Candidatus Contendibacter sp.
CACGTCGAACCCGCGCCAGCGGCCGTTGGCGTCCTGCTCGGAGAAGCCCGGGATATCCTCGCTGACCCCGCAGCGCAGTTGCCCGCGAGCCTTAACCCCATTCAATACCTCGCCGGCCTCGACCCGCGGCAGGACCGCGAACGCCAAGACCAGCAGGGCGGCACCACAAACAGTCCAGTTGATTTTCATTTTCATCCGGGGCCTCCGGAACAGGTAAACGTTGAATGCCGCCGACCACCCGCAAACGCGGGCGCGAGCCCTCATCGTGGAAACAGCAAGGTGATCGTGAGGCGCGCGCCCGTGTCGAGTGGGTGCCCGTCACACCGTTCGTCATCGAATCGGGGTGACGGACCCCGCCGCGCATGATCCGCGCTACCGCTTCACTGGAGCCGTCGCCGGCAACCTATAACCGCCGTTCAGGACCGACGGATCGGGCCGATAGACGCGCATCATGAAGTTCCAGCCCTTCGGAGCATCCAGCCGGTTGGGTACGTCGCCGCACGCCTTCTTCGAGCCAAAGAAGGCCGTGAAGGTGCCGTCCGGGTTCAGTTTCACGTTGCTGCTGTTGAGCACCGAATTCTCGTACTCGATGAAGCCGGTCGAATTGTAGACGGTGATCGACCAGAAGGCGCCGTTCTTCGGGACGGCGTATGTAGCCATGCGGCACTCGGTGTTGGGGTGACCGCCCGGATACGAGAAATAGGTGGCCGTCGCGCCGGGCAGTAGTCCCCAGCCGACGCCGGCGGCGCAAAGCCGCTGCTCGGGGTCGGCCTGCCCGCGAGGCATCATGGCCTTCTCGAAGTTGGGAAAGCTCCGGCACGGCACTTCAAGTTCGCCGCGAAGCTTGTCGAGACTGGCCCGGTCCCAATCGCCGGGCACGAACGGCTTGGCGCTCTTGGCATTGATCGCAAGCCGGTCCTGCCAGCCGTTGATGAGCGCAATCTCCTTTGGGTCGTTCGGGTTGTAAACCTGAATGCGGACGATCGCCACCACATGGCCCTTGCCGACCGGAAGCGGGTGGTCGCCAGGGTCGTAGATGACGCCCAGGTCATAATGATCGTTGTCGATCAGGTGCATTGCGATGTAGCGGCCATCCGGACTCGGCGGCAGGGTAACGGCGCCACCGTTCGTGGTGTCGATGATCGCTATGGAATAGACCGTGTCGCGGTTCATCCGCACCACGGTCTGCTGGTCGAGGGGAGTGGGGGCGCGGATGTGGTGGAACCGGTTCACGCCACCGGTCAGCTTGAGGATATCGCTGAACATCCGGTCGGTCTCGGCACGCACGAAGTTCTCGCGGGTCACTGGCTGGGGCTCCGTCGCCACATCGGGAGGCGACGCGGCACAGCCAGCGAGAAGCGACAGGGCACACAGTGCAGGCGTGAAGCCCGCGCGAACTGACCACTGGGCCGTTTTCGGCATTTGCTCTCTTCCTGTTGGTGATGAGAACGAAGTTGATCGGACGGACCGGATGCGCCGTACTTGTTGTCAGTTGCGAGCCACGCCCGGCATCAATCGCCGACCAGCGGGTTCACGAGGTCGCGCACCTCGAACGGCTTCGGTGGGGCGGCGGGCTGCTTCGGCGCGGTACCCGGCAGGATCTCGAAGTCCGGCGTGAACGGGACAAGGATCGAGCGCAACTGGTCGAACCCGGCCCGGTTGCCGTCGAACTTCGCCTTACCCGCCTTGATCAGGTCGTCGAACGACGCCACGCCCATCATCACCTGGTTGAGGTCGGCGCGGTTCACCGTGACCGTGAGGTCCGGACTCTTGGCCTGCTCGCCTTTGATCGTGGTCAGGGTCGCGTTGCTCATCTCGACCACGAAGCGTTCGCCGTTGTCGGGCGTGACCAGGTTGATGACGAACCGGATGCCGTCGGCTTTCTTCGGATCCATGCTGATGCCGATGAAATCGAGCCACTGCTCGGTGGACATCGCGCGCACCACATCCGGCCCCGTCGACCGCGCCGGTACGCCGCCGGGCAGGCCGTTGCGCAGCTCGAACGCACCCTGCAGGAAGCTGTTGCGCGTGCTGGTGCTCTCGGCCTGGTAGCCGAGCTGCTCGAAGGCGTCGGCCAGCAGGCGTCGCGCGGCCTGGTTGCGCGGCTCGGCGAACACCAGCTTGTTGAGGATTTCGGTGGCGTAGAGATAGGCCCCCTCGTCATAGAGCTGCTGGGCGCGCGCGAGGATCTTCTCGGCGCCGCCCATCATCTCCACATAGAGCGGGGCCGAGTCGGCGGGCGACAGCGGGATCAGGTTGGTCGGGTTGCCGTCGTAGTGGCCGAGGAAGCGGTTGATCACGCCGCGCGTATTGTTCTGCACGTCGCCGTGGTAGCTGCGGGCGGCCCACTGCTCGCGCAGGCTCTTCGGCACTTCGTAGACGTTGTGGATCTCGTTGATCGTGACGCCCCGGTTGGCGTAATGCAGCGCCTGGTTGTTGAGGTTGGCGTAAGTGTCGCGCTGGGCGCGCAGCACCTCCTGGATGCGGGCGTTGCCCCAGCGCGGCCAGCTATGCGAGGCGAACATCACCTCGGCTTCCTGGCCGAACTTGTAGAGCGCTTCGTTGATCTCCTTCGACCAGTTGAGCGCGTTGCGCACCGCGGCGCCGCGGATCGTGTAGATGTTGTGGATCGTGCCGGTGATGATCTCCGCCGCCCAGAGGGCCTTGAACTGCGGGAAGTAGGTGTTCATCTCGACCGGTGCCTCGGTGTCCGGCGCGTTCTGGAACACCATCTTCACGCCATCGAGCGTGATTTCCTCGAAGTCCTTGCTCACCAGCCGGTTGGGCGCAATCAGCCCGGTGTTGCCGCTGGCGATGTTTTTGCCGATCGCCTGATCGACGTGGCCGAAGGGATCGCGCTTCAGCAGCACGGAGTACTGCCATTGCGAGCGCCGCGACATTGCATTGCCGGCGAACACGTTTTCGGCGATCGCCGCCTCGAGGAAACCCGCTGGCGCGATCAACATCACCTTGCCGCTGGCGACGTCGGCCTCGTCCACCACGCCGCGCACGCCGCCGAAGTGGTCGACGTGCGAGTGTGAGTACACGACGCCCACGACCGGCCGCTTGCCGAGCTTCTCGTTGATGAACTCGAGCGCGGCCCGCGCCGTTTCCTTGGCGGTCAGCGGATCGAAGACGATCCAGCCGGTGTCGCCCTTGATGAAGCTAATGTTGGCGAGGTCGTAGCCCCGCACCTGGTAGATGCGCCCCGGAACCACCTCATAAAGACCGTAGGCCATGTTGAGTACGGCCTGGCGTTGCAGCGAGGGATTGATGCTCTCGAAGTCCTTGCCGTCCAGCAGCCATTGGTAACTGCCCATGTCCCAGGCGACGTGTCCGGCGTCCGCCATGATCTGCTTGTAAGACGGCTCGGCGATGAAGCCCTTCTTGGCCTCCTCGAAGTCGCGTCGATCCTCGAACGGCAGCGTGACCTTCAGGCGATCGCGCACCTCGAGTGTGAATTTGGAAGGCGCCTTGCCCAGGGGATCGAAGTGCCCCGGATGAATCGGCTGGGTCTCGGCCGATCCCTTCGACGCCGGCGGCGCCGATTCGGCTTGCGCCGGCTTGGCCGCCACTAGTTCCGCCGGCAGTATGTAGGGGATGCCGGCCCACAGCCGGACGGCGGAATCCAGCTTCACCGACGCCGGGTCGTTCCAGACGTAGCCGAAGCGATCATCGAACCACTGCCGGTTGGCGAACAGGATCTGGGTCACACAGTCGGCCATCGAGACGTTGACGCCGGACTGGCGGATGGATGCGCACAGCGTCGAAAGGTTCTCGCCCCGGTTCAGGGTAAAAGTGTTCGCTGGAGCGGCTTTGGCGGGCGTTTCGGCCCCCACCGCCAGACCCGCTACTGACGTAGCGGCAAGCAGGGCGATGATGGTCGGGAAGCGTGTCGTCATCGGATTTCCTCAGTGTTTGGTGGTTGGAGTCAAAGCGGACGATTTATCACGGCGGTACCCGTCAGAACCGTACCGTGAAGCCGAGCAGCGGGCCGTTCAAATCGATTTCGACGTCACGCCCGTCGATCGTCTTCTCGATGGCGAAATAGCGCCAGCCGCCCTGGACCGACCAGCGCTCGTCGAACTGGTAGCCGAGGCTTCCGAAGATCTGCCAGGTCAAGTCGGAGCCGGCCCGGAAGCCGCCGACGTCGGCGAAAACCGTCGCGAACCACCCGTCAGTGATGTTGAAGCGCACGCGCCCGCCGATCAGCGGATCGACCCAGGTCTCGCTCATCCCAAATTGCTGGCCCGCGAGCAGGCCGGGGGCGAGGGATATGTCAAGGTCCACGGAGTTGACCCGGAGGCCAGCCAGCAGGTCGATGGCGACCTGGCCGCCCTCGAAGACCCGATAGCCGGCATAACCGCTCAGAAGCTTCACTTCCGTTTCGAACTCCGCTCTTGAAAAGAGCACGCCGAGCGGGGTAGAGCGACTTTGCGAGAGGTCGGCGTAGAACAGGTCGGCGATCAGGCTCCAGGGACCGTTGCGGGCTTCGAACGCACCCATGAAGGCAACATCGAGATCGGAGAGTACGTCTCCGATGCTTTTGTCGACTTCAACCGTTCCCCACGCCGTTTCGGCCGAACTGGTGAGGCCCGGCGTCCAGGCGTAGGGCGAGAGCGCAAAGCTCCAACCCGAATCCTGCGCCAGGGCTGGCGTGGCGAGCGCGACCGCCAGGCATGCAACCGTTGCCTTCATGGGCCGATGGCTCCGCGATTCATCGCCGGCCGCCCCTGATATTGCCGGCGACGCCGCCGGCGGCGGCGCCGACGGCCGCGCCAGTCCAGGCGTTGCCCCCGGCAATGGCCGCGATGCCCGCTCCGCCCGCGGCGCCGATGGCCGCGCCGCTCAGGGTTCCCTGCTGTTGCGGCGTCATGTCCGTGCATCCCACCATACCGGTCACCGCCACGATGGCCATCATCGATCCAAGCCGTTTCAGTTTCATGATTTCTCTCCGCTCTACTTGTGCTTTTGAAGTCCGGGCGTGGCTATTTCGAACCAGATCGTCTCGAGGACCGGTCGCTGTAAACGGTCGGGGTTTCCGGCGTACCAGCGGTTGAGGCTGTCCCGCACGCTGTCGAGGGTCTGGCCCCGCAACCCCTTGGCGAGACGCGGGACGAAGTTCTGAGCATGAGTCGGTGGATTCTTCGCGTAGTAAGCGGTTTCGACCTGCATCAAATTGGCGATGCCGATCAGATAGGCTTTCTGCACTTCCGGCGAAGAGGTGGTCCATTGCTCGCCGGTGACCACGGGGATGTCGGCTGCGCCGACGTTGCCCCACGCCACCGCCAACGTCAGGCACGTCAGGAACATCGTCGTGCGTAATTGCCGTTTTGTTGTCATCACGTTCTCCATACAAAGTTGCATTTTCAAACAGTTTGAACCCCGGTAAAGCGGAGCGCTTCTATCGGGCACCGCGCGCCGTCTTCAAATCCATCGTTCATCGGCCGTGAATTCGACGATCAGCCATTGATAGGATCGCTGGTCGCTGATGGCTGTACTGATTTCCCGGCGGATGGCGTCCAGCGTGGCAATGCTGCCGACCTGAAAGTCGGCCGGCGTGACGATATAGATCTCGATGAAATAGGCGCGCCCGACCTTGGCGACGTAGCTTGTGTACTTGCGGAAACCGTGGCGCTCGACCACCGATTCCATCACCGTGCGCACCACCTGGTCCAGCTTGGGCGGCGTAATCAGCAAAATCTCATTCAGCGCCTGGCGAACCGTCTTGATCGGAACCGTGATCAGGTACGAGGTCAACAGCGCCAGCACGGCCGGGTCGACATAGGGTGCGAGAGGGGCGAAGCGCGTTCCCTTCATCGCCTTGGCCAGCGCGAAGGCCACCAGCAAGGCCGAGGCGATCAGGGCGGACATCAACCAACTCTGGGCGTCGAGGCGCAGAAGATTCGACCGGACCCGCCGATTCTCCCGGCGTTCGTAGAAGTACATGCCGAAGGTGACGATGCACGCGGCGGCGGCGTAGCCCAGCGCCCAGTCCAGCTCCAGTTCGCGTCCGCCCGCCAGAAAACTGCCGACCGCGTTGATGAACGCATACAGGCACAGGAACATCAGCACGCTGCCGTTGAACGCCAGCACGATCGGTTCGATATGCCAGTAGCCGTACTGAAAACGGCGGTCGCCTTCGCGCTGCACCAGCCGCGCCGCGGTCAGCGCCAGCATCAGCACCAGGGTATCGATGACCGAGAACAGGCCGTCAAAAACGATCGACTGCGACCCCGACAACAGACCGAGCAGAATCCCGGAACTGGCGAAGACCACCGTGATCGCTATCGACCGTTTGAGAATTCTTTGCTCGGATTCAGACGAGGTCACGCGGTTCGACCTCCAAAGGTGGAGCGTCTTTTGGAGCGACCGTCGTATCCCCGGACGCCTTGGGAGGCTTTCCCCCGAACCAGGTGACGTAGAGCGTCGGCAAAAAGACTAGCGTGAGCAATGACGCCACCAGCAGGCCGCCCATGATGGCGTAGGCCATGGAACCCCAGAACACGGTCGGCGCGATCGGAATCATGCCGAGCACGGTCGACAGGGCGGTCAGCATGATCGGCCGAAAGCGCGAAATGCTGGCCTCCACCACCGCGTCCCAGACCGCCTTGCCGGCGGCCCGTTCGGCCTCGATCTGATCGATCAGGATCACCGCGTTCTTCGCGATCATGCCGACCAGCGCCAGGATGCCGAGGATGGCGACGAAGCCGAGCGGCTTGCCGGATGCCAGCAGGGCGGCCACCACGCCGATCAGGCCCAGCGGCACCAGGCTCAGGACGATGGCCAGGAGCTGGAAGCTCTTGAGCTGGAAGATCAGCAGGGTCAGCATGATCAGGATCATCAGCGGGACCACGGCGAATACCGAGGCCTGCGACTGGGCGCTCTCCTCGACCGAGCCCCCGACCTCGATCCGGTAGCCGGCCGGCAGCTCCGCGTTCAACTTGGCGATGGCTTCGGTCAGGTTCGAGACCACCGAGTCGGGCAAGAGCCCCGGCGCCAGATCCGCCTTGACCGTCAGGGTTGGCAGCCGGTCGCGTCGCCACACCAGCGGGTAGGCTTGACCGTATTCGAAGGTCGCGAACTGGGCGAGCGGGATGGTCCGCCCGTCCGGCATCGACACCGGCAGGGTGCGCAGGGTCTCGATGGACAGATTTTGTCCTCCCGCTTCGCGAGCGACCACATTGATGAGATAGATATCGTCGCGGACCTGGGTAATGTTCCTCCCCGAGATATTGGCGCCGAGCGCCGTAGCCACTGCCTGGGAACTCAGGCCGAGCAAACGCGCCTTCTCCTGGTCGATGCGGATCCGCAACTCCCGTTCCGGTTCCATCCAGTCAAAATTGACGCGGAGCGTCCCCGGCTGGCTCGCAACGACCTGCCCAAGCCGCAAGGCGATCTCGCGCAACTGGGTCGGGTCCGGGCCGAGAACGCGATACTGCACCGGCCAGCCGACCGGTGGTCCGAGTTCGAGCGGCGAGACGTTCCCGACCACCTGGGGAAACTCCTCCGCCAGCAGGTGTTCCAGTCGCGGTTGCAGGCGCTCGCGAGCCGCCATGCCCTTGGTCACGATCACCGCCTGAGCGAAGAAGGGATTGGGCAACTGAACGTCGAGGGGCAGATAGAAGCGGATGGCGCCCTGGCCGATGTAAGTGCTCCAGCGCTCGATCCCGGAAGCCAGGTCGGGATCATCGCGCAGGTATCCCTCAAAGCGATTGACGAGCTGTTCGGTCGCATGGATCGAGGCGTTCTGCGGCAGCCGGAGATCGACCAGGAGTTCGGGCCGGTCCGAGGCGGGAAAGAACTGGCGCGGCACCTGACCCAGCGCCACCAGGGACGCGACGAAGGCCCCGACCGTCACCGCGATGGTGAGCCAGCGGGCCCGCATGGCCAATGTCAGGAAGCCCCGATAAAGCTGGGTCACGCGGCTCGGTTTCTCGGCCTGATCGGTCTTCGGTGGCCGTAGCAGCACCATGCCGATCAGGGGGGCGAACACCATCGCGACGAACCAGGAAGCCAGGAGCGCGATGCCGACGACGGCGAAGATCGAGAAGGTGTACTCGCCGGCCGAACTCTGGGCGAAGCCGACGGGCACGAAGCCGGCGATGGTGACCAGGGTCCCGGTCAGCATGGCGAAGGCGAGATGGCGATAGGCATAGATGCCGGCGCTGACCTTGTCGTCGCCCAGCGCCAGGCGTCGGCTCATGGCGTCGATGGTGGTCATGGCGTCGTCGACCATGAGGGCCAGCGCGATGATCAGGGCGCCGAGCGAGATGCGCTGGAGATCGATGTTGGCCAGGTCCATGATGGGGAAAACCACGGCCAGCGTGAGCGGGATGGTCACGGCCACCACCGTGCCGGCCCGTACCCCCAGGGCGATGAAACTCACCACGAGCACGATGCCGATCGCCTGCCACAGGGAGGTGGTGAATTCGTTGATCGCCAGATCGACCGTCAGAGGTTGATCCGCCACCAGCCGGGCCTCGATGCCGACCGGCAGATCCGCCGCAATTTTTTTGATGGCCCGCCCGATGTTCCGGCCGAGCGCCAGGGTATCGCCGCCCTCGCGCATGGCGATCGCCAGGCCGATCGCCGGCTGGCCATTGATCCGGAACATGGGCTGGGGCGGGTCGGTGAAACCGCGACGAATCTCGGCGATGTCGCTCAGCCGCAGCATGCGGTCGCCGATCGCGAAGGTAACATTGGCGATGTCCTGCTCGGAAGCGAAGGCGCCCGAGACTCGCAGCGCAATCGTTTCCTCGCCAGTACGCAGCACGCCGGCGGGGATGACGATGTTCTGCGCCTGCAAGGCCGCGATCAGGGCACTCGGGGCGAAGCCCAGACCCGCCAGCCGCTCGGCGGAGAAATCGATGTAAATCACCTCGTCCTGGGCGCCAAGGATATCGATCCTGGAAACATCCGGGACTTGCAGGAGTTGCGAGCGGATGTCCTCTACCTGATCGCGCAACTCCCGGTGGGTGAAACCGTCGGCGGTGAAGGCGTAGATGATCCCGAAGGTGTCGCCGAACTCGTCGTTGAAGAAGGGTCCGACGATCCCCTGCGGCAGGGTGTGACGCATGTCGGCCACCCGCTTGCGGACCTGATACCAGGCGTCCGGAACCTCCTTGCCCGAGGTGCTGCCCTTGAGATTCACGAAGATGGTGGTGTCGCCGGCGCGGGTGAAGCTGCGCAGATCGTCCAGATTCGGGACTTCCTGCAGGGTGCGTTCAAGGCGATCGGTCACCTGCCGGATCGTTTCGTCCAGCGTGGCGCCCGGCCAGATCGCCCTGACGACCATGGTGCGGAAGGTGAAGGGCGGATCCTCGGCGCGACCCAGCTTGTAGAAGGACGCAATCCCCGCGACGAGGGCGACGATCATGATGAAAAGGGTGATTGAGCGGTTGCGGATGGCCCACTCGGAAAGATTGAAGCGGTTCATGGTTGCGTCCCGAGCAGCCGGACCTGCTGGCCCGGACGCAGGGTCTGGACCCCGGCGGTCACGACGATGTCGCCCGGTTGCAGTCCTTCCGCGACCGCCACCCGGGCCAGGCCATAACGCAGCACCTCGATATTGCGCAGCGACACGGTGTTGCTAGCGGGGTCGAGCACCCAGACCGCCGGGCGCTGATTGGCCGACGTCAGCGCCGAGGCCGGGATCTCGATACCGGATCCGGCGCCGACCTGGACGCTGCCGGTCACCGTCGAACCGAGCCGCATCGCCGCCGGCGGATCGTTCAGGCCGATTCGAACCTTGAAGGTCCGCGTCACCGGATCGGCCTGCGGGGACACTTCTCGCACCCGCCCGGTGGTGCGCACCTTTGGATCGCTGCTCAGGACAACGACGACCTCGGCATTGGCCGGCGCGGTCTCGATGATCCGCGCCGGCACGTCGAACACGGCATCCCGGCCACCTTCCCGGGCGAGCTGGATAATGGGTTGGCCCGCCCCCACCACCTCCCCTGGTTCGGCGCGGCGGGCGGTCACGGTGCCGCTCGAAGCGGCGATCAGGTCGGCGTAGCCCAGTTGGGTCTCGGCGATGTTCACCTGCGCCTGCACCGAATCGACTTGGGCTCGAGCGGTTCGATAGGCCTGTTCCGCCTGATCGAACATGGCGCGCGTGATAAAACCTCGGTCCAGCAGCGATCGATGACGCTCGAAGTTGTTCTGAGCCTCGACCAGTCGCGCTCGCGCGGCGGTGAGTTCCGCGCGGGCCGACCGCAGCGCGTTGCGCGGAGTATCCGATTCCAGGCGGGCGACCACCTGGCCGGCCCTGACCCGATCGCCGACATTGACGGAACGCTCGATCATGCGTCCCCCAACCCGAAAGGACAGGTTCACTTCCTCCCGCGCCTCAACTTGCCCGGTGAGACTCACGGTTTCGCCACCTTCCCGGCGCTCGACGGTCGTCACTCGAACCGGGCGAATGGGCTCAGGCTCGGGCTTTTCAACCGGCTTGCAGGCGGCGAGCAGCACGAGGAGCGCGAGCGCGGACAGCCCGGCCACTCGCGCGCCAGGGGTTGGGTGGGCCGATTCAAACAGCGCGGACGTGGCTACTTTTTCCAATGGGGGACCCTCAGCGGATTTTACACGCGGATAATACTAGCTTAGATTTAGAGGCTGTATAAAAGGCGAGCGGCGGACGTGAGTCCGCTGTTTCCGCACCCTTCGAGATCGCCGACGCCTTGCCGCGTTTCGGGAAACAGGGGGCTGACGCCCCCCGCTCGCGGAACGACCGCGCCGCTCCCGCAACGAGAGGGGAGTTTTTGTACAGTCTCTTAAGTCGTTGATGACGCGCATGCCGCAACCCGACCGAACTGAATCCTGATCGAACTGAATCCTGACCGAACTCAATGGAGAAATATAGTGAGCAATTTCTGGGATGTTCTGTGGCTGATCGCCTCGTCCTTCTTTTTCGTAGCCTACCTCATCGTCCTGTTCCAGGTCGTCGTCGACCTGTTCCGGGACGCCGAGCTGGGCGGGGGCTCTAAAGTCCTCTGGCTGATAGGCCTAATCTTCCTGCCAGTCTTGACCGCGCTCCTCTACATCTTGGCCCGCGGCAGAGGCATGGCGGAGCGGCAGCGGGTGGCAATGCAGCGGGCGAAGTCCGATACCGACGCCTACATCCGGGAAGTGGCCGGAAAATCGCCGGCGGACCAGATTGCCGACGCCAAGGCGCTGCTCGACGCCGGCACCATCAACCCGGAGGAGTTCGCCAGACTCAAGGCCAAGGCGCTCGCGTAACCTTTTCGCCGCTGACACGGCGCCTTGCCCACGATAGCATTCGCGAGACCGTCGTCAGCCGGCGCGAAGCGTCGCATCCAGACTTTTCAATCCCTTAGCTCAAGGAACTCGTATGACCACCAAGACCCCCGCCGAGGCGCGGCCACATCGTGATATCGTCCTGGTCGACTTGGGTTTGCAAGGCGGTGGCGCGCACGGCGCGTTCACCTGGGGGGTACTGGATCGCCTGCTCGAAGTGCCCTGGCTGCGCTTCGACGGGATTTCCGGTACCTCGGCCGGCGCCATGAATGCGGTGGTGATGGCCGATGGCTATGCGGCGGGTGGCCCCGAGGGCGCGCGAACGGCGCTCGAAAAGTTCTGGAAGCACGTTTCGGACGCCGCGCTGCTGAGCCCCCTGCGCCGTGGCCCCCTCGAAATCCTGACGGGTCTCTGGACCCTTGATTACTCACCGCTTTACCTGACGCTCGATCTCGCGGCGCGGGTCATTTCGCCCTATAGCCTGAGTCTTGGCGGTTCGAATCCCCTGCGCGCGATTCTGGAAGAGCACATCGACTTTGCCCGGGTCGCCGGCGGTCCGATCCGCCTGTTTGTGACCGCCACCAACGTGCACACCGGTCGCGGCCGCGTGTTCCGCAACGCCGAGCTGAGCATCGACGCCCTGTTGGCCTCGGCCTGTCTGCCCACGATGTTCCAGGCCGTGGAGATCGACGGCGAAGCGTACTGGGACGGCGGTTATGCCGGCAACCCGACCATCACCCCGCTGGTGCGGGATTGCGTATCCCAGGACACCATCCTGATCCAGATCAATCCGATCAACCGGCCCCTGGCGCCGCGCACGGCGCGCGAGATTCACAACCGACTCAATGAAGTCGCCTTCAACTCGCCCCTGCTGAAGGAGTTGCGCATGATCGCCCTGTTGCGGCAGGTGGCCGATCCCGGCAAGGGCGAGGGCGCGGTCTGGGCCAAGATGCGCATCCATCGGATCGCCAGCGAGGAGATGGCCCAGTTGAGTTCCTCCTCGAAGCTCCTGGCCGAGTGGGAGTTTTTCTGCAAGCTTCGCGACAAGGGGCGGCGTGCCGCCGAAGCGTTTCTGGACGCTCACGGAGCCGATCTGGGCGTGCGGTCGACGTTTGATCTCGACGCACTGCTGGCAGGGGTCTAAGCCATGGGATTGCTCGGCATTCTGCTGGGCCTTGGAGTTCTCATTTGGCTCTCTTTTCGAGGCTGGAGCATTCTGGTGCTCGCGCCAGCGGCGGCATTGATCGCCGCGCTTGCGGCGGGAGAGCCGCTGCTGGCGCATTGGACGCAAACCTTCATGATTTCGGCGAGCGGCTTTCTCGCTCAGTTCTTTCCGCTATTCCTCCTGGGCGCCGTGTTCGGGAAACTCATGGATGACAGCGGCTCGGTCTCGACCATCGCCCGTTTCATGACCGAACGGCTCGGGCCGCGCCGGGCCATGCTGGCGGTCGTGCTGGCGGGCGCATTGGTCACTTACGGTGGCGTGAGCCTGTTCGTCGCTTTCTTCGTGATCGGGCCGATGGCCCAGGCCCTGTTTCGGGCGGCCGATATCCCGAATCGTTTGATGCCGGCGGCTATTGCCCTCGGCACCTCGACCTTCACCATGTCCGCCTTGCCGGGCACGCCGGCGATCCAGAACGCGATCCCCATGCCGTTCTTCGGCACCACGCCCTTTGCCGCGCCGGGGTTGGGCATCACCGCGGCTGTCATCATGCTGGGCTTCGGCCTGTGGTGGCTGGCGCGCGCCGAGGCTGTCGCCCGCCGCAAGGGTGAAGGCTATGGCGACGCCCTCGTGGCCCCCGATACCGCCGCCGAGGACACCTTGGTGCGCGAACGGGCCACGACCGCCGGCGCGTTTGACCCGCCCGAGGTGCATCGCGGCCATCATAGCGAATCCGGTCCCCCGATCCTGGTGGCTATCCTCCCGCTGATCGTGGTGATCCTCGTGAATCTGGTCATGTCCCTGTGGGTGTTGCCGCGTCTGGACACGAGCTTCCTGGCCGAAGCGCGGTGGGGGGGCATTCCGCTTTCGTCGGTCAGCGGGGTCTGGTCGGTGATCGTGGCGCTGATTTCGGCCATCCTCGTTCTGGTCGCATTCAACCAACGGCGGCTGCCGGCGCTGCGTGATACGGTCGACGCCGGGGCCAACGCCTCGGCCCTGCCGGTGCTCAGCGTGGCCAGCCTGGTGGGTTTCGGGGCCGTCGTGGCCGCCGTGCCGGCGTTCGAGATCGTGCGTGACTGGGTGCTGTCCATCGAAGGCGGGCCACTGGTTTCGCTGGCCCTGTCCACCAACATCCTCTCCGCGTTGACCGGTTCGGCGTCGGGCGGGATGACCATTGCCCTCGATGCGCTCGGCGCGACTTATCTGCAAATGGCGACGGAGTTAGGCATTGACCCGGCGCTGCTGCACCGGGTGGCGGTCATCAGCGCCGGTACTCTGGACAGCCTGCCACACAACGGCGCCGTGGTCACCCTGCTCGCCGTCTGCGGTTCCACGCACCAAAAAAGCTATTTTGATATCGTGATGGTCGGTATCGTCGGCGCGATGGTTGCGCTGGTGGCCGTCATTGTCCTGGGCACCCTGTTCGGCTCGTTCTAGGTCGATCAAAACCGCCGCGACCGCGCGCGGCGGATACGGTCGATCGTCTGACCTTAATCTTCAGGAAATCCCTTTAACGTCGGTTGATCCAACTGCCCCCGGAACCACCGCTGCGGTTGGCCCAGCTCCCACCCCGGTTGTGCCAGCCGCCGCCGCCCCAGTTATTCCAGCCGCCGCCGCCCCGGTTGGCCCAGCCACCGCTTCGGTTGTACCAGCCGCCGCCCCGGTTATGCCAGCCGCCGCCCCGGTTGAACCAGCCGCCGCCGCTCCGGTTGGCCCAGCCGCCGCCCCGGTTGTACCAGCCGCCACCCCGGTTGTGCCAGCCGCCGCCCCGGTTGTACCAGCTCGCCCGAGCTGGCCGGGAGGTTGTCACCGCTCCGCCCAGCACCACGCCGCCGATCACCGCCTGCGACCACTTGCCCAAGCTGCGCAGAAACTCGCGCCGCTCCTGTGCGGCCGGCTCTTCAGGCTCTTCAAAAAGATTTTGTTGTTCGTCGTCTTGGTCAGCCACGTGGGTTCTCCACTCATTAAGGACCTTTGGGATTGATGCGGTAGTCTCGGCTGGTTTTTCCTTATCCGCCGGCTGTTCAGCATCATGACGGGGGAGGCAAATCACTATCGGTCAGGTTGGAAAAATGGAGAGCCTGGAACAGCCAGCCCTACTTTTCGTTACTTTAGCACCACCAAAAATTTTAGCATAACCCAAGTCGCCACCTTGACTGGTCCTGTTCAACGTTCCCGAACGATGCAGATGCAAGCCTGTCTAGGCGACCGCGCCGCCGCCCGAAACCCCCACCCCCGGCTGTGCTAGAATTCGCCATTCGCGGCTGTCCCGGCAGCCGGGTGGGATGTTGACGAGGGTTCTGCATGACTGATATCGCCAAAGAAATTCTGCCGGTCAATCTGGAAGACGAGATGCGGCAGTCCTATCTCGACTACGCCATGAGCGTGATCGTCGGCCGGGCGCTGCCGGACGTGCGCGACGGTCTCAAGCCGGTGCATCGGCGGGCGTTGTTCGCCATGAGCGAGCTGGGTAACGACTGGAACAAACCCTACAAGAAATCCGCCCGCGTGGTGGGCGATGTCATCGGCAAGTACCACCCCCACGGCGATACCGCCGTCTACGACACCATCGTCCGCATGGCCCAACCTTTCTCGCTGCGCTACATGCTGGTGGACGGGCAGGGCAACTTTGGCAGTATCGATGGCGACGCCCCGGCGGCGATGCGCTACACCGAGGTTCGCATGGCCCGCATCGCCCACGAGTTGCTGGCCGACCTCGACAAGGAAACGGTGGATTTTGTCCCCAACTACGACGAATCCGAGCGCGAACCGACGGTATTCCCGACCCGCGTGCCCAACCTGCTGGTCAACGGCTCTTCCGGCATCGCGGTCGGCATGGCCACCAACATCCCGCCGCACAATCTCGGCGAAGTGGTGGACGCCTGCATCGCCCTGATCGACGACCCGGCGCTGACCATCGACGATCTGATGCGCCATGTTCCGGGGCCGGATTTCCCGACCGCTGGTCTGATCAACGGCGTCCAGGGCATCCGCGACGCCTATGAGACCGGACGCGGCCGGGTGCAAATGCGCGCCCGCACCGAGATCGAAACCGACGAGGCGCGCAATCGCCAGGCCATCATCGTCACCGAACTGCCGTATCAAGTGAACAAGGCCCGGTTGATCGAGAAGATCGCCGAGATGGTCAAGGACAAGAAGATTGAGGGCATCGCCGAACTGCGGGATGAGTCCGACAAGGACGGGATGCGCGTCTACATCGAATTGCGGCGTGGCGAGTCGGCCGAAGTGGTGCTGAACAATCTGTTCCTGCACACCGCCCTGCAATGCGTGTTCGGCGTCAACATGGTGGCGCTGGTCGAAGGGCAGCCACGCCTGCTCAACCTCAAGCAGGTGCTGGAAGCGTTTCTGGCCCACCGCCGCGAGGTGGTGGCGCGGCGCACCGTGTTCGATCTGCGCAAGGCCCGCGAGCGCGCCCATATCGTTGAGGGCCTGATGGTGGCGCTGGCCAATCTTGATCCGCTGATTGATCTGATTCGCGCCGCCGCCGATCCGGCGGCCGCCCGGTCCGCGCTGCTGGAACGGGTATGGGCGCCGGGTCAGGTCACCGACCTGCTGGCGCGCGCCGGCGCGGACATCTCGCGGCCCGAAGACTTGCCGACGGAATTCGGCCTGGGCGCGACCGGCTACCGGTTGTCGCCGGCTCAGGCACAGGCGATCCTGGATTTGCGGCTGCACCGGCTGACCAGCCTGGAACAGCAAAAGTTGTTGGACGAGTATCAGGAGCTGTTGCGTCGGATCCAGGACCATTTGGAAATTCTCACCGTACCGGAGCGATTGACGGCGGTGGTCCGCGCCGAGCTGAGCGAATTGCGCGCCCAGTACGCCGATGCCCGCCGCACCGCGATCTTGCCCGACGAACAAAGCCTCGATCTGGAAGACCTCATCAACGAAGAGGCGATGGTGGTGACATTGTCGCACTCCGGTTACGTCAAATCGCAGCCGCTGTCATTGTATCGGGCGCAGAAACGCGGCGGGCGGGGGCGGGCAGCGACCACGGTCAAGGAAGAGGATTTCGTGGACAAACTGTTCATCGCCAGCACCCACGACACCCTGCTGTGCTTCTCCAACCGGGGCAAGGTGTATTGGAAGAAGGTGTACGAACTGCCACAGGCTGGCCGGACGGCGCGCGGCAAACCTATCGTCAATCTGTTGCCGCTGGAGGAGAGCGAGCGCATCAACGCGGTGTTGTCGGTGCGCGAGTTTGGCGACGATCATTACGTCTTTTTCGCCACCGCCAACGGCACGGTCAAGAAAACCCCCCTTTCGGAATATTCCCGGCCCCGACCCAGCGGCATCATCGCCATCGATCTGCGCGAGGGCGATCAACTGGTGAACGTGGAACTGACCCATGGCCAGCGCGACATCATGCTGTTTACCGACGCCGGCAAGGCGCTGCGTTTCGCCGAAACCGAGGTGCGCGACATGGGCCGCTCGGCCTGTGGGGTGCGCGGCATCCGCCTGGACCAGGGACAGAAGGTCATCGCCCTGATCGTGGTGGCCGAGGGCGCGGTGCTGACCGTGACCGAGAACGGCTACGGCAAGCGCACCCCGGTCGATGACTATCCCCGCAAGGGCCGCGGCGGCCAGGGCGTCATCGCTATTCAAACCTCCGAACGCAACGGTCGGCTGGTCGGCGCGGTGCAGGTGGAAAACGACCACGAGCTCATGCTGATCACCGATGGCGGTACCCTAGTGCGGACCCGGGTCGAGGAAATTTCGCTGGTGAGCCGCAACACTCAGGGCGTCAAGCTGATCAGCCTGCAAGGCGCCGAAAAGTTGACCGGGGTCGAGAAGATCGAAAGTATCGGCGACGCGGACAGCAACGGCGACGCGCCGACGGACGATGACGGGCCGGCGGCGGACATCGGCGAGGACGGCGGAGAGGAAGCATGAACGAAGCGGATCGCCTGCGGTCGCTGCGGGAACAGATCGACGCGCTGGATCGGCAAATTCAGACCTTGATCACCGAGCGGGCGCGCTGCGCGCAACAGGTCGGGGCGATCAAGCAAGCGGCTGGCGCCACGGGTAATTTCTACCGCCCCGAACGCGAGGCGCAGGTGCTGCGGCGGGTGATCGAAGCCAACCAGGGACCGCTCAGCAACGAGGAGATGGCCCGGTTGTTTCGCGAGATCATGTCGGCCTGTCTGGCGTTGGAAGAACCGTTGCGCATCGCGTTTCTGGGGCCGGAAGGCACCTTTACCCAGGCCGCCGCGCTCAAACACTTTGGCCAGTCGATCCACAGCATTCCGCTGCGGGCGATTGACGAGGTGTTCCGCGAGGTCGAGGCTGGCTCCGCCGATTACGGGGTGGTGCCGGTGGAAAATTCCACCGAGGGGGTGGTCAACCACACCCTGGACATGTTCCTGCAATCGCCGCTACGGATTTGCGGCGAGGTGCAGATGCGCATCAATCATCATCTGATCACCCGCGCCGCCGATCCCAGGGCGATTCGGCGCATTTATTCGCATCGGCAATCCTTGGCGCAATGCCGGGAATGGCTGGACGCCAACATGCCGCGCGTCGAACAGATCGAGGTGGGCAGCAATGGTGAGGCGGCGCGGCGGGTGCGCGACGAATCGGACGCGGCGGCCATCGCCGGCCAGTGCGCGGCGGATATTTATGGGCTGCCGACGCTGGTGCGCAACATCGAGGACGAGCCGAACAACACCACCCGGTTCCTGATTATCGGCATGCAGCCGATCGAGCCTTCCGGCGACGACAAGACCGCGCTGCTGGTGGCTTCGCTCAACCGGCCCGGCGCGCTGTTTCGGTTGCTGGAGCCACTGGCCCGCAACCATGTGAGCATGAACCGGATCGAGTCGCGGCCCTCGCGGCGGGGAATGTGGGATTACGTGTTCTTCATCGATCTGGACGGCCACGCTCGGGACGAGCCGGTGGCCAGGGCGCTTACCGAACTGCGCGAGCAGGCCAGCCTGTTCCGGGTGCTGGGGTCGTACCCCAAGGGCGTGCTATAAAAAACGGCGACCACGCTTTGCCCGGCCGAGGAAGTACCGAATCATTGTTTCCCCGGACGCTTGCGGAACCGGGATGCCAGGGAATCCAACCCGCCGTTCGATCCTGACTATGTCCAACCCTGCCTTGCTGGATACGATCCGCTACGTCGAAACGCCCGAGGGGATCACCCTGAAGCTGCGGGTGGCCGGACCGATGGCGCGCGCGCTGGCCTGGGGCATGGACAGCCTGATCCGCTATGGTGCGTTGTGGGGATTGTCGATGGGGCTGGTGCTGCTGGGCTGGGCTGGGTTGGGGGTGTGGTTGATCACTCTGTTTTTGATCGAATGGTTCTATCCGGTGGTGTTCGAGATCTACGCCGATGGCGCGACGCCAGGCAAAAAGGCATTGGGTCTGCAAGTGGTGCTGGCCAACGGCGCGCCGGTGGACTGGCCGGCGGCGTTGATTCGCAACCTGCTGCGGGCGGTGGATTTCCTGCCGGCGTTTTACGGGTTCGGCGTCGCGGCCCTGCTGATCAGCCGCGATTTCCAGCGGCTGGGCGATCTGGCGGCGGGCACGCTGGTGATCTACCGTGATCCTCCAGTCAAAACACTCGCGCTGCCGCCGGGGCCGGCCCTGCCGCCGCCATTGCCGCTGAGCGCCGCCGAACAACAGTGGCTGATCGACTTCGCCGAGCGTGGGTCGGCGTTGAACCCCGAACGGCAGGAAGAACTGGCCGCGCTGCTGGCGGATTGCACCAGCGGATTGCGGGGCGTGGCGGCGGTCGAGCGGTTGCGCGCTCATGCCCGTTGGCTGGTGGGAGAACATTCGTGAAACAGCGCCCCTTCGAACAGCGTCACGCCGCCGACTGGCGGGCCTTCGCCGCGACGCTGGACCGGCTGGAGCGCCGCAAGCCGGACCGCAACGCCGCCTCGTTGCCGATGGCCGAGTTTCCCGCTGCTTACCGTCGCCTGTGCCAGCAATTGTCCATCGCCCGCGCCCGCTGCTACAGCGGGCCGCTGCTGGATCGGCTCAACCAACTGGCGTTGCGCGCCCACCAGCAACTCTATCGCGCCCCGCGCCAGCGGGGCCGGGCCATGCTGGATTTTCTGCTGGTGGACTTCCCTCGCCGAGTGCGGGCCGACGCCCGGCTGTTCTGGCTGTGCGCGGCGTTGTTCTACCTGCCGCTACTGGGGATGGGGGTGGCGGTCCATCAGTCGCCGGAACTCATCTACAGCCTATTATCGCCGGAGTTGGTGACCGAGATCGAAGAGAATTACGCGCCCGGCCAGGAGGCGGTCGATCGCGCCGCCGCCGACGATCTGGCGATGTTCGGCTACTACATCCACAACAACATCGGTATCGGTTTTCGCACGTTTGCCAGCGGCATTCTCCTCGGCGTCGGCGCGGTGCTCATGCTGGTGCTCAACGGTGTGTTCATCGGCGCGATATCCGGCTATCTCACCGCGCGCGGCTATATCGAAACCTTTTATACATTCGTCGCCGGCCATGGCGCGTTCGAGCTGACCGGCATCGTGCTGGCCGGGGTCGCCGGCTTGAAGCTGGGCTGGGCGGTGGCCGCGCCGGGTCGCTTCCGCCGAACCGAGGCGCTGCGCCGGGCCGCCGCCGAGGGGGTGCGGCTGATGATCGGCGTGGCCGCGCTGCTGGTGCTGGCGGCGTTCATCGAAGCATTCTGGTCCTCCAACCGCGCCATTCCCACCGCCACCAAGTACGCGGTGGGCGGCGCGGGCTGGCTGATGATGATCGTCTACCTCGGTTGGGCGGGCCGTCGTGCGCCTTGACGCCGTCGCCGCCGAATTGCGTCCGCGCAATCCCTGGGAGGCGACTGACCTGGGCGCGGCGATGCTTCGGCGCTGGTCGGGGTCCGTCTATCGGGCGTGGTTCGCGTTGGCGTTGCCGTTGTTTGTGTTGCTGCACCTGCTGTGCTGGGGCCATTGGTGGCTGGTGCCGTGGCTGCTGTGGTGGCTCAAGCCCCTGCTGGATCGTCCGCCGTTGTATATCCTGGGCCATGCCCTGTTTGGCGACGCGCCGGACCGTCGCCGATTCTGGCGTGAATTGCCGGGCCTGTTGCGCCATCGGGCGTTGGCCGCGCTGACCTGGCGCCGCTTCGATCCGGCTCGCTCGTTCCACCTACCGGTGGCGCAACTGGAAGGGCTGGCGGGCAAGGTTCGTCGCCAGCGGCTGCGCGATCTGGGCCAACCCGGGCGCGGGCCGGCCGTGTGGCTGACCGTCATCTGCGTCCATCTGGAAATCGGTCTGAACCTGGCGCTGCTCATCCTGGCGTGGATGCTGATCCCCGATTTCGTGGATCTGGAATGGCATGAATTGCTGGACGACACCGAGCCGTGGGGACAGTTGTGGCTGAATGGGGTGAGTTTCTGCGGGATGAGTCTGGTGGAGCCGCTCTACGTCGCCGCCGGTTTCGCGCTGTACCTCAATCGGCGCACCTGGCTGGAGGCCTGGGATCTGGAACTGGGTTTCCGGCGCCTGGCGGCGCGACTGGCGCAAACCCGGCCAACGATGGTCGTGGTCGGGCTGGCACTCGGCGTGGCGCTGTGGATCGGCCAGCCTTCGGTCGGTTTCGCCACCGACGCCGCGTCCGATGGCGACCCAGCAATGGAAATGGTGAAGACGCGCTGCGAGCAGTGGCGGACGCGCGTGGCGGAATTGGCCAAGTCCACCGACCCGGTGCAACAGGCGTTGGCCGAAACCCTGCGCGACCCGGACTTGCGGGCGTGCATTGTCGAGGAACGCTGGCGCTGGCGGGATCGACCGGAGCCGCCCGCGGCGGAGAAACCCGTCGCCGATGGTGCGCTGGCTCGCGGGTTCGCGATAGGGGTCGAATACGCCCTGTGGTTCGCATTGGGTCTGTTGGCGGCCGTGACCGCTTGGCGGCTATGGCAACAACCAGTGACCTTGCGCGGACGGCGCCCGCGCCGCGCCATCGCCAAACCCGCGCTCACCCTGGGCCGAAATGACCCGACCGCGCCGCCAGCCGCCGATCTGGGCGAAGTCGCCTGGCGGCTTTGGACCGCCGGCCAGCCGCGCGAGGCGGTGCGCGCGTTGTATCAGGGCAGCCTGGCGGGATTGGCAACCCGCCATGGCGTGCCGGTTTCCCCCAGCGCCACCGAGGAGGATTGTCTGCGTCTGACTGCCGCGCGGCTGAACGATGCCGAACTGCTGGAGTTTTTCCGCCGCTTGACCCGTGTCTGGCAAGCGACGGCTTACGCCCATCGCCCGCCCGACGAAACCGGCGCGCGCGCGCTATGCGCGGAATGGCCACGTCATTTCGCCGCCCCCGTGGAATCCTCGACATGACCCAACGCCGATTCGTCCTGGTGGGAGTGAGCGCGCTGGTGCTGCTGATCGTGGGCGGCGCGGGCCTGTGGCTGAGTCAGAATCTGGTCAAGCGCGGCGAGGAGGTGTGGATCGGTTACGGCGAAGCGGCCCAGCGCAATCCGTTTTACGTGGCCGACCGGCTGTTGACTCGGCTGGGTCGCGCCGTTCGCAGCGTGCGTCGGCCGCGCGACCTGCCGCCAACTCTCGATCCCGCCGACACCGTGTTGATGACCATCCCCAGCCACATGCTAGGCGCCGCCGAAACCGAACGATGGCTCGCCTGGGTCGACCGAGGCGGTCATCTCCTCATCGGCGTGCGGCGCGAACACGAACCGGGCCAGAGCGGCGATCCCCTTCTGAACACCCTGGCGACGCGCAGCCACGCCCCCACGCAATGCGCTCCGGATCAGCCGGTTCCGGTTCAACCGGACTCCGCCACACCGCCGCTCCAGGTGGATTTCCACGCCGGCCTGCGGCTGAACGGCGATTTCTGGCGCGCGATTCAATGGGGCCAGGGCCAGGTGACGCTGTTGACCGACTGGGGATTGTTCGCCAACGGACGGATCAAGGATCACGATCACGCTGGCTTTCTGTGGGCGTTGATGCAACGCAACCCCAGCGGCGCGATCTGGTTGCAATACCGGATGCAGCCCCCGTCGCTGATGCAACTACTGTGGGAGCGGGCCTGGATGCCGCTGATCGGATTGATTTTGACCCTGCTGGCGGCGTTGTGGCATTACAGCCGGCGGCTCGGGCCGATTCTGGCGCCGCGCTCCGGCGCACAGCGTCGGCTGGTCGAGCATCTGGACGCCAGTTCGGGCTTCCTGTGGCGGCGCGGGGCTGGCCCCACCCTGCTACACGCCGCCCGCCACTACACGTTGCGCCGCTTGCAGCGCCGCCAAGCGGGCGCCGCTGAATCTTCCCTGACCGTCGCGCTGGCCGATTCGGACCAGCCGCTGAACGACGCGGCCCTGCTCCAAACCCTGCAAACCCTGCAACGACTCAATCGCACCCCATGAACGCTCCCTCGGACGTTGCCCGCCCTACCCCACCCTCCGACGATCAGTTACGCTGGGCCTGGGATCTGCTGCAAAACCTGCGCGGCGCGATCGGCCAAGCGCTGATCGGTCAGCAAGCCGTGGTCGATCAGACCCTGGCGGCGTTGTGCGCCGCTGGCCACGTACTGGTCGAGGGCGTTCCAGGTCTAGGCAAGACGCTGTTGGCGCGGGCACTGGCGACTAGCGTTGCCGCCCGTTTCGCCCGTATCCAGTTCACCGCCGATCTGATGCCCAGCGACGTGACCGGTCATGCCTTGTACAACCTGCGCGACGAGCGGTTCGAAATTCGGCGGGGGCCGGTGTTCTGTCACTTCCTGCTGGCCGACGAAATCAACCGCGCCCCGGCCAAGACCCAGGCGGCGCTGCTGGAGGTGATGCAGGAGGGGCAAGTCACCATCGAGGGCGAGTCGTTCCCGTTGCCGCCGCCGTTCATGACCCTCGCCACCCAGAATCCCATCGAGCACGAAGGCACCTATCCGCTGCCGGAGGCGCAACTCGACCGGTTTCTGCTGAAAATCCAGATCGACTATCCGTCCCCAGAGGAAGAAACCGCGCTGGTGCGTTCGGTCACCGGCGGTCGGGTCGGCGACACGCTGGATTTGTCGCGGGTGCGGCCGGTGGCCGATGTCGCGGCGGTGCTAGAGTTGCAGCGCATCGCCGCCCATCTGCGACTGGACGACGCGGTGCTGAACTATGCCGTTCGCCTGGCGGCGACCACCCGCGCCATGCCGGCCTTCGCCATCGGCGCGGGTCCGCGCGGCGGCATTGCCCTGGTGCGGGCCGCCCGAGCCCAGGCGCTGTTGAATGGCCGCGACTTCGTCACGCCCGACGACGTGAAGGCCATGGTCAAACCCGCCCTGCGCCATCGCTTGACGCTGGCGGCGGAGTACGAGATGGAAGGGGCGCGGGTGGATGCGTTGCTGGACGAGCTATTGCGGCGGGTGGCGGCGCCGCGGGTATGAGGTTGAGTCCAACGCCCCGCTTGTTGCGCTGGCTGGCGGGCTGGACCCTGTTGGGTCTGGTCCCGGCGGTCTGGCCGGAGCTGATCGGATTCTGGCTGCTAGTCAGCGGGTTGTTGCTCGTGGTCGCCGCGTGGGACGCGGTCTTGCTCCGGCGGCGCCCCCCGTTGACGGTCGAGCGCGGCATCGCGCCCGTGCTGCCACTGGGTGTTTGGCGCGCGGTACGTCTGCGGGTCGTCAATGCCGACGAACGGCCCGCCGCGCTGACGCTGTTCGACCATTATCCCACCGCCGCCGCCGAGGCCACCGAGTTGCCCCAACGGCTGATCGTGGCGGCCGGCGGCTGGGCCGAATTCGACTATCGGCTGCGACCAGTGACGCGGGGCGCGTGGACGTTTCCGTTCACCCAGGTTTTGCTGGAATCGCCGCGCGGCTGGTGGCGGCGCGACGACCGCTTGGGCGAGCCGGAGCGCGTGCGGATTTATCCCAACTTCGCGATCATCGCCCAGGACATCCGGTTGACCGCAGACCGACGGGAGGCGCTGCTGGGCATCCATCGCCACCGCCGGCGTGGCGAGGGACAGACGTTCCTGCAACTGCGCGAATATCGCATCGGCGACAGCTTGCGCCAGATCGACTGGAAAGCGACCGCCCGCACCCGCAAGCTGATCGCCAAGGATTATCAGGACGAGCGTAACCAGACCGTGCTATTCCTGCTCGACTGCGGTCGGCGGATGCGCGCCCAGGACGACGATCTCAGCCATTTCGATCATGCTCTCAACGCCTTGATTCTGTTGGCCTACGTGGCCCTGCGCCAGGGCGACGCGGTCGGCTTGCACAGTTTCGGCGGCGAGCGGCGCTGGCTGGCGCCCCGCGCGGGGCCGGGCATGTTGACCGCCCTAATCAATGGCGTCTACGATTTGCAACCAGGCTTGGAGCCGCCGGATTACGCCGACGCGGCCCAGCGGACGCTGACCCGGCAACGCAAGCGGGCATTGATCGTGTTGCTGACCAACCTGCGCGACGAGGATCAGGATGAATTGCAAGCCGCGGTGGCCCTGCTGCGGCGCCGGCATCTGGTGTTGATCGCCAATCTGCGCGAACCGGTCCTCGACGAGTTGTTGGCGCGGCCGATTCACGATCTGGCGCAAGCGCGGCTGTACGCCACGATCTGTCACTACCTGTTGCATCGGGAGCGGGTCCAGGAGGAGTTGCGTCAACAGGGCGGTATCGTGCTCGACGTTCCGCCGGACCAACTGCCGGCCGCCATGGTCAACCAGTATCTAGACCTCAAGCGCGGCGGGCGGCTGTAAGGCTGGGGCGGGCAGGCACGATGATTCGGATAGGATGATGCTCGACCCCGGAAACGCTCGCCGATTGAACCGAAAACGCATTCGCATGGTCAATAAAGGCAGTTTTCAACCCTCGGGAGGTTTGTTCAAGATGCTGCAAAGAAACGATCCGCTGGTCACGGCGCCGGTTACGCTGTCGAAGGACAGGGTCGCCCCCGTCACCAACAAGGTCCTGCGCAACACCTATCTGTTGCTGTCGATGACCCTGCTGTTCAGCGCCCTGACCGCCGGCGTTGCCATGGCCCTCAACGCACCGCCGCTGCACTGGCTGATCACCCTGGGCGGTTATTTCGGCCTGCTGTTCGTCGTCACCCGCCTGCGCGACAGCGTCTGGGGACTGGCGGCGGTGTTCGCCCTGACCGGCTTCCTGGGCTACACCCTGGGGCCGATCCTGAACTTCTACCTCAGCTTGCCTAACGGCTCGCAAGTGGTGATGACCGCCCTGGCGGGCACCGGCGCGATTTTCCTGGCGCTCTCTGGCTACGCCGTGGTCAGCCGTAAGGACTTCAGCTTCATGGGTTCCTTCCTGATGGTGGGCATCCTGGTCGCGTTCCTGGCCGGGCTGGGCGCGATGCTGTTCAATATCCCCGCCCTGTCGCTGGCGGTGTCGGCGATGGTGATCCTGCTGATGTCCGGGATGATCCTGTGGCAGACCAGCGACATCATTCACGGCGGCGAAACCAACTACATCATGGCGACCGTCACCCTGTACATCACCATCTTCAACCTGTTCGTGAACCTGCTGCAAATCCTGGGCGTCTTCTCCGGCGATGACTGATTCCCGGCGCCCTTCCGCCGCAAGCCAACCCCGCCCCTGGCGGGGTTTTTCGTGGGTGGCGCGTTCAATCCAGCCCCAGCTTCTTCAACCGGTAACGCAACGCCCGAAAGGTGATGCCCAGCTTCTCGGCGGCGGCGGTCTTATTGTAACGGGTTTCCTCTAGCGCCCGCAGGATGGCCGCTCGCTCGATCTGTTCCAGATAGTCCTCCAGGTTGCGAACCGACGACGATTGCAGAATCGGCAAGGTCTTCGATTCGAACCCCTGGTCGACCAGCGGGGTAGCCATTTCCTCCTTGATCGCGGGTGGTGGTGGTTGCGACCGCGACGCGGTCGGTTCCATCGCCAAGGGCAGCGACAAATCCGTCGCCTGGATCACCCCCTCCTCGCACAGGGTGAATGCCCGCTCCAAAGTATTTTCCAGTTCGCGAATATTGCCCGGAAAGGTATAGGCCCGCAGCGTGGTCAGCGCCGAGGGGGCCAGAGTGGCCCGCGGTAATCCGGACTGCCGGCCGAGGCGCTCCAAAATTGCGTTGGCCAGTTCCGGGATATCCTCGGGATGCTCGCGCAGACTGGGCAATCGCAACTGGATCACGTTCAAGCGATAGAACAAATCCTGGCGGAAACCGCCGTTCTGAATCAGTAGAGCCAGATCCTTGTGACTGGCACTGAGGATGCGCACGTCGATGGCGATTTCCGTCTGCGCGCCCACGGGTCGCACCGCCCGTTCCTGAATCGCCCGCAGCAATTTGACCTGCATCGGCATCGGCAAGTCCGCGACTTCGTCCAGAAACAGCGTGCCGCCCCGCGCCGCCTGGAACAGTCCGCCCTTGTCCTGGGTGGCGCCGGTGAAACTGCCCTTCTTGTAGCCGAAAAACTCGCTCTCCATCAGATGCTCGGGAATCGCTCCGCAGTTGACCGGCACGAAGGGCTGGTCGGCCCGCGGCCCCGACAGATGGATCAATCGCGCCGCCAGTTCCTTGCCGGTGCCCGACTCGCCGCTGATCAGGATCGGGGCCTGGCTACGGGCCAGCTTGGCGATCAGCGCCCGCACCTCGGCCATCGCTGGCGACTGGCCGAGCAAGGTGGGGCGGTTGGCGCCAGGACCGTCGCCACCCTGATTCAACCGCAGCGCGGTCGCCACCATCTCGCGCAACGCCGCCAACTCGAACGGTTTGGAGACGAAGTCGAACGCGCCCAGTTTCAACGCCTCCACCGCGATTTCCATGTTGCCGTGGGCGGTGATCACCGCGACCGGCAGGTTGGGACAGTGCTTTTGGATATACGCCACCAACTCCAGCCCGCTGCCATCAGGCAAGCGCAGGTCGGTGATACACAGGCCGAAGCTCTGGCGCTTGAGCAGGGCGCGCGCCTCGCTCAAGGTCTCGGCGGGCAGACAGGTCACACCCAGGGGCAACAGCGTCATCGCGATCAGTTCGCGAATGTCGGCTTCGTCGTCCACGATCAGGGCATTGCAGGCATCCATCATTCCATCTCCGGGTCTAGGCCAACCGGGGTGAAGGTGATGCGGAAACAACTACCACCCTCGGCGATGGGCAGGTATTGCAACTGGGCCCGGTTGGCCTCGCACAACTCCCGGGCCAGATACAGACCCAGGCCGGTGCCCTTGGCCCGGGTGGTGAAAAAAGGTTCAAACAGTTTGACGGTGTTTTCCGCCGAAATCCCGGGACCGGCGTCGCGCACCTCCAAAAAGGGTCGTCCACGATGGTTTACCAACCCGACGCGTAGTTCGATGCGGGGCGGTTCTCCAGGCCGGACCCCGTGCTGGCAGGCGTTGACGCACAAATTCCAAAGCACCTGCCGCAACTGATGCGGATCGAAACAGATCGCCAGGGAGGCTGGCTCCACGGTCTGGCGCCACTCGGGCGGCGGTCCGTCCATCTCGGGCGTGAATTCCCGAATGAAGTCCTCCAGCCACGACGCCAGGGCCAGCCTTTCCGGTTTGACCTGACCGCGCCGGGCCAGGTTGAGCACGTCGGTGATGATTCGATTGGCGCGCTTGACATGGTCGTGGACGATCTGCGCCAGCCGCCGGTCGCTGGCGCTGGCACTGGCGGATTCCTGCAGCAATTGCGCGGCATGGCTGATCGCCGCCAGCGGATTGCGGATTTCATGGGCGATGCCAGCGGTCAACCGGCCCAGCGCCGCCAGCTTGATCTGTTGCAACCGTTCGGTGACCTGTTCGGAATCGTCCAGCAAAATGAGCACGTTGGCCGCCCGAAGTCCGCTCAGCCGGGTAAAGCGCGGGATGAGTTCCGGACGGTGTTCGGCCGGGCGAAAGGCCTGCGTCTCCAAAGCGGCGCCGCTCAGCCACGCCCGCAGCCGTTGCGCCAGCGGCGGCGACAACGTCTCCAGCATCATGCCGGATCCCGCATCGGTCCAGCCGAGCGCGTCCCGGGCGGTGTCGTTCAGCAACAATACTCTACCAGCGTCGTCCACCGCCACCACCCCGTTTTGCAGGTGGCGGATGATGCCCTGATTCAATTCGGCGACTTCCAGCAATTCCAGCGTGCGGCGGCGGGCCAGCGCTTCGCCGCGCCGCGCCCGCTCCGCCAGGGCGTAGGTCAGCACGGCGGCGATGAACAGCGCGGCCCCCAACACCCCCAGGCGAACCCAGTCGTCGGATATTTGGCCCAGGCGCTCCCCCAGGCCGGGCCAGCCGGTCGGCCCGCGCCCCGCCCGGGCCAGCGCCACGGCGATTTGCCACTGACTCATCGACCAGGAGCCAATCAGCAGGAAAAAACCCAACGCGGCGGACAACAGCGCCGAACTGAGCGGTAGCAAGATACCGTTGGCGGCGACGGCGGTGATCAGGAGGCTGTTCAAGCTACTGGTCAAGCCCCCCGAGGCATGGATCATGACGGTCAGGGCCAGCAAATCCACCAGCATCTGCAGGTGAGCCTGCACCGCCAGCACCGGACGACGCCAATAGCTGCCGGCGATGGCGAAGAACGTCAGGGTGATGTAGGTCAGGGTCGCCCCCAGAAACAGGTCCGGGTTCTGTTTGCCAAACAGCCGATTTTGGTCGTCCAGTCCAAACGCCGTCAGCAACAGCCCCGCCAGGGCCAGCCGGTAGAGATGGGAAGCGCGAAAGACCCGCCACAGATGGCGGCGATCCGGTGGATGGTCGGGAAGGTCGGCGAGCGGGCTGGCGGCGGTCACGGTGGGGACGTCTTGCATTCTTAGTGAAGAGACACCGTTCAGGGTGGCGGGTTGATTATGAAAAGGTGGCGAGGAAATTCAATCCAGGCATCTCCAAGGCGCGGGCCGGTCGCGCGAGCATGCGCCCCCCTCCCCCGGAGCGCTATTTTAAACCTACCGTCGTTCCCCGTGTGTTGGCTATGTAAAGATCAAGGTTTTTCGGGATAGAATAACTACTCCAACAGAAAGACAGAAAGAGGGATGTAAACCGCATGAACCTGCACGAATACCAAGCAAAAGAACTGTTCCGGCAATTCGGCGTGCCGACGCCGAAGGGCATCAAGGTCAACTCCCAGCAGCAGGCGGTCGAAGCGGCCAAGGAGATCCGGCCCGGTGGCCCCTGGGTGGTGGCGGCCCAAGTCCACGCCGGCGGGCGCGGCAAGGCCGGCGGCGTGAAGTTCGTTCGCACGATTCAGGATGTGGAAGAAGTCTCCGGACGCCTGCTCGGCTCCACGCTGGTCACCAAGCAGACCGGCGCCGAAGGCGTGCCGATTCACGCCCTGCTGATCCGGGATGGGGTGGACATCGCCAAGGAATACTACCTGAGCTGCCTGGTGGATCGCAGCAAGAAGCGCATCATCCTGATCGGCTCGTCCGAGGGCGGCGTGGACATCGAGGAAGTTGCCGCTAAGACTCCGGAAAAAATTCTGACCCTGACCGTCGATCCGATCGCCGGCATCCAGCCCTACCAAGCCCGCGACCTCGGTTTCAAGATGGGCATGAACAAGAGCGAAGTGGATCAGTTGGTCAAGGTGGTGACCGGGATCTACAACCTGTTCGTGCAAAAGGATTGCAGCATGGTCGAGATCAATCCGCTGATCGTGACTCCGGAAGGCCAGGTCCTGGCGCTGGACGCCAAGGTCAGCCTGGACGACAACGCCCTGTACCGGCACAACGACACCGCCGAGATGCGCGATCCCACCCAGGAGGACGAGCGCGAGCATATCGCCCACGAAATCGGCCTCAACTACGTCGCCCTGGACGGCAGTATCGGCTGCATGGTCAACGGCGCCGGCCTGGCGATGGCCACCATGGACGTCATCAAGCTGCACGGTGGCGAGCCGGCCAACTTCCTGGACGTGGGCGGCGGCGCCACCGCCGACCGCGTGGCCCGCGCCTTCAAGCTGATCCTGTCATCCTCCAAGGTCAAGGCCATCCTGGTCAACATTTTCGGCGGCATCGTCCGCTGCGACACCATCGCCGAGGGCATCATCGCCGCTGTCAAGGAAGTCGGCCTCACCCTGCCCGTGGTGGTGCGCCTGCAAGGCACCAACGTGGAAGCCGGCCGCGAGATGCTGGCCAAGTCCGGCATGAACATCATGGCCGCCGACGATCTCACCGACGCCGCCAAGATGGCGGTGGCCGCCGCCAAGTGATCCGGCGCGCGTTCGGTTTCCACGATCCAGAGAGAACGAGACGACCATGAGCATTCTCATCAACAAAGACACCAAGGTCATCTGCCAGGGCTTCACCGGCTCGCAGGGCACTTTCCACGCCGAGCAGGCCATCGCCTACGGCACCAACCTGGTCGGCGGCATCAGCCCCGGCAAGGGTGGCACCACCCATCTCGGCAAGCCGGTGTTCAACACCGTCTACGAGGCGGTGGCCGCCACCGGCGCCGACGCCACCATGATCTACGTCCCCGCCGCCTTTGCCGGCGACGCCATCCTGGAAGCGGCCGACGCCGGCATCAAGGTCATCGCCTGCATCACCGAGGGCATTCCGGTCATGGACATGCTGAAGGTGAAGGCGGTGTTGACCAGCAGCTACCCGAACGTCTATCTGATCGGCCCGAACTGTCCAGGCGTGATCACCCCCGGCGGCTGCAAGATGGGCATCATGCCCGGCCACATCCACCTGCCCGGCAAGATCGGCATCGTCTCCCGCTCCGGCACGCTGACCTACGAGGCGGTCTACCAGACCACCCAGGCCGGCCTGGGCCAGAGCACCTGCATCGGCATCGGCGGCGACCCAATCCACGGCATGAGCTTCGTGGACGTGCTGAAGCTGTTCAAGGACGATCCGCAGACCGAGGGCATCGTGATGGTCGGCGAAATCGGCGGCAGCGCCGAGGAAGAAGGCGCCGAGTACATCAAGGCCAACATCAAGAAGCCGGTGGTGGCCTACATCGCTGGCGTCACCGCGCCCCCCGGCAAGCGGATGGGCCACGCCGGCGCCATCATCATGGGCGGCAAGGGCACGGCGGCCGACAAGTTCGCGGCGCTGGAAGCGGCGGGCGCGAAGATCGTTCGCTCTCCGGCCGACATCGGGGCGGCGATGAAGGCGTTCTTTAGCTGAGAAATAGAGGGGGCGGACTTCCTGATTTTCCAAAATCAGGAGTCTGGCCCCGTCCAGGCCGCAACATGAGTCCTTCGGTTAATCACAGCTATCTGTGCAAGAAAATCCTCCTTGCAATCGAACAGACCGAGCAGTGGGAAGCATGGCCGGAGCTGACGCTGGACATCGAATCCGGGTTGATCCCTGATATCGCGGTTTACCCACGCGGCGGTTTGAAGCCCAATTTCATGCAGGACGCCATGAAATGCGATGTGTTACCGCAACTCGTTATTGAAGTCGCTTCTCCCAGCCAAGCCATACAGGACTTGATGACCAAGGCTGATCGATTCGTGCAATCCGGTATTCCCGCGGTTTGGACGGTCGAGCCCTATGGGCAGATTGTGTATGTCTCAACCCTGCAAGGCCGCAAGGTGAAACTGGCCGGCGTGGTGGAAAGCGCGGGTGTCACCGTCGATTTTGGCCGGGTTTTTCAGACCTGATCGCTCCCGGCCATAGCGTATCCGGTAGAAACCAATGACTGACAAAGCTTTCACCCTCCGGGTCGTCATGGCCCAACTCGATTTCCTGGTCGGCGACATCGCGGGCAATACCGACAAGATCATCGCCGCCGCCCTCGACGCCCGCGACCGCCTGCGGGCCGATGCGATCGTATTTCCCGAACTGACCCTGACCGGCTATCCGCCGGAGGATTTGCTGTTGCGCCCCGGCTTCGTCGGCCAGGTGGAACCGGCGCTGCGGCGCTTGCGCGAGGCGATTCGCGGCATCGTCGCCGTGATCGGCTATCCCGAAGCGACCGCGACGGGGTTGCGCAACGCGGCGGCGGCGGTCGGCGACGGAGCCAGCCACGCGGTTTATTACAAGCGGCTACTGCCCAATTACAGCGTGTTCGACGAAAAGCGCTATTTCGTGGCGGGGACGGACCCGGTGGTGTTGACGATCCGGGGCGTCCGGGTCGGCATCACCATTTGCGAGGACGTGTGGCAACCCGAGCCGGTGCGACGGGCCGCCGCCGCCGGCGCGCAACTGCTGCTCAATCTCAACGCCTCGCCGTTCCACGCGGGCAAGGGCCGGTTGCGCCTGGAGATTTTGCGCCAGCGGGTCGCGGAATGCGGCTTGCCCATCGTCTACGTCAATCTGGTCGGTGGTCAGGACGAACTGGTGTTCGACGGCGGCTCGATGGTGGTGAGCGGGCGCGGCGAGCTGACCCAGCGCGCGCCCCTTTGTGTCGAGGGCCTGTATCCAGTGGACTTCACCGTCGGCGCGACGGTGGAACCGATACCGGGCGCCATTGCGGCGGAGCCGGCCGAGGAGGAAGCGATCTATCGGGCCATCGTATTGGGCGTGCGCGACTACGTGACCAAGAATGGCTTTCCCGGCGTGGTGCTGGGGCTGTCCGGCGGCATCGACTCGGCGCTGACCCTGGCCATCGCGGTGGATGCGCTGGGGCCGGAGCGGGTCGAGGCGGTACTGATGCCCTCGCGCTATACCGCCGACATGAGCAACACCGATGCCGAATTGGAAGCCAGGGCGCTGGGCGTCAAGTATCACGTCCTGCCCATCGAGCCGGCGTTTCAATCCTTTTTGCACATCCTGCAACCGGTGTTTGCCGGACTCCCGCCGGACATCGCCGAGGAGAATATCCAAGCCCGCTGCCGGGGCGTGCTGCTGATGGCGATTTCCAACAAGACCGGCAAGATGGTGCTGACCACCGGCAACAAGAGCGAAACGGCGGTCGGTTATTCCACTCTGTACGGTGACATGGCCGGCGGCTTCGCCCCGATCAAGGACGTGTTGAAAACGATGGTTTACCGACTGGCGGCCTGGCGCAACCGGCAAGCTCCGGTGATTCCGCAACGGGTGTTCGACCGGCCGCCGTCGGCGGAACTGCGCCCGGACCAGACCGACCAGGACAGTCTGCCGCCCTACGAGGTGCTGGACGCCATCCTGCGCGATTACGTGGAGGAGGACCATTCGGTCGAGGAACTGATCGCCGCTGGCTTCGACCGGGCGACGGTGGAGCGGGTGGCGCGGTTGGTGATCGTCAACGAGTACAAACGCCGCCAGGCCGCGCCGGGCGTGCGGATCACGCCACGCGCCTTCGGCCGGGATCGGCGTTATCCGATTACCTCGGGCTTCCGCCGCTAGCGCGCCAGCGCCGGAGTCAGGTGCGGCTGCATCTCCTGCAGCAACGCCTTGAACACCTTGGGATTGCCAGCGACGATATTGCCCGACTGCAAGAAATCGTTGCCGCCGGCGAAGTCGCCGACCAGCCCGCCCGCTTCCAGCACCAGCAACGCCCCACCGGCGATGTCCCAAGGCTTGAGGCCGATCTCCCAGAAACCGTCCAGCCGCCCCGCCGCCACGTAGGCCAGGTCCAGCGAGGCCGCGCCGGCCCGGCGGATTTCCAGGCACCGCCCCATCAGCGCGTTGAAACAACCCAGATAGGCGGGTTGGTGCTGGGGGTGGCGAAAGGGGAAGCCGGTGCCGAGCAGGGCGTTTTCCAGCGGCACGACGCCGCTGACCCGGATGCGCCGGTCGTTCACCTGCGCGCTTTCCCCGCGCGAGGCGACAAACATCTCCTGCCGGATCGGATCGTAGACCAGCGTGGCTTCCAGCCGGTTTCGATGGCGAAAGGCGATGGAAATGGCGAAATGCGGGATGCCGTGCAGGAAATTGGTGGTGCCATCCAGCGGGTCGACGAGCCACTGATACTCGTCCTGACCCGGTTGTTCGCCGCTTTCCTCGGCCAGAATCCCGTGGTTGGGATAGGTCTTGCGCAGGGTCTGGATGATCTCGCGCTCGGCCTGAAGGTCCGCCTCGCTGACGAAATCGCTGCGCTGCTTGGTGGTGACGGTCAGCCGTTCGAGATGGTCGAAATGGCGAAGCAGGATACGGCCGGCGCTCAGGGCGGCGCGTTTGGCGATGGTCAGGACGGGATTCATGATGGGATTAGATCGACAGGGGAAACGAACGGTCCGCGTATCGGCGCGAGGGCCATGGCCTCCGCGCCGGTATTGTCGGATGGAAGGGGAAGCGTCAATCCCGCCCGGCGGCCTGACGCAAGGCGTCGTAGCGCTGACGCTGACGCTGGTTGCCGAAGTATGGCGCCATGATACCCTCGACCGAGCGCGGCGTGACGCCAAGCGCCTCCAGCCCATTGCAAGCGCAGACGCTGTCCACCTGCAAGGATAGATAGTTGTCCATGGTGAAGAGCTTGACCGGCAGCATTCCGAGGATTTTGGCCTGCAACCGGGCCAGCCCATCCGGCAGACCCACCACCCGCCGCTTCAGGCCCAGCATCCGGGCGATGTCCTCGACCAGTTCCTTGAAGGTATAAACGCGCGGTCCGCACAACTCGTAGCACTGACCAACGGTGGCGTCGTCCTCCAGGGCTTTTTCGAAGGCCGCCGCCACGTCGCCGACGTAGACCGGTGCGAAGCGGGCGTTCGGACAAGCCAGCGGCAGCACGGGAACGCGCTTGAGCATATTGGCGAATTGGTTGAGGAAGTCGTCGTTCGGCGCGAAGATGATGGACGGCTTGAAGCAGGTGACCGCCAGCCCTTGCGCCTGCATGACCCGTTGCTCCCCAGCGCCCTTGGTGAACAGGTACTGGCTGGGACCCTGGGCGGCGTCGGCGCGCAGGGCGCTCATGTGCAACAGCCGCCTAACCCCGGCCGCGCGGCAGGCATCCACCACCTTCCCAGGCAATTCGGCATGGACGGCAGCGAAGGTCTGACCCGGATACTCGTGCAGGACGCCCACCAGATTGACGACGGCATCGCAACCAGTGAATTGCGCCTGCAACACCGTGGGGTCATGAATGTCGGCCTCGACCAATCGGGCGCCGGGTAAAACCTCGATGTCCCGGTGCCGTTGCGGATGCCGGGTCAGGACCGTGATCCGGTAGCCCCGGTTGGCCAGTCGCGCCGCCAGATGCCGTCCGACGAAACCTGTGCCGCCCAACACGCAGATGGATTTGCTGTTCATGCTTGTGCCTGCTCCTCGCTGTTCTTGTGTCGCCCGCGGTGCATCGATGCCACGGAATCATTGTGATTGGGGTGGGGACATGCCCGGCGCTCCCCCTTACAATAACCGCCTCGCGCGGCGGCTGTTTCATGGTGAAATTTACCACAGATTCACCGTGCGCTCTCCCAGCCAAGATCGCAAGAAGGATAATCCCGCCTTGGAATCCATGGTACCGACCCTGTTGTTGTATCTGACGCTGGGCGCGTTCGCCGGCGTCATGGCCGGGCTGCTCGGCGTGGGCGGTGGCTTGATCATCGTGCCCGTGCTCGCCTGGATCTTTCACGGCCAGCGGATCGACGACGCCATCGTCATGCATCTGGCCATCGGTACGTCGCTGGCGACCATCGTGGTGACTTCCATCTCCTCGGTGCGCGCCCACCACCGGCGCGGCGCGGTGCTGTGGCCGGTGGTTTGGCGTCTGACGCCGGGCATCGTGATCGGCGCGTGGCTGGGCGCGGCGGTGGCCGATGCCTTGCCCAGCGCGGTGTTGAGCAAGATCTTCGCGCTGTTCGTGCTGACGGTGGCGGCGCAGATGGCTTTCGGGGCCAAGCCGGCGCCACATCGGGGCTTGCCGGGCGCGGTCGGGATGGCGGCGACGGGCGGAGTCATCGGCGCGGTGTCGGCGATCGTTGGCATCGGTGGCGGTTCCCTGACCGTCCCGTTCCTGACCTGGTGCAACACGGCGATGCGGCAGGCGGTGGCGACCTCCGCCGCCTGCGGCCTGCCCATCGCCCTGGCCGGGGCCATCGGTTTTATCGTCACCGGCTCGAACGCCACCAACCTGCCGGCCTGGAGTTTCGGCTACGTGTACGGTCCGGCGCTGGTCGGCGTCGCCGCCGCCAGCATGGTGTCGGCCCCGCTGGGAGCCCGGCTGGCGCACACGCTGCCGACCGAGGTGTTGAAAAAGGTATTCGCGGTTTTTCTAGCGCTGGTCGGAACCAAAATGTTGCTGGGGTGAGCTCAATGAGCGAAAACAGAAGGGCGCTGGAGGCGAACGCACCGTGATCGGCACCTTGGTGAATACGGGCGCGGTCGTCATCGGCAGCGCCATCGGGCTGACGGCGGGCACACGCCTACCGGGGCACATCAAAACCATCCTGATGCAGGCCCTGGGGCTGGCGGTGGTCGCCATCGGGCTACGCATGGCGCTGGAAGCCCAGCATGCGCTGCTGGCGATCGCTTGCCTGCTGCTGGGCGGGATTACTGGGGAACTGTTGCGGATCGAGCAGCGGCTGGATGGTCTGGCGGAGACCCTACGCCAAAAATTACGCTCCAGTTCCGAACGTTTCGTCGAGGGTTTCGTCACCGCCACCCTCCTGTATCTGACCGGGGCGATGACGATTGTTGGCTCGATCCAGGATGGTACGGTGGGCGACCCCAGCGTGTTGTTGATTAAATCGCTGCTGGACGGTGTGGCTTCAGTGGCGCTGGCCTCGTCGCTGGGAATCGGCGTGATGTTCTCGGCCCTGCCGGTGCTGGTGGTGCAAGGCGGGATTACTCTATTGGCGGCGCAACTGGCTTTTTTGTCCCAGCCAGCGGTATTGGATGCCGTCAACGCCACGGGCGGATTGCTGATTCTCGGCATCGGAATCAATCTGTTGGAAATCGGTCGGATTCACGTGGGCAATTTGTTGCCGGCGCTGCTTTACGCCATCGTCGGCGCGTTGCTGTTTCCCTGATCTTGAAAAGGGTTCGGATCGACTTCCCATGCGCGACTCTCTGAAAAGCGCGGCGCGGATCGCCGCATTCGTCCTGCTGACCGGACCCGTTTCGATTCTGGCCCAGCAAAAACCGCCCGAACCGCCGCCGATGTCGGTCAGGGCCGCGCCGGTGACCCGCGCGACCTTGAACGTCGAGGTCACGGCGGTGGGGACGCTGCGAGCCGATGAGACCGTGATGATTCGCCCCGAAATCGCCGGCCGGGTGACGACCCTTCATTTCAGGGAAGGTCAAACCGTCAACGCGGGCGATCCACTGGTGACCCTGGATCAGGACGAGTACAAGGCGCAGTTGGCTGGCAGTTCGGCCCAGGTGGGGCTGGAAGAGAGCAGCTACCGACGCTTGCAGGATTTGCAGCGCAAGAATCTGACCAGTCAGCAAAACCTCGACGAGTCCAAGGCCCGGCTGGACGCCGCCCGCGCCCAGCAGGAGTTGAACCGGGTCCGGCTGGAGCGAACCGTGATCCGTGCCCCGTTCGCCGGAACGGTGGGTTTGCGGCTGGTCAGCCCTGGCGCCTATGTCAAGCCAGGCGACGATATCGCTAATCTGGAAAGCCTGGGTTCGATGAAGCTGGATTTCCGGGTGCCGGAAACCTATCTGGCGCGGCTGGGAGTGGGACAGACCCTGACGGTCCGGGTAGACGCCTATCCCGACCAGGACTTCGAGGGCACGATCTACGCCATCGATCCGGCGCTGGACCCGGAAACGCGAACCGTGTTGTTGCGGGCGCGCTTGCCGAACAAGGGCAACAAGCTGCGACCGGGCCTGTTTGCCCGCGTCAGCTTGATTTTGGAGCGGCGGGAGAACGCCTTGGTCGCGCCGGAACAGGCCATCGTGCCGTTGGGGCAGAAAATCCTTGTGTACCGGGTAGTCGATGGTAAGGCGGTGATGACGCCGGTCAAGCTTGGCCTGCGTCGGCCGGGTCAGGTGGAGATTCTCGAAGGACTGAACGCTGGCGATCTGGTGGTCACCGATGGACAACTGAAGATCCGCGACGGCGCGGCGGTGACGGTGCAGCCGCCGCCAGAGGCGCAACCGCCGACGGCGCAAAAGAACTGATCCGCAATGTTCCTCCCCGAACTCTGCATCAAGCGCCCGGTGCTGGCGACGGTGATGAGCCTCGCCATCCTGTTGATCGGCGTGATCGCGTTCCTGCGCCTGCCGGTGCGCGAGTATCCCAACATCGACGCCCCCATCGTTTCGGTGCGCACGGTCTATCCGGGTGCCAGCGCCGAAATCATGGAAAGCCAGGTGACTCAGCCCCTGGAGGATTCGCTGGCCGGCATCGAGGGCGTGCGGACCATCAAATCGGTCAGCCGCGAGGAAGTCAGCCAGATCACGGTCGAGTTTCTGCTGGAGCGGAACGTGGATTCCGCCGCCAACGACGTGCGCGACCGGGTATCCCGCGTGCGCGGCCAGTTGCCGGACGAGGCCAAAGACCCGGTGGTCGCCAAGATCGAGGCCGATGCGCAGGCCATCATGTGGCTGGCCTTTTCCAGCACCCGGCATAGCGCGCTGGAGATCACCGACTACGCCGACCGCAACATCGTGGATCGCTTGCAGGCGCTACCGGGTGTGGCCAGCGTCATCATCGCCGGCGAGCGGCGTTACGCCATGCGCCTGTGGCTGGACCGCGACCGGATGGCGGCCTACGGTTTGACTCCGCAAGACGTGGAAGACGCGCTCAAAAAGCAGAACGTCGAACTGCCGTCCGGCCGCATCGAATCGCGCCAGCGCGAGTTCACCGTGCTGACCGAATCGGATTTGCGTGTGCCCGAGCAGTTCAACGATTTGATTCTGAAAGAAACCAAGGGCTATCCCATCCGCTTGCGCGATATCGGTCACGCCGAGATCGGTGCGGCGGACGAGCGCAACGCCGTCCGGGTCAACGGCAATCCATCGGTGGGCCTGGGCATCGTCAAGCAATCCACCGCCAACACGCTGGGTGTGGCCCAGTCGGTCAAGGCGCTGCTGCCGGGGCTTGAAGCCAGTTTGCCGGAGGGCATGAGAATCCTCATCGGCTTCGACGGTTCGATCTTCATCGAAAAATCCATTGAGGCGGTTTATCGCACCATGGGGGAAGCGCTGGTGCTGGTGGTGGCGGTCATTTTTCTATTCCTGCGCAACTGGCGGGCGACGGTCATTCCGTTCGTGACCATCCCGGTGTCGTTGATCGGCGCGTTCATCTTTCTGTACGCGCTGGGGTTCACCATCAACACCCTGACGCTGTTGGGGCTGGTGCTGGCCATCGGCCTAGTGGTGGACGACGCCATCGTGGTGCTGGAGAACATTCACCGTCATATCGAGGGCGGGATGCCGCCATTCCGGGCGGCGTTGCAAGGCTCCAGGGAAATCGCCTTCGCGGTGGTGGCGATGACCCTGACGCTGGCGGCGGTGTTTACCCCGCTGGCGTTCATGACCGGCAACACCGGCCGTTTGTTCACCGAGTTCGCTTTCACCGTGGCGGCGGCGGTCATCGTGTCCGGCTTCACCGCGCTGACCTTGACGCCGATGATGTGCTCGAAGCTGCTGCATCACGAACGGGAGCACAACTGGCTGTTCAACGCCAGCGAGCGGTTTTTCCAGGCCATGAATCGCGGCTATCGCGGCGCGCTGGTGTGGGCGCTCGACCGACGCTGGCTGGTGGTGGCGCTGTTCTTCGCCACCGGGGCCGGCGCGGTCTGGTTGTTCCTGCACCTGAAATCGGAGCTGTCGCCGCTGGAGGATCGCGGGACCATCATCGGCGTGATCGTCGCGCCGGAAGGAGCGACCCTGGCCTACACCGACGGTTACGCCCGCCAACTGGAGCAGTTTTACCAGAACATCCCCGAAGTGTATTCCTATTTTTCCTCCGTCGCGCCGGGGCTGGAAAGACCCAATCCGGTGAACAGCGCCTTGTCCTTCGTGCGGCTGAAGCCGTGGGAGCAGCGCCAGCGCAAACAGCAGGATATCGCCAAGGAACTGGCGCCAAAGATGTTCGGTGGTTTGCCCGGGGTGCTGGCGTTTCCGATCAATCCACCCTCCCTGGGGCAAAGTTTCCGCAACCCAGCCGTGCAGTTCGTCGTCCAGGCCAACAGCTACGCGGAATTGCAGAAGATGGTCGATCAACTCTTGGCCAAAGCCCGGCAATATCCGGGCATGGCGAACGCGGATACCGACTTGCGTTTGAACAAACCACAGTTGTCCGTCGTGCTCAAGCGGGACAAGATCGCCGCCGTCGGCGCCGACGTGGAGGAAATCGGCCGCACGTTGGAAACTTTGCTGGGCGGGCGGCAAGTGACCCGCTTCAAGCGGGAAGGCCAGCAGTACGACGTGATCGTGCAACTCAAAGATCAGGATCGGGAACAGCCGACCGACCTGACCGCCATCTTCGTGCGCGGACGCAACGGGCAATTGGTGCAACTCTCGAATCTGATCGAGGTGGTGGAAACCGTCGCGCCCAAGGAGTTGAACCACTTCAACCGGCAGCGCGCGGCGGTGATTTCCGCCAACATCGCGCCCGGTTACACCTTGGGCGAGGCGCTGGACTTCATGGATAAAACCGTCGATGAGGTGCTAGGTGAGAACGCGCGGACCGCGCTGGACGGCCAGTCGCGCGAATTCCGCGAATCCGGCGCGACGCTGTACGTGACCTTCGTGCTGGCACTCATCTTCATCTATCTGGTGCTGTCGGCGCAGTTTGAGAGTTTTGTCTCGCCGTTCGTGATCATGCTGACCGTGCCCTTGGCGGTCACCGGCGCGTTGCTGGCCCTGTTCCTGACGGGCGGCACCTTGAACGTCTACAGCCAGATCGGCCTGGTGATGCTGGTCGGCCTGATTACCAAGAACGGTATCCTGATCGTCGAGTTCGCCAACCAGTTGCGTTCGACCGGGCTGGGCCGGCGCGCGGCGGTGCTCGAAGCGGCCACGCTGCGCCTGCGGCCGATCCTGATGACCACGCTGGCGACGATTCTCGGCGCGATCCCGCTGGCGCTGGCGGTGGGCGCGGGGGCGGAAAGTCGCCAGCAAATCGGTTGGGTCATCGTTGGCGGCTTGCTGCTGGGGACGGCGCTGACGCTGTCGGTGGTGCCAGTGGCCTATACGCTTCTGGCGCGCAAGGTTCATCACAGCGCCGAGGAAGCGGCGGAACTGGCCGAGCGGTCGGCGGCGGGCGCGATGAAGCCGGCGGGAGTCTGACGCGCGGTGGGCGGCGATCATGAACGATGCAATTTGAAACCAAGCGGGGTAACGAGCAATGGAATGGGCTGAGGTGTTGGCTGACCCGGTCTTGCGGGACTTGCCCTACAAGATCGAATTGAACGAATACGGGAAAATCGTCATGAGCCCGGCTTCCAACCGACACGGCGCCATTCAAGGTGAGTTGTATTCGTTGCTGCGCCAGCAACTAAGCAGACGGGGCAGGCCGATTATCGAATGCTCCATTCAAACCTCAAAGGGAGTCAAGGTGGCGGATGTAGCCTGGTGTTCGGCGGATTTCATTCGCCAGCACGGTTTTGTCACGCCCTATCCGCACGCCCCGGAATTGTGCGTGGAAATCGTGTCGCCTTCCAACAGCCGACAGGAAATGGTGGAGAAAATCGCGCTGTACCTGAATGCGGGAGCAAGAGAAGTCTGGATCGTGTTTGAGGAGGGACAAATCGAAATTCACGACGCCAACGGTCGGCGGGAACGCTCGGCGTTCCTGCATCCAATTTCGTTGGAGTGCTGAACGCCGATAGAATTACTCTGCGAAGCAGACAAGTTGAAAGGAGAAAGTCATGCCGAGTCTACAAGTGGTGCGTCCCGTCGTGGGGCGTCGGGTTGTGGTTGAGTTACCCGAGGGTTGGGAAGATGTCCAAACTGTTGATATTAGATTGATTCCTCATCAGGCGATGCCATCTGGGGAGGAACCATCCGGCGAAGAAGAATATGTGTCTCCCCTTTATAAGGCTTTGGAGGAAGCAGGGTTCGTTGGCTGTATTGAAACCGACGAGCAACTTTCCACCACTTACAAGCAAAAACTCGATTTTGCTCGCGAGTATGGGGAACAATAGTGATTATTGTTGATACTGGTGTTTGGGTTGGCCTCGCGAACCGGCGAGATCAACACCATGCCAGATGCCGAGAGTTTTTTCTGAGCAATCGCGAGGACCTAATCACGACCTACCCGGTTTTGGTCGAAACCATTCACCTGCTTTTTAGTCGTGTGGGCGTACCGATGACGCTATCGTGGCTAGAAATCGTACAGATCCAAGGCCTTCAATTATTTTCGCTACAACCCCTTCATCTACCACGCATGACCGAACTCATGCGCCAGTACGCCAACCTTCCCATGGATTTGGCCGATGCTTCGCTGGTGGTGTTGGCGGAACATCTGGGGGATGGGCGCATCGTCAGTACCGACACGCGGGATTTTCACGCCTACCGCTGGAAGGATCGGCATCCCTTCCACAATCTGTTGTGGGAACAGGGAAAATAAGCTCCATGCACCCCCTTGAAACCTATCTCGCCACGCTTCGCCAGATTCGCGAAACCGGCGGCGGCGTCGCCGAAACTTCCTATTACGGCGCGCTGGAACATCTGCTGAATCAAGCCGGCGACCACCTGGAGCCCAAGGTCCGAGCCGTTCCGCAACTGCGCGATACCGGGGCCGGCAATCCCGATTTCGGGCTGTTCACCGCCGGTCAGTTCGAGGGCGAAATCGAAGGCGAGCCGCTGCCGGGACAGAAACCGGAGCGCGGCGCGGTGGAAGCCAAGGGGTGGGGCGACGAGGTTTTGACCATCGCTGCCAGCGAGCAGATAGCCCGCTACGGCCAGCATTACGGCGCGGTGCTGGTGAGCAATTACCGCGATTTCGTGCTGGTCGGGCGGGACACCACCGGCCGGATGGCTCCGTTGGAGCGGTTGCAACTGGCGGCCAGCGAAGCGGAATTTCTCGATCTGCTGCGCCAGCCGCGCCAGGCCGCCGCCCGTTTCGGCGACCGCCTGCTGGATTTTCTGGCCCGCGCCCTGAGCTACAACGCGCCGTTGACCGATCCGCAAGATTTGGCTTGGTTTCTCGCGTCCCACGCCCGCGAAGCCCGCGCCCGGGTGGACAACGCCAGCGATTTGCCGGGTCTGGCGCTGTTGCGCGAGGGGCTGGAACGAGCGCTGGGCTTGAAATTCGAGGGTGGCAGCGGCGAGCGCTTTTTCCGCGCGACCTTGGTGCAAACCTTGTTCTACGGCGTGTTTTCCGCCTGGGTGCTGTGGGCGCGACAGGGCGGAACGGGTGCGTTCGACTGGCGGGCCGCCGCCTGGAATCTGCATGTCCCGATGATCGCCAGCCTGTTCGAGCAGATCGCCACGCCGAAGCGCCTGCAACCCTTGCATCTCGACGAGGTGCTGGACTGGGCTGGCAGAGCGCTCAACCGGGTGGTGCGGGAGGAGTTTTTCAAGCATTTCGAGGAAGAATACGCCGTTCAGTATTTTTACGAGCCGTTCCTGAAAGCTTACGACCCGGTGTTGCGCAAGCAGTTGGGAGTTTGGTACACGCCGCCGGAAATCGTTCGCTATCAGGTGGCGCGGGTGGACGCCGTGCTGCGCGAGGAACTGCATCTAGCCGAAGGTTTGGCCGATCCCTCGGTGCTGGTGCTCGATCCCTGCTGCGGGACCGGCGCCTACTTGGTCGAGGTGCTGCGGCGGATTCGGCAAACCTTGCACGAGAAGGGTGGCGCGGCCTTGACTTCCGCGCAACTCAAGCAGGCGGCGCTGACGCGCGTGTTCGGCTTCGAAATCCTGCCCGCGCCCTTCGTGGTCGCTCATTTGCAACTGGGCCTGCTGCTGCGGCAGTTCGGCGTGCCGCTACGGGAGGATCGGGAGCGGGCCGGGATCTACCTCACCAACGCCCTGACCCACTGGGAGCCGCTGGCGCAGGCCGGCCAGCAGATGGCGATTCCGTTTCCGGAATTCCAGGAGGAGCGTGACCGGGCCGACGAGATCAAGCAGCGCAAGGCCATTCTGGTGATCCTCGGCAATCCGCCGTACAACGCTTTCGCCGGCGTCAGCCCGGACGAGGAGGGCGATCTGGTGGAGGCGTACAAGGAGAACCTGAACCAGCCGGTCGCGGGCGGCGGCTGGGGGATCAAAAAGTTCAACCTGGACGATCTTTACGTCCGCTTCTTCCGCGTCGCCGAGCGACGGATCGTCAAGACCGGGCGCGGCGTGGTCTGCTACATCTCGAATCATTCCTGGGTGGGCGATCCGTCGTTCGTGGTGCTGCGCCAGCATCTTTTGCAGTCGTTCGACAAGATTTGGGTCGAGAACCTGCACGGCAATCGCAAGATCAGCGAATACGCCCCGGATGGCCGTACCAGCGAGACGGTGTTCGCGATTCCCAGTTTTTCCGAAGGGATTCGGCAAAGCGTGGTGACATCGCTTTGGGTCAGAACGGGCCGCTCCAAATCCGCTAATCGCTCGGCCATCGTGCGATTTCGTGACGACATCGACGCGGCACGGGCGGCGGAGCGACGGGCGCAATTGCTGGCGAGTCTGAACGCGCCGGATTTCGACGGCCAGTACCAACTGGCGCGGCCGAACCGGGAGAACCGCTTTTCCTTTCGCCCGATGACGGTTTCGACTGCTTATCAAGGTTGGCCGAGCGTTCTCGACCTGTGCGCCGAACCGCCGACCAACGGCCTGATGGAAAAACGCGGCGGCGGCTTGATCGACATCGACCGGGACGCGCTGGAACAGCGGATGCGCGCCTATTTCGATCCGGCGGTGAGCTGGGCCGAGCTGGAGGCGCGGAACGGCGGGTTGACTCGTGATGCGGCCCGTTTCGACGCCCGAAAAACCCGCGACAAGTTGCTGGCGAGCGAGCGTTTCGATCCCGAACGACTGCGGCGCTACGCGGTACGCGCCTTTGATAACCGCTGGTGCTATTACCTGCCGGTGCGGCCGCTGTGGAACGAGCCACGCCCGCGTTACTGGGAGCAGTGCTGGGACGGCAACGCCTTTTTCATGACGCGGTTTCGGTCATCGGCCGCGCCGGAGGGAGTGCCCTGCTACTGGGTCACCGACCTGTCCGACGACCATTTCATCGTGCCGGACAACGCCTGCTTCCCGGTGTGGCTGCGCCGCCTCCCGCAACCGAGCAAGCAAAACGGTTCCAACGGCGTGCTGGCCGGCATGGATCACGAGCCGATCATCACCGCCAATCTGTCGCCGGTCGCCCGAGCCTATCTCCAACATCTGGAATTGCCCGACCCCGACCGGGATACCGAGATCGCCGCGTTGCTCTGGCGGCACGCGCTCGCCATCGGTTTCAGTCCAGCGTATTTAGCCGAGAACTCCGACGGTATTCGCCAGGATTGGCCCCGGATTCCACTGCCGGCGGATCGGGATACGCTGCTGGCTTCCGCCGAACTGGGTCGCCAGATCGCCGCGCTGCTGGACGTTGATCGACCGGTAACGGGGGTAACGGCCGGTAAGATTCGCCCGGAATTGCGGACCGTGGGCGCCATGTACCGGGTCGGCGGCGGCAGCATCGACCCGGACGATGGCGAACTGGCCGTGACGGCGGGTTGGGGCTATTCGGGCAAAAGCGGCGTCACCATGCCAGGCAAGGGACGCATCGAACCGTGCCCGCCCGAAGATCCGATGGCGGAACCCGCTCACGATCTTTACTTGAACGAGATCGCTTATTTGGCCAACGTGCCCCGCTCGGTGTGGGAGTACAGCATCGGCGGTTATCAGGTCGTCAAGAAGTGGCTGAGCTATCGGGAAAAGGCGGTGCTGGGGCGGGATTTGCTGATCGACGAGGCGGTTTACGTGACCGACCTGATTCGCCGGCTGGCGGCGCTGGTGGCCTTGCAACCACAACTGGATGCCGGTTACGCGGCGGCGCGGGACCAAACTTGGAAAATGCCAATTGCGAGGCCGGCATGACCACGATTTTTATCGTTTCGGGCGGGACGGGCTTCAGCGGCGAGCAACTGTTGCGAACCGCGCTGGCGCAATTTTCAGAGGCGGATGCGACGGTTGAGATCATCGCCGGGGTTCGGCGACCGGAACAGTTGGAAAGCGCGGTCGCGCGGGCGGCGGCGGCCAACGGCCTGATCGTGTATACGTTGGTCGATGCCGATCTGCGTTTGACCCTTGAGCAGCTCGCCCGGAATCGCGGCGTGCTGGCGGTCGATCTGATGGGACCATTGCTGGCTCAGCTACAAGTCGTGCTGGGTGCCGATCCAGTCGGCCGGCCGGGTCTTTATCGGGAACAGAACCGCGAAGCTTTGGAGCGAACCGAGGCCATCGACTACACCCTGGCCCACGACGATGGCCGCCATCCCGAGGGCTGGCGGCAGGCCGACATTGTGTTGGTGGGTGTATCGCGCGTCGGCAAAACCCCCATCAGTCTCTATCTAGCCTCGCTCGGCTGGAAGGTCGCCAACGTGCCGCTGGTCGGCGGGGAACCGCCTTCGGAACTGTTCCAATTGTACCGACGGCGGGTGGCGGGACTGACCATCGATCCGGACCAACTGCTGGTTCATCGACGCTGGCGCGAGCGCCGGCTCAAGGTGTCGCTGAGCGGGAGCTACAGCAATCCGCTCAAGCTGCGCGAGGAACTGGAGGCGGCCCGGCGCGTGTTTCTACAGGGCGGATTCGCGGTGGTGGACATCACCAACAGGCCAGTCGAGGTCAGCGCCAAGGAGATTTTGGAAGCGGTCGGGCGGTAGCGGGCACCAGCTATCCCGCCATCAAGAATCACCCGGCCAGGATCGGCGCCCCAAGCGGGAAACACCAGGCGGATGAACGACACCCGGCGGCGGCTGGCGTTGTGAGCGCCAGCGACAGCCATTTCGTCATTTCACTCAGTGGGTTTTTTCGTTCAGCGCCAGCGTTTTTATGATCGGGTCGTAATCGTAGTTGTCGGTATATCGGCGCAGAAGTTGACCGAGCGCCGCGTCCCGTTCGGCCACGCGCCCGATCAGTGCATCGATGCGTTCGGTATTCAGAGTGACCAGGGCGTCCGCCAGATCCTGTCGCAGCGCTTCCGGCAATGCCGCCAGGTCTGCTTGATCGACTGTTGTCCTGGTCACGGCGGACGGAGTCGCGCGCTTCTGGTAGAGGTACCGCGCGCCCAGGTGCCGCGCCAGGCAATCGAAGATCGCCGCCGGCTGAAACGGTTTGTGCACCACATCGTTCATGCCGGCCGCCAGCATTTCCTGATGCTGTTCGACGAATACGGAAGCGGTCAGGGCGACGATCTTGACCTCCCGGCCACCCTCCAGGTTCCGAATGCGCCGAGTCGCCTCCAACCCGTCCATCTCTGGCAGGCGCCGATCCATCCAGATGAAGTGAGGCCGCCAGCGCTGGAACAGTTCGACTCCCTGGACGCCGTTCTCGGCGGTTCGCACCTGAAACCCCGCCTCGCTCAGCAACCGACTCAGTAGCTGAGCGTTCTCCGGTTGGTCCTCGACGACCAGGACCCGATAGTCCGGCTGGCCCGGCTCTAGGGTCGACACGTCGCCCGGATCGAACGTGCTAGCTGGCATCTCGGACTCGGCGATAGGCTCGACCGGCAGCTCGATCTGGAAGCAGCTACCTCGCCCAAGCTGGCTGGTCACGCCGATCCGACCGCCCATCAATTCCACGAATTGCCGAGTGATGGCCAGCCCCAGGCCGGTTCCCTTTTGCGCGCCGGTCTTTTCCACTTGCGCGAACGGGTCAAAGATCCGGAGTTGATCCGCCACTGCGATGCCGATTCCGCTGTCTTCCACTTCAATCGACAACCGCAAGCCGCATGACTCCGGCGTGGCTCCCAGCCGCAGGATCACCTCGCCCTGCTCGGTGAACTTGATGGCGTTGCCGACTAAGTTGACCAACGCTTGCCGCAACTTGGTTTCGTCGCCGCGAACCAGCCGAGGTAGCGCCGAGGATTGCTCCAGTCGCAACCTCAAACCCTTTTCGGTGGCCCGCCCTCGCATCAACTCCACGACATCGTGCGCCAGAGTGCCGAGATTGAGTGGTTTGATTCGTGCTTGCAGGCGACCGGCTTCGATCTTGGCCATGTCCAGAATATCGTTGATCAGGGCCAGCAGGTGCTCGCCGCTACGATTGATGATGTCCAGGCTTTGCCGCAGGTGGTTGTCGGTGATGGACGCATCCCGCCGCATCAACGCCGAGAAGCCCAGAATCGCATTCAGCGGCGTGCGCAATTCATGGCTCATGTTCGCCAGGAAGAGCGATTTTGCCCGATTCGCGGCTTCGGCCGCGTCCTTGGCGCGCGCCAAATCCGCGGTCCGTTCCCTAACCAACTCTTCCAGGTGGTCCCGGTAGGCAATCAGTTCTCGTTCCGCCCGCTTGCTTTCGGTGATGTCGGTGATCGCGGCGAAGGAGCCGGCAAAATGACCCTCCGAATCGTGGAGCGGCTTGGGCGAGACGAGAGTTAAAATCACGCCGCCATCTTTCTTCAACCATTCCAGTTCGTAGCGTTCGGCGATTCCCTGCTTGCGCCGTTCGAACTGAACACGGAAAACAGCCTTGCCGTCGTCGCTCAACAGGGTTTCCAAGGCGGCGTCCCGCAGTTCCTCGTTGGAAAAGCCGGTCATGAGTTGAAATTGGGGGTTGGCGTAAGTCAACCTAGCCTCGCGGTCGATGGCGATCAGGCCTTCGCCCATCGATTCGATCAAGGCCCGGTACCGCTCCTCGCTAGTTTTCAGCGCGATCTCCGCCTGTTTGCGCTCGGTAATATCGGTATGGGTGCCCACCATCCGCAACGGGTGGCCGGCGGCATCACGCTCCACCACCAGCCCTCGGGCCAGAATCCAGCGCCATCCTCCGGATTTGCTCCGCATCCGCAATTCGACGGCGTAGGTCTCGCCATGCTCGAAGTGTTGACGAACCCTCCGCTCCGCCCGTTCAACGTCGTCGGGATGGAGCAGACCGATCCACGCGGCGCGGTTTTGCGGAAACTCATACGGTTCGTAGTCCAGCATCGTGTAATAGCGGGGGCTGAAAACGGTTTCGCCGGTCGGCACGCGCCAATCCCACACCCCTTCGTTCACCGCGTCGAGGGTGAGCGTCAGCCGTTGCTGGCTGTCGCGCAGTCGGATTTCCGCTTTCCGCCGGGCCACGAGCGCGCCGCTCAACAGAAAGATGAAGGCGGTCGCAGCGGTGGCGAACGCTGCCGCCACGAAAATCTTGCTCTTGTGCTCTTCGTAAAACGAATAGGGCTGATTGAGAATGACGCTGCCCTCGGGCAGGGTGCTTTTCGGGATGTCGAAACGCCGCAGTTGAACGTAGTCGAACATCGGGCGGGTCACGCCTTGCTTGATGACCGGAATGCGATCCACCACCTCGCCGTCCAGCACTCGTCGCGCCAGGCGGGCGACTAACTCGCCCTGATGGTAGCCGTCGATGATGTGGCCGCCGACGATGCCGTAACCGATATATAGATCCAGCAGGCCGTAGACCGGAACGGGACTGGCGGCGGTCAACCGCCGGGCGAAATCGGGCGCCTTCACGTACTGGCCCTGGGCGTCGCGCAGAAAGACGCCCAGCAACACCACCGTATCGGTGGGAAGCGCGCGAACGCGCTCGATGGCTTGCGCCTCGGTCATCGGCTCGGCGTAGTCGATCCGGAGGCGTGGATAGCGGCCGGCAATCTGTCGCCGGATATCGTCGGCCCAAGCCTGCCCGGTCAAGTCCGGGTCGTTGAGCACGAACAGCGTCTTCATCGTCGGATGGGCCTTGACGATGATATCCAGGGTCGCGACCGCGTCGAACGTCTCCGCCGCGCCAGTGAACGAATGTTGTCCCGCCAACATCTCGTCCCGGAAAAAGTTGACCCCACAGAACACCACGGGAACGTCCGGAAACAACTCGTCGCGGTATTCCCGCAGGAAGTCGAACGCGAAATTGTCGGAGGCGATAATCACCGCGAATTGGGTGTCGCGGTATTTATAGCGATACAGATCGTGGAGCATGCGCGCGTAGGTCGCATCGTTGATCCGCTTGGTGTCCATGTATTCGAAATGCAATTCCAGCGGATCCTCCGCCGGTTTGAGCACATCGGTCACCGCCCGCTTGATGCCGTCGTCCCACATGAAGCCGGCATGATAGGAAGCCAGGATCAACACTTCGCGCCGTGCGCTGCTCGCCGGCGCCGCCAAGGCGGGGAACGCCACCCACAGGCAGGAGACGAGCGCCGCGGCTAGGGCGAGATAACCCACCACGCGATCGGAGCACGGAATCGAATCGCGGCGCAAGGGCAGCGGGGAACCGGCAAGAACGGGCATGAGTGATTTCCGGTGGGAAGCTTTCGTCGTGGCTTTCGACTAAATTGACAGGGCGTGAAACCCTTGCGTAACCGACCGTCCTCGACCTGGGTTTGGTCTCTCGCCTCGGCAAGCGATTCCAGCCCGCTCGGGGCGAGGAAAACCCGGCCGGTCGAAAAGCCGTACAATGCGTCCCGGGCCGAATGAGGCGGTCGCGACTCCGGTCAGGTCGGAATTCCCCAAGGATAGCCGTATTTGCGAAGGTAACCAGCCATGTTGGCAAAACTCAAAACCCTTGCTCCGCTCGTCAACCTGATTCCAAACACGGCGATCCAGTTTCTGGATTTCGGTTTCAATCTCAACGAAACGCGGGTCTCGCGGGCCTTCTTGGCGGAACCCGGCGCCGATGGTCGCGCCATCCTAACCGCGCTGTACCCAGACGACGCTGGTGGCCAGTTCGTCACCCAGGACGGGCGAGCGGTTCCACCGGAGCAGGTCTATTCGCTGAACGCCGCCAAAGCCGCTGGCATTCTCGATGGCGCCTGGATTCCGGTTCCGTTTCTGCGCATTCGGGAACCGCGCCCGGACGGCTATCACCTGTTCGACCAGGGGCCGACCAACTGGGCGCGGGCGCGGCTGGTGGAATTGCCGACGCCGGACGCCGAGGGCCACACCCACCGCGCGACCCTGGCCTTTGACACCCAACTGCTGCCCACTCGCGAGGGTCGACCCTATCTCGCCCCCAGCCCACTGGACATGCAGTCCGGCGAGGAATTCGCCCTCACCGACACCGAGGCCGATATGGCCTGGTTCCTGGAACAGGAATGGGTGCGGGAATGGCTCTTCCAGCGATTTCACGCCTTCGAACTGCGTCGTCGCGCCCCGCGCCGAGTGGACGAGGCCGAGTTGCGCAAGAGTCCGGACGCGGTCGCTGCGTATCTGACCGCCTTGACCCTGCTGCGCCGGGCGGTCCAGCCACCGCGTCTGCGCTTCACTTTCGTCGATGAAGGGCCGACCGCCCGGCTCAACCAGCCGGTGGACGTGGACTTGGTGCTGGACATCGGCAATTCCCGTACCTGTGGGATCTTGATGGAAACCAGCGGCGACGCCCCGGTGGACATGAACGACAGCTACCGGCTGGAGCTGCGCGACTTGAGCCATCCCGAGCGGGTCTACGACGAACCCTTTCCCAGCCGGATCGAGTTCGTGCGCGGCGCGTTCGGCGACGAGAAGTTGTCGCGCCGCAGCGGGCGGGCCAGCGCGTTTCTGTGGCCGACGGTGACCCGGGTCGGTTTCGAGGCCCAGGCGCTATCCTGGTTCAGTCACGGCGCGGAGGGCAACACCGGCTTGTCCGGCCCCAAGCGTTATCTGTGGGATACCGATCCGCGCCATCATCCCTGGCGCTTCAATCCTGGCCCGGCCAGCGCCGGTGACAGTGGCCCGGTCACCACCGGTCCCTTCGTCGGCTACCTGCGCGAGGACGGCGAGGAGCTGGCCGCCGGCGAGCCCCCCGCCGTGACCGCCTTGTTCGCCCGTGGCTCGCTGATGAGCTTCTTCGTCGCCGAGGTGCTGCTGCAAGCCTTCGTCCAGGCCAACTCACCGGCCCGCCGCTACGAGCGGGTCTATTCCGAGGCCCCGCGCCGACTGCGACGGGTCATCCTGACCCTGCCGACCGCCATGCCGCTGGCCGAGCGCAAGCTGTTCGCCCGGCGAGTCGGGACCGCCATTCGCTTGACCTGGCGCGCGCTGGGGCTGGACGAGAGCCAGGCCCCGGAGCCGTTCCTGCAATGGGACGAGGCCACCGGCACCCAGATCGTGTTCCTGTACAACGAGATCAAGCACAACTTCCAGGGCGACGCCGCGCTGTTGTTCCAAGTCTTTGGCCGGATGCGCGAGGGATACGGCGAATCCCCTACCCTGCGGCTGGCCAGCATCGACATCGGCGGCGGCACCACCGACTTGATCGTGACCACCTATCAGTTGGAAGGCGGCACGGCGGTCAAGCCGACCCAGGAATTCCGCGAGGGTTTCAACATCGCCGGCGACGACGTGCTGTGCGGACTGATCGAGCGCAACGTGTTGCCGGCGCTGCTGGACGCCATCCGTAAGAGCGGCGCGGCGAACCCGGAGGAATTGCTGGCCCGGCTGCTGGGCGCCAACCGTGGCGATCAGGCCGAGCGCGACCGGGTGTTGCGCCGCCAGTTCGCCAACCAGGTTGCGCTACCGCTGGCGCTGGAACTGCTGCACCGCTACGAGAACGCCGACCTGAGCGCCGGCAACGAAGCCGTGACCCTGAAACTCGCCGATGTCTATCCGGCCGGCGCGGGGCCGCACGAACAGGTGGTGGCGTTTCTGGAAGAAGCGGTGCGCGTCGACGGCGGCCAGGGTTTCAAACTGGCCGACGTGGCGTTCGCCACCACCATGCTGGCGCTCGACACCACGGTGCGCCGCATTCTCGGTCAGGTGCTGAGCGATCTGTGCGAGGTGGTGTACCTGTACGACTGCGACTATCTGCTGATTTCCGGGCGGCCTTGCCGACTGCCGGCGGTGCGGGCGGCGATTCTGGCCAAGCTACCCGCGCCGCCGGATCGCATCGTCAGCCTGCACACCTACCGGGTCGGTGATTGGTATCCGTTCCGCTCGGTCAGCGGGCGCTTGACCGATCCCAAGACCACGGCGGCGGTCGGGGCCATGGTCTGCGCGCTGTCGGAAGGACAGTTGTACAAGTTCAACCTGCGCAGCCGCGAATTGGGGATGAAGTCCACCGCCCGCTTCGTCGGAGTGCTGGAGCAAACCGGCCGGTTGAAACAGGACAACGTGTTGTTCGCCAATCTGGAACTGGAGGATCGCAAGACCCGGTTGCCGGAGGCGACTTTCGATTTTTACGCGCCGGTATTCCTGGGCTTCCGGCAACTGGGGGTGGAACGCTGGCCGGCGACCCCGTTGTATCGCATCACCTTCGCCCGCCCGCAGGACGCTCGCGCCAAGGCGTTGCCGCTCAAGGTGACGCTGGAACGCGCCACCGATGAAAACGTGGACCTGGATTTCAAGGTGACCGACGTGGCCGACGCCAACGGCAATCAGCAACCGGGCGGCGTGGTGCAACTGAAGTTGCAGACGCTCAAGGACGAGTACGGCTACTGGCTGGACACCGGTATTTTCTCCATCTCAGCCCGCGCGGGCGCCTGACATCCGCTGTCCAATGCACCCATGAACCCTATTCCCCCCGCTTCTCCCCTGCATTCCAGCCTGCAAAAACTGGCTGCCGTTCACCGCCGGCGGTTGCGGCGGCTGAGCCTGCTGCTGTTCCTGGCCGTGGCGGGCACGTTGCTGTTCGAAATGATGATCGCCTTCACCAGCCAGGATGGCACGAACCTGCTGCTGCTGGGATTGATCGGCCTGCTGATGTTGCCGCTCGTGGCGTTGCTGGGTGGGTTGATGTGGTATCTGGATCACCGGTTGGCGCGTTCCCTGAACACCGCCGACCAACTGCTACGGGATTGTGCGCCGCAAGCCTTCCGGTTGGCGTCCATCGAGCGGGCCAGCCGCGATGGCGTGCTGGCCATGCTGCATCCATTGGCGGGCCACTCGCCGGCGGAGCCGGTTCATGCGCTGATCAATCCGTCGTTTCGCTGGAGTCCGCCACCGCGCCGGGAAACCGAGGTTCAGGTTCATTGCCGGGAACTGAGGCCGGGCAACGAACTGGTCGCGCTGCAACCCGACGGCGTTCCCCTGCTGGGCAAGGTGGTGGATCGGACGGCGTATGACCGCCAGCGGCGAATGCTGCGCATCGCGGCCCTGGTTTTGCTCGGCGCGGCGCTGGTCGGGATTGGGGTGTTCGGGGGCGTGTAACTACTATTCACTCCTCTCGTCCGCATGTGGGAGGCGGGTTGGGATATGTACAGGGAGCCAAAATCACCAGACTCGATTTACGGCGCGGTTAGCATCGGTGAGCTTTGGCGTTTTGGAATTCTGAACAGAAACGAAAAAGCATCCATCGAATTTGCATACCTAATCGGGTCCCGGAAGATATAGAAAAATTGTTCACAGTAATAATCGGAATATTAAAGAAGACTTAAAAACCATCGAAACTGATTATGACCCGCGACCAACTCAAGAAGCTCGAAAAAGACCTCTGGTCCGCCGCTGACAAGCTGCGGGCGAATTCGGACCTGAAGGCCAGCGAATATTCCACTCCCGTTCTCGGTCTGATTTTCCTCAAGTTCGCCGATAACAAGTACCGCCAGCACGAGCCGGCCATCCTGACCGAGTGCGAGAAACTCAAGGGCACGCGCCGGGAACGTCCTCTCGAAGACATCGCCGTCGAGAAATGCGGCTTTTATCTGGCCGAAATCGCGCGCTACGAACACCTGCTGCGCCTGCCCGGCGATCAGGACATTGTCAAGGCGATCCAGGCGGCGATGAAGTCCATCGAACGCAGCAGGCCCGAACTGGAAGGCGTGCTGCCGCAGCAGGAATATGACCGCTTCAGCCGTAAGGGGCAGGAGGAGCGGGGCCATCAGATTCTGCGGGCGTTGCTGAGGCAGTTCTCGGATATCCCCGCCGACGCCAGCGGCGATGTTTTCGGCCAGATTTACGAGTATTTCCTCGGCGAGTTCGCGCTGTCCGAAGGTCAGGGCGGTGGCGAGTTCTTTACCCCGCGTTCGGTGGTGCGGCTGATGGTGGAGATCATCGAGCCGCGGGGAGGCTCGGTGTTTGATCCCGCCTGTGGTTCCGGCGGCATGTTCGTGCAGTCGGCCAAGTTCATCGAACAGCATCGGCGGGACGCCAACGCCAGCAGTGATGTTTATGTGTACGGCGTCGAGAAAACGCAGGAAACCGTCAAGCTGGCCAAGATGAATCTGTTCGTGAACAGCCTGCGCGGCGAGATCAAGCAGGCCAACACCTACGCCGAGGACCCTTTTCATAGCGTTGGGCGGTTCGATTACGTCCTGGCCAATCCGCCGTTCAACGTGGATGACGTCGGCTTCAGCCTGGTGGAGAAGGACCGACGCTTCAATACCTACGGCCTGCCGCGCAACAAGACCAAGGCCAAAAAGGCCGAGGCGGCGAATGAGACCGTGCCCAACGCTAATTATCTTTGGATCAATCTGTTCGCCACCTCCTTGAGGCCGGGCGGTCGCGCGGCGCTGGTAATGGCCAATTCAGCGTCGGACGCCCGCCATTCCGAAGCCGAGATCCGCCGCCAACTGATCGAACACAATTTGATCTACGGCATGGTGGCACTGCCGTCCAACCTGTTCTACACGGTGACCCTGCCGGCCACGCTCTGGTTTTTCGACCAGGGCCAGCGGGACGAGCGCATCCTGTTCATTGACGCCCGCAACATCTTCACCCAGATCGACCGCGCCCACCGCGAACTCAGCGACGAGCAAATCCAGAACATCGCCGTCATTCCGCGCCTGCACAAAGGGCGGCGGCGGGAGTTCGTCAGCCTAGTGGATCGCTACTTCAACGAGGGGATGGCGCGGCTGTTGCAAAACCAGACGCATATCCCGGCGCTGGCGGACCGGCTGCGGGCGGCGCTGGCGGAAGCGGGTGACGGCGAGGCCTGGATGCAGGCGGTGGAAAACTTGCGCGCGCAATGGGCCAGCCTTGGACCGCTGGAAGCAGCGCAGTCGGCGTATTTCGAAGCGCATCGCGCGGATACGGACCTTGACGCCAGGAACCAAGCCCAGCGTGATCTGCGGCTGAAGTTCGCGCCGTTCTTTGCCGGTCTGCACGCCAGCCTGAAGCACCTCGACAAGGCTATCCGCGATAGTGAAAAGCGACAGGCCGAAGCCGCCCGCGCGGACGGCAAGCGCGCCGGCGCGAACCGTCAAACCCGGGCGCTGAAGGAGGCGGTGCAGGCGCTGCACGACGAGGTGAAGACCGCCGAGAGTTATTACCGGCATACCGAGTGGTTGCAGGAGCGTTTCCCCGAAGCGAAGTATGAGGACGTAGTCGGGCTGTGCAAGCTGGCGACAAAGGCCGATCTGAAGGAACAGGATTATTCGCTCAATCCAGGGCGCTATGTCGGCGTGGTGATTGAGGAAGATGGGAAGAGTGAAGATGACTTCATTGCTGATCTTCTCATACTCAATGAGGAAATTAGAAAGCTAAATGCGGAAGCTCATACAATTAGCCAGGTTATAGAGCATAACGTTTCACAGATTATAGAGGATGCATCGTGACTTGGCGGGAGTCAACGCTTGGCGACTATATTCGAATTGAACATGGATTCGCGTTCAAAGGTGAATATTTTTCTGATGCAGGAAAATATGTTCTTTTAACCCCCGGAAACTTCTATGAGCAGGGAGGCTTTCGGTCCCGTCCGGGAAAGGATCGCTTTTATACTGGCCAATTCCCTGAGAAATATTTACTCAGCAAGGGTGATCTGATCGTAGCTATGACTGAACAAGGAGAGGGATTGCTTGGCAGCGCAGCACTCATTCCGGAGTCATCGGTATACCTTCATAACCAACGACTTGGTTTAGTAAAAGTAAAGCAGGCAGTGGCAGATCGCCGGTTTCTCTACTACCTTTTCAATTCTGGATCGGTCCGAGACCAGATACGGAATACCTCATCTGGTACCAAGGTTCGACATACTTCTCCCGAAAGAATCTATTCCGTCAAGGTTCGAATGCCAACCAAGTTAGCACAGCAAAAAATTTCTGTAATTTTATCAACATACGACGACCTGATCGCAAACAACCAGCACCGCATCACGTTGCTTGAGGGCATGGCCGAGGAGATTTATCGCGAGTGGTTTGTAAGGATGCGGTTTCCAGGCTACTCCAGTTGTACTTTCATTAAAGGACGACCAGATTCCTGGGCTGAAGGCAGATTGGAAGACATCGCCACATTTACCATGGGACAAAGCCCAAGCTCGGAGTTTTACAATTCAAATGGTGATGGATTGCCATTTCATCAAGGCGTTGGCACCTATGGATCACGATACCCCAAGCATGAAGTATTTTGTAGTCAACCTGGCAGAAAGGCGGAACCAGGGGATATTCTTTTTAGTGTGCGTGCCCCTGTTGGCCGATTGAACATTGCAGATGCTGATATGATTATAGGTCGAGGTTTAGCGGCTTTGCGTCATAAGCAGGGAAAAAACACTTATCTTTTCTACCTGCTTCAAGCGTCTTTTGCCAACGAGGATATGATCGGTAATGGTTCTATATTCAACTCTGTTGGGAAAGACGAACTGGCAAGTTTTCCAATTTACAAACCTGACATCAGGTTAGTTGAACGCTTTGAAAAAATTGTCAAACCAATGGATGAAGAGATTCATTTGCTCTATTCAATGATCAAGCGGTTACAGGATTGCCGCGACTCCCTTCTCCCCCGTCTGATTTCCGGCAAGCTCAAGGTCGCTCATCTCGACATTCAATTTCCTCCCTCCATGCGCGAGGATGCCGCCGCCTGACGCCCGGACGCCCGCCGATGCCGAACTTCATTTTCGAGGATCAGATCGAGCAGGCCATGCTGCAACGCTTGCAGCATCTATGCGGTTATGACGTGCTGGACTGCCACACGGCGCAGCCCGAGGATTTGCAGGATGGCTCCGGTCGGGCCGACAAGCGCGAAGTCATCCTGCTCGACCGCCTGCGCGCGGCGGTGGCTCGCCTGAATCCCGATCTGCCGGACAGCGCCCGCGAGCAGGCCATCGCCATCCTGCAACAGCCGCGCCGGGCGATGAGTCTGGCAGCGGCCAACCGCGAGGTGTATGAGCTGATCCGCGACGGCGTCACCGTGCAATACGAGGCGACCGACGGTCCGGAGGTCGGTCGCCGGGTGACCCAGCGGGTGCGGCTGATTGATTTCGACCACCCCGCGCCCAAAACCGGGCGCAACGACTACCTGGCGGTTTCCCAGTTGTGGATTCGCGGCGAACACGGCTGGCGGCGGCCCGATGTCCTGCTGTACGTCAACGGCCTGCCGCTGGTCTTCGTCGAACTCAAGAACAGCAACGTCAAGCTCAGGACCGCCTACGACGACAACCTGACCACCTACAAAGCCGAAATCCCGCAACTGTTTGAGACCAATGCGTTTTGCCTGCTGTCGAATGGCATCGAAACCCGGGTCGGCAGCCTGAGCGCATCCTGGGAGCATTTCTTCACCTGGCTGCGGGTCGAAGACGAAAAGGAAACGGTCGACCGCAAGGCTCTCGCCGACACCGCCCTGAGCGTGGAGCGGGCCATTCTCGGCCTGTGCGCGCCGGCCCGGCTGCTCGACTACCTCGAAAACTTCATCGTCTTCTACCAGGAAACCCAGAAGATCATCGCCCAGAACCACCAGTTCACCGGGGTGAACAACGCTTTCGACGCCTTCGTCCAGCGGCGCGAGCGGGGCGGCAAACTCGGCGTGTTCTGGCATACCCAGGGCGCGGGCAAGAGCTTCTCGATGATCTTCTACACCCGTAAGATCTTCCGCAAACTCCCCGGCAATTTCAGTTTCCTGGTCGTCACCGACCGCGAAGACCTCGACGGTCAGATTTACCGCAACTTCCTGCACACCGGCACGGTGCAGGCCAGCGAGCCGCTGCGCCCCCGCGACAGCGCCCAACTGCGCGAACTGCTCGGCAAAAATACCCGGGTGCTGTTCACCCTGATCCAGAAATTCCGCTACGACAAGGGCAAAGCCTACCCCCTGCTGTCGGCGCGCGACGACATCGTGGTGATCGTGGACGAAGCCCACCGCACCCAGTACGCCGGCCTGGCCGAAAACATGCGCGCCGGCCTGCCCAACGCCAACTACCTGGCGTTCACCGGCACCCCGCTGCTCGGCCGGGAACGCAAGACCAACGCCTGGTTCGGCGACTACGTGTCGGAATACAACTTCCAGCAGTCGGTGGAAGACGGCGCCACCGTGCCGCTGTTCTACGAAAAGCGCGTGCCCGAGGTGCTGATCCAGAACGCGGCCCTGAGCGACGAGTTCTACCAGATTCTTGAAGAGGAGAACCTGGACGCCGCTCAGCAGGAAAAGCTGGAAAAACGCTTCTCTCAGGAAATCGAAGTCATCAAGCGCGACGACCGCCTCGACCGCATCGCCGAGGACATCGTCTACCACTTCCCGCGCCGGGGCTATCTCGGCAAGGGCATGATGATCGCGGTCGACAAGTTCACCGCCGTGCGGATGTATGACAAGGTGCAAGCGAAGTGGAAGCAGGAGATCAAGAACCTGGTCGGGCGCATCAAGGACACCGCCAACGACATCGAACGCCAGCGCCTGAAACGCCAACTGGACTGGATGCGCCAGGTCAGGATGGCGGTCGTGGTCAGCGAGGAAGCGGGCGAGGAAGAGAAGTTCGCCGCGCAGGGGCTGGACATCCGCGACCACCGCCGACGGATGAACCAAGTGGACGAGCACGGCCACGACCTCGAATTCAATTTCAAGGCCCCCGGCCACCCACTGCAACTGGTGTTCGTCTGCGCCATGTGGCTGACCGGCTTCGACGCGCCGACCGTGTCCACGCTCTATCTCGACAAGCCGATGCAGGGCCATACCCTGATGCAGACCATCGCCCGCCCCAATCGGGTCACCAGCCACCTGATCAACGGGGTGGGCAAGAAGTACGGCGAGATCATTGACTACTACAACGTCTTTCGCAGCATGAAGCGGGCGCTGCGCGATTACGCCGCCGGGCCGGGCGACGCCGCCGAAATGCCGGTGCGGGACAAAACGGCGCTGTTCGCCTTGCTTGACGAGGCCATCGAGCAGGGCTTGCGATTCTGCGACGAGCAGGACGTTCCGCTGCGCCGGGCGCTGGCCGGGAATGACGTATTCAAAAAGCTGGGGCTGTTCAACCAGTTCGCCAATACCCTGATCGCCAGTATCGAACGGCGCCAGTCGTTCAACGTGTACGAAAACACGATCAGCGCGCTCTACGAAGCCTGCAAACCCGAAGTTCTCGGCAGTGGCAAGGGCCGGCGGGTGTCGGCCTTCCAATACTTGCGCGGGGTGATGGACGCCGTCGTCGGCGAAACCGACCTGGACCAAGTCTCCCAGCGGGTGGCCGAACTGCTGGACGAAAGCGTGGTGGTGGATCAGGCCGAAACCTTCAAGGCCAGGCAGTTCCAGGCGGAATACCAGATCATCCAGCGTGGCCGGGGCTGGGATTTGAGCAAGGTGAATGTCGCCCAACTGCGCGAAGAGTTCCAGGCGTTCCAGGCCAGCCCCTACCCGAACCTTTGCATCGCCGATCTGCAAGCCTTCCTGCAACACAAACTAGCCGCGATGCTGGCGCAAAACGCGACGCGCACCGACTTCGCCCAGCGGTTGCAACGGGCGATTGACGCCTACAACGCCGGGGCCACCGCGACCGAAGCCCATTACCGGGAACTGCTAGCCCAACTGGCGGCGCTGAGTGAAGAAAACGAACGCCATATCCGCGAAGGACTCAGCGAGGACGAACTGGAATTCTTCGACCTACTGCGGAAAGACAACCTGACGAAGGACGAGACCCAGAGCGTGAAACTGGCCGCCCGGCACCTGTTGCGGCGGCTGTGCGAGGAACAGCCCAGGCTACTGATCCAGGACTGGTACAAGGATAACCAAACCCGGCAACAGGTCCGAGCGGAGATCGAGCGCATCCTCGACCGGGACCTGCCGATGAGCTATGAGCGGGCCGAGTTCAAGCAGAAGTGCAACAATGTGTTCGAACTGGTTTTCGACTACGCCAACCGGAAAAAACGCTGGGTGGCGTAGGGCAGGTGCATAAACCGCCTTTTCCGCCAGATTTGGATTAAAACAAACTCTCATGCACGGCATTCTTCCTCAAATCGGTATTGCCATCCTGGCGGCCACGGTGCTGGGCTTTATCTTCCAGTTCTTCCGCCAGCCGGTGATTCTGGGGTATCTGGTCGCCGGCGCGGTGATCGGACCCGAAATTGGCCTCGGGCTGGTATCCGATCCAGCGGATATTGAAGTCATTTCCGAACTCGGCCTGATCCTGCTGCTGTTCATCATCGGCCTGGAACTCAATCCCTCCCATTTGCTGTCGTCGGGACGGCAATTGCTTTATCCCGGCATCGGTCAATTTCCCCTCTCGATACTCATGGGCGTGGGATTCTTCATGGTGCTGGGTTACGATCTGGGTCAAGGCCGCATTGAGGCCCTTTACTTGGCGATGTTCTGCGCCTTGAGCAGCACCGCCATTGTCGTCAAGCTCCTGTATGACAAGTTTGAACTGGATACCCTGCCCGGTCGAATCACCCTGGGAATTCTCATCTTCCAGGACCTGTGGGCGATCCTGATTCTGGCCTTGCAGCCGCATCTCACCGATCCCCGGCTGATGCTCGTCGTCATGGCGCTGGGTAAGAGCCTGGCGCTCTTGGCGATGGGCTTTCTCCTCAGCAAGTATCTGCTGGAATGGGTGTTCGCAAAGATCGCGGACACACCGGAAATGGTCGTGGCCATGTCGGTTGCCTGGTGCGCGTTGATGGCGGGCCTGGCGGCCTGGATCGGCCTTTCCATGGAAATGGGCGCCCTGATCGCCGGGGCGGCCATCTCGACCTTTCCGTACAGCGTCCATGTCACGGCCAAGGTCCTTCCGCTGCGCGATTTTTTTCTGACCCTGTTTTTCCTCTCCATCGGCATGAAGATCCCGGTTCCGGACGCCGCCTTGCTAATCATGGCCGTCGTCATCGTCCTGTTCGTCATCGCATCCCGCTTCTTGATCATCTATCCGCTGCTTTCCCTCGCCGGCAGCGGGCGACGAACCAGTTTTACCGCCAGCCTGAATCTTTCCCAGATCAGTGAGTTTTCCCTGGTGGTGGCGGCATTGGGCGTGGGTTACGGTCACATCGACCAACGCATGATGTCGCTGATCATCTATGCGATGGCGTTTACCTCGGTCCTGTCCAGCTATTTCATCAATGGCAATCACCAGGCCTACCTGGCGTTCGACCAATGGCTCACCAGAATGGGTTTTCACCACAAGGTCAGGGAATCCGTGACGGAGGATGAATACGATCATTATCCGGTGGTTCTTCTGGGCTATCATCGTGGAGCCAGAGCTTTTATCGAGCAACTGGAGATCACTAACCCGGAACTCTTGCGGAAGATTCTGGTGATCGACTTCAACCTGGAAGTGTTGAAGGAATTGGGTGACCGAAATATCAAGGGACTGTTTGGCGATATCAGCAGCCGGGATACCCTGGAACACGCCCATGTCGCCACCGCGGAAATCATCCTGTCCACCATTCCCGATATGATGCTCAAGGGCACCAGTAATCAAGCTATCGTGACCACTTGTCGGGCCTTGGCGCCGAATGCGGTCATCGTCGCCACGGCGGATTCGGCGCATGAGGTGGAAGTCCTGAAAACCAGCGGCGCCAACGAGGTGCTGCTGCCCTATTCCCTGATTGGCGATCACCTGGCCCGATTCGTGGACGAAACCTGCCGAGACACGGTCGACGACGACCTGGCGTCACGCTCAATCGACCCGTCCGGCTGCGCTACAATGTCTCGAACGCCCCGTTAACCATCGCCAGCGAATTCGCCATGACCGCCACCGACGCCACCCTCAGCACTACCTGCCGCACCCTGGAACAGGTCGGCGCCGAATTCCTGACCTGGCTGGACGACAACGCCGAGCGGGTCCGCCAGGAAAAGGCCGGGCTGACCAAGGAATTCCGCCGGCTCGCCACCCAGGCCCGCCGGCTGGACCAGGCGGCGCAACGACCGATGTGCGTCGGCGTGTTCGGTCCCAGCCAGTCCGGCAAGTCCTATCTGATCTCGGCCCTGGCCCGCAAGGGCAACGCACCGCTGCTGGCCGATTTCGCTGGCCAGGACATCGACTTCATCCGCGACATCAATCCGGAAGGCGGGCGCGAATCCACCGGCCTGGTCACCCGCTTCACCCTGCAGCCGGCCGCAGGCGCCACGTCCGCCGCCCCGGTGCAAATGCGGCTGCTGACCCAAACCGATCTGGTCAAGATTCTCGGCAATACCTATTACGCCGATTGCGACCACAGCGACGACGCATTGCTGACCCAGGCCCAGTTGACCGAACTGCTGGCCGGGCTGACCCCGGCGGCGCAGCCGCAGCCGGTGGACCCGCTGACCGCCGAGGACGTGTACGACCTGCAAGCCTATTTCGAGCGCTACTTCAAGGGCCAGGAGCGGGTGCGTCTACTGCGGCACGGCTACTGGGAGCAGGCGGCGCAACTGGCCCCCCGGCTACGGATTCAGGACCGCGCCAAGCTGTTTGGTGTGATCTGGGGCGAGGTGGAGGCGTTCAGCCAGCTTTATGTCCGACTCTACACGGGCTTGCAGGGACTGGGTTTCGCCGCCGACGCCAGCGCCGGGCTGGAGGCGCTGATTCCCCGCGAGCAGAGCATCATCGACGTGCAGACCCTCAAGGGGTTGGGAACCGGCGGCGGCGGAACGCTGACCCTGACCGGGAGCGGCGGCGCGCGGATGACCCTGCCGCGCAACGAGGTGACGGCGCTGATCGCCGAACTGCGCATCGTCATCAACGAACAGCCCTGGGACTTCTTCCAGCATACCGATCTACTCGACTTCCCTGGCGCCCGTTCCCGCGAGCAGATCAAGGACTTACCGACCTTCCTGCAAGGCGCGGACGCTTTGCAGAGCCTGTTCCTGCGCGGCAAGGTGGCCTATCTGTTCGAGCGCTACTGCGCCGAGCAGGAACTGACCAGCATGTTGCTGTGCATCGGCCCCAGCAATCAGGAGGTCAAGACCCTGCCGGAAATGGTGTTCGACTGGATCGTCTCCACCCACGGCGCGACCCCCGAACAGCGGTCGCAACAGCCGACCGCGCTGTTTCTGGTGCTGACCAAGTTCGACATGGAGTTCGAGGAGAAAGCCGGCGAACGGTCCCCGGAAAGCCGCTGGATCACCCGGCTGGAAAGCTCGCTGCTCAACTTCTTCGGCAAGCAACACGACTGGCCCCGCCAGTGGGACGCTCAGGGGCCGTTTCGTAACAGCTTCTGGCTGCGCAATCCCAACTTTAAGGCCAAGAACATCTTCGACTACGACGAGAACGGCCAGGAGTTGAACGTCCGGCCCGGCGAGCGCAAGCGGATCGAGCAGTTCCGGCAGGCGTTCCTGAACGACGCTCGGGTGTGCGCCCATTTCCAGAATCCCGAACAAGCCTGGGAGGCGGGTTTCGCCCTCAACGACGGCGGCATCGGCTATCTGGCCGAGAGCCTGCGCCCGCTGTGCAATCCCGAACTCAAGCGCCAGCAACTGGCTGGGCAGGTGGCGCGGCTGAGTGAGCAGATGATCGAGCGCATGGCTCATTACTACGTCAGCGATAACCCGGAGCAGGAACTGGAAAAACGCCGGGCGGCGGCGCGGCAGGTGGCCGGTAGTCTGATCGACTGCGCCGGCGAGCAGCGTTTCGGCGAATTGCTGCGCGCGTTGCAGGCCGACAGCGACGAACTGGAAGGCATCTACTACCGGATCGAGACCCGGCTACCGGATGAGAAACAGGCCATCAACGCCCCGACCATCGGCGCGGTGGTGGATACCAGCAAGATGAAGGCGTTGCTAGGGTTGGGAGCCCCGTCGACGGGTGAACCGACCGAGGCACCCCGCCGGGACGACGCCGCGCTGTTCGCCCGCGAGGCGGTGGCGGAATGGATGCGGGATTTGCACGATCTGAGCGGCAACAAGTCGCTGTGCGACTATTACCGGGTGCCGGAAGCCAGCATGGCCGAGTTCGTCAAGGAACTGATCGCCGGCGCGCAGCGATTGAAATTGGAGGAGCGGATCGAGGCGCTGGTGCGGAAGGTGACCGGCTTCCGCATGAAGTTCGAGCAGATCGTGGCGCTGCCGGCCCGGCTGACCGCCAATCTGCTCAACGGTTACGTGGACTTCCTGGGCTACGATGTCTTGGCGCTGGAACAGCGGCCGACGCTGGCGCTGGAAACGGGTCCCCGGCCGGTGTTTCCACCCCGGACGGTGCCGCGCGGCGGTCCGCAACTGGGCGAACAACCCTCCAGTTACGATCAGGATTACTACACCGACTGGATTCGCGGTTTCCTGGATTTGGTGGAGCGCAACGCCCGAACCCGCGACGGCGCGGAGGTCGATCTCGCCGCCAATCGCCGGCTGGGCGAGATGCTGGCGCGGCTGCGGCCCGCGGGTTAGGCGTTTGCCGAAGTCACCCCAAGGGTTCTTGGGAAGCATGATCTGCCCAAGCCGGAGGATCGCGGTTAAGATAACGCGCTTCGTTTTTCCGGAAGTTCCCGCATCGCAGGACGGTGCGGGCCATTGAGATAGCGTGCTTCATGCTTTCCAGCCTTTCAGGGGACCGCCCATGACATTCGTCGTCACCGAAAATTGCATCAAGTGCAAGTACACCGACTGCGTGGAAGTGTGCCCGGTGGACTGTTTCCACGAGGGGCCGAATTTTCTGGTCATCGATCCCGACGAGTGCATCGATTGCACCCTGTGCGAGCCGGAGTGCCCGGCCCACGCGATTTTCGCCGAAGACGACGTGCCGGCCGATCAGGAACAATTTCTGGCCCTCAACGCCGAACTGGCCAAGCGATGGCCGGTGATCACCGCCAAGAAAGACCCGCCGCCCGATGCCACCGAGTGGGACGGCAAGCCCGACAAGCTGCAATATCTCCAACGCTGATCCCAAACATTCCTGGCCCCACCCGTTGAAAATGCGGCCCGTGCCTCCATTTCCGGGTCATCGCCGAACATTGCCGCCGCCCGGCGCGGCCCTTGCGGATTTCCGATGATGAGTGAATCGCCCTACGTTTTCGACGTCAATCAACACAATTTCGCCTCGGTGGTGGTGGAAAACTCCCAGCGCGTGCCGGTGCTGGTGGATTTCTGGGCCGACTGGTGCCAGCCCTGCCGGACGCTCACCCCGCTGTTGACCAAGCTGGCCCAGGAGTATCGAGGCGGCTTCGTTCTGGCCAAGGTCAACGCCGACGCCGAGCAGGCCCTGGCCGGTCATTTCCGGGTGCGCAACCTGCCGACGGTGATGGTGGTCTGGCAGGGGCAGATCGTGGATCAGATCGTTGGCGTGCAACCGGAATCGGCCTATCGCGCGGTGATCGATCAATTGCGCGCCGGTCCTGGTGACCAGATTCTGGAACAGATCAACGCGCTTTGGGAGCACGGTCGCCAGAAGCAGGCGATTGAACTGTTGCGCGAGGCGCTGGGGCAGGAGCCGGATCGCGTTGAACTGAAGGTGGCGCTGGCCGACAAGCTCATCCAACTGGATCGGGGCGAGGAGGCGCGGACCCTGTTGCAGAGCCTGCCGGCGGAAGAACGCGACCGCCAACCGGCCAGCGGCCTGTTGGCGCGGCTGCAATTCGCCGATCTGGCCCAGGGCGCGCCCGATCTGGCCACGTTGGAGACGCAGGTGCGGGCGCGGCCGGATGATTGCGTTTCCCGCCGACAACTGGCGGCCCGTTACGTGTTGGCCGGCGACTACGAAGCAGCGCTGGAGCAGTTCATGGACATCCTGCGGCGTCATCCCCAGTTTGAGGACGGCGCGGGCCGCAAGGGTCTGATCATGCTGTTCGAGATGCTTGGTAACCAAGATCCGCTGGTGACCACCTATCGGCGGCGGATGTTCTCGCTGTTGCATTGAGTGCTGCTCGACCTCCGGCGACGCGGCGCGCGTCTCGGCCATGACCATTGACCGACGGGCGCTCGATCCACCGCGCGCCCAGGCCCGCCAAGCCCGCGCGATCGGGGATTATGTCCAGGCAGCCCGGTTGGAACGCCAAGTGGCGGAGCGGGCCGAGGCGATGGGTCGGGTCGGCGAACGGACGCGGGCGCTGCTGTGGGAAGGCTACAGCTTGCGCCAGGCCGGCGAGGACGATCTGGCGCTGGTGGCTTTGTTACAGGCGGCCAGCGAACGGGCCGCGACCGCCGATCCCGCCGATGTCTTCAGCGCGCTGATCGCCATCGTGCACATCAGTCTCGATCACAAGTCCGCCAGCTTTTGCCGCGCGGTGCTCGATCAGGGTCGACGGTTGCTGGCGGACCTGCGGCGGCCATGGTCCGCGTCGCTGGATTTTTTGGAGGGTGAGTTGGCGTTGCGCCGGGGCGATTTCGCCGCCGCCTGGGACTGGCATTCCCGCGCCTGGGCCGGCTGGCGCGACGAACATCCCCGCCTGACCGCATCCACGCATCTTTGGGCGTTGTGCCGCGTCGCTTTCCGCCGCCGCGCGACGGACGAATTGGCGCGATTGACCGAAACCCTTGCCGGACTTCATCCAGCCCAGGCGCTGGAACGGCAACTGGTCCACCGAGCGCGGTTGCTGGACTGGCGGGCGCGGCGGACACTCGATCCTGGCACCGCCGCACCGGTCGAACGGGCCCTGGATTTACTGGCGGCCGTCCATGAGGGCAACCGCGATTTCGGCGCGCGGCGGGAAGCGTTGCGAGTGCTCGCGCTGGCGGGACGCTGGGCGGAGATCGACGCCGCGCTGTCGCGTCCACCACTGGACCCAGAGCGCTTCGAGGACGCGTTGCTGCTGGGCGATCTGGCGCTGGGCCGGGTGCGGGCGGCGTTGGGATGGCCCACAGTGGATGACGACTACGGCGAGTTGGCCCACGGCGGTTCCGCGTCGTCCGCCGTGTTGACGGGCGAAGCCTTGCGCGAGGTGGAAAGTCACTATCGCGTCGCATTGTCGCTGGCCGAAGTCGAGGATGAACGGCTGGAAACCGACTGGCATGGCGCGACCGTTCGGGAGCGATTATGGCGGACATGAAACATCGCACCAAGGACACCGCCGGTCTGTACCGCACCGGCCGCGACGATGCGGAGCGCCAGCTTCGCTTCGACCGAGGCACGCTGCTGCTGGAAGGCGTGGCCGAACTGCCGGCCGGGCTGGAAACCTGGTTCTGCTACGACCCCCGGGTGGACGCCTACCGCGCGCCCGCGCACCGCTACGGCGAGATCATCGGCCCGCTCAAGGGTGAACTGGCTCGCAACAAGGCGCCGCGCTACCAGGTTCGACCATTGGCCTGCGCGCTGGAAATGACGCCCTACCCCCACCAGCGGGAAGCCCTCGCGGCCTGGCAGGCGGCGAAGGGACGCGGCGTGGTGGTGCTGCCAACCGGGGCCGGCAAGACCCTGGTCGGGTTGCTGGCGCTGTGCTGGGCACGGCGGGACGGGCTGATCATGGTCCCGACCCTGGACCTGATGCAGCAGTGGTACGCGCTACTGCGGGCGGCGTTTCCCGATCAGGAGATCGGCCTGATCGGCGGCGGCTATCACGAACCGCAACCGCTCACCATCGCGACCTACGACTCCGCCGCCCGCCACATCGAACGGCTGGGCGACCGCTTCGGCCTGCTGATTTTCGACGAGGCGCATCATCTGCCCTCGGAGTTTTACCGGGTCATCGCCGAATTTGCGCTGGCGCCCTATCGGCTGGGGCTGACCGCGACCCCGGAACGCAGTGATGGCAAGGACGCTGACCTGCTTGAGTTGGTGGGTCCCATCGTCTACCGCAAGCGCCCCGAACAATTGGCCGGCGGCGTGCTGGCGGATTTCCAGGTGCGGCCGGTGCATGTGGACCTTTCGCCCGCCGAGCGAGCCGCGTATCGACAAGCTCTGGATGAGCGCAACGCCTTTTTGCAGGCCAACCGGCTGGGACTGAGCACGCTGGAAGGCTGGAACCGGTTCGTGATGCTGTCGGCCCGCAGCGTCGAGGGTCGCCGCGCCATGCGCGCCCACCGGGACGCCCGCCGCATCGCTCACGCTACCCCCGCCAAGCTGCGGGCGCTGGGCATGATCCTGGCCAATCATCCGGGCGCGAAGACGGTCATTTTCACCGAGGACAACGCCACCGCCTACGAAGTCTCGCAACGCTTTCTGATTCCCTGCCTGACTCACCAGACCGCGATCAAGGAGCGCCAGGCCATTCTCGACGGCTTCAAGTCTGGAACCTACGCCGCCATCGTCACTAGCAACGTGCTCAACGAAGGAGTGGACGTGCCGGATGCTTCGATTGGCGTGATCCTGTCGGGCAGCGCCTCGGCGCGGGAATTCGTGCAGCGGCTGGGGCGCATCTTGCGGCGCGGCGACGGCAAGCAAGCGGTGTTGTACGAAGTCATCGCGCGTGAAACTCGCGAGGAGCGCGTCGCCGACCGGCGTCGGATGTCACCGGACGCCAGCCGCAAAGCGGAGCGGATCGAAGCCACGCTGGCGCTGTTCGACCCGGACCGCGTTACCGATCGCGACTCCGACCGCTGATGCTCCCCTCCGACCTGCTGTTCTCCCACAAGCGCGGGGCGCAGGTCTATCCCCGCTTTCTGCGGCGGGAACAATATGCCTGGGCCGAGCAGGTGCTGAATCTGATCCGCGAGCACCAGCATCGCACGCGCGGCGAATTGCAAGCGGCCCTGCGGGCGCTGGAAGGCGATTCGCCCGATTACCGCATCGTGCGCGGCTTCGCCCATCTGGCCCTGAACGCCGCCGAATTCACCTTGGCCACCGGCGAACTGGAGCCGGAAGCATTGCGGCGCGAAGTCTTCACCCTGGCGACCGAGCGCGGTGGCTATGGTGAAACCCAGGCCCGAGAAGTGCTCGAAGCCGTGGCTCCGCGCTATCAACTTGAAGCGGAAACCCTGCGCGAGGCGCTGTACGCTGACTTGCCGGAAAATCATCTGCTGACCGCGTTGCCGGATTTCACCCCGGACCAACTGGTGGACCGCTACAACCTGGCCCAGGCTCAGGGCTTGCTGTACTCGGCGTTGTGCCTGCGCCTCACCGCCCACCGCAACGTCCCCGGTGAATATCGCCGGCTATTCCAGCATCTCAAGTTCCACGGCCTGATGTACGCGGTCGAGGGTAACCTTGACGACGGCTATCAAATCTACGTGGATGGACCCGCCAGCCTGTTCAAGCAGACCCGCAAGTACGGTCTGCAAATGGCATTGTTCCTGCCGGCGCTGCTACGGGTCAGCCGCTGGGAAATGGAGGCGGTATTGCAGCGGGATGGGCAGGAATTGAGCTACCGGCTCGATGCCCAAGCGCCGCTCAAGCCGCTGACCGCCGCGCCGCCCGCCTACGACAGTCTGCTGGAGGAAAGCTTCGCCCGCCGCTGGGAAAAGCTGGGGACGCCGTGGGCGCTGGAACGGGAAGTGGAGATCGTGGATTTGAAAGGGACGGTGTTCGTGCCCGACTTTGCCCTGCGCCATCCCGACGGCCGGGTGGCGCATGTCGAAATCATGGGCTTCTGGCACCCGGATTATCTGCGCCGCAAGCTGGACAAGCTGCGCCGCGCCGCCATGCCCGATCTCATCGTCGCCGTCTCGGAACGGTTGAACGTCGGCGCGGACGATTTTCGGGACATTCCCGGCCCGGTGCTGTTCTTCAAGGGCAAGCTCGAACCGCGCGCGGTGCTGGACAGCCTGGAGCAGTTGTCCCGATAGGACTGCTTTCTCTCGGCGCATCCGGCACCGCCGGGTTTTTTATGTCTTCATCCCACGATAATGAGTTCCAGCACCAGGCTCTGGCTAGCGTATCGACCAAACAACCGCATCTTCTGGATCACGAAAACAACTTGGTTCAGGGATAAAAAATCGTCGGGAAAAATTATATCGGAGCGTGAATTGAGCGACACCCGCGCGTGGGTATCGGGCACGAAGTGGGCGATACCCCAAGCGGGCGTAGCGGCAAAGCCGTGTCGCTCCAACGAGGGTTCGACGGCGCTCGCGCCGGAGAACCCGAAGGGGGCTCAACTCGCGCCCCGTTCGTCGGCGCGAAGCGCCGACGAACGTAGAGGTGAGGGGCGGCAAAAATGCGCAGCATTTTTGGCGCCCCTCTCGACCGCCATGTTATGTATTTGTAAGCCTGATAAGCTTGATTTCGCCAACATTGGTGGAGAAGCCGTGCTTTTCGTAGAAAGACAACATTTCGGGCAGGCAATAAAGCTCAAAGTGCCTTACCGATTTTAATCGTTCGTGATTCTTGACGAGAGAGAGCAGTTTATTGCCAAGACCTTTGCCTCTTTCGGTTTGCTTAACGATGACATCGAAAATGAGTGCTTTGAATGTGAAATCAGTCAGTACACGCACAAAGCCAATTAAGTCATCGTTTTCTGAAGTGATGCCAATGCAAATTTGAGAACCACTGACGCACTGCTTTGTATTTTCAAGGGAGCGGCCACGAGTCCACCATTCAGCTTGATACAGCGCGTGTAGCTGTTCAATGTGTTTTTCGCTCAATTCACGGATGACGTTCATGTGGCCGAGAGTTTCAAGATGCATAACGCAAAGCTCAGCGGCGCAGCGTTAGCGGAGTCCGCTGGAGCGTTGGGTTAGACACTTTCAAAACAACCTCATCAGGTTTCCTCGCGTTTAGAGCCAAGAGTTTTTCTCTCCTCCTCACCAGTGGGAAGTGTTTCGTTCTGTTTTGGCATTATTTTTTCTAGCAAACTAGGTAGAAAGTATTCATGGTAACCTGCGACAAAAGACCAAATCATTATCTTTCCCCATGTGTCCAATCTCATTTTAAAGGGCTCGAGAGTGCTTGAGTCTATTTCTGGAAATAATCCGCCTTTTACAAGTTGCCCCACAAAGAGTAATAAAACAACTATAGCGAAAGCCGCTCCAAAAAAGTGCATCGATATAAAAGCATGAATGCTTTTATCATAAATACTAATGCCGCTATTTGATGGACCAAGAAAGTACTTAATAGCCGAGCCAAGACTACCAAAAGCAGCCGCTGCCGCGAAAATTGCAATCCAACCAATTGCAACAATTAATTGATCAGGTCTTTCTCCATGTTCGTATCCCCAAATATGTCCTGCTCTCCAGTAAGCGAATATCAATAATGGAATAAGAAGAACAAAAAATATGCCAAGAGAAATATAGAATAAATTTTTTTTCATTATCGCTCTCCCCGGCATATAAAAAATGTCTAACGCTGCGCTTCAGCGGCGCGCGGCTTTTTGCGCGTCCGACTGAAAGCGTTTGTTGGGCCACCGAACTCAGCTCCCACGCATCTTGACCGCTAACTCACGCCATAGGGCGTCGCCCTTGTAAATACGAATCGCCTCAATTGGAATTCGTATCCCACTCGCAATTCGCTCAACGACAGGCCACGGGTCATCATCCGAACGGAGAACGGTGTCCAGTGTCTCCCTGCCGCCGTGAACCCAGACCACTCGGAATCGCTGAGGGTCCTCGTCGGCACCTGCCCGACTCACAGAAAGCGCTGCGGACGAGCCGCCGAGGCGGCGAGGCACTTCGTCGCACTCTACCCAGAGCGGAGGATCCTTGCTCAAAGTTGTGAAAACCACCTTTATGCCCGAGCGAAGCGCAATGATCGCTTCCTCAGCGAGCTGAATACCTGCGAAGAGATCCGAACTCCCGAGATTCTTGTGGATAAGCTTATTACGTTCCAATTGAACTTTCCGAACATCAGGCCAGGGAGGCCGTGCCCAAAACACAGCCGCGTCCGTATTGGGTGCAATAGCCTTCGGTAGATTCTCGTACATATTGCTCGACACCTTCGGGAGTTCTGTTGCATCGACGGCAGCACGCTCGAATGTCATCCATCCTGTCACAATCGTCCATCGAACATATGAACCAAGGTCCCAGGTGATTTGCTGTAACTCCGCCTCGTAGCGCGAGACATGAAGCTCCACATTCTCAACCTGTTGTTGTCGAACACTCGCGATGTTGCTTTCGACTCGCATCTTGTTCTTCACACGATCGCGCGCCTGCTCTCGGGCAAATAGCGCATCAGACCAGAGATGCGAGAACTGAGAGTCAACGGCCCTTCTACGCATCGCACTGAGTGCTGCCTCTTCAGTGTATTTTGTCATGTTATTTGCTCCTGAGGCATCGGGCTCTCTCTGAGTAACGGCTTCTCGCGATAATTTGTCGGCCCAACGGATCATGAGCTGAGCGGCAAACGGGCGCAGCCCGTTTGTCCGCTCGAGCGAATTGTTAGACGACAAGTCACTGACGCTGGGAAAGCAGCTTCTCAATTCGTTCGAGTGCCGCGATGATGTCGGCGTTCTGTTGCTCGACGCGCTCCATGTGGACTCGGCCACGGTCCATGTGCCCGGGAGTTCTTGTCGCTCCGGTTCGCCGAACAAACCACCAAAGGAAGATCCCCAGAAGAATCAAGGGAAACCAAGCCGAGACCAGCGCCAAGAGGCTGAAGCCCGCACCCGCTTCAGGTTCCTGGGCAAGGCTAGGGGTGGCGGCTAGGGGCCATGTCCAGTCAAGTGGTGTACGAGGAAGACGGCTCGACACGTGGCAGGCCTCAGGCTGCTGGTAGGAGCTGAGACTGTCGCCGTCTTCCGTACTTGGAGATCAGCACTTTGCTGATTGTCTCTTGCTCCAGATGCAAGTACTCTCTCTACTTATGGTGAATCTCGACCACTGGCGACAGGTCGGTCGGGTTGAACTACAGCTACTTGGGAGAAACCGAAAGTGAACTTCAAGACCTCTTCTCCAATGCACATGCTGGCTGTCACGCTTCTGTTGGGCACGGGGTCGGCTGAAGCGGTGCTGACCGTGCAAGGCAACGGCACCGTGTACAGTGACACGCAGGGCATTTCGTGGGATCAGGATGCCAACGCAATCAAGACCCTCTGCGACGCCAATGATCCGTTGTGGACCTCGTTCGTGCCGCCAAGCGGCATCCCGCTGGCGACGATTTGTGCTGGTGGCGGCGATCTCCAGTGGCAGGACGCCGTGGCATGGATTCAGCACATCAATGCGAATTCCTACAAGGGCCTTACGAACTGGAGATTGTGGACGGTCACGCAGCCAGACCCGTCGTGCAGTGCCCAGGCCTCGTTTCCGGGATTTCCTGATCAGGGTTACGGATATGGGTGTACTGGCGGTGAATTGGGCTTCCTTTTCTACGCGCCGGCCCCTAATGGCCTCGGAAACTCTGGCGACGCCTGCAACCCGAACTGTTTCCAGAACACGGGACCGTTCCAGAATGCCCTGTCGGATTCCTACTGGTCCGGCACCGAGTTTGCTCCACTTACGTCTAGAGCGTGGGTGTTCAATACCCGAGACGGTAATCAGACCTCCCTAGCGAAGGCGCCAACCGTTCGTTACGTGTGGGCCGTCAGTCCCGGTCCGGCGGTTCAGTCCGTCGTTGCCGTTCCTACCCTTGGCGGATTTTCGCTGGCCATTCTCGGGCTGCTGTTGGCAGGGCTGCTGGCGCGCCTGAGGGTGTAGCGGGGTGAAGACCGGGGCTGGCGAGGGCGGTAGTTCCGCGGGCACGGCAACGACAAGGTAGAGCGCCTCCTCTACCTAGCAGAAGGGGTCGCAGTTTGATTCGCGAGGTCTGCGAGATCGATCCGCTGCTCTGCCCCTTCTGCGGCGCGACCCCCAAACCACTGGGGGCGAGCGATGCGCATCGCGTGCCCCCGGTCGTTACGGGGATCGCCTTCCTGACCGACTTCGCCTCTCCTCACGGCTAGGACGAATGCCGCTCCTGTTGCGGTGAGACTAGAGCTTCGAGATTGCAGATTCATCCATGCTCCCCTTGTCGTCTAACGCAAAGCTCAGCGGCGTAGCGTTAGCGGAGTCCGCTGGGGCGTTGGGTTAGGCCTTGTCTTCAGCTTCATGAATAACGTCAAAAAGCTGTTTGATGATTTTTGGGTGTAATATTTCTCCGGCATGACTGGGCAAAACCATTCGATAAGTTTTCTTTATATAAATCCGATGACTGCCTTTTTGGCGATCTAAAACAAACCCACTGCGGAGAAGAAGCTTCTCTGCTTCTTTTGCGGTAAGCCTTAGATATTCAGGCATGGATAGCCACTTCTATGGGGGATATGATTACCTTGCGCTTTTGAAGTGCATGTAATTCTTCTGTTTTAAGGCTTTCCAAATATAGTTCAGCAGCCTCTTGAATATTCAAAAGCGCTTCTTCATAAGTATTGCCTTGCGTAACGCAGCCTTTTAATTCAGGAATTTGGGCAAAATAGCCAAACTCGTCTCTTTCGATAACGGCAGTCAATATCATGGAAATTATTCCTATGCTCGAAAAAAGATTGCCCCAGTTGAAAATATTGGGGTTTGCAAGCTCATTCCAACCCCCACGACCCTGACCTTAACAATATATTACCTGAACATTTTCGCCTTCCGCTTTTTAAACTCTTCGCGTGAAATTGTTCCTGCGTCCCGCAGAGATTTCAACTTTTCCCATTCGGCTTTTCTCTCTTGTTTCTCAATATAAGCCCATTCCCATGGTGCAACACCTGAAGCCATTGCATCCTGTATTTCAGCTTCGCTGCACCCACGATCCTTCATCTCATACAGAAAATCCCAATCGCTCATTTTTATTACCTCCGCTTCATTCTAATGCCAGCGTTCACTTCTTGCTGCCCAACGCCTGCGATCAGCGCCCCGCGCCACCCCACAAAACCATAAAACACCAAGACTCTTCGTGGCGCGGGTGCGCTGCAACGATGGGATGGACTCCTCCCGCCTCTCATCGGCATCAAGGTGCCAGAATGGAGGGTCAAACTAATCCCATTCATCGTGCAGAAGGAGTCCGACCATGAACGCTACCACCGTCGCCGTTGACTTGGCAAAGACGGTTTTCGAGCTGGCGATCAGCGATGAACGAGGTCGCCTTGTAGAGCGCAAGCGTCTGTCACGAGAGGGCTTCGCTCAGTTTTTCGTCAACCGCCCGCCGGGCCGGATCGTGATGGAGGCCTGCGGCGCAGCCCACCACTGGGCACGGACGTTCCAGGCCCAGGGCCACGAGGTCAAACTGTTGCCGCCCCAGCAGGTACGACCTTATGTGCGCCGTAACAAGACGGACCGGGCCGACGCTGCCGCACTGCTGGAGGCCGACCGCCGCGGCGATCTGCTACCGGTGCCGGTCAAGACCGTGGATCAACAAGGTCTGCAAGGTCTGCATCGGGTCCGCAGCGCCTGGATGGCGACCCGCACCGACCGGATCAACACCACCCGGGGCCTGTTGCGGGAATTTGGCCTCGATCTGCCGCTGGGACCGGCGGCCGTGCTGACCCAGGCGCCAACCTGGCTGGTGGACCCGGACAGTCCGCTTCCACTCCCCCCGCGGACCGCGCTGACCGAACTGATCGCGGAAATTCGCACCCTCGACACCCGCATCGCCGCGATCGAGCAACAACTGCGCGAGCAGGCCAAACTGCGGCCCGAGGTCCAGCGGCTGATGACGGTACCCGGCATTGGTCTGTTAATCGCGACCGCCTTGATCGCCGCCGTCGGTGGCATGACGGCTTTCCGTGACGGTCGCCATCTCGCGGCCTGGCTGGGCCTGATCCAGCGCTGGGTGGTCGATCTCACCGACCGGGTCGGTCACAACAAGGCCGCTTGCGCGCTGGCGAACAAACTGGCCCGCATCGCCTTCGCCGTAGTCCGCCAAGGGCGCACGTTTAACGGTGATTTCGTCTCGGTTGCGGCCTAACCCCCGGTATTCACCGGCAGTTGCAGTTTCTTTAACCTTAACCCGAGTTCCCCACCCAGGTTTGCAAGCGAGACCCTCAACGATCATGGCGTCATAGGTCGGACCGGTACCCGGAAAAGCCGATAACTAGGTTGGCTCCAGCGAGCCGTTGCAGCGATAGGCTCCCGGTACGCGGATTCCATGAAGGCCCGGAGACCGTAGGTTCTCCAACAAGGCCGGATATACGACTGCAACCGATTCTTAACGCCGATCACCGATTTCGTCTCCTTGCAAAACGGGAGGAGTCCATATACCTCAATTAGGCTGGTTGATTGAATGTTGGGTTATCAACGGTTTCTTTGATTAACTTCCTGTGCAAAGTACTCCCAAAATTTGCCAACTTTGTGGTAATCTTTATCTGTCATACGAAATGAAATAGTATCTGCTTCAATGCCGAAAACTGAAGTAAATCCATAAAATTTCAATTGAACATCTCTACCGGCTAGTTTACCATGCGCTAAAAACTGAAATATCCCTACTTTTTTAACTGAGAAAGATCTTATAGAGTTCAACGGATATTCCATAACTTTGTCTGCGCGTATTTCAAATTTTGCGATTGGATCTGCTTCAAAATTCGTCACGTCCCATTCTTCCGGCCTTGGAAAACGCATAATTAAAAAATAATCTTTTGAGACGGAAGCCCAGCAAAATACTAATTCTGTCCTTCCACATGATTTAATCATGTTTGGTTCATGTATCTCTAATCCGACACGAATCGGCTGACATGCGCCGGGAGCCAGCCCTCTCAGGGTTTTAAGTGTTTTCTCTTGTCTTTGTCGCCGTATTAGTTCAGGTTCATTTCTAAGTTTTTCAATCATCTCCATCCTTACAAGTTCTAAAAGTTCTCGTTCTTCCGTCAACCCTTCTAATTCCATGTATTCTAATTCTTCTAGTTCCATATCTATAACCTCATTGTTATCAAAGCACATACCTTTATTATTACTCATATAGATTCTCCTCAAAATAGATGACCTAATCAGGATAGGAAGAAGCCTCACGGCTCCCCCCTCCCACACCACCGGACGAACGGGTCACGTATCCGGCGGTTCGATGGATTGAA
>JARSSP010000049.1 GCA_029624675.1 Candidatus Contendibacter sp.
TAAGCAACGAATACTGATCAGTTTCGCTTAGCTCCACAAAAACCGACGAAGAACCAAAAACTTTTGCCACTTTTGCAACGTTTCGCACTGTGGAGCGGATTAAACGCGGGCGGCAGGCAAAAGAGGGGCGGATTGTTCGTTCATGTTCAAGCCCTCTGGGGTTGTCCGGGGAAGTCCCGGCACGAGGCCCACCATAGAGCGGCTCAAGCTTGGATGAAATGACGGAAATTAAAGCGGATTTCCGTAAAAATCGGCTCGCCGACCCGGCGAAGTCTACCCATACCCAGACCTAAAAACGCTTTTCAACCGCCGTTTGGAAGAAATCGGCGGGGAAGGAGGGAACAGCTTGACGACTATACGCCTTGGGCGCATAGTCGGCGCATGTTCACCGTAATCGAAACGCCCTTGTTCCAGCGGCAATGGCCGCTGTATTGGACGGAAGACGAACGTGGTGCATTCGCCGCCCATCTCGCCAGAAATCCCGATGCCGGCGACGTGGTTCCCGAGTCCGGCGGCTTGCGCAAAGTGCGCTGGGGCCGAGCGGGATCGGGAAAATCCGGCGGTGTCCGGGTGATCTATTTCACCCGCCTCGCAAAAGGCGAACTGGTGCTGTTGACGCTTTACGCCAAAGCTAGCACAGACAATCTCACCGGTTCCAAGCTGAAAGAGATTCGCCGTGCCCTCGAAAAAGACTAAACCCCTCACCGACGCCGAACTCGAAGCCTACGAAGCCACCCGCGACCTCGGGGCCGATTTGCTGCAATCCATCCGAGAAATGAAAGCCGGCAAAGGGCGGGCCGCGCTCTCGCCCGCCATCGAAGCGCGCAAGCAGACCGGACTATCGCAAGCGCAGTTCGCGGCTCTCCTCGGCGTCTCCGTGCGCACGCTGCAAGGCTGGGAGCAAGGCCGCAAGCAGCCCAGCGGCGCGGCGCGAACGCTGCTGGCCATCGCCCGCGCCAACCCCCAGGCGATCTTGGCCGTCGCGCCGAAATAGGCCGACGGTGCGAATCCCCGTTTTTGGCCGAGCCGGCCAGGAGCGCCATATCGAGCGATGGAAGGGAGGGGGGTAGGGTTGAATCATAACTCCTTGAATTATGGCAGGCTGATCGGTCAACCCCCCACCCCAACCCTCCCCCACAAGGGGGGAGGGAGACTTATGACGGAAATTCAGGGGATTTTTACGGAAATCCGCCGGTGTTCTCACGGGCGCGGCGAGTCCCGCTCAATCCTCGGCGGGTTCCCACAACGCACCCAGTTCCAGCCCGATCTCCTGGAAAGGCTCCACGCTGACTATCGCCTGTTCCTGGAACTGCCCAATCACCGTCCAGCGCCCCTCGCGCAACGCGAAGGCTTCCAGGGTCTGGGCCAGCGGATCGACCAGCCACAGATACGGAACGCCATGGCGGGCGTAAACCGGCATTTTGGTCATCCGATCCGTGCGGGCGGTGGTGGGCGACAGAATCTCGCAGACCCAGTCCGGGGTCACCTCGATCCGATGATCGGAGGGCAGGCGCGGCATCCGGTCCCTCCGCCAGCCGGCCAGATCGGGAACCAGCACTTCCGTATCGCGGATGAAGTGGATTTCGGGTTCGACCAGAATCCACCAACCGCCCGGCCCGCCCCGTCCACGGTGATAAGGACCATACAGTTCTCCACCCAAACTGGATTCCGCCAGCGCATGTCGGGTAGTGGGTCGGGGTTGGGTGTATAGCTGACCGTTGATAATCTCGCCGGTCAGATTTTCCGGCAAGGCTTCCAGTTGATCATACAAATCATCCACATAGGGAACTGTCTTCAGCATCAAGGGCATAAGAGCCTCCAGGCGGATCGTGGTTGTCGCTGACCGTTTCGCGCGGGAAGAAATTACTGCTCGCCCCGCGCGGGCATCACGTTGGCGTCGGCGCGATAACGGACTTCCTCGTAGGGCCGATCCTTGGGCGGCTGATCGGTGATCTGCGTCCGCCCCTGCGCGTCGCGCCAGCGATAGAGCGGCCGGGTCTGCCCCGGCGGGTTCGGCAACCAGCCGCGCGCCCAAGGAGGCACGGCCTGTGGCCTCGTGTAGCCGTAAAACAGCGTGCCGCCCAGCGCCCCCAGCACCAACAACACCACCCACGGCCACACCCGGCCAGCCTGCCGTCGACCTATTCGCCCGACCCCACTCCACCCGACCCCCGCCATGGTGCCCTCCTCCCACGATTTTGCTACGGCCAATCACCCCGCAACGCGGCAACTTGCTCGCGCAGCAACGCCGAGGTAGCCCGCTGCGCCGGTATCGGCTCCCCCACCGCCAGTTCGATCCGCGACCAGAACCGCCGGGGGAAGTGGCTCATCGCCTTGCCGTAACGGCGGCTGAAAAAGCTGCCCCACAGCCCGCGCAACGCCATCGGCACCACCGGCGCCGGCGTGCGCTGGATGATCTGTTCGATGCCGGCCTTGAACGGACCGATTTCCCCGTCCCCGGTCAGTTTTCCTTCCGGGAAGATGCCCACCACCTCGCCCTCCTCCAGATAGCGGGCCACCCGGTCGTAGGCTTGTTCCAGCAGTTTCGGATTCGCGTGCGCCGGAGCGATGGGAACCGCGCCGGCGGTGCGGAACACGAAATTCAACAGCGGAATCTTGAAAATCTGGTGGTCCATCACGAACCGAATTGGCCGCCGACAACAACCCACCACCACCAGCGCGTCCATGTAGCTGACGTGGTTGCATACCACCACCGCCGGCCCCTCGGCCGGAATATGCTCCAGCCCCCGCGTCTTCAACCGGTAACCGACGTTGACCAGCATCCAGACGATGAAGCGCATCAGGAACTCGGGCACCAGCCCGAAGATGTAGACCGCAACCGCCGCGTTGAAAATGGCCATCAGCAGCAGCAACTGCGGAATGCTCAGCCCCCGGTCCAGCATCACCACCGCGATGATCGCCGCCGCCACCATGAACACCGCGTTGAGGATATTGTTGCCGGCGATCACCCGCGATAGATGGCTGGGTTGGCTGCGCTGCTGCACCAGGGCATACAGGGGCACGATGAAGAAGCCACCGAACACGCCGATCAACACCACGTCCATCACCACTCGCCAACTGCCCGGCTGGCCCAGAAACGCCAGCACACCCAGCAACTCCCCGCCGGCCGGAGGCGCCGCCGGGGTAGCGAAGAACAGGTCCACGCCGAACACGGTCAGGCCGATGGAGCCGAACGGCACCAGGCCCAGCTCTACCTGGCGCCCGGACATCCGCTCGCACAGCAGCGAACCCAGGCCGATACCGACGGCGAACAGGGTCAGCAACAGCGTGACCACATGCTCGCCGCCGCCCAGGGTCAGCTTGGTGAAGTTGGGCAACTGCGCCACGTAGACACTGCCCAGAAACCAGAACCAGGAAATGCCGAGCACCGACTGGAACACGGTGAAGTTCTGGTAGGTGAACTTGAGAATGTTCCAGGTCTCGCTGACCGGGTTCCAGTTGATCTTCAGGTCCGGCGCGGCGGGCGGCGCCGGGGGAATCGCCCAACTGGTCAAAAAACCGAGCACGGCGATCAGGACGACCGCGCCGGAGGTCCACAAATGCCCCCCTTGCCAGGCGATGAGCACGCCGCCGAGGATGGTGCCCAGCAGGATGGCGAGATTGGTGCCCATCTCCACCCAGGCGTTGCCGCCCACCAATTCCTCCGGTTTGAGATGCTGCGGCATGATGCTGTACTTGGCCGGCCCGAACAGGGTCGAATGGAACCCCATCATGAACAGCATGGCGATCAACAGCGGCACGTTGTTCAGGACGAAGCCCGTCGCCGCCCCCAGCATGATGACGATTTCCAGCAGCTTGACCCAGCGGATGTAGCGCGACTTTTCGTACTTGTCGCACAACTGGCCGGCGGTGGCCGAGAACAGGAAGAACGGCAACACGAACAGGCCGGCGCAAAGATTGATCAGGAAATTGGAACGACTGGGGTCGACGCCCGCCGCCTGGAACGCGATCAGGATGATCAGGGCGTTCTTGAACACGTTGTCGTTGAACGCGCCCAGAAACTGGGTGACGAAGAACGGCAGGAACCGCCGCTCCCTGAGCAGGGTGAATTCGTTGTCGTGAGCCATGCGGCGGAGCGCTCCAGGATCGGATGATTCGAATCAGGTTTCGGTGATGTGGATGGGCGTCGAACCCGGCAGGGTCTCGACCAAACCGGACCCCAACAGTTGCGTCGGCGTGCGGTAGCCACTGGCTGGCGCGTGCGCCAGCAACCATTCGACCACCGCCAACGCGCCTTGCACCGTTACATCATAGCCGTTAGCGGTTTGCACGCGGCCGACTTTGCGCGCGCCGGCGGCGTTCGTGACCTCCCCCCACACCCAGGTGGGGGTGCGCTGGCGCTGCTCGGCGTCGGGACCGCGCACGGTGGCGGCGACACGCTGTTTGAGCAGGGCTTGCACCAGGCCCAGCCCAAAGAGCGGTTGCAACCAGGGCAGCAACCAGCGCCAGCGCAACAGCGTCGGCGTCGCGGGAATGTAAGCCTCGATATGGGCAATGCCGGTACTGTGGAAGGCGGTGGCGACATCGCCCCAGGGAATGGTCATGGCGGTTTTCTCGCCCCGGCCAAAGTCGATCCGGCGGATGTTCCAGACCGGCGGCACCGGGACGATGCGACCGTCGCGGCGCACCCGGCCGCCCTTGCCCAACCCTTCCACCATCGTGTTGGCGGTGCCGGGGCTGAAACCGGAGCGGGAATCGAAGCCCAGCGCCAGATGGGTCGCGTCCGGCAACGCCGCCTTGAGCGCTACCGCCAGGCAGTCGGTGGGAATCACATCGAAGCCCACGCCGGGGCAGAGAACGACCCCGGCGGCCTTCGCCTCCGCGTCGCGGGCACGCAGCGCCTCGAACACTTCGATTTCGCCGGTAATGTCCAGATAGTGAATCCGACCGTTCAGGCAGGCGTCCGCCAGCGGCGCGGCGGTGGCCGAGAACGGCCCGGCGCAGTTCAGCACCAGCACCATGCCGGTCAAGGCTTGCGCCGTCGCGGCGGCGTCGGCGAGCGCGAACGTCCGGCATTCGCAATCCAATTCCCGTGCCAGCGGCGTCAACCGTGCCGCCGATCGGCCAGCCAGCACCGGGCGCAGTCCCCGTCGCCGGGCTTCGCGAGCGATCAGTTCGCCGCTGTAGCCGTTGGCGCCGTAAATCATCCATTGGGAGTCATTCATCGGTTTCGCCCTCGTGGATTTTGGTCGTTTATGGTCAGGCAGGGACGATGAGCCGACAAGTCCCGCGTCAAACTTTCCGCGCGGCGACGACAACATTCGTCAGGCAGACCCATTTTCCATGAAAATTCGGAGTCGAATTTCGGAATCCGGCGGTTAGATCTTTCCCTGGATACCCCTTTTCCGATCATCATGAATAATTACTAAAACAATTCTCGTCATATTTTATGTATGATGCTACGCTAACTGGGTTATAACGAGCGAGAGCGACCATGCCGAAACTGAAAGATTCGCAGCTTGCGACGAACGTGAGGAACCGGAACCGAGAAGCCACGCGAAGGATGCGCGAACGTCATCAAGCGATGGGCAACGTAACCCTCAGCGTATGGATATCCGCCGCGGCCAAGGCCAAGGCTGAAAAACTGGCCCGCGCCAAAGGCGTATCGCTTGGCGAGGTCGTTGACTTGGCGCTCAATCGGTTGGATGGTGAAGAAGTGGACGCGACCACGCACCTGATGAGTTCGCCCGCCAATACGGCCCGTCTGCGGGAGGCCTTCGCAGACTGGCAAGCTGGACGGAATATCCAGGAAAGGGAATTGCTGCCTGATGGTGATTAAATTCCTGCCGCAAGGATGGGAGGATTATCTCTACTGGCAGCAGACCGACAAGGCAATTCTACGCAGGATCAATCAACTCATCCGGGATATTCAGCGTGACCCATTCACGGGTATCGGCAAGCCGGAACCACTACGGTATGACTTCAAAGGCGGTTGGTCACGCCGAAGCACGGATGAGCACCGGTTAGTCTACGGTGTGGAGGATAACGCCCTGGTGATTTTGCAATGCCGCTTCCATCACGGTCGCAAGGCTTAAGGCGCCAGGGAGTGACCAGACACACAGATTTTGACTTCCACCGATCTGGCGGATCAGCGCCCGACCCTGACCCGCGCCGACGTGAAGCGGCTGACGTGATCGGATAACCCATTATCGAATCAACGAAAAATTACGTAGACGCCTTAAGGTTGCCTTAAGCATCATCGGGAACAATGGCGCGCAATGAGGGAATCGGAATGGTTCCGGTTCCGGTCTTGTTGCGCGAGAGGTAACCATCATGAAATTTCCCGGCACGCTTAGAAAACTTACCTTGGCGGTTGCGCTAGCGACCAGCAGCGCGGTTCTGACGGTGGGCGCCCTGCCGGCGGCGTGGGCCGCCGACACCACGTCCCCGGTTCAGGTGGAAATGACCGTCCCCGACTTCAGCACGCTGGTCGAGCGCAACGGGGCGGCAGTGGTCAACATCACCGTCACCGGTAAGCAACAGCCCGCCGTGGTCATGCGGGGCTTCCCGAATCAGGATGACGAAGACAGTCCGCTCGCGCCGTTTTTCAAACAGTTCCCCATGCCGCCGATGCCGCATGGCGGCAAGAGCACGCCGGTTCAGGGACTGGGTTCCGGCTTCATCATTTCCGCCGACGGCTACCTCATCACTAACCATCACGTGGTGGATGGGGCGGAAAAAATCAACGTCAAACTGAACGACAAGCGCGAATTTCCGGCCAAGGTGATCGGCAGCGACCCGCAATCCGACATCGCCCTGTTGAAAATCGCCGCCACTGGCCTGCCAACCGTGTCCTTCGGCGACGCCGACAGCCTCAAGGTCGGCCAGTGGGTGTTCGCCATCGGGGCGCCGTTCGGGCTGGAGCGCACCGCCACCAAGGGCATCGTCAGCGCCCTGGGTCGCTCGTTGCCGAGCGATGCCTACGTGCCGTTCATCCAGACCGACGTGCCGATCAATCCCGGCAACTCCGGCGGACCGCTGTTCGATCTCAACGGCAAGGTGGTGGGCATCAATTCCCAGATTTTCAGCCGCAGCGGCGGTTACATGGGGCTGTCGTTCGCCATCCCGGCCAACGTGGCGATGGACGTGGTGGCGCAGATCAAGGCCGACGGGCGCGTGAGCCGGGGCTGGATGGGCGTCACCTTGCAGGAAGTGACGCAGGACCTGGCGCGCTCGTTCAGTCTGGAGCAGCCGCGCGGCGCGCTGGTGGCGGACGTGAGCGCGGACGGACCCGCCGCCAAGGCCGGGTTGCAAACCGGCGACATCATCGTCGCCTATGCCGGCAAGCCGGTGAACGACAGCGCCGATCTGCCGCCGCTGGTGGGTTCAAGCAAGCCCGGCGCCAGCAAGGCGCTGACCGTGATCCGCGACGGCAAGGAACGGGAAATCACGGTCACGCTCGGCCAGTTGCCGGACAAGAACAAGGACAAGGACGAGCTGGCGCTGAACGGTCACCCGGACGACGGTTCGCCCCGGCTAAACGTCATGGTGGCTGATCTGCCCGCTGGTCAGGGCGGACGAGGCGAAGGTGGCGTACAAGTCCAGCGAGTCGGACCCGGTCCCGCCGCCGAAGCCGGCGTGCAACCGGGCGATATTCTGGTAAGCCTGAACAACCAGAAGATTCGGGACGCCGCCCATCTGCGGCAACTGGTGAAAGAACTGCCGCCGGGCAAGCGGGTTCCGCTGCTGGTCAAGCGCGACCAGGGCGCGCTGTACCTGGCGGTGGAAATTCCAGCCCATGCCAAGCAGACGGGTTAGATTTGATAGCGAAACAAGGTAGGTCGGATTAGCAAAGCGCAAACCGACCTACCGCTACGAAAAACCATGGCGGCACCGGATGAGTTGTGGACGATATCCATGGTTTCCACCGATGAGATGGGAACGCCACAGTTGCTCGCCGATTAACGGTGCCGTCGCCTATCGCGAACAAAACCACAGTTTGTTGCCTTCGCTGTCGAGAAAACTACCCACGTAGTAATCGTCGTAGGGCTGGACCTCGTCGGCGATGACGATTCCGCGACTACGCAAGGCATCCTGCGTCGCCAAGGCCTGATCCGTTTCGATGGTTACCCGGGGATTGGGCGTCGCGGTGGGCGTCTCCCAATCGGGCTTCAGCATCAGAATGACTTGATCGAGCCACCAGCCAACCTGCTCTTCCCCTTCATAAGCGGGTAAAAGCATCAGTTGCTGACCGTAAAACCGATTGGCGCGATCCAGGTCGTTGACCGCCAAAGCAATGACCTTGACCCGTTGAAAACCCAGTGGAGCAAGAGTGTCATTCAACGTATTGCCCTCCATATCGGAAAAACCGCTAACGCCTTGTGGTGGTTAGTCGTTATGGCTTGGCGTAATTCACCATGCCGGTGATGTCGATGACCACGACCGGTTCGTCTCCGACGACCCAAGCATCATGGCCGGGCGGCAGGAGAGAAACTTCGCCCGGCCCAAACTCCTGTTCGCTGCCATCGTCCATCCGCACGCCGAGGCGACCGGAAACATGGTACTGGAGGTGGGGAGCCTCGCAGCTTGCAGTGTTTACTAGGGGTTTGACGCAGGTGGACCATTTCCACCCTGGTTGGAGGATTGCCCGGCCGAAGGTGACGCCACCCAGTTGAACCAGTCTCAACTCTCCTCGATCAAAGATCCTCGTTTCGTCCGGTTGGGAAAAGTCTTTCTGCTGCATTTGCGCCATGGTTTTCTCCTTCGCGAGGAATATGGCGACGGACGGGGTAGGAAGGCACGGGTTGGCAACTTCCGCCCGGTGGGGAACGGCCGATGAATAATGAAATTAGCCGTAACTTAAATAAATAGCAGAAAAACCGAGCGATGGAATCAACATTTTCAAGATGAGATAAAGAATACCGTTCTCATATAGGGATTGGATTTTGCGGGAGCATGCTTCTTCTGAAAATTCGATGAGTCGCGGCCAGCCTTTCAGGAGCTTAACAAGCCCTTAAGGCCGCAAGGGCTTACCCCGCTTTACCCCTATTTCCCCGCCGTATACAATCGCCAGTCAAATCCGGTTGTTAGACCTTTCCCCGGATACCCCCGCTTAACCTTTCCTTACTGTTCGGAGTAACACCCGAGTAACCCGGAATGCCGACCCCGCCCAAAAACCGGCTGAATTTTACCAAAACCGCCCTGGTGGCGTTGCCGGTTCCCGCGACCGGCCGCGCCTATCACCACGACGCCAAGACCCCCGGCCTGGTCTTGGCGATCACCGCCAATAATTGCCGCTCGTTCCTGGTTTATCGCAAGCTGAACGGCCGCCCGGTCAAGGTCACCTTGGGGCGATTCCCGCCCATGACCGTCGAACAGGCCCGCCGCCGCGCCGCTGGCGTGCTGGCGCAACTGGTGAACGGGATTCATCCCTTGGAGGAGCGCCGCGCCGTCCAGGCCCGGCAAATCACGTTGCGGGAAGTGCTCGATGATTACCTGACCGCCCGGACCCTCAAGCCCAAGACGCGGGAGTTGTACCGCTGGCTAGTGACCGATCCGGCCGGCGCGTTTCATCACTGGCAGAATCGGCCGCTGCTCGATATCAGCCGCGACCTGGTGGAAAAACGCCACCGGGACTTGACCGCCCGAAGCCCTGGCGTCGCCAATCTGGCGTCAACCCTGCTGGGCGCGTTGTTCAACTTCGCGCGGGGCAAGTACGAGCACAACGGCCGGCCCCTGGTCGAGGACAACCCGGTCCGGCGCTTGACCGCCACCGGCGCCTGGTGCGATCTGGGGAAGCGCACCGGCTACCTACCGACCGCCAAGCTGCCCGCCTGGTGGCGGGCCACCGAGATGCTCGACCCCACGCCCCGCGATCTGCTGCGACTGCTGCTGCTGACTGGGCTTCGCAAAAACGAAGGTGCGGGGTTGCGCTGGCTTCATGTGGACCTGGCCGCCAAGACCTTGCACGTTCCAGAAACCAAGAACCGTCGGCCGCTGACCTTGCCGCTGTCGGATTACCTGGCCGCCCTGTTGGCCGCCCGGCTGCAAGAGGCGCAAGCGACCGGTTCGCCCTATGTATTCCCCAGTCCGACCGGGAAGGGTCACTACGCCAATGCCCTGACCGCCAGCCACGCCGCCGCCGCCCAGGCGGATACCCCCGGCATGGTTCATGACTTGCGGCGGACCTTCATCACCATCGCCGAATCCCTGGACATCGCCGCCTACGCCATCAAGGCCCTGGTCAATCACCACACCGCCGCCGACGTGACCCAGGGGTATCTGCAAATCAACGTGGAGCGATTGCGCGCGCCGATGCAGGCCGTTACCGATTTCATCCTCAAGGCCGCTGGCGTCAAGCCCACGGCCGAGGTAGCGCAGCTGCGAAAGAAGATGTGAAAACAACGAAGGGCGCACCGCCGCGAACGGTTGCGCCCTTCCCGATCATGGCACTTGGAGCGTTCACATGACCGACGACGACAGTTTAGCAGACAGCCCGGCAAGCCGCGCGATCCGCGCGATCCGCGCGCTTGGCGAACACACGACGGCAACGCGCGTGATGGAGGGGCTTTTTTCATCCCTTCCCCGCAGCGATGAAGCCCGCTTGTTGGAGGTATTTCAACGGGAACGCGAGCATAAGCGGACTTACGAAGAGGCCGTCATCCAGTTGGCCCAGCAACAAGCAATTCAACCACCCCCCGAACCGCCGCCACCGCGCCCAAAGAAACGCCGTGAATCCTCTCGTTCGAGGAAACACGACCTCTGGGTCGAATGCGCCAAGACCATCTATCAGGAATACCAAGATAAAGGAAAGCGACCGCTGAACAAGGGAGGGATAGCGCAAGAGGTTATTGACCGGCTGAGGTTATCTGATGATTGGGAAACGGTACGCAGGGTTCTTCGAGAAAGGGAGAAGCTTGGTCAGTTTGGTCAGTTTGGTTAGTTTGGTCAATTAACCAGACTTCCGGCGAATCGCCGCGCAAGATGCCTCGCATATTTGGAAATCATGCGAGGCCATCATGCAGCACCACCACTCACCCGCCCCGACCATCCTTACCCCGGAGCAAGCCGCCGCCCGTATTGGCGTCGCCGCGTCTACTCTCGGTATCTGGCGCTCAACTGGCCGGTACAACCTGCCATTCGTAAAAGCTGGTTCCCGGGTCCGGTATCGCGCCGCCGACGTGGAGCAATTCATCGAACGCCGGACGCGCAACACCTTCACGGGTGAGGAACCGAACTGATGACCGCCGCCACCCCTTGCACCGGCCCGGCGCTGGGCTATACTGATTCGCGAGGCGTCAGAAACCTCGTTGACGGTTCCCGCTCCGTTACCAGCGGCATTTTTGTTTGTACCCCCGCCTGGATTCCGTCCATGGTCGGAGGGGCGGGAAATACCCAATACCCGCCGCCGTCTCAACGCGGTTCTGAACCTCCGGCCGCCCGTCCTTGGGCATTCGCTTCAAACTTCAGAAACGTTGAGGAGGCCAGCCATGGCCAGTAACAACCCCCGCCGCAACCCACCCCAAGCGCCTACCGAA
>JARSSP010000050.1 GCA_029624675.1 Candidatus Contendibacter sp.
CGACCCCCTGCTCCCAAAGCAGGTGCGCTACCAGACTGCGCTATACCCCGTTCGCAAACTAACCGCTTCTGGCATCCCGTGGTTCCATACGGAATTGGGAATTTTATTTTTGAGCCTGGTTGACGTCAAGCCCATAATTTTAATTTCGCCGCCAGATCGTCCCCTCCGGCGTATCCTCAAGCACGATTCCGGCATCCTGCAATAACGCGCGAATCCGGTCCGCTTCCGCCCAGTTCCTGGCTTTACGGGCGGCGGTGCGTTCGGCGATAAACCGATCAATCACAGTTTCCGAAAGAGCATGATCTAGCACGGAAGCAACGTTCGGCGAACCAATAGCGGAATCTTCATGACCTTTTGGAGCCACAATTCTGGCAGACAGTCCCTTAAGGAAAGCTTCTGGATCATCTTGCAACAATCCAAGCAGATCACCTAACCACCGCAAAACCATACCCAACCGCGCCGCCGCTACCTGGTCATCAACCCGCAGGCGATTGATCTCACGCGCCAGTTCGAACAATACCGCCAGCGCTTCGGGGGTATTGAAATCATCGTCCATCGCTTGTTCGAACCGAAGGCGCCAACTCTCCCCGATCGGAGCCTCCACGACCGGCAAGCCACGCAACGCCGTGTACAAGCGAGTCAGCGACGACTTAGCGTGATCGAGATTTTCGTCCGAGTAGTTCAACGGCCCCCGGTAGTGGCTGGACAGGATGAACAGCCGAACCACCTCGGGCTGATAGCGCCGCAAGACCTCGCGCACGGTGAAAAAGTTGCCCAGCGATTTGGACATCTTTTCGTCGTCGACCTGGACGAAACCGTTGTGCATCCAGAGATTCACATACGGCTGGCCGCTAGCCGCCTCGGACTGAGCGATCTCGTTCTCGTGATGGGGAAACTTCAGATCCATCCCGCCGCCGTGAATGTCGAAATGCGCCCCCAGGCAGCGGGTGGACATCGCCGAGCACTCGATATGCCAGCCGGGGCGGCCCGCACCCCACGGCGACGGCCAACTCGGCTCGCCGGGCTTGGCAGCCTTCCACAGTACGAAATCCAGCGGATCGTCTTTGGCTTCCTCAACCTCGACCCGGGCGCCAGCGCGCAAATCCTCCAACTTCTTGTTGGCCAGCCGCCCGTAGCGCTCAAAGCGGCTGACGTCGTAATACACGTCGCCAGCAGCCCCGACATAGGCGAAACCCTTGTCCAACAAGGTCTGGATCAAGGCGATCATGTCCGCGATGGACTCGGTGGCGCGCGGCTCGTGGGTCGGTGGCAAGATACCCAGAGCGGCCAGATCCTCGTTCATTGCGTCAATAAAGCGTGCGGTCAATGCCCGAAAATCCTCGCCGTTCTCCTCGGCGCGGCGGATGATTTTGTCATCGATGTCGGTGATGTTGCGCACGTAGGTCACGTCGTAACCCTTGGCGCGCAGCCAGCGCAGCACCACGTCGAACACCACCATGACCCGCGCATGACCCACGTGGCAATGATCGTAAACCGTCATGCCGCAGACGTACATCCGCGCCTTGCCGGGTTCGATGGGCCGAAATTCCTCTTTTCGACGGGTCAGGCTGTTGAAAATTCGCAGCATGGACAGTTCTCTCAGGACAACGAACGATGGGTTACCAGGGTTCGCAAGCTAATGCTCGCTGGCCTGAACACAGGTCCGCAGGCGGTGGCGAACCTGCTCGGGCGCCATCAGGTCAATCACCCAGGCTAGCTCCGGCCCGTGGGTCTCGCCGGTCAGCGCCGCCCGCAAGGGCATGAACAAGTTCTTACCCTTCAAGCCGGTGCGTCGTTTCAGATCCTCGACCAGTGGTTGATACGCGGCACCGTGCTCGGCATACGCCGCCAAGGCATGGGTGAAAAAACCCGACCCCGCCGCCGACGCCGCCGCCCGACCGTCCGCGCTCGGGGTCCATTCCGCGCCAAACAGCCGCTCCGCCCAAAACACGGCGTCGGTGGGAAAGCGCAGGTTGGGCCGCACCGCGATGATGAACCGATCCCGGTCGTCGGGCGGAACCCGTTCGTGAACCGCGGGACCCATCCAGTCCCACAGCCGCTCCGGGTCCGCGCGCCGCACCGCCTCGCTTTGCCAGTGCAGCAATTGAGCTTCGTCATAGCGGGCCGGGGCGCGGCCCAGATGCTCCAAGGCAAACCCGGCGGCCAGTTCCACTGGCTCCAGCCACTCGTCCCGGTCGTAGGCGTGGCCCAGCCGCGCCAGATAATTCAACAACGCCTCGGGCAGATAACCGGTGGCCCGCAACTCGCGCAGGCTGAGATCACCCTCACGCTTGGACAGCGGCCCACCGTCGGTTCCGACGATCAGCGCCAAGTGACCGTATTCAGGCGCGGGCAATTCCAGCGCCTCCAACAACAGCAACTGGCGCGGGGTATTGGCGAGATGGTCCTCGCCGCGCAGCACATGGGTAATCCCCATCAGCGCGTCATCCACGGCGTTGGCGAAGAAAAACTGGGGACTCCCATCCGCCCGACGGATGACGAAATCACCGATGTCGTCGCTGGCGAAGCGCTGGGAACCGCGCACCCGGTCGGTGAATTCCACCATTCGCCCGGCCGGAACCCGGAAGCGGAGGGTCGGCGGCAAGCCCCGCTCTCGCCGTGCTTGCTGTTCAGCCGCGCTCAGCCGGGCGCAGGGGCCCGCATAGCGCGGTGGGCGACCCGCCGCTTGCTGGGCCTTGCGGCTCAGCGCCAATTCGGCTGGCGTGCAGAAACAGGGATAAACCTGACCCGAAGCTTCCAGCCGTTCATAGTACTCGGCGTAGATCGCCGCACGCTCTGATTGGGCATAGGGCGCGTGCGGGCCACCCACTTCCGGCCCCTCCTCCCAGTCCAGCCTCAACCAGCGCAAGTCCTCCAGCAGGGCGGCCACATACTCCGGGCGGCTGCGCTCCAGGTCGGTATCCTCGACGCGCAGCACAAACCGGCCCTTCCAGCGCCGGGCCAATAGCGTGTTGAACAGGGCGGTGCGAACGTTGCCCAGGTGCAAATAGCCGGTGGGACTGGGCGCGAAGCGCGTTTTAACGGTTTCGGTGGTCATAGACGGGGCATGGTAACGGAAAGCGCCTAGCCCGCCAAATCTGGCGGCGTGCGCCCGTACTGGCTATCATGCTTCCGTTATTCGTCACCAACCGACTCCCCAATGCGTAAAATCACTCTGTTACTGACTGCAACTATCTTGGGCTGGACCAGCGGAAACGTTCTGGCCGGAACCCAGGTTCGGCTGGACACCAGTCTCGGCCCCATCACCCTGGAACTCGCCGACGACAAAGCGCCCAAGACTGTCGAAAACTTCCTCGCCTACGCGCGGGAAGGCTTCTACAACGGCACGATCTTTCACCGGGTCATCGACGGCTTCATGATCCAGGGCGGTGGTTTCACCGCCGACTTCCAGCAAAAGCCGACCCATGCGCCGGTTAAGAACGAGGCCGACAACGGCCTGAAAAACCGGCGCGGCGCGGTGGCGATGGCTCGCACCAACGATCCTCAGTCCGCTACCGCCCAGTTCTTCATCAACGTCAAGGACAATTCAGCGCTGGATTACCGGTCGCCCGACCCGCAAGGCTGGGGCTACGCCGTGTTCGGCCAAGTTGTCGCCGGCATGGAGGTCGTGGATAAAATCCGTCAGACGCCCACCGGCGTCGGCGGGCCAGGCAACCAATTTCGCGATGTCCCCCAAACCCCGGTGATCATTCAGTCCGTGACCGTGTTGCCGGCCACGCCTCCCGCCGCCGCGCCCGTCTCTCCCACTCCTGAACCAGCCAAGAAACCACCCACATGATCAAACTACACACCACGCTTGGCGTCATCAGCCTGGAACTGGATCACGCCCGCGCCCCGGCCACCGCCGCCAATTTTCTCCAATATACTCGCGAGGGATTCTACGACGGCACCCTGTTTCATCGGGTGATCCCCAACTTCATGATCCAGGGCGGCGGCCTCGGTCCGGACATGAACCAGAAGCCGGCCCGTCCGTCCATTCGCAACGAAGCCGACAACGGTCTGAAAAATCAGACTGGAACCGTCGCCATGGCGCGTACCTCCGACCCCCATTCCGCCACCTCGCAATTTTTCATCAACCTGAAGGACAACGACTTCCTCGACCATCGCGGTCAGACCAGCCAGGGGTGGGGCTATTGCGTGTTCGGCCGGGTAGTGGACGGCATGGATGTGGTCAACGCCATCGCCAAGGTGGTCACCACATCCCGGCGTGGCCATCAGGACGTGCCAGTCGAAAACGTGCTCATCGAGAAAACCGAAGTGATCGGCGAATAGCTCCGTGACCACGCTGTTTATCTCCGATTTGCACCTGGAATCGACGCGCCCCGCCATCACCACCCTGTTCCTGGATTTCCTGGAACGGCGGGCGCGACACGCCGAGGCGCTGTACATTCTGGGCGATCTGTTCGAGGCGTGGATCGGCGATGACGACGACGCGGAACCGGGCGGAGTGGTCGCGGCCGCCCTACGCACCCTGACCGATCAGGGTGTTCCCACGTACTTTCTGCACGGCAACCGCGACTTCCTGCTTGGCGAGCGCTTCGCTGCCGCCAGCGGGATTCAACTGCTGCCAGAAAGCTGGGTGATCAAGTTGGCGGGCGAGCGGGTATTGTTGCTGCACGGCGATACCCTATGCACCGACGACATCGAGTATCAGGCATTTCGCGCCCAGGTTCGCGATCCCGCCTGGCGGGCGCGGACCCTGGCCCTGCCGCTAACGCAACGGCGGGCGCTGGCCAGCCAGTTGCGGGAAACCAGTCAGCAAGCCACCCAGCAAAAAGCCGCCGACATCACCGATGTCAATCCCGCCGCCGTGGATCAAGTACTGCGCGCGCAGGGTGTCCATCGCCTAATTCACGGCCATACCCACCGGCCCGCGATTCATCATTGGAGCCTTGATGGTCAACCGGCGCGGCGGGCGGTGCTGGGCGACTGGCGCGATCAGGGCAGCGTTCTGGTTTGCGACGCGGCGGGTTGGCGGCTGGAACCCCTCCCATTGTCCGGCGCCTGAGGCAATGATCCTGCTCCGCCCTTCCCACCCCCGGTGGGTCTCGTTCGATCCACCGGACGCGTTCGCGGCCCTGATGGATCTGTACGAGCGCAACTACATCAATATCCGCCGCTTGCTACCGGTCATGCCACCCGCGCGAGTGAAGTGCGTGTCGCGGGCGTCCGGCGCCCTGGACTTACATCTGTGCGTGACCGAGCGCTGCCGCTACACCACCGAACTGATCTTGACCTACCAGTTCGATCAGGATGACGGATCGACCATCGCCGAGCCCAACCTGTGGATTCGGGTCTATCACGATGCCCGTCAAGCCGAGGTAGTGGCCGCTCAGCCGCGTCACTGTCCGACCTTCGCCATCGATGTTCTGGCCCACCACCGGCCCGAGCGCATTCACCGATCCACCCGCTGGCGGATCAACCGTTTTCTCTACAAATGGCTGGGCTACTGCCTGCATCAAGGCCACCGCTTCGCCACCGGTCCCGACCACTGGGTCCAAGAGATGCTTTCAACGACCCCCAGCAAACCAACTCCAAGCTAACCCATCGAAAAATATTCTTAACCTCATTTTTCATCATAAAGAGACGCAAGGTTTTCGCACGGTCTCAAAAATCCCCCTGAGAAATTCACGAAAATATTTAGGTCTTATCCCACCGATTAGTTGACTATATTGATTGGTTAATATAGTTTCCCCATGCAATAGTCAGGATTTCCCGGAAACATCACCTTGTGGAGCAATGCCATGAGACTATCAACCAAGGGCCGTTACGCAGTGACCGCCATGATGCATTTAGCCATTCATGATCGCTACGGTCCCGTGACGCTGGCGGAAATTTCCCAGTGCCAAGGGATTTCGCTGTCCTACCTGGAGCAATTGTTCGCCAAGTTGCGCAAGCGCGCTTTGGTGGAAGGCGTTCGTGGACCCGGCGGTGGCTACCGGCTGTCGCGTTCCCCAGATCAAGTCACGGTCGCGGACATCATCACCGCCGTGGACGAACGGCTGGACGCCACCCGCTGCTGCGGCAACGAGAATTGCCAGGGAGGTCGGCGTTGTCTGACTCACGAATTGTGGACCGATCTCAGCCGCCAGATTTTCACTTTTCTGGAAAGCATTACCCTGGCGCAGTTCGTCGAACGTCCGGCTGTCTTCGAAGTGGTGCATCGCCAGAACAGCCGGCGGCGCGATCGTTCCTCCGAACGTTTCATCGCGCCTGCCCTGATGTGATTGGACGTCACGGATCCCTATCCGCCACGATGTAATGGAATGGCCGATCTATCTGGATTACGCGGCAACCACGCCGATGGATCCGCGGGTTGCCGCCGTTCTAGGTCAATGCCTCAGCCGGGATGGCTGCTTCGGTAATCCTTCTTCCAGCACCCACATCTTGGGCCGGGCAGCAGCGCGCGCGGTTGAATCCGCCCGCGACCATGTCGCCGCCTTGCTTAACGCCGATCCACGCGAAATCATCTGGGCCTCCGGCGCCACCGAGGCCAATAACCTTGCCCTGTTTGGCGTCATGCGCGCCTATGCTCGCAAGGGCCGGCACCTGGTCACCAGCCAAACCGAGCACAAGGCCGTGCTCGACGTTTGCCGGCGGCTGGAGCGGGAGGGCTGTACAGTTGCGTACCTTGCCCCGGAATCGGATGGACTGATCGCGCCGGAGCAGGTCGCAGCGGCGCTGCGGCCCGACACCGTGCTGGTGTCGCTGATGCACGTCAACAACGAAACTGGCGTGGTTCAGGATTTGGCCGCCATTGGCGCCATCACCCGTTCACGCAACGTTTTACTGCACGTGGACGCCGCCCAGGGTGCCGGCAAGCTGCCGGTCGATCTAAAAGCGCTGCCAGTGGATTTGCTGAGCCTGAGCGCGCACAAGCTGTACGGCCCCAAGGGCATTGGCGCGCTCTACGTCCGCCAGCGGCCGAGCCGGGTGCGGCTGGAACCGTTGCTGTACGGCGGCGGTCAGGAACGCGGCCTGCGCGCCGGGACTCTGCCCACCCACCAAATCGCGGCGATGGGCGAAGCCTGCCGCATTGCCCATGAGAACATGACCCCCGAGCAGAATCGGATTCGGACACTGCGCGACCGGCTGTGGCAAGGATTGGCGACGTTGGACAATGTCGAGTTGAACGGCCATCCCGAACACAACGTGGCCGGCATTCTCAACGTCAGCTTCGTCGGCATCGCCGCCGAGGCGTTGCTGACGGCGTTGCCGGAGATCGCGGTCGCCACCGGCTCCGCCTGCACTTCCGCTAGCCATGAACCGTCGCACGTACTGCGGGCGATAGGTCGCGACGCTTTCCAGGCGCGCGGCGCGGTCCGCTTCAGCCTGGGCCGCTTCACCACGGTTGAAGAGATCGACTACACCGTTGAAGCGGTTGGCGCGGCGGTGAACCGGTTGCGGGACTTGTCGCCGCTGTGGGAACCGCAGCGGCGGGGACTGGACCAGCGCGCGGTGGACTGGGCGGCGACGCCGTAACCTGTTGAGCGTGAGGTACGGCCAATTGCGCCGCGCCAGCTTCATTCACGCTTCTTGGGCTTGGAAGTCATCGGATTTGCAGGATGACCGGGAGGACGAGGAGGAGACCCAACCTGCGCCAGGGATTCGCGCGAGAGCGTCAACACCGTTAGCGTGGGCGCGACATACTTGGCTCCCCTGCCCAAGGTCTTGAAAAATTCTCGGCGTTGTGGGTCCTCGGCGACGGGAACGATTTCCATCGGCAAAGTCGAGTCGGACATTGGACCACGGTCTAAATCTTCAGGGATCATAATAATTCCCCCAATTCTGCTCTTGAAAAGGATTTGTTAAGTAGAAGCCCTCGAACAGTGGCGACGGCTTCGGCCAGGTCGTCGTAGGTCAAGATATAGGCGGGCCTCTCACCCAGCCAAGCGACGAAGGCGCTCACCTCGGCGGGCGCCAGGGGCTGAGGCAACAAAGTGTCGGCGGCCATCAAATACTGAAGCGCCACGGTAGCCGCGATCGGTTGCAGCGTCGTTGCGCCACCGGGAACGTAGCGTGGAAAAACCAGGCAGCGCACCGGCCAGGAGCGATTCGGGTCGGTGGATGGGGGAATCAGATAACGCACCGGCTGCCCCCAGCGGTGATAAATCGGCCACGTTTCGAGCGCGGGATAGGACGCGGCCAACACGGGCCAACTGCCGGGTTTCAGACACAGGGGACCAGGTAGGGGGACGATCTGGCCATTATCCCGCCGCAGGGGGATGGTCTCATCGCCCAGGTACTCAAAGCCAGACTGAAGCAATGCGGCGGCCAGGGTGGTTTTACCGCTGCCGCTCAGCCCCGGCAGCACGACGCAGGAAGCGCCATCGCCGAGGGCCGCTGCGTGAAACACAGCCAGCCAGGGAATCTGGTGGCAGGCGTATTCGACGATCCGGTGCAGCATGGAGTGGATTAGCTCATCTTTCGAAGCACCGCCCAAGCAGGCCACTCCATCCTGATGCCATTCATACGCAGTTCCCGTTCTACGTACCTCGAACGTGGTCTGGAAACCAGCCGTATTCTTCGCCACCCAGTGTTGCAGCAAGGGATGCAGGCATTGATAAAGCACTGGTTCGCCGTAGCGAATCCGAAAAATCGTACCGGCAAGGCGGTAGACGCCTTCCGCCGCCGCTTCCGACCCCGGTGAAGTGGTAACAGGAATGGCGTTCGGATGAACGTCGCCGAACTGGAAGTCGAGCAACCCTTCCCGTCTCCAATCCGCCAGCGCCGTAGCCACGTCTCGACCCGCCTGATCGGTGGCGATGTCGAACCGCTGGGCGAGTCGAGTAGCGATGGTGGCGGGTGGCAAACCGCTAGCGTAATCGGTCCAGATATCGCTGGCGGTGGCGTTGAGCACGAACAGGCGGTTGACGCCCGGCCGCATCAGCACCAAACCATCCGCCAGCGGAAACGTCACGAGTCGAGGGCGGTCGCTAGCGTCCACCGTCCACCCGCCAACGGAAACGATGGACGGGCTTGGTCATGACAACCGTGTACGTATTGTTTAGGTTGGGATTGAAGGTCTTGTTGGTTTCGTCGTCCTTCAACTTGGAATGTTGGAGAACATCGTCCGGTCCAGCCCAGCTCAGGGTGATGGTGCGCGGTCGATCGGAACGCACCTCGAAACTCCATTCACTGTTTCCCCTCTTGGTCACGGCGCGGTAGTCGGAGGTGTAATCGCCCGCATACGCACCCCAGTCGGAATGAGGGAAAACGATGGTGAGAAATTTGCTGGTATCGAAGGGCGACAGTTCCTTAAGATCATGCTGGTCGGGACCCTCGACGCTGTCGCTCAAGCGGCCCAGCAGATTGCCTGGATCGACCAAGTCATCCGCCTCGACGATCAGGCGAAGACCCCATTCCTCCGGGCGGCGGGTCCGAGGGGCGGGGTAACGCGACCGATTAGTAACAGCTTGAGAAGTTTGTGCTTCCGTTTCTGCTTCCGCGATGCTTGTTGCTAAGGTAGGCGCAGCAGCTTGGGTGCAGGAGAGGACAGGAGTATCCGGGATCAGCAGCTTGATACTGTTTTTTGCCTTTACCCACCAGCCATCAAATACCTCCAGGGTGCCTTCGGCGCCGGCAGTCAGCCCATCGAACGGCTGATAGGCGGAACCGTTCCATTTATGCATAATTCTTGACATCACGCAGCCGGTACCCGGTGGGCTCTGTTCGCAAGCGCCACCCGGATCGGCTTGCTCCAGGGTCAACTGGCTGGTGCCATCCACTACCTTTACATCCGCCCAACAGACAGAAAAGGTGAAAGGATGTCCCGCCATGTTCCAACCTGGAGGCGCAGCCGCCAAGGATGGCAACAGAGGATTGTTCAGCATGCCCGCCGCATCTATTGTCTGGGAGCTATCCAACGTCTTGATCCAGTAACCTCGACCTGCTTCAACTGGACTGTTGAGCCCCAGCTTTATATAGCTTTGAGTGTTCGCATTCCACTCGAAAACCGCCCAGCGTTGATCGTAAACGCTCGCGTTCAAGTTATCACCAAACACGGCTTCTACGGTGTTATTGCTACCGACGTTGCACGGCAGTCCGATCATTCGCCACTGATTGGGCGTTAAAGCCAGTGTGGTTTGCGGACAAGTCAACGCCGCATCGGCCTGAACCAAGCCGAATCCGCTGTCATAATCGAATCCGGGAGTCCTCATATCGATAGCGGTTCTCTCCATAAAGCCGTATACCCCGTCCGGACTGAGGTTGGGAGCGGCCTGACGCAGCAATGCCGCGACGGCGGCGGCGTGGGGAGCCGCGGCGGAGGTGCCAAAAAAGTTCGGATAGGAGTCGCCGTCGGCGACGGCGTAGGTACCGAAGAATGTGTTATTGGTACCGTCCGGTCCCACGATCTCGGGTTTCTGTCTTACCTCGGGCTGAGTTTTCCGAGTTCCATTGACCTCAAAGAGGATCGGCGTGCCGCCGGCGGATGAGAACGACTCCAGGGTTGGGGGTGTGGTCCCAAAGGCAGGCGTGGAGTAGTAAAACGCTGCACCGGTCGCTTCGGCCCCAGCGGCATTCGCATGGCCAAAAGTTGTGCTGCTGGAAGTGTTGTGTTCCGTAATTGTCATGTTACCAAAAGCAATATACTTGATCAGGCTTGGGTATGGTCCAGAATTTTTCTTAGCTATGGCAATAACCCTGTTAGCAGTCGTAGTAGTGCTGCTGTTTTGAAGTGCTGTACCATGCGCAAACTCCACTGGATCGGAGCCGATATTGGGCTGATCAGAACCGCCAAGCAGTGTTGTGTAACTGCTATTATAAATCAGAAGAGCCAAGTCACTGGCAGAACCTGGCGACCCACTAACTGAGAAGTAGGGTTGATCCCATTGCAGGGATATTCTGGCCGAACCGGATGGTGGAATACTAAACGATTGGTAAATATCGACACCAGGGCCTGGATCAAAATCATGAAACTCGCCATAAACAGGATCAAAAATACCACTGGGCCTGAATGCGCTTTCATAAGACTTGCGGGCCTGGTTACCCGCCGATGAGAAATAAGCCACCCCTCTCCCCGCCACTTGATTCACCGCCTGAGCGATGATGCCGTCCTGGAAAAACGGCGCGGTCAGATAGCTCACATCATCGACGATGACGGTGGCTCCGGCATCCGCCAAGTCGACAATGCCTTGAGCGAAATCAGCCATGCCATCGAATGCGGTATGAAAAGCCTGGGTAGAACCCGGCGCGACGTCATGGATAAGCTGCATCATGGCCCGGCCCTCATCTGTAGCCGAGCCATGATCTGTAGTGGCAGCGCAGGATCTAATTTCTTGCAACACAGTGACGCCCGTTGGCAGATCCCCCGAGGCAACATCTGTAGTGGCGCCGCCCAAGCAATTATAACTATCCGACAGTGTACCAATTTTGACGCCCGCGCCGTCTAAGCTAAAGGTTGTCCGTGCAATATTGGCGCGCATCGCCTGATCTCCCTGGCTGGTAACCAGTCCCGCATTCGTCATGGCATAGGCGGGTCGAACAAAATTCAGGCTGTTTAGATGAGCCATCGTAGTAATGGTATTAATCGGCAACTGGCCGGAAACGATGCGGCCAAAAGCAACGCCGTTCCGTAGCCCGAGAGCTTCGAGATCGGCCAGTAGCTTTTTGGCATCTTGCTGAGCAACGGCATCGATGACAACGCGTTCTTCAACCAGTCGAGCAAGCTGATTCGTCGAAGCAAACGGCTGTCGCAGGGTTTGAAAACCACCGCGCTGCTGATAGTTCAAATGCTCGTAGTACAATGCCACCAGATCGCTGCTGACCCTGGGTATCGCCGTGTATTTGGGATTGAGGGGGTTAGCGGGTACATTGGCAGTAAGCTTTGCCGTATCGGGACTCGAACCCGCTAGATTTTCCTGGCCAAAGACAGCATTATTTACCGTAAACGCACCAGCCATTGTGGCGATTATCGATATGCCGGCGTACAACCATTTCGATCTCATGAGCTAACCTCCCGTTTCTTAAAACTAGATGACGTAATCTCCAGAAACAGCCATGAACCTTCAAGAACAGAGATTGATGGCGGACCTGATCCGCAGCCGGCATTGGGCGGCGCTGGCGACCCAGGGACCCGAGGGACCGGAGGCGTCCTGGGTCGCCTACGTCCCGCAGACCGACTTCAGCGGCTTTCTGTTGCATCTCAGCACCCTGGCGTCGCACACCCGCAATCTGCTGGCCGACTCGCGCGCCGGCCTGGCGATCAGCGAACCGGAACGGGAGGGCGAGGACCCGCAGACCCTGGCGCGGGTCATGATTCAGGGTAGAGTGACAATCGTTCCCAAGGATAGTACGGGCTATCGAGAGATGGCGCAACACTATCAACAAGTGCTGCCCGCCTCGACGCCGCGCTTCGAGTTCGACGATTTTTTGCTGCTCCGCCTGACCCCAGTCCGCACCCGCTTCGTCGGTGGCTTCGCCCGCGCCTACACCCTGGACGACATCGCCCTGCGCGTGGCGGCTCAGCGCACCAGTTGATTCAGATCGAAGATCGGCAACAAAATCGCCAGCACGATCACCAGCACCACCCCGCCCATCACCAGAATCAGCATCGGCTCGAAAATCCCCAGCAGCGCGGCGATCAAGGTTTCGGTCTCGCGCTCCTGCTGCGCTGCCGCCCGCTCCAGCATGTTTTCCAGCCGGCCGCTGGCCTCGCCACTGGCGATGAGCTGCACCGTCATCGGCGGAAAATAGCCGCTGGCGCCGACCGCCTTTTGCAGGCTGGCACCCTCCTTGACCCGCGCCGCCGCCTGCTCCACCGCTTCCCGCATCGGCAGATTGCCGATCACCTGGGCGGAAATCCGCAAGGCTTCGAGCACCGGCACGCCGCTGGCCATCAAAATGCTGAAGGTGCGGGCGAAGCGGGCGGTATTGATCCCCCGCGCCAGCCGCCCGATCAGGGGCAGTTGCAGCAACACCTGATGTACCCGTCGCTTGAACCCGATCCGGCGCAGGGCGCGGAGCCAGGCGACGATACCTCCCGCCAGCACCGCCAACACCACCCAGCCATACTGGCGCAGAAAATCGCTCAGGGCAATCAGACCCCGGGTCAGGGCCGGCAATTGCTGATGGAGGCTGCCGAACACCTGCACCACCTGCGGCACCACATAAGTCAGCAGGCCGGCCACGATCAGGATGGCGACACCGGTCAACAGCAACGGATAGAACAGCGCCAGCCCGACCTTCTGGCGCATCTGCTGGCGGGCCTCGGTGTAGTCGGCCAACCGCTCGAACACCACGTCCAGATGGCCGGACTGCTCGCCGGCGGCGACCGTGGCCCGGTACAGTTCGGGGAACGCCTGGGGAAAATCGCCCAGCGCGGTCGCCAGGGTATGCCCTTCCAGCACCCGGGTCCGCACCGCCAGCAACAAACCGCCCAACCGCGCCCGATCCGCCTGACGGGCCACCGCGCCCAAGGCTTCCTCCAGCGGCAACCCGGACCCTGCCAGGGTCGCCAGTTGCCGGGTAACCAACGCCAGATCGGTCGCGCTGATCCGTACCCGTCCGCGCCACCACTGATGGCCGCGCCGCTGTTCCTGGCTGGCGATTTCCTCGACCCCCAGCGGATTCAACCCACGCTCGCGCAAGGCTTGTCGGGCCAGGCGCGGCGTGTCGGCCTCGATCAATCCCTTGCGTTGACGGCCCTTGGCGTCGAGGGCGGCGTATTGAAAAGCGGGCATCAATCCTCCCGCGTCACCCGCACCAACTCGGCCAACGCGGTGTCGCCGGCCAGCACTCGGCGGCGGCCATCATCGCGGATGCTGGGACTGGACAAGCGGGCGTGACGCTCCAGTTCCTGTTCGCCCCGACCCTCGTGAATCAGGCTTTGCATCGTCTCGTCCACCGTCACCAGCTCGAAAATGCCGGTGCGGCCCCGATAGCCGGACTGGTTGCAGCGCGCGCAGCCCATGGGCAGGTAGAGCGTCGGCGGCGCGGCCGCATCCACGTTCAGCGCCGCGCAGTCGGTCGGCATGGCGCGATGCGGCTGTCTGCAATGGGGACAGAGCTTGCGCACCAGACGCTGGGCCAAGACCCCGACCAGCGACGACGACAGCAGGAAAGGTTCCACCCCCATGTCGCGCAGCCGGGTCATGGCGCCGACCGCGCTGTTGGTATGCAGGGTCGAAAGCACCAGATGGCCGGTCAGCGACGCCTGCACCGCGATTTCGGCGGTCTCCAGATCGCGGATTTCGCCGACCATCACCACGTCCGGGTCCTGGCGCAAAATGGCGCGCAGGCCGCGGGCGAAGGTCATCTCCACCTTGGTGTTGACCTGGGTCTGGCTGATCCCGTCGAGATAGTACTCAATTGGGTCCTCGACGGTCATGATGTTGCGCTTGCGGTCGTTGAGTTGAGTCAACGCGGCGTACAGCGTCGTGGTCTTGCCCGAACCCGTCGGCCCGGTGACCAGCAGGATGCCGTGGGGGCGATGGATCAGCTTCAGCAACCGCGTCTCGTCGCCCGGTTCCATGCCCAGATGCCGCAAATCCAGCCGACCCTCGCGTTTGTCCAGCAGGCGCAGCACCACCCGCTCGCCGTGCCCGGTCGGCAGGGTCGAAACTCGCACGTCCACCGGCCGCCCGGCGACCTTGAGCGAAATTCGCCCGTCCTGCGGCAGGCGCTTCTCGGCGATGTCAAGATGCGCCATGACCTTGACGCGGGAGACCAGCAGCGGCCCCAGCGCCCGTGGCGGTTGCAGGGCTTCGCGCAGCACGCCATCCACCCGGAACCGCACCAGCAGGCGATTTTCGAACGACTCGATGTGGATATCCGAGGCGTTTTCCTTGATCGCCTCGGTCAGCAACGCATTGATCAGCCGGATGATCGGCGCGTCGTCGGCGCTTTCCAGCAAATCCTCCGGCTCGGGCAGGGCCAGGGCAACCTGATTGAGATCCATTTCCTCGCCCAGGTCTTCCATCATTCGCGCCGCGCCGTTGCTTTCGCCCTCGTAGTGGTTCTGCAACAAATATTCGAACCGCTCGGCCGGCGCCAGCATGGGCCGCAGCGGCGCGCCCAGATAGCGGCGCAACTCCAACAGGCTGCGTGCGCTGACATCGGGCCGGCAGGCGATGTCGACGCCCTCCGCCGTTTCTCCCAGCACCAACACGCCATGGCGCTTGGCGAAGGCATACGGCAGGCGGCGAGCCGGCGCGGCCTCGATCTCGCCCGCCGCGACCGGCGAGGATTCGATATTCATTTGTTGCCGAAGCCAAATTCCACTGGCTCCGCCACCTTTGGCGGCGCGCTGGCCACTGGCGCTGGCGTCGGTGTGGCTGGAGGCTGCGTGTCGAGAATCGTGCCCTGCGCCCTCACCTCCGCCGGTTCCTTCAACACCGGCGTCTGCACGTCCGGCAGCAGCGAAACTTCCTTGGTGCGCGCCGCCAGTTGCTGCTCGCGGATATAGCTGTATTTGTCGCTGGTATGCAAGGTTCCCTGTCCCGGTTCCCGCAGGATGATCGGATGCAGGAACACCATCAGATTGCGCTTGAGCTTGCTGGTGTTGCGGTAGCGGAACAAGTTGCCCAGCAACGGAATGTCGCCCAAAAGAGGTACTTTCTGTGCGCTTTCGTCGATCTTGTCGTCGATCAACCCCCCCAGCACCAGAATCTGCCCATCCTCCACCAACACGTTGGTATTGATCTCGCGGGTATTCAGGGTCGGTCCCTGGGTGGCGGCGTTGGCCGACGGCACCACGTTGGAAACTTCCTGACTAATTTCCAGCTTGACGGCGTTCCCTTCGTTGATTTGCGGCTTGACCTTGAGCTTGATGCCCACCTTCTCGCGATTGATGGTCTGGAACGGATTGCCGATCTGCGACGTCGTGCTGCTTCCGCTGCCGGTCGAGGTGGTGTAGGAACCGGTCACGAACGGCACGTCCTGGCCGACGATGATCGACGCCTCCTCGTTGTCCAGCGTCACAAGGGTCGGGGTGGACAGCACGTTGGCGTCGGCGTCCTTGGCCAGGGCGCTGATGATGGCGCCGACGCCACCGGCGACACTCCCCACGCCAAGTTGTAGACCTTGCGGTATTCTTGCCGCCGAGAGCGCCGATAAATCGTCCTTGTTAGCCTGCGCCGCCAGGCCGATGATATTGGCCAGGCTGGAAGTACCGGCGTCGAAGTTAGTGAAGCCGATCGCATTGTTGCTGCTCACCACCCATTGCACCCCCAACTCGGCGGTTTTCTCGGCGGAAATCTCGGCGATGACCGCCTCCACCAGCACCTGGGCGCGGCGCACGTCCAGTTGCGCGATCACCGAGCGCAGGGAGCGCAACAGATCCGGCGGCGCGGTGATCACCAGGGCATTGGTCGCGTCGTCGGCCTGGATATCGACCAGGCCACCACCACCGCCACTACTGCTCCCACCACCCGGTGGCGCGTTGATGGCCTGACCGGGCACGGGGGCGTTGCGGGCGGCTTCGTTGCTCAGGCTCTTGCTGACCCCTTGCAACACCGTCACCAGATTCTTGGCTTTGGCGTAGCGCAGATAGACCACCTGGGTATTGCCGCCGCTGTCCACCGGCGTGTCCAGATGGGTGATCAGCGCCCGCAACCGCAGCCGCGACGCCTTGTCGCCGCTCAACAAAAGGCTGTTAGTGCGCTCGTCCGCCACCATGCGCGGCGGCGTGCCGGCGGTGGCGGCTGGATCGGCCTTGACTCGCCCCTGCTCCAGGGCGGTCAGCACCCGTGTGATCTCGATGGCCGAGGCGTGACGCAGAGGCACAATCTCGACTTCCTCGTTGCTAGCCAGATCGACCCGGGCGATGATGCTGGCGATGCGCTCGACGTTGGCCGCCGCGTCGGAAATGATCAGGACATTGGTGGGGGTATAGGCGGCCAGATGACCCTGCGGCGGAATCAGGGGACGGAGGATCGGTACGATCTGGGCGGCGGAAACGTTCTGGACCTGAATGACCCGGGTCACGATCTGGTCCGATTCGGCGCCGCTTCGCGGGTCCACGGTGGGGATATTCTCCTGCTTAGCCCCGGCCGCCGGCACGATCTTGATCACCTTGCCGCTGGGAATGGCGGCGAAGCCATGCACCGCCAGCACCGACAGAAAGACTTCGTAAAGCTCCCTTTCATCCATCGGCTTGGCGGAAATGACCGTCACCCGGCCCTTGACCCGTGGATCGACGATGAAGTTCTTGCCGGTCAACGCCGACATGCTTTCCACCAGGGCGTTGATCTCAACCTCCTTAAGGTTGAGCGTCACCGGCGCGGCGAACGCCAGCGGGATTAAGGCCAGCCCCAGCAGCAACGCGCCCAGGACCCGGCGCACGGGGCGCGCGGGTGGATCGAACCATCTCTCGAACCGCTTGGATGGAATCATCATGGTCGGAGTAGGGATAGAGGCATGGCGGTGGCGGAAAGCCGTGGGGTTCATCGCGGCGGCCGGCCGCTCAGGGAAAAGGTCAGGGGAATCTCGACGCCGCCGCGCAATACTCGCACACTGATTCGATCCGCGCCCAATACTTCCCGCAGCAGGGTCAAACCCTGCATGGGACTGTTAAGACGGTTGCCGTTGATTTCGGTGACCACGTCGCCGCCGCTGAGACCGAGTTGCCCCAAAAGCTTTGGGTCCCTCCCCTCCCGCAGGCGAAACCCGACGAACTGACCGTCTTGCAGGTAGGGGCTGGCGAACGCGATATCCTCCAACGCCCTTGGCCGATTCATCATTTCACCGCGCAAGCGCTCCACCATGGCGCTGGCGTCGATCACCCGCACTTCCCCGGCAGCCGCCGGTTCGGCCATCGGCGCCATTGGCGGTTCGGGGGCGTTCAGCGGCGCCGGCATCGGCGCGGTCTCCGGCAACCCATCGCCCAACTTCGGCAGTTTAAGCACCTCTTCCCGGCCGTTGCGGGCAATCACCACATGATCGCGCTGGATGCGTTGCAAGCGGGCGCCGCCGGGCAACAGCTCGCCAGGCCGATAACCGCGCTCCAGCCCATTGTCCTCGGCGATCAGGGCCAGCGCCCGATCAGCCCCCTGCTCCATGAAAAAGATTCCGACCAGCCGCAGCTTGAGCGGGGTCACCGGCAGCGGGACCGACGGCTTTTCCATCGGCCGACCGGTCTCGGCCTGGCCGAACAAATGCCATGAACCGATGACCGCGGCCTCGGCGGGACGCGGGGACAAGGGAGAATCGGAAGCCGGCGCCAACTCCGTCGGCGTTGGGGATTGGGTGCGCGGCGGGGAAGAATCGGTCAACAGGGCCAGAGTCAAGCTGGCGAGCGCGCGCGCCAATGCGATCACCAGGATCACATTGACGACCGTCACGGCGACCCGCGACCAGGCGTTGGAGCGAAACAGCGCCAGCAGGGCGCGTCGGGCAAAACGAGTCAAAGTGGGGCTTAAGGTCGGTCGATGGCCAAGGCATCCGTGTAAGTCAAGGCGCGATGGCGGGTCCAGGGAAATTCATCAACCAGCATAACAAAATTCCACCGACCCCGAGGCTATTCAAAACCGCCTCTCAATCCCAATCGTGATAATGCTTGTGGCGATACTTGTAATGGCCCCGCTGCCAACCTCGGCCATGGTGGTAGCCAGGCGGAGGGCCGTAGTCGCGCGGCGCAACATAGACCGGGCGATCCACATACCGGTAGCGATCCACATAGATAACCTCGGGCTGACGGTAGCGACGAGTGGTAATAGCGGTCCCCGCCGCGCCGCCGAGAGCACCTCCCAGGATAGCGCCATCGCGCCCGCCCAACTGGGAACCCATGCCGGCTCCCAACGCGCCGCCTAACGCGCCGCCCAGCATCGCATCCCCCGTCAAGCCGCCGGCCAACAGCGGCGCCGGAGTTCCAAGAATGGTTACAAGCAGCAGGGAGGGTATGACTTTGGCCATGATGACATGCCTCGGATGACTATTAAGGTTGGCAATCAGCGTAGGTCAGCCAAACTGAACAAACGCTGACCAACTCCGGTCAAGCGCCAACCCCCTGCTGGCCTATCTGGACAGCCAGCGCAACACCGTCGTCTCGGGTTGGATGGTCGGGGATTTGGCGCGCACCCCCATCACCCGACCCGATTGGGGTGGACGCGATAGTTGGATATGCACCGCCATCAGCGCGCTCAGTCGGTCCATGGCCGACACGGGCATCGGCGCGCTGTGGCGCTCGGTCAAAGCCACATGGATCACCATCAACTCGGTGGTGGCGGACAGAAAGCCCCGCTCGGCGTGATACAGCCGATGGAAATAGTGAATTCGCTTGCTGTCGAAGCCGAGCAACTGGGTGGTGACGCGCATGGGATTGCCGGCCACCAGCTCGCGCTGATAATTGACATGGGTTTCCACCACGAAGGTGGAGCAGCGCTGGCGATCCTGATAGTCCCGCCCCATGCCCAGACACTCCATGAAGGCGTCGGTGGCATGATCGAACGCCAGTACGTAATAGGCGACGTTCATATGGCCGTTGCTATCGATCCACTCGGGTGGCACCACGCCGGTGTACAGGCACAGGGGGGATTCGATCCGCATGGTTATAATCACCACGTTCCGTGAAATCGCGGTACGCTACCTGCTTTTACCGCGTCGCGCAATTGGTGTAATGGCTTGAAACTCCAAATCCAGGAGAACGCATGGCAACGAACGGGCGGATACTGATCGTGGCGGGCTCGGATTCCGGCGGAGGCGCGGGAATTCAAGCCGATCTGAAGACGGTGACGGCACTGGGTGGCTACGCGGCGACGGCGATCACCGCGCTGACCGCGCAAAACACCCAGGGCGTCTTCGGCATCGTCGGAGTGGAGCCGGCCTTCATCGTCCAACAAATGGAAGTGGTGCTGAACGACTTGGGCGCCGACTGCGTCAAGACCGGCATGCTGCACAACGCCACCGTCATCGACGCCGTGGTCGAGACGCTCGACCGCGTGGCCACCGGCATTCCGGTGGTGGTCGATCCGGTGATGTACGCCAAGGGCGGCGAAAGCCTGCTTGACCCAGCGGCGCGCAATACGCTGATCCAGCGCCTGTTGCCCCGCGCCGCCTTGATCACGCCCAATGTTCGCGAGGCGGAAGCCCTGAGCGGGTTACCGATCCGGGAGTCCGACGGTCTGGCGGCGGCGGGTCGGCGTCTTCTTGAGCTTGGGCCGGCGGCGGTGTTGGTCAAGGGTGGACACTTGCCCGGCGATACCGTCACTGACTGGCTGATCTGGCCGGGAGGCGCGGAAGCGTTCGCCGCGCCGCGCGTCGACAGCCGCAATACGCATGGCACCGGTTGCACCCTGGCCTCGGCCATCGCCACTGGGCTGGCGCAAGGGTTGCCGTTGAACGCGGCGGTGCGGCGGGCACTGGCCTACGTGCGAGAAGCGATCCGCACCGCGCCCGGTCTGGGCCAAGGCTGTGGTCCGCTACATCACGGGCACACGACGCGCCCCTGGCCCTAAACGATCTTAAGGAGAAAATTCATGTCGGATTGGACCTTGGTGACGCTGCTGCTACTTGTGGCGGTAGCCTGGTTACTCATCCATCGTTTTCTGAAGGGTCCGAGCCTGCGGGCTTACGACCAGCCGGTGGAAATCCGCCCAGGCGGGCGAGACACCGCCAGCATTGACTGCCAGGAAGTCGTACTTCTGTTGGAGCAAGCCCTGGCCGAGATTCGTTCCACCCCCATGAAGCAGCGGCTAGCGGCCATCCGGCGCGTGATGGCGGGGGGCTTCCTGGACCCGTCGCTGGTGGGCGCGGCGGACTACCGTATCGAGGAAACCGACGCCAGCGGCGTGCCGGGCGAGTGGGTACTGGCGCCATGCTCCGATCCGAATCGCCGGGTGCTGTACCTGCACGGCGGCGCGTTCATCAGTGGGTGTCCCAGCGGCCATCGCATGATCACCACCCGTCTGGCGCGGGTCGCGGGCGCGGCGGTGCTGGCGCTGGACTACCGGCTGATGCCCGAGCATTCGCGCCGGGACATGATCGCCGACTGCCAGGCCGGCTATCGCTGGATTCTGGATCACGGTCCCAATGGACCGGGATCGGTCCGCGAGTTGTTCGTGGCCGGCGACTCGGCGGGAGGCAACCTGGTGCTCATGGTCATCGCCTGGGCGCGCGACGCGGGGCTGCGCGCCGCGCAAGGCGCCATGGCGCTGTCGCCGATCGTCGACATGACGTTGTCCAGCCCTACCTGCAAGAGTCATCGCCAAACCGATGTGTTTCTGGGTCCCGGTCTGGGGCGCTTTCTGTATCTCCCCAAAACCCTTCTTCTGTTGATCACCTGGCTTTGGAACCGGATAATTCCACCCAACCCGTTGATTTCCCCGGTCTTCGGCGATCTGTCCCGCCTGCCGCCGGTGCTGGTGCAGGCCAGCGAAGCGGAGATGATGCTGGGCGACGCCCGGCGCTACGTCAACAAGGCCCGCGCCGCCGGGTCCAGCGCGGAACTGGAAACCTGGCCGGACATGCCGCATGTCTGGCAGCTTTTCGAACCGGTTCTGCCGGAGGCCCGGGAAGCGTTCGAACGCATCGGTCGATTCGTGGAACGCTCCGTGGGTCATCCATGACGGCTCAGTCCTCGCAATTACCGTAAATCCGCGCCACCGCCAGGGTGGCGTCGGTGTTTTTCCGCTTGGGGATGATCAGTTCCGCCCGGAAATCGTGATCGACCAGGCGTTCGGCGCAAGCCAGCGCCGCCGCTTCCGCCACGCCATGGCAACCGGTAGCTTGGAATACGATCTCGGACTTGCGGCTGAGGCGGTCGTCGTACTCCCGCAGCACGGCGGCGGAATAGAAATGGATCGGCAGATTCAGGGTTTCGGCCAATTGGCGCAGTCCCGGTTCGTCCTGTTTCAGTTCGATGCTGGCCAGCGCCCGCAAGTCATCGCGCCGCAAGCCGTGCTCGGCCAAGGTCTGGTCGAGCAGGACCAGTAATGATTCCAGCGGGCAGCCGCGATTGCAGCCGAGGCCCGCCGCCAGCAGGGGGTGGGTATAGCGTTGCGCGCCGGTGATGACGGCTTGCGCGCCCAGGAAATCGGCGACCTGCCGCGCCCATTCGTTGGCCCCGCCTTCGTGGCCGGACAGGATCGGCACCACGAATCGGCCGTGTTCGTCGAGGACCAGCACCGCCGAGTCCTGATATTTGTCGCGCAAGACCGGCGCCAGACTCCGCACCGCGATGCCAACCGCGCACAACAGAATCAGCCGGCGGCCCGAGAGGAAGCGGTGACGAATCGCGTCCTGGAAGGGTTGCGGCCGGTGTAGCAATTCGGCGTCCGGCACCAACGACCGCAACCGCTCCGCCAGCGCCCGGCCTGGTTCGGTCAAACTGACAACAGTGACGGGGGGCATGGGCCGTTTCTTCCCCACATTCTCGATAGCCACTTGCGCTCCTCGAAAAAAAGTTACCGATCCTTACGGTAAACTATTATTCCCCGCCATCCCAATCAGGATCGTTGCTTCCCCTTTTGGCGCCGCTGCCCCGGCGTCAATGCAAAACCCCAACCACGGAAAATTCGAATGACCGTCCATTTCATCGGCGCCGGTCCCGGCGATCCCGAACTAATCACCGTCAAGGGCCGGCGTCTGATCGGTGAATGCCCGCTGGTGCTGTATGCCGGTTCGCTGGTGCCGAGGGAAGTGATTTTGGCTGCCAATCCAGACGCCGAAATCGTCAATACCGCCGATCTGAGCCTGGATCAGATCATCGCCCGCATTCGCGCCGCCCACGAACGAGGGTTGGACGTAGCGCGGGTGCACACCGGCGACCCCGCGCTGTACGGGGCCATCGGCGAGCAAATCCGCGAACTGGAGAAACTGGGAATTCCCTATCAGGTGGTGCCGGGCGTGACCGCCGCCTTCGCCGGGGCTGCCCTGCTACGCCGGGAATTGACCCTGCCGGGCGTCAGCCAGACCGTCATTCTCACCCGTCATGCTGGCAAGACGCCGATGCCCGCCGGCGAAAGCCTGCCGGAACTGGCCCGGCACCGAGCGACGCTGGCGATCTATCTCAGCGTGAACAGGCTGCGGGAAATCGTCGCGGAATTGATTCCTTCCTACGGCGCGGATTGTCCGGCGGCGGTGCTGCACCGGGTATCTTGGCCGGATCAGGACGGCGTGGTCGGCACGCTGGCCGACATCGCCGACCGGGTCGAGGCCAAGGGCTTCACCCGTACCGCGCTGATTCTGGTCGGGCGGGTGATTCATCCGGAAGGATTCCCCGCTTCGTATCTCTACAGCCCCGAACACGCCGAGGCGTATCGGCGAAACGACCCTTCAAGTCAGGATTGAGAGCGGGAAATTTCGGCAGTGGCGGCGTTTTCCATGCAGTCACGGCCGCACAATTTCACGAAGAAATCGAAGACCCTGAAACAGGGGCTTCCTCGAAAGACTTGCTACCCGCTTCCATCGGGTCCAGCGGTTCCAGGATGCGCCACCGCTCATACTGTTCAAGGTCGGCCACCTGGCTTTCATCGAGAAAAGCCCGCGCCAAGGCTTCAGCGTATTCAAACTCTTCCGGTGACAGCATCTTCTTCGCTTGAGCGAGCATCCGTTCAAAGCTCCACGGATACCGTTTAAAGCCATTTTTAACAACAAACTTAAAATGCCGCTCCCAACATTCCGCACTTTTTCCCTGCATCCGTGCAACGAGCCAGAGGGAAAAGAAAATTTTGGCGGCAACGATTCCTGCTTTGGATCGGTCAATGCGTTCAAAAGCAGAAAGAAGAGCATTTTCTCCCTCTATTAGTCGATCCTGTTCTACAAGGAATTGCCCATAGTTGCTCAGATTGCTGGCGTGCTCCGGATCAGCTTCCAATGCACGCTCGTAATAAACCTTTGCACCCTCCAAATCACCTCGCTTGTTTTTCAGGAAAATCGCATAGGCACCGAGAATATTTGCATCGCTTGGTGTAGCATCGATAATACGCCTATAGAGTTCATCAGCCAAATCAATAGAAATATTTTCCAAACGTTTGACCAATACCCAAGCACTCCCTTTATCCTCACCGCCCACGGGAAAATTGCTCACAATAAGCCTAATCACCTTCTGTCCCGCTGCATCATCTAAAATAGTATTCAGATTGATTTGCTCCTGACCTAGCTCACCTGCTGCACTATCTTTTGAAAATTGCCATCCACCCATCAAAAAAATAAAAGTAAATCTGGCAAGAACCGGCTTTCCATCGTCTAATCGCACCATATATCGCAGATCGCGCAAGGCAGCTAAATAATCTCTTTTCTGTAACGCCTTCTCAACCCTTTGCATCAAACTCCGCGCATCAATACCTATTGCCGCAAGCATACTGCGCTCAATGGCGCGATAAGCCTCGAACAAATAGCCTCGGCGACGTCTGAAGATATGAGGTTCCTCGGTGAGTGCGAGTTGGGGGTGATAGGGAATCTGCAACGACAAATCGACCTTAGCTCCCCATGCTGCTTCAAAAGATTTCTTTGCCATCTCCTCTCGCTGATCGACCAGAGCATCTTCTCCATTAGGGACTGGACTGAGAATGATTTGGAATGGCTTTTTTCCATCGGTTGCAACACGCAACGCCTTTAGGAATTCGCAAGTCCCTTCAACGTTCTGGCGATTCAACCCACTCAAAATCATGAGGTAATCGGCCAAGTCACGAGTACAGATACCGGCCTCGTCCGAAAAACCGGTTCGGCTATCCACGAGGATATAATCATATAAATTCGCCTCCTTAAGTCTCTTCTTGAAGGCGCGGATCAGCGGTTCGCCCAAGCCATCCTGATAAAGCTCGTGCAAGTTCAAAGCATCAAGACGCTCTCCGTAATGGCCATCGAATTTGCCTGCCGGCATGATATGGAGCGAACCATCCTTGAATTCACACAGCTTTTCGGGAAGGCGATAGGGCTGGGTGTAACGGTTTGCGAGATCACCAGGAGATAAGGCGAACAAGTCCGCCGCCTCTCCACGCTCCTTCGCATCACTCAATAAATCCACGAATCCAAGCTGCAACGGACGTTGCCTCGGGGCGCACTCATCCGGCGCAACATCAGGCGCGTCTGGGTCGAGGTAGGAAAGCCCAGGAGCTTCAAGATCGAGATCGATGACCAACACGCGAAAACCCCGCCCAGCTAGAATACCGGCGGTGTTGATCAGCGCCATGCTGCGCCCGACTCCTCCTTTGAAGGAGTAAAACGTGACGAATGCAGCTTTGGACTTTTCTTCGCTCATGTCTCAGATACTCAGCAGGAGCAGAGTTTTGGACTGTGCCATCTCGCGTCAACCTCCGCTGGGCCAAGGGATTTGAATAAGGCGGCAAGCAGGCTTGGGTTGACAGTAGTAGGGCGAGATTCTTCCTTTGAATCCGCCCACGCCCTCACGGGACTGACAAAGCGACAACCACATCGTCCCAGAACATTCTGAACACCCCAAACAAATTGATGGCGTTGCCCCGCCGGAAGATCGTCCCAAGCAAGATCGAGCTTGAGCGCGGTGGCTTGTCCAGCACGCTCGGTATCGGGCATTTTCGGTAACAACTCGATGGCTCGTGCGGGATTGATCGCGAGCACCCCAGAAAGAGCCAAACCTGCGTAATTTTCCGGATCTCGATTGAAAATACGCACCCAAAACTCCACTGACTGAGGCGGCGACATATCGACTAGCGCCGCCAATACGGCGAGTTGGATTTCAGTGGAAATATCGGGTAAATCTGAAAATTTATCAGCCAATCGCGCCAGCATTTGTACGGCTTCAGGTTGTTTGAAAGCTGCCGTCAGTGCGAGAAGTTCTTGCACATAACCCGTTTCTCCCCGTCCATCCACGCAGAATTGACGAACCAGTTGTAAAGCGCCATCTCTTAGAGAATCGCGGGTTGCTGGCTTCAAAGTTTTTTCCAGCCGTGCAATACCCAGATGAGGAAACTCATCCCTTGTAAGCAAGGGCAAAGACTCCTGGCCGCACAATGCTCGTTCCAGCCAAGCACGAACTTCCTCGTGATTTAGATCATCAACAGATATTGATGTATTCATTGCAGTGAACCCTATGCGTGGACAACTTGAAATGGCAACCGCAATCCTCGGCTGGTCGTTTCAGGTATGACGACTTCAGGTTGTGGTGAAAGCTTATCGGGATTGGGCGACAACGGTTCGGTCAATCCCCAACGAGCATCAACTTCGGGTCGAGGTCGGTAATATGGATAATCCTCGGCATCGGCCACGGTCGGACGATGCAGCGGCGGAGAACCGGAATCGGCATGACCCCAGACAAGGACGATCAAAATATCGCTCGGGGTAAAGTGTCCCAGGCCAAGGGCCGTGCAAATGCCATGATGAGTTCGCGGTAGCCGATCAAATGGATTTACCCTGAAATCGGCTGGGTCAAAGGTGGCCCAGACCAGGTAACTGCCCAAGGCAGCTTCCCGCAAAAAGGTTTCAAATCCGCCAAGATCGACCGATCCTGAGTATTTGAGGAGCAATTTCCTGGCCTGTTCCTTCGTCAGATCGCCACGAGAAGCCCTCGCGATAGCAGCGGCATGATCGTCCAACCCCTTGGCCCGCCCAAGAATTTCTGGACAATCGGCATCATGGATGGTACATCCCTTCCGTTTATGAGTTCGACAAGCCTCCACCCAAGCACGGCGCGGCGGCTCGCCACTGGCAAGTCGGACGACAAACTGATTCAAAAGACTCATAAAATCAGCTATCGCAAGCGCCGTCTCATCAGCAATATTTCGACTAACTTGATCAGGCAAAACGACACGCGCATCCTCAGCTTTCTTCCGAACGTGATCCGTTAGACCAGCCAAAGCCTGTTGGTAAGCGGAAAGTGACATAATTAATGAAGTGGGGGTAAGAAAGTGATTCTCTGTGAAACTACTCGGTAATAAAACTCAGATGGCTAATTTTTATTATAGATTGATAACCTGCATTGCAACAGGGTAGGTAAAACTGTTCTAAACAATCGATAAGATATTGAACAAAAATAAAAAAAGCGCCCGGTTTTCGGGCGCTTTTCTGATACCAACACTGGCTGAGTCAGATCAATCCATCGCCTCGTACAGCGGCAAGGTCAGGAACTCTGGATAATTTGGGTCGAGCGACATCTTCTCGAAGATGCCGGCCGCTTGATCGTAGGTGGCGGTGTCCTCGCCCTGCGCGGTAACAGTCGCCTTGACCTTAGCCAGCTCCTCGGGAATCATCGCGTGGACCAGTTCGGCGGTGACCTTGCGGCCGTCGTCCAGCGTGCCCTTCGGGCTGACCACCCACTGCCAGACCTGGGAACGGGAAATTTCGGCGGTGGCGGCGTCTTCCATCAGATTATGGATCGGCACGCAGCCGTTGCCCGCCAGCCACGAACCCAGGTAGTGAATGCCGACGTTGATGTTGTTGCGCAAGCCGGTTTCGGTGATGGGCTGTTCGGGCTGGAAGTTCAGGAAATCCTTGGCCGCGAACACTTCGTCGCGCTGCTTCTCCCACTGATTCGGCTTGTCGCCCAACACCTTGACGAACTCCTCGTGGGCGATGGGCACCAGACCGGGATGGGCCACCCAGCCGCCGTCGAAGCCGTCGCGGGCGTCGCGGGTCTTGTCGTGGCGGATGCCGGCCAGCGCCTTCTCGTTGGCCTCGGGATCATTCTTGATCGGGATCAGCGCCGACATGCCGCCCATGGCCGGGGCGCCGCGCTTGTGGCAGACCTTGACCAGATGCAGGGCGTAGGAACGCATGAACGGCACTTCCATGGTGATCGCGCCGCGATTGGCCAGACAGAATTCCTTGTTCTTCTTGAATTTCTTGATGCAGCTAAAAATGTAGTCCCAGCGCCCGGCGTTGAGGCCGGCGGAATGCTCGCGCAACTCGTACAGGATTTCTTCCATCTCAAAGGTGGCGAGGATGGTTTCGATCAGCACGGTGGCCTTGATCGTTCCCTGGGGAATACCCAGTTCATTCTGCGCCATCACGAAAATATCGTTCCACAGCCGCGCTTCGAGATGGCTTTCCATCTTCGGCAGGTAGTAGAACGGACCCGCGCCACGAGCAATCTGCTCCTTGGCGTTGTGGAAGAACACCAGGCCGAAATCGAAGATGCCGCCGGAAACGCGCTGCCCGTCCACCAACACGTGCTTCTCGTCCAGATGCCAGCCGCGCGGCCGAATTTGCAGCGTGGCGATGGTATCGTTCAGCTTGTACTCCTTGCCCACCTCGTTCACGTAGCTGATCTTGCGGCGGATGGCGTCGACCAGATTCACCTGCCCCTGAATCTGGTTGTACCAGTTGGGGCTGTTGGAATCCTCGAAGTCGGTCATGTAGGAATCGGCGCCGGAGTTGTAGGCGTTGATGATCATCTTGCGCTCGACCGGACCGGTGATTTCGGTGCGGCGGCGCTCCAGCGCCTTGGGCAGCGGCGCGATTTTCCAGTCGCCTTCGCGGATGTGCTTGGTTTCCGGCAGAAAATCGGGCATTTCGCCCGCGTCGATGCGCGCCTGACGCTCGACGCGCTTTTTCAACAATTCCTGGCGGCGCGGCTCGAACGCGCGGTGCAGCTTGGCCACCAGAGCCAGCGCGTCATGGGTGAGAATCTCGTCGAAGCGGGGATGAAGCGGGGCGTTCACTTGCACGCCAGCAGGCAAATTGAGGCTCACGGGCTGCTCCTTGGATGGGTGTTCGTTCAAAATCGGCGGAATGATTTTAGCGGTTTCCAATGGCGAAAACCCGGAGAGGGTTTCCCTCCGGGTCATCGGATGGCTGGCGGACTCCGCCGTTGGCGCCGCTAGCGGCGAACGGCGGGCACGACGCTGATTAGTGGAATTGCTCTTCTTCCGTGGAACCGGTCAGTGCGGTCACCGAGGACACGCCGCCCTGGATGACGGTGGTCACGTCATCGAAATAGCCAGTGCCCACTTCCTGCTGGTGGCTGACGAAAGTGTAGCCACGGTCGCGAGCGGCGAATTCCGGTTCCTGCACCTTCTCGACGTAGGCGGACATGCCGCGCTTCACGTAGTCCTGCGCCAGATCGAACATGTGGTACCACATGTTGTGGATACCGGCCAGAGTGATGAACTGGTACTTGTAACCCATCGCACCCAGCTCGCGCTGGAACTTAGCGATGGTGGCGTCATCCAGGTTCTTCTTCCAGTTGAACGACGGCGAGCAGTTGTAGGCCAGCATCTTGCCGGGGAACTGGTTCTGGATGGCGTCGGCGAACTTCTTGGCGAAGTCGAGATCGGGCGTGCCGGTCTCGCACCAGACCATGTCGGCGTAGGGCGCGTAGGCCAGACCACGCGAAATCGCCTGCCCCAGGCCCTTCTTGGTCTTGTAGAAGCCTTCGACCGTGCGCTCGCCGGTCAGGAACGGCTTGTCGTTGTCGTCGCAGTCGCTGGTCAGCAGGTCGGCCGCCTCGGCGTCGGTCCGGGCCAGCAAGATGGTCGGCACGCCGTAGACATCGGCCGCCAGGCGGGCGGCGATCAGCTTCTGGACGGCTTCCTGGGACGGCACCAGCACCTTGCCGCCCATGTGGCCGCACTTCTTGACCGAGGCCAACTGGTCCTCGAAGTGGACGCCCGCCGCGCCGGCGCGGATCATGCACTTCATCAGTTCGTGAGCGTTCAGCACGCCGCCGAAGCCGGCTTCGGCGTCACCGACAATCGGCAGGAAATAATCGATGAAATCCTTGTGGCCCGGCCCGATGCCACGCGCGCATTGAATCTCGTCGGCGCGCTTGAAGGTGTTGTTGATGCGCGCGACCACCGCCGGCACCGAATCCACCGGATACAGCGACTGGTCGGGATACATCGACATGTAGGTATTGTTGTCCGCCGCGACCTGCCAGCCGGACAGGTAAATAGCCTTGACGCCGGCCTTGGCCTGCTGCATGGCCTGACCGCCGGTCAGCGCGCCCAGGCAGTTGACGTAAGGCGTGGTGGTGATCAGTTGCCACAGCTTCTCGGCGCCCCGCTGCGCCAGGCTGTATTCGACTGGAATGTTGCCGCGCAGCCGCACGACATCCTCGGCGGTGTAGCCGCGCTTGATGCCTTTCCAGCGGGGATTCTCAGCCCAGTCTTTTTTCAGTTGTTCAACGCTTAGAAACGCCATTTTTTCTATCCTCTTGGAGGTTTACGGGGTTGTGCTCGAAACCCGATCGGTACGACCATCGAAAGCCCTTGCGTGTTTTCGCATCGTCCTTTAAAGAAGGGCGCATCGAAAATTCTGGCTATCTTAATGTGGCTATGCAACATAACACAAGATGGCCATGACAACCCACGCCCGGCCACCCTATCGCCACGACCGTTCCATCCGGCAGGAAACCTCGCCATGACGCAACACTCCACCGAAGCTCCAGACTTGATCGCCGACATCGGCGGCACCAACGCCCGCTTTGCCCTTGCGACTCCGGACGGTCGCATTCGGTTCGAACGGGTTCTGAGCGGCGCTGATTACCCGGATTTGATCCAGGCCGCCGCTGCCTATTTGCGCGGGATTTCCGGGCCACATCCGCGCCGCGCCGCCGTCGCGGTCGCCACGCCGGTCACCGGCGACTGGATTCAGTTCACCAACAGTCACTGGTCGTTTTCCCGGAAGGCAGCGGAACAGGCGTTGGGACTGGAACGGTTGCTGATTCTCAACGATTTTACCGCGCTGGCGCTGGCGTTGCCGTTGCTGGGTTCCAACGAACGCCGACAAGTCGGCGGGGGCGCGGCGGTGGCGGAAGCGCCTATCGGCCTGATCGGCCCCGGCACCGGTCTAGGGGTGTCGGGTCTGGTGTGGTCGGGCAGCCATTGGATTCCGCTCCAGACCGAGGGCGGTCACGTCACTTTTTCCCCCGTCAACGAACGGGAATGGGCAATCAGCCAAATTCTGCGGCGCCGATTTGGTCATGTTTCGCCGGAACGGCTTCTCGCCGGGCCGGGCTGGGTCGAGGTCTACACCGCCTTGGCCGAACTGGAAGGCTGGAAAGCCGAGGATTTAACCCCCGGCGAAATCACCCGGCGGGCCCTGGCCGGAACCTGTCCGCACTGTTTGGAGGTACAGGAATTATTTTGCGCGGCGCTGGGCACGGCGGCGGGCAACCTGGCCCTCACCCTCGGCGCGCGAGGCGGGGTTTACATCGGCGGCGGCATCGTGCCGCGATTGGGGGCATTTTTCGACCGGTCGGCTTTCCGCGTCCGGTTCGAGGCCAAGGGTCGGTTCAATAGCTACCTAGCGGCGATTCCGACCTGGGTGATCACCGCCGACCATCCCGCCTTACGCGGAGCGGCGGCGGCGCTGGATTGAGCGCACTCACGGGATTCGTAGGTTGGGTTAGGCCGTAGGCCGTAACCCAGCATTCTGATTATGTTGGGTTACGCGCTGCGCGCTAACCCAACCTACAACTTTGGATTGATTTTGGATTGCCATCATGACCCAGCTCTTCATCTCCCACAGCTCGCGGGACGACGGCTTCGTGCGCGAACTGCGCGCGGCGCTGGCCGATCACGGCCAGGAAGGATGGATCGACTCGCGCGAGCTGCGCGGCGGCGATCCGCTCTGGCTGGAGATCAAGAAAGCCATCGATGCCGCGTCGGCTTACGCGGTCGTGGTCAGCACCGACGCGCTGCAATCGAAATGGGTCGGCAAGGAACTGCGCCACGCGCTCCTGGTACAGGAACAGCGCGGCAAGGACCAATTCCCGGTTATTCCGCTCTCGCTGAACGGCACCCAGCTCGGCGTGCTGGAGGAGTTTTTCGGCGAGGAGCCGGTTTACATCCCGGTGAGCAGCGACGCGGGCGGCGTCGAGGCAGCGATGAATAAGCTGCTCGTTGCACTCGGCAAACGCGATCCCGCCGACGTGGCGCCCACGCCGCAGCCCAAGGCCGAGCCGCTGGAAGAACTGGTTCTCGAACTCACCGACCTGAAGTTTCAGGAAAAGGATGGCGTCCGCCGCGCTTCGGCCCGCGCCCGGCTGGTCTACGAACCGGCCACGCCGGGCCAGCCAGATGTCCACAGCGCGCAAAGTTGGCGCTTGGTCGCGCCTCTCGGCCCCATCGAAGCGGAGGAGTTGCGCTGGTATCTGGAGGGATATGCCGTCTGGCCGAGCCACTACTTCCGGGATCGGGCGCGGCAGGTCGAAGCGAACCTCGTGGAATGGGGAAAGCGCTTGCACGAAGCCGCGATCCCCGTGGCCCACACCGCGAACGTCATGAACGCCTGGGCGCGGATCGACGCTCATGCGGGTCGCCGCTTCTCCGTCCATGTGGATACCGCGCTCATGGCCGACGCCCCGGAAGCCGAGGTGCTCACCGCCAAGGAAGCCGCAACGACTCTGCTCGGGTTGCCGTGGGAACTGCTGCACGACGGCAAGGCTTTTCTGTTCCAAGGCGCGAAGCCGACCCGCGTTCGCCGCCGGCTCCCCGGAACCGAGGCGTTCGACGTGCCGGTGGTCGCCACGCCCATCCGTATCCTGCTGGTCACCGCCCGGCCGGAAGACGACGCCTGCGGCTACATCGACCATCGCGCCAGCGCCTTGCCGCTGGTCGAGGCGATGGAAGCCCTGCCCGGTTTGGTCAAGATTCACGTTCTCGACCCGCCCACGCTGTCGGCCTTGCGCGACGAACTGGACCGCGCCCGCACCGAGCGGAAGCCCTATCACGTCGTCCACTTCGATGGCCACGGCGTCTACGACCGCCGCGTCGGTCTCGGCGGGCTGTGTTTCGAGGAGCCGCAGGACGCCGGCAGGCTCGAAAAGCGCCGGCACGCCACCGTCTTCACCAGCGAACTCGGCCCGCTGCTGCGCGATCACCGCATCCCGCTGGTCTTCCTCGAAGCCTGCCAGACTGCGCAGGCCGAACAGGCGTCCGAATCCGTCGCCTCCGAACTGCTGAAGGTCGGCGTCGCTTCCGTGGTGGCCATGAGCCACAGCGTGCTGGTCGAAACCGCGCGCCGCTTCGTCGCGGCGTTTTATCGGGCGCTGGCCGGAGGCAAGCGGGTGGGCGACGCCATGCTCGCCGGCCAGCGGACGTTGAAGGACGACACCTTTCGCGGGCGCATCTTCGGCGCGGGCGAGTTCCGGTTGGAAGACTGGTTCGTGCCGGTGCTGTTTCAGGAAAAGGACGACCCGCAGCTTTTCAAGATGGCGCCCGCCAAGCAGACCGTGGCGGATTTCCAAAAGCGGCTCGCGGCCCGGCTTGGCGAGTTGCCGAAGGAACCAGACACCGGCTTTGTCGGCCGCAGCCGGGAGTTGCTGGCGCTCCAGCGACTGCTGCGCACCGAACGCTACGCGGTGGTGCGCGGTCAGGGCGGCGAAGGCAAGACCGCGTTGGCCGCCGAGTTCGCCCGCTGGCTGGTGCGCTCGCAGCAGATACACCGCGCCGCCTTCGTCTCGGTCGAGACGCACGGCCATGTCCAAGCGGTGCTCGATGCCCTGGGTCGCCAACTGGTCGGAGAAAAGTATTCCGTCGCCACTTTCCCCGACCTGGAACACGCGATCCTGCCGGTCGAACGCGCGCTGGTCGAACAGCCGACCCTGCTGGTGGTGGACAATATGGAAAGCGTTTTGCTGCCGCCCTTCCTGGCCGAGGACACGCCCGAGGCGCTCAACGAGGACCTGCGCTGCGAACTGGCCGCCATCCTCCAGCTCTGCGCCCGGCTTAACGCCAAGGGCGACACCCGGCTCCTCTTTACCAGCCGCGAAGCGCTGCCCGCGCCGTTCGCGGCTGAGCGGAACCGGCGGGAACTGCACCAACTCGCCCGCGAGGACGCGGTGAAGCTGGTCGAGCGGGTGCTGAACGTCGATGGGAACGCCGGCGCGTCCAGCGACGCCGCGCGCGAGGAGATCGAGCAACTGGTGGACGCGGTTCATGGCCACGCCCGCACCCTGGCACTGCTGGCCCCGGCATTGCGGACGCGCGGCGTCGCGGCCACCCGCGAATCGCTGGTCAAGCTGATGGTGGAGATGGATCGGTGCTTCCCTGGCAACCGGGAGCAATCGGTCTTCGCCAGCGTCGAGTTGTCTCTGCAACGCCTGTCGGAAGCAAACCGGAAGCGGGCGCGGGTGCTGGGGGTGTTTCACGGCGGCTTTCAAACCGGCGTGCTGCAATTGATGATGCAGTGGGAACAGGCGGACGTGGCCGCGCTGGCGGGCGAGTTGGTCGAGACGGGGCTGGCGACGCCGAATCGCCATAACCATTTCACGCTCAATCCCGCGCTCTGTCCCTACCTGCGGGCGCGACTGGACGCGGCGGAGCGCGAGGCGCTGACCGCCTGCTGGGTCGAGGCCATGCGCGCGTATGTCGGGTTTCTCGAACAGCAGTACAACCAGAACGCCGAGATGGCAGCGACGCTGACGGGGCTGGAGTTGCCGAACCTGTTTGCGCTGTTTGACCGCGTGCAGCGCGCGGGGGATGCCGAAGCGACGATTGACGTGACCACTTCGCTCTACCTCCTGCTGCAAAATGCCGGCAAGCCCCGGCTGCTGGCGCGGGTGGGGCAAGTGCGCGACGCCGCAGTGGCGGTGCTGGGCGACGCCTGGACTCACACGCGGTTCGAGGCGGCGCGGACCCGCATCGAACAGCAGCTTGCCGGCGGACGGTTGCACGAGGCGTTTGAGGGCGCACAGGCGTTGCTCCAGCGCGCTCGGGCGGAGGGCGAGCAAGCCTATCCCGGCGCCGATTACGATCTGGCAGGGGCCTGCTTCCTCTTGGCCCGTGTGTTGGGGACGGCCGGCGGTTCGGAACTGGCCCTGCCGCTGCTGGATGAGGCCCGCCAGCGCTTCGAGGCTATCGCGAAGGCGCAGCCCGGTAGAGGAGCGGAACGGATGGCGTCCGTCTGCCTCGGGGAGCAGGGCGAATGTCTTCTCTACCTGGGCCGGCTTGACGAGGCAGCGGCGGCCTACGAAGAGGTTATCCGCCGCGCGGAGCAGGGCACTGCCGACCGGGATGTCGCCATAGGCAAAGGCCAGCTTGGGACCGTCCGCAGCAATCAGCGCCGCTACCCGGAGGCACTGGTGGCTCATGCGGAAGCGCGCGAGCGGTTCACCGCCTTGGACGAACCGGGCATGGTCGCCGTGAGCTGGCATCAGACCGGCATAGTGTATCAGGCGGCGGGCCAGCCGGAAGCGGCGGAGGATGCCTACCGGCAATCGCTCGCGATCAAGGTGCGGCTCGGCAATGTCGCCGGGCAGGCGAACACGCTGAGCCAGTTGGGTTCGCTGTATCTCGCAGCCCCGAATCGCGGCGAGGAAGCGGCAAGCTTCTTCAGTCAGGCGGCGGACAAGTTTGCTGAAATCCGCGCCGCGAGCCACGAAGGCATAACGCGAAGCAATCTCAGCGAGGCGTTGCGCAAACTCCACCGCTTGAACGAAGCGCGGCAGGAAATCCGCCGGGCGATCCGATGCAAAACACAGTTCGGCCACGCGGCCGAACCGTGGAAGTCCTGGGCCATCCTCGCCGACATCGAGACGGATGCCGGCAACCCTGCCGCTGCGGCGGAGGCGAAAGCCAAGGCCATCGCCGGCTACCTCGCCTACCGCCGCGACGGTGGCGAGAACCACGACGCTGAAGGCCGCATCGCCTTCGCTGTGACCCAGTCTCTGCGCGGCGGCGACCCGGCCACCTCCGCGCCCCTCCTCCAGCAACAGGCTCCCTGCTTCGAGGCGGCTGGCTTTGGTGGCTTCATCCGCGCCCTCCAAGCCATCGTCGCCGGCAGCCGCGACTGCGCCCTCGCCGACGTGCCGGATTTGCACTACACGATGGCCGCCGAAATCCTGTTTCTGATCGAAACGCTGGAAAAGGGCGGGTAGCGTTTCAGGAAATCGCCCTATTCGGCATACAGTTCGTTGACCTTCGCGGCCATGATGAAGTCGTTTTCGTGCAAGCCATTGATCTTGTGGGTGTAGAACAAGACGTTGGCATAGCCCCAACCGAAGGTGATGTCGGGATGATGCCCCTCCTGTTCGGCCAGATCGCCCACCCGGTTAACGAACGCCAAGGCAGCGGCGAAGTTTTTGAACTGGAATCGCCGCTCGATCCGCGTGCCGTTCTCCAGCAATCGCCAGCCGGGCGCTTGCGGCAACAGAGCTTCGACCTCGCTCGAAGTCAGCGGAGGAATACCGCCCCGACAGGGCGTGCAGGTGTTCTGGGACAGGCTCATCGGACACCTCCTCATCAGGTTGCACTGGTAATCGCGTCTGCCTGGTTTAGATAGGGTCCAGACTCGGAAAAATCCACCGGAACAAGCGCGTTCGCCTTATACTGCCCGCCCAAACAGCGAACCAAAAGGGGGGAATCCATCGATGCGAGCGACTTCGATTCTGGTTCTCGGCGCGGCGCTGGCCGCCGGTCCCGCCTTGGCGCGACAGCCATCCGATATCCCGCCGGAAGTGGTCGTCAGCCGACATGTGGCGCAAACATTCGGAACCCTGCTGAAGGACACCCTGCAACAAGCCATCCAGAGCGGCGGCCCGGTCAACGGCATCGCGGTCTGCCACGAGAAGGCCGGCCAAATCGCCGCCGAACTGGGCCAGAAACAGGGAATGCTGGTCGGACGGACCAGCCTCAAGCTCCGCAACCCCGCCAACGCCCCCGACAACTGGGAACTGGCCGTGCTCAAGCAGTTCGAGGCGCGCAAGGCCCAGGGCGAACCCGTGGACAAACTGGAATTCTTCGCGGTGATCGACGACGACCAGGGCCAGAAAACCTTCCGCTACATGAAGGCCATTCCCACTGCCTCGCTCTGCCTGAGCTGCCACGGCGCGAACATCGACCCCGCCGTGGACGCCAAACTCAAGGAACTTTACCCGAACGACCAGGCGCGCGGCTTCAAGGAAGGCGACTTGCGTGGCGCGTTCACCTTCGCCAAACCCGTACAGTGAGGACATCGCATGGACTGGGACGCGCGCTTGACCGTCGCCACCGTCATCGAGCGGGATGGACGGTTTCTGATCGTGGAGGAATACGCCGACGGCGACGAACTGGTCTACAACCAGCCCGCCGGGCATCTGGACGAGCATGAAACGCTGGCGGCGGCGGCGATTCGGGAAACGCTGGAGGAAACCGCCTGGGAAATCCAGGTGGACACCATCGTCGGTCTGTACTACTGGACCCACCCCCAGGGCCACACCTTCATCCGCACCTGCTTTGCCGGGCGGGCCTTGCACCATCATCCCGACCAACCGCTGGATCACGGCATCGAGCGCGCCCTGTGGCTGAGCCGCGACGAAATCGCCGCGCTGGGACCGAAACTGCGCAGCCCCATGGTGCTGCGCTGCATCGACGACTATCTAGCCGGGAAACGCTATCCGCTCGATCTGTTCAGCTACTTGTAGCCGTCTTTTTCTGAGTCACCACCTTCAAGGTCTTGGCGGCGGTTCTCGCCTGCTCGCGCTCGAATCGGGGCAAGGGAATCATCCCCATGCCGTAAAAATAACCTGCCGTGCCTATGGCGTCCTCGGAAGTCAATTCGTCAAGATACTCTTTGAAACCTGGAATGAGGGCGACATGTGGCTTTTTCACAAATACCAGGATTGGAAATACCAAGTCATTCATATCAGCGGCAACGCTAGTGAACGACGTATAGATATTGTCCAGGGATACATTTTTCAGACTTTCCTTGGCGACCATGGTTAGTGGTATCAGACCCAGGCCATTTGGATTGTTTTTCAACTCTTGGGCGGCGACTTGAGGGAGTGTGTATTCGGTATAAGCGTTATCCTTGCGAAAACTCTTGCACACCGCTTCAAATTGCTTGGGATCACTCGTTGCCAAGGCTTTAAAAGCATCGACCTGCCTACAGCCGGGTAGCACGACACCCGCCACGAACGATTGGTAAAGACCGATTTTCGGCTCTGGCGCCACAATTTGGATCTTGAGGCTGGGCAAGGTGGGATTGATTTCCTTCCAGTCCTTGTAGGGATTAGGAATCAGCTTGGTGCCGTCCTTCGGATCGGGAACATTCTTGGCCATGGCCAAGAACAGCTCCTTTCGACTGATCTGGTTCAAACGGCCATCCTGCGCCTGCGCGGTAACCAAAGCGTCGTTACCCAGCTTGATTTCCACGATTTCATTGACGCCGTTCTTATTGCACAATTCGATCTCGGCGGGTCGCATCTGGCGCGTGGCGGTATTGATGCTGGGTGTATCGACTCCAGTCCCCGCGCAAAATAGACTAAAACCGACGCTTGAATCGTTATAGAGAATCTGGGGAGGCTTGTACTGGGGAAACTTACTGACCAACTTCTCCCCAGCCTTGATCATCAAGGGAATGGGATTGAACCCACCGGCAATCGTGACATGGTCGGGAGGAGTTTGGGAATGAGCAACGGATAACGCCATCGTCAAACAACCGGTTAAGAATGTTTTTTTAAAATACATAGTCGCCTCCCAAGGCCAATGAATGCGAAAATTACTGCGGAAAATATAATCCTATCCCTCAAGGATTCCGGCAAACAAATATAAACAAATGTTAAATAATGTTAAATATGGATTAAAAAATGTTAATTAAGTGTAAAAATGGAAAACCAACTCTCAGGAACGACAACCGGAGGAAGGGAATACACGGGGCGCTCCATACGATCCTGATGTCGCGGCGGGTAACTCAAGAAGGGAATGGCCATTCAGTTTCGCGGCCCCGCGCCGGCTTCATCCCATCCGCCCGCGCGTTCCGCCCGAATCTGGCTACTTCTTGGCGCGGCGACTGACCATGAACGTCGCGCCGCCTTCCACGACGACCGTGTCTCCCACCGTGCAGACCGTGCTCATGACCACCCGCCGGCGATCCATGTTGATCTCCTGGATGGTGCAGGTGGCGGTGACGGTGTCGCCGATCCGCACCGGCGCCTTGAAGCGCAATTGCTGGTCCACGTAGATCGCCCCTGGCCCCGGCAAGCGGGTGCCCGCCACGCAGGAAATCAGCCCGGCGCAAAACATGCCGTGGGCGATACGGGTCTTGAACGGAGTCCCCGCGGCGAACACCTCGTTGCAATGCACGGGGTTGTAGTCGCCGGTCAGCCCCGCGAACATGACCACGTCGGTCTCGGTGACGGTCTTGGCGTGGGAGGCACTCATGCCGACCGCGAGATCTTCGAGATAATAGCCATGGATGCTGTCGTTGTAGCCTTCGTGGGTGGAATACATGCGCTTCTCCAGTCTGGGTGGTGCTCGTTCGCGGCGCTAGCCTACACGACGGAGCGAAACAGGGGGAAATCGCGGCTGCGGTTTCCGCCGACAGCCAATAAATCCATTGCATCGGTAGGGGGGACTAAATACCATACTTCACCAGGGTTTAGCGCCACTCTCCAACACAAGCCATCTCAAAGCGAAGGTGAACGATGAAAATTCTAGTCGCCGTAAAACGGGTCGTTGACTACAACGTCAAGGTTCGGGCGAAAGCGGACGGTACCGGCGTGGAAACCGCCAACGTCAAGATGTCCATGAACCCGTTCGACGAAATCGCCGTGGAAGAAGCCGTCCGTCTGCAAGAAGCGGGCAAGGCGAAGGAAATCGTGGCGGTATCGCTGGGGGTGGCCGCCTGCCAGGACACGATCCGCACCGCGCTGGCGATGGGCGCCGACCGGGGCATTCTGGTGGAAACCGACGCCGACCTGCAACCGCTGGCGGTCGCCAAGCTGCTCAAGGCCGTGGTCGATAAGGAAAAACCCGAACTGGTCATCCTCGGCAAGCAGGCCATCGACGACGACTCCAACCAGACCGGCCAGATGCTGGCCGCGCTGCTGGGCTGGCCGCAGGGCACGTTCGCTTCCAAGGTCGAGGTCGGCGCCGGTACGGTCGACGTCACCCGCGAGATCGACGGCGGTCTGGAAACCGTGGCGCTCAAGCTACCGGCGGTGGTCACCACCGACCTGCGCCTGAACGAGCCGCGCTTCGTCAAACTTCCCAACATCATGAAAGCTAAGAAGAAACCGCTGGACGTGCTGAAACCGGCGGATCTAGGGGTGGACGTGACGCCGCGCCTGGTCACACTGAAGGTGCAGGAACCGCCCAAGCGCCAGGCCGGCATCAAGGTCGACACCGTCACCGCCCTGGTGGACAAGCTCCGCAACGAAGCGCACGTCATCTAACGCCCGCGAGACCCGAACCATGAGCATCCTGGTCATTGCCGAACACGACAACGCCGTTCTCAAGGCGGCCACCCTCAACACCATCACCGCCGCCACCCAACTGGGCAGCGACATCGCCATCCTGGTGGCCGGCCACGGTTGCGGCGCGGTCGCCGAGGCCGCCGCCAAGGTCGTCGGCGTCAAGAAGGTGCTGCTGGCCGACGCCCCCTACTATGCCCACCAGCTCGCCGAAAACGTGGCGGCCCTGGTGGTCGGCCTGGCCGGCGGCTATACCCACATCCTGGCTCCCGCCACCGCCGCCGGCAAGAACATGCTGCCGCGCGTCGCCGCCCTGCTCGACGTGGCGCAGATTTCCGACGTCATCAAAGTGGAGAGCGTCAACACCTTCGTGCGGCCGATCTACGCCGGCAACGTGCTGGCCACTGTGCAATCCAAGGACCCGATCAAGGTCATCACCGTGCGCGGCACCGCCTTCCCCGCCGCCACCGCTTCCGGCGGCTTCGCCGTGGTCGAAACCGTCGCCCCGGCGGCGGACGCCGGCGTCTCCAGCTTCGTCGGCCAGCAGTTGACCAAATCCGACCGGCCGGAACTGACCGCCGCCCGCATCATCATCTCTGGCGGTCGCGGCATGGGCAACGGCGAGAACTTCAAGCTGCTGGAGGACGTGGCCGACAAGCTCGGCGCGGCGGTGGGCGCCTCCCGCGCCGCCGTGGACGCCGGCTTCGTGCCCAACGACTACCAGGTCGGCCAGACCGGCAAGGTGGTCGCGCCCGATCTCTACATCGCCGTCGGCATTTCCGGCGCCATCCAGCACCTGGCCGGCATGAAGGACAGCAAGGTCATCGTCGCCATCAACAAGGACGAGGAAGCGCCGATCTTCCAGGTCGCCGATTATGGCCTGGTCGCCGATCTGTTCGCCGCCGTGCCGGAAATGTCCAAGGAACTGGACCAGTTGAAAGCCGCTGGCTGAGCCCACCCCCGTCAATCCCGCGCCGCCCCCGAGGCGGCGCCCGGTTTTCCAATCCCGTGCGCAATTCCGAATTCGAAACTTAGGAGGCGTTCATGACCGCCTATACCGCTCCAACCCGCGACATGCAGTTTGTGATCAACGACTTGGCCGGGATGGCCGAGGTCGCCGCCTTGCCGGCGTTCGCCGAGCAGGACGTCGGCCCCGAACTGGTGGAAGCCGTGTTGGAGGAAGCCGCCAAGCTGGCTTCCGAGGTGCTGGCTCCGCTCAACCACTCCGGAGACGTGCAGGGCGTCAAGATCGGCCCCCAGGGCGTCATCCCCGCCGACGGCTTCGCCAGGGCCTACCGGAAATTCGTCGAGGGCGGCTGGAACGGGATCGGCTGCTCCACCGAGCACGGCGGCCAGGGCTTGCCGGAATTGATCAACACCGCCACCCAGGAAATGTGGAATTCCGCCAACATGTCCTTCGCGCTGTGCCCGCTGTTGAACGCCGGCGCGATCGAAGCCATCAGCCGGGTCGGTTCCGAGCAACAGAAGGCGCTGTACCTGCCGAAAATGGTCAGCGGCGAATGGACCGGCACCATGAACCTGACCGAGTCGCAGGCCGGCTCCGATCTGTCGGCGGTGCGCACCCGCGCCGTGCCCGAGAATGATCATTACCGAATCTTCGGCCAGAAGATCTTCATCACCTGGGGCGAGCACGACATGACCGAGAACACCATTCACCTGGTGTTGGCCCGCACCCCGGACGCGCCGGAAGGGGTCAGGGGCATCTCGCTGTTCATCGTGCCCAAGTTCCTGGTCAATCCAGACGGGTCGCTGGGGGCGCGCAACGACGTGCACGCGGTTTCGGTCGAGCACAAGATGGGCATCCACGCCAGCCCGACCTGCGTGATGGCCTTCGGCGACCAGGACGGCGCCATCGGCTATCTGGTCGGCCAGGAAAACAAGGGCCTGGCCTACATGTTCATCATGATGAACGAGGCCCGCTTCAAGGTCGGTCTGCAAGGATTGGCCATCGGCGAGCGCGCCTATCAGGCGGCCCGCGAGTACGCCAAGGACCGGGTGCAGGGCCGGCCGATCGGCGTCAAGAGCGGTGATCGGGTGACCATCATCCATCATCCCGACGTGCGGCGGATGCTGATGACCATGAAGGCACTGAACGAGGCGATGCGGGGCCTGGCCTACGTGGTGGCGATGAACATGGACCTGGCCCGCCACCATCCCGACCCCGCGACCCGCCAGCGCCACCAGGCGCGGGTGGATCTGCTGATTCCGGTGGTCAAGGGCTGGTCGAGCGAGATCGGCATCGAGGTCGCCTCACTGGGGGTGCAAGCTCACGGCGGCATGGGCTACATCGAGGAAACCGGCACCTGCCAGCACCTGCGCGATTCCCGCATCACCACCATCTACGAAGGGACCACCGGCATTCAGGCCGCCGATCTGGCCGGCCGCAAGCTGAATATGGACCAGGGCGCCGCGATGCGGGCGCTGATCGCCGAAATCGAGGCGACCGTGGAGGAACTGGGCCGGGGCGTCGGCGACGACTTGGCCGCGATCCGCGCCGGCTTGGCCGAAGGCGTCCAGGCGCTGGCCGAGGCCACCGACTGGATACTGGGAACATCCGACGCCGACCACGTCATGGCGGTGTCGGTCGATTATCTGATGCTGGCCGGCTTCGTTTGCGGCGGCTGGCAGATGGCCCGCGCGGCGCTGGTGGCCCAAGGCAAGCTGGTGGACCACAACAAGCTGATGGTCGGCGAGGATCCGCTGTTCCTCGAAGCCAAGCTGATCACCGCCCGCTTCTACGCCGAACACATCCTGCCCAAGGCCGGCGCCTTGCGTGCTTCGATCAAGAACGGCGGCATTTCGATCCTGGCGCTGACCGAGGAGCAGTTCTAGCGCCAATGCCCGGCCCTTGCGTCTCCCTCGTTTCCCACAGGTAATCCGGTCATGACTGAACTGAACGCCCGCGAGTCCGAAATCACCCGCGCCAGTCTCCTGAACCGCACCATGCAGAATCTGCGGGAAGCCTGGCGCGATGTCGCCGACTGGGGCGGCGGCTTGTTGCCCGCCGCTCCGGGTCCCCATCTGCCGGAAAAGGACATCGACGGCCTCAAGGCCCAGATGCGCAACTGCCTGGAAGGGCGCGGCGGCGAGGTTTCGGCCCGCGCCCGCGCCGCTCAGTTGGGCCGAATCTATCTGGCGTTGAACGCCAGGGGTCGCAAGCGGTTTCTGCAAATCCTCGCCACCGAGTTCGACATCGACCGCAAGGCGGTGGATCGGGCGGTGGCGAAACTTCAGCAGGCCGGCGACGCCGCCGAGGAGCAGGCCAAGGCGGAGCGGACGCTGCGCCAGGCGCTGCAACCGCCCCGACTGCGATTGTTGACCCAACTCAATGCCCTGCCGGAAGGATTTCACTTTCTGGTAGACCTGCGCGCGGAGTTGTTGAACTGGCGCAAGGACGATCCGGCGCTGGCGGCGCTGGAGCGGGATCTGTTGTCGCTGCTGGTCTCCTGGTTCGATGTCGGTTTCCTGGAATTACGGCGCATCACCTGGAATTCGCCGGCCTCGCTGCTGGAAAAACTGTTCGCCTATGAAGCCGTGCATCCGATCAAGGACTGGGGCGATCTGAAGAACCGGCTCAGCACCGACCGGCGCTGTTTCGCCTTTTTTCACCCGCGCATGGCCGACGAACCGTTGATCATCGTCCAGGTGGCGCTGGTCCACGGCATCGCTGACAACGTGCAGACCCTGCTGGACGAATCCGCGCCGGTGCTGGACCCGGCCGAGGCCGACACCGCCATTTTCTACTCCATCTCCAACGCCCAGGAAGGGTTGGGCGGCATCAGCTTCGGCAATTTCCTGATCAAGCGGGTGGTGGACGAACTGGCCGTCGAATTCAAGAATCTCAAGACCTTCGCCACCCTGTCGCCGATTCCGGGCTTCCGCGCCTGGCTGGATCGTAAGCTCGGCGAACCGAGCAAGGATGTGGAGGCGGAATTGCTGACCCCCGCCGACCACAAGGCGCTGGCGGCCGCGGCCAAGACCGGCGACGAACCGGCCTCGCTCAAGACCGTGTTGCAGACCCCCAATTGGCCCCGGAAGCCGGAACTGGTCAAGGCGCTGAAACAGATCTTGCCCCGGCTGTGCGCTAGCTATCTGGCCAAGGAGAAGCGCGAGGCGGGCATCGCCCACGACCGGGTGGCCCATTTCCATCTTTCCAACGGCGCGCGGATCGAGCGGCTGAACTGGCTGGCCGACACTTCGGAAAACGGTTTGCGCCAGTCGGCCGGGCTGATGGTGAACTATCTGTACAAACTCAACGAGATCGAAACCAACCACGAGGCCTATCGCGGCGAGGGCAAGGTGATGACTTCGTCGGCGATTCGGGCGCTGTTGAAAACCTGATGGACATCCATGTCCGCCTTACCCAACAACAACCTTTGTAGATACTGTTGCACCGTCAAGGAGTAACAATGAAAACGAAAATATCTCCCCGTAACCCCCTGTTTCGACTTGCTCCGTTATGCCTGGCTCTAAGCCTGGCCGCCTTCGGCACCGCCGACGCCGCCACCCGCCCGGATTTCTACGCGGTCTTCAACCCCGCCGCCGGCCAGCTCCCCTTCCCCACCAACCTGCTGTTCAGCGGCTCGACCGATGGCACCTTGAACATTCCGGTGGCTGATCCAACCAATCTGGCCGACCCGAAGGTGGCCATGAACGAACTGGACGGCTTTTCCACCGTCGCCCCGCTGACCGCTTACTTCTCCGGCGCCCTGAACCCGACCACGGTCAAGGCCGGTAGCACGGTGCGGGTGTTCGAGGTGACGCTGACCCAATCCTTCGCCGTGGCCGAGGTCAAGGGCGAATTGAAAGCAGGCACCGATTACAGCGCCAACCTGCTACCGCAGGACGCGAACCGGACCACGCTGAACATCCATCCGTTGCTCCCGCTCAAACCCAAGACCGGCTATCTGGTGGTGTTGACCGACGGCATTCAGGATAGCGGCGGATTCGACGCCTCGCCGTCGCCAACTTATGCACTGACCAAGCTGACCACGCCGCTGGTGGACGCCAACGGCAAGAGCGTGATTCCCGGTCTGAGCGACGCCCAGGCCCAGGCGCTGGAGCCGCTGCGGCAACTGACCAACAACCAGGAAGCCGCCGCTGCCAGTCAGGGCGTGACCCGGAGCAGCATCGTGCTGAGCTGGACCGTGATGACCCAGTCCATTGACGATGCCTTCGTGGCGCTGGGTAAGAACCTCAAACCGCTGGGAATCGGTCTCAAAGCCACCGGCGCGACCACCAGGGCGGTTGGCCTGGGCCTGCCCGGCTTTTCCGACATCTACGCCGGCGCACTGGTGATTCCCTATTACCTGAGCAAGGACAAGCCGCTGGAAGGTTACTGGCAGACGGCCGATGGCGGCGCGGTCACCCGTTACAACCCCCTGCCGGCGGCGAAGGTCTTGCCGTTGCAAATCCCGGTGCTGATGACCGTGCCCAACGCCAGCAGCGGCCAGAGCAAGCCCGCCAATGGCTGGCCGGTGGTGATCTTCCAGCACGGCATTACCCGCAGTCGCCTCGATATCTTCACGCTCGCCGACGCGCTGTCATTCGAAGGTTATGCCACCGTGGCTATTGATCAGCCGCTGCATGGCGTCACGGATACGACGAGTCCTTTTTACCTGAAGGGGTTGGAGCGCACCTTCGATCTGGATTTGGTCGATAACACCACCGGCGCGGCTGGCCCGGACGGAAAGATCGATCCATCGGGTAGTTACTTTCTCAATCCAAAGTACCTGCTGACCATGCGCGACAACTTCCGCGAAGCCGCCGAGGACTTGCGGCAACTGACCGCCACCTTGCCGTTGGTGGACTTGAATGGCGACGGCAAGCCCGACCTGGATACCGACCATATCCGGTTCGTGGGGCACTCGCTGGGCGCCATCACCGGCGGCACCTTCCTGGGCATCGATGATAATGTCACCAGTGCAACACTCGGGATGGGCAGCGGTGCTGTCGTCAAGATGGCGGACGGCTCGCCCACATTGGCTCCCCCCTTGGTTGCTGGTTTAGCGGCGGCTGGCCTTATCAAGGGCACGCCCACCTACGAAACCTTCCTGGTCTTGGCGCAGACCGCGCTTGATTCCGGCGATCCGATCAACTACGCCGTCGCCGCCGCCCGTTCGCATCCGATTCATCTGGTCGAAGTCGTCGGCGACGAGAGTACGTTGCCCGATCAGGTGATTCCGAACTCGGTCGAAAACGCGCCGCTGGCGGGCACCGAACCATTCGCCAAGGTGATGGGGTTGAAATCGGCCAGCCGCACGGTGTGGGATGACCAGGGCGTGCGCGCCATCGTTCGCTTCAACCAGGGCAATCACAGTTCGCTGCTCAGTCCGGCCGCCTCGGTCGGCGCCACCGCCGAAATGCAAGGCCAGATGATCAGCTTCCTTAATAGCGAAGGCGAGGAACTGGAAATCATCTATCACCCGGTTATCGCGCACTAACCGGTTTCCAACGAAATGACGAGAGCCCCCCTTTGGCAAAAGGGGGGAACGCTCGAAAAATCATTTAGTTCAGGACTATCTGGCTAATGCGGTCGCGGTGGCGGCCCGTCAGGCAACCGGCAAAAGACCAGCCCCCTCCTCGTTTTCCCCAAACCCCTGGGTCTTACACCAGGCTCGCCACATCGAGCGATACAAGGCTTCCAGATTACGGGTGAAGCGCGCCCCGTCCATGAGCGGAGAAGCTTGCATCCGCTCCCGCAAACTTCCCCGGAGCGCCGCCAGTCGGGCCGGATTGTCGATCAGGCGCCGCACGATCTCCACATAGTCCTGGGGGGTGGCCGCGATCAGTTCCGCAAGGCCCAGATTGGACAGCAGACTGACTCCACCTCGGGCGACGGAGTGATCGCCGGCCAGAGTGACCAGCGGTACGCCCATGATCAGGGTCTCCATGGAAGTCGTGCCCCCATTGTAGGGAAAGGGATCGAGCGCAAGATCAACGGCGCTGATGGACGCCAGGTAGTCGCGATACGGCAGACGCGGCATGAATTCGATGCGTTCGAGCGCCACGCCCAAGCGATTCAGGATCGAAACAACCCGGTCCTCCGCGCGACCGGGGAGCACAGCGGCGAGGCGGAGGCGCGCTTGCGGAATGACGTTTAACACTTCCGCCCAAAGCTCCAACACCCGGTCATTAAGCTTGGGTGGATTGTTGAACGACCCCAGGATCGGATAACCGTTGCCCAGCATGGGCAACTCGCCGACTGGCGGCAAATCAACATTGGGCGTGTAGCACCATTGACAATCGGGTAAGCGCGCCAGTTGTTCGGTATGGAAACCCTCGGTCAGGCCGGGTGGATCGGTGTAGGCATCGCAGATCCGATAGTCCATGGTCGCCAGACCGGTCGTCCCCAGGTAGCCCAGCCAGGTGACCTGCACTGGCGCCGGCTTGCGCGCGAACAATGGCAAGCGATGAAAATCGGTATGGCCGGACAAATCAACCAAGATATCGATGCCGAGCTTGCGCACGAGCTGCGCCGCGTCCGCATCGGTCATTCTCCCAATTGGATGCCACTGATCGACCAGTCCCTTGAGCCGTTCGGTGACAGCGTCAGTCACGTAGTGATTATAGAACCCATAAATCTTGAAGCTGGCGCGATCATGGCAAAAGAACACGGATTTGACGAAGCGAGAGACTGGATGGATCCGAAAATCGCCGGAAACGTAGCCCACTTTTAGTGGGCGTTCTGGATCAGGAACGTTGGCGTACTGCAAATTTTCCGGATAGAACCTGGCATAGAACCTGCGCACGTAATCAAGGCGAGCGGCGAATAGTTCCGCCGTCGAGTAATCGGGCCGAAAGTTCATGAGGAACAGCATCAAGCCAGCCGCATTGTCATGATCATGCCGCAAGCGTAGAGCCTGCTCTAGTTGCGCCATCGCCTCTGCCGTAAAACCCAACATACCCAACGCATTGCCCAGCATGAAGTGACCAAGCGCATTGTCCGGTAGACGGGATAACGCTTCCTCAAGGTGTTCCAGACCTTCATCTGGTCGCTTGAGCGCCACCAGCAGTTGTCCCAGGTTCAGGTGTGCGCCTGGAAAGCCGGGTTCCACCTCCAGGGCCCGGCGATAGGCCTGTTCCGCTTCGGTCTGGCGCTGTAGCTCCTCCAGCGCGCACCCCAGGCCAACCAGGGCGTCAGCGGAATCCGGCATTAACTGAACTGCTTGCGCGTAATGCTCAGCCGCGTTCCGATAGTCTCTCCGGTCGAGATACAGTCCGCCAAGGTTGACATGGGCTGCGCCGTAACCAGGTTTTAGCCGCAGTGCCGTGCGATAGCTGGCCGCCGCCGCCTCAGGCTGTTCCCGCGCGGCCTGCACATTGCCAAGATTCACATAACCCCGCGCGAAATCAGGACAAAGTCTGAGCGCCGCTCGATATTGCGCCTCGGCTGCCGCCAGCTGGCCGGCGTCTTCCAGGACGTTGCCCTCCACAATCAGCCGCTCGGCTTCAGGCTGACTCTCCGCGACTGCGTTCGGTTTGAGGCGGGCACTCTCTGTTTCGGCCGCACCGCGGCGGCCAAACCACCGATTCCACAATTGTTTCATGTAGTTCGTGCTCCTGGATACCGATCATTTTGATACACTGATCGGCAACTCGCTGGGTTGATTTGGGGGAATCCTATCCATGTTGCTGCGCTGGTTTGATAGTCGTGAAGCGGTCGCGCTCGCCAAAATCGTCGCCGAAGAACTTCATACGAAATTTCCACCGGGAAGCGTTTTGGATCTGGGGAAATTGACCCGGCCAAAGGACTTAAAGAAGTTTGAGCAGATTCTGGAACGAATCTTCGCCTTCGCCAAGGAAAAGCAACTCAATTTCTACATCAAGTCCCGCTTTCTCAATACCCTGATGTGGGAACTGAAAGATCGTGGCTACAGCGAAACTTTCGTCAAGCGGTTGATCGAGACCATCACGCTTCGACTCTGACCACGTGGCGGTACAGCAGCTTTCCGGGCGTGCCGAGCAAGCCGGCGGCGAGCTTCTCCATCCGCTGTTCGAACGGCCTGCGCTTGACCAGCGGCGGCGCCAATCATCCAGAATCCAGGGCGCGGCGGACGGGAGCAAGACCTGAGGAGGATGAAATGGCGAAAAAAGCAGGGGTGATCGCGACGGTGCTATTCGCCGTCGCGCTGGCCGGAACGATTGGCTATTCCGTAATCGAGCGGAGTCAGCTTCAGCAATTGATCCATCAAGAACAGCAAACCCAAACGCTCAAGGGTTTCGTTTCGGTCGATGCGGAACCGTTCCTCAAGGATGCGCGGGTGCAAAAAATCCTGGCCGATCACCATCTCCACATCGAGATTGCCCGGATCGGTTCACGGGAGATGGCGACCAAGGTCAAGGCGACCCCCGACGGTCCCCAGTTTTTCCTGTCCGCCGGCATGCTGGCGGCACGGATGATCACGGAGACCGCCAAGCAACTCAACCTCCCGACGACCACCTACTCGCCCCTCTATTCGCCCCTGGTGATCGCGTCGTGGGAGCCGATCGCGCAAATTCTGGTGAACAACGGCGCGGCTACCAAGGCCGGCGACCGGGTCTATGACCTGGATTTGGCCAAGATCACCGACTTCATGCTCCAAAAGAAACGCTGGAAGGATTTGCCGGGGCATGGGAACTACGACGTTTCGCGCAGCATTCTGATCGCCACCACCGATCCGCGCACCTCCAATTCCGGTGCGCTGTACCTGGCGCTGACCAGCCACGCCCTGAACGGCTACGAAGTGGTGACCGACCGGGAAACCGCGCGGCGACTGGCGGGCCAGATCACTGAACTGTTCAAGCGGCAGGGCTTCCAGGAAAACTATAGCAATACGGTTTTCGACGATTATCTATCCATCGGCATGGGCAAGGTGCCGCTGGCCTTCCTTTATGAGTTTCAACTGTTGGCGATGGCGATGGCGAACAAGCCGATTCCAGCAGACACCGTGTTGCTGTATCCCAAACCCACGGTGTTCAACAAACAGGTGTTCGTGGCGTTGAACAACACTGCTAAGAAGCTTGGCGAACTATTGTCCACCGATCCGGAGTTGCAGAAGATCGCGGTCGAGTACGGGTTTCGCGGCGCGGATTCGGCGCTGTTCAAGGCAGCGGTCGGGCGATCAGGCTTTTCGGTGAAGGAGCGGGTGGTCGACGTCGTCGATCCACCGTCCGGAGAAATCATGGCGGAAATGATCGACGTGGTCGCGGCGGCGATGCAGTAACGCGGAGAACGAGTCATGAACGAGGCGTTAAAAGTAATGGCGGAAGCCGCGGTTCGCCGGCTCACCCTGGCGTTTTTGCTGGCCATGGTCGCGCTGGGGCTGGCGGCCTGCGACAACGCGCCCGCGCCGAGCGAAAACATTAAGGCCGCGCCCGATCCGGCGGCTTTCTCCATCCTGGCGACCTCGGATCTGCGGGACGCCGAAGCCCTGGCCAGCATGATCCAGCAGGCGACTGGCGTCAAAGTGCGCTTCATCTTCGGCGGCACCATGGAGAGCGCCGACAAGGTGATCAACGGCAAGGCCGACGCGGACGCGGCCTGGTTCGCCAACGCCAAATACGTGCTTTCCGACCCCGCCGGGCAGGCGCGGGTCAAGATGCAGGAAAAAATCATGCTCTCGCCGCTGGTGATCGGCGTCTCCCGGTCCGACGCCCAGCGCCTCGGCTGGACCGGCGACGCCAAGGTCACCTGGAAAGCCGTCGCCGAAGCCGCCCAGTCCGGCCGGTTGCGCTACGCCATGAGCAATCCAGCCTCGTCGAATCAGGGCTTCATGGCGCTGATGGGCGTGGCGGCGGCGTTCGCCGACAAACCCGAGGCCCTGACCCTGGCCGACGTGCGCAAGGACCGGGTTCGCGAGTTTCTGGCCGGCTACAAGCTGGTCGGTGACAATTCCACCTATCTGTCGGAACGGTTCATCGAGAAGCAGGGCGCGGAGATCAACGCCTTCATCAACTACGAATCCTGGCTGCTGTCCTTGAATCAAAGCGGCAAGCTGCGCGAACCGCTGGCGCTAATTTACCCGCACGAGGGGGTGACGACCGCCGACTACCCGCTGCTCCTGCTCAACGACGCCAAGCGAGCTGATTACATCAAGATCGTGGAGTATCTGAAGGGGCCGACCGCGCAACGCTGGCTGGCGGAGAAAACCTTGCGCCGCCCCCTCAACCCGGACATCGCCCGCCAGACCGCCAGCCTGTTTCCCAGCGGCCGGCTATTGGTGGAACTGCCCTTTACCGCTGACCGGGCGGTCGCCGACGCCCTGCTCGACGCCTACATGAACCAGTTCCGGACGCCGATCGCCTCGGTGTTCGTGCTGGATGTCAGCGGGTCGATGAACGAGGCGGGCCGCCGGCAGGCTTTGGTGGAATCCCTGCATCTTCTGGCCGGCGGCGACGATTCCATCACCGGACGGCTGGCGCGGCTGGCCAGCCGGGAGCGCGTCATCATGCTGCCGTTTGCCTCCACCTTCCTGCCGCTACAACGGTTCGACATTCCGACGGACGATTCAGCCAAGGCCCAAACCTTCGCCCAAATCCGCCGTTACGCCGACGGGCTCCGAATGGAAGGTCGGACCCGTCTGTATGACGCCACCCTGGCGGCGCTGACGCTTCTCGCCGAGGAAAAGGCCAAGAATCCAGGATACTTATATTCAGTGGTCCTGTTCACTGATGGTCAGTCTAACGAGGGGATGGATTTGGCCGCTTTCCAGCGGGCGCTGTGGCCAGCGGCGCGGGACATTCCAGTGTTCGCCATTCTTTACGGTGAAGGCAACGTCAGGGAATTGGAGGAGGTCGCCCGGCTGACTCGCGGCAAAACCTTCGACGCCCGCAAGGTTCGGCTACCGACCGTATTCAGGGAAATCCGAGCCTACCAATGAAGCGCGGCGGCTGGGCCGAAACGCTGACGGGTTTCCTGTCCTCGCCCGCCAACCTGATGGGCTTGGGGCTGGCGTCGCTGGCGCTGCTGGCGCGGTTAAGCGGCATAATTGACGCTTTCTGGCTGCTGATCGTGGCGGGCAGCTACGGCCTGGGCTGGCAAATCGGCCGACTGGCGTTTCCCCACGACTGGAATGGGCTGGGGGCCGGGGAACCCTGGGTCAGTCCGGTGGCGCGCACCACGGCGGAACGGGAAGATATCGAGGAAAGCCTCAACCAGATCATGCGGACGGTCACCGAGAATCGCGGCGGGCGATTCGATTCCGCGCTTCAGCGTTCCGTTACCGAACTGTGCGCGCGGATCCGGAACCTGATCGAACAGATGGAGGCGTCCGCCGGCTTTATTTCGGCCAGGGACGCCCATAGCGTCAAACGGATCGCGCTCGATTACCTACCCGGTTTGATCGAGGGTTTCATGGCGATTCCCAGGGACTTCGCGGCGAAAAAGACGCTGGCCGACGGTAAAACCGCTTGCGAATTGTTACACGAAAACCTGGCGGTGCTCCAGCGCAAAGCCACTGAAATGTCCGATGATTTAGCCGCTCAGGATGCCCGTTCGTTCCTGAATCACGCTGCATTCCTGAGAAACAAGTTCGGGCAGCCGTCTGGCCTGATCCAGGCTTTGCAGCCGAAACCGGAGGATGGAAACCCGGCGAGCAACCGATCACGACAAACACCAGCACCGAACGGCGGAATCGGAAATGGAGACATGGTGAAGCGAGAAGGATCGGAGCATGAAAACCGATAGCCTGTTTTATCGATTGTTCCAGGACTGGCCAGAGCTGGTGCTGGAACTGGCGGAGTTGGATTCCTCCTGGAGGGGCTATGCGCTGCGCGCCGAGGAGATCAAGCAAACGGCGTTCCGGCTGGATGGCGTGCTGACACCGCCCGACGACCGGCCGGATTGGCCGCTGGTATTCATTGAAACCCAGTTTCAACCCGATCCGGACTTTCATGCCCGCTGGTTTTCCGAATTGTTCCTATATCTGTACCGGCGACCACCGCGCCGGGCGTGGCGAGCGGTGACGTTGTTTCCAAATCGGACGGCCGAAGGCACGGTGGAAGTGGCCTATGAGATGCAATTGGCCCATCCCTGGGTCAAACGGGTGTATCTGGAACAGGCGCTGGGTAAACCAACGCCTTCGCGGGGCATCCGGGTGCTAGGGTTGATGCTGGCTTCGCCGGCGATGGTAGTGGCCGAAGCCCAAGCGCTGCTGGCGGAACCGGCGGTGGATGGTCCTCCCAGCGGCCCGGCGCTGGTGGATTGGGTAGAAACCCTGCTGGTGTACAAACTGCCGCGCCTGTCGCGGGAGGAGATCAGGAAAATGTTGAACATCTTCAACGTGGAATTGAAACAGACCCGCTTTTATCAGGAGGTATTCGCCGAGGGACTGGAGGAAGGCCGCCAGGAAGGCCGTCAGGAAGGCCGCCAGGAAGGCCGTCAGGAAGGCCGCCAGGAAGGCCGCCAGGAAGGCCAACGGGCAGAACGCCTTCGCATCGCCCAAAACCTGCTGGATGTGATCGCCGACGACCGGCTGCTGGCGGAGAAGACTGACTTGAGCGAAGCGGAAGTGCGCGAGCTGCGGGGAAAACGCCGTTCGTCGACGTTGCGTGCCGACGAAGGGGATACGCATTGAGCAACCCGTCGCTCAAGAAATTTTCGATGGATGGCGTCATACTTACCCCCATTTCGCCAACTCACTGATCGAAGCGCATGGCCCAATACATCTACACCATGAACCGCGTGGGCAAGGTCGTACCACCCAAGCGGGAGATTCTCAAGGATATTTCCCTGTCGTTCTTCCCCGGTGCCAAGATCGGCGTGCTGGGCCTGAACGGCTCCGGCAAATCGACCCTGCTGCGGATCATGGCGGGTGTGGATACGGATATCCTCGGCGAAGCCCACCCACAACCCGGCATCAAAATCGGCTTTCTGCCGCAGGAACCGCAACTCGATCCCGCCAAGGACGTGCGCGGCAACGTTGAGGAAGCGGTCGCGCCCATGAAAAAAGCCTTGGCGCGACTGGACGAGGTGTACGCCGCCTACGCCGATCCGGAGGCCGATTTCGAGAAACTGGCCGCCGAGCAGGCCGACCTCGAAGCCTACTTGCAAACCACCGACGGCCATAACCTCGACCGCACCCTGAACGTCGCCGCCGACGCCCTGCGGCTGCCGCCGTGGGAAGCCGAGGTCGCCACCCTGTCCGGGGGCGAGAAACGGCGGGTGGCGCTGTGCCGTCTGCTGCTGTCCAAGCCCGACATGCTGTTGCTGGACGAGCCGACCAACCATCTCGACGCGGAATCCGTGGCCTGGCTGGAACGTTTCCTCCAGGATTATCCCGGCACCGTGGTCGCGGTCACCCACGACCGCTATTTCCTCGACAACGTCGCCGGCTGGATTCTGGAACTGGATCGCGGGCGCGGCATCCCGTGGGAAGGCAACTATTCCTCCTGGCTGGAGCAGAAGGAGAAGCGACTGGAAATCGAGGAGCGGCAGGAAACCGCGCATATCAAGGCGATGAAAGCGGAACTGGAATGGGTGCGCGCCAATCCCAAGGGTCGTCACGCCAAGAGCAAGGCCCGCGTCGCCCGGTTCGAGGAACTGGAATCGCAGGAATTCCAAAAGCGTAACGAAACCCAGGAGCTGTACATTCCACCCGGACCGCGCCTGGGCGAACTGGTGGTCGAGGCCGCGAATCTGCGCAAGGGCTTCGGCGACCGGCTACTGATCGACGATCTCGATTTCAGGCTGCCCAAGGGCGGTATCGTCGGCGTGATCGGTCCCAACGGCGCTGGCAAGACCACCCTGTTCCGGATGCTGGTCGGGCAGGAGCAACCCGACGGCGGCACGTTGCGAATCGGCGATACCGTCAAGCTGGCCCACGTGGACCAGTCGCGCGATAGCCTCGCCCCCGACAAGACGGTCTGGCAGGAAATCTCCGACGGGCTGGACGTCATCGCCATCGGCAACTACCAAATCAACTCGCGGGCCTATGTCGGCCGCTTCAACTTCAAGGGACCGGACCAGCAGAAGTTCGTCAAGGATCTGTCCGGCGGCGAGCGTAACCGGGTTCACCTCGCCAAGCTGTTGAAGAGCGGCGGCAACGTGCTGCTGCTGGACGAACCGACCAACGATCTGGACGTGGAAACGTTGCGGGCACTGGAGGAAGCGCTGCTGGCCTTCGCCGGCTGCGCGGTGATCATCTCCCACGACCGCTGGTTCCTGGACCGCATCGCCACCCACATCCTAGCGTTTGAGGGTGATTCGCAAGTGGTCTGGTTCGAAGGCAATTACGCCGACTACGAAGCCGACCGCAAGCGACGGCTGGGCGTGGAGGCCGATCAGCCGCACCGGATCAAATACCGGAAGCTGGCCTGACCCGCCCGCACGACTACCGCAATCCACCGCCCGAACGGGGGGCGTCGCTCAACCCTCGCCACGCCGTCAGCCAGGCCAGCGCGCCCAGCGCCGCCGCCAGATCGTACATCGCGGTCGGCCCCAGGCCCGCCCACAGATAGCCGGCGGCCAGACTGCCCACCGCGTTGCCCGCGCCGAAGCTCAGGCTGCTATACAGCGCCTGGCCGCGCCCCTGGAGCGCGCCGGGGAAAAACTGGTGGATCAGGTGCATGGAAACGGCGTGAAACGCGCCGAAGCTGAAGGCGTGCAGGGTCTGGGCGAACCACAGGATCGGCAATTCGCGGGCGAAATGGCCGATCAACAACCAGCGCAGCGTCGCCAGCGCCAGCGCCGCCAGCAGCAACCGGTGCGGCCCGAAACGCGGCAGCCAGCGCGGCATCAGCAGGAACAAGCCCACTTCCGCCGCCACGCCCAAGCCCCACATCAGGCCGATGAACTCGCGCGAATAGTTGAGAGTTTCCAGGTACAGCGAAAAGAAACCGTAATACGGGCCGTGCGCGGCCTGATGGAGAAAACAGGCGACGAAGAAGGCGATCACCGCTGGTTGGCGCAAAACCTGGCCGAGCGGCGGCGTGGCATGACCGGTCGGCGTGGCCGGCGATTCCGCGACCAGTAGACTGTTCAGCCATAGCGCGGCGAACAGCCCCCACAGCAGCGCCGGCACCAGGCCGACGCCCCAATCCTGGACCAGGAAACCCACGCCGACCGCCGCGCCGATAAAGCCCACCGATCCCCACAACCGAACCCGGCTATAGCGGTGAACGTGCTCGCCCAGGTGATTGAGAGTGACCGCCTCGAACTGCGGCAGGGCCGCGTTCCAGAAAAAGCTGAACAGCAGCGTCACCAGCGCCAGCCTCAGGTACGAACCGCCCGCCGCGTACACCCCGCCGAAACTCAGCGCCGCCGCCAGACAGGCCCAGCGGACGACGCGCATTCGCCGACCGCTCCGGTCGGCCAGCCAGCCCCACAGGCTGGGCGCCACCAACTTGGTCGCCTGCGGAATCGCCATCAACTCGCCGATCCGGGCCGGCTCGAACCCCAGCGCCCGCAGATACAAGCCCCAGTACGGTAACAGCACACCTAGAGTGGCGAAATAAAACAGATAGAAACCCGATAGGCGCAGGTACAGGCGCGGGGTCAGCACGGGTTGGAATGCCTTCGCGCGGTCGCTCAACCGCCACCCTCGCGCGGCGCGGCGCCGGCGATGACCGGGGTAGCGACGCGCACGTCCAGATTCTGGGCGCGGTGGCGCAAGGCGTGATCCATCAACACCAGCGCCAACATCGCCTCGGCGATGGGCGTGGCGCGGATGCCGACACAGGGATCGTGGCGGCCCTTGGTCACCACCTCCACCGGCTCGCCGTGGACATCGATGGTCCGCCCCGGCAGGCGAATGCTGGAAGTCGGCTTTAGGGCGATGCTGGCGACGATATCCTGGCCGGTGGAAATGCCGCCCAGCACCCCGCCGGCGTGATTGCTCAAGAATCCCGCAGGCGTCAATTCGTCACGATGCTCGGTGCCGCGTTGCTCCACGCAGGCGAAACCCGCGCCGATTTCCACGCCCTTGACCGCGTTGATGCCCATCAGCGCGTGAGCGATGTCGGCATCCAGCCGGTCGAACACCGGTTCGCCCCAACCCACCGGCGCGCCGCTGGCCACCACCGTCACCCGCGCGCCGACGGAATCGCCGGATTTACGCAACGCATCCATGAACCGCTCCAACTCCGGCACCCGATCGGGGTCCGGGCAAAAAAACGGGTTATCGTCCACCGCTTCCCAGACCACTCTGGCCGGTCGAATCGGACCAAGTTGGGCCAAGTAGCCACGCACTCGAACCCCATAGCGTTCCCACAGATACTTCTTGGCGATGGCCCCAGCCGCCACCCGCAGCGCCGTTTCCCGCGCCGAGGCGCGACCCCCGCCCCGATAATCGCGCAGGCCGTACTTATGATGATAGGGATAATCCGCGTGCCCCGGCCGGAACCGGTCCATGATCTCGCCGTAATCCTTGGAACGCTGATCCACATTCTCGATCAACAACCCAATCGGCGTGCCGGTGGTGCGGCCTTCGAACACCCCGGACAGGATACGAACCACGTCCGGCTCGCGGCGTTGGGTGGTATGACGACTTTGACCGGGTCGGCGCCGGTCCAAATCGCGTTGCAAATCCGCCTCGGTCAGGGCCAAGCCCGGCGGACAACCGTCCACGATCGCGCCCAGCGCCGGGCCGTGGCTTTCGCCGAAGGTGGTAACCGCGAACAACTTGCCAAAGGTATTGCCAGACATACTGAAAAAATCCCAGGTTTGAGCGGCGACAGCACGTCGCGGGGTTCATGATCGACCGAGCGGCATGGGAATTGCTAAAACTCCATAGTGCCTTTTGCCGGAAACCCGCCGATTACCTACACTACACGGGTATATCATACCGCGACGACGGTCCGGCGCCGTGTCCGCCCTGGTCACTCCGTCCAGGGATGCCACCCAGCGCGGCGCGACAGTGACCGATGCGGGAATCCATGCGCCGCCGGATCGCGGCCACCGACCCTAAGTTATGGAATTCAAACATGCACATTCCAGGTTATCAGATCGAGCGCCAGCTTGGCCAAGGCGGCATGGCGATCGTCTATCTTGCCCTGCAAGAGTCGCTGCATCGCCGCGTTGCGTTGAAGGTCATCAAGCCCGTTCTCACCACCGATGAGGAATTCGCGCAGCGCTTCATGCGGGAAGGCCGCATCATCGCCCAGCTTAGCGACCCGTACATCGTCACCGTCTACGACATCGCCTCTTACGAGGGCACCTACTACCTGTCCATGGAGTATCTGCCCGGCGATACCTTGCAACACCGTATCCGCAACGGTCTGCCGCTCGACGAAAGCCTGGCCATCGCCCGAGCCATCGCCAGCGCCCTGCATTACGCTCACCATCGCGGCATCATCCACCGCGACATCAAGCCGCAAAACATCCTGTTCCGCGAAAACGGCTGCCCGGTGCTCACCGACTTCGGCATCGCCAAAACCCTCGGCAGCAGCACGATCATGACCCGCACCGGCCTGTCCCTCGGCACGCCGCGCTACATGAGCCCGGAACAGATCCGCGGCCAGGCGGTGGACGCCCGCTCCGATCTGTACAGTTTCGGCGTGCTGTTCTACGAAATGCTCACTGGCAACGCGCCCTACACCGCCGAGGACAGCTTCGCCCTGGCGATGATGCATGTGACCGCGCCGGTTCCCGAACTGCCGCCAAGGTTGCATCGCTTTCAGCCCGTCATCAACAAACTACTGGACAAGGACCCCAACCAGCGATTTCAGAGCGGTCAGGCGTTCATCGCCGCTCTGGATCAGCCGGAAGCTCTCCCAACCGCTCCGCTCGATATTGCTGACCTTACTCGACCGGCCCTCGCTCCGATTGGTCCGACGGCCCAGCCGGCGCGCCGGTTCGGGTGGAAAAGCGGTGCGCTGGCGGCGACGCTGGCCGGACTGGCGCTGGCGGGCGGCGGCTATTTCTACTGGTCCCAGGAGCCACCGCCGCCGGTTCCTCCCGTCGTCGTCACCCCGCCCGTCGCGCCACCCACCGTTGACGTGGCCATCCAACGCCGCGCCGAAGCCGACCAACTCCTCGCCCAGGCCCGCCAGCGGCAACAGGAAGGCGCGCTGGAAGACAGTCGCGCCCTGATCGAGCAGGCTTCGCGACTCGCGCCCGACCATCCTGATCTACCAGCGTTGCGCGAGGAGGCCAACCGGCAACTTGAGGCCGCCCGGATTCACCAGGCCCAAGAAGAACAACGGTTGCAGGCCGAATTGCGGGCCGAGCAATTTTTGGAGCAGGCGCAGCGCGCCCGCCAGGAAGGCGCGTTGGAACTCAGTCTGGCGCGAATTGAAGAGGGCTTGCGGGTCATGCCCAACCATCCCGCCCTGCTGGCCCTCAGGCGTGATGTGCGAGAGCAACAAGCCAAGCGCCTGGCTCAGGAAGCAGCGGCCCGCCAGGAGGAACAGCGCAAGGCCGAGCAAGCCCGCCTGCGCGCCGAGGCCGAACAGCGCCGCGCGCAAGCCGACGAGTTTCTGGCTCGGGCGCTGGATGCGCAGCGCGACCGCGCCTACGAAACCAGCCTCCTGCATATCGAGCAGGGTCTGCAACAGGTTCCCGATCACGGCCGACTGCTGGCGCTGCGCGACCAGGTTCGCAAGCAACTGCGCGAGGCCAAGGCGCCGCCCCCGCCGATTCAGCCGCCGACCGAACCGGTGGACCGGATCGCCGTCCGACTGCGGGAATGCGCCGCTCATCTGCAAGCCAACCGGTTGACCAGCGGCAAGGGCGGCAACGCCGCCGACTGCTATGGCGACGTCCTTCAGCGCGAGCCTGGCAATGCCGAGGCGCGCGCTGGCCTGGAGCGGATCGCCGACCACTACGCCGATCTGGCGGCGGAAGCGGCTGGCCGGGGCGATATCAAGGCGGCGAGAAGTTCGCTCGACAAACTGGAACGGCTGAACCGAGGCGATCCTCGGCTGGCGGGATTGCGCGAACAATTGGCCCAGGCGCAAAAAGCCGTCAGCCCCCCACCGCCTCGCGTCGCCGAGCCGGAACCGGAACCGGAACCGCCTCGCCCCCGCGTGGCCCAGGCGGAGCCACCCCCGCAGCCGGAATCGAAGCCGGATGCGAAACCGGATGCGAAACCACCGATCGATCTCGTTTCGGTTCCACAACCCACCGAACCGGCTCCAGCGCCCCGCCTCTCCCCGTCAGAACCCGAAACCCGGGTCATCGCCCAGGATCGCTATGCCCGATTGTCGCGAACCGAAACCAAGGAAGGCATCAGCTTGCAGATGACGACCGCGCCGCAGGGCATTTTGGAAGAGCGCCCGCCGGAATCCGGAGCCACGACCGCGCCGCGCACCGCCGAACAGGCCTGGGCGGCGGTTAAGAACAGCAACGATCCCGCTCAAATTCAGCAGTTTCTGGCCACTTATCCCAAGAGCCGGCAAGCCTCGGCGGCCCAGGCCAAGCTGAAACAGTTGCAAAACCAACCTGGGGCGCCGGCCCGGCTGTTCGTTCGCGCCGACCAGGAAGACGCCGAGGTACTGATCAACGGCCGGAACGTCGGCACGACGCCATTGGAAGTGGAGCTGAAGCCCGGCTCCTACAAGATTCGGGTCCGTCTGGAAGGCCATGCCGACTGGAATGGGCAGGTGAATCTGAACGCCGGCGACGAAAGCAAGATCTCGGCGTCCCTGGCTCCCAGGCGGACGGAGGTCGCCGCCGTCAAGTCCACCACCCCGCCGCCGGAGCCAGAACCCGAACCGGAACCGTCTCGACCCCGCGCCGCCGAAACCCAGCCCACCCAGGTCGCCCCATCCACCGCACCCGGCTGTCTACGCGGCAATTGCCAGAATGGCGAAGGCACCTACCGCCATCCGGATGGTGAATATTCCGGGGAGTTTCGCAACGCCAAGATGCATGGCCAAGGGACTTACGTGTATGCCAGCCGTGGCGAGAAATACGTCGGCGAATGGCGCAACAACGTGATCAACGGCCAGGGTACCTACTACTACCGCAGCGGTAACCGCTATCAGGGCGAGTGGCGCAACGGCCGCAAGGAAGGTCAGGGCACGTATCTTTACGCCAACGGCGACAAGTACGTCGGCGATTTCGCCAGCGACCAGCCCAACGGCCAAGGCATTTACTACTACCGCAACGGCGACCGCTATGAGGGCGAATGGCGCAACGGCCGCAAGGAGGGTCGGGGCGTGTTGTACGAAAACGGCCAGCGGATCGTCGGCGAGTGGCAAGACGACCGGAAAGTGCGGGTCACAGTCGAAAAATAAGCAGGTAAAACGAAGGCGGAGGTTCGACTCGGCGCCGAACCTCCGCCCCCAACCTCGACAACCCACTCCGGCGCTTGGCGCCTTGCAATTCCCCGCTACCCCTACCCACAACGGGCGTTCTCGCGGGACCGCCTTTTAACGAGGGGACCAGGGATGATGAATCACGCGACGCAACACGCCCGGCCAGCCATACGGAACGAAATCCGCGCCATTCTCTTCTAGGCATCGGACCGAATACATCTGCGTACCCTTGATCGGGGCGTCTCCACCATAACCGCCGCAATAGCTACCCCCACTCGCGCTGACGCAAGACGCCGCGCCGCGATAGGGACAGCTATGCTTATCCACCGGCATCAGCCCTTCGCTTCCATAGCGCCTGGCTTTCACCGGCCGAGTAATTTCGTTTTTCATTCGAAGTTTCCTCACTTTGATGGTAGCGGCGCCGTCTCTCCCCCGGCACCTATCTTATTGATTTTTATATGATGTTATAGCTAAGCCTTACTTCGGGGAGGTTAATATCAAGTTTTGAAATCTTGAAGTAAATAAGTGATTTCTACAACTCAATCATGGTTTTCCCTATATGAAACCGCGCGCTAGCTTCACCGGACTACTGACCGCCGCTGGCCTTCTGGCTTGCCTGGCCACACTGACCAGCTTCGCCGGCCCATTCTGGTGGGGATTTGAACTCACCACCCATTTTCGGGCGCAATACGCGCTCGCCCTGGGCGGATTCGCCCTGATTCTGCTGGCGCTGCGCCAGTGGCGCTGGCCGACGCTGTTTGGGGTGTTCGCCTTGCTCAACCTGGCGTTCCTCATTCCGGCATTCTGGGAAGAAGTTCCAGCAACACCCACCATCGCCGCCGGGAATTCACCAACCTTGCGCGCCCTACTCGCCAACGTGAACGCGGAGAACCGCGATTTCCAACGCATTCGGGACCTGATCGCCGCCGCCGATCCCGACATCGTCGTGCTGGTGGAAGCGACGCCGTGGCTGCTCGACCGGTTGCGCGATTTGGGCCAACGCTACCCGCATCGTCTGGCCGAACCTCGCGACGATCTGTTCGGCATCGCCCTGTTCAGTCGCCATCCTCTTGCCCAGGGCCAGATCATCCGCTTCGACGACAAGGCGAGTCCGCCCGCCATCGTGGCGACAATCATCGCCGCCGCGCGCCCGTTCACCCTCATTGGCGCTCACCTCTGGCCACCAGTCAGCATCGATCTGGCCGAGGGTCGCAACCGGCAATTGCGCGCGCTGGCTGCTCAGGTCCGCCAGAGCCAAACTCCCTCATTAGTGCTCGGTGATCTCAACCTTTCGCCCTGGTCGCCCTGGTTTAGCCGGTTACTCGCCGATGCCGGTCTGCGCGACAGCCGACGCGGGCATGGCATCCAGCCGTCTTGGCCCGCCGGGTGGCCACTCCTCTGGATTCCCATCGACCACGTCCTCTTTTCCGATGGCATCCGAATTCGGCATCGGGAAATCGGTCCAGCCATCGGTTCCGATCATTACCCGGTCATTGTCGACTTTCATGTTTCCGACCCATAATCGACAAGCCAACCTCATCACTTGTTGGAGGCCACCTCCCATGCTCTTCCTCCGATCCTCCAAGCCGGAACCCAACGTCGTCGAGACCCCCGCGACCCTCGACGGTTCTCGGCGCGCGTTCCTTGCCCGGCTAGCGGCCCTGGTCACCACCGGTCTCGGCTTCGCCCCGAAATCCGATGCGGCGGATGGATGGTGGGACGAACCTCCCATGGTGACCCCTCCCCAATGGCCAAGGCGCGCGCCTCAATCCTGGAACCGGCCACCAACACGATCCTGGAGCCAGCCGCCAACCCAACCCTGGAGTCCACCACCGACGCGATCCTGGAGCCAGCCACCGACCCCTTCCTGGGCGCGGCCTTGGACCACGACCGACCTGAACGCCACCATCGAGCGTTACGTGGCGCATCTACGCCAAACGGGCCGACTGGCGGGCAACGAACGTACCGCCTGGCTGGTTTACGACTTCACCAGCCGGCGCTTCCTGGTCACCATCAACGCCGGTCTGTCGTACCAGAGCGCCAGCATGATTAAGCCCTTTATCGCCCTGGCGTTTTTCCACAAGGTTCAGGAGGGTCAACTTGAATACACTCCCTTCCATCGCCAGCGGATGGAAGCAATGATCCAGCACAGCGACAACCGGGCCACCAACTATTTCATCGAGCTATTGAACCGGACCAGTGGTCGCTCCGGCCCCGCCGAGGCGGAACATACCCTCAAGCGGCGCTATCCCGGTGTGTTTCGGCAAACCCGGATCGTCGAGTCCATTCCCAACGGTGGCCGCACTTATCGCAACCGGGCGTCCGCCCTTGACTATCACCGCTTCCTCCAGGCGCTCTGGTACGACCAATTGCCCTACTCCGCCGAACTTCGGCGCCTCATGTATCTGCCGAATCGCGACCGCATCTACACCGGCGCGACCGGCGTACCGCGTGGAACCGCGGTCATCGACAAGACCGGCACCACCGCCCGCTTGTGCGGCGACATGGGCATCCTGGTCGCCCGAGGTCGCGACGGCCGCAACTACCCCTACACCTTCATCGGCATCATCGAAAAAGCCCGACCGACCCAAAGCTACATGGCCTGGCAAGCGGCGCGCGGCAACGTCATCCGGGACGTGTCCAGCATGGTATACGGCCATCTACGTCAAATGTACGATCTGGTTTGATCCCCTAACTTCCGCGCACCGCGCGAGGGTGTTCCACCCCATGCCTTACGATTTTGACCGCGCGCCCGACCGGCGCGGCACCGACAGCCTGAAATGGCAACGCTACGGCAACGCCTTGCCGCTGTGGGTGGCCGACATGGACTTCGTCTCGCCAGAACCGGTCCTGGCGGCGTTGCACGAACGAGTCGCGCACGGCGTGTTCGGCTACGGCGCGCCACCGGAGGCGTTGACGGAAACGATTTGCGCGCGGATGAATGTCCAGTATCGCTGGACGGTCACGCCGGAGCAGATCGTCCATCTGCCAGGCTTGGTCTGCGGTCTGAACGTGGCGTGCCGGGCGGTCGGCGAACCGGGCGACGCGGTGCTGGTGCAAACCCCGGTTTACCCCCCGTTTCTAACCGCGCCGGGCTATCAGGGTCGGGAACTGGTCACCGCCGAACTGACGGCGGCAATACGTGACGGGCGACTGTATTACGGGTTCGATGACACGGCGTTCGAAGCGGCTATTGGTCCGCGCACCCAGTTGTTCATCCTCTGCCATCCGCACAATCCAGTCGGGCGGACGTTCACTCGCGCGGAGTTGCAGCGACTGGCGGCGATCTGCGAGCGTCACGATCTGACGATTTGCTCGGACGAGATTCACTGTGATTTGCTGCTGGACGGGCGGCGGCATATCCCGCTGGCCACGCTGGCGCCGGAAATCGCCCAGCGCTGCATCACCCTCATGGCGCCCAGCAAGACCTTCAACATCGCCGGCCTGGGCACAAGCTTCGCCATCATCCAGAATCCCGAACTGCGGCGACGCTTCAAACAGGCGATGCGCGGCATCGTACCGGACGCGAACATTCTGGGTCTGCGCGCCGCGTTGGCCGCCTATCGGCACGGCGACGACTGGCTGCGGGAACTGCTGGTTTATCTAGCCGCCAACCGGGATTACGTGGTCGAGTACGTCGCCCGTCATCTGCCGGACGTTCGCGCCACGATTCCCGAGGCGACTTACCTAGCCTGGCTGGATTGTCGGGACGTTGACCTGTCCGGCAATCCCCATGAGTTTCTCCTGCGAAAAGCCGGCGTGGCGCTGAACGATGGCGCAACCTTCGGTCCTGGCGGCGATGGTTTCGTGCGGTTGAACTTCGGCTGCCCGCGCGATCGGCTGGCGGAAGGGTTGGAGCGAATGCGCGCGGCGCTGGCGGAGCGGTAAACCCGCTCCCTTCGCTGGCCAGGGAAGAGCGGCGCGCGACAGCCGGGTGGTTTGCGGCTCCGCCACTCCGGGCACCGAGCCACCGGCAACCACTCTACAGATCGTAACCCCGTTCCTCGTGCAGGGCGATGTCCAGACCGCCGATTTCCTCTTCCCGACCGACCCGCAAACCGACCAGTGCCTCCACCAACCTGAGCACGACGAAAGTCACGACCGCCGTGTAGGCTACCGTGGCGATCACTCCCACGAACTGCACGCCCAGTTGCTGCCCCATGCCGCCAATCCCCGAGGCGAAGCCCTGGCCCTTGAACAGGCCAAGTTCGGTGGAGGCGAACACGCCCGCCGCCAGGGTTCCGAGCATCCCGCCCACACCGTGCACCGGAAACACGTCCAGGGAATCGTCCACCTTCAGCACCCGCTTGAGAAATTGGGTGGCGTTAAAACACGCAAACCCCGCGACCGCGCCGATGACCACCGCGCCGGCCGGCCCCACGTAGCCCGAAGCCGGCGTGATGGTACCCAGACCCGCCACCATGCCGGTCACGATACCGAGCACGCTCGGTTTGCCGAAGCGTATCCATTCCATCGTCATCCACGCCAGCGACCCGGCGGCGGCGGACAGATGCGTCGCCATCATCGCCATGCCAGCGTTGCCGTTGGCCGCCAGCGCGCTGCCGGCGTTGAACCCGAACCAGCCCACCCACAACATGCCAGCTCCGGTCACCACCATCGTCATGTTGTGGGGCGGCATGGCGGTGGTTGGAAAGCCGTGGCGTCCACCCAACACCAGGGCGGCCACCAGCGCGGCCACGCCGGCGGTGATATGCACCACGATCCCGCCGGCGAAGTCCAACACGCCCATCTGGCCCAGCCAGCCCCCACCCCACACCCAATGCGCCACCGGCGCGTACACCAGCGTCAACCATAGGGTACTGAACAGCAGCATGGCCGAGAACTTCATCCGTTCGGCGAAGGCGCCGACCACCAGCGCCGGGGTGATGATGGCGAAGGTCAGTTGGAACATGGAGAACACGGTTTCCGGAATGTCGCCGGTCAGGGAATTTTCCTCGACCCCGATCATGAACAGCTTGTCGAAACCACCGATCCAGGCGTTGCCGGTCCCAAACGCGAGGCTGTAGGCGTAAACGAACCACAGCAGCGAGACCAGGCAGGTAATGGCGAAGCATTGCATGAGGACCGACAGCACGTTCTTGGTTCGCACCAATCCGCCGTAGAACAGCGACAGTCCCGGCAAGGTCATGAACAACACCAGCGCCGTCGCCGTGAGAATCCAGGCCGTATTGCCAGGGCTGAGTGGCGTGACGTCTTGCGCCCATGCCGCTCCGGACGCCCATGACGCCAAAAAACCGGGGAGGAGAATTGTCAAGGTCCGTTTATGGTTATGGTTCATGATACCTGTCTCTGATCGTTCGCGTTGTCAGGGACGCGCGCCCCATTCCGGGTCATCGTCCGCTCGGTGATGGATTAAAACCGACAGGGACAGGCAAATTCAAAGCCATTCCATAAAACTTATTAAAATCAATTTATTGCATTATGACCTACCTGGGAACCACGCCTCGTCAAGCACCATATTAGTGCATATCGGATACGAAACGCCCTTAACCAGGGCAATCATTTCAAGCCGCGCCTGGCCCCATTTCGCCTAAACCCGCACCTCGGGCATCAGCGCGAACGCCCGCAGCAAGGCGCCGACCAATGGCGGTTTGCGCAGAATACGTTTGTGGTCGCCCTTCCAAAGTTGCAGGCGCCGCGCGCCGACCGCGACCAGGATACGCGACAAGTCGAAGCCCTGATCCAGCCATTGGATCCAGTCCGCCGAACTGGCGCGCAAGTCCCAATCCAGCTCCCGGCCATCGTAATCGCCGGCCAGTTCGGCGACGCCACGCGTCACCACCAACAAACCGCGTGGCGTGGGCCGGTCCAGGAAGCCATATCCGACCACCGCGTTGAACCGTTGCTGGGCCAGTTCCCGAACCATGTTTTGTTCCGCGTTCCACAACCGCGCGTACTCGCGCATCCAGGCGTCGGAAAATATCCGCATCGCCATACTTCTCTCTTCCGATTCATGCTCGATCCCGCTCATCCGCCCTTGCCCACCCAAGGATGATAGTGAAAATAGACCAGCAATAGGCCGCCAAACACGATCCGGTACCAGGCGAACGGGGCGAAGCTGTTCTGGCCAACATAGGCCAGCAGAAACCGCACCACCACCAGTCCGCCCAGGAACGCCGCCACGAACCCCACCGCGAACATCGGTACATCCGTCAGAGCCAGGTTGTGCCACTCCTTATAGAGGCTGTAAAAGGTCGCGGCGAACATGGTGGGAATCGCCAGGAAAAACGAAAACTCGGTCGCCGCGAACCGCGACATTCCGCTCAGCATTCCCCCCATGATGGTCGCGCCCGACCGCGACACGCCCGGAAACAGCGCCACGCTCTGGGCGATGCCAACCCACACCGCATCTTTCCAGTGCATACCGTCCACCACCAACACCCGACCCGTTCGGGCAAAGCGCTCGATCAGTAGAATGGCGACGCCACCCAACACCAGCGCCATGGCCACGCTGACCGGGTTGAACAAATATTGAGTAATGTACTTGTGCAACAGAAGTCCCAGCACCGCCGCCGGCATGAAAGCAATCGCCAGATTCAGCACCAACCGTTGCACCTTGGGATCCCAATCCACGTTGATGACGATGTCGAGCAATCGCTCGCGGTAAATCCAGACCACGGCCAGAATCGCCCCCAACTGAATGAAAATCTCGAAGGTCTCGGCGCGCGGCCCGGTGAACGCCAGGAAATCCCCTATGATAATCAGATGCCCCGTGCTGGAAATCGGCAGGAATTCCGAAGCGGCTTCCACCAAGCCGAGTATCAGCGCCTTGAGAATCAATAAAATGTCCAAGGGTGCTCCTTGTAATCGCGGTCGACGAGGCGGGGCATTCTAGCGGCTACGGTCTAAACTCACCACGTCGCGCCGCGCGGTCTTTGACGCTCGTCAGTTTTGAGTTGAACTTTTGGGTGATTTGAACAGAGGAGGCGAGGGGATGGTAGGAGCGGTTCGGCGGCTTGCGGCGGAGATGGAACGAGGGTTGCGGGAAGCCCACCCGACCCCGCGCAAGATGGTGGCGACGAAATTGGCGTTGGCGGTGGGCGCGATGATTGAGGAGCAATAGTCAAATCTGGTGTATGGCCCGCCTGAATCAGGCGGCGAGTTTCTGCTGTTCTTTCTGTGTTTCCTCGGGTTGATCGCCAACCGCTATCCCGTCGTGAAACCGGATACCTTTGGCCACATCGGGGAGACGGTTGAAGCCGCGCAGCTTGCGCCAGCTCTTCTCCGCCGTCAGAGCCAATTGGAACACCCAGCCCAGCAAGGTATTCCGCGACACGCAGTTCTTGGTCCGACTCGTGCGATGCCGAATGGTGGCAAAGCTCGATGCGATCGGGTTGGGGGTCCGAATCTGTATCCAGTGCTCGGCCGGAAAATCGTAAAAGGTCAGGAGGACCGCTCGGTCTTTCACGAGGATGTCCACCGCCTTGGGATACTTGGCGCCGAAATCCCGCGCAAACCGGTCAAACCGAGGCGTTGAGCGTGCGGTGGCAATGCCGGTTGCTGGGCGTGAACCGATCGGGCCTGTACTACCGGCCGACGGGCGAAAGCGCGGACAACCTGGTGCTGATGCGCCTGTTGGACGAGCAATACACGCGGACACCCTACTATGGCGTGCGGCGGATGGTGGCCCACTTACGGCAGTCGGGGCATGAGGTCAACCCCAAGCGGGTCCGGCGATTGTTGCGCACGATGGGCCTGGCGGCGGTCTACCCGAAGCCCGCCCTCAGCCAACCCCACCCGGATCATGCGGTCTACCCGTACTTGCTGCGCGGGTTGGTCATCGACCGCTGCGACCAGGTGTGGAGCACCGATATCACGTATGTTCGACTGGCGGCCGGCTTTGTCTACCTGATGGCCGTCATCGACTGGTACAGCCGCTACGTGCTCGGCTGGGCGCTCAGCACCACGCTGGACGCGGACTTTTGCATCGACGCGGTGGAACAACTCCTGGCCCGGAAGCAATGTGAGATTTTCAACACCGACCAGGGGGCTCAGTTCACCACCACGCGCTTCACCCGTCCGCTGCTGGATCGGGGGATTAAGGTGAGCATGGACGGACGTGGGCGGGCCTTGGACAATATCTTCGTGGAGCGACTCTGGCGAACGGTCAAGTATGAATATGTCTATTTGCAGGACATCCCGACGGTTCGGGCGGCCTGGCTGGGGTTGCGGGATTTCTTCCACTTCTACAATTACGAACGGTTACACCAATCTTTGGACTATCGGACACCGGCCGAAGTGTACTTCGGCAACCAACCAGCTTGTGGAGAGCAGGATACTTATCAACCCGCCACTATCTTAATTTCTTGATATTTTGGTCTTGACAATGGGGAGTACCTTAGTGGGTTTCTTGCCAGGGGCGGCGATCTTTCCCAACCCTTCTTGGGTTCCATGAAAGACCGGCCCGTCGCCCCAAACCCACGGCTATGACGCCTCACCGGCACCGCCACCCGCTTCCTGTACGACCCCCAGGGCCGGCTCCTGGGCGAATACGACGGCGCCCTGAACCCGCTTCAGGAATACGTCTATCTTGACGACCTGTTGGTGGGTATCCTTCGGACCCAGAACGGCGCGCACACCCCTACCCGGTCTACGCCGATCATCTGGGTACGCCCCGCGTGGTCGCCGATCCGATCCGCCCGGTCGATGTCTGGCGCTGGTCCCTGACCGGCAGCGCCTTTGGCGAGCACCCGCCGCAATCCGATCCCGACGGCGACGGGCAGGCCTTCACCCTCAACCTGCGCTTTCCCGGCCAGTATTACGACGCGGAGTCGGGACTGCATTACAACTACTTCAGGGATTACGATCCGGCCACCGGGCGGTATATTCAAAGCGATCCCATCGGATTGGAAGGGGGGATTAATACGTATGCGTATGTGGAAGGGAATCCACTACAGTATGTAGATCCTTCAGGGCAAGCGATTCCCGCCGCAGTAGCACTTTGTGCAGCTAATCCAGAATGTGTGATTCTCTTCCTCACTACTTGTTATGCAATAATTCAAATAGGTGAAGATATTGCAAGAACTATTTACAACAACGAATGCGATGATAATTCACAATGCAATATAGCTGGAGATAATAATGGAGGAAATGATGACTATACAGGTCATGGAGATAATCCTGAAGGTCAAACAGGAACTGGCGGTAATTGGGATAAACATTCTGGAAGAAGAGCTGGTAAGAGATATGGAGGGAATAGGAATGAAAATCGTGGCGATAAAAACAAAAAGTATATAAAATCACCGAATCCCAACAAGCAAAGGTAAATATTTATGTCAGCCGATAATCATGATTTAAATTTTGAGGGAAAAGTTGTTTCTTTTAGTACAGATAGAGATACTTTGGCTATGAAGAACATAGAGTTTAGAATGCAAAAAAACAGATTGTTTGTTATAGGTATAGTCCCAGAAAGTGCAACCAGAAATGACTGGGCAGCAAATCGACCCTGTGCGATTGCTTGGGATTCTATCGTTGATTACATAGTGTTTGATTCTGAAAAACAATATATTGAGTTAATTGCTAAAAGCGATTAGCCAGGCAGGGTGGGCACTGCCCACCTTTTCCATTGTCCGATACCGCCCAAATGGTGGGCCATGCCCGCCCTACTCATTGGCAATAGCCCAGTAGGACGGATTAGCGGCGCATCCTCCGCCGGAACGGGAATCCCGCCGTGTGTGGTTTCTTGCCAGGGGCGACGATCTTTCCCAACCCTTCTTGGGTTCCATGAAAGACCGGCCCGTCGCCCCAAACCCACGGCTATGACGCCTCACCGGCACCGCCACCCGCTTCCTGTACGACCCCCAGGGCCGGCTCCTGGGCGAATACGACGGCGCCCTGAACCCGCTTCAGGAATACGTCTATCTTGACGACCTGTTGGTGGGTATCCTTCGGACCCAGAACGGCGCGCACACCCCCTACCCGGTCTACGCCGATCATCTGGGCACGCCCCGCGCGGTCGCCGACCCCACCCGCCCGGTCGATGTCTGGCGCTGGTCCCTGACCGGCGGCGCCTTTGGCGAGCACCTCCCGCAGTCCGATCCCGACGGCGACGGGCAGGCCTTCACCCTCAACCTCCGCTTTCCCGGCCAGTATTACGATCAAGAATCGGGCCTCCATTACAACTACTTTAGGGATTACGATCCCAGCACGGGACGGTATGTGCAGTCCGATCCGATGGGGTTGGAGGGGGGGATCAACACTTACCTGTATGCGGGAGGAAACCCGGTTCTGTATATCGACCCCCTCGGGCTTGATAACGGAGCATGTGTCAATTTCTGCACTGTTGCCGGCGGGGTGATCGGAGGTTTCGTAGGTCGAGGTGCAGGCGGGGTTATTGGCGGCGCTGTTGGAAGTGCTGGTGGCGCGCTGGTTGGTGGACCCCCAGGAGGCGTGATTGGAGGGACGGCGGGAGCTGCCGCCGGGGCGCAGGCCGGCGGAGCTGCGGGAGCCGCAGCGGGCGCTACCGCTGGCAATGCGGCCGGTCAAGCGATGTGCCCGGATGATGATAACCCGTGCGAGAAGCGTGGAATGTATGGGCCTTTTTATAGGCACGAACTAAATCCAAAAAACGCATATAATACGCAAAGTACAGGTATTTTATATGGGAATACCCCTCGTGATGGATTTACTCCTACAGTACAAGCTTTCAGAAAAAAATTGAAAGATCCGTACTTAGAATTTTGTACTCCGATAAAACCAGAACCAGGCTATGGCCCAATAGTCGGTTGGTATTATGGTAGACCTGGAGTATCTATCACGGGAGGAGGTACCGCTTTTATTCCAGTTATTGTTATTGCTAATACACACTGATATATGACTCAGCTATTAGCCGATCTCCATCATAAGGGGAAACCTCTTGTCGAGGTAACTATTTCCTTAAAAAATAAGGATTTCATTAAAGAGGCGATAGAGATAATTAATGATTTAGGTCCTGATATTTGGGTTTGTGAATCACCCTATAATGAGCATCAAGAGCTTGATCAAGATTTGACACGATCATTAGTGGGTCAAGCAACCAAAGAGTCGCTTCTAAGAATCTTTGGTTGGTCTCTTGTTAGAGTAGAAATACCTGATTATCCGGGTTATTATCATTGGGAACAGTGCAATCGTCCTCAATTTTATCCGCCCCAATTGGAGGGAAAAATTGACCTCATAGGCTTTAGTGAGCCGGGTAGTGCTGATACTGGAAATGCAGATCTAGTCGAGTACAGTTTGAACGGATAACTGGAATCCCCCGCCGAAGCGGAAAGCCGCCTTACCCGGCTTTTGGTTTAGCGGTTTCACCCCAAGCTCGTAGGGCGGATGAGCGCCTCGCGCCCCGCCGGGACCGGAATGTTCCCAATGAAGAAAAGCCGCCGCGTGCGGCTTTTTGTTTAGCGGTTTCACCCCAAGCACAGGCCAGTAGGGCGGATTAGCGAAGCGTAATCCGCGGAACCGGAATCCCGCCGCGTGTGGTTTTTTGCCAGGGGCGGCGATCTTTCCCAACCCTTCTTGGGTTCCATGAAAGACTGGCCCGTCGCCCCAAACCCACGGCTATGACCCCTCACCGGCACCGCCACCCGCTTCCTGTACGACCCCCAGGGCCGGCTCCTGGGCGAATACGACGGCGCCCTGAACCCGCTTCAGGAATACGTCTATCTTGACGACCTGTTGGTGGGTATCCTGCGGACCCAGAACGGCGTGCATACCCCCTACCCGGTCTACGCCGACCACCTGGGCACGCCGCGCGCGGTCGCCGATCCGATCCGCCCGGTCGAGGTCTGGCGCTGGTCCCTGACCGGCGGCGCCTTTGGCGAGCACCTCCCGCAATCCGATCCCGACGGCGACGGGCAGGCCTTCACCCTTAACCTCCGCTTCCCCGGACAGTATTACGACGAAGAGTCGGGGTTGCACTACAACTACTTCAGGGACTACGATCCCAATACGGGACGGTATATCCAGAGCGATCCGATTGGGTTGGCGGGGGGGATTAATACGTATGCGTATGTGGAGGGAAACCCACTCTCTTCAAGCGATCCATCGGGACTTGCCGCCTCCTATTGTGTGAGGAACCCAACCGCTTTGGGTTGTGGGCCACTCGAAGGTGGGTTTGGTGGAGGGATGTCAAGAGGGGGCACGGCAACCGCCGGGCCTGATCCTGTGGGCTTTTGTTTGAAACTTATAGGTTCAGTTATAGGTGCGCTCGCGGGTAGTGATGCCTGTAGTGGAGGTGGTGGAGGTGGCTCACAGGGTGACTGTTCAGATTGTTCAGGTATTCAAGCAGAAATTAACGAGCTTATTGACGAATTAGAGACGAGGCTTAGGCATTTACGAGAAGATAGAAATCACCTCTATGAAAATAGGCCTACAGGATCATTTTCTTGGGCCGGACATAGGAGAAAGTATAAGGAGGTGCAAGATAAGTTAAGAGAGAAAATCGGGGAGGCACAAGCGAAGGGGTGCCCTTATAATTCTAGAGCTAATCAATTGGCGAATCAGTCACCCCCATCACGGCCGAGCCGATATTAGGCGCTGACAACTAAAGGCAAACGGATATGAGTGATAAGAGACTTTTTAAAATGTGCAGGGATGATTTCTCTAACTGTCATGCCTGGAAAGTAAATCTTAGTAATCTAAGTGTGCAGCCAATAGCCATACACGATCTCACTGAAGATGAGCCTGTGATTTCCTTGACCGAGTTTATACTTAGTGATGGAACCATTATGGATGGTTTTTGCTTTGCATACGATGAAACGGGATTTGCGGTGTTCGGACAGGATGGTGAATCTTTCGAAATATGTTCATCGCATCGATGTAGTACCGAAGAAGTAGCTCAAGTTAAATATAAGATAGGAAAAGATGAATCTCAAATTTTTCCAATATTTTATCGTCTTATGATAAAAGTATTTGGTAGAGAAGTTCTTGGGAGTATTGACGTGGGTGGTCCGAACCCATAGCGCGTAGGGCGTAGGGCGGATTAGCGAAGCGTAATCCGCGGAACCGGAATCCCGCCGCGTGTGAAAATCCTGGGCACCATGATCCAGAAGGTGGTGGTTCGAATAAATACAATTCAACTAAAGAAGTGTTGCCTAAAAACCATGAAGATCTTTGGAAGAACAGTCGACCAGATCCTAAGAATCCTAACAAAACGAGATGGACAACAGATAGCGATGGAAGATATCATCGTTTTCAAAATGATGGAAATGGAAACTGGCATTGGAACGGATCATCAAATGGTACAACTGCCTCTGGCGAACCTCGATCAATCCCACCCCAAAGATTACCGAAATTCAAATAGAAATGTGCAACTTGATTGGAGAGAAGAGTAGCTTTGGATTTGAATATAATATCCAGTCCAAAAATTTCCATGTAATGGGGAATATGAGGTTGTGGATTGAAGGTAAATATATTGGGGCTTTTGATGATGTAAATATTCTTTCCGCTATCTTATAGCGCTCCTTTGCAGGTTATGGAATTGTTAAATATGGTACCTGAAAGCACC